>NZ_JANLNV010000075.1 GCF_025465935.1 Pseudomonas sp. 7P_10.2_Bac1 | reverse complement strand
CTCAAAGAGTTTTCCGTTTCGACTGCGCCGGAAGTGGGGCGAATTATAGGCCACTAAATTTTCGAGTCAAGCCTTAAATTCATAATTCTGTCATAAGCTCTCAAAAGCAGAGGCCAGCCTAACGGCTGGCCTCTCTTCTATATAGCTACAGCGCGAACCTTACAGACTCGGGAATGCAAATTGCGACGCTTCATGGCTGGCACGCTGCGGCCAACGCTGGGTAATCGCTTTACGGCGGGTGTAGAACCGCACGCCGTCCGGACCATAGGCATGCAGATCACCGAACAATGAACGCTTCCAGCCGCCAAAGCTGTGATACGCCACTGGCACCGGCAGCGGAACGTTAACCCCGACCATCCCCACTTCAATCTCGTCGCAGAAAAGACGAGCCGCCTCACCGTCACGGGTGAAAATGCACGTACCGTTGCCGTATTCATGATCGTTGATCAGCTTCATCGCCTCTTCGAGGCTATTCACCCGCACGATGCACAGTACCGGACCAAAAATCTCTTCTTTATAGATACGCATCTCAGGCGTCACGCGATCAAACAGGCAGCCCCCCAGGAAGAAGCCCTCTTCATGATCCTTCACGCTCAGGCCGCGACCATCGACCACAAGCTCAGCACCGGCAGCCACACCATCCTCGACATAGCCGCTGACTTTGTCGCGTGCTTGCCCCGACACTAATGGCCCCATGTCCAGGCCACACGAAGTGCCGGCACCGATTTTCAGCGCCTTGATTTGCGGGACCAACTTGGCTACCAGCGCATCTGCCACTTGATCGCCCACACACACTGCAACCGAAATCGCCATGCAACGCTCACCGCAAGAACCGTAGGCCGCCCCCATCAACGCGTTAACTGCGTTATCCAGGTCGGCATCCGGCATTAGCACCGCATGATTCTTCGCCCCGCCCAGCGCCTGAACACGCTTGCCGCGCTTGGTGCCTTCGGCATAGATGTATTCAGCAATCGGCGTCGACCCAACAAAGCTCAACGCTTTGACTTCCGGCGCCTCAATCAATGCATCCACTGCGCCTTTATCACCATGAACCACACTCAGCACGCCCTTCGGCAGACCGGCCTCATGCAGCAACTGAGCAATAAACAAGGTAGAGCTCGGATCACGCTCTGAAGGTTTGAGGATGAAACAGTTGCCGCACACAATAGCCAGCGGGTACATCCACAGCGGAACCATGGCCGGGAAGTTGAAAGGCGTAATGCCTGCAACCACGCCCAACGGTTGGAAATCCGACCATGCATCAATATTCGGGCCTACGTTACGGCTGTACTCGCCCTTCAGGATTTCTGGCGCAGAGCATGCAAATTCAACGTTCTCAATCCCACGCTTCAGCTCACCCGCAGCGTCTTCCAGAGTCTTGCCATGCTCTTCGCTGATCAATTGAGAAATGCGCGCCTCGTTCTGTTCCAGCAACTGCTTGAAACGGAACATCACTTGGGCACGCTTGGCAGGCGGAGTATTGCGCCAAGCCGGGAATGCGGCCTTGGCTGAATCAATGGCTTTTTGAATCGTTTCGCGGCTGGCCAGCGGCACTTGGTGAATCACTTTACCGGTCGACGGGTTATACACATCAGCGGTACGGCCAGATTCGCTCAGCAATTGGCCATTAATAAAGTGTTGAATGGTGCTCATGGGTGCTCCAAAAAGTTGTCCACAGGCGCGAACGCTGCGCGCCTGCCTCTATTCCCAAAACTGCTTCTATATATAGAAGAATCAGTCAATCTGGTTCAGCGCTTCACCGACCGCATCGAACAAACGATCCAGGTCTTGCGGCTTGCTGTTGAAGGTTGGTCCGAACTGCAGGGTGTCACCACCAAAACGCACGTAGAAACCTGCTTTCCACAACTTCATCGCGGCATCGAATGGACGAACAATCGCATCGCCATCACGCGGAGCAATTTGAATCGCACCAGCCAGACCATAGTTACGAATATCGATGACGTTTTTGACACCCTTCAGGCCATGAATCGCATTCTCGAAATGCGGTGCTACCTCTGCCACGCTCTGCACCAGGCTTTCCTTTTGCAGCAGGTTCAGTGCAGCAAGGCCCGCAGCACAGGCTACCGGGTGAGCCGAATAGGTATAACCGTGTGGGAATTCAACCGCGTACTCAGGCGTCGGCTGGTTCATGAATGTCTGATAGATCTCGGTGCTCGCGATCACGGCGCCCATTGGAATCGCACCGTTGGTGACTTGCTTGGCGATACACATCAAGTCCGGTGTGACACCAAAGCTATCAGCACCAAACATCGAGCCTGTACGACCAAAACCAGTAATCACTTCATCGAACACCAACAGGATGTTGTGTTGATCGCAGATTTCACGCAGACGTTTCAGATAACCCTTAGGCGGAACCAGCACACCGGCCGACCCAGCCATCGGCTCCACAAACACTGCCGCGATGTTCGATGCATCATGCAACTCGATCAGCTTGAGCAGTTCATCAGCCAGCGCCACCCCACCCTGCTCCGGCATGCCGCGAGAAAACGCGTTGCTCGCCAACAGCGTGTGCGGCAAGTGATCCACATCACTCATCGCCTGACCAAACAGTTTGCGGTTCCCGTTTACCCCACCCAGGCTGGTACCCGCGATGTTCACTCCGTGGTAACCACGGGCACGGCCAATCATCTTGGTTTTGGTCGATTGGCCTTTCAGACGCCAGTAGGCACGCACCATCTTGACCGCAGTATCGGCACACTCAGAACCCGAGTCGGTGAAGAACACGTGATTCAAGTTACCTGGGGTCAGGGACGTGATTTTCTCAGCCAACTGGAAGGACAGCGGGTGACCGTACTGGAATGCAGGCGAGTAATCGAGCGTCCCCAGTTGTTTGGCCACGGCTTCCTGGATTTCTGTGCGGGTATGCCCTGCACCGCAGGTCCACAGACCTGACAACGAATCGTAAATTTGCCGACCTTTGTCATCCGTCAGATAGCTACCCTTCGCGCCCACGATAAAGCGTGGATCGCGATGGAAGTTACGGTTAGCGGTGTAAGGCATCCAATGAGCGTCCAGCTTGAGCTGGCTAGTCACTGAGATTTCGGCATTTTCAGGCATGTTCATCGGCAAAACCTCGCAAAGCAGAAAGCGGCGTGGGATTGAAAGCGTTGTTGCAGGTAAGTTGCCACGCCTATAAAGTCGATGAAATCCAACTCTTCTAACCTTTAGTTAGGTCCGGACTAAACTATGAGCAGCCGTCGTCACGATGCACTGGCGCAAGTCAGCGACTTTGATATTCGATTGCTTCGCATCTTTCGCAGCGTCGTGGAATGCGGTGGTTTCTCTGCCGCCGAAACCGTGCTCGGGATAGGGCGTTCGGCTATCAGCCAACAGATGAGCGACCTCGAGCAACGCTTAGGTTTACGTCTGTGCCAGCGAGGTCGCGCCGGTTTTTCTCTGACAGAAGAAGGTCGTGAGGTCTATCAGTCCGCCTTGCAGTTACTGGGAGCGCTAGAAAGTTTTCGCACAGAGGTCAACGGTCTGCACCAACACCTGCGTGGCGAGTTGACGATCGGTCTTACCGATAACCTCGTCACCCTGCCCCACATGCGCATCACTCATGCACTGGCACAACTCAAAGAGCGCGGGCCTGACGTTCAAATCCACATTCGCATGATCGCTCCCAATGAAGTAGAACAAGGCGTGCTCGACGGGCGCCTTCATGTGGGGGTCGTCCCGCAGGCCAGCGCGCTGTCCGGGCTTGAATATCAACCGCTGTACAGCGAGCGCTCACTGCTTTACTGCGCCGTCGGTCATCCCTTGTTTTATGTCGACGACCGTCAACTGGACGACCAGCGCCTCAATAATCAAGACGCAATTGCCCCGACCTTCCGCCTGCCCGCCGATATCCAGGCGCACTATCAGGCCCTCAACTGCACCGCCAGTGCGTCGGACCGCGAAGGTATGGCGTTCTTGATCCTGACCGGGCGCTACATCGGCTACCTGCCCGATCACTACGCCAGCTTCTGGGTTCAACAAGGCCGCCTCCGGGCCCTGAAAGCCAAAACCCGTTTTTATGACCTGAGCCTTGCGTCTGTCACCCGTAAAGGCAGACGGCCACATCTGGTGCTCGAAAGTTTCCTTGAGAGCCTCGAAGCGACACGCTAACGTGAATAGCGGCCTCAAGCCCCCTGTTAATGTTCGGAAACCACATGCCATCGACCCTCATCGGCCTTTGCGAATTCCGCGAAGAAATCCGCAAAAGCCGCTTCATCACCCTTGCCGCTCCCATCACCAGCGCCCAGCAAGCTCAGGACTTCATCGAGCAGCACAGCGACCTGAACGCCACACACAACTGCTGGGCCTGGAAGCTGGGCGACCAATACCGCAGCAGCGATGACGGGGAACCGGGAGGCACCGCCGGGCGACCGATTCTGTCCGCCATCGAAGCGCAAGACTGCGACCAAGTCGTGGTCCTGGTGATCCGTTGGTACGGCGGCATCCAGCTTGGCACCGGGGGACTCGCACGCGCCTATGGCGGTGGCGCCAATAAATGCCTGCAAGGCGCAGAAAAACTCCCGCTCATCAGCCGCGTGGCACTGCACTGCACCTGCCATTTCAGTGAGCTGGCCCTGGTGAAACTGCGTCTGGCCGAGCTCAATGGCCTGCTCATTCATGAGACGTTCACCGCCAATGGCGTTGATCTACAGCTGGAACTCGGTGAAGAACATATCGCAGCCTTGCAGCAACAATTGGCCGGTATCAGCCGCGGCCGAATTCTGTTGCACCCAGACACCTCCCACAGCGACGCTTAATCGCGCGCATGCCCACTCCCCTGCAGTTGCCCACAATCACTGTGCACCCGACTGTGGATAACCTGAGCACATACCGCTGAAGCCCTTGAACTACGGGGCCTCCAGCAGTTTGTACACTTTTTATCCAATTCAATAGCGATTCACGAAAAATATAGACAAAACAATACTTTAGCTCCGTTAATCGCCGTTAGAACAAAGCACCATGGTGCTTATGCCTGCGCAGCCAAGTTGCGCACAGATACTGTGGAACAACCTGTGGATAACCCGTGCAAATGCAGCGCGGATTCAGTGCCCATAACGCTTACTTAATCCTGTACGTTTTTTAATCAGTTCCGGTCATACGGATCCATTCCCCAAGCTCTCCGGTTCATGAGTCCTACTCACTAAATTACGTGAGCGTACATACAGACACTGGGCACTTGCACAGGGAAGGAGTAAAAACAGCAACGGTGACTTCCATTACTTTTCAGAGGGCGGATTCATGGCAGCAAAAAAAGCACTTATCGTTGGAGCCTCACGCGGACTAGGCCTGGGATTGGTCACAGCCCTAGCCCATGATGGCTGGCACGTCACCGCAACCGTTCGTGACCCTCAGCGTGCAGATGCATTAAAGAAACTCGATCACGTGCAAGTCGAACAACTCGATATCGACAACTTGCAAGCCATCAAGTCACTGCAACAACGCCTGAGCGCAGAAGTCTTTGACCTGGTGTTTATCAACGCCGGTATCAAGGGTCCCGACGATCAGACCTCCGGGAGTGCCAGCCTCACCGACATTGGCCAGTTATTCCTGACCAACAGCGTGGCCCCCATCAACGTCGCAAAGGCCTTTGTCACCCAGATCACCAAGGGCAATGGCGTTCTGGCGTTCATGAGCTCACGGCTGGGTAGCATCACTATTCCCAACGCCCCGCAACTGGCGCTCTACAAAGCCAGCAAGGCCGCGCTCAACTCACTGACCAACACCTTCGTGACCCAACTCCCAGAGGAGCGGCCAACCGTACTCTCCCTCCATCCAGGCATTGTGAAAACCGATCTCACCGGTGGCACTGGCGACATTGACGTCGACACCAGCATCCGGGGCATCGTGGAACAGCTCTACACGTACGCGGGAAAAGGCGGGCATCACTATATCGACTACAAGGGTCAGACCATTCCCTGGTAATGATATGAAGGGCAGCCGCATCAGGCTGCCCTTTGCTTAAAGCCCCAGCAGCGACAACATGATGAACGTGGCAAACAACACAAAATGCGTCATGCCCTCAATCGCATTGGTCTCTCCGTCGTTCAAATTAATCGCACACACCACCAGCGTCATCACCACCATGACCGTCTGCACCGGGGTCATTGCCATCTGAAAGGGCTGGCCGGTATACAGCGCCATCGCCTCCATCACAGGCACCGTCAAAATCACAGTGGACAACGAAGCGCCCAAGGCCACATTCACCACCGATTGCATGCGATTAGCCAGTGCTGCCCGCAGTGCGGTCAGAATTTCCGGGGCTGCCGAGATCGCCGCGACCAGAATAGCCGTCACCACCGGCGGCGCCCCCGTCCCCTCAAGCCCCAGATCCAGCGCCTTGGACATCACTTCTGCCAGCGCGCCAATCACAATCACACCCAGGCCCAGAATCGTGACCGACCACTTCACACTGCCAGACGCCCCTTCGGGTTCACGCTTACGGCCCTTTTTCTCCGGGTAGCTGTAACTGAAAAAGTAACTGTGCGGCCCCACCTGCATCCGCAAAAACAAGGTGTAAAGCAGCAGCATCGCGCCGATGGTGAAGGCTGAGTAAATTTTCCAGTCTGACTCGGGGATAAATTCTGGCACCACCATCGACACACCCATGGCCGTCAGAATCATCACGCTATAGGTACGGGCAGAGTCGTCGTTGTAGGACTGCTCGCCATGCTTGATCCCGCCCATCAGCGCGGCCAGACCGAGGATGCCGTTGATATCGAGCATTACTGCCGAATAGATCGTGTCGCGCACCAAGGTCGGCGACGCTTCGTTGCTCATCATGATGGCCAGAATGACCACTTCCACCAACACCGCGGACAACGTCAAGATCATCGTTCCATAAGGATCGCCGACCTTTTCTGCCAACACCTCGGCGTGATGAGCCACCCGCATCGAGGCGCAGACAATGGCGGCGATCAACACGAAACCGCCGACCAAAGCCATTGCCTGACCATTGCCCAATAACCAATGCTCCAGCGGGAAAGCCACACAGGCCATGATTACCGCCAGCAGCAGGAGTTTTTCATCTTTCAATAAAGTCAGCATCGCGCGCCTTTTGCCGAGAGTCGAATACAGGTTGTGAGGTCACAGACTGCCGAAAGTCACTAACGTTTCGTTACATCTTAGTTCACAGATACCTTCTTCGAAGGTGCAGCCCTGCGTCTGAACGGCGGCTGGTGCGACAAATGGCGAGGGCTTTTTTACAAGCTGTGTTGCCGCGCGCCTGTAGAATGCCGCCATCTGCACCTGATCTGATGAGTAAAACGACTATGTATGACTGGCTGAACGCCCTGCCAAAAGCAGAACTGCACCTGCACCTTGAAGGCTCGCTGGAGCCCGAGTTGCTGTTCTCGCTGGCCGAGCGCAACAAGGTCGCCCTCCCCTGGAACGATGTTGAAACCTTGCGCAAGGCCTATGCCTTCAACAACCTGCAAGAGTTCCTCGACCTCTACTACAAAGGCGCGGACGTACTGCGCACCTCGCAGGACTTCTACGACCTGACCTGGGCCTACCTGTTGCGTTGCAAGGCACAGAACGTCATTCACACCGAACCGTTCTTCGACCCACAAACCCACACCGACCGTGGCGTGCCATTTGAAGTGGTACTCAACGGCATCGCGGCCGCACTCAAAGACGGCGAACAGCAACTGGGGATCACCAGCGGGTTGATCCTGAGCTTCCTGCGCCACTTGAGCGAAGAAGAAGCGCAAAAAACCCTCGACCAGGCACTGCCATTTCGCGACGCATTTGTCGCCGTTGGCCTGGACAGCTCAGAAATGGGCCACCCGCCGAGCAAGTTCCAGCGTGTATTCGACCGTGCCCGTCACGAAGGCTTCCTGACCGTGGCCCACGCGGGTGAAGAAGGCCCGCCGGAATACATCTGGGAAGCCATCGACCTCCTTAAAATCCAGCGTATCGACCACGGTGTTCGCGCGATTGAAGACGAGCGCCTGATGCAACGCATCATCGACGATCAAATCCCGCTGACCGTCTGCCCGCTGTCCAACACCAAGCTGTGTGTGTTCGACCACATGTCGCAACACAATATTCTCGACATGCTTGAGCGCGGCGTTAAGGTCACTGTCAACTCAGATGACCCGGCCTACTTTGGTGGCTACGTGACCGAAAACTTCCACGCGCTGCACACCCATTTGGGCATGACGCAGGACCAGGCCAAACGCCTGGCGCAAAACAGCCTGGACGCCCGCCTGATCAAACCGTAAAAACCCAGCCCTGTAGGAGCTTGCCTCGCGATCTTTTTAAAGGATCAAAAGATCGCGAGACAAGCTCCTACAGGGCACTACGCTGCCCTGCCAACTCCGCACACCGCTCAATCAGCATGTCGCGCAGCAGCTTCACCGGTTTACTCAACTGCGCTCGATGGCTGCACAGCAAATTCAATGGCGCGCGTTCGCACGTCAACTCCGGCAATAACACCTTGAGCCTGCCCGCCGTCACATCGTTCGCCACGTCCAGCCACGACTTATACGCAATCCCCGCCCCGGCAATCGCCCACAAACGCACCACATCAGCATCATCA
This sequence comes from Pseudomonas sp. 7P_10.2_Bac1, assembly GCF_025465935.1. Taxonomy (GTDB): domain Bacteria; phylum Pseudomonadota; class Gammaproteobacteria; order Pseudomonadales; family Pseudomonadaceae; genus Aquipseudomonas. The sequence goes on along the minus strand of NZ_JANLNV010000075.1, from coordinate 94,125 downwards.
CTGAAACGGTCGCCACTCACCGTCAGCCCCACCTCCCGCTTGCCGTCATCAAACTGCCAATGGTCATGCACCCGCGTTCCGAGCATGTACAAGAGGCAATTATGTTGCAGCAGATGTTCAAGCTGACGCGGCTCGCCTTGTCGCGCCAAATAATCGGGGGACGCACACAGCACCCGCCGATTGTCTGTGGCAACCGGCAGCGCGACCAGGCTGGAGTCTTCCGGCTCGCCATAACGCAAGGCGATATCCACCGGCTGGCGAAACAGATCGGCTATCCGATCACCCAACAACAAACGCACCGCCAACTGCGGGTGCTCACGCTGAAACTCGTCCAGCCACGGCAACAGCAGGTTACGTCCAAAGTCGGACGGCGCAGAGAGCTGCAGCATCCCGCTCACCTGATCTTGCCCACGAGCTAAAAGGCGACGTCCTTCATCCAGGCTGCTCAAGGCCGTACGGGCATAATCAAGAAAGCCTTGCCCTTCTGCCGTCAGGCGCAAGCTGCGTGTGGAGCGCGCCAACAATCGAGCGCCCAGTTGCACTTCGATGCGCTTGAGTGCGGCACTGGCCACGGCGGGCGAAAGGTCCATCACCCGCGCGGCCGCCGACAGGCTGCCCAAGTCCGCAGCGCGAACAAATAATTGCAGGTCATCGAAACGCAGCATTCGGCGCAACCCCTGGTGATTATCAAAATAATATTGAAAGAGACTGCTGTTTTAGCCGGTTTTATCCTTCAATGAAATGGTTAATGATCGACCCACTTTCGTACTCACTGCCAGGACTTGTCCCATGAAAGCTATCGCCTACTACCAGTCGCTGCCGATCCAAGACCCCAACGCCTTGCAAGACATTGAGCTGCCAGAGCCGGTGGCGGGCCCCAGAGACCTGCTGGTCGAGGTCAAGGCCATTTCGGTCAATCCGGTAGATACCAAGGTTCGCCAGAACGTACAGCCCGAAGGCGGTGCCGCCAAAGTACTGGGTTGGGATGTGGCCGGGGTAGTCAAAGCCGTCGGCAATGAAGTCAGCCTGTTCAACGTCGGCGATAAGATCTTTTATGCAGGCTCTATCGCTCGTGCTGGCAACAACAGCGAACTGCACGTGGTCGATGAGCGCATTGTCGGGCACATGCCCAAGAGCCTGGGCTTCGCAGAAGCGGCGGCGCTGCCATTGACCGCCATCACTGCCTGGGAACTGTTGTTTGAACGTCTGGGTATCAAAGAAGGCAAGGCCGACGAGCAACAAAGCTTGCTGATTGTTGGCGCTGCTGGTGGCGTCGGCTCGATCCTGACCCAACTGGCCAGCCAGTTGACGGCACTCAAGGTGATTGGCAGCGCCTCGCGCCCCGAAACCCAGGCCTGGGTGCGCGAGCTGGGTGCCGATGAGGTCATCAACCACGCGCAGCCTCTGAGCGAAGAACTCAAACGCCAGGGCATCGACGCGGTAACCCACGTCGCCAGCCTGACGCAAACTGATCAGCACCTGGACCAACTGGTCGAAGCCCTCGCCCCTCAAGGCAAGTTCGCGCTGATCGACGATCCGAAAACCTTCGATGTCACCAAACTCAAGCGCAAGAGCCTGTCCCTGCACTGGGAGTTCATGTACACCCGCCCACTGTTCGAAACACCGGACATGATCGAGCAGCATCACCTGCTGAACCGAGTCGCTGAGCTGATTGACGCGGGTACCTTGCGCACCACTGTGGGCGAACACTTTGGCACCATCAATGCCGCGAACCTGCGCCGCGCACACGCGCTGCTGGAAAGCGGCAAGTCCAAAGGCAAAATCGTACTGGAGGGGTTCTGAACAAAAACTTGGGGATTAAAACGGTCAAATTTTAACCGTCAGTCAGAGACTTGATGCCTGTCATACCTCGTCGTGATTTCAGGCATACACTGGCCACCTTTGCCAACCAAAGGAGGCCAGTCATGAAAATCCTGATAAAGGCGTTAGCAAAATCTCCTGATTGCCAATGGCAGGTTCAAATCGATCAGCAAGCCGTAAACTTTCGCACAAAGGCCGAGGCCAAAGCCTTTGTGGATACATTGCAAACACGCTTGCGGGCCCCGCACACATTGCCCAAACGCTTGGCGGTCTGACTCAGACCGCTTCTTCAGCGGCGACTCGCGCCTTGTACACACGGCGAGTCGCCATCGCGATCGTCACCACCAGCACCCCGCATAAGGTGATGACCATCGCCATCGGCATCGCGCTGCCATCATGCAGAACGCCCACCAATGAAGCCGCTCCGGCTGCCACACTGAACTGTAAAAAGCCCATCATCGCTGAAGCACTGCCCGCACGCGCGCCCTGCCCATTCATGGCACACGCCGCCGCGTTCGGGATGATGCACCCCAGGCTGGCAATGCAAATAAACAGCGGGATAAGCAATGGCCACAACTGCTCAGTGTGCAAGGCGCTGACACCCAGCAAAGCCACGCCCGCTGCCAGATAAACCCAGACCGTACGCGCCAGCAAAAAGGCCGGTCCGCGCTTGGCCAGCAAACGGGAGTTCAGTTGCGCCACCAGGATAAAACCTGCCGCATTGCTGCCGAACAGCCAGCCATAGTGCTCGGCGGGCACGCCGTAGAGTTTGATAAAGACAAATGGCGAGCCGGCGATGTAGGCAAACATCCCGGCCATTGCGATCCCCCCGGTCAACGCATGCCCCAGAAACTCACGTTCCTTGAGCAAACGACCGTATTGGCGCAGCGCGCCAGACAACGGCTGACGAGGCACGTTGGCAGGCAAGCTCTCCGGCAACCCCAATGCCACGGCCACCGCCGCGAGTACGCTGAAGCAGGTCAAGGCGATGAAAATCGACTGCCAGCCATAGAGGTTGACCATCAGGCCACCCAGCATCGGCGCCAGAATCGGTGCCAATCCCATCACCAGCATCAGTTGCGAGAACACCTTGGCCGAGCCCACCGCATCGCACTTGTCACTGACAATCGCACGCGACAGCACTATCCCCGCGCAACCGCCCAGCGCTTGTACAAAACGCGCGCCAATCAACCAATCGAGCGTCGGGGCAAAGGCACAGGCAAATGAGCCGAGGGTGAACAGGCCCACGCCAACCAGCAACGGTATGCGCCGGCCAAAGCGGTCAGCGATGGGACCGTACACCAGTTGGCCAATGGACAAACCCAGGAAATACACCGCGAGGGTGAGTTGGATATGTGTTTCATCGGTAGCAAAGGCCAAAGCCATCGCTGGAAACCCTGGCAAGTAGAAGTCGATCGCCAAAGGGCCAAAAGCGCTGAGCGCGCCCAGAATCAGGATTGTTCTAACGTTCATCAGTTGTCCAAATCGTACTGTGGGTGGCGCGGTACGACAGTCTAGCTGTGGTTGCAGACGATGAACATTAAGTTAGCGAGCTATCTAATCAATCCTCTGTAAAGCGAGCTGCCTCGCGATCTTTTGATCGTTTAAAAGATCGCGAGGTTTTATTCGTCAAGCCGTGGCTGACACCTCAAAACCAGCACCTTCAATCGCGCCGACAATGTCTTTTGCAGGCCGCTCGCTATTGACCTTTACGGTCTTGGACGCCAGGTCCACTTCGACTGTCGACTGCGGATCAAGGTGCTGAATCGCGCCGGTCACGCCGCGCACACAGCCACCACAGGTCATTCCATCCACTTTAAAAGTTTGCATGTCACCGCCTCCTTTGTTTGAGATGAGCCCAGCATCCACCTTGCCATCGTGGCAAGGTCAAGCCCCTTCTTGCGTCAGCCCACTGGCAATCTGCTTCTGGCTCGGCCAAGCTGGATGCCTTGTGATTTCAAAACAGGGTACCGAGCCATGCGCTGGTCCACTTTGAGCCTAGTCAGTGTTTTGAGCCTCGCCGGTTTGCCCCTGTGGGCAGCGGCCGATCAGGACTATGGCGTCCTGATCATTTCTCGCGAGCGCCTAGAAGTCCCCACCAGTTGCGAGGTCGGGGTGTACATCGACGACCAATTGGCCGGGCGCTTGTTTCAAGAGCAGGCGCTGTCCTTCAACTTACCTGCGGGCAATGTAGGTATTCGTCTCAAACTGTTACCCGGTCAGGCGCCAGGTTGCTTGCCCGGCATGCTGGTGCCACCTGCACAGCAACTCACGTTGAAAGCCGGTGATGTGCGCAAATACCGAATCGCCCTCGGGCAAGACGGCATGTACCTCAAACCCGCCAAATTGGAATACTGACTGTAACTCGCGAAATAACCCACAGCAGTGGCCTTGACCTTCCCACGGGGTCAAGGTCGATCCTAGGGACAGATAACTTCTAAAGGAGGACTGCTCGTGCCCACCCAATTCGATCTGCCGATTGAAGGTATGACCTGCGCCAGTTGCGCTGGACGCGTCGAAAAAGCGTTGGCCAAAGTCTCGGGCGTCAGTGCTGTCAGCGTCAATCTGGCCACCGAACAGGCGCGTATCGAGGCCCCTGCCGACAGCTTGCCCGCACTGGTCGATGCCGTGCAAAAGGCGGGTTACAGTGTTCCGGCCCACAGCCTGGAACTGAATGTGGGTGGCATGACCTGCGCATCCTGCGCCGGACGCGTGGAAAAAGCCCTCGGCAAAGTCCCCGGCGTCGAAAGTGTCAGCGTCAACCTGGCCAATGAACGCGCCCACGTTGAACTGCTTGGCCATGTCGACCCCGCCCAACTGATTGATGCCGTCAACCGCGCCGGCTATTCGGCCAGTCTGTACCAAGCGCAAAACCAGAAAGCCGTGCAGGACGATCAGCAAAAACGCTTGCACCGTGAGCGTTGGGCACTGGTACTGGCCATTGCACTGGCGCTGCCATTAGTCCTGCCGATGCTGTTAATGCCCCTGGGGATTCATTGGATGCTGCCCGCCTGGGCGCAATTTGTACTTGCCACCCCGGTGCAATTCATTTTGGGGGCACGTTTTTACTCGGCCGCCTGGAAGGCCGTTAAAGCCGGCGCCGGCAACATGGACCTGCTCGTCGCCCTCGGCACCAGCGCGGGCTACGGCTTGAGCCTGTACGAGTGGGCTATCGCTGCACCCGGCACCACACCGCACCTGTACTTTGAAGCCTCGGCCGTGGTCATCGCCCTGGTGCTGCTCGGCAAATACCTCGAAAGCCGCGCCAAACGCCAGACCGCCAGCGCTATTCGCGCCCTGGAAGCCTTACGCCCGGAGCGCGCCTTGCGGGTAATAGATGGCCAGGAACAAGACGTTGCCATCAGCGACTTGCGCCTCAATGACCTGGTGCAGGTCAAACCCGGCGAGCGTTTCCCGGTGGACGGTGAAGTGGTCGAAGGCCAAAGCCACGCCGATGAGGCGCTGATCAGCGGCGAAAGCCTGCCCGTGCCGAAACAGCCAGGCGATAAAGTCACCGGTGGCGCAATCAACGGCGAAGGCCGCCTGGTGATCAAAACCCTCGCACTCGGTACAGAGACCGTGTTGGCGCGCATCATTCGCCTGGTCGAAGACGCCCAGGCCGGCAAGGCGCCGATCCAGAAGCTGGTGGATAAAGTCAGCCAGATCTTTGTTCCGGTCGTGCTGCTGATTGCCCTCGCCACGTTGCTGGGCTGGTGGCTCTATGGCGCGCCGATTGAGACAGCACTGATCAACGCGGTGGCCGTGCTGGTGATCGCGTGCCCTTGTGCGCTGGGGCTGGCGACACCGACGGCGATCATGGCCGGGACCGGTGTCGCCGCGCGCTACGGGATCCTGATCAAAGACGCCGAAGCACTGGAGCGTGCGCATGAAGTCAATGCCGTGGTCTTCGATAAAACCGGCACGCTGACCTCCGGCAGCCCACAAATCGCCCACCTTGCGGCGCTGGACGGCGATGAAGCAGGCTTGCTGCAAGCCGCCGGCGCCCTGCAACGCGGCAGTGAACACCCCTTGGCCAAGGCTGTGCTGGATGCCTGTGCCGCACGCCACTTGAACGTACCGGATGTGGCAGACAGCCAGTCCCTGACCGGGCGCGGCATCGCTGGCACACTCGAAGGCCGCCGCCTGGCCTTGGGCAACCGTCGCTTGCTCGATGAAACCGGCCTCGCCCCGGGTTCACTGGCAGAGTCCGCAACCGCTTGGGAGCACGAGGGCCGCACCCTGTCGTGGCTGATCGAGCAAAGCCCTGAGCCTCGTGTACTGGGACTGTTTGCCTTTGGCGACACCCTGAAAACCGGCGCGCAGTCGGCGATCGAGCAACTCAATGAGCGCCACATCAGCAGCCACTTGCTGACCGGCGACAACCGCGGCAGTGCACGCGTGGTCGCTGAGGCGCTGGGCATTCGTGATGTCCACGCCGAAGTCCTGCCTGCCGACAAAGCCGCCACCGTGGCCGAGCTGAAAAAAACCGGCGTAGTGGCGATGGTTGGCGACGGCATCAACGACGCCCCGGCGCTGGCTGCGGCCGACATCGGTATCGCCATGGGTGGCGGCACCGACGTGGCCATGCATGCCGCCGGTATTACCTTGATGCGCGGCGATCCACGGCTGGTGCCTGCCGCCCTGGAAATCAGTCGCAAGACCTACGCGAAAATCCGTCAGAACCTGTTCTGGGCCTTCGTCTACAACGTGATCGGCATCCCGCTGGCCGCCTTTGGCTTTTTAAACCCGGTACTGGCGGGCGCGGCCATGGCATTCTCCAGCGTCAGCGTGGTCAGCAACGCACTGTTACTGAAGTTCTGGAAACCCAAAGACCTTGAGTGAGGAGGCAACTGTCATGAATATCGGCCAGGCCGCCAAGCACAGCGGCCTGAGCGCCAAAATGATTCGTTACTACGAGTCCATTGGCTTGCTCAAACCCGCCCACCGCAGCGACAGCGGCTATCGCCTGTACAGCGACGACGACTTACACACGCTGGCGTTTATCAAACGCTCGCGTGACCTGGGGTTTTCACTGGAAGAAGTCGGCAAGCTGCTGACCTTGTGGCAAGACCGCCAGCGCGCCAGCGGTGATGTGAAAGCGCTGGCACGCCAACATATCGAGGCCCTGAATCAAAAGATTCTGGAACTCAGCAGCTTGCGCGACACCTTGCAGGTACTGGTCGAAAGCTGCCAGGGCGATCACCGCCCGGATTGCCCGATCCTCAAGGACCTGGAGTCGGGCAGTTGCTGTGAACACGTCACCCGATGACCCCGTGTGGCTGCCTCGGCAACGGTTACAGTTGCTGTCAAACCACCATCCACAGCACTTTGCCGATCATCAGCACGCTGACCACCGCACACAGCACCGCAAAGCCCTGCTGCATCCGCTGCCCCGAGACTTTCGGGGCTGCCACACGCCCGATGATCATTCCCGCCAACGTGGCGCTGATAAACAGCACACCTTGCTCTGACAAGCTGAAGCCCTGATAGACCAGATGCCCCAGGGTGCCCAGAGACACCAGCGCCACCACCATCAGCGAGGTGGCGACAATCCCGTGCATCGGCACATCACTGAACTTGCGAAAGGCTGGGACGATCAAAAAACCGCCTCCGACGCCCAGCAATCCGGTCAGCAACCCCGAGCTGGCGCCGATCGATGCCAGTGTGGCCGCGCAGCGCAGGTCCCACTTCAGATGTCCGGTCGATGGATTGAGCTGGCAATTTTTCGGCTGCATGTCTTCGTCTGCCGGGCAACCTGCGCGGGCCTTCAAAAACATGCGTGTGGAGACGAACACCATCACACCGCCAAACAAAGCCATCAGCACCGCGCCCGGCAGCAATTTGGCCAGATGCAGGCCCAACGGCGACGCCAGCCAGCCGGCACCGGCCATCAGCGCTGCAGCCTTGTAGCGCACCAGCCCCTTGCGCAAGCCGTCAACCGCACCCACCGAGGCTGCAACGCCCACCGCCATTAACGCCACCGGCGTGGCGTCGACCAACGTCCAGCCCAGGCCCAGCGTCAACGCGGGTATGGCCAGAATACCGCCGCCGGCGCCGGTCAGCCCCAACAGCAGGCCCACCAGCGCTCCCAAGATGATAATCAGCATGGTTGAACTCAGTCCGGCTTGCAGTCAGTAAACCACTCGCGCCCCTTGAGCATCCCTTGCCAGTAGAACCAAGGCAGCAACGTCGCTTTCAGGAGCCAGGCCGACTTGCGCGGCACGGTAGGGTCCATCGGAAATGTCGGGAGCAGTTTTCCGCCGTAGCCGAACTCAGCCAGGATCACCTTGCCTTTCTCTACGGTCAGCGGACAGGAACCATAGCCGTCATAGCGCTTGGGCAGGGCTACGCCTTTGCGCAAAGCAATCAGATTCTCGGCCACCACCACAACTTGCTTGCGCGCTGCGGCCGCGGTCTTGGCATTCGAGGTGCCGCACACATCACCCGCGGCGAAAATCTCGGGGTAGCGCGGATGCTGCAACGTGGCCGGATCGGTCTCAAACCAGCCCGCCTTGTCCGCCAGTTCGCTGCGGCGGATGACATCCGGAGCCTGTTGCGGCGGCACCACGTGCAGCATGTCGAAGCGTTTCTCGATCCGCGTGACTTGGCCATCGGCGCCCGTTACATCGAACCAGGCGGTCTTGTTCGGCCCGTCGACCTTCACCAGATTGGACTGAAAGGCCAATTGAGCCTTGTAGGCTTCAACGTACTTCATCAATGGCGCAACAAAGGTCGGCACGCCAAACAACGCAGCCCCCGCCAGATTGAACTCCACCGATATAGCATCCAGCACACCCTGCTTGCGCCAGTGATCGCACGACAGGTACATGGCCTTTTGCGGCGCGCCGGCACACTTGATCGGCATCCCCGGCTGCGTGAATAACGCCTTGCCCCCGCGCATCGAGCGCACCAGTTCCCACGTGTACGGTGCCAGGTCATGACGGTAATTGGACGTCACGCCGTGCTTGCCCAAGGTTTCTTCCAGGCCTTCAATTTTTTCCCAGGCCAGTTGCAGGCCAGGGCAAACGATCAACTGCTGATAGCCCACCTCGGTGCCGTCACACAACAACACCACTTTGCGCTGGGGGGCGAAGGCACACAGGGACGCCTTGATCCATTGCGCGCCCTTAGGCATCACCTCACCTGTCGAACGCACCGTGTCGCGCACGTCATAAGCGCCACCGCCCACCAGTGTCCAGGCCGGCTGATAAAAGTGCTCGGTGTTGGGCTCGATTACCGCGATGCGCAGGGACGCATCGCGCTTCAACAGGCTCGCAGTCACCGACAGCCCCGCCGAGCCGCCGCCCACGACCACCACGTCAAACTGCCGCACTTCACGCGAGCCCTGGGTCGCCAATTCATACAACTTGGAAGACCGATTGCCGGTGCGGCAATACGCCAATACCGGCTGCGGCAACTCGCTCAGCAACTGACGCAGTTGTTGCGCCTGTTCAGTGGTGGCACCCGAGGTCTGCACCGGTACATACGCAAAACTCAGCCCCAACGCCTCGGCGGCCTGACGCATCGCGCTGTGCTCGGGTTGCTCGGGGCCGCCTTCATGGTCCGGACGGTTGCAGACCACACTGCGAAAACCCTGTGCAGCCAGCGCTTGGAGGTCAGACAGCGCGAGCTGGCCAGACACCGAGAACGAGGCATCGATTCGCTTGATGTTTTGCTCCATTGGGCACTCCAGGCACAACAAAAATGAATGGAATTAGAGGGCGGAGAATGTCGCTGGCAACGGCCTGTATTATTTTTTAAGGGCTTGCCCGCAATACAGGCCAGACAACGTTTGCATCACCGAGACCACTTCGAAACTGGCGAGAGAATAGAAAATATATTTGCCCATCCTGCGGGTATTGACCATGCCCTCATCGCGCAACACGCCGAGTTGTTGCGACAGGGTGGGCTGGCGAATGCCGGTCAGGTCTTCAAGCTCACCGACATTGCGTTCGCCCTGGGTCAGTTGGCACAGCAATAACAGCCGGTCTTCATTGGCGAGGGCTTTGAGAAGGGTGCAGGCTTTGGACGCAGAATCGCGCAGCAGGCCGATCTCTTCACTGGTGAGTTGGGCAGACATGGAGAACTCCGTGACGTAATGGTCGACAGTCTACGTCTCGATAATATATGTTTCAATATATTGAAGTATCTTTTGATTCACGCGAGGCCTTTCATGCACGCCGAAATTCAAGGTTTCTACGACCCCAATACCTCAACCGTGAGCTACGTGGTGTACGAAGCAAACGCCAGCGAGTGTGCCATCATTGACCCGGTGCTCGACTACAACGCCGCAGCCGGGCGCATCAGTACCGACAGCGCAGACAGCATCATCCGGTTTGTAGAAGCCCACGACCTCAAGGTGCAGTGGCTGCTGGAGACGCACGCCCACGCCGATCATTTGTCTGCCAGCGCCTACCTCAAGCAAAAGCTCGGCGGCCAGATCGGCATTGGTTCGGCAATTACCCAGGTACAGGGTGTGTTCCGCGATATCTACAACCTTGAGCCTGAGTTCAGACTGGACGGTTCGCAATTCGACCATTTGTTCGAGCCGGACGAAGTCTTCCATATCGGCCGCTTGCACGTGCGTGCTCTGCATGTGCCGGGCCACACGCCCGCCGACATGGCCTATCAGATCGAACACCACAACATCTTCGTGGGTGACACCCTGTTCATGCCGGATGTCGGCACCGCGCGGTGCGACTTCCCGGGGGGCGATGCACAGCAGCTGTATCAATCCATCAAGCGCCTGCTGGCTTTGCCAACAGACACCCGACTGTTCATGTGCCACGACTACCCACCCGCCGGGCGTGAGGCCTCGTGGTCGACCACGGTCGGCGAACAGCGGGCACGCAATATCCACGTCAATGACAGCGTGGCCTTGGCCGACTTTGTCGACATGCGCACCACCCGCGACGCCACCCTTGGCGTCCCGGCGCTGTTGATCCCGGCGATCCAGGTCAACATTCGCGCCGGTCATCTGCCGCCTGCCGATGAAAGCGGCGTGTGCAGCCTGAAAATCCCGCTGAACCGGTTTTAAAAACTCGCAGGCATAAAAAATCCGGCCCAGGCCGGATTTTTTATTCATCGAATCACTGCATCCACGGGGGAGGCGGTTCTTCGGACTTGCTTGATGGCGCCTCATCGGCCGCGCGCACTGCCTGACGACGTTCTTCGTCCAGACGCGCTGCTTCGATCTCGCGGATCACCCCGCCAACATCAGCCAGCTCTTCTGGGTCGTCAAACTCACCGGTCAACAAGCTGCCAGGGTGCAACGTACCCGCTTCGTAAAGCGCCCACATTTCCTTGGCATAGCGGGTGTTCTTCAACTCCGGGGCAAAGCGTCCAAAGTAAGCAGCCATGTTGCCCACATCACGCTCCAACATGTTGAACGCGTGGTTGTTACCCGCGGCATCCACCGCCTGAGGCAAGTCGATGATCACCGGGCCGGTGGGCGTCAGTAACACGTTGAATTCGGACAAGTCACCGTGAACCAGCCCCGTGCACAACATCAGCACGATCTGCGAGATCAGGTACGCGTGGTATTCGCGGGCCTGTTCCGGCTCCAGCACCACATCGTTCAGACGTGGCGCCGCATCACCGTACTCATCGGCCACCAACTCCATCAACAGCACGCCTTCCAGGAAGTCGAACGGCTTGGGCACCCGCACACCGGCACCCGCCAGCCTGAACAGGGCCGCCACTTCGGCGTTCTGCCAGGCGTCCTCGGCTTCTTTGCGGCCGTACTTCGAGCCCTTGGCCATCGCTCGGGCCTGCCGGCTGTTGCGAACCTTGCGACCCTCCTGATACTCGGCGGCCTGGCGGAAACTTCGTTTGTTAGCCTCCTTGTAAACCTTGGCGCATCGCAGCTCTTTGCCGCAGCGGACCACATAAACAGCTGCCTCTTTGCCACTCATGAGTGGGCGCAGCACCTCGTCGATCAGACCGTCCTCGATCAGGGGTTCTAAGCGTTTTGGAGTCTTCATCAGCTTTTATTGTGGGTCCTTTGTTACCAAACACGCGAATGTCACTCGTTATACGGCAATCCACTCACTACGGGGAGAGGGAGACCGTGCAAGAGTCGCTTGTAGGCACGCCATGTGCCAAAAAATCCCGACGTCAGCCGTTCTAGATGATAGACGAGCGCCTACATTCGGGCATCGACTAATCCCGTTCATCAAACGCGCACCCTACTAGAGCCAAGCAGAATGTATGCAGGACGCATCCCAAAACAACCTTATCAATGTCTGAATAATTCGCCGGGTGTGAAACTGAACATTTTTTTAAATGCCGCAATAAAAGCAGACGTCGACTCATAACCACACGACAACGCCGCCAGGGTCACACTGCCGCCCTCTTCCAGCACCCGCAAGGAGGACAGCAAACGCATGCGCTGGCGCCAACTGCGAAAACTCATGCCGGTTTCACGGTCAAACATGCGCATCAGGGTTTTTTCGGATGTTCCCAAACGCTCGGCCCAGACGCTGAGCGTCACTTCCGCTTCAGGGTTTTCAATCAATTCATTACACAGCGCCAACAACCGCGCATGACGGGGCAATGGCAGCGAAAAACCGACCTGATTCAAACCCGCCAACTGGTCAAGCAACACCTGCACCAGGCGCTCCTCAGGGCTGCCACCCTGAGGGTATTCCACCGGCAAGGCGCAAAAACGCTTGATCAGTTCACGCGCCAGCGGTGTCACTTCCAGCACCCGGCAATGCGCGGGCGCCCACAGGCAATCCTCCCGGCGCACATACAGGCTGCGCATTTCGGCCCGCATCGAGGTCACGACTTCGTGATCCAGCCCGGCCGGAATCCAGATTCCCCACTGCGGCGGCGCATAAAAACTGCCTTCATCGGTGTGCACGCCCAGCACACCACTGATGGCGTAAGAAAACTGTACCCAATCATGTCGATGGCGCGGCGTCCACGAACCGGCGCTCAAACTTTCGGCGCGCGCATACAGCGGTCGAGGCAAGGTCTTGAGCGCAGGAATAGCGCGTTCTGCACCACGTTGTCCGTTTGGCGGCATTGGTTGGCCTTATGTCGCAAGACGTCAGATAGACCCGACGTTAGGCTAAGTCATCAATTCTTACAATGCTCTGGTGATCACGATGCATGTGTTCAAACACCTCAAACGCTTGTTCACAGACTGGTTTCTGTGCGGCATGTTGCTGGCGACCTTGCTCGCCTATGTCTTCCCCACGTTCGGCAGCACCGGCGGTGGCATGCACGCGGAAGTGGTGATCAACATCGGCGTGTTTCTGGTGTTCTTCCTGCACGGGGTCAACCTGTCCAGCGAGCAAATCCGTCACGGGCTGAAAAACATCCGCCTGCATTTCATGGTGCAGGGCTTCACCTTTATTGTGTTTCCGCTGATCTGGGTGGTGGGCAACAAGCTGCTGGGGGCACACATTCCGCCACTGCTGATGCTCGGCTTCTTCTACCTGTGCGCGCTGCCTTCGACTATTTCCTCGTCGGTGGCACTGACCGGCAGCGCCGGGGGCAACGTCCCCGCGGCGATTCTCAACGCCAGCCTGTCCAGTGTACTGGGGATATTCTTGACCCCGTTGCTGGTGAGCTTTGTGGTCGGTAGCGGTTCGGGCGGTATCGATCTGGGCTCAACCTTGCTGGACCTGTGCGCCATGCTGTTGCTGCCGTTGGTACTCGGGCAACTGGTGCGCCCGGTGTTCGGACGCTTTTTTGCCCGTCACAAGCGCTACACCAACATCTGCGACAAAGTGGTGATCTTGCTGCTGGTGTACGCCGCGTTCTGCAACTCGATGGTCTCGGGCATGTGGCAACAGCAAGGTACTTCGGTGATTTTCAGCGCCCTGGCCGGCAGCGCGATCCTGCTGGCGATCATCCTGTGGCTGACCACCCGCTCTGCCCGTGCCTTGAAGTTCAGCACTGCCGATGAAATCGCCGCCGTGTTCTGCGCCAGCAAAAAATCACTGGCGGCCGGCGCACCGATGGCAGCGCTGATTTTCGGCGCCAACCCTGGCCTGGGGTTGATCTTGCTGCCGATCATGATCTACCACCCGCTGCAGCTGATCGTCTGCTCGGTAATGGCTGAAAGCTACGCCAGCCGCACTCGGCAAGAAAGAGCCGAACAAAACGACACCGCGGTGGCCGCTGCCAACTAAACCGTCAGGACGAATCACCTTAATGTGGGAGCGGCTTGCTCGCGATGCAGACAACGCGATCTTTGTTGATCCGCGTAAATACAATCGCGAGCAAGCCCCCCACAAGTTATCAGCCCGTTAACGCTCAATAATCGCCGTCACGCCCTGCCCACCGGCAGCGCAGATCGAGATCAGCCCACGCCCCTGCCCAGCCACGGCCAGCAATTTGGCCAGATTGGCAACGATGCGCCCGCCCGTCGCAGCGAACGGATGCCCCGCTGCCAACGAACTGCCTTTGACGTTCAGCTTGCTGCGATCAATGGCGCCCAGCGCTGCGTCCAGCCCGAGCTTTTCTCGACAGTAATCTGCATCTTCCCAAGCCTTAAGGGTGCACAGCACTTGCGCGGCAAACGCCTCGTGAATTTCGTAGTAGTCGAAGTCCTGCAAGGTCAGGCCATTGCGCGCTAACAGCCGTGGGACGGCATACACCGGCGCCATCAGTAAACCTTCGGCGCCATGTACGAAATCAACCGCCGCCGTTTCGCCATCGCGCAGGTAAGCCAACACCGGCAACCCACGCTCTTTGGCCCACTCCTCGCTCGCCAGCAAGACCACCGAAGCGCCATCGGTCAATGGTGTCGAGTTGCCCGCCGTCAACGTGCCTTTGGCGCTGCGCTCGAACACCGGCTTGAGCGCTGCCAGCTTCTCCAGGGTCAGGTCCGGGCGCAGATTATTGTCACGGCCAAGGCCCAGGAACGGGATAAGCAAGTCATCCTCCCAACCCGAGTGATAGGCCGCCGACAACGCTTGATGGCTGTGCAAGGCCAGCGCGTCTTGTTCATCGCGGGGGATCTGCCAGGTCTGCGCCATCAGCTCGCAGTGCTGGCCCATCGACAACCCGGTCCGTGGTTCACCATTGCGCGGGAAGGCCGGCTTCAAAAACCCCGGGCGCAACTTCAGTAATGCTTTGACCTTGTCCAGTGGCGCCTTGGTGCGATTGAGCTGCAACAGCCATTTGCGCAGGCCGTCATTGAGGCCAATCGGCACGTCCGAGGCGCTGTCGACACCCCCGGCAATTGCGCAATCAATCTGCCCGAGGGCAATTTTATTGGCCACCAGCAACGCGGCTTCAAGGCCCGTGCCGCAGGCTTGTTGCAGGTCATAGGCGGGGGTTTGTGGCGACAGGCGTGAGCCCAATACGCACTCGCGGGTCAGGCTGAAATCCCTGGAGTCCTTGAGCACCGCCCCGGCCACCACTTCGCCCATGCGCAAGCCGTGCAAGTTGTAGCGTTCGATCAGCCCTTCCAGGGCGGCCGTCAACATCGTCTGATTGCTGGCGGTCGCGTACGCTCCATTGGAGCGGGCAAATGGAATTCGGTTACCGCCAATTATGGCTACACGACGCAAATTCATAAGATGTTCCCTATTCTTTCGAGGCCGTTGATCGTTACAAGCGTAGGCCTTATCGCTGATAACGAACGACCATGACGTGTTTGTGGTCAACCCTTTGAACCCCATCTGTCGGAGAGTGTTCCATGTCAGACCGTTATATCGACTTTGCCAACTCATCCATCGGCCATCGGGTGGTCGGTGCATTGGGGCTGCCGTCACCGGTACGACTGGAACGCTGGCAAGCAGGCCGCTTGCGACCGGTGGATGGAGCGCTGTTATTAGGCGGCGGCGCATTGGCAACCAAGGTTGGCACTATCGCCCCTAAACTCACCGATACCGTGTTCGGATACGGCCCCGGCTCATGGGAGGCCACCCCGTGGATTCCAGGCCAGGGGCCCAAGCTCAAGGCTGTGGTGTTTGATGCCAGCGAACTGCTGCACACCGATCAGCTCAAGCAATTGCGTGAATTCTTCCAGCCCCTGTTGCGCAGCCTGGCGCCCAGCGCGCATATCGTGATCCTGGGCCGTGCGCCCGAAACTCAACGCGATCCGTTTGCCGCCAGCGCCCAGCGCGCCCTTGAAGGCTTTGCCCGTTCGCTGGCCAAAGAGCTGCGCAGCGGCGGCACCTTGCAACTGCTGTATGTCGGCGAAGGGGCCGAAGACCAGCTTGAAGGCGCGCTGCGCTTTTTTCTCTCGCCCAAAAGTGCCTTTGTCAGCGGCCAGGTATTGCGCCTGAGCCCATGTGCCACACAAGTGGCGGACTGGACGCGCCCGCTGGCCGGACGTAAAGCCCTGGTCACCGGCGCAGCCCGAGGCATTGGCGCTTCGATTGCCGAAACCCTGGCCCGCGACGGTGCAGAGGTTGTTTTGCTCGATGTGCCCTCGGCCAAAACCGATCTCGATGCGCTGGCAGCACGGCTGGGCGGGCGCAGCGTGGCCCTGGATATTTGCGCCCCGGACGCACCCGCCCAATTGATCGAACACTTGCCGGAGGGCATCGACATCGTGGTGCACAACGCGGGCATCACCCGCGACAAAACCCTGGCCAACATGACGCCCGAGTATTGGGATGCGGTGCTGGCGGTCAACCTCAATGCACCACAAGTGCTGACCAAGGCGCTGCTGGACAGCGGCACCCTGCGCGATAACGGGCGAGTAGTCCTGCTCGCGTCCATCAGCGGCATCGCCGGTAACCGCGGCCAAACCAACTACGCCGCCAGCAAAGCCGGGCTGATTGGCCTGGCCCAGGCTTGGGCGCCCGTGCTGGGCGAGCGTGGTATCAGCATCAACGCAGTCGCGCCGGGCTTTATCGAAACCCAAATGACCGCGCATATTCCGTTTGCCCTGCGAGAAGCCGGGCGGCGCATGAGTTCGCTGGGCCAGGGCGGTGTGCCACAAGACGTGGCCGAAGCCGTGGCGTGGCTCAGCCAGCCGGGCTCGGGGGCGGTCAGCGGGCAAGCGTTGCGCGTGTGCGGGCAAAGTGTTTTGGGGGCCTGACTCATGACCGTGCACTGGCTCGACCTCAGCGCTGCGCCCCACCTGCCCGCGCTTTACGCTCAGGCGGCCAGCAAACGCAAGATCACCGGTAGCACACTGCCAGAGCAGGGTTTACGTTGCTGGATCGACATCGACGCTAAGCCGTTAATGGCTTTTCGCGAGGTCTGCGCGATCGCGCCGGGGCCATTATTGCCGCCGACGTACCCCCATGTGCTGGCGTTCGGCCTGCAAATGCAGCTACTGACCGACAAGGACTTCCCTTTCCCACTGCTAGGGCTGATTCATCTGACAAACCGGATCCGGATTCTACGACCGATGGGCGGCGTGACCCGGTTGCGTATCGGCGTGTTTGTGCACAACCTGCAAAAACACCCCAAGGGCGCCACCTTTGAAGTCGTAACCCAAGTCGAAGACCTACTTGGGCCACTCTGGGAAGCTGAAAGCACGCTGCTGTGCAAAGGCGTCGACTTGCCCGGCGAAGTGCCGGCAACCCCGGCTTACAGCCCCCTCGCCTTGACCGAACTGACTCGCTGGTATGCGCCGTCGAATATCGGGCGCCGCTATGCCAAAGTCTCGGGCGACTACAACCCCATTCACCTCAGCACCGCCAGCGCCAAGCTGTTTGGCCTGCCCAGCGCCATCGCCCATGGCCTGTGGCTCAAGGCACGTGCGTTGGCGGCATTGCACGCGCACTTGCCTGCGGCGAATGTCGAGATCAGCGTGGCGTTTAAAAAGCCGGTGCGGTTACCCAGCGAAGTGATTTTGCTGAGCAGCGATGCGGGCTCCAGCGGCGACTTCCAGCTCAACGGGCACGCAGAACTGCTGCATTTGCTAGGCCAATGGCGCCCCATCAGCTGAACATCAACCTGTAGGAGCGAGCTTGCCTCGCGATCTTTTGATGGTTTAAAGCTCGAGAGACACGCTCGTTCCTGCACGGGGTTTGTGTTTGTTGCTCATGCCTTTCACTTGCACCAATCTGCATTCAGTCGCAAGCTTTGCTCCTTCTGGAGAATCCACCCGCAATGAACCTCGAAGAACTCACTCAGCGCATGCACCGCATCCGCGATAACAACGATTGGAAGCAGTTCCACAGCCCGAAAAACCTGGCCATGGCGGCCAGCGTCGAAATGTCCGAGCTGGTGGAAATATTCCAATGGCTCAGCGAAGACCAATCACGCCAATTGCCCGCCGACAAACTGGCCCACGCCGGGCAGGAAGTCGGGGACATCGTGCTGTACCTGTTGCTGTTATGCAGTGAGTTGGGCCTGGACATGGATCAAGTGGTGCGCAGCAAACTGGCCGACAATGAAAGGCGTTTCAGCAAATGAGTGACCGTCACTTCGATCAACTGGCCACCCGTTTCGCTGAAAAAATCTACGGCGGCGCCAAGGGCGCGATTCGTCTAGCCGTGCTCCAGGCCGACCTCGAAGAGGCGCTGCCTCAGCGCCCGCTGCGGGTGTTGGATATCGGTGCCGGGCTGGGCCACATGTCACTGTGGCTGGCCGAGCGTGGCCACGACGTGACCCTCGCCGAACCGGCCGAACCGATGCTCGAAGGCGCTCGCCAACGCTTTGCCGAGGCCGGCCAGACCGGCACCTTTATTCAGGCGCCCTGGCAAGATCTGCCAGGCCTGCTGACCGAGCCTTACGACCTGGTGATCTGCCATGCCGTACTGGAGTGGCTGGCCGAACCCCACACGATCCTGCCGGTGCTGCACCAACTGACCGCCAAAGGCGGTTGGCTGTCGCTGGCGTTTTATAACCGCGACGCCCTGATCTACCGCAACTTGCTCAAAGGCCACTTCCGTAAAATGCGCAAGAACACCCTGGCCGGTGAAAAGCAAAGCCTCACCCCGCAAGAACCGCTAGACCCACGAGAACTGGCGAGCGCTCTTGAAGGCCTGTGGCAGGTGCAAAGCCAGAGTGGTGTACGGGTGTTTCACGATTACATGCCAGTAGAGTTTCAGGCCCGCGCCGACCTTGAAGCATTGGTCGAAATGGAACTGGCCCATCGTCGCCACCCCGCCTTCGCCGGGCTGGGACGTTATCTGCATTGGGTATGCCGCCCGGTTTAAAGAACCCTCTTGGGGAGAACATGATGTATCGCCGCGTTGCCTTGCTCGCTTTAAGTCTGGGATTGGGTGCGTGTCAAAGCCCCAACCCCTACACCGCCAGCTCCATCCCGATCCCGCCCGCCCCACCGCAGGCGGCCAATACCCTGGACTTGAGCGCTTACCCGGCGCCGCCAAGGGATTACGGCCGCTATCAAAGCTGGGGCTGGCTAAATGGCCGCCTGCCAGCAGGATCGGCATGGGCTGACTCCGCACAAATCGCCGAAGCCGTCAGTAATGCCCTGGACCAGCGCGGGTTGCGGCCTGCACAACCTAACCGACCTGCAGACTTGTGGGTCAGTGCAGATTTGCATACAGAAAAACGTCTGCGTCAGGTTCAGGACGACTATGGTTATGGCGGTATGTATGGCGACCGTTATGGTCGCTACGGGAACCAGTACGGCATGTACAACAGCGTACCGGTTGTCCGCACGTACGAAGTTGAAGTAATGGTCGTGCGGCTCAACCTGTATGACGGTAAAACAGGTCAGCCGGTCTGGAGCTCCAGTGCAGAAACCAGTAGTAAAGGCAGCCTGAGCGAACGCAGTGACGCCCTGCGCGAATCACTGAACAAAGCAGTGCAGGCTTATCCTCCCCATTAAAACTGTTTGTTTAAGCGGAGACTTACCACATGTTAAGACGCATTGCTTTACTGGGACTGGCCCTGCTGCTGAGCGCTTGCAACAGCATTCAGGTCACCCATGACTACAACCCGGCGGTAGATTTTGCCCAGTACCGAACCTGGGCCTGGAAAGACCCGGCAGTGCAGTTCTTGCCCGACACTCCAATGGTCAAAAATGGCCTGAACGCACAACGCGTGGTCATGGCCCTGAGCAGCCAACTTGATCAACGCGGCCTGACCCAGGCGGCGCCCGGCGCCAAACCCGACCTGTGGGTGCAAACCTACATGGTCGTAGCCAACCGTCAGGAACAGGTCACCAACTACAGTTATGACGGTGGCCCATGGGGTGGACCTTGGGCTGGGCCGTGGGGCGGCTATTGGGGAGGCAACTATTGGGGTGCACCGGCTTACGCCGAGACCCGCAATATCGTCTACCAGGTGGGCACGTTGCAGGTTGACTTGATTGACGCCAAAGACGGCAAATTGGTCTGGCGCGGCAACGCCGAAAAAATCGTCGACGAAGATGCCACACCGGCAGAGCGTAGCGCGGCGATTTCCAAGGCCATCAACGACATCATGAGTAATTATCCGCCCAAGCCAGGGCGTTAATTAAATCGGGCCAACTCACTAACAAAGTATATAACTGCGAAGTATTAATACTTTAGTAAGTGAGTCGGCCCTACTCTTCACTCTTTACAACCTTTCATCCAACAGTTCCCAATAGTTGCATACGCGGGCCTTATAAAGTGTGCAATTGGCCAGCATCTCGATCACTTCTTGACTACACTCGCTAAAACTTTGGAGCGAAGCGCTGGACAGTGTTCCAGTATCAGGAGTGCTCAATGTCTCCCCCCTTCCGTCGTGCGTATTTCAACGGCCCCCGCCAACAACACGGGGCGATTGGTTTAATCGCGGCACTGACGCTGGGGATGGTGCTGATCTTTATGTTGCTGGTGGTCGACGGCGGCCGCCTCTACCTGGAACAACGCAAGCTGCAACGGGTTGCTGACATGGCGGTGCTTGAGGCGGTCAGTCGGGGCGGCAGTTGTGCTGCCACCCCGTCGACCGCCACGCTGTACGCCACCCAAAGCGCCGCCCGCAACAGCTTCGTGCCGGCCGGCACGCAACAAACCCTGAATGCCACCTGCGGCACTCTGGTCACCGTCAACCAACTGCGCACCTTCCAGCTCGACCCCAGCAAAAGCGACGCTATTCGCGTGATTGCCACCAACACCATTCCGACCAGCATTGCCGGTGGGGTGTGGGATTTGGTGAGTAAGGGGACGTTGTCGACGACCACGAAGTTGACGGCGAGTGCTGTGGGGGCATTTGGGGGCTCACCACTGGCCATGTTGACTATCCGTAGCTCTCTGGCGAATGTCGATAGTACGAGTTCTCCTCTACTTAATAGTTTAATTGGTGGCATGTTGGGTGGATCATTGAACCTCAGCGCAGTTTCATGGCAAGGCTTGGCAACAACCAATATAAACTTACTCAGCTATCTAGACCAATTGGCGATTACGGCAGGCGTGTCCGCAGGTAATTACAACCAACTTCTTAACAGCGATATAAAACTCACTCAATTTTTAGATGCCGCAATCACTGTCTTGGAAAAAAATGGCGGCGGCGTTACTGTAGCATCCAAGGCCCTTGGAAACATAAAACTTATCGCCAGTAACACCCAGGTTTTAAAATTAGGCGATTTACTCAACATCCAAAATGGCACCCCTGCTGCTGGACTGAATACAAATATTAAAGTTTTCGACTTGCTTGAAGGCATTGTGCAACTGTCAAACGGCAAGAGTGCAGCAACGGCAACTATCAACACAAACATCCCATTAATTGGCGCCGCAACCATTTACCTAAAAGTTATCGAACCCCCTCAAGTATCGATTATAGGAAATCCAGCCTTAGCTAAAGCCAACCCCACCGGCCCCAATAAAATCTATGTAAAAACAGCGCAAATCCAAACAAGAATCCATCTCGACCTTGCAATTGTCCGACTCTTAAACCCATTAGTCGACGCACTGACGAGTGTACTATCAACTGTTCTAGAAGTTGTAAAACACCTCCTAAATCTTAACCTAATAGAAGTTATAAAATGCACACTCTCATGCCAGTCCGCGCCTTTAAGCATTGCTTCCGCCCTTGACATTTATGTCGAAGCAGGAAGTGCCAGCGGCTATGTAACAGATTACAGTTGCGCCTCTGACGGCCCTAAAAGCTTGACAGTTCTCGCCTCAGCTTCACTGGCTAAGCTCAGTATCGGGAGCGCACCACAAACCGGTGCATTCCCGCCGGTTGACTCAAACAACAATCTAATCATCGATCCGGTAAAACTTATAAACATGGATGTTAAAACCTGCTACGTTTTGGGGCTTTTGTGCACTACAGATGAAGGAAAGGCTGGCAGCTTCAATGTGAAGGTGCAAAGCAGCGTGAGCCAACCACCTAAAAACATATATTACACCTCAACTATTCAGTCTCCGACCACACTGCCGAACATCAACCAAACACCCTACTACCAGCAGTACACAACTCAAAATATTGTAGACAGCCTTGGAAACTCTCTTCTGGGCAACATAACGACTTCTTACACACCACCTCCAGGCAAAACTGTAACAGGAGACCTTCTTAACTCAATTTCATCTTTGGTCAATCAACTCACTTCTGCACTTGCAACGGCGTTCAGCAAATTGCTATCGCCTTTACTAGATCCACTCATCAATACTTTATTGAAAGCACTCGGCGTTTCTTTAGGTAACGCTGAAATAGGAGCCAATCTCTCCTGCAACCAAGGCGGTCGGCCCCAACTCGTGCTCTAACCTTCAACCACCGGCAATTCCACACAAAACCGGGCCCCTTGCCCGGTGTTGCTGACGCTCAACCGGCCGCCCATGTTGTCGATAATCCCGTAGCTCACGGACAGCCCCAGCCCTGTGCCCAGGCCGACCGGTTTGGTGGTGAAGAAGGGCTCGAAGATCCGTTCCAGCAAGCGCGGGTCAATGCCGCCCGCATTGTCTTCCACCGTCACACGCACGCCGTTGTCACACTCGCATGCGGTCAAGGCGATCCAGGGGGTGAACTCTGGGTCGGTTTCGCGCTTGTTCATCAATGCATCACGGGCGTTGATCAACAGGTTGATCAGCACTTGCTCCAATTGGTCGACGTGACCGCGCACCTGCAACGCATCGCTTAAACACTCCGTGCGCAACTCAATGCCTTTGCCGCGCAAGCCTTCGCACAACAAGGCCAAGGCGCCTTCCAGCGCTTGCGCCGGGTTGAAGGCTTGTTGCTCGACTTCTGAACGACGGCCGAACACGCGCATGTGGTCGACCACCCTAGCCGCCCGCTGAATTTGTGCATCGATGCGGGTGAGTTTGTCTTGCAGGTAGTCGTGCTCCACATCGCCGTTGCTCACACGCTTGAGCACGTTGGCGATGGCCATGCGCATGACGTTCAATGGCTGGTTGATCTCGTGGGCAAGGCCCGTGGCCATTTCACCCAAGGTGGCCATTTTGGCGCTTTGGGTCATTTGCTGTTGCGAACGGCGTACGTCGGTGTTGTCGCGGCCCACGGCCTGCACTTCTAGCAACTGACCCTGAGCATCAAACACCCCCCGATCCGACCATACCCACCAAGCGTATTCATGCCCCGGCAGTTGCAAGCTGATTTCTGCAGTACTTACCGGGTTTTGCGGGGTCAACTGCGCAATGCGCTGCATAAATTCCGCACGCTGCTCGGTCGACAACCAACTGCCCAGATTCACCCCCGGCAATGCCTGCGGGGTGCACTCCAGGTAAGCCGCCAGCGGCTGGTTGCCAAAGGTCAGGGTCAAGTCCGGCAGATAACGGCAAATCATCGCCGGCGAGTCTTCGACCAACACTCGATAACGCTCTTCACTGCGTCTGACGCGCTCACTGGTCTCGGTGGCTTCGGTCACATCCAGCCACAGCCCCACGGCCTCGATCGGCAGCCCAAGGTCATCGCGCAATAATTTGGCTTCGTCCAGCAACCAGTGATAGTTACCTTTGCTATCGCGCAAGCGATAACGACGCCGTGCACTGCCAAAGCGCAGCAGTTGCCGGGTGCGTTCAAAGTATTGCTCTCGATCGTCAGGGTGAATCCACTCGATCAAACCGCCATCAAGACTATCGACCAGGGTCCAACCGAGTAACGGCTGCAGGCTTGCGCTAAAAAAACTGGGCACCAACGCCCCTTTCTCATAACGCTGCACATAAATCACCGCCGGTGAACTGGCGATCAAGTTGTCCAATCGCGCATGGGCGGCTGTTGCTTGCAATTGCTGGCTCTTGATCTCACTGACATCCAACATAAAACCGATGATACGGCGCTGACTGCCCTCGCCCACCACTTGCCCCTGAACCCGATACCACGGGGCCGGCCCTGCACTCTGCGGCAGCTCCAGACGTGCAACCACCATCAGGTCTTTGCCGTGCTCAATCAGTTCATCAAAACGGATACTGAGCTCATCGCGATCGGCGGGATGAAACAGCGCTAACCAGGCTTTGCAGGTTAAGGGCGTGTGGGGGGCCGACAAGCTTTCGGCCAATTGCGGGGCCAACTGCACCTGCTCGGTGGCCGTCGACCACTCCCACCAACCCGTGCTCAACAAACCTTCCAGTGCATGCACACGATCGCGGTGCTCAGCCTGCTGCTGCTCACGTAAACGCTCCAGCAAAGGCCCGGCCAAGGCGGCGCACACGTGCGACCAATCACTCTCTCTCATCAACGCAGGACGCGTAGAAAACCCCAACAGCAGCCAAGCGCAAAGCCCGCGCTGATCGTGATAAGGCATGCACAAGCCATTGGTTGCGCCCAACAGGCTGCTGAACTGAAACGGTTGCTCTTTGGCAGCCGCAAATCCCGAATTGCGCGTACCACTGAAACTGTCCAGCGCACTGCCCAGGCTTTGTCCCGCCCCCCACCATTGCGGTGCGCCAGGCGCCTGATAAACACTGAAGAGGCTCCAGTCAGGCTGTCCTTCTTGACGCAACGCCAGTGCGATACACGGCACCTGCCATTGCTCACCGATGCGCTGCAACGACTCCTGCGTCACCTCATGCAAACGCAGCATGCTGCATAAGCGCAATTGCCTGGCCAGGCTCAGGCACAGTCGCATGCACAGTTCACAGTTTTGGCCCTGCTGACCTTCGCGCCGCAGGTCGCTGATGTCCAGTAACTGCAACAGCCAGCCTTCAGCGTTTGGTTGGACCCAGCCGCGGGTATGCAGCACAGCCTCCCCGGCGCGCTGAAAGTCCAGATCAAGGCTGTGCCCCAACCAATCTGCCGGAGTCCCTTCAAGGGCCTGGGTGCTGCCCGGCACCAAATAGTCGAGCAGCAAACGCGGAGCCTCAGTATCACAGACCAGTTGCAGGCCAAAACGCTGCGCGCCATGCACCTCTAACACCCGCCCCTGATGATCAAGCAACAGGTGCAAGGCCATACCCTTGCCGATCAGCGCTGCACGGTGTTCAGGCGAAATTTCTTGAGCGCGGCCCAAGAAACGTCCAAACGACTTTCCACCCAGGTTCAAAACTGCAGGCTCGACTGGGCCGACAAGTTGTCCGGCAGGCTCGGCACAGTGATGCCGCCAGGCAGTTTCAGTACCGGCAGGAAGTTGCTGAGCGTGGCGGCCGGGAGGCTGACGCTCACCGTTAATACGCCCGCGCTATATACCGCCGTTTTACTGATGTTGGTGGTCATCCTGCTTGGCATCCAGTCCAGTTGCTGGTCCAGCACGCCTTTGGCCACTGATTCGACCTTGGCCTTGTAATCTACCGGCGCCAACGTCGGGTCCACCGCCATGCTGCGGCGCACCGCCTCTGCCGTCGATTGGTTAAAAGACTGCATCAGCAGCAACGGAAAGCTGTAGCTGAGCACGCCATACAAAACTGAGAAAAAGATCACAAAAACCAGGGCGAACTCAATCGCCGTTGCGCCTTTTTGTGAGTGGGGAAGGTCAACTTTCATGACTGCGTCTACCCTGACAATTCACAGTGATATCAGCATAGAATCATTCGTAGAAAAGGGATGGGAATACGTGATCCATTTAGCGGTTTTATTCATTTGGCTTGCCGCCTGCGCCGCCCAAGACCTTTACCAACGCCACATCGCCAACACCCTGACTTTTGGCGCCGCGGCCCTGGCGTTGGTGTATCTACTCTGGACAGGAACCACCTGGCTCGGCGCCAGCGCTGCCGAGGGCGGCTGGGCCCTGTTGATTGCATTGGTCCTTACCTTGCCTGGTTACGCCCTGAACAAACTGGGCGCTGGCGATGTAAAACTACTAATTGCACTCGCGCTGGCAACCGATCGTCCGATACTGCTGGGCACATTTATTGGTGCAGGTCTTTGCGCTGGCCTGTGGTTCTGGCTAGCGCCAAAAATTCTCTCTCCATTGAATCAACGCTTTACCCAGCCCCCCGGCGAAAACATCAGACAAACGTCAAAAAAACTGCCCTTTGCCCCATTCCTTTTATGCGGCTTCAGCTTGTCCGTTTTGTGTCTAACCTAATCAAAACGAAGGATTTATTACATGTACAGCCTAGGGAACTACGTCTATGTTTTCTGAACCCCTCTCCATTCACACGGATGGGACAAGACGTCTTAAATTGGCTTGCCAGGCATGGAGTAGCGCGTGAACAAGCTCACCTCAAAAATAAAAGTATTAGTGGTCGACGATCAGCCGTTAATTGTCGAAGAACTCAGTGAGTTCCTGGAGAGCAACGGTTACCGTTGCGTACGTTGCGAATCAAGTCGTGAAGCCGTGGAGGCGTTCATTGCTGATCCCGAGATAAGTCTGGTGCTGTGTGACCTGCGCATGCCCGACATGAACGGCATCGAATTGACACAGCATCTGCAGAAAATTGCCGGTAAACACCGTCTGTTTGAAAGCATCCTGTTGACCGGGCACTCCGACAAGCAGGACGTCATCAAAGCCTTGCGCATTGGCATTGCCGATTACTACCCCAAACCTATCGACCTTGACGAATTGCTCGAGGGCATTCAACGCCAAGATGCCGTTCTGCGCGAACGGCAAAAGAACGAGCATCTGGGGCATTTGAACCAGAAGCTGCAGTATTTGGCTGAGTCTATCGACGGTCTCTATCAAGACATGGAATCGGTCCGCCATCCGCCATCATTCAAAAGCACGTCCGCAGCGGACGACGAAGCCTTGCGCGATTTACCGCCGATTTTCAAACAGTTGTCACCGCGTCAGATGGACGTGGCCAAACTGGTGGGCAAGGGTCAGACCAACTACCAGATCGCCTGCGACTTGGGCATTACTGAAAACACAGTCAAGCTCTACGTGTCCCAGGTGTTGCGCCTGACCCACATGAACAACCGCACCCAGTTGGCACTCGCCCTCTCTCCAAGTGGATCCGCCCAACAACATCGGCAAACGGCGCACTGATACCCTGGTGGTCGCTGCCGAAGCATGAGGCTGCGATGGGGTGCGCAGCGGCCCACAACGCAGCCTCGTTCCTAGACAGCAGCTAGCGAGTCCTATTCCTGCTTGGCCTTACCGCCTTCGTCCTGTTTGTAGTATTCAGGAATGGGGTGGGTGTAGCTGTCCAGCCAACGTTGCAGGCTGCGTTCACGCTCCGCCGGGGTCGCCACCTGACGCTCCTTGGACTGAGCCTGACCGCTGACTTGGAGGTGTAGCCAGCGCTCGGTTTCCTGCTGGTACTGAGAAGCTGGCCCAGGCTCAATCGCCAGGACACCCAGTGGCATCACACCCAATAGCACTGCCAAACGAACTGAGAATTTCATGGCAAACCTCCAATGCTTTATTTAATTGCAGCCACCTGACTACTGGCCGGTTTGGCAGCCTGGGCTTTCAGGGCCTGGGCCCTGGCTTGTGCATCACTGATTTGCTCAGGGGTTAACTCTGCACGACTAGCCAGCTCCGCCGCCTGGCTCCATTGGTCCTGATAGATGAGCAAGGTGACCAGATTCAACGCCGCCAATTGATCCGACTGCTTAAGCTCCAACGCCGTCAAAAACTCAAAGCGAGCTTCGTCTGTGCGCAGTTGGTTGAGGTACACCACGCCCAGGTCATTGCGGATTTTCTCGTTCGTGGGCGCCGCTCGCGCAGCACGTTCAAGGTAGGACACGGCCAGCGTGTTATCGCCTCGTGCGGCCGCCAACTGGCCAAGCCCATGATCACCCTCAGCGCTCAAGCAGGTACCTAGCAGCCCGCGGTACAACGGGCCAGCTTCAGGACGGCCTAATTGGCGATAGATTCGCGCCTTGCGCAATTGCACCTGGGCGTAGTGTTCCGGCAAGTTTTGCAGATTGGCCAGGCTGGCATGCAGCTTGCCCTCCTTGGCCATGTCGTCGGCCAGGTTCATCGACAACTCCTGATCGTCACTCAACTTGCCGCAACTGCCCCCGCTCAAAGCGGCCCAAGGCGGGTTGCTTTGCCCCCCGCTGGCGCATCCACCCAACATCAACAGCGCACACACGGTCATGAGTGCTTTCATGCTCATACTCCTGATCAAGAGCCAAAGGCCCGTGCGATAGCAATAAAGCTCGGTCCGCCCAACACAATCAACAACGCCGGAAACAGAAACATCATCATCACCACCGACATTTTGGCGGACATTTTTGAGATGTATTCCTCCATGCGGGTGAGACGTCGGTCATCCAGCAGGCTTTTCAATGACTGCAACGATTTCATCGCGCCACCACCCTGCTGAATCAATTGCTTGAGGATCACGCAGGTATCGTCAAACTCATCCACCGCCAGCAAACTGGCCGCCTTGTCCAACTCCTGGCTCAACTCCAGGCCGGAATCCACACGGGCCAGCACCAACTGCAACTCGCCGGTCAGCACTGGCAACAGTTGCCGCGCCTCTATGCTCAACACCCGCAGCGCTTGCTCAACCGCCATGCCCGACTCAAATAAAATGCGCAGCAGCGGGATAAACGTCGACACCTCCACCGCCGCCGCTTCCTGGCGCTTTTTGGCGACGTGGGCAAGCATCCGCTTGGGCAGGAGATACCCCAACGCCAGGGCGAACAGCAGCACGATCATTAAATTGCCGGAACCTGGGTAAAACAGTTCATGCCCCAGAAACGCCAACCCGGCCATGGCCACCGGCGTACCGATCTGAAACGCCGCAAACAGCGAACGCTGGCTTGCCGTGCGCCAACCCACGCGGTTCAGCAGGACTTGAGTTTCGTTATCCATCGACACCGAACGCTGACCGAAC
This sequence comes from Pseudomonas sp. 7P_10.2_Bac1, assembly GCF_025465935.1. Taxonomy (GTDB): domain Bacteria; phylum Pseudomonadota; class Gammaproteobacteria; order Pseudomonadales; family Pseudomonadaceae; genus Aquipseudomonas. The sequence continues at coordinate 65,320 of NZ_JANLNV010000075.1, read as the reverse complement.
TTGCTGCTGCCCAGTGCGCGCATCCACAGGCTGATCTTCCCGGGACCGGTCTTTTCGCCCTCCAGACGTTGCACCACGCGTTGTTGGCGCAAGCGCTGTTGAATCGCGCTATAGATCAAGACCCCAAGGGCCGCCAACAGCAACACTGAGCAAATCAGCAAAGCCATGTCATACACTCCGTACCATGCGCCACAAGGCAAAACAGCCGATGGCCTGCATGGCAAAAGCGGCAATCAACAAATGTTGGCCACTTGCGTCATGCCACATATTCACCAGGAAGGTCGGGTTGGTGACCATGAAATACCCACCCACCAACAGCGGCAAAAGCGCCAGCACCAACGCCGTGACCCTCGTTTCACCGGTCATCGCCCTAAGCTTGCGCGCCCCTGACTCACGTTCACGAATCAACACAATGAGGTTTTCCAGCAATTCGCTGGCGTTGCCGCCGTAGCGATGGTTGACCTTCAAGCCCAGGGCAAACATGCGAAACTCGTCACGCTCGTACAGCTCGGCAAAATCCTGCACCGCTTCGGCCAAACTCACGCCTAACTGAACGTTGCGCGCCACCCGGCCGATGCTGCTTTTGAGCGGGTCATGGGAGGCCTCGATGGCATTGAGCACCGCATCGGCCAGGGTGCGGCCGGCCTTCAGACTGCGCACGCAGTGATCGAGCAATTGCGGCAATTGCTCAACCATGCGCTTGACTCGACGCTGGTAACGCCAACTGACAAATAGCTTCACGAATACCGGTGGCGCGACCAGGAACACGAGAAAAAAAAACCAGCCGCCCAACAGCGCTGCCAACGCTACACCCCCGGCCCAGATCAGCAGCCACAACCCAAGACGCTCCGAAGGACGCCCCAGCCCCGCCTGCAAAAAAGCTCGGTCCAGCCACTCGACACCCAGCGCCTTGTCCGACATTTGCGGGCGTCCCTCGGTCAAGCGGCTCAGCACCCGGCTGGTGGCAGGATCACGTAGAGCGCTGTAGACCAGGCTCATCGACAACATGAACATCATCAAGCTGATCGCGAACAGTATCAGGGCCGGCATCATGATCTACGCCTCAGCCGTTGGCATTCAGAATCGGGGCGCGACGCAGCTTGTCGCTCGCCGGGTTCAGTGCTTCACGCACAAAACCAAAACCGGTGCGTTTGTCCAGCCGGAACAAAGTATTGGTGACGTATACATCGTCACGCACACCCACCACCTCCAGCACTTCACTGACACAGCGACGACCGTCAGACATGCGGGTCAGCTGGATAATTACGTCGAGGGCGGCACAGATCATTTGGCGCAGGGTCTTTTCCGCCACCGTCCTTCCCGTCAAACCCACCAGTGTTTCAAGGCGCAACAGAGCGTCTTGTGCGGTGTTGGCATGCACCGTGCTCATCGAACCATCGTGACCGGTGTTCATCGCCGTCAGTACATCGAGCACTTCAACGCCTCGAATTTCGCCGAGGATGATGCGGTCCGGGCGCATCCGCAGGGCGTTACGGATCAAGTCGCTGGATTTGACTTCACCATGCCCTTCAGAATTCGGCGGGCGGGTTTCAAGGCGCACCACATGGGGATGCCCCAGTTGTAATTCGGCCACGTCTTCAATGGTCACCAAGCGCTCGTGCGGGCTGATCAATTGGCTAAGGATGTTCAGCAACGTAGTTTTGCCAGTCCCGGTGCCACCGCTGATCAAAATATTGCAGCGCTTGCCAACCGACTCCTGAAAAAACTCATAGATCGACTGGTCAATGGTCTGCATCGTCACCAGGTCGCTGCTATTGAGCATGTCTTTGCGAAACTTCCGAATCGATAGACAGGGGCCGTCCAACGCAATGGGCGGGATGATCGCGTTCACCCGGCTGCCGTCCGGCAGACGCGCATCGACCATCGGTGAAGACTCATCAAGGCGCCGACCGAGCGGTGCCAAAATGCGCTGCATCACGCGCTCGACATGATGATCATCGATAAAACGCAAATCGCTGTGGCTCAAAAGACCGTCGCGCTCAACAAACACGTGGTGCGGCCCGTTGACCAGAATCTCGGTGACAGAGCTGTCGCGCAACAACACTTCCAGCGGCCCGTACCCTGTCAGCTCATCAACGATTTCCTCCGCCAGACGCTCCATTTCGTAGCGTGAAATGGCCAGGTGCAAACGCGATACGTATTCGGCCACGCGGTCAGTGACAAACTGCGACAAGACATGCCGCGAGTCTTCCAGCAGGTTTTTGCCGCTCTCCTCGATGGCGTCGATGATGTAACGGTGCAACACCAGTTTCAGGCCGTCGTGATCCGCTCGCCCGTCTTTATGAAGCCCAGAACCGAACAACTGCTCCTTGGTCATTTTGCCCCCCACATGCGGTTTAGCCACTTGTCAGCAATGGAGGACGATTTGCCCGAAGCCACAGAGCGCTTGGGCAATTGCTCACCGATTTTTTTCAAGCCTTGGCTCAAGGCCTCACGCGGTCCCAATTCAAAGAGAGTGACAGCCTGATTTTTCGCATTGAGGCGTAACTCGGCGCTCAGCGGCAACGAGATCAATACCGGTAAATCAAAGCTCTTGGTCAACGCATCGACATCCGGCGCAATCCCCCGCAAGTAGCGGTCGATCACCAAGCCCGTATGCTCGAACTTCATGCCTTTGTTGCGCCAAAGATTGAGCACATCCAGATTGCGGCGGCAATCAAGCACGTTCTGATCGACGTACCAGAGCAACTTGTCGCAATGGGTCACAAACGTTCGCAGCGCCTCACCATCCGGCTGGCCCGTAAGGTTCACCACAATGTGCTGGAAGTGGTGACGCAAGGCGCTGAGCAACATGTACAACTCAGCGGCGCTGGTTTGCTCCAAAGGCTCATCGGTGTTGCTGTGCGCCAGCACCCGCAAGCCGTTTTGGGTTTTGGTGAACGCACTATCGATCAAGGTGCTGTCCAGGCGCCGCAGATGACGCAGCGCATCGCCAAAAAAGAATGAACCTTCAAGGCCCAACAGCGCCAGGCCGTCGCCACGGGGGATACCCAAATCCAGAAACAAGGTTTTTTGCCCGCTCTTTTGCACCACCAGCGCCAAGTGGCTTGCAAGCAGCGCACCATCGGCATTGCATTGCGCGCTGAACAACACGCTGAGGCCGCCCAGATCGGTATTCGGCGACACGGGGGGCAGACGTTTGCTTAGCCGACGTACCAGCCCGGCCACTTCACTGGAGCGCGAGCCATAAGCCACAAAATCTCGCGCGCCGGCGCGCATGGCATTGAGCACCAACTGGTTATCCATGCCATCACCCATCGCGACAATGGCAAGCATGGGTTTGGCTTCTAGTGCTCCTTCGATCAACGCACACTGAGACACAACTTTATCGCGGTCCAGGCCGACAAAAATCAGCCCGGCGAAAGTCACATCGATCAGCGCCAGCAGCTCATCCAGCGTACTGCCACCTGCGCCCACCACCTGCCCCAACGGGGCCAGCGCCCCTTGCAGCCATTCAAGGTCAGTGTCATTGCGCGTCAGCGCGAGAAACGTCTGGCTCAGGCTCTGGCTCATTGGGATAACCCGCTACGGCGATTGAAATTGCCGTTCTCAAGGAAATACAAGCGATACCAGTTGGGGTCGTAATTACGCAGCTTTTCGCCAGGCATGCTTGGCAGAGGAGCATTGGCAGCCAAGGGTTGAACCAGGTGCGGGGTCACGATCATCAGCAGTTCTTTCTCTTCGCGGCTGATGTTGGAGTCACGAAAAAAAGCCCCCAGAATCGGCACATCACCCAGACCCGGGAATTTGTTTACCTGCGAGGTGTTTCGAGTACTGATCAAGCCGCTGATCACAAAGCTTTCGCCATCGGCCAGCGAGATGCTGGTGTCGGTACGGCGCACGTTAAGCCCCGGCACCAATGTGCCGGCGATGTTCACCGCGTTGGTGTAATCCAGCTCGCTGACTTCCGGTGCGACCTTGAGCAGGATGCGGTTGTTGCCCACCACGGTCGGAGTCAACGTCAAGCGAATACCAAACTCCTTGTACTCGATTGACACGTTATCGCTGCCGCTGCTCGGCACAGGGATAGGCACTTCGCCCCCCGCCAGAAAGGTCGCACTTTGCCCGCTCAATGACACCAGGCTCGGCCGCGCCAGAGTGTAAGCAAAACCACTGCCCTCCAGTGCATTGATCATGGCCCGAACCCGGCCACCGCCGAAGCCGATATTGAAGTTTTTGCTGTTGGCGAGCGGGCCGCCTGTGATGATGTTTTCAGCGCTGGTAATGAATGAGTTAGGTGAGCCAAACAGATAGTTGCTGCCTTGCCCAAAAATCGACGTGCTGGCTTCCTGCAACTTGGTCCGGCTGACTTCGACAAAGCGAATATCGGTTTGCACCTGGCTGAGCAAGGCCGGGTCGTCTGAGGGGGACACTGAGGCGCTGGTAAAGCTCTGGGTGGCCTTGCCCTTGACGAACACCATGCTCTGGCGGGGTGTTTTGGAGCAGGAGGTCCAGACCATCAGGCTGGTGGTGCCCGGTGCGACACCGGTCAGTAAAAAAGCATTGTTGCCGTTGGCCTGCACATCGGCGATGCTCGGATCGCCCACAGCAATGCGCGTGATGGCGACCGGTGAATCCATTGCTTGCTGGCTGCCTTGACCTACTTCCAGCACCGCAGGCAATTGCCCAAGCGCTGAGCAATTTGAGGACGCGGCCAGAGCTATTTCAAAAGGCAAGCTGCTTAGAACCAGAGTCCAGACAACTCGTTTGTACAGCGCTACGCAACGATGGCTCATAGGGTCTTCCTTGCAGATCAGGCTTTTTATTGAGCAGGCTGTTGAGCCGTTTGATTGCCGCGAATAATTTCGATGCCCCGCGCTCGAGGGGCACCGCCGCCAGGGTTCGCCACCGGTGCGGCTTTTGCCGAGCCGGTTAAGGCCAATTGGTTGAACTGATAAAGCTCGCGTCTGGCGTTCTCAAGCTTGTCTGGGACGTCCTGCTCACCGGCCCAGTATTTGCTCAAGCGATTTTCCTGAGCGCTGCGCACAGCCAGACGCAAGGTGCCTGCCTGGGCCGCGAGCATCAGCTGACTAAGCAGCGGCGCGGGAACTGCCAGCACCGCCGAGCGTGCAGTGGCACGGCGCTGCACTTGTTTGAGTGCCTCGTCAGCACTCAGCGATGCCTTGGTTGACTGACCATCACTGGTCTGCCCCAACTCATCCCCCACGCTCAAGACCCGAACGGCCGGCACTACGACTTGCGCCGACTGTTGTGGGTTGGAGGGGTCCTCGCGCAGAGACAACAACACATCTACATAATCATCGGGGGACAACTGCCCGCTGGCGCCGATCACTTCATCAATGGCCACCGCCAGTGCGCGCTCATCCGGGCGAATCATCCGCGCCAGCGGCCCTCCGACTTCAAAGCTTTGTTCATTCAGCCAAGTGCCAGCACTCAGGCTGCGCCACGGGGTACGGCCAAGCACCTGATCAATCGAGGCAAAACTGCCTGCGGGCGCCGTGCGCAATTTCTCAAGGGTCACATCGTCGGCCGTCAAGGCCACATGAGGGGCGATATCACGCACTAACACGACCACGGGCTGACGCGTCTGGTCTTCAACCGTGGCCACGCTCTGCTCAACGACCTGAGTTGCCGGTACCTGCGCAACCGGCTGCTGGCGTGTCAAAACCAATCCCCAAAAACCTGCGGCAATGGCACCAATAAACAAGAGCGCGGCCAGGATCAAACTGCGTCGGTTATTCATTAACACACTCCCTTTGCCACTCAGTACTGCACATCAGGAAATCCATTCACACATCGATCGCTATGACAGGCATTATTGTTGCGACCATTTCGCTATTTGAAAGTAGCGCACACAAAGCAAAACGCCATTAGGCTACTCAAAAAAATTAAAGTGCCGCCGAACACCTTGTTTTTCCGAAACTTTCACAGTGACACTTTAGGATTAATACTTTTGCATTAGTGCTTTTTAACAGTTGATGGATACGCTTTTCTTGCCGATGCTGTGATGGCAATTAGTAATTACGTCGTTCCTTTGCTGCGAAGTGCCCTCTTTGGTGCACCCAGGAGAAATCAGATGTTTACCAATACCGTTCTGAAAGTCTATGTTCCGACCCAACTCTTCGTGGCGCACCATGTCAAGCAATTTGCAAAGCGCACTGAAGGAGCGTCGGGTATTGAATACGCCATTATTGCAGCGATGGTTGCGATTGCGCTTGCTGCCTTTGTGACGCCTATTTCCACTCAGATCAAGGCCATGTTTACAACTATTCAAACAGCGGTGACCAAACCAGCCGGTTAATATTGGGCTATTTCAAAACATGGACAAGCGGCTATACGTGCGGCGTTCAAGGAGAGATCAGATGCTTTCAACAACCGCTCTGAAATTGTATGTTCCGGCCAACGTGTTTCTGACACGTCAAGCCAAGTTGTTTTGGCAACGTACAGAGGGTGCTTCGGGTATTGAATACGCCATTATTGCAGCGATGGTCGCTATCGTTTTAGCAGCCTTCGTCACCCCAATATCTGGCTCAATCAATGACATGTTTACGACCATTAAAGATGCTGTTACCAAACCTGCTTAACCCCATGAACAGCCGATCTAAACGCCAACAGCTTCTCTTGGTAGACGACGAAGAGGACGCTCTGCTGGAGCTGGCAGAACTGCTGGAGGGCGAGGGCTTTTGTTGCTTTACGGCAACCTCAGTCTCACTCGCCCTTCAACAGTTGACCGCTCACCCAGACATCGCACTGGTTATCACTGACTTGCGCATGCCCGAAGAAAGTGGCATCGCGTTGATTCAACGCCTGCGAAACCACACCTCCCGACAGCACCTACCTGTCATCGTTATTTCCGGCCATGCCGACATGGACAATGTCAGTGACTTATTGCGTCTGCAAGTCCTGGACTTGTTTCGTAAACCCATCTATCACGATCGTTTGATCCACACCCTTAATTACTTATTCCCCGCCCCCAAACTCTACTCCGTCCGCCCATAACCCCGACTGTAGGAGCGAGCTTGCCTCGCGGTCTTTTAATTATTTAAAGACCGCAAGACACATTCATTCTACAACTGATAACTAAAGCTCAAGCTATAACGCAGTCGCCGGTTAAAACTATCCAGCGCCATATCTGACATAGGCTTGGCCACTTCCAGTGACATATTGTAATAACGCTTATCGCCAAAACGCACTCCCAATGCTGCCGAGGACATATCAGAGCCTTTGAGCGGAAGTTCGTTAAACCAGGTTTTCGCCCTGTCCAATACGGCATAAGGCTGCAACAGTTTCACCCACTCACCTTCGCGATTGAAACTGTAGTTGAGTTCGTACGCTACCCCCCAGCCTTTATCACCGGACGCTTGATCATCGGGATAACCACGGCCAAAATTTTGACCCCCGAATACGGCACGCTCACTGTCTGCCAAAGTATCGTCACTCCAATACACCGCAGCCGACATCACGCCTTGCCAATTATCGAAAAATGTATTGCTTTGCACTCCGGACAAACGCAAACGAAAGAAGTCGAGATCATAGTGGTTGCCCGTCAAGTTACTTTCAGTCTTGGCACCCAGCCCATTAATGCCCTGATATACACCTGCACTGACAATACGCAATTGCTGGGCATCGGACTTGCGCCAGTCCCCCTCAAACGCCAGAGCACGCACATTGGTTTTTTCGCTGATAGTCGGTGCGTAACCGACGATCTCGTAATCGGTCTTGTCGTTCACTCCGTACAAACGCGCTGCAAGACTCAGCCATTGGTCAGGAGCAACGATCAGCGGGTGGCTGATGCCGATTGAAAAGCGGTCATTCTCGCGGTGCGGTTTGAGTACGAATCCATCACTGGTGGCAATGCGGGTAGCCGGGTCACTGCGATACCGCGTGCCATACAGGCTCAACTGCGTGCCTTCGGCATTCAGGTACTGGCTGTAATCAAGACGGTAGTAGTGTTCCTTGTCATGACCCGGCGGGAACAACCCGCTCAAGGTCAGTTGTTCGGCCATAGCGGTTTGCGAGTTGCTGCTCACGCCGAGCAACGCCTGAGTGCTGTCGCGACTGCTTTCAACGAGGCTCATGCTGGTGGTGAACGGTTTGCGGCTGGCCGTTATGTGCATGGTTGCCGCACCATCGGTGGTGCCCGGAGGCGGTACTTGCGCCTGCAATGTCACACCCGGAATCCGGCTCATCAAGGTGGCATAGCGGTCAAAGGTTTTACGGGTCAACGGGCGCTCGCCTTTGAGTTTGTCGACCAGCTCATCAATAAACCCTTTGACCCGTCCGACATCACCGTCGACGTGATAATCACGGATATACCCTTCAACCAGCACCACACGCACCAGGCCTTGATCGAACTTCTGCGGGGGCAAAAAGGCATACGACAACAAGTAGCCATCGGCCTGGTAGCGCTGAGTGATTTTTCGCGTCGCTTCAATCAACTCACTGAGGGTGATTTCACGCCCCAGCAACGGTTGGTACGCCGCGCCCAATGTTTGCAACGGGTACACCGTGCCGCCTTCAACCTGCAATTTGCGGATGGTCAACCGGGTGCTCATCAATAGAGGCTGGGGCTGTGCTGCCCCCGGTTTGGGCAGTTGCAGCGCCGGGGTTGAGGGTCGATAGGCATCCACCGGCAAGTTGGGCGCAGGCAGCGATTGCAGAGTTTCGTTGCTGTTGAGATAGCGCGGTAGAGGCTCGGCACTGACATAAGGGGTCAAGGCCAATAACAACAGAGGGATATAGGTTCTCATAGGGCACTCCGTGTTCAACGACAGCGAGTTAACGGCCTGGCCATGCCCTCTCGCGATCAACACGGCGCTAACAGCAGCCCTACAATCTGAACCTGTAGAAAACGAGAGATTGAAGCCAATCTCTCGTTCCAACCCAGCGTAGGTGTTGTTGGTAAGGCCATCGTGCCGGCCAGGTGCAGTATCGTCAGTTTTTCTTGCCTACGTTGCCCAGCCCACCAATCACACCTCCCACCAGCCCCGCTCCCGAACTAGCGCCCGCGCCTGCATTTGCGCCTGCTCCAGCACTGGGGGTGACGATGCCCGCCCCCACTCCGACACCCGCTCCAACTCCCACTGCGCCACCGAGCAAGCCCCCGCCTTCTGCGTTACCTGAACTGGCGCCGGTCACTGTCCCCACGACACCACCGACCGTGCTGGCAACGCCGCCCACCAGGCCGCCCACACCTCCCGCGGCGGCGCCGGTACCTGCGCCAGTTGCCGGGTTCACATAACCGCCCGCCTTGTCGGCCACTCCTCCCACACCCACCAGCGCGCCACCGACCAGCGTGGTCACCGGATTTTGATCACCAGCCGTAGTCACTTTGTTGCCGACACCTGTGACTACGCCACCCACCTTATTCAGAAGGCCGTCTACCGGCGCCCCCAGACCAGCAGCTGTTCCCACTTGCCCCGTGGTTTTTTCCACCAGCGAAATAACCGGCACCAGGGCCTTGTCATTGACCCCTCCTGTCACTTTGCCCAACTGGCCAGAAGTGACATTGGTGGTCAAGGTGTTGCCCAGCATGGTGACCGTCGTCCCGACCTTGTCGACCAGACCGCCCGCCACATCGGTGACCTTGCCGGCGACGCCCCCCGCAATCGGGATCTGGCTGATCGGCGTGTTATCCAGCAACCCGCTGGCGCCCTGTCCCAAAGAGGACACACCTTTACCGACATCCGACACCGCGTTAGTTGCACCCGCCACGGTGATACCCAAGGAGTTCTTATCGGTACCGAGGGTACCCAGGCCATGGGTCAAACCATCGCTGACGGACGTCACGGCATCACCGGTATGGATTACCAGACCGCCCGCGGCCCCTACCACGGGAACGGTTGTGAGTGTGGTTCCCAGATCACTGACTGCGGAACCTGCGCCGCCAACCGCCGTACCGACCTGACTGATGACCTGGCCAGTGACCAGAGGCGTATTGCTCGCCCCGTTGTTGCCACCACCGTTGTTGCCACCGCCGTTATTACCGCCGCCGTTGTTGCCGCCACCGTTATTGCCACCGCCGTTGTTACCACCGTTGTCGCCACCGCCGTTATTACCACCGCCATCCGCACCGCCCGAGGCTGCGTCTGGCGTACTCGCTTGCACATGACTTTTAGAACCTCCACCGCCGCTATGGCAGCCGGCCAGGCTGACGGTCATTACCAACAAAAGGGCTGTACTGGTTTTCAACCACAATTGAGTGTTCATGATTCATTACCTTGCACCTGATTCGCCTGAGTTCGAACGCTCCCTGATCTCAGGTCAGAAATGCGTTCAGTCGTGGCTTACATCACAACGCCGGACCCGGTATTGAACCATTCACCACTTGGTATTAAGCCCTTGTATAAACAGGATTTGATGCGAATAAATAACTCTTAAAATCAATTAGTTAATTAAAACAAATTGGCACACTTACTAAAGTTTTAAGCCTAATTAACAGCAGGAGTGCTTATTCCACGACACTGAATTCAACCCGTGCGGTTTGCCCGCTTTCGTCAAGTACGCTCAATTCATAGCGACCCGAGTGTTCAAGCGTGGCAGTGAGCACTTCCCGGTGCGCGCTGTCGCCCAGCGGTGCGCCATTGAGGAACCACCAGCGCCGACCGTCGCCGCCCAACGCCGACAGTGTCAGGCGCAGTGAAGCCTGACTCGCCGCCGGGCGTTGCAGACGATCCCCTTCTCGAACACCCACAATCGACAATGCCGTGACCGAATTCGATGCCGGTGGCGGGCAGTTCGTTGAGGCCGCCGGCAAGCGCGCTTCACGTCGTTCGGCCCGTGGCAACCAAGGCTCAAGCGGGGCGGGCCACAAAGCGATTTCACGCGGTTGCGCACCGGGGCATTGCGGGCTCACACGCAGACCTTGCGCATCCACCCAAAAAGTTTCGCGCAAACCCACGCCCAACGGTTGATCGGCTGCGAGCAAGGTCGGCGGTGTCGTGTGGTCCAGGGTCCAGGCAAAACGCTGACGTCGGCAATTGGGGTCGTTCTTGTTCAACGGTTGCCCCAGAGGCCAACAAATCGCCGCCACCCCAACAGTGCTCGGCACCGGCGGTACGGGGGCGACAATCGCGCGCTGACTGTCGCGGTTACTCAATACGTCATGGACTTGCAGCATCAGTGGCGCCGCCGAGGCCAGCCCGAACTGCCCCGGCACAGGGGTGCCGTCCGGGCGACCGATCCACACGCCGATCAAGTACCGCGGCCCCACGCCAATCGCCAACGCATCACGAAAGCCATAACTGGTGCCGGTCTTCCACGCCAAAGCTGGACGCTGCACCAGCTCGGCCGAGGGGTCGCGGTCCGGGCGCGCCTGACCACTCAAGATGCGCCGGATAATCCACGCGGCGCCCGGCGAGAGCATGCGCCGTTCGACTAACTCATCCTGGGGTTGCAGGCGTAAATTGGCACTGTTGCCACCCCGCGCCAGCGCGCTGTAACCGCTGACCAAGTCTTCCAAGCGGCTGCCGGCGCCCCCCAGGATCAATGCCAGGTTGGGCTCGGCCAATGCCGGCAAGATCAGCGGGATGCCGCCATTGCGCAGGTCAGCGGCAAAGCGCTTCGGACCGTAGGCTTCGAGCAGTTGCACGGCGGGCAAATTCAGCGACAGCGCCAATGCCGAACTGGCCGACACCGCCCCGCTAAAGCCCATCGAGAAATTGCCCGGCCGGTAATCGCCATACCGCCGCGGTACGTCTTGCAGCAGCGACTCGGAATGGATCAGCCCGGCGTCCAGCGCCATGCCATACAAAAACGGTTTGAGGGTCGACCCCGGCGAGCGTATGGCACTGATCATGTCGACGTGGCCAAAGCGGCGGGCATCGTTAATGTCCACCGAGCCGAGGTAGGCGCGTACGGCCATGTTTTCGGTCTCAACCACAATGATCGCCGCCGAAGTATGCTCGGGCAGGCGCGCCCTCCAGCCCAGCAGCAAGTCTTCCAGGCGTCGTTGCAGATTGGCGTCCAAGGTGGTGCGGATCAGCGGCGGGCTGTGCGGGCGATTCAAGCGGCGCGCGAGCAACGGCGCCAGGCTCGGTTCCAGTCGCGGCGCGAGCAACAGCGGTTCTTCCAGCGCTTCATCCACAGCCCCTTGCGGCCACACCTGATACTCGGCCAGGCGCCGCAATACTTTGTCACGCGCAAACTGAGCGCGTTCGGGGTGGCGATCAGGCCGTAGCCGACTCGGCGCCTGCGGCAGCACGGCCAACAGCGCCGCTTCAGAACGCGTGAGGTGCTGCGGCGACTTGCCCAGGTACGCCCAACTGGCCGCCGCCACACCTTGCAACGTCCCGCCAAAAGGCGCGCGATTGAGGTAAAGACTCAGGATCTGGTCTTTCGACAGATGCCATTCAAGCTGCGCCGTGCGCCACAACTGGCGCACTTTGCCGGGCAATGTGCGTTCATGTGGATCAAGTAAACGGGCAACCTGCATCGACAAGGTGCTGCCCCCCGACAACACTCGCCCGCCACTGAGGTTTTGCCAGGCCGCCCGCCCCAGCGCCAGCGGGTTAACCCCCGGATGCCGGAAAAACCAGCGGTCTTCGTAGGTCAGCAACGCTTCAAGGTAATACGGCGACACCTCGTCCTTTTGCACGGGGTAACGCCACACGCCATTGGCATCGGCAAATCGCCACAATGGCGTGCCATCCTCGGCCAATACCACACGCGCCAGGTCATCCTTGGGCAGCGGCAACGGCCAGAGCCGGTCGGCCAGCCACAGCAACGCGATCACCAGCACCAGGCCGCAGGTGGCCCACAGCAAGCTTTTTCTAACCATTACTTATTACGCAACTTTGCACTCTGTCTGGTTGCCTAAGGGAGATCTCTGGCACAGTGGCCATCTTATTGATCGGGACATCCCCATGCACGTCGAAAGCTTTATTGGAAATCTGGGCCTGTGGTTGGGCACTGTCGTTCGCTGGATCGTCGAAAGCCTGAACGGCCTGTTCACCCTGATTACTCAAGCGGGCAGCAACTTTATCGATGGCATGGCGCGCGCCTTGGGCATGGACACCTCCATCGTCAGCATCGCTGTGCTGGTGCTCGGGCTGCTGTTTTTGTACAACGCCGTGCGCGCGTTTATGCGCGCCTCAATCATCGGCGGTGTGATCTGGCTACTGCTCGGGCTGTGGGTGTTGAGCTGGATCATTCATTAACTACACGCCATTCATATCCTGTGGGGGCGGGCTTGCTCGCGATGAGGTCACCGCGGCCTGCCTGATACACCTCGGCGGCTGTATCGCGAGCAAGACCGCTCCCACGAATATTCTTCGCTCTAGCGCCCTTTTATCACCATCTCACCCTGGGACTCGCCCACGGCCTGCCAGTTTGGTCGGTACATCGACTCCACTTGCGGCGGCGGCACACGGTAGGTGCCCGGCGTGACGGCACGCGCCAGGTACAGCAGATGCGTGGTGCCGTAGCCGTTGAGTTTCACTGCCGCTACGTAACGGTCATCGCGGTATTCCTGATGCTGCACGCTGGCGTATTGCATTGCGTCACGCCATTGCTTGACCTGTGAACTGGCGTTTTCAAGGCTGGCAGCACTCTGCCCCAGGTTCTGGTTTTCCAGTTCCAGGCCGGCTGGCAACAGATCGACCACCAATGCATCCGGCACCGCCTGTTTAGCCGTCACGGCCACGTGGACCAACACCAGATCACCGCTTTTCAGGGCCTTAATGTTCAGTGGCTCGCCATTCATGCCCAGGTAATCGCGGCGAATGGTCATGTTCTCGCCACCGGGCGCTGGCGCCTGCTGTGGATAACCCGAGAGGGTCAGCTGTTGATACACCGCGTCGCTGCCTTCATTGCGCAGCGTCAGCGGCGGAGTCAGCAGCGCACCATCGAGTTTGAGCCCAGACTGACGGTTGTTCAGCTGGCGGGTTTGATCGCCGCTGGTGAGCTGGGCCGTCCAGTTGCTTTCGGGCTGGATCAGCACATCACGCCCGGCCAGGAACAGCGAATTACGCTCCTGAGTCGACAACCAGCGGGTGCCCGCCAACAGATCCGACAGTTCAAACAGACGCTGCTCACGTTGACCTGCCATTAAGTTGTTTTCTTCCAGCAACGCCAGAATCAATGCCTGATCGCGCAGCGGGCTGCCGTAATCGCCCAACCATTGATTGCTCTGACGCTTGGCCGCCAACCCGGCCAACAGCGCCTGATCGGCACGCGGCTGGTCGCCCATCTTCTGCAGCGCAATCGACAGTTGCACCAGCGGCAAACCGGAACGCGCATCACTGCGACGCTCGAAAATGCTGCGCAAAGCTCCCAGTGGCGCTTGTTGGCTGCGAGCCAGAACCAACGCCGCATAGGCCTGCACGGCAAAGCGGGTGTGGTCGAGGTTATCGCTGTAATCGGCTTCGATCAGGTTGCGCTCCTGCACATAACGCAGCAGTCGCTCGTTGGCCTTTTTCAACGCATCGGCCGGCACGGCATAGCCTTGGTCACGAGCGCGCAACAGGAAGTCGGTGATATAGGCCGTCAGCCAATACTCTTCCTGCCCGTCTGCGCCCCACAAGCCGAAGCTGCCGTTGTAACGCTGCATGCCCAGCAGACGCTCGATACCGAGTTCGATTTTGCGTTTGCGCTCGGCATCCGGTTCTCCTTCAAGCCCCAAACGCTTGAGCAACGCGGCATCGGCATACAGCGCCGGATACAGGCCGCTGGTGGTTTGCTCGGAGCAACCATACGGATACGCCTTGAGCGCACGAATCTGTTCACCCAGGTTCAACGGCGGGCGGCTCGACAGGCTCAGCAAGGCTTCGCGCCCGGCCGGTTCAAAGGCCTGCAACTCGCCTTCCGGCAGGCTCCATGGCTGATCCTTGAGCACGGCGCGGTACTGCCTGAGCATCGCCGGATACGCCGGGCGTACGCCCAACGTCCACTCGCGGCTGAACGGCGGCAGGGTTTCGCCCGGCAGGTCCAGGCCGTTGACCGTGACCTTCACCACACCTGTGCCAAAACCGCCCAAGGCCTTGACCGGAATCTGCAAGGTGCTGCGCTGGCCGGGGCTCAGCGTGACGTGCTGGGCAGCATCGCCGAGCAGGCTGAGCTGGCCATCAACGTTGAGAGTGACGTCGAGTTTTTGCGGTTTGTCGGTCAGGTTGGACACGTCCAGCGCCAACCGTGTCTCGTCACCGCCAGCCAAAAAGCGCGGTGCCGCCAACTCGGCCACCAGCGGTGCGGCGACCACGGTTTTGGCCTGGGCCATGCCGTAGCGATCATCGGTCCAGGCTTGCGCCATCAAGCGCAGTTCGCCGTTGAAGTCCGGAATGTTGACGCTGATTTCACCTTGGCCCTGCTCATTCAAGGTGACCGGCGCACTTTGCAGCGCGACGATGTTGACGCTGGTGGCCGGGCGTTTACCGCCTTTTGCCAAGGCCGCGTCACCACCGAATGCCAGGCTGGCCAGGCGGCCCTGCCCGCCCTCGATCAATTGCCCGTAGATATCCAACTGATCAGCGCCGTAGGCCTTGCGCCCAAACAGGCTGGCGTATGGGTCCGGGGTCGCATAGTCAGTGATATTCAGCACCCCGACGTCCACCGCTGCCAGCAAGACGTGAGCCTGCTGGGGAATGCTGCCGTCGGCGTTTTTAGCCGTGACCTTCACCGTCAGCGGCTGCTTGGGGCGCATTTTTTCAGGCGCATCAAGGGTCAGGGCCAGCTTGCGCTGGGTGCGATCCAGCGGCAGGTGCAGCACGCCGACCGCACGTTTTGGCGTGATATTGGTTTTGCGCTCGCCGGGACGAATCACCAGCGCGCTGACATACAGATCGTGTCGCGCCCAGTTCGGGTCAAGTTTGAAATCGAAGGTTTTACCTTCTGCCGGGACTTCAATTTCTTCCCACCACAATGGGCCGTCGCTGCCTTCGACCAACAAGTAGCCTTTGCCCGCTGCGGGGGGTGTGACCGTGACTTTGGCGGTATCGCCGTCTTTATACGCCGCCTTGTCCAGCGCCAACTTGACCTGGTCCGGTCGCACAGCGCCACCCTCGGCGTTGTCCTGCGCACGATAACCGGCCCAGAAACGCAGGCTGCTGACCAACCCGGTTTGCGGGTCTTCGACTTCAACGCGGTAAGGGCCCCACTCCACCGGGAAGCTGACCTTGGCGGTTTCTCCGGCCTTGACGTTGACCGTTTCTTCGTTGAGGTTCAGAAACTTCTCGTTGTAGTGATAGCTCCAGCCGTCGCTGTCCGAGTAGTTCCAGTAGTAGTCGCGGCGCTCACGTACCAGGCGAACCTTGAGGTTTTGCGCCGCCAGTTTGTGGCCCTGATTGTCCGCCACCAGCAGTTCGAATTCGGCCGGCGCATCGCCGTCGGTTTCAGTGCCGTTGAACAGCCCGCGCACACCGGGCAAGCGGTCAGCAGGCCATACCGGTTGCACCAGACGCCGGGTAATCGGGCGACCGCCCGATTCCTGCAAGCTGGCCTGCACGATCAATTGCAGCGGCGACCGGGCTTCGCTCCACTGGCTCTCAATGCTGAGTGTTTCTTTGCCATTGGCGTTGAGCACGCTCTCGTCCAGTTCCAGGTCCTGGGTCAATTCCGGCTCGGTAACGGAACCGAACTGGTAGCCCGGCAAGGCACTCACGGCCTCACGCAACGGGCGCACATAGACCTGACCGCTCAAGCGATTACCCGCCGCCGGGGCGCCATACAGGTAACGACCATTGACCTGAATCTCGGCGGTTTGGTCCGGACGCAGCGGCTTGTCACTGCCTTTGAGTTCGAGCGCCATGCGCTCGGGTAAAAAGTCTTCAACCGAAAACTCATACAACTGCGGCTTGCCGTCACCCAGGTCGAAGACTAACTGCCAGCGACCGGTGGGGGCTTCGCTCGCCAATGGCAGGGCGTACTGATAGAAGCCCGAAGCATCCGGCTCCCAGACAATTTTGCGGCTGACTTGATCGTCCGGGCGGCGCACTTCTACGCTGACCGGCTGCGGCTTGACCGGCTTGCCGTCGCGATCACGCAGCAAGGCATTGAGCAGCACGGTTTCGCCCGGGCGGTACAGGTCACGCGGGCCGAACACAAAGAATTGCAACGGGTGCGCTTGCGGGCCACCGATGTCGAACTCGGCCAAATCCAGCGCAGCAGTGTTCAAACGCAACAAGCTGGTCTGATCGCCCTGGCGTGCTACCAACACATCAGCCTTGGGCGGCAAGGCCAGTTCGGCGTGGCCCTCTTTATCGGTTTTACCCTGGACCAGCATTTTGCCTTTACCGTCGAGCACCTGTAGCTCGACGTTGGCCAAGGCACTGCCGCCCTCCAACGCTTGGGTGAACACATCCAGGCGCTTCTGATAACGGTGTACGGAAAGGCCGATGTCACTGAGGGTGAATAAAGTGGCCGGGGTCGAATAGTTGTAGCTGCCTGACGCGGTCATCACCGCCAGGTACACGCCCGGCTGCTGCAACGGTTTGATTCCCGAGGTGGGCAAAATCACGGTTTCACGGGTGTTGCGTGCCGGGTTCAGGTCAAAGCGCCCGCCATAGACCAGTTCGGCCATACTCAACAGCTCTTTGGACTCGTAGCTTTGCAGGCTGCTGCTGGCGCCCCATTGGCTCAGAAAAGCCGGCAAGGATTCGGGCTTGATCCGAAAGAACTCCACGTCAACCTTATCGACGTTCAACGCGATAACCGGCAAGCCTTCGGCCAGACGCGTGGGCAGCAAGCTACCCCGGCTGGCAAAACCAACGGTCGGCTGCAGGTCACGGGTTTCCAGACGGCTGACGAACTCGCCAGCCAGGGTTGCGTCGGTGACGGCACGCAGGCCAGGGTCGACGGTCAGGATCAATTTGCGTTGCGGTTCCAGATGGCGCAGGTGCAGTTCCATCAGGTTATCGGACAGCTCCCAGGCGCCATCGACCTTGCCGGTCTTGGCATCGACCAGGTGCAGTTTTTCAGCGAAATTTTGCTTGGGGTCCAGCGGCACCGAGAAACTCACCGACAAAGTGCTGGCACCGTCCAACTGCACTTCAGAGACATCCACCACGTTCAACTCACGACCGGCATAGCGCTCAGCCAGCACCTTGGGGTCTTGCACTGGCTTGGCGGCCTGGGTGGCGGCGGCCGGCTTGGGCGTCTCGGGCTTGGAGGACGAAGAGGAATCACAAGCACTCAGCAGCGCCAGCGCGCAGGCCAGGAACAGTCCTTTGTTAAGCATGGTGTACTCATTGTTGTGGCAGTGAAGGGGCAACTATATAACAGCGTGGCGTTAACGGCAGACGCGCTGGTCGTAAAGGACCATTTTCCTAGGGCATAGTTCCTTTAGTCGCTACCAAATAATGAGGCTGCGACTACAGGTTTTGGCAAGGCGCAAGGAGGGTGAAGGCTGCTTCCGTTACAATGCCGGTCCCCAAAGGAGCCTGCATGTCTTTTCTGTTAGCCGACTGGCGCGACCGCCCGACCCATCGCCGGGTGTGGGCGCTGGCTGCGCCGATGATTTTGTCGAATATTTCCGTGCCGTTGGTGGCGCTGGTCGACAGCACCGTGATCGGTCATTTGCCCCACGCTCATCAATTGGGCGCGGTGGCGGTCGGCGCCAGCCTGTATATCTACCTGGCCTGGATGATGGGCTTTCTGCGCATGGGCACCACGGGCTTTTCCGCACAAGCCGCCGGGCGTAACGATGGCGCAGCGCTGCGGCAAATCCTGCTGCAAGGATTACTGTTGGCGCTCGGGCTTTCATTGTTTCTGGCTGTCATTGCGATCCCGTTCAGCGGCGTGGCGCTGAGTGTCATGCAGCCTTCTGCCGAGCTGCATGACATGACGCTGGCGTTCTTCCACAACCGTCTGTTTGGCCTGCCCGCCTCCCTGGCCAGTTATGCGCTGGTGGGCTGGTTTCTGGGCGCACAAAACGCGCGGGCACCGCTGGCGATTTTGCTCACTACCAACCTGATGAACATCGCCCTCAACCTGTGGTTTGTCCTCGGTCTGGACTGGGGCGTGGTCGGCTCCGCGCGGGCCTCGGTGATTGCCGAGTGGAGCGGCGCCCTGCTCGGTTTGTGGCTGACACGCGGCGCATTGCGGGCGTATCCGGGCAAGATGGCCTGGGCCGCGCTGCGCGTGTGGCACAACTGGAAACCGCTGCTGGGGGTTAACCGCGATATTTTTATCCGCAGCCTGCTGCTGCAATCGGTATTTTTTGCTATCACCGTGCAAGGTGCGCGTTTGGGCGATGCCACCGTGGCGGCAAACGCGCTGCTGCTCAATGGTCTGCTGCTGACAGCCCACGCGCTGGACGGTCTGGCCCACGCGGTCGAAGCGTTGTGCGGGCATGCCATCGGCGCCCGTGATCGAACGGCTTTGCGTCGCTCGATGGTGGTGGCGTGTGGTTGGTCGTTACTGGCCAGCGCGCTGTTTGCGTTGCTGTTTCTGTTCGGCGGGCATCTGTTTGTCGAGATGCAGACCGACATCCCAAGCGTGCGCGAAACAGCCTTCCAGTACTTGCCGTACCTGGCCGTGCTGCCGCTGATTGCGGTGTGGAGCTACTTGCTGGACGGTTTGTTTATCGGCGCCACCCGCGCCCTGGAAATGCGCAATGCAATGCTGGTGAGCGTAGTCATCGCCTTTCCCGTCGCCTGGGCCTTGCATGGTTACGGCAACCACGGGCTGTGGATAAGTTTCTTGCTGTTTATGGTGCTGCGCAGCGCGATTTTGGGGCTATACGCCACGCGAATCCGCTGGTTTACCCCATAACCCTGTAGGAGCGAGCTTGCCTCGCGATCTTTTAAAGGGTCAAAAGATCGCGAGACAAGATCGCTCCTGCAGGTCAGTTGAGTCTTATGAGGACAAGTAAGACGAACGCGTCAGCCCCAGGCGCAAGGCGTCGAGGAACTGGGTACGCTCTTTGGCGCTGATCTTGGCGCTGGCCACTTTGTCACGGTAGTGAGTCATCAACTCCTCGGGCGACAAGTGTACGTAGCGCAGCATGTCTTCGATGGTGTCGTGGGTCTCGATACCGGCGTGGTACACGCTGCCATCGGCTTTCTGGTAGATGTTCACCGAGTCGGTGTCACCGAACAGGTTGTGCATGTCACCCAGGATTTCCTGATAAGCACCCACCAGGAAGATACCCAGCAGGTAATCTTCGCCTTCGTTGAGCGCGTGTACCGGCAGGCTGGTTTCGATGCTCTGCTCGTCGACGTATTGCTTGATCTTGCCGTCGGAGTCGCAGGTCAGGTCTTGCAGCACAGCGCGGCGCAGCGGCTCTTCGTCAAGACGATGCAGCGGCAGGATCGGCAGCACTTGGCCAATCGCCCAGGTGTCCGGCAGGCTCTGGAAGACCGAGAAGTTGCAGATGTACTTGTCGGCCAGTTTGTCGTTGAGTTCGTCCAGCACCTGGCGGTGCGAACGCTGACGCGCTTTCAAGGAGTTGTGCAGGCGACGGCACACGGCGAAGTAGCACTGTTCGGCCAGGGCTTTTTCCGACAGGCTGATTTTGCCATCGGCGTACTGGGCCGCCACGTCGCTCATGTAGTGCGTCGCGCGCCAGTAGGTTTCGGTGACCATCTCGATGTCGGTCGGGCCCAGCAGATCCACCAGCCACTGCACAGTCTCGGGCAGGCTTTCTTTGTTTTCGATCTCTGGCACGTCGTCGTTGTGCTTCTCGACGTCGGTCACTTGCACCACCAGCATGGCGTGGTGTGCGGTCAGGGAACGGCCGCTTTCAGAGAAAATGTGCGGGTGCGGCAGGCCTTGTGCGTCGCAGAACTCTTTGAGCATGCCGACCACGACACCGGCGTAATCGTCCATGTCGTAGTTGATCGAACTGGCGTTGCGCGAGTGTGTGCCGTCGTAGTCAACGCCCAGACCGCCGCCCACGTCGATGTGGTCGACCGGCAGGCCGAGGTTGCGCAGTTCGCCGTAGTAGCGAATCGCTTCTTTGAAGCCGTGCTGGTAGTCCGCCAGGTTGGCGATCTGCGAGCCCATGTGGAAGTGCAGCAGGCGAATGCCCTGGTCCAGGCCGGCGCCACGGAAGCGCTCCACAACCGACAGCAGCTGCGCCGCCGACAAGCCGAACTTGGATTTCTCACCCCCGGTGTCAGCCCATTTGCTCGACGCCAGCGACGACAGGCGCACGCGCAGGCCAACCTGTGGCTTGACCTTGAGCGAGGCCGCTTCTTCGATCACCAGGTCTACTTCGGACTCTTTCTCGATCACGATGAACACGTTGTGACCGAGCTTCTGGCCCATCAAGGCCAGGCGAATGAATTCACGGTCCTTGTAACCGTTGCAGACGATGGTGCCGCCTTTGGGGGCCAGCGCCAGCACGGCCAGCAGCTCGGGCTTGGAGCCGGCTTCAAGGCCAATCGACACGTTCTGCGTGGCGATGATGTTTTCGATCACGGCTTCTTGCTGGTTCACCTTGATCGGGTACAACGCGGTGTACTGGCTCTGGTACTCCAGGCGCTCGATGTTGGCATCAAAAGCACCGGTCAGTTGGCGTACACGGTCCTGCAAAATATCTGGAAAACGCACCAGCAATGGCAAGGACAAGCCACTTTGGCGCAGTTCGTCGACTTGCTCGTACAGATCGATGGGCGAGCTGTTCGGGCCGTTCGGACGGACTTCTACGCGACCGGCTTCATTGATCGCGAAATACCCGGCCCCCCAATGGCGAATCCCGTAAACACTGCGGCTGTCCGCAACTGTCCATTGGCTGCCATCGTCTTTGCGTGTGCGTCGTACGGACATCGAAGTCCCCTATATAAGTCAAGTAGCCAAACCTGTGACCAGGTCGGCGCAGTCTAATGAGTAAAAATGACGATTAGTCTGCTCAGGGTAGACCCTGACAACAGCGCCGAGTTTAGAAACCCGCAATAACAGGCTCTGTGAAAACCATGGCGAGCAGCACTTGCCCGGCCCTTGGAGGCGGCAAGACAACTCAACGGTGGTTTTGACAGAGGCTGCTAGCCGCCGGACTTCTTGGCTTTGAAACCGTGCTTGACCAGTTCAGCCAGTAACAGCTCAACGTGGTCGCCCTGGATCTCGATGACGCCGTCTTTCAACGCTCCACCTGTGCCACAGCGTTTTTTCAACGTGGTGGCCAGTTCCTTGAGTGCGTCTTCGGCTAACGGCACGCCCGTGATGGTCGTCACCGTCTTGCCGCCACGGCCTTTGCTTTCGCGGCGCACGCGAGCAATGCCATCACCGGCAGGGATCAGGGTTTGTTTGCAGGTACAGGCGTCCACTGGCTGACGACAGTCTGGACAGTGACGACCTGCGTCGGTGGAAAATACCAGGCCACCCAGGGCGGCGAAGGATGCGGCTTTTTTGGCCACCGGCAATCCTCATATGGAGGACAAAAAATTGGCCGGTGCATGACGCGCTTGCGCCAAGGTGTACCGACCGCGAAGCCCCACTCTGGCAGGGGCAGCGCAACTCAAGCGCAAAAGCACCTGAGCCTGAAAAGGTCGCGCAGTGTAACGACAAAATCGCTGAGGCCCAATAGCCAATTGGCGCAATTTTTAAAGGTTTTTCCTGCTGCCATTGCAACCTCTGCGCAAGCGGGCCTGCTCGCGATGGCATCAGCGTCATTCGGGCTACTGGCCGCGTAGTTCGCATCGCGAGCAAGCCCGCCCCCACCTGTCAGGCGTGCGCCAGATAACGCCTCAACGCATCCAGTGAATCTGGGCAAAAAGGCTGCTGTTCACTCAGGCGCAAGGCCTCGGCCACCGGCATGAACAACGCCTGCTGAACCTCTTCGGGCTGCACCTGCAAAGGGCCATCCCAGACGCCAGAAAACACCCCGCACCACAGGTGGTTTTGCGGAGCCTCAAAGTAGAAGCGTTCGTGCGCCGTCAGCTCGATACCGCTGACGCCCAGCTCTTCGGCCAATTCACGGGTGGCGGACTGCGCGTAGGTTTCGTTCGCGCCGACCATGCCACCCGCTGCCACATCCCAGAACCCCGGATACAGCGCCTTGCTGAGGGTGCGTTGATGCACGCACAACTCACCGGCCGAGTTGAACAATAGAATGAACGTGCCACGCCCGATCAAGTTGCGCTCGCGCAATTGCTGGCGCGGCAAAGCGCCGAGCACGCGGTCGTCGCGGTCCACCCAGACCACCTGTTCGATATCAGAGGCTGCACGGTGCGCAGCCTCTAAAGTGGAGATTGCCATCCCTTAGCCCTGCGACAGCAATTGACGAAGGTCCATGACCGCCGCATTCGCCCGCGAGATGTAGTTGGCCATGACCAGCGAGTGGTTGGCCAGAATGCCAAAGCCGCTACCGTTGAGGATCATCGGGCTCCAGACCGGCTCTTGAGCGGCCTCCAGCTCACGAATAATCTGGCGCACGCTGACTGTGGCGTTCTTTTTCGCCAGCACATCGGCAAAATCGACTTCGATGGCGCGCAGCAGGTGCGACAGCGCCCAGGCCTGACCACGGGCTTCATAGAACACGTTGTCGATTTGCAGCCATGGGGTTTCAACGATTTCTTCATCCACCACCGGTACCTGGCCCGGCTCCAGGCTTTCGGTTTTCAGTGTGGTGTTGAGCTTGACCCGACCCACACTGGCCGACAAGCGCTGCGACAGCGAGCCCAGACGCGTCCCCACATCACCCAACCAGTTGTTCAGGTTGTCGGCACGGGCATAGAACAGGGCATTTTTCTGATTTGGATCGGACAAGCGCGCCTGATAGCGGCTCAGGGATTTGATCCCTTCCTGGTATTCAGACTCACTGGACGGCAGCATCCAGCTCTTGTTGTCGAAGTTGAAACGCGGCTCGGCCTTGGCCAGATCGGCGTCTTCGGCAGACTGCGACTGCGAACGTGCAAAGTCTTTGCGCAAGGCACGGGTCAAGTCACGTACCTGCACCAGCACGCCGTATTCCCAACTCGGGATGTTGTCCAGCAACACACCCGGCGGGAAGCGGTCGTTGGACAAGTAGCCGCCCGGCTTGTTGAGCAAGGTGCCGGCGACTGTCTTGAGGGTTTCAACGGTGGTGAAGCCCGGAACCATTTGCTGGCCGGTTTTTTCAGCCGCCAACTGAGCGTTTTTCTGCACCGGGAACAAGTCGGGTTCACGGCTCCAGTACCAGCCCAGCGCCAGGCAGACCACCACGTAAATACCCACCAGCATGGCGATCGAGCGGCTCAGCAGGATGCTTTTGAAATAGCCACGCGGCTTGGCTTGAGTGTCCCTGACCGTCTCGCGGGCGCTCTCGCCCTCTCGTTTTTTCCAGTCCAGCATGGCTATGTCCTTTCAGATGCTTGATTCAACGGTTCGACCACAACCCTACCTCATCGTGCCTTATTGCACGATTTTTAATCACGACTAAGCTGACTTGCTCCATCGCCGGGCCTTACTTGAGTTTCGGCACTATAAAACATGCGTGAAGCCACGCCTATGCAGGGGCGGCCAATGGCTAATATCGGTGTGGGCGAGCTTATTTCAAGGTGGGACAGGTTCAAGCCGGACACGCAGTGATAGCATGGAGCCAGCACTCGACTCCAGCATGCCCCTAACCCAGCGGCCAGGATATGACCGAGCAAGAAGACCTCAGCCACGAACGCCTGAAGCACCACTTTGCCCAGCGCGTTACGCATCAGGCCCACCAGATTCTGGAAATCTGGCAGCGCTTGCAGACTCAGGAATGGTCGGCCTCGGGGCTCGCCGAATTCAGCGAGGCCAACGGGCGCCTGCAGCGCTTTGCCGAGCGCTTCGAGCAACCCGAGCACCGCGAACTGGCCCAGGCCACCGACGAGGTGCTGCAACAGATCGCCGATAATCGCGGGCGCCTGAGCAGCCCGCTGATCAGTGATCTCAACCGGCTGATGCAACGTCTGTCACGCACCGGCCTGCGTCAGGGTGATCAACTGGCACACACTGCGCTGCCGCCACTGCGCAAGCCGGTCTACATCCTCCTGCAAGACCTGGAGCGCGCCCAGCGCCTGACCACGCAATTGGAGTTTTTTGAACTTCATGCCGTCGCCCTTTCCAGTCCCACCGCCTTTTATCGGGCCATGGCTGAGCGCCATCCGGCAGCCATCGTGATGGAGGTGGATTTCGCCGGCCCCAACCAGGGCCTGGCGTTGGCTGCAGAGGTCCAGGTCGGGCTTGAACAGAAACTGCCACTCTTGTTCTTCAGCCAGCATGAAACCGACACCCCCACCCGACTGGCCGCCGTGCGTGCCGGTGGTCAGGCATTTCTGACCGGCACCCTTGAAGTCTCCAGCCTCATGGAGAAGATCGAGGTACTGACCTGCGTGGCGCACTACGACCCTTACAAGGTGCTGATCATTGACGATTCACGGGCTCAGGCGTTGCACACCGAACGCCTGCTCAACACGGCGGGGATCATCACCCGCACGCTGACTAATCCGATCCAGACCATGGCTGAACTGGCGGATTTCCAGCCCGACCTGATCATCCTCGACATGTACATGCCCAGCTGTGTCGGCACCGAATTGGCCAAGGTCATCCGCCACAACGATCGCTATGTCAGCGTGCCGATCATTTATTTGTCGGCCGAAGACGATATGGACAAACAGCTTGATGCCATGAGCGAAGGCGGTGACGACTTCCTGACCAAGCCCATCCAACCACGCCACCTCATTACCACGGTGCGCAACCGCGCCGCCCGCGCCCGGCATTTAAAAGCGCGCATGGTGCGCGACAGCCTGACCGGCCTGTACAACCACACGCACATTCTGCAATTGCTCGAAGACTGCACCTTCCGCGCCCGCCGCGAAAATCGCCCTTTGAGCTTTGCGATGCTCGACCTCGACCATTTCAAACGGGTCAATGATTGCTACGGCCACCCCATGGGTGACCGCGTGATCAAAAGCTTGGCGTTGTACCTCAAGCAGCGCCTGCGCAAGACCGACTTTATAGGCCGCTATGGTGGCGAAGAGTTCGCGATTGTCATGCCCGACACTGACCTGGAGTCAGCCTTCCAGATCCTCAACCTGATACGTGAGCGCTTTTGCGAGATCCAGTACCCCGCCCAGCCGACCGATCTGTGCTGCACTTTCAGCGCTGGCGTGGTGCAACTGCACAGTGATTCCGACAACCTGAAGATGGCCTCACAGGCTGATGAAGCGTTGTACTTCGCGAAGAACAACGGCCGCAACCAGGTGCAGCGCTTCGCTCGATAAAGGCTAATAGCCACTATTTTAGTCGGGGCACTCCCGCTCGTCACATCGCTGTAACTTAAGTGCAATAACTTCAGCCGCTTCTCACTGCGTAGTAGGCAGAATCTCTTATGCGCCTGAAGTTGCTCACCAACCTCAACACCGTGCTGCTGGTCGCCGTGTGTCTCGCGTTAGGCGCTACCCTGTGGTGGTCGCAACAGGCCCTGGAACGCCCGTACCTGTTGATGGAGCGCTACTTGAGCCTCTCCCAGCACTTTCAGAATCAGGTGGCGCGCAACATTGAGGACTACCTGGCCAGCGGTGATGCCGTGCGTTTAAGCGAGGCCAACAGCGCGCTGGAGACCCTCAAACAGCAACTCGCTCCGTTGCCGCCCACGCTGGCAGACGCCGTGCGCCCCAGCCTTGAGAACCTCGACACCTTCAGTAATACCGAGCTGCTGGCAGCCGGCAAATTGGCAGGTGACCCGCAAGCCTTGCTGCTGCAAGCCGAACGCGAACTGGCGGCCAACCTGGAGCAACTCGGCCAATACGCCAGCGAAGCCAACACGGCTGATGCCGCCCACTATTTACCGCCCCTGCTCACTGCTTCTCTGCACCTGGCCAAGCTCTCGCTGAACCGCGACAAACTGGTCAGCAGTGGGCGCAGTGAGTTGGCGGGCGATGTCGAGCGCGAACTGGCCAGCATCCAGGCTCAAGCTCAACAGATCGACACCTTGCCGCTGCTCGGCGTCAGCAGCAAAAGCACTTCGGGCAATGACGATTTCGCAGCAATGATGGGGCTCGAAGCCAGCCAGAACACCCAGACCGAAGATGCCGGGGTCAATCTCAAGCGCGAACTGAACAACCTGCTAAGCCGTTATCCGGCCGAACTCAAACGCACCCAGGTGCAAATCGAACAACGCACCCAACTGAGCACCACTACGCACCGCAAACTCGACGCGGTGCAACAAGCCATTGCCGAGCTTGAGCCCGTGGTCCGCGCCCAGCACGGGCAGATTCAGGACGAAGTTCGGCTGATTCAAGGCCTGATGATTGCCTTGATCCTGCTGATTGCCCTGTTGATCGACACGCTGCAACGCAAGCTGGCGCGGGTCCTGACTTACCTGGCGCCGATGCTGTCGACTTGGGCTGAAGGCGACTTCAGTCGCGACATTGAACTGGGTAAAACCAATCGCGAACTGCATGACATCGAGGCGTCTTTGAATCGCCTGCGCGCTTACCTGGTGAACCTGGTGGGCACCATCCGCCTTAACGCGGAGCAAGTCGCGGGCAGCAGCCAGACCCTGGCGCAATTGAGCACCGACTTGCACGGCGGCGCCGAGCGCCAGGCAAGCGACACCGGACAAATCCGTGATGCACTGGGCGAATTGGAAGCGACCATTTCCCAAGTGGCGGGCGATGCCAGCCAGGCCGCCGACGCCAGTCGCAGCGCTGGCGCGGCAGTTGCCCAGGGCCAATTGGTGATCGGGCAAAGCCTCACCGGGCTGCACGCGCTGGTGGGCGAAGTGCAAGGCAACGCCCAGACAGTCGAGCGTCTGGCCGAAGAGTCGGCCACCATTGGCGGGGTTCTTACGGTGATTCGCTCCATCGCTGATCAAACCAACCTGTTAGCCCTGAACGCCGCCATTGAAGCTGCACGGGCCGGTGAAATGGGCCGGGGCTTTGCCGTGGTCGCCGAAGAGGTACGCTCCCTGGCGCAACGCACCGCAGGCGCGACCAGCGAAATCCAGAACCTGATTGCCGGGTTGCAACTGGCGGCGCGCCAATCGGTTGAAGGCATGCGCGCGCAAGTGGAACACGCTCAAGCCACCGCTCAGCAAGCCCAGGATGCCGACGGCGCGCTGGATGAAATTGTCGGCGCCATTACCACCATCTCCGACACGGCGGTGCGTATTGCTGATGTCACTGCACAACAAAGCGCGGCGGTGAGTGAGATCCGCGACCACAGTGAACGTATTCATCTGCTGGGCGACGATAACTTGCAACGTATCGGTATTGCCCGCAATCAAAGTCAGCAATTATTGGAACTGGGTGCAGAACTTAATACGGCGGTGCAAGCGTTCAGGGTATAAACCGTCAATAAAACCGCGTACCTGTTACTTCTGACAGTATCTATTGCTGTCGAGAGTGATATTAAATTCATGTCGTATTAAACAGACCTCATCGGCCTGTTTCCGATATGACATGAACAGGTGCGCCATGAGACAAACCATTCTTATATTGTTTGTTCTTTACTTGCCGCTCAGTGAAAGCGCAACACTGCAGATTGAAAACCAGTCGAGCTTTATTGCCGTCATAGTCGACTACCCTTCGGGTTACCCCTGTGCACCCGACCAGCAAAAAGTACGACCGTGCCTGATACCGCCGCTCTCAAGCACCGCATATGAAATGCCGGACTCGGATGCGTTGAACGCTGCCCTGCGTTTTATTTCCATGCCGGCAACGTTGGATGTGCCACTCAGCGAGTTGAAAAAACATGCGTTCAAAAGTACCAGTGATTTCACTTACCAACCCATTGGCCCGTTGAAATATGAACAAGTGCGGTGCGAGACACCTTTTAACGAAGGCATCAGCATTAACATCATTTTGGTCGGTGTCATGGACATGACGTGTGATAAAGGCACTGATCGACGCCTTTCATGGGTCTACAAACGTAACGACGTGGATTTGAAATTCATCATCAAAGACCTGCCTGCCAAACCACGTCTTCATCCTCTGTAGGCGAAATCGTGCTCGCAATCCATTGACGGTTGCGAGCAAAACATCGCCCTCTGCACGCTTGGCTTGCTCACTCCGATATCATGCCCGCAGGTTTTATCCGCGAGATCCTTATGCGCCGCCTGCTCTTGATGTTTTGCTTGCTCTTTACCCTACCGGCCATGGCCACGGGCCTGCTGGACGCCCGCCCCAGCGCAACCCTGGGGGCGATCAACAACAGTGCCGACTTTTTGCCGGTGCGCGAAGCCTTCAAGCTGAACCTGATCGACAGCACCCCCGAGACGATCAAACTGCGTTTCGTCCCAACCGAAGGGTATTACCTGTATCGGCATCGCTTTGCGTTCAAGGCCGAACCAGCGGATATCGCGCTGGGTACGCCGCAACTGCCGGCGGGTGAGCAAAAACACGATGAGTACTTTGGCGACGTAGAGGTCTATCACGGCATTCTGGACGTCGACATCCCGCGCCCGGCCAACGATCAACGCCCGTTTACCCTGGTGGTCAGCTATCAAGGCTGCGCCGACAAAGGGCTGTGCTACCCGCCTGAAACCGAGCGTTTTAACATCGACGGCATATCGGGGGCTGTCGCGGCCGCGAGTCCGAACACACCAGAAACACCGTGGAACTGGCGCGACCTGGCGCTGTTCTTTCTCGCCGGGCTGGGCCTGACCTTTACCCCTTGCGTACTGCCGATGCTGCCGATTCTGTCGGGCGTGGTGTTACGCGGCCAGGTCGGCGGCCTGCGCGGCTTTAGCCTGTCGCTGGCCTATGTGTTGCCGATGGCCGCATGCTTTGCGCTGTTGGGCGCGTTGATGGGGATGTTCGGCGCACAACTGAATTTGCAGGCCCGCCTGCAATCGGTCTGGGTGCTGGTGCCCTTTGCGCTGTTCTTCGCCATTTTTGCCCTGGCAATGTTTGGCGTCTTCGAACTCAAATTGCCGCAGGCCATCAGCAACCGCCTGGACCGTGTCGCCCATCGCACCCAGGGCGGTTCGTTGTGGGGCGCTGCGGTGTTGGGCGTAGTCTCCAGCCTGTTGGTATCGCCGTGTGTTTCGGCCCCGCTCGCCGGGGCATTGCTGTACATCAGCGCCAGCGGCGACGCGTTGGGCGGCGGCTTGAAGCTGTTCGCCCTCGGCCTGGGCATGGGGGCACCGCTATTGCTGGTAGCCACCGGCGGCGCGGCCTGGCTGCCGAAAAGCGGCCCGTGGCTGGTCACGGTGAAAAACGCCATCGGCGTGCTCTTGCTAGGGCTGGCGATCGGCTTGCTTAGCCGGGTCCTGCCGGGTCAGGTGACGTTGCTGCTGATCGGTGCACTGGCGGCGGGGGTCAGCCTGTTTCTCGGCACTCTGGAGTTTGTCTACAAAGCGCCTCGCCAACGGCTGGTGCAACTGCTGGGGCTGTTTTTGCTGGTGTATGCGCTGGCCTGCTGGTTCGGCGCATTAAGCGGCCAGAGTGATCCGTTCAACCCCATCGGCCGGTTACCGGCGACGCAGCCGACCGTCACGGGTGCCACTCAACCCTCAGCGCAATGGCAAACCGTCAGCACTGCGGCGCAACTCAACAGCGCCCTGGCCCAGGCCAAGGCCGCTGGCCAGCCGCTGTTGCTGGACTGGTACGCCGACTGGTGCATCAGTTGCAAAGTGCTTGAGCACGAGGTGCTGAACAACCCGCAAGTGCTGGACCGGCTCAAGGATTATCGGCTGGTACGCTTCGACATGACGGCCAGCAACGCCGAGCAACGCGCCCTGCTCGATCACTACCATTTGTTCGGCCCTCCGGCGCTGATGTTCTTCGACAAAAATGGCCTGGAAAAAAGTGACCAACGGGTCATTGGAGAGATCAACGCAGCGGACTTCGCCGAACGTGTCGCGAACGCGAATGACCAGATCTAGAGCCTTGGTCACAAACTTTTCGCGAACATCGGTCATCGTGTTGGCTTTTGCACACAACTGGACACTGATTCAGCTTTTCGGCATAGTCGCCCGGCACTGATGACTGCACACACATTACAAGGAACAGCAGATGGCGACTTTTCTGGTTCTGCACGGCCCCAACCTGAACCTGCTAGGCACCCGTGAACCGGGGGTTTACGGCGCGACTACCCTGGCGCAAATCAATCAGGATCTGGAACAACGGGCCCGCGAAGCCGGTCACCATTTGCTCTACCTGCAAAGTAATGCCGAGTATGAATTGATTGATCGAATCCATGCGGCCCGCGATGAAGGCGTGGATTTTATTCTGATCAATCCGGCGGCTTTTACCCACACCAGCGTGGCATTACGTGACGCGCTGCTGGCGGTGAGCATCCCATTCATCGAAGTGCATTTGTCCAACGTGCACAAACGCGAACCTTTCCGCCATCACTCCTACTTCTCCGACGTTGCGGTAGGTGTGATCTGCGGCCTTGGCGCCAGCGGTTATCGACTGGCCTTGGAGGCCGCCCTGGAACAGCTTGAACTGCAAGCTAAACGCCCCTGACCAACCCATTGGGAGTTGACGATTCATGGATATCCGTAAAGTTAAGAAACTGATCGAATTGCTGGAAGAGTCCGGCATCGACGAGCTGGAAATCAAAGAAGGCGAAGAGTCGGTACGCATCAGCCGCCACAGCAAGACCCCTGCTCAACAGTTCTACGCTCAAGCACCTGTCCAGCAAGCGCCTGCCGCGGCTCCAGTGGCTGTTGCACCGGTTGCCACCGTGACTGAAGCACCTGCTGCTGCAAAACTGAACGGCTTTGTGGTCAAGTCGCCAATGGTTGGCACCTTCTACCGCACCCCGGCTCCGACCTCGCCTGCCTTCGTTGAAGTGGGCCAGAGCGTTAAAGTCGGCGATACCATTTGCATCGTTGAAGCGATGAAAATGATGAACCACATCACCGCTGAAAAAGCCGGTGTCATTGAATCCATCCTGGTAGAAAACGGTCAGCCGGTTGAGTTCGACCAACCGCTGTTCACCATCGTTTGAACCACGGGGAGCCAACGATGTTGAAGCCTCAGAAGCTGGAAAAAGTCCTGATCGCCAACCGTGGCGAGATCGCCTTGCGCATCCTGCGGGCGTGCAAGGAACTGGGCATCAAGACCGTCGCGGTGTACTCCACTGCCGACAAGGAACTGATGCACCTGGGCCTGGCAGACGAAACCGTCTGCATTGGTCCAGCACCAGCCAACCTGTCTTATCTGCACATCCCGGCGATCATCGCGGCAGCCGAAGTGACTGGCGCCACGGCGATTCACCCGGGCTACGGCTTCTTGGCTGAAAACGCCGATTTCGCCGAACAAGTCGAGAAATCCGGTTTTGCCTTCATCGGCCCGAAAGCTGACACCATTCGCCTGATGGGCGACAAGGTATCGGCCAAGCACGCCATGATCGCAGCGGGCGTACCGACTGTTCCAGGTTCTGACGGCCCGCTGCCGGAAGACCCTGAAACCGCACTGCGTATTGGCCGTGAAGTCGGCTACCCGGTGATCATCAAGGCCGCTGGCGGCGGTGGTGGTCGTGGCATGCGCGTTGTGCACCGCGAAGAAGACCTGGTCGAAGCGGCCAAGCAGACCCGCGAAGAAGCCGGCGCCTGGTTCAGCAACCCGATGGTCTACCTGGAAAAATACCTGACCAACCCACGTCACGTGGAAGTTCAGGTTATTTCCGACGGCCAGGGTAACGCGATTCACTTGGGCGACCGCGATTGCTCGCTGCAACGTCGTCACCAGAAGGTTCTGGAAGAAGCGCCAGCACCGGGTATCGACGAAAAGGCTCGCCAGGAAGTTCTGGCACGCTGCGTTCAAGCGTGCGTCGACATCAACTACCGTGGTGCGGGTACTTTCGAGTTCCTGTACGAAAATGGTCGCTTCTACTTCATCGAGATGAACACTCGTGTGCAAGTGGAGCACCCGGTGTCCGAAATGGTCACTGGCATCGACATCGTTAAAGAGATGTTGAGCATCGCGGCAGGCAACAAGTTGTCCTTCACCCAGGCTGACGTGAACATTCACGGTCACTCGCTGGAATGCCGGATCAACGCTGAAGACCCGGCGACCTTCATGCCGAGCCCAGGCCTGGTCAAGCACTTCCACGCACCGGGCGGCAACGGCGTTCGTGTGGATTCGCACCTGTACAGCGGCTACAAGGTTCCGGCCAACTACGACTCGCTGATCGGC
Organism: Pseudomonas sp. 7P_10.2_Bac1; assembly: GCF_025465935.1. Lineage (GTDB taxonomy): Bacteria > Pseudomonadota > Gammaproteobacteria > Pseudomonadales > Pseudomonadaceae > Aquipseudomonas. The sequence continues at coordinate 32,357 of NZ_JANLNV010000075.1, read as the reverse complement.
AAGCTGATCACCTGGGGCGCGACCCGTGATGAAGCCATGGCTCGCATGCGTAACGCGCTGGACGAAATCGTGGTCGACGGGATCAAAACCAACATCCCGCTGCACCGTGACCTGGTGAATGACGAAGGCTTCTGCGAAGGCGGCGTCAACATTCACTACCTGGAACACAAACTGGCTAACAAGTAAGTTTGTTTTCTGTACAACAAAGCCGCTTTCGAGCGGCTTTGTTGTGTCTGGGGTGCCAGTTTTTTGGGTACCTACTAAATTGATTCAGGCCGGGTAATAACCCCACCATGGAAACCACGCAGGGAAATTAACGCCATTAACATCAGGCGCACGATGAAAGATATTCGGAAGAACCCAATAAAAAGGGCCATCTTTTAGACGCAGTACTAGCTGCCCGTGAAGACTCAACGTAAATGCAGCCTCCACCTGGATCAGCACCCGATCTTCGGTCCAGGTGCCCAGGTATTGAAGACCATTGAAGTCGTAATGGTCACGGATATAGAAGCCAACCTTTTCTACATGAAACAGATGACGAACGTGTTTGGTGATTGGATTTACCTCAGTAAACGCCTCACCCACTACTCCGACTTTCAGGCTTGCACTGAGCTCCATACATGTCATCCAGAACATCCCACGAGCCGCCAAAAACCGTGAAGTTCACTCATAGAATGCAATCGGGAAGAGAATGGCCAGAATGCCGCTCTAGATATGTGGGAAATATCCACAAATTGGTTAAGACCCATATCAAAAACACGTGCGAGCGGACCTAAGACGCTCTGCGCATAAAACCTTTATGCGGTACACAAACCCGGTAGGAACTATGTGAGTACTCCGCGGGCTCGTTTGTGTCTACTTAAGTGCCCGGTCTATGCAGATGCGGGTCCTTACTCACCAGTCCAGTGAGTAACTGACGCTCAGCGTTCGCCCTTGGGCATTGGCATAAGGCGCTCGGGCATTGGCTTGGGCGAAGGCATTTTGGTAGGTGCGGTTGCTCAGGTTGTAAATACCGCCTTCCAGTCGCCCCACGGGCAGTTCGACCGAGCCCAGCAGGTCGACCAGGGTGTAGCCATCGATCTCACGGCCATTGCGGTCTTTGGCCGCCGCATCGTAGCTGGCCAGGCGCATGGCCTGCAGACGCAACGTGTAGACATCTTCGGTATAGCCCACAAACACGGTGGTCTTGGCTGGCGATACACGGGTTGCCGGCAAGTCGATCCATTTACCATTTTGCCGGGTTTCACCTTTGGCCCAGGCATAGGTGCCGCCCAGTGACCATCGGTCGGTCATGCGCCAGGTCAAATTGTTTTCGATGCCGCGTACACGTTCCTTCTGATTGATCAAGCGCAAGACACGGTCGTTGACATCGTAGAACTGCGTCACATCGGAGGTGTTTTCATAAATCGTGGTGTCGGCCTGCCATTTATCCCAATGACCCCGCCAGCCTAACTCGTAGCTGTTGACCTTGATCGCCTGGGCGTTAAGGCTCTGGATATTGAAGTTGCTCTGCACGTCACGCATAAAGCGTTGCAGGTCCGGCAGTGAAAAGCCCTGACTGAAGTTGGCGAACACGTCCTGATTACCACTCAAGTGGTAAACCGCGCCGAGGTTGTAGAGCGTAGCGCCATAGTTAAGCGTATCGCCGGGCAATACCGCACGTCTGCCGGTTTGCACTATTTCGCCATAGGCGATGCTGTCGGCAACTTTGCTCTCGACCCATTCACGGCGCACGCCCCCGCGCAGTGTCCAGTCGCCTATGTCCCAGGACATCTGCCCGAAAAGAGCCTTGGTGGTGGTGTTGATGTCCGGCCCCAGCTCAAACGTCTCGCCGGTTTTGCTGTAGACCAGGCCGTTGACGGCGTACTGATCGCCACGCTGGCGTGAGCGCTCATTGTCATAGTCAGCGCCCCACACCAGGTTGCCGGTCGCACTGCCGATAGATGGCAGTGCGCTGTCGATGGCCGCGCGCAAGCCATATACATCCTGCACGCTGTTGTTGTTCGAAATCCCGGCCTTGCCGCGCGACAGATCAGGAAAGAACAGCGCGTCGGAACGCCGCCAATAGCTTTCTATCTGCAAACCCTGACCATAAAAATCAGCATCTTGATAGTTGAGGTTGGCCGCCTGGGTGTGGGTGTAAGGCTGATCATCAAGTTCCAGGCCTTTAAGTGCGACAGCGTGCTGCCTGTTGCCCGGGTCCTTGGTGTACGCAGTGTCTTGCTGGTCTTTATAGTCCTGCAAAGACAGGTTTATTTTTTATCGGCATCCAGCGCATAACCGAAACGCCCCTGGAGGTTATAGGTTTCGGTGTCCATATTGCTGCCCTGGGAAGTGTCTTGCGGGATGCGCTTGCCATTACCATCGAACTGATCGTTACGCTGCACACCACCGGCCGAGACATACCAGTCCAGTGCATCCTTGCGCCCGGTGGCACTTTGAATAAGCTCGTAGGCGAAGCCCTTGGCATTGAGGTTATTGCCTGTGGTCATCCCCAGACGACTAGTGAAGGCGATGTCCTGCCCTGATTGCGCTTGGTAATGATGTTGATAATGCCGCCCGAAGCACCAGCGCCGTACACACTGCTAGCCCCCGACACCACCTCGATGCGCTCGATGCTGGAAGGTGAAATGCTGTTGAGTTGGCGAAAGTTGTCCCGCGTGGCGTTTTGCGAAACGCCGTCAATGAGCACCAATACATTGCGTCCGCGCAGGGTCTGCCCGAAGTTGCTCATCCCCCCGGACGACGGCGCAATACCGGGCACCAACTGGCCAAGAATATCGGATACACGGCGCCCCGCCCCGCTCTGCTCGCGTATTTGTTGCTCGTCAATGACTTGTACCGAGCCCGGGATCGACGCAATGGTTGCTTCGGTACGAGTGGCCGAAACCACCGTGGGCTGCATGTTCAGCGTACCGGGTGAGGTATCGTCTTCGGCCCATGCCGTGAGGCTAACGGAACTGAATGCCGCCATCAGCAAAGGAAGTGTGCTTCGAGTCATGGCCTGACCTCTGGTTAGTTATTGTGGTTAGCAGTCGGTAAAGCGTGAGATGACGTTGAAGCCCCGCGGACCCTGCAACACAAGGGATTTGTCTGACGCCCCACGGTATCGACATGACTGTCGAGCAGGCGCATCAGCAATGTCGGTTTTGTGAGTGGGGTGCCATGGGCGACCCTCTGTTCGAGCAGCGCGGTCGCGTGTGAATGTGCCGATCCGTCTTTTAGCCATGCCAGCAGATTCCAGCCTTCATCTACAGACTGCGCTTTCAACTCCAGAGGCGTGAGTTGAAAGCAGTTATTGCTGTAGCGTCGCGGCCGAAATCATCAAGGGTGGGTTCCTTCATAGAGCGATGGATCTCCTTATCCAGATAGAAAGCGAGGCGAGACTACGCCGCTCTCAAATCATCAGCAAATGACAATCATTACGATTTGAAACGCATTTTGAAGCGTCCTACAGATTTAGTTACCTTTGGATTTTGCCGAGGGACGATCACCGACATTCCCTTCGTCTGCCTGCGATCTGCCGTACTTATTTGCATACCACCCAGGCGCTCGCTCGCGTAAACTGGCGCGTTTCTCGCAGCCCTCCCGGTTGTACATTTCTCTTTTTCAAAGGTGCCCGCCATGCCTTGGCTGCAAGTACGCCTCGCCATCAGCCCGGAACAAGCCGAAACCTACGAAGACGCGTTCCTCGAAGTCGGTGCCGTTTCGGTCACGTTTATGGATGCCGAGGATCAACCGATCTTCGAACCTGAGCTCAACACCACCCCACTGTGGTCGCACACCCATTTGCTGGCTCTGTTCGAAGGCGGCACTGAAGCCGAACTGGTGCTGTCCCACTTGGAATTGCTGACCGGCTCACCATTGCCAGAGCACCACGCCGAGGTCATCGAAGACCAGGACTGGGAACGCAGCTGGATGGATAACTTCGAGCCAATGCGCTTTGGTCAGCGCCTGTGGATCGTCCCCAGCTGGCACGCGGCCCCGGAGCCTGACGCGGTGAACCTGCTGCTGGACCCGGGCCTGGCGTTTGGTACCGGCACTCACCCGACGACCGCGCTGTGCCTGGAATGGCTCGACGGCCAGGACCTCAAGGACTGCAACGTGCTGGACTTCGGCTGCGGCTCGGGCATTTTGGCCATCGCGGCACTGTTGCTGGGCGCCAAAGAGGCGGTCGGCACCGATATCGACGTGCAGGCACTGGAAGCATCACGCGACAACGCGGGCCGCAACAACATCGCGCCCGAGTTGTTCCCGCTGTATCTGCCCGAAGATTTGCCGCAGGTTCAGGCCGATGTGCTGGTCGCCAACATCCTGGCCGGCCCGCTGGTTTCTCTGGCTCCACAACTCTCGAGTCTGGTCAAACCTGGTGGCCGTCTGGCACTGTCCGGCATCCTCGCCGAACAAGGCGAAGAAGTGGCCGCTGCTTACGCTCAGGACTTTGATCTGGACCCTATCGCCAATCGCGATGGCTGGGTGCGCATCAGTGGTCGTCGGCGCTAGAATACAAGCCTGCTTAACCCGGATGGCCGCATGAGCGATAGCTTCGTAACACAGTGCCCGCATTGCCAAACCAGCTTCCGTGTCAGCCATTCTCAATTGAGCATGGCGCGCGGGGTAGTGCGCTGTGGCGCCTGCCTGCAAGTGTTCAATGCCGCACAGCAACTGTTGAATAAAGGCACTGAAACAGAGCAATTGCCTACAACTGTGCCGCCATTTGTTGCAGAACCAGCGGCCATTGAACCGCCCGCTCCACCCAAGGTCATCAGCCTGCCGCACTGGGATGCGGCCGAGCTGGACCTTGAGCACCTGGACCTGGACGTAGAACTGGCCAAGCTTGAAGAACGGGAGATTCAGCCCAGCAAAAGTTTTGGCCAGTCGCAAAAAGCCAAAACCAGTGCGCTGAGCGCTCGTCGCGATGCCGAAGAAAGCGAATGGTCAGGCAGCCTGTTCAGTGAATCCGCAGCAGAACGCGCCGAGACCTCAGCACTGGCGGTCAAAGTTGTCGAAGACGACATCGAACCGCCTGAAACCGGGCGCACCGAGCCTTCGCTGTCGCTGGATATCGACGAGCCCGACGATACCCCACCGCTCAGGCTGTCCAGGGATGACGAAGATGAGCCCGAGCTGCGCGGTGAGCATCTGTCTGCGATTGATGACGACGAGGACGAAACCCCAGGGCCCGCCGCTGTCCCCGTCAAGGACAAACGCAAGCGCAGCGAACCGGGCGTGCGCGAAGACGTATTGCTGGACCTGGAAGACGACCCGTTGCGTCTGGACTGGCAAAAACCCCGATCGCCGTGGGGCAAGCGGTTGCTATGGACGTTTCTGGTACTGCTCGCCGCTGTGGCACTGGCCGGGCAATACATTGCCTACCACTTCGACGAATTGGCTCGCCAGGATCAATATCGCCCGATCTTCCAGCAGATGTGCCCGGAATTTGGCTGCACTGTGCCTTCAAAGGTCGACATAGATCGCATCAAAAGCAGCAATCTGGTGGTGCGCAGCCATCCGGAATTCGCCGGGGCGCTGGTGGTGGACGCGATCCTCTACAACCGGGCCCCGTTTTCCCAGCCCTTCCCGCTACTGGAACTGCGCTTTGCCGACCTGAACGGCAAAATGATCGCCAGCCGCCGCTTCAAACCCGGCGAATACCTGAGCGGCGACTTGGCAGGCAAAGCTGAAATGCCGCCGCAAACCCCCATCCATATTGCCTTGGACATTCTGGATCCGGGCCCAAAAGCAGTGAATTACAGCTTGAGTTTTCATTCCCCGGAATGAGCGCGCTGCGCTTTGAGCGGCAAGCTAGAAACTAACTGCAGATTTTCTTCGTCTTGCAGCTTGAAGCTTGTAGCTGGTTAAAAGCTGGCTTTGCGCCTCCATTGTTCAAAAATCATCCAATTTCGTCTTTATCCGGTCATCGAGAGCGGGTATCATGCCAACCCTTTTTCGAACTCCCCAGATCCGGCCCCACAACAGGGAAGTCCTATGTCGGCGGTACGCATCGGCCCATACACATTGCAAAACGGTTTGATCCTTGCCCCTATGGCGGGTGTCACCGACCAACCCTTTCGTCAGCTTTGTCGACGGATGGGCGCGGGCCTGGTTGTGTCGGAAATGGTGACCAGCGACATGAGTCTCTGGAACAGCCGTAAATCGCGCCTGCGCATGATTCACGACGGTGATCCCGAGCCTCGCTCGGTGCAGATCGCCGGCGGTGACGCGCAAATGCTGGCAGATGCCGCCAGGGCCAATGTGGAGCTGGGCGCACAGATTATTGATATCAACATGGGTTGCCCGGCAAAAAAGGTCTGTAACAAGGCCGCCGGCTCCGCGTTACTGAAAGACGAAGCATTGGTGAACGAGATCCTGCAGGCCGTTGTGGCTGCAGTTGATGTGCCGGTCACCCTGAAGATCCGTACCGGCTGGGACCGGGACAACAAGAACGGCCTTACGGTGGCAAAAATCGCCGAACAGGCCGGGATTCAAGCGTTGGCCGTACACGGCAGAACCCGTGCGGACCTGTACACCGGCGAAGCCGAGTACGACACCATTGCCGCGATCAAGCAGGCAGTGTCGATACCGGTGTTTGCCAACGGCGACATCGATTCACCCCACAAAGCCCGGCACGTGCTGCACGCCACCGGTGCCGATGGACTGTTGATAGGCAGGGCGGCTCAAGGGCGGCCCTGGATTTTCCGCGAAGTGGACCACTTTCTGCGTACCGGCGAGTTGTTGCCAGCACCGAAAAGCCAGGAAGTGGAACGTATTCTGCTAGAACATCTGGCTGCGCTGCACACCTTCTATGGGGAGGTATTGGGGGTACGTATTGCCCGCAAGCACGTTGGTTGGTATCTCGCAACCTTGCCGGGCGCCAAGGAGTTTCGCGCCCACTTCAATCGTTTGGAAGATACGGAAGCACAATGCGCCAACGTTCAGGCGTTTTTCGCCGAACGACACAAGAGCCTGGGGACAGGGGACGAAGGATGGGTGGCCGCATGACGATGATGACCGAGACATTAGTGAGTGGAACAACGCCCGTGAGCGACAACGTCAATTTGAAACAGCACCTCAATACGCCGAGCGAAGAAGGCCAGACCCTTCGCGGGAGTGTCGAAAAGGCGCTGCACAATTATTTCGCCCATTTGGAGGGCGCTGAAGTCACGGACGTGTACAACCTGGTGCTTTCCGAAGTCGAGGCCCCTCTGCTCGAGTGCGTCATGAACTACGTCAAGGGCAACCAGACCAAAGCTTCAGAGATGCTGGGCCTCAATCGCGGCACTCTGCGCAAAAAGCTCAAACAATACGATCTGCTGTAAGCATTCAATCAAACCTGAAAGGCGTCCTGATAAAACAGGCCGCCTTTTTTGCTGACTCCTTTGCTTTTGATGGAAATCGAGATGACCGATCAGACTACCCGCCTGCCGATCCGCCGCGCTTTAATCAGCGTTTCCGATAAAACCGGAATCCTTGATTTCGCCCGTGAACTGGAAGCCCTCGGCGTCGAGATCCTGTCCACAGGCGGTACGTTCAAGCTGCTGCAAGACAACGGTGTTGCAGCCGTTGAAGTTGCCGATTACACCGGCTTCGCAGAAATGATGGACGGGCGGGTCAAGACCCTGCACCCGAAAATCCACGGCGGTATCCTCGGTCGTCGCGGCGTTGACGACGACATCATGAATGAACACGGCATCAAGCCAATCGACCTGGTCGCCGTTAACCTCTACCCGTTCGAAGCCACCATCAACAAGCCAGGCTGCGACCTGCCGACCGCGATCGAAAACATCGATATCGGCGGTCCGACCATGGTTCGCTCCGCGGCCAAGAACCACAAAGACGTGGCCATCGTTGTCAATGCCAGCGATTACGCCAACGTCCTGGAAAACCTCAAGGCCGGCGGCCTGACCTACGCACAGCGTTTCGACCTGATGCTCAAGGCGTTTGAACACACCGCCGCCTACGACGGCATGATCGCCAACTACATGGGCACTGTGAACCAGGCAGCTGAAACCCTCAGCACTGAAGGCCGCAGCCAGTTCCCGCGCACCTTCAACAGCCAGTTCATCAAGGCCCAGGAAATGCGCTACGGCGAGAACCCGCACCAGAGCGCGGCGTTCTACGTTGAAGCCAAGCCGGCTGAAGTCGGTATCGCCACCGCGACCCAACTGCAGGGCAAAGAGCTGTCGTTCAACAACGTGGCCGACACCGACGCCGCGCTGGAGTGCGTGAAGAGCTTCGTCAAACCGGCCTGCGTGATCGTCAAGCACGCCAACCCGTGTGGCGTGGCCGTCAGCCCGGACGACGAAGGCGGCATTCGCCAAGCCTACGAACTGGCTTACGCCACCGACACCGAGTCCGCGTTCGGCGGCATCATCGCTTTCAACCGTGAGCTGGACGCTGAAACAGCCAAGGCCATCGTTGATCGTCAGTTCGTTGAAGTGATCATCGCCCCATCGGTCAGCGAAGAAGCCCGCGCCATCGTGGCCGCCAAAGCCAACGTGCGCCTACTGGCTTGCGGCCAGTGGAACGCCGACCGCGCCCCGGCCTGGGACTTCAAACGTGTGAACGGCGGTCTGCTGGTACAAAGCCGCGACATCGAAATGATCGGCAGCGAAGACCTCAAGGTCGTGACCAAGCGCGCCCCCACCGAGCAAGAGATCCACGACCTGATCTTCGCCTGGAAAGTGGCCAAGTACGTGAAGTCCAACGCCATTGTCTACGCCAAGGGCCGTCAGACCATCGGTGTAGGCGCAGGCCAGATGAGCCGCGTAAACTCGGCCCGCATTGCCGCCATCAAGGCTGAGCACGCTGGCTTGCAGGTTCAGGGTGCCGTGATGGCATCGGACGCGTTCTTCCCGTTCCGTGACGGTATCGACAACGCTGCCAAGGCCGGTATCACTGCCGTGATCCAGCCAGGCGGCTCGATGCGTGACAACGAAGTGATCGCCGCCGCCGACGAAGCGGGCATTGCCATGGTGTTCACCGGTATGCGCCATTTCCGTCACTAACCAGACGACGGTCGTACTGAACCCGGCATCTGCTGCGTTGGAGCCGACCTCGATGATGCTCATTGCCAAGAAGCAACTCCGCGCATCGAGGTCGGCTCCGTCTTGTACATACCGGCTTCATTACAACCTCCTGAAGCGCTAAACGCTTTAGGTTCTAAACAGAATTCAGCGTCATCCGAGGTTTTTGAAATGAATGTTTTGATCATTGGCAGCGGTGGCCGTGAACACGCACTGGCCTGGAAAGTCGCTCAGGACCCGCGTGTCGCTAAAGTATTCGTTGCCCCAGGCAACGCTGGCACCGCGATTGAAGCCAAGTGCGAAAACGTTGCTATCGACGTGCTGGCCCTTGAGCAATTGGCTGACTTTGCCGAGAAGAATGTTTCCCTGACTATCGTGGGTCCGGAAGTCCCGCTGGTTGCCGGCGTGGTTGATCTGTTCCGTTCCCGTGGTCTGGACTGCTTCGGCCCAACCGCTGGCGCCGCTCAGTTGGAAGGCTCGAAAGCGTTCACCAAGGATTTCCTGGCACGCCACAAGATCCCAACCGCCGATTACCAGAACTTCACCGAGATCGAGCCAGCACTGGCTTACCTGCAAAAAGTCGGCGCGCCGATCGTGATCAAGGCCGACGGCCTGGCCGCCGGTAAAGGCGTGATCGTCGCCATGACCCTGGCTGAAGCCGAAGACGCCGTGCGCGATATGCTCGCCGGCAATGCGTTTGGCGAAGCCGGTTCGCGCGTAGTGATCGAAGAGTTCCTGGACGGCGAAGAAGCCAGCTTTATTGTGATGGTCGACGGCAAGAACGTATTGCCTATGGCCACCAGCCAGGACCACAAACGTGTAGGCGACGGTGATACCGGTCCGAACACTGGTGGCATGGGCGCTTATTCTCCTGCTCCGGTGGTCACCGCTGAGGTTCACCAGCGCGTGATGGACCAGGTGATCTGGCCGACCGTGCGTGGCATGGCTGAAGAAGGCAACGTCTACACCGGTTTCCTGTACGCAGGCCTGATGATCGACAAAGCCGGCAATCCGAAAGTGATCGAGTTCAACTGCCGCTTCGGCGACCCGGAAACCCAACCGGTGATGCTGCGTCTGCAATCGAGTCTGGTACTGCTGGTTGAAGCCGCACTGGCTCAAGCGCTGGACAAGGTTGAAGCGCAATGGGATCCACGTCCCAGTTTGGGCATTGTCCTGGCAGCAGGCGGCTATCCAGCAGACTACACTAAGGGCGCTGTTATCCACGGACTGGACGCTGCAGCAAAACTGGAAGGCAAAGTGTTCCACGCGGGCACCGCGCTCAATGCAACAGGCGAAGTGGTCACCTCTGGTGGTCGCGTGCTGTGCGCAACGGCAATGGGCGACACGGTTGAGGCGGCGCAAAAGCAAGCCTACAGCCTGGCCAAAGCTATCGAATGGGACGGCTGTTTCTACCGGCATGACATTGGCTACCGAGCCATTGCACGCGAACGCGGTGAGACTCAAAAATAGCTCTATCCATATGGATAGACAGGGATGCAATACCCTTGCCTAACTATTCCAGCGCCGCGCATAGTTACCGCCTTGCAACAATCTACGAAGGGACTTCACCGTGCGCTGGCTTAGGATCGCCATAGGAATTACCGTCAGCCTGCTGACAACCCTGCTCTGCCTGATGCCGGCGCATGCCGCATCAGGTGGAAACTGGTCTATGCTCTCCGACCCTCAAGGCGACCTGCAACTGAGCGACATTCGCTCAGGTCGACTGAACAGCCAATTCACCTCCATCGAACTGGAAAACATGGTCGCTGCCGAGCCCGGCGAAGCCCTGTGGCTGAAGTTTCGATTGCAACCCGACAAGCATGAACAAGTCCTGCGGGTATTCGCCCCGGACCTCTCACGCCTGGATTTATACGTTCTCGACGATCACCAACTGATCAACGAAGTAACCACCGGCAACACCCTGCCACAAAGCGAAAAACCACTGCCGAGCAGTGATTACCTGCTGCCGCTGCCCCAGAGCGATGCGCCTCTGGATGTTTACCTGCGCATGGTGTCTGAACACCAATTGCGCCCGCACATCACCCTCAGTACCGCCGTGGTGCTCGCCGCTGACCAAAGCACTCCCCTGCTCTACGGGTTACTGCTGGGTGGCATTGCCATGCTGGTTCTGCACAACCTGATCCGCTTTGCCTTCTCGCGCATGATCAGCAGCCTGTGGCTCGCGCTGTGCGAGACCTTGCTGCTGACCAGCTCGGCACTGTTCCTGAATCTGTTCAGCCCCTGGTTCCCGCAATGGCACGGCCTGCAAACGCCCGGTGCGTACCTGGCGCTGATTCTCACCGCACCTTGCGGGCTGATGTTCACCTACAGCTTCTTCTCCAGCCGTGGGTCACACCCGTTACACAAACTGTTGCTGATCGACATCCTGATCATTGGCCTGTGCGGCCTGATGCTCCTGTTCTTCGAGAGCCTGCCGCTGAACCTGACGACCTACCTGCTGGTCGCGCTGACCAGCCTGAGCATTCTGCTGGTATCCAGTTATCACTTGCAGCAGGGCTACCGACCTGCCCGTCTGTTTGTGGCCGCGATGGTCATTTTCAACATCGGCACCCTGCTGATTCTGCCCGCTCTGCTGGGGCTGACCCTGATCGCCCCTCAAGAGCTGGTGCTGGCCCTGATGGCGGTGGTGTGTGTCAGCGGTTTGATGATGGGCATTGCCTTGAGCGAGCGCACACGAGATATCACCGAAGACCAGCTCAGCATCAGTTGCGATCTGGCCGCCAGCAATGCCGAGGTCAATGCCAAGGCAGAATTCCTGTCCAAGATCAGTCACGAAATCCGCACGCCGATGAACGGTGTCCTGGGCATGACCGAGCTGCTGCTCGGGACGCCGCTGTCAGTCAAACAACGTGATTACGTGCAGACCATCCACAGTGCCGGTAACGAGCTGTTGACGCTGATTAACGAAATCCTCGACATCTCCAAACTGGAGTCGGGGCAGATCGAACTGGATGATGTGCAGTTCGACCTCAATGCACTGATCGACGACTGCCTGAGCATCTTCCGCACCAAGGCCGAACAGCAAAACGTCGAGCTCATCAGTTTTATCCAGCCGCAGGTGCCGCGGGTAATCAGCGGCGACCCGACGCGGTTGCGACAAACCTTGTTGAGCCTGCTTGAAAGCGCCCTGAAAAAAACCGACGAGGGCGAGATCCTGATCGTAGTCGCGCTGGAGGAGCGCAGCGACTCACCGCGCTTGCGCATCACGGTGCAAGACACCGGCCAGCCGATGGATGAACAAGAGCGTGAGGCGCTACTGCACGCCGAACTGCACAGCAAGAATTTCCTCGCTGCCACCCGCCTGGGCGGCCACCTGGGGTTGGTGATCGCACGTCAGCTGATCACCCTCATGGGCGGCGAATTCGGCATCAAGACAGGTCAAACCAAAGGCACCAGCTTCTGGCTGACCCTACCGATGGACCCGCAACTGCTCGAGCACCCGACCTCCGACCTGGACAGCCCGCTTAAAGGCGCCCGGGTGCTGGTGGTGGATGACAACGACACCTGCCGCAAAGTGCTGGTGCAGCAGTGTTCTGCATGGGGCCTGAATGTCAGTGCCGCCGCCTCGGGCAAAGAGGCGCTGGCCTTGCTGCGCACCAAGGCGCACCTGCGCGACTACTTCGACATCGTCCTGCTGGACCAGAACATGCCGGGCATGACTGGCATGCAACTGGCGGCCAAGATCAAAGAAGACCCAAGCCTCAATCACGACATTCTGTTGGTGATGCTCACCGGTATCAGCAATGCGCCGAGCAAGATCATTGCGCGCAACTGCGGCATCAAGCGCATCTTGGCCAAGCCGGTGGCGGGCTATACCCTCAAAACCACCCTGGCCGACGAGCTGACCCAGCGCAACAATGGCCTTGGCGTCACGCCGCCGCTGGGCAGCGGCCCGTCAGCACCGCTGAGTGTGCCCAGCAACTTCCGTATTCTGGTGGCCGAAGACAACAATATTTCGACCAAGGTCATTCGTGGCATGTTGAGCAAACTCGACTTGCACCCCGATACCGCCTCCAACGGAGAAGAAGCGCTGCGCGCCATGAAAGCGCAACGTTATGACCTGGTACTCATGGATTGCGAAATGCCGGTGCTGGACGGTTTTTCAGCGACCGAGCAGTTGCGAGCCTGGGAAGTCAGTCACCAGCGTGTGAGAACCCCGGTCGTTGCCCTGACCGCGCACATCCTCTCGGAACATAAAGAGCGCGCCCGCCAAGCTGGCATGGATGGCCACATGGCCAAGCCTGTCGAACTGTCGCAATTGCGCGAGCTGGTCGAGTTCTGGGTGGCGCAACGTGAACTTCGCCAATCCCAGGCGCAGACCTCGTAGGGTATCAGGCAAGCAGGCTTCAACTTTCAAGACCAAATGATCTCGAGGCAAGCTCGCTTGCAGCCTGTAGCGTTGTAGTCGCTGACGACGCAGCGGGCTGCGATACGGGCTGCAGGACCGCCTTCTGGCCCCTGCGCCTGTGTCTTTCTAGGCTGTTATGCAGCGTTGAATACAGGCCCGGAATGCTCATTTACGATCCGTACACTCCGTTTCCTCGCCTGTTTTCGCCTTGTCTGACCTTCGCTTGAAAACATTTCGTACACACCCTGACGCCGACCGACAGACCGCAAAACCCCTGATAGACTTTCGGCGACCTTATCTGAAATGAGCTCAGACCATGCTGCATGTTTTGTTCAGCGCGTACTTGAAGATGCTGGTGCTCTACAGCCCGTTCTTTGTACTGTCGTGTTTTATCAGCCTGACACGCGGCTACTCGAACAAAGAGCGTGGCCGCCTGGCGTGGAAAGTAGCGCTGGCAACGGTGATTTCCAGTGTCTTGCTCTACCTCTTTGGACGGGTGATTTTCAGTGTCTTTGGCATCACGGTAGATGCCTTTCGCATTGGCGCCGGCAGCGTGCTGTTCATCTCCGCGCTGGGCATGGCCCAAGGCAAGTCTGCTGTACAAAGTGACAACGTTCAGCAGGACGTGACCATTGTGCCGCTGACCATTCCAATCACCGTGGGTCCCGGCACCATTGGTGCGTTGCTGGTGATGGGCGTCAGCCAGCCCCACTGGGACGACAAGCTGATGGCCATTACCAGTATTGTCATGGCCAGCCTGACCGTCGGGCTGGTGCTGTACCTGTCCAACAGGATCGAACGCATTGTGGGCGAGCAAGGCCTGCAGATTATCAGCCGCTTGATGGGGCTATTCGTGTGCGCACTGGCGGCGCAAATCATCTTTACCGGGATAAAAGGCTATCTGGTGTCTTGAGCGGTCAATCCCTGCCCCGCTCAAGGTATTAATGGCTGAGCAATCTGAAAAAGTTTTCTTGCAGGCCTGCCAGTTGCTTCAAAACATCGTCCCGGTGTCTGTCGTAGTCTTTGCTAACCAGATAAAAGGCTGACCAACCCAAACCGACATCGAGCACATCGGTTTTACGAATAACACGCCCATCAAAGAGGATGTTTTTTACATCCCGTCGGGAGGTGACCTGCATCCCGGACACATAGATGTAGTTGCCTGCCTGCCGAGACTCACAGGGCACGAACTGATAGTAAGCAACAGCCCCGCTTCGGCTACGCCTCTCAAAAATATCCTGGGCGACGCTGTTTAGCCGCAAGGCTTCAATCGAGGCCTTGATCACCGTCCTCAGAGAAGCCTGCTTTACACCCTGCAAGTTGTGCAGGGCGGCCTCTTCCAGATCGGAGAAAACCACCTTGTGGGGTATTTCGGCCTCGAGCATCTCATCGTCGGGTTGCCAGCCTACGTCAACCAACGTATTGACGAACGCCTCAAACCAGCCTTTCACTTGATGCACTCGGTTAAAGCGCTTGTCGGCAGACAGTTGCGCCAAGGCCAGGCTGTTCATGATGTCTATTTGGTCTTGAGGCTCTACACCCGGCACAAACGCCACAACACTGCTGCCTGCAAGGAGCGCTCGACTACTCATCACGCGCGTCTTTCAACGTTGAGTTGCAGCAGCCCGAAAGAGGGTCAGGTGTGATCACCGCAGTGGGTAAGTCGAGGCTCATGATCCGTTTCACACCCTCAGCCCCCAGGCCATCTTTGACTTTGTCCCTGATCCAGCTGTACGCCAAGGTATCGAGTTCAGTCTCCGAGACTGACAGCGACATCGGGCCACTCACATCCTTGCCCGGGTACGGGTGCTCGAACAACAGATGGTCCAGGGCTCCACGCAGGCTAAAGCCCAGCTGGACATCAATCAGGTGTGCCTTGGGGCTGACCACGCAGACGTGTAGAAGAACGTCAGAAACCGGCCCGATCTTCAACGATGAGCCAGCTTGCGTCACCCTGAGCACCGAATCAAAAAATAGCTCTTGCGCAGGCGAGGGATGAGCCAATGCTTTCAATCCAAGGCGTATGGCCTCTTCCATCACTGGCCGATCAAAATGCGGGGCATGGGCAAATTGCTCCATCAGCAGCGACGTCGCATCAAGTGTTGCTCCGTCAGCAAGCTCCGGGCGTCTGGACAACGAAAAACGTGTGGCCCACTTCAACTCAGATCGCGCTTTGGTCAGCCGCTCGTCCCAGGCCATCGGATCAGAAAACTTGTTTGAGGTGAGGCTGGCATATAACTGCGCATATAACTGGCTGTTCAGGATATCCAGCTTAATTTGAGGGGGTAAATCCTTGGGCAACAGGACTAACTGCCCTGATACGACTGTGTATTCATAGTCGACTAGCATTTATCGCACTCCAACATTAACGTGCCTGATATGAAGCGGCACCCAGAGAGCACCGCCAACAAGGTCTCGACTACAACCCTGTTTAATTAAAGGCCAACTGACTGTTTGCCTACTTATCAGGACTTCTTCAGCGACATGAAGAAATCATCCTGCTCCTCACCCAACCATTCCAGAATCTTTGGTTCGGCGCGATTATAACTGTCGACATTGAGATTAATCATCGTTGCCGCTTTTTTAACTTTAAGGTTGGAGCTTTTCCACTTCCAGAACCAGGCCCCGCCTTCCAATGACCGGAACTCACACTCCAAACCGGCAAATACGGTAACGGGAATACCCTGACTGGACTCCAGGCACGGCACAATTTGAAAGCTGCCGACCTTGTCGCTCTTGCTGTTTTTGTCAAACAGCGTAATAAGCGCATCGTCACTTTTAATCATTTCAAACACATTTTTCAGCAAGGGCAAGATAGCCGCCGCATTATAACTCGCAACTTGCGCAATAATATCCAGGACCAAACTGTCCATGGTGACATTGACCGTGGATGTATCATGATCAACAAAGACAAAATTGGTAGAGAACCAACCACAGTTATTGATCGCTTTCCCGTAAGCTTGATACCAGCTCATCGGCTCATTTTTACGCGAAGCAATCGTATCGGCATACTTCTCCGCAAATTGCGTGCTGTACATAACCGCTTTGCGATTTTCGGGGGAAACGCCATCAGCAAAGGCGACCACTATAGGCGAATTAACCCCAATAAAACCCTCTTCTTGTGTCGTGTGATTAATCTGCGACGAAGCGGCTTTTATCCGCGCAAACCTTGGTTGAGCTTTAATCGGAAGATTATTAAAAAAAAGCTCTGCTTCATTTTGGCTCGGCAGTTGTTCCTTGACAAAATTCATTCTAAACACTCCATTTAAGTTAATGCCGGCTTTTCCTTGCCGGGCTAACAAAACTTAGACCGCGCTTCAGAACATTGCAAAACACAACCCCATTCCAAATATTACCAAGGCTCAAACACAGCCCTTCATCACAATAATTAAATTTATAAATATAAAGCGCACACGACAAACACTCTATTCAGACTTCCAAGTGAACACCTCTATTTGAAAGTTCCTACTCGATGTTTTGATATTTCACAAACACTTGATACTCGCAAAACAACAATGGCCCCGCAGGGCCATTCTTTTCAACGCCGCATAACCGAGCGCAGATACATTCCCTACAGAGCCCAGGGTCTGTACCACATGTTTTCGAGCGAAGGTTAGGCAAGGCGAAAACAGGCGAGGAAGCGGAGTTTACGGGTTGTAAATGAGCATTCCGAGCCTGTTTTCAACGCCGCATAACCGAGCGCAGATACATTCCTTACAGAGCCTAGGGTCTGTACCACATGTTTTCGAGCGAAGGTTAGGCAAGGCGAAAACAGGCGAGGAAGCGGAGTTTACGGGTTGTAAATGAGCATTCCGAGCCTGTTTTCAACGCCGCATAACCGAGCGCAGATACATGTGGTACAGAGCCTAGGGCTTTTGCCCATACCAGCGTGGTGTATAGACCCACTCAAAACCATCAGCACGCGCGAACGTGCACGTCGTGGACGAACCCACGATGACCATGGTGCGCATGTCGACCTGATCCGGCGTCAGCGCCCCCAAGGTGGTTACACGCAGGGTCTGGCCGGGGCGGCCGATATCTCGGCCTAACACCACCGGGGTTTGCGGTGTACGGTGACGGGCGACGATTTCCAGGGCCACGCCCAATTGCCAGGGCCGGGAGCGGGAAATCGGGTTATAGAACGCCAGTGCCAGGTCCGCCTGGGCGGCGAGATCGAGGCGTTTTTCGATGATGCTCCAGGGCTTGAGGTTGTCCGAAAGCGACATCACGCAGAAGTCGTGCCCCAGCGGCGCTCCCGCCTGAGCCGCGGTAGCCAGAGACGCAGAAACACCCGGCAAGATTTCCAGGTCAACGCTGTGCCACTGCGGATCTGAAGACTCGTGCAGGGCTTCCAGCACGGCCGCGGCCATGGCAAAGACCCCCGGGTCACCGGACGACACCACCACCACCGAGCGACCTTGGGCCGCCAATTCAAAGGCGTGCCGCGCGCGCTGCATCTCTTCACGGTTATCGGTGCAGTGCAGCACTTGGTCGGCACGAAACGGGCCGGCCATGCGCACATACGTCTCGTAGCCGAGGACATCATTGGCGCGGGCCAATTCGGCCTTCACCGCGGGCACCATCAGTTCAGCCGCGCCGGGCCCAAGGCCGATCACGGCCAAGCGGCCACGGGCACGACCTATTTGCAGCGGATCCAGCGGCGTATCGGCTACGCCCACCGTCAGGCCATTGGCGAGTTCACGCCAGGCGGCTGCCACAAGGGGCTCATTCGCGCAGACAAAACGCAATGGCACTGCCAGTTCGCTGGCCGCCTCGCGCAGGGCACTGCTGGCCATCAAGGCATCATCGGCCACCACGCACGCCAACGATTGCCAAGCCAGCTTCGCCTCATGCAAGGCGTCACGCATGGCCTGCGCCGACACGTCACGTTCGACTTTCAGCAGTACGGTGCGCGGATAGATCAGCAACTCGTTGGCTGACGGCTCGCGCTCGGCATGGCCCACGTGGATAGCCAGACGCGCCTGCTGGTCTTCGGGCAATTGCGCCTGCGCCAGCCAAGGCGCCTGGCCTTCAATGCGCACCGATTCACCGGCCAGCAAATCCGAGACAAAGCGTTTACCCAGTTCCAGATCGCCCAAGGCATAGCCGCTGGGCGGGTTCAACAGGCAGGTGCCAAAACGCAGCTCACCGCTGGTGGTGATGGCCGGAGCCACGCCCAAACCTGCAGCGATTTCCCGCGCCAGCTCATTCACCCCGCCCAGCCCGCCGAGCAGCGGCACAACGGCGCTGGCATCTTCGGCCACCGCGAGCACTGGCGGCTCGGCGCCTTTCTCCAGCAACAGCGGTGCAAGGGTGCGGATCACAATGCCTGCGGCGCAGAGCGCAATGATCGGCGTGTCTTGCTGATAAAGCTGACGCAGATTGGCGCCAAAGTCGCTATAAGTGCGGTCCGCGCCGTCAACACGATCCACCAGGCCATGAATCACGGCCTGTGGATAAAGCTGCTGGATGCGTCGCGCCGTGGCCAGGCTGCCATTGCCCAGAATCACAATGGCCGGGGCTGGGCGACTCATCCTTGCCACCGTTCGCCGGGCACGATGACCAGCGAGAAGTAAGGCGAAGACATCGGGTCCACCTCATTGAGCGGGACGATTTTCTGATTGCTCATGGTCGCGCGCTCGACGTACAGCGCCCGGTCAGCCAGGCCCAGTTCGGCCAGCACTTCCCGCACTTTGTGGAAGTTGCGACCCAACTTCATGATCACCGCCGCATCGGCGTCCGCCAACCGACGCTTGAGGTCATCGTGAGGCAGCACGCCCGACAGCACCGACAAGCTCTGATTGCGGTACACCAGCGGCACACCCAGCACCGACGCGCCACCGAGCATCGAACACACGCCAGGGATCACCTGCGCCTCAAAGCGCTCGGCCAGGCGGTCGTGCAAGTACATGTAAGAGCCGTAGAAGAACGGGTCACCTTCGCAAATGACTGCCACGTCGCGACCGGCTTGCAGGTGTTCGGCAACCTCGTTGGCCGCCTGATCATAAAAGTCGCTGATGATCTGCTCGTACGACAGCGGCTCGGGAAGCACTTCGGTGGTTACCGGGTACACCAGCGGCATCAAGGTTTGCGCGGCTTGCAGATGGGCCTCGATGATGCCGAAAGCGTTGCCTTTTTTGCCTTTGGCCACGAAATACGCCACCACAGGCGACTCGCGCAGCAGGCGCAGCGCTTTTACGGTGATCAACTCCGGATCGCCCGGGCCCACGCCCAAACCGATCAAACGTCCTGGTTGCGCCATTATTCGATCTCCGTCGCCAACGCGTTAACGGCAGCGGCAGCCATCGCGCTGCCGCCACGACGGCCCTGCATCACCACGAACGGTATGCCACGGCTGTCTGCGGCGAGCATGGCCTTGGACTCGGCGGCTCCGACGAAACCCACCGGGAAGCCGAGGATCAACGCCGGTTTAGGGGCCCCGGCGTCGATCATTTCCAGCAGATAAAACAGTGCCGTCGGCGCGTTGCCAATCACCACCACGCTACCTGCCAGGTACGGGCGCCACAGTTCCAGGGCGACGGCAGAGCGGGTGTTGCCTTTCTCCAGCGCCAGCTCGGCCACGCCCTCGTCTTTAAGCGTGCAAATCACCTGATTATTGGCCGGCAAACGCGTGCGGGTAACGCCTTCAAGCACCATGCGCGCATCACACAAGATCGGCGCGCCAGCGGCCAGCGCATCGCGCCCGGCCTTGCCGGCACCCGGCGAGAAGCACAAATCGTCGACGGCATCGACCATCCCGCATGCATGAATCACCCGAACGGCCAGTTTTTCGAGGTCCGCCGGAATGCGTTCGAGGTTGGCCTCGTCACGGATTATGGCGAACGAATTGCGATAGATCTCTTGACCGTCGCGGATGTAATCAATCATCGGTGTTGCTCCGTTGGCGGGCTTCAAGCCAAGCACCTGCCGCTTCAATAGTAAGGTTGCGCTCGCGCAGAACACCGAAACCGGCATGTTCTGGTGCGCGTAAATAAAGGTCGTAATGACCGGGCGCCACGGCCAGCAAGGTGACCGGCGCCACGTGGGCCGCCGCGCAGGAACGCTGGCAGCCCGTCAGGTGAATCGTCTGCGGCTGTGATAACAGCCCCGCAAGTTGGCGCGCATCCTGTTTAGTGTCCGCCAGCCCCTTGGCGCAGGCACTGGAACCGGTGCAGGCAACCAGATGCGCCAGCGGGTTATGCGCATCGCAGAGCAAGCCCAATGCGTGCAGCCGCTGAGTCACCAGCGGCGCTTGCTCGGCCCGGACATCTGGCAGCAGCACGCTTTGCCATGGGGTAAACCGCAAGGTGCCATTGCCATATTGGCTGGCCAGTTGCGCCAAGCCGCTGAGCATCGCCGCATCCAGGCGCCCCAAAGCAGGCGCGGCCCCCACAAAGACGCGCCCGGGTTCTCGCTGTGGATAAGTGCCCAGCGGACTGTGCGCGGCCGAAACGTCGCGTCGCCATGCGTTCACCGGAACAATCGACACCGAGCTGCGCAACGCCAGCCGCTCGACAAAATCAGCGACAGTGCAGTCGTTGAACAGATGACGCAAGCGTGTTTGCTCGGGGCGCGCCCTATCCAGAAACAGCGTCAGAACCGCCATCACCAGTTCATGACCGTGCTCCAGTGGCACCGCCCCCAACGGCGCATCCTGCGCCGGGCAACCCGCCAGACCAAAGGCCAGCAGGGTTTGCCCGTTATCGGTGAAGGCCGACAACCATAAGTCGTGATGATGCTCCAGCATCGCCAGCGCTTCCCCGCCATCGAGTTGCACGGCGAATTTGGCCGACAACTCGGCAAAGCGTGGGGTGTTTTCAAGACTGGCGAGAATCTGCCGTGCCAGCGGCCAGGTATCGAGGGTTTGTCGCGGATCGATCCCAGCCGTTGGGCTGAGCATCAGGTTGCGCACATCATCACTGGCCGCATTCGCCGGCCCAAGGCCTGCCGCCATTAACGGCTCAATCAGCGCCGCATGTTCAGGGCCGACCCCGCGAATCTGCAGGTTGCTGCGATTGGTCACTTCAATCACACCGCTGGCATAGCGCTGCGCCACATCTGCCACGGCGTACGCTTGTTGGGCCGTGATCACGCCGCCAGCCAGCTTGACCCGGCAAATGCCGCCGTCCATCGCCTGGACGATGCGCAGTAACCCCGGGCACCCTGTCGGGCGTACCAGTGGCGTGGCGGAGAGTTCAGATGGCAGGGGCAAGTGTCGGTCCAGGGCAGGCAATGCGCTATTGCAGGTCGCGCATTATGCCTGCTTTGAGCAACGTCATGAAAAGCTTGCCGGACGGAATGCCAGATCCTGGTACTGGATCAAGCTTATCTGCGCCGATCCTTTGGGCAGGCGCTGCCACTGGCAGGCTCAAGGCGCGCTATCATGCGCGCTGCCCCGAACAGGCGGGCAGACGACTCTATCGGCGTTCAACAAGAGGATTGGCATGTCGCCCTGGCTAACAGTTGTGGGAATTGGTGAAGACGGCTTCAGCGGCCTGGGCAAAAATGCCCGGCGTGCCCTCTTGGGTGCGACGCGAGTCGTGGGCGGGCAACGCCAGCTGGACTTGCTCCCCGCGTGCATCCGCGCCGAACGCCAGGCATGGCCAAGCCCCTTCTCCCTGGCGCCGGTGCAGACACTGCGCGGCGAGCCGGTGTGCGTGCTGGCCAGCGGCGATCCGATGCTGTTCGGGGTCGGCGCGAGTCTGGCGCGGGTCGTCCCGCACGAAGAAATGCTCGTATTGCCTTCGCCGTCGTCTTTCTCACTGGCCGCGGCGCGCCTGGGCTGGGCCCTGCAAGACGTCGTGACACTCTCCGTGGTAGCCCGCCCCGTGGCCGCGCTCAATGCTCACCTGCACAGCGGCGTTCGCCTGCTGGTGCTGAGCAATGACGGCAGCAGCCCGGCCTCAGTCGCAGCGCTCTTGCGTGAACGCGGCTTCGGCCCGAGCCGTTTGTGTGTGCTGGAACACCTGGGCGGCCCGGCTGAACGGCGCATCGAAGCCAGTGCCGAAGACTGGAACGACCCCACGATTGCCGCCCTGAACCTGATCGCCATCGAATGCATCGCCTCCCCGCACGCCCAGCCGCTGTCACGCGTGGGCGGGCTGCCCGACAGCGCCTTCAAGCATGACGGGCAACTGACCAAACGCGACGTGCGCGCCATCACCCTGGCCCGCCTCGCGCCCCTGCCCGGCCAATTGTTGTGGGACGTGGGTGCGGGCAGCGGTTCGATTGGCATTGAGTGGATGCGCACCTACCCGAGCTGCCGCGCCCTGGCCATCGAAGCGGACAGCGGCCGCCAGCAACTGATCGAGCACAACCGCGATGCATTGGGTGTACCCGGCCTGCAGTTGATCCGCGGCAAGGCACCGCAAGCGCTGGCAGGGCTTGAGCGCCCAGACGCGATTTTCATTGGCGGCGGCGTGACCCGCGAAGGCGTCCTCGACACCTGCTGGCAACAACTCAAGCCCGGCGGGCGCCTGGTAGCCAATGCCGTCACCCTGCAAAGCGAGACGCTGCTAATGAGTTGGCGCGAGCGCCATGGCGGCGAGTTGACGCGAATTCATATTGCCCAGGCACAACCGCTGGGCGACTTCGACACGTGGCGCCAGGCGCTGCCGATTACCTTGTTAGAGATGACCAAGCCCTTCGATGCGTGACGAAACCGCCGAACAACCCGCGCCCCTGCGCAGCGGCCTGACCACGGGCAGTTGCGCCACCGCCACCAGCCTCGCAGCCGCACGCCTTTTGCTCAGTGGCGTGAGCCATGACGCCGTGCAAATCACCTTGCCCAAAGGCAAGGTTGTGACCATGCGCCTGGAGTTTTGCCGTCTGCACAGCGATGGCGCCGAAGCCGGCACCCTCAAGGATGCCGGCGACGATCCGGACGTCACCCACGGCGCGCTGTTGTACTCACGGGTGCGCCTGTTACCTGAAACAGGCGTGATATTCGTGGCCGGCCAAGGCGTCGGCACCGTCACCCGCCCCGGTCTGGTACTGCCGGTTGGGGAGCCGGCGATCAACCCGGTGCCGCGCAAAATGATCACCGATCACCTGCTGCAACTGGCCGCTGAACATCACTACAGCGGCGGTTTTGAAGTAACCGTCAACGTACGGGACGGCGAATCGCTGGCCCTCAAGACCATGAACCCGCGCCTGGGAATCCTTGGCGGGCTATCAATTCTCGGCACCAGCGGCATCGTCCGGCCGTTCTCCTGTGCGGCATACATCGCCTCGATCCACCAAGGCATCGACGTGGCCAAGACCAACGGCTACCTGCACATCGCCGCCTGCACCGGCAATGCCAGCGAAGACACCATGCGCCGCGTGTACAACCTGCCGGAGATCGCGTTGATCGAAATGGGTGACTTCGTGGGCGCGGTGCTTAAACACCTGCGCAAAGTCCCTGTGGATAAGTTGAGCCTGTGCGGCGGCTTCGGAAAAATCAGCAAATTGGCCGCCGGCCATATGGACCTGCACAGCCGTCACTCCAGTATCGACCTGCCGCAACTGGCCGAGTGGGCGGCGGCCATTGGCGCTGACGACGCACTGCAAGCTGCCATTCGCCAAGCCAACACCAGCCAACAGGCATTGGCCATGGCCAGCGCGCAAGGTATCGCCCTGGGTGACGCGGTATGCCAGCACGCGCTGAATTTTGCCCGCAGTGTGGTGCCCGCACAGGTGCAGGTTGAAGTCTTTGCCATCGACCGTCAGGGCGCGATTGTCGGCCACGCAGGTGCTTTCGCATGAAACGCATTCTAGTACTCGGCGGCGTCACCGAAGCCTTGGCCATTGCCCGAACGCTGGGCCCGCAGCACGTTTACAGCCTGGCCGGGGTAGGACGCGTGCCCACCGATTTGCGCTGCGAAGTGCGGGTTGGCGGTTACGGTGGCGCGCAGGGGTTGGCCAATTACCTTCGCGAACAGGGCATCGACGTGCTGCTCGACGCCACTCACCCCTACGCCGCACAAATCAGCCAGAACGCCGCCCGGGCCGCAGCCCTCAGCGGTATTCCATACTGGGCATTGCGGCGCCCTGCGTGGGTGCCTCAAGCGGGCGATGACTGGCGCGAAGTGGCCGACTGGGCCGAGTTGGTAGACGCCCTGAAACCCTTTCAGCGCCCGCTGTTCACCTTGGGCCGTGAACCGCTGGAACACCTGCACGAAATCCCCGATCACCAGTTCTGGACCTTACGCGCGCTGGACGTCTACCCCGGCAATGCACGGTGCGACGTCATCGGCGCCCGCGGGCCTTTTCTGATCGAAGACGAACGTACACTTTTTGATCAACGTGGCATCGACGTCCTCATCAGCAAAAACAGCGGCAGCAGCGCCACCGAGCCCAAACTGGAAGTCGCCCGTGAACGGGGAGTACCGGTGTTGATTCTTAAACGCCCGGAGTTGCCCGAGGTTGACCGGGTCTTTGGGACGGTGGAGGAGGTGTTAGAGGGGCTAAACCAGAAACAGATTGTCTAGGCGCTCGCGCTAAAGCCCAGAACGTGCAATCAACATCAGAGCCAAAAGCCCCTTGCTGCTTAACGCGACATTTCGCCACACAACTAGCCTTTTTACTTACGCAGGCCATTCAGGCTAAATAGCCCGCTGATCGCTTCACTCATGGAATGTGTCATGTCCCGACAACGGTTTGCATTTGCCTGGATCGCCTGCTTTGCAGTGCTGTTCAACATGCTCGCCATGTCAATGGGCGGGGCCATGGCGGCGACCAGCAGTGAGCCGAGCGAACAGGTGGTGTGGAGCAGTTTCTGCACCTCCACCGGCACCAAGATGGTGGCCGTGTCACTGGGTAAGTTTGACGCCGCCGACAGCCAGAAAGACGATCACTCCAACATGCAGCATTGTTGGTGCTGCTCTGGCTCCGCGCCCCTGGTGGCATTACCTGCGCATATTCCCTCGCTGTATTTTGCCGCGATCGAACGTGGCCACAGCCAGATCCCCGATCACCTCAAACGCCCCACCCCGCGCCAGCAATGGCCGAGCCTCAACCCCCGCGCTTCGCCCCTGGCCTGATTCACCTTCGCAACCCTTTTGCGTTTTGAATCATTCCGGAGAATGAACATGCTGAACCTGTCACTGTTCAAGCGCGCCGTTATTGCGGCGGCGTTGTTGTTGCCTGCCTGTTTTGCCAACGCCCACGAATACAAAAGCGGTGATCTGCTCATCACTCACCCGTGGTCGCAAGAGCTACCGCCCAACGCGCCCACCGTGGCCGCGTACTTTGTGATCCATAACAACGGCAGCACCGCCGACCGCCTGCTCAGCGCCGACACCCCGATTGCTGGGGGCGCCGAGCTGCACCAGCACGTGATGCAGGGCGACCTGATGAAGATGCAGCCGGTGAATGACGTCGTCGTTGCCCCCGGTGGCACGGTGACCTTCGGCCCCATGGCGTACCACGTGATGCTGGTCGACATTAAAGATCGCAGCCTGCTGCAAGACGGCAAACGCTTCCCGCTGACCCTGCATTTCGAAAAAGCGGGTGATCTACCGGTTGAGGTCACGGTGCAAAAACAGCCCCCTGAAGACAACATGGCACACATGCACGCTCACTAAAGACTGCGGTTTTTGAGCTCCATGCGCGCCCCTCGCGCCAGGCACTCCATGTCGCAGATTCGCGGCAGTTGGTTGAGCCTGTTTGCCATGCTGATGATTTTTATCGGCCCGCTGATTTCCCAAGCGGTGCCGATGAATCATCACGGCTCCATGTCGATGCCTATGTCCATGGAAATGGGCATGGACATGTCTATGCACGGCGAACACGCCGAGCATCACGCGCCATCTGCCGAGCACCATGCGCTGTGGGAAAAATGCGGCTACTGCACACTATTGTTCAGTTGCCCGGCGCTGCCTCATACCGCTGACATTGCCCTCTTCGATTCACCCCACCTTAAAAGCTATCTGCCACGGCCCACACGGTTGGGGCATGCGCAACAACCGATCTTCCCCGGCGCGCGCGCGCGGGCGCCCCCGGTATTCGTTTAAGCACGTTCACAACCTCTTGAACCTGGTCGACCTGCGGGCGCTGCTTTAGAGCGCCGCAGGCCGTCGGCCGTGTTGTTTTCGCTTGAATACTGGAATGCCTATGTCCCGCTTTACTGCTGCCTCCCGTTTGTCTCATGCCCAGACAGGCCTGCCGTTTGCCTTGAGCACCTTGTGCTGTGCCTTGCTGGCTCCCGCCGCCATGGCTGCCGAGACGGTTGACGAGCACGCTGCGCACACCAATGAGATCAGCCCGCTGGTGATTACAGCCGTTGCACCCAGCTCGCCGCTGACCATCGTCACGGACCCCAAGGACCCGCGCCAGCCTGTACCTGCCAGCGATGGCGGGGATTATTTGAAGACCATCCCGGGCTTCGCCCTGATCCGTAATGGCGGCACCAACGGCGAGCCGATTTTGCGTGGCATGTTTGGTTCACGGCTGAACATCCTCACCAACGGCGGCCAGATGCTCGGCGCCTGCCCCGGCCGCATGGACACGCCAACCTCCTATATCGCCCCTGAAACCTACGACAAACTGACCGTCATCAAAGGCCCGCAAAGCGTGCAGTGGGGGCCGGGTTCGTCGGCGGGCACGGTGCTGTTCGACCGTGAGCCCGAGCATTTTGGCGAGTTGGGCTCACGCATCAACGCCAGCGTGCTGGCAGGCTCCAACGGCCGTTTCGACAAAACCCTGGATGCCGCTGTCGGTGGTCCGCAGGGCTACTTGCGAGTGATCGGCAACACCGCCCATGCCGATGACTACAAAGACGGCCGTGGCCACACCGTGCCCTCGCGCTATGACAAATGGAACGGCGATGTCGCACTGGGCTGGACCCCAGACGCCGACACCCTGCTCGAACTCACCGCCGGCAAGGGCGACGGCGAAGCGCGCTCGGCCGGGCGAGGCATGGACGGCAGCCAGTACAAGCGCGAAAGCCTGGGCCTGCGCTTCGAAAAGTCCAATATCGGCGACGTACTCGACAAGCTCGAAGCGCAGGTTTACTACAACTACGCCGACCACGTGATGGACAACTACACCCTGCGTACGCCATCCGGCACCGGCATGATGGCTGGCCCCATGGGCGTCAACGTCGACCGCCGCACCCTCGGCGCGCGCATCAAAGCCACCTGGCGCTGGGCAGATGTGCAGTTGATCAGCGGCATTGATGCCCAGACCAACGAACACCGCACCCGCTCCGGCATGGGCATCGACACCTACAAGGATCAACACTGGACCAAGGACGCCGATTTCCACAACTACGGCGCTTTTGGCGAGTTGACCTGGTACGCCGCCGAGCGTGATCGGGTGATCACCGGCGCCCGCCTGGACCGCGCCTCGGCCAAGGATTATCGCGCCCGGCTGGGCTCGGGAATGATGAGCACGCCCAACCCGACCCTGGATAAAACCCGCGCTGACACCCTGCCCAGCGGCTTCGTGCGGTATGAGCATGACATGGCCAACAGCCCGACCACGGTCTATGCCGGTCTAGGCCATGTGCAGCGCTTCCCGGACTACTGGGAACTGTTTTCGCCCAAGTCCGGCCCGGCCGGTTCGGTGAACGCGTTTGACGCGATCAAGCCAGAAAAGACCACTCAGCTCGACGTCGGCATGCAGTACAAAACCCAGGACCTGGAAGCCTGGGTCTCGGCCTACGCGGGCGTGATTCACGACTACATCCTGTTTGACTATGCGCAGAACAGCTCCCAGGCGCAGAACATCAACGCCCGCATCATGGGCGGCGAACTCGGCGCGGCGTATCAACTGACCGACCACTGGAAAGCCGATGCGACCCTGGCCTACGCCTGGGGCAAGAACACCACCGACGGCAAGGCCCTGCCGCAAATGCCGCCACTGGACACCCGCCTGGGGCTGACTTACAGCCAGGACGACTGGAGCGCCGGCGCCCTGTGGCGCGTGGTGGCACGCCAGGATCGGATCGACCGCAACGCGGGCAACGTGGTCGGCAAAGACTACGGCAAGAGCGCCGGTTTTGGCGTGTTCTCGTTGAATGGCGCGTACCGCATCAACAAAAACGTCAAGGTCAGTGCGGGGGTCGACAACCTGCTGGACAAGACCTACAGCGAGCACCTGAACATGGCGGGCAATGCCGGTTTTGGCTACCCGGCGAACGACCCGACACCCATCAACGAGCCGGGCCGCACGCTCTGGACCAAGGTTGATGTGAGTTTCTAACAGTACCTTCCCCTGTAGGAGCGAGCTCGTCTCGCGATCTTTTAAAAATCAAAAGATCGCGAGGCAAGCTCGCTCCTACTCCTGATGAATTCTTTGCGGAGCCGCTCCTGATGAGCCAACCCACACCGTCGTTTTACAACCTGGCCTGGCGCTGGCATTTCTATGCCGGGCTGTTTGTCGCGCCGTTCATGATTCTGCTGGCCCTGACCGGGATTATTTACCTGTTCAAGCCTCAGCTTGATCCCTTGCTCTACGATCACCTGATCAACGTCAGCCCCGGCCATCACCGCCTCAGTGCCGACGATCAACTCCAGCGCGTGCAGGCCCGTTATCCACAGGGCCATATCAGCCAGTACCTGCCGCCAATCAACCCTGAGCGCAGCGCGCAATTTGTGCTCAGCAACGCTGGGCGCCAGCTCAATGTGTTTATCAACCCGTACAGCGGCGAAGTGCTGGGTGAGCAAGACGCCAAGCTCAACCTGCAAGCCGTGGCGCGCGCCCTGCATGGCGAGTTGATGATCGGCACCCTCGGCGACCGACTGGTGGAGCTTGCCGCTGGCTGGGGCGTGGTGCTGGTAGTGTCCGGTTTGTACCTGTGGTGGCCACGCGGGCAATCTGCCGCGGGTATTTTGTGGCCGCGCTTCAGCCGCCGCGGCCGGGTGTTGTGGCGCGACCTGCATGCGGTCACCGGGTTCTGGGGCGCAGCCTTGCTGTTGTTCATGCTGATCAGCGGCATGACCTGGACCGGCTTCTGGGGCAAGCAATACGCCGAGCTGTGGAACCAGTTCCCCGCCGCCATGTGGAACAACGTGCCCCAATCGGACGTTGAAGCCCGCACCCTCAACAACGCCGCCCGCCAGACTGTGCCTTGGGCCATGGAAAACACGCCGATGCCGGTTTCCGGCGCACATGCCGAGCACATGGCGCACGCAGGCCATGCCTCTGGCCCGGCGGCGCCCGGCATCACCCTGCAACAGGTGGTCGATACTGCCAACGCGCGCAAGGTCGAGCCCGGCTACAGCATTACCCTGCCGACCACAGCGCAAGGCGTATTTACCATCGCCGTGTTCGCCGACGACCCGCGCAATGACGCCACCCTGCACGTCGATCAATACACCGGCGAAGTACTGGCCGATGTGCGTTGGCAGCATTACAGCAACGTCGCCCGCGCCACGGAAATGGGCGTGATGCTGCACGAAGGCAAGCTGTTCGGCTCACTCAATCAGATCGCGATTTTGCTGATCTGCCTGATGATTCTGCTGAGTTCGGTCAGCGGCCTGGTGATCTGGTGGAAGCGCCGTCCCGCAGGCGGGTTGGGCGTACCGCCGCTGCGCCACGATTTGCCGACCTGGAAGACCGGCATCGTGATCATCCTCGCCTTGGCGGTGGTTTTCCCGCTGGTGGGCGCCTCACTGATTGGCGTCTGGTTGCTGGATCGACTACTGCTGCTGGTGCGCTCAAAACCGCATCATGAGCCGCTTTCATAGCAGGCATGAAACATCCGAGATGCGCGAAGCAGAGATATGTGGATACTGGCGCGCCAGTATCACGAGCAAAATTATTGTTATAAAGTAACAAAACGATTTAAGCTCGTTCACCCCGCCGCCAGGAGGCAGCGGGTACATCTCCAGAAAAAAGCGATTCTCGACCTCGATGAACAAGTACCTGCTTTCCAGTCTTTGCCTGTTGGCAATCAACAGCGCGCACGCAGATGACACTGCGTCGTCGCTGATGTTGCCAGCCGCCACGATCACTGCACCCGAGGTCGATGCCGAAAGCGTCGACCTCAAGACCGCCACCACCGCCGGTTCGCGCCTGAACCTCAGTAGCCTCGAAACCCCGGCCAGTGTCGAAAGCCTGACCGGCGCGCAGATCCGCGCACGAGGCGACCGCAGTGTGCAGGACGCCGTGACCCGCACCACCGGCATCAGCTTCACCGGTTCGCCGGGCAACGGTGGCTCGGCCTACTCGGCGCGCGGCTTTGACGGCCCGGGCTCGGTCATGCAGCTCTACGATGGCACCCGCATGTACAGCGGCGCAGGTACGGTAACGTTCCCGGTGGATGACTGGTCGGTAGAGCGTATCGACGTGCTGCGCGGCCCGGCGTCGGTGCTGTATGGCGAAGGCGCGACCGGCGCGGTGATCAACGTGATCCCGAAAAAGCCGTTCAGCGGCGAGATCGAAAACCATATCCGCGTGGGCTATGGCTCATACGACACCCAGCAGCAGGCACTGGACAGCGGCGGCTCGCTGACCGACACCCTGAGCTACCGGTTGAACATCAACCACACCCAGAGCAACGGCTGGATCGACCACGGCGATTCCGAAAACACCTTCATCAGCGCCGCCCTGCGCTGGCAGGCCACCGACGATCTGGCGTTCACCCTGAGCCACGACTACGGCGACCAGGAGCCACAGAACGATTTCGGCGTGCCGTTGATCAATGGCCGCTACCACAAAGGCTTGCGCGACAAGGACTACAACGTCAGCGACGCCAAACTGCACTACAACGACCAATGGACGCGCCTGAACAGCGAATGGCGGATCAACGACAACCTGACCGCTACCAACGAGCTGTATTACCTCAAGGCCCAGCGCCGCTGGCAGAACGCCGAGAACCACGCGTGGGATGAAGCCAGCCAAACCCTGTTGCGCAGCGGCTATTTCAGCATCAAGCATGAGCAGGAACAGGTTGGCGACCGCCAGACCTTCGCTCTCAGCCACGACCTGTTCGGCCTCAAGAGCAAAACGCTGGTGGGCATGGACTACAACCGTATCCACTTCAATCTGCACAGCAACTCGCCGTATGACGATGTCGACGAGAACGGCCAGCCGATCGACCTCTACCACCCGGACCGTGGCCAGTGGCAGAGTGCGTCGCCTTACCGCGACCAGTTCACCAGCACCACGCAGCAGTTCTCGCTGTTCGCAGAAAACCGCACCGAGCTGACCGATCAACTGTCGCTGGTCACCGGTGTGCGCCGCGACATGGTGCACCTGGACCGCGATGATTTCTCGGTGGACAACGTCACCACCCGCTCCGACCGCAGCTTGTCGGCCAACAGCTGGAAAGTCGGCCTGGTCTACGAATTGACCCCGGACACCTCGGTCTACGCCCAGCAAGCCACCAGCGTCGATGGCGTCGGAGGCTTGATCAGCCTGAACCAGAACCAGCAGAACTTTGGCCTGGCCCATGCTCGCCAGACCGAAGTCGGCTTCAAACAGATGTTCTGGGACCAGCGCGGCGAGTGGACATTGGCGGCGTATCACATCGTCAAGAAGGACTTGCTGACCACCGACCCAGCTGACGTTACGCGCACGTTGCAAGTGGGCGAGCAGTCGTCCAAAGGCCTGGAAGCCAGCCTTGATTTGCAATTGCCTGACCGCTGGCAGCTCCAAGCCAACGCGGCCGTGGTGCGGGCCCAGTACGACAAATTCGATCAAGGCGGTGTGTCATACAAAGGCAACCGCCCGACCGAAGTCCCGCGTCGCACTGCCAACCTGTGGTTGAGCAAAGCCATTACTGACGACGTGAATGCCGGCGCGGGCGTGCGTTATGTCGACGCGCGTTACGCCGACATCGCTAACACCGCCGAGCTGCCGAGCTACACCGTGGTCGATGCGACAGTCAGCTGGAAAGCCCTGCCAAAAACCACCTTGGGTCTGCGGGTAAATAATTTGTTCAACCGCCAGTACGCCTTAAGCCAATACAATGACGGCCAACAATGGATCATGGGTGAACCGCGGTCGGTCTTCGTAACGGCGGATTACACCTT
>NZ_JANLNV010000005.1 GCF_025465935.1 Pseudomonas sp. 7P_10.2_Bac1 | reverse complement strand
AAACCACCCCGCCCCACCCACGCTCCTACAGGCGATTTTCAGGGTTTATCCAGCTTCTTCATAAACACGGTCATTTCTTTCTCGGCCTGTTTATCGCCATGGCCTTGCGCCGCGACGATCCCCTGCTCCCATGCCGCACGCGCGCCAGCACGGTCACCGGCAGCCAACCGGGCCTTGCCCAATAGCTTCCAGGCCGCCGAATACTTGGGATCAAACTCAACGCAACGCTGCAAATGCTCCGCCGCCTTCACGTTATCCCCAAGGTCGAGATAACCCTTGCCCAGGCCGAAGCGCAACAGTGCGTTATCCACACCCTTGGCCAGCATTTTTTCCAGTGACTCCAGCATCCCTGACTCCTTAGAAAAAACTCAAGCCCACGTGGAACAGCTTCTCCACGTCGCGAATATGCTTTTTATCCACAAGGAACAAAATCACGTGGTCGCCGGAATTGATCACCGTGGCGTCGTGAGCGACCAGCACTTCATCGTCGCGAATGATCGCGCCAATCGTGGTGCCCGGCGGCAGGTGGATTTCACCGATGCGCCGTCCAATCACCTTGCTCGATTTGGAATCCCCGTGGGCAATCGCCTCGATGGCCTCCGCTGCACCCCGGCGCAGCGAGTGCACGCTCACAATGTCGCCACGGCGCACGTGCGTCAGCAAGGTACCAATGGTGGCCAATTGCGGGCTGATGGCGATGTCGATTTCGCCGCCCTGGATCAAGTCCACATAGGCCGGGTTGTTGATGATGGTCATCACCTTCTTCGCGCCCAGGCGCTTAGCCAGCAACGAGGACATGATATTGGCCTCGTCGTCGTTGGTCAGGGCCAAAAACACGTCGGCATCGGCGATGTTTTCTTCAAGCATCAAATCGCGGTCTGATGCACTGCCTTGCAGCACCACGGTGCTGTCGAGGGTGTCGGACAAATGACGGCAGCGCGCCGGGCTCATCTCGATAATCTTGACCTGATAACGGCTTTCGATGGCCTCGGCCAAGCGCTCACCAATCTGCCCGCCTCCGGCAATCACAATACGTTTATAGCTTTCGTCGAGGCGGCGCATTTCGCTCATGACAGCGCGAATGTTGGCCTTGGCGGCGATGAAAAACACCTCGTCGTCGGCTTCAATCACCGTGTCGCCACGAGGTGTAATCGGTCGGTCGCGTCGGAAAATCGCCGCGACCCGTGTATCCACATTCGGCATGTGCTCACGCAACTGGCGCAGTTGCTGGCCAACCAGCGGGCCGCCGTAGTACGCCTTGACCGCCACCAACTGCGCCTTGCCTTCGGCAAAGTCGATGACCTGCAAGGCGCCGGGGTGTTCGATCAGGCGCTTGATGTAGTTGGTCACAACCTGCTCGGGGCTGATCAGCACATCAACCGGGATCGCATCGTTATCGAACAGCTCCTCGCCACGCGTCAGGTAGGCCGATTCGCGCACCCGGGCGATTTTGGTCGGCGTGTGAAACAGCGTGTAGGCCACCTGGCACGCGACCATGTTGGTCTCGTCGCTGTTGGTCACCGCCACCAGCATGTCGGCATCGTCGGCGCCCGCCTGGCGCAACACGTTGGGCAGCGAGGCGCGGCCTTGCACAGTACGAATGTCGAGGCGGTCGCCCAAATCGCGCAGGCGATCGCCATCGGTGTCGACCACGGTGATGTCATTGGCCTCGCTGGCCAAGTGTTCTGCCAGTGTGCCGCCGACCTGTCCTGCGCCGAGGATGATGATTTTCATGCCGTGATGTCCTGTTC
Source organism: Pseudomonas sp. 7P_10.2_Bac1 (assembly GCF_025465935.1). Classification (GTDB taxonomy): domain Bacteria; phylum Pseudomonadota; class Gammaproteobacteria; order Pseudomonadales; family Pseudomonadaceae; genus Aquipseudomonas. The sequence goes on along the minus strand of NZ_JANLNV010000005.1, from coordinate 103,218 downwards.
CCGTCGTTAGCCGCGTGCGGCAGCGATCTTGATCAGTTTGGCGTAATAGAAACCGTCGTGCCCACCCTGCTGGGCCAGTAACTGGCGCCCGTGAGGTTGCTTGATGCCAAATTCACCGGCGATATCCAGCTCGCGCGCACCCGAGGTGCGGGCCAGGAAGGCTTCGATCACGTCAGTGTTTTCGGTCGGTAAGGTCGAGCAGGTGGCGTACAACAGGATGCCGCCGACTTCCAGGGTCTGCCACATGGCGTCCAGCAGTTCGCCTTGCAGGCTGGCGAGGGCGGCAATGTCATCTGGCTGGCGGGTCAGCTTGATGTCCGGGTGGCGGCGAATAACGCCCGTCGCCGAGCACGGGGCATCGAGCAGAATGCGCTGGAACGGTTTGCCGTCCCACCAGGTCGCGGTGTCCCGGCCATCGGCAGCAATCAGCTCGGCACTCAGGCCCAGGCGTTCGAGGTTTTCACGCACGCGCACCAAGCGCTTGGCTTCCAGGTCGACGGCCACCACGCCTGCGAGCTTGGGCTCGGCCTCAAGGATGTGGCAGGTCTTGCCGCCCGGCGCGCAGCAGGCGTCGAGCACGCGCTGGCCGGGGGCCAGGTCGAGCAAGTCTGCCGCCAGTTGCGCAGCTTCGTCCTGCACGCTGATCCAGCCTTCGGCAAAGCCCGGCAGCGAGCGCACGTCGCAGGCTTCGGCCAGCACAATGCCGTCGCGGCTGTACGCACACGGTTGCGCCTCAACTCCGTTTTCAACCAGCAATTGCAGGTATTGGTCGCGGGTTTTATGGCGGCGGTTAACCCGCAGAATCATCGGCGGATGGGCGTTGTTGGCCGCACAGATGGCTTCCCACTGGTCGGGCCAGAAGGCTTTCAGCGACTTTTGCAGCCAGCGCGGGTGGGCCGTGCGCACCACTGGGTCGTGCTCAAGCTCGGCCAGCAGTGCTTCGCTCTCACGCTGGGCGTTACGCAGCACGGCGTTGAGCAGGCCTTTGGCCCATGGTTTTTTCAGCTTGTCGGCGCAGCCCACGGTTTCGCCAATCGCGGCGTGCGCCGGAATGCGGGTGTAGAGCAGTTGGTACAGGCCAACCAGCAGCAGCGCTTCAACGTCGGCGTCGGCAGCCTTGAACGGCTTTTGCAGCAACTTGTTGGCCAGCGCCGACAAACGCGGATACCAGCGCGCGGTGCCGAAGGCCAGATCCTGGGTCAGACCGCGGTCGCGGGCATCCACCTTGTCCAGTTGCAACGGCAGCGAACTGTTCAGCGATGCCTTGCCGTTGAGTACGGCAGTCAGTGCCTTGGCGGCGGCCAGACGCGGGTTCATTGCGCAGTGCCCAGAAGGGTGCCGACGGCGAACTTCTCGCGGCGGCTGTTGAACAAGTCGCTGAAGTTAAGCGCCTTGCCACCGGGCAATTGCAGGCGTGTCAGGCACAACGCGCCTTCGCCGCAGGCGACGATCAGGCCGTCTTTGCTGGCGTCGAGAATTTGCCCTGGTTCGCCCTTGGCGTCCGCCAGCGTGGCGGCCAGCACTTTCAGCGCTTCGCCATTGAGCGTGCTATGGCAGACCGGCCAAGGGTTGAACGCGCGAATCAGGCGCTCCAACTCGATCGCGGGGCGGTTCCAGTCGATGCGCGCTTCGTCTTTATTGAGCTTGTGGGCGTAGGTCGCCAGGCTGTCGTCCTGTACCTCGCCGTGCAACGTACCGTCAGCCAAGCCTGCAATGGCCTCGATTACAGCGGGCGGGCCCAGTTCGGCCAAGCGGTCATGCAACGTGCCGCCGGTGTCTTGGCTGCTGATCGGGGTAATGGCTTTAAGCAGCATCGGGCCGGTGTCCAGACCCGCCTCCATGCGCATCACCGTCACGCCGCTTTGCGCGTCGCCCGCTTCGACCGCGCGCTGGATCGGCGCCGCCCCGCGCCAGCGTGGCAGCAGCGAGGCGTGGCTGTTGATGCAGCCCAAACGCGGGATATCCAGCACCACTTGCGGCAGGATCAGGCCGTACGCCACCACCACCATCAAGTCGGGCTTGAGGGCCGCGAGTTCGGCTTGCGCCTCGGGGGCACGCAAGGTGGGCGGCTGCATCACGGCGATGTTGTGTTCCAGTGCCAACTGCTTGACCGGGCTTGGCATCAGCTTTTGCCCACGCCCGGCCGGACGGTCCGGTTGGGTGTAAACCGCAACGATCTCGTGCGGGCTGTCGAGCAGCGCCTTGAGGTGTTCAGCGGCAAATTCGGGGGTGCCGGCAAAGACGATGCGCAGTGGCTCAGTCATGGATTACTCACTTGGAATGGAGGGAAGGCGGGAATAACCCTGTAGGAGCGAGCTTGCCTCGCGATCTTTTGATCGTTGAAAACATCGCGAGGTAAGCTCGGTCCTACAGTGAGTCCGAGACAAGCGCAGGGTTAACCCGAGGATCAAGCGTTCTGGCGGTGCAGCTTTTCCAGCTTTTTCTTGATCCGGTCACGCTTGAGCGTAGACAAGTAATCGACGAACAACTTGCCGTTGAGGTGGTCGCACTCGTGCTGAATGCACACGGCCAGCAAGCCATCGGCGGTCATTTCAAAAGGCTTGCCGTCACGGTCCAGCGCTTTGATCTTGACCTGCTGCGGGCGGTCCACGTTTTCGTAGTAACCCGGCACCGACAGGCAACCTTCCTGGTACTGGCCCATTTCGTCGGTCAGGGTTTCGAACTCGGGGTTGATAAACACCATCGGCGCGCTGCGGTCTTCGCTCAGGTCCATGACCACGATGCGCTTGTGCACGTTGACCTGGGTGGCCGCCAGACCAATGCCAGGGGCTTCGTACATGGTTTCAAACATGTCATCGATCAACTGACGGACTTCGTCGTCCACAACCGTCACCGGCTTGGCGATGGTACGCAGACGCGAGTCTGGAAATTCGAGGATGTTTAAAATAGCCATAAATTTGATTGGGGCACTGTGTGGAAGATTCAAAAACGGTTGTCAGGGCGTCTTGAAGACTCGGCAACCTGTGCAAAACGTCTCCTTCAGAGAGAGCCCGCTCGGGCTCTGGCGTTTCACGCGAGCGCACATAATAAAGGGATTCAACCCCGGATGAAACGACTAGCTGCCCGGCTGCAGGTGGTGGGCGTGTCGCAGTTTGAAACCAATGTGCGCGGCCTGTGGGGAGCGTTCAACTAACGTTGGGGGTGCTGACGTTATTTCAAGGACTGACTAACGATCACACTCAGGGTTACCGACACGTGCCCAACAACTTGTTAACAGAGTTATCCACAGGTTGCTCCTACCGTAACGCTGCTGAAACAGATCAAGGATGATCCGATGTCGCTGTCTGATATTTCCCCAGCCGAGCTGGAAGCCCGTTTGCGTTTACACCGCCTGCCAGAGGTTGGCCCCCAGCGTTACCACGCCTTGTTTCGTGCCTTTGGCTCGGCCAGTTCGGCGCTCAGTGCCCCGGCCAGCGCATGGCGGGCCTTGGGCTTGCCTGCCGCCTGCAGCGACGCGCGGCGCAACCCCGACGTGCGTGACGGCGCTAGCGCTGCAATGCGCTGGCTTGAGGGCTGCAAGCAACATGTGGTGCTGCACGATCAGCCCGATTACCCGGCCTTATTGAGTGAAATAAAAGACGCGCCGCCCCTGTTATTCGTGGCCGGCGACCCTGCCATTCTGGAAAAACCCCAGCTGGCGATGGTGGGCAGCCGGCGTGCTTCACGGCCTGGGCTGGACACCGCGACAGCCTTTTCGCGATGTTTGGCTGGCGCCGGTTTTGTGATCACCAGCGGGTTGGCGCTGGGTATCGACGGGGCTGCACATCAGGCTGCATTGGACATGGGCGGGCAGACCATCGGCGTGTTGGGCACCGGCCTCGAAAAACTTTATCCACAGCGCCACCGCGCGCTGGCAGACGCGATGATTGCCAACGGCAGCGCGGTGGTTTCGGAGTTTCCGCTGGACGCTGGGCCGCTGTCGGCCAACTTCCCCAGGCGCAACAGAATCATCAGCGGCATGTCCTTGGGCGTGCTGGTGGTCGAAGCCAGTGTGGCCAGCGGCTCGCTGATCACTGCCCGTCTGGCGGCCGAACAAGGCCGAGAGGTCTACGCCCTGCCGGGTTCTATTCATCACCCGGGCGCGCGTGGGTGTCATCAACTGATACGCGATGGCGCGACTCTGGTCGAAACGGTGGAACACATCCTGGAAGGCTTGCGCGGCTGGCGCTCAATGCCCTTATCCACAAGTGAACTCTTCACACACAGCTGTCATCCATTAGTGCAATTGTTGCAAGCAGCGCCCTACACCAGTGAAGCCCTGGCCTGTGCCAGCGGCTGGGAGTTGCCCCGGTTGCTGGCGGCGTTGACTGAACTTGAACTCGACGGGCACGTGGTGTTTGAGGGCGGGCGTTGGTTTGCTCGCGCCAGCTAAGTACACTGCGCCCAGCACATATCTGGAGACACTCAATGATCAGCACCTGGCGCGTCCAACAAGCAGCACGAGCCATACGCGCGGGCGGTGTGATCGCCTACCCCACCGAAGCTGTCTGGGGCCTGGGCTGCGACCCGTGGGATGAAGACGCGGTTGAACGTTTGCTGGCGATCAAATCGCGACCTGTGGACAAAGGCCTGATTCTGGTTGCCGACAATATTCACCAGTTCGATTTTCTGTTCGAGGACTTCCCCCAGGACTGGATTGACCGCATGGCCAGCACCTGGCCCGGGCCGAACACCTGGCTGGTGCCGCATCAGGATTTGCTGCCGGAGTGGATCACCGGCCAGCATGACACCGTGGCGTTGCGCGTGAGCGATCATCCGCTGGTGCGTGAGCTGTGTGCGCTGGTGGGGCCTATTGTGTCCACGTCTGCCAACCCGGCAGGTTTGCCGTCAGCCCGTACGCGGTTAAAAGTTGAGCAGTACTTTCGCGGGCAGATTGATCACGTGCTGGGCGGCAACTTGGGCGGGCGTAAAAACCCCAGCCTGATCCGTGATCTGGCGACCGGCAAGGTCATGCGCCCGGCGTAACCCCCACTAAATCTGTATGAGCGAGCATGCCTCGCGATCTTTTGTACGTTTAAAAGATCGCGAGGCAAGGTGTGTTACGGCAGCAAAATTGTCGAGCCGGTGGTGCGGCGCGATGCCAGTTCGATGTGAGCCTTGGCCGTGTCTTTCAACGCAAAGCGTTGGCTGATCTCAACTTTGATCTTGCCGCTGCGGACCATCTCAAACAGCTCGTCGGCCATTTTTTGCAGGTTTTCCGGCGTGTTGGCGTAGCCCGCCAAAGTTGGACGAGTCACGTACAGCGAACCCTTCTGCGACAAAATCCCCAGGTTCACGCCCGTCACCGCACCCGATGCGTTGCCGAAGCTGACCATCAGGCCGCGCAGCGCCAGGCTGTCCAGCGACGTGAGCCAGGTGTCTTTGCCGACGCCGTCGTACACCACCGGGACTTTCTTGCCGTCGGTCAGTTCCAGTACGCGCTGGGCCACGTCTTCATGGCTGTAGTTGATGGTTTCCCAGGCGCCCAGCGCCTTGGCGTAGGCTGCTTTTTCTTGCGAGCTGACTGTCCCGATCAGTTTGGCGCCCAGCGCTTTTGCCCATTGGCAGGCAATCGAGCCGACGCCCCCGGCGGCCGCGTGGAACAGAATGGTGTCCCCGGCTTTAACCTCGTAGGCCTGGCGCAACAGGTATTGCACGGTCAAGCCCTTGAGCATGACGGCAGCGGCTTGTTCGAACGAAATATCGTCCGGCAGCTTCACCACGTTCGCGGCAGGCAACACGTGGAATTCACTGTTGGCCCCCAGCGGGCCAGTGCCGTAAGCCACGCGGTCGCCGACCTTGACGTTGTGTACGTCACTGCCGACCGCGTCGACGATGCCAGCGCCTTCATTGCCCAGCCCCGATGGCAGCTCAGGCAGTGGGTACAGGCCGCTGCGGAAATAGGTATCGATGAAGTTCAGACCAATGGCCTGGTTACGAACACGTACTTGCTGCGGGCCCGGCTCGGCAGGTTGGTAGTCGACATACTCAAGTACTTCGGGCCCGCCGAGGGTCCGAAACTGGATACGTTTAGCCATTTGCACTGTCCTTGCTGAATTGACGAAGGCCCTATCCAACGCTTTAGCGTGATCTTCGTCAACTGCGACGAGGACAAGTGCGGTGTTATGCTAGCCGCCCTTCGCTGGCGGCCCCGCTCTGTCGCTTTGCCCGATTTAAGGTGATGTCATGACTACTCGCACCGAGGCCGTTAAAGCCTACTTGCTCGACCTTCAAGACCGTATCTGCGCTGCGCTGGAAACCGAAGATGGCGGCGCGCACTTCATCGAAGACGCCTGGGAGCGTCCGGCAGGCGGTGGCGGGCGGACCCGTGTGATCGAAAACGGGCAGGTGATCGAAAAAGGCGGTGTGAACTTTTCCCACGTGTTTGGCAGCGGCTTGCCGCCTTCTGCCAGCGCCCATCGCCCGGAGCTGGCGGGCCGTGGCTTTGAAGCCCTCGGCGTATCGCTGGTGATCCACCCGCATAACCCACATGTGCCGACATCCCACGCCAACGTGCGGTTTTTTATCGCTGAAAAAGAAGGCGAAGAGCCGGTCTGGTGGTTTGGTGGCGGCTTCGACCTCACGCCCTACTACGGCGTTGAAGAAGACTGCGTGCACTGGCACCGCGTGGCCGAGCAGGCCTGCGCCCCGTTCGGCGCCGACGTATACCCGCGCTACAAAGCCTGGTGCGACCGCTACTTCCACATCAAGCACCGCAACGAGCCGCGTGGCATCGGCGGCTTGTTTTTCGATGACCTGAACGAGTGGGACTTCGACACCAGCTTCGCCTTCGTGCGTGCCATCGGCGACGCCTTTATCGACGCCTACTTGCCAATTGTGCAGCGCCGCAAGGCTGACGCCTACACGGCCCAACAGCGCGAATTCCAGGAATATCGCCGGGGCCGCTACGTCGAATTCAACCTGGTGCACGATCGCGGGACCCTGTTCGGCCTGCAATCGGGTGGGCGAACCGAATCTATCCTGATGTCGCTGCCGCCCCATGTGCGTTGGGGCTATGACTGGAAAGTGGCGCCTGGCAGTGAAGAGGCCCGGCTGACGGAGTACTTTCTGCAAGACCGCGACTGGTTGGCCAACGCCTGATTTTGCCTGAGGAACCTGCTGATGGACCGTTACGTCGTTTTTGGTAATCCGATCGCCCACAGCAAATCGCCGGTGCTGCACCGTCTGTTTGCCGAGCAAACCGGGCAGTCGATGCAGTACGACACGCTGCTCGCACCGCTCGACGACTTTTCTGGCAGCGCCTCGGCGTTTTTCCAGCAGGGTCGCGGGGCTAACGTCACTGTGCCATTCAAAGAAGACGCCTATCGCCTGGCCAACGGCCTGACCGCCCGGGCGCAGCGCGCGGGCGCGGTGAACACCCTGCACAAACAGCTCGACGGCACGTTGTTGGGCGATAACACCGATGGTGCCGGGCTGGTGCGCGATCTGACGGTGAATGCGGGTTTCAGCCTCAAGGGCAAACGCATTTTGATCCTCGGCGCGGGCGGAGCGGTACGTGGCGCGCTGGAGCCGATCCTGGCCGAAGGTCCGGCGTCGGTGACCATCGCCAATCGCACGGTCGAAAAAGCCGAAGCGCTGGTGGAATTGTTCAGTGATCTGGGGCCGGTGGCCGCCAGTGGTTTTGACTGGTTGCACGAGCCGGTCGATTTGATCATCAACGCGACCTCGGCCAGTTTGGCCGGTGAAGTGCCGCCGATTGCCAGCAGCCTCATCGAGCCGGGTAACACCCTGTGCTACGACATGATGTACGGCAAGGAGCCGACGCCGTTTTGTGTGTGGGCCACCGCCCATGGCGCGGGTCACGTCATGGATGGTCTGGGCATGTTGGCTGAACAGGCGGCTGAAGCTTTTTACCTGTGGCGCGGCGTGCGTCCGGACACCGCCCCGGCGCTGGCCGAATTGCGTCGGTTGCTGGCGCAGTAAACCCCTTGTAGGAGCGAGCTTGCCTCGCGATCTTTTGATCTTCAAAAAGATCGCGAGGCAAGCCCGCTCCTACAGGTCAGTCCTCAAATAAAATCGGGCAGTTGTCCGCGCCTTCCAGCTTCTTCAATTCTTCCACCACCGGCGCCCGCGCCCGGCGCAAGGTCAGGCTGCGGCCCAGCCCCAGCAACCGGCGGGCTTCCTGGTGCAGCATCTCCACGCCCGAATAGTCGATAAAGTTGATCTGCTGCGCTTCAATCACCACCTGTTGCCCGTGGGTGCGCTGCAATCGCACTTGCAGGTAATGGCTGGCACCAAAAAAGATCGACCCGCCCACCCGTAACACCTCTTCATCGCCCTCTGTCCATTGCTGGATGCGCGGGCGCGAGGTGCGCTTGAGATAGAAGAACAGCGAAGCCAGCACCCCCGCGTAAATCGCCGTTTGCAACTCCAGCAACAAGGTGGCGATGCAGGTCAGCGCCATCACCGCGAACTCGGCGCGGCTCACGCGCCACAACGCGCGAATGCCACGCGTGTCCACCAGCCCCCAACTGATCAGCAAAATACTGCCCGCCATGGCCGGGATCGGAATGTGTGCAATCAGCGCCGAGCCGGTGACCGCAAACAGCGCCACCCACAACGCGGAAAACACCCCGGCCAGCGGCGAGCGGGCACCGGCTTCGTAATTGAGCCCCGAGCGGGTAAATGAACCCGACGACAAATACCCCGAGAACAACGCACCCGCGATATTGGATAAGCCCTGTGCACGAATCTCTTGGTTAGCGTCGAGCATTTGCTGCGAACGTGTCGCGATTGAGCGGGCAATCGACAAACTGGTCACCAGCCCCAACATGCCCACCGCCACGGCACTCGGCAACAGACGCAACACCGTCTCCACGTCCAGCGGCAGTGGGCTGAGCGGCGGTAACCGCCCGACAAAAGCCTGCACCAGCTGCACATGCCCAAACACCTGCGGCAACACCCATACGGCCACACTGGCCAGCACCAGCGTTATCAACAGCGTCGGCCAGCGTGGCAGCCAATATTTGAGCGCGGCGCCTAACAGCACCGTCCCCAGGCCCAGCCCCAGCGAGGCCGGATCGAAGTCCCGAACATGCCTGAGCAACGTCAGCAGGCTGTCCAGCGCAGTGGCCTTGCCCGGCACATCCACGCCCAGCACATTGGGTAACTGGCCCAGTGCAATCACCACCGCCGCGCCGAGGGTGAACCCAAGCACCACCGAGTGCGAAACAAAATTGGCCAGTGCGCCGAACTTCAGCATCCCCAGCAGCCACTGGAAAATCCCCGCCAGAAACGTCAGCAGCAGGATCAGGCCGATGTAGTCCTGCGTGCCGGGCACGGCCAGCGGGCTGATACTGGCAAACAATACAATCGAAATCGCCGCCGTCGGACCGCAGATCAAATGCCACGACGAGCCCCACAAACAGGCAATAATCACCGGCACAATCGCCGCATACAGCCCATATTCCGGTGGTAGGCCTGCAATCAAGGCGTAGGCAATGGACTGCGGCAGTGCCAGAATTGCACCACTCAAACCCACCATCGCATCACGGCCTACACTTGCGCGGGTCTGCTGGGGCAGCCAATTTAAAAATGGCAGGATGTGTGCACGATTGAGCTGGGGCATAGCGCTCTCGTCAGGTTGAAGTGCAAGCCAGCACCCTACCATGTCGCCGTAGTACAAGAATGAAGCTTTCGATGCGGGCTTAAGGGCATCAAAAACAGGGACCGTTACCTTCTAAAGAGGCGCTTATGCAACGAATCAAGGGCTATCACGCCCACGTCTATTACGACGCCAGCACCATCGAGCAGGCGCGCGCCCTGTGCGAAGAAGCGGCGCACCGGTTTGGTATTCAAATGGGCCGCGTCCACGAACGCCCGGTCGGCCCGCACCCCGACTGGAGCTGCCAATTGGCCTTCGGCCCCGAAATGCTTGGCATCGTCCTGCCGTGGCTGGCCATCAGCCGACACGGGCTGGTGATCTTTCTGCACCCCGACACGGGCAATGACCTGCTGGATCACACCGATCATGCGATCTGGATGGGTGAAATCAGACCATTGAATTTGGCTATTTTTTGATCGGAAAGCTACGCGCCTCATTTTTTTAGAATTTTTTTCACCCCCCCAAATCCTGCCCGCGACCAGCCGTCGGCAAATCCCGGATAGCCCCGTGCCATAACGGCTGAACGTTCGTACGCGGGCATGTGTCATACCTTGCCATGAGCTAACGTAAGACGCGTGTAGCCAAGGGTAGCGATTAGTCCTCACACGCCATCCATGTTTAACTTGAATGCTCGTTCAAGTTAAACCGGTGGTCCGCTGCCCGCTCACAACAGGAGGCTAACCTTTGCCGAACTCGCTCTTTTTACGCCTGTATCACTGCTGCGAGGTGTATTTGCCATGAGTGCACCTTCGACGTCGCAGACGTCTCTCATCCGCATGAACCCGCCGGTGTTCTACTTTGCCGCCGCGTTTATTCTGGTCTTCGGGCTGGTGGTGATTTCATTGCCCGAAGCCGCCGGTGAATGGCTGTTGGCGGCACAAAACTGGGCGGCCAATACGGTCGGCTGGTACTACATGCTAGCGATGACCCTGTATCTGATCTTCGTGGTCGTCACCGCCTTGTCCGGCTACGGCAAGATCAAGCTCGGTGCCGACCACGACGAACCTGAGTTCAGTTACCTGTCCTGGGCGGGCATGCTCTTCGCCGCCGGGATCAGCATCACGCTATTTTTCTTCTGTGTGTCAGAACCCCTCACCCACATGCTCAACCCGCCACAAGGCCCGGCCGGTAACGCCGAGGCGGCGCGCCAAGGCATGCAGTTGCTGTTTCTGCACTGGGGCCTGCACGGTTGGGGCGTGTTTGCCTTTGTCGGCATGGCGCTGGCGTACTTTGCCTACCGGCATAACTTGCCGCTGGCGCTGCGTTCGGCGCTGTACCCGCTGATTGGTAAACGCATCAATGGCCCCATCGGCTACGCGGTAGACGGCTTTGGCATCATCGCCACGGTGTTTGGTCTGGGCGCCGACATGGGGTTTGGGGTGCTGCACCTCAACTCCGGGCTCGATTACCTGTTCGGCGTGCCGCATACCCAATGGATTCAAGTGGGGTTGATCACCCTGATGATGGGCGCGGCCATTTTGGTGGCCATTGCGGGCGTCGACAAAGGCGTGCGCGTGATGTCCGACATCAACATGCTGCTGGCCTGTGTGCTGCTGCTGTTTGTGTTGTTCGCCGGGCCCACCCAGCATTTGCTCAACACCTTGATCCAGAACATCGGTGACTATTTGGGCGCGCTGCCGACCAAGAGTTTTGATGTGTATGCCTACGACAAGCCAAGCGACTGGCTGGGCGGCTGGACCGTGTTCTATTGGGCCTGGTGGATCGCATGGTCGCCGTTTGTGGGCCTGTTTATTGCGCGTATCTCCCGTGGCCGCACCATTCGCGAATTTGTGTTTGGCGTGCTGCTGATTCCGCTGGGCTTCACCCTGGCGTGGATGTCGATTTTCGGCAACAGCGCCATCGACCAAGTGCTCAACCACGGCCTGACGGCGTTGGGCCAAGCCGCGATCGACGACCCGTCGCGCGCCTTGTACCTGCTGCTCGAAACCTACCCGTGGAGCAAAACCGTGATCACCGTGACGGTGTTCATCAGTTTTGTGTTCTTCGTGACCTCGGCCGACTCCGGCACCGTGGTGCTGTCCACCCTCTCGGCGCGTGGCAATAACGCCGATGAAGACGGCCCCAAGTGGCTGCGGGTGTTCTGGGGCGGGCTGACCGCGCTGGTGACCAGCTCCCTGCTGTTCTCGGGCAGCATCGACGCGCTCAAATCGGCGGTGGTGCTGACCTCGCTGCCGTTCTCGTTGATCTTGCTGCTCATGATGTGGGGGCTGCACAAGGCGTTCTATCTGGAGTCGCAGAAGAAGATCGCGCAGATGCACTCGCTGGCCCCGGTCGCGGTCTCGCGGCGCGGGCGTGGTGGCTGGCGTCAGCGCTTGAGCCAGGCCGTGCACTTCCCGTCGCGTGACGAGGTGTACCGCTTCATGGACACCACCGTGCGCCCGGCGATTGAAGAAGTGAGCGCGGTGTTCGTTGAAAAAGGCCTCAATGTCGTCACCCAGCCGGATCTGGCTTTCGACAACGTCAGCCTGGAGATCGGCCACGGTGACCAGCATCCGTTCGTGTACCAGGTGCAAATGCGCGGCTACTTCACCCCATCATTTGCCCGTGGCGGCATGGGGCCCAAAGAACTGCGCAACCGCCGTTACTACCGTGCCGAAGTGCACCTGAGTGAAGGCAGCCAGGACTACGACCTGATGGGGTACACCAAAGACCAGATCATCAACGACATCCTCGACCAGTACGAGCGCCATATGCAGTTCCTGCATTTGGTGCGTTGAATCTGGGCGGCGATCTTTAGGTGTTCAAGATCTAGAGATCGCGAGGCAAGCTCGCTCCTACAGGGCCTGTGTAACACCTGTGGGAGCGGGCATCAGGACTCGCCAAATAGCCATGGGTTGATCAGATTCAAAGTGCCTTGCGAGAAGTCTTTAACGTTGCGTGTCGCGAGACTTGCCTGAAGCTTGACTGGTTGCGACCCACATTGCGTAACGGGGTGCCGTATGTGCATCGAAAGGCAAGACTCTGTCAGCAAAGTCTTCGTCGAACAAAGCCTGTGCAATGACGTGCAACTGATCTTTACGTTTGCCAGCGGGAAGCCGCTCGATGCCGTGAAGTATTTCGGCCATGGTGATGGCGCTGATAAACAAATCATCAGATGGCTGAGCGTCTACCCACGCAACCACGGCTGGCTGGGTTGGGGGCGCATAAGTTCAGAGAGTACGTTGGTATCGAGAATGATCATTCATCCAAGCCCACGGTGCGCACACGCTCATCTCTAGTGGGTAACTCTAATTCAATGCCGCCTGTCTCAGCGAAGCGAGCGCGGATACGGCTGGCTAAACCTGGGTTTTGGGCGGGTTTTCTTAATGCCCTGCGCAAGATAAGCCGAGCCTCTTCTTCCATGGAATGGCCATTAAGGGCTGCTTCTATACGCAGGCGTTCCTTGATTTGATCATCCAGGTTTCTAATGGTGATGCTGGCCATAAATAACCTCATGCAATCAATGAAATCATTGCAATCATAGGGCGATGAAATTGACACCTTCAGAGCGTGCAGACCAGCGGTCCTTAGCTAAAGCGCGCTTGGTGTAGATGATTTACAGACCTTTCCCTGACTCATGTGGGATGGGGCTTGCAGGCGCTTACCCCCATTGTGGTGCCCGTTGCGGGCTGCCTATAGTCCGCTCCGTCGCTGAATCATCAGCGTTCGGGCGTGCAAGCCTGAGTCATAGGTTTTCAATTTTCCATATCGCTTGGTAGGCTCCGCGCCTGCACTCTGCGTTATGGCGGTTGCGCGCGGGAGATCTTCGGGTCTGCCGGGTTCCTATGGTCGGTCTTGCACACCCGCGCACAACTGCCACCCTCTCTCTGCGTGCAAGCTGATTGAAGTGGCTCCTTAATCCATAGGAGTTTCACCATGTCGCACTTTCTTCCGCTCACCGACAATCCTGTCGATGCCAACGTCCTGTTAATTGATACCCGCGCCTCTGTGTCTGCCCTGCTCACGTGTGCCGAGCAGCGCTTTCAGGCGGCCAAGAATTTGTTGCGCAGTTTGTCCCACATGAACGCCTACAGCAGTGATCCGCATGATGTGAGCGCGGTGTGCGAGGCAACTTCGTTGTTGTTGCAGGAAGGCTGCGATGTGCTGGGGGTGTTGGTGTTGCGCGAGGTGTAACGCCCCGCAGGCTGCGAGCTTGCTCGCGATCTTTTAACGGTCAAAAGATCGCGAGGCAAGTTCGCTCCTACCCGGTCAGTGAATGGCCGGTGGCGGGTTTTTGTTTTCTTTGATGCGGTACCAGGCCACGTACAAGGCTGGCAGGAACAACAAGGTCAGCAAGGTGGCCGAGAAGATGCCGCCGATCATGGCGTAGGCCATCGGGCCCCAGAACACGTCGCGGGCAATCGGGATCATGCCCAGGCTGGCCGCCGCCGCGGTCAGCAAGATGGGCCGACGACGATGATGCGTGGCCTGCAACACGGCGTGCCACGGGTCGAAGCCGTCACGCTCGAACTGGCTGATCTGGGTCACCAGAATCACCGTGTTACGAATGATGATGCCGATCAGCGCCAGGATCCCCAAGATCGCGATAAAGCCCATCGGCGTACCTGTCGGCACCAGCGCCAACACCACACCAATCAGTCCCAGCGGCGCGACGCTCACCACGATGAACATTTTCTGCACGCTTTGCAGTTGGATCATCAGGAAGGTCGCCATCAAAAACAGCATCAACGGGATGACCTTGGCGATCGGGCCTTGGGCCTTGGCGCTCTGCTCCACGGTGCCACCGGTTTCGACTTTGTAGCCTTGCGGCAGTTTGGCGATGAAGTCATCGATGGTCGGTTTGAGATCGTCCACCAGGTCAACCGCTTGAATGTCGCCGCGCACCGCTGCCTTGAGGGTCAAGGTCGGGACGCGGTCGCGGCTCCAGACCAGCGGTTGCTCCAACTCGTAGCGCACCGAGGCAAACGCCAGCAACGGGATCGAGGTGCCGCTCGGGGTGGTGATCTGCAGGTTGAGCAGGGTCTCTGGCGTGTTGCGCTCGCTGCCATTGGCCCGGCCGACGATGTCGATCAGGTAGATGTTGTCTTTGACCTGGCTGACCGTCGCACCGGTCACGATGGTGTTCATCACCTGGGCGACGTCTTCGGAGGACAAGCCAAACTGGCGGGCCTTGTCTTGCGCGATGTCGACGCGCAGCACCTTGCCCGGTTCGTTCCAGTTGAACAGGGTTTCGCCCACGTTCGGGTTGGCGTCCAGTACGGTGGCCAGGTCGATGGCGTGTTTGCGCACCTGGTCGATGTTCGGGCCGCTCACCCGGTATTGCAGCGGCTGGCCCACCGGCGGGCCCAGCTCCAGGGTGTGGACGTAACTGCCCACGCCCACAAAGTCTTGGCGCAGGCGCTTGTTGAGGCGCTCCATCAGAGCGTCGCGGCTCTCTAGGCCGGTGCTGACGATCACCAACTGGGCGAAGAACGGGTTTTGCAGTTGCTGGTCCAGGGGCAGGTAAAAACGAATCGCCCCCTCGCCCACATAGGTGCTCCAGCGCACGATGTCCGGGTCGCCCTTGAGTGACTCCTCAAAGCGTTGAGTGACTTTGAGGGTTTCCTGGATCGAGGCGTTTTGCGGCAGGTTAAGGTCCACCAGAATTTCGGGGCGTTCAGAGGCCGGGAAGAACTGGTTCTGGACGAAGGTCATGCCCACCACCGAGGCCAAGAACATGGCCGCGGTGCCGCCAATGGTCCACCAGCGATGGGTCATGCACCACAGCAGGCCGGTGTTGAAGGCCTGGGCCAGCCGCCCCGGTTTTTCGGGCTTGGGTTTGACCTTGGCCGGCAGCACGTGCACGCCGAGCACCGGGGCAAACAATACGGCCACCATCCACGACACCAGCAGCGCCACGCCAATCACCGCGAACAGGGTGAAGGTGTATTCACCCGCCGCGCTGTTGTTAAGACCAATCGGGACAAAACCCGCCACCGTGACCAAGGTCCCGGTGAGCATGGGGAAGGCCGTGGAGTGATAAGCATACGTCGCGGCCTGTTGCTTGGTTTCACCCAGCTCTAGCCGCGAGATCATCATCTCCACCGTGATCATCGCGTCGTCCACCAGCAGGCCCAGGGCGATGATCAACGCGCCCAGCGACACCCGCTGCATGGCGATGCCGGTGAACTCCATGAACACAAAGACCAGCGCCAGCACCAGCGGGATCGAGATCGCCACCACCATGCCCGCGCGCAGCCCCAAACTGATAAAGCTCACCGCCAACACGATGATCACCGCTTCAAACAGCGCACTGGTAAAGCCGTGCACGGCCACCTGAACCACTTCGGCCTGGTCAGACACCATGTGCACGCCCACGCCAACCGGCAGTTGTGCGGTCAGTTCGTCGATGCGCTCCTGCAGTTGTTTACCGAACTCCTGAATGTTGCCGCCGGTGTTCATGGCCACGGCCAGGCCGATGGCCGGCTGGCCGTTGTAATGGAACATCGGCGCGGCCGGGTCGACATAGCCGCGGGTGATGTCGGCCACATCGGCCAGTCGGTAGAAGCGGTTGTTGACCCGCAGGTTCACGGCCTCAAGGTCGGCCACGCTGTGAAACTGCCCCGATGCACGCACCGACATGCGCTCGGGCCCGGCCTCAATGACGCCTGCCGGGGTCACGGCGTTTTGCTCTTGCAGGCTTTGCAGAATGTGCTGCTGATCCAGGCCCAGTGCGGCCAGTTTGCGGGTCGAGAAGTCGAGGTAGAACGTTTCGGCCTGCTCGCCGATGGTCATCATCTTGCCGCGGTTGGGAATGTCGCGAATCCCCAGGCGCACCTGCTCCACGTAGTCGCGCAGTTGGCGCATGCTGATGCCGTCGCCGGTAAAGGCGTAGATCGTGCCGTACACATCACCGAACTCGTCGTCGAACCCCGGGCCAATGATGCCTTGGGGGAAGTCGCCGCGAATGTCACCGATCTTTTTGCGCACCTCGTACCAGATATGCGGGATGAGCTCGGCCTTGGTGGTGTCTTTCAAAAACACAAACACCGTGGATTCACCCGGCCGGGTATAGCTCTGGACGTAATCGAGGGTGTCCAGCTCTTCGAGTTTTTTCTCGATGCGGTCGGTGACTTGCAGCATGGTGTCATCCACCGTAGCGCCGGGCCATTTGGTCTGGATCACCATGGTTTTGATGGTAAAGCTGGGGTCTTCGGCGCGGCCCAGATTGAAGTACGAAAAGAACCCGGCAAGCACCGCGACGAACATCAGGTACCACACGAATGATTGATGCTCGAGGGCCCACTCGGACAGGTTAAATTTCCCATTCATTGCGAGCTTTCCTTGTCGAGTCTGACTTTCTGTCCGGGTTTGAGGCTGTAAGCGCCTGCACTGACCACGGCGTCACCGTTGTTGATACCGCCCGAGAGCAAGACGCTGTTGCCCACGCGGCGCCACACGGTCACATCGCGGGTGTTGGCGGTGTGGGTTTGCGGGTCTACGACCCAGACGCGGGTCTGGCCATCGGTTTCTTGCAGAGCGGTCAGCGGGACCTGGAAGTGCTGGGTAATCGGGCTGCTGACCGTCACGCTGATGGAGCTGCCCAGGCGGAAAGCCGGTGGCGTCTGGTCCAGGGTCAGGCGTACGCGTCGGGTGCGGGTGGCGCTGTCGGCTTGTGGCGCGATTTCGCGCACATGGGCCTTGGTGTTGACGTTCGGGTCCAGTTGCCCGGCGACCAGGAACGTCACGTCCTTGGGCAGCGCTTCGGCCAGCGGCGCCGGCAGATCGATAACCGCTTCTTTGATTTCAGGCCGCGCCAGGGTGGCCACGGCTTCACCGACACTGACCACCTGGCCGGCTTCGATCGCCCAATCGGTGATCACCGCGTCATGGTCTGCGCGCAGGTTGCAGTAGCTGAGCTGGTCCTTGGCCTGATTGAGCGCCGCCATCGCCTGTTTCACAGAGGCCTGGGTGGTTTTGAGGTCGGCTTGTGCCGTGTCCAGCTGGGCTTGTGCGCCCACGCCCTGGTTGAACAGCTCTTGCTGACGACGGGCATTGGCCTGGGCGTTGATCAACTGCGCCTGGGCCTTGTCGAGATCGCCTTGGGCTGCCCGCACATTGTTTTGCTGATCGGTCGGGTCGAGGCTGGCCAGAATGTCGCCTTCCTTGACCATGGCGCCCACATCGTAATAACGCCGCACAATGCGCCCCGGTACGCGAAAGCCGAGTGTGCTTTCGTAGCGCGCTTCGATATTGCCGGCAAAGCGGCCCAGGTGTTGGGTCAGGTCCGGTTTGGCCAGCACGTACAGCACCGGCCTGACGGGAGGCTCGGGCGATTTTTTTTCAGAGCAACCGAACAGAAACAAGGCCGCGAAGGGGGCTATCCATAAACGGTTCATAGCGCCATCCCCCCTGCTGGCGTGGGGGCGATCTCGACCATCATGCCGGGGTGTAACAATTGTCCGCCTGCGACCACCACCTGTTCTCCGTCCTTGAGGCCTTCACTGATGATCACGCTGCCGGTCAGGTAGCGCCCCACTTTGACTTTCTGCAGGCGGGCCTTGTTATCGCCGTCGACCACCCACACCGCCGGTTCGCTCTCATCTTTGGTCAGGGCCGACCACGGCATCTCAATGCTGCGTTGCGGCGCCGGGGTCAGGTTGACGCTGACAATCGAGCCTAAATCCATGCCCTTGGGCAGTGAGTCCAGCTGCACCTTGATCTGCAACGTGCCGCTTTGGGCTGCCACGGCGGGCGTGATCTCGCGGATAAAGCCCTTGGCCTGGACCTCGGGATTGTTCAGCAGCGTGATGTGCACGGTGGGGTCTTTGGGCGGCTCGATAAACAGCGACTCGTACACGTTGAACACCGCATCGCGGGCACCATCACGGGCCAGCGAAAACATCGGCATGGTGGCCTGTACCACTTGCCCGACCTCAGCCTGGCGCGCGGTGATGATGCCCGGTGCTTCGGCCACCAGGTTGCTGTAACTGAGTTGCTCACGGGCATTGGCCAATTGCGCCTGTGCGGCGGCCAAGGCACTTTGGGCGCTCTGCTGGGCCGCGTAGGCCGTATCGTATTCGCTTTGGCTGGTGTAGCCCTTGGGCAGCAATTTTTGCTGACGCACATAAGCGGCGCGGGTTTGTACCACTTGCGCCTGTTGGGCATACACGTTGGCTTGTGCGGTGTCGACCTGGATCTTCAGATCCTTGGGGTCCAGACGTGCCAAGACTTGATTGGCCTGAATGTGATCACCGACATCGACTTTACGTTCGATAATCTTGCCGCCCACACGAAAGGAAAGCTGCGTTTCGACCCGAGCCTGAATATCGCCACTGAGCGCAATGGGTGGTGCAAATTCGCGGGTGGTAACTTCTTGTACATAAACCCGTGGTGATAAAGGCTCTTTGGGGCCTTCCTTACCGCAAGCCGTCAGGAGCGCCAAAAGGCTCAAGCCCCAAACACACTTGATTCGTGGACCAGCCATGCAGACTCCTTTGCTTGATGCTGATTGATCGGGACAATCCGTCACATAGCGTAGAACAGGGTTCAGACTTTGTGGGACTCTGTTTGCTGCTATCTACACTCACGTTGAGGTCACGCATGCTCACCACACTGGCGGTGGCCAATTATCGATCTATCAATCAATTGGTCGTTCCCTTGGCTCGGCTTAATTTGATAACCGGCCCTAACGGCAGCGGTAAATCCAATCTGTACCGTGCGCTGCGGTTGTTGGCCGAAACGGCTCAGGGCGGGGTGATCAATGCGCTGGCGCGTGAAGGCGGGCTGGAGTCCACGTATTGGGCCGGGCCTGAGGTGATCTCGCGGCGCATGAAATCCGGCGAAGTGGCGATTGAGGGCGGGCCGCGAAACAAGGTCAAACGCCTGCGCCTGGGCTTTGCCGCCCAAGACTTCAGCTACGCCATCGCCTTGGGGATCTCACCGCCTGAGCGCTCTGCGTTTACCCTCGACCCGCAAATCAAGCATGAGAGCATTTGGGTTGGCCCTTGCTACCGCCCGGCCAGTGAGCTGGTGGAGCGAAATGGGCCGATGATTCGTGCCCGTGCCGGGCGCAGTTGGGAGGTGCTGGCGCAACATACGCCGATGTTCGACAGCCTGTTCGACCAGGTGGGCAGCTTGCAGACTTCGCCCGAAGTGCTGCAACTGCGTGAGTCGATCCGTGGTTGGCGTTTTTATGATCACTTTCGCACCGATCCTGATGCGCCGGTGCGTCAGCCGCAACTGGGTACGCGCACGCCGGTGCTGCACCACGATGGCCGCGACCTGGCGGCAGCCTTGCAAACCATCCTGGAAATGGGTGACTCGCAGGCGCTGCACAACGCCATCAGCGACGCCTTCCCCGGTGCTCGCCTCAAGATCAACGCGTTAGTCGGCGGGCGCTTTGCAATCGAGTTTTATCAAGAAGGCTTGTTGCGGCCGTTGTCGGCCGCAGAGCTGTCGGACGGCACTTTGCGCTACCTGCTGCTGGTGGCTGCCCTGCTCACCCCGCGCCCACCGACGCTGATGGTGCTCAACGAGCCCGAAACCAGCCTGCACCCCGACCTGCTGCCTGCGCTGGCGCGGTTGATCATTCGCACTTCTCATCATTCCCAGGTGTGGGTGGTGTCCCACGCCCGACGGCTGATTGCTGCCTTGCAGCAAGACCCGGAGTGCAACTGCATCGTGCTGGAAAAAAACCTCGGCCAGACCGAGGTGGTGGGGCAGCGAATGCTGGATCAACCGGCTTGGCATTGGGCGGATTAATAGAGCGATCAAGCCCCTCGTATCCGGCTTACCCAAGGTAGAAGCCCGGGAGCGGGTATATTGGTGTTGGGCTTCCGAGGCTTGGGCGTTGGCGGTACGGAGGTGCCCTCTTCGGTGGTTTGTTTAACAGTGTGTGACGAGGTTGAGCTCGACGTTAAGGAAGTAGAGCGCCTTTCACCCATTAACTCGGCAACTCTCTTAGCTCTGGCTGCCTTTCTAATGCCTCTCCAGCCCAGCTTAGTGGCCAAGATAGAGCTGCTTAAACCTAAAATGGCCAAGGCCACGCCCGCCACGGTCATTTCAGTGCTGCCTGTGTTGTTATTTCCCGCTGCCAGGCTCAATCGAACGGTGCCGATAATACCTGCGGAGGCTGTAAACCCCACACCAGCGACCTTCGCAAGATCAACGACCTTGAGGGGGCCAGCTTTTAACGCTTTTAAGGATGCGTAAAAGCCCACAGAGGGAATTGCTCCGACCGCTGTCCCGCCCAGCCCAATGACCGACAGGACCACAGGGGCTATCAAGGCAAAGGAAAACTGTCCATTGGGGTCTATCCGGTTAACCGGATCACCCAGGCAATAGCTGTAGGGGTTCACTCCTCCGGCTCCAAACGGGCTCAACGTGTCGGGGCTGTTAAAGCGCATCAATACGGGGTTGTACGCGCGGTGACCGTTGCCCAGCAGATAGTGGCCGGTCAACGGATCGGGCGCTTCTCCGTTAAACCCCAACAGGCCAGGCTGCCCACCCTGATGACCATAGGGGGTGTAAGCCCGCGGGTGTTGGTGTACGCCGCTGAGGGAGTGCAGCACGCTGCGTTGCAGGTCGGTGCCCAGCAACAGAGTGGCGGTTGTGCGTTTTTCAGCCAGCAACTGGTCGTGATTTTGAAAGACTGTCAGGCTGTCTTCACCCTGGCGTACAGTGCCCAAGCGATCATGGTGATAAAAACGCTGAGTCGATGGCTGGGCGACCACTGTGGTGGTTGTCAGGCGATCCAGAGGGTCGTAGGCATAGCGTTTAAGAGGCATGTGGGTTGGCTCTATGCTGGAAGTCCCCCCAGCTTTGCCCCAATGCCAGACCTTGCCTACCTGTGAAATCTGCTAGGTACTATTGCCAAATACTAAAAAACGCCGACGCTGTAGGAGCCGTCGGCGTTTTGAGTGGGTGGGCGTTGGATTAGAACGCTGGCACGACCGCACCGTTGTACTTCTTCTCGATGAAGGCTTTGACTTCTGGGCTGGTCAGCGCCTTGGACAGCTTTTGAATAGCGTCGCTGTCTTTGTTGTCCGGGCGAGCCACCAGGAAGTTCACGTATGGGGACTTGGCGTCTTCGATGATCAACGCGTCTTTAGCTGGGTTCAGGCCCGCTTCCAGCGCGTAGTTGGTGTTGATCATGTCCAGGTCAACCTGGTCCAGCACGCGCGGCAGCAGTGCGGACTCAAGCTCTTTGAACTTGAAGTTGTGCGGGTTCTTGGCGATGTCTTTAGGCGTGGCCAAGGCATTGCTCGGGTCTTTCAGTTCGATCAGACCGTTCTTCTGCAGCAGGAGCAAGGCACGGCCGCTGTTGCTACCTTCGTTAGGGATCGCGATGGTTGCGCCGTCTTTCAGGTCTTTGATGTCTTTAACTTTCTTCGAGTAGCCGCCGAAGGGTTCAACGTGCACACCGACCACGGTTACCAGGTTGGTGCCTTTGCCTTCGTTGAAGTTCTGCAGATATGGCAGGGTCTGGAAGTAGTTGGCGTCCAGACGTTTTTCCGCGACCTGTACGTTAGGTTGGACGTAGTCGGTGAAGACTTTGATGTCCAGATCCACGCCTTCTTTGGCCAGGATCGGTTTAACCACTTCAAGGATTTCAGCGTGAGGAATCGGGGTCGCAGCGACCACCAGTTTTTCGTTCGCTTGTGCCAGGCCTGCCGTCAGGGCAGCCGCCAATGCGGTAAACAACAGAACCTTTTTCATGCCATATCCTTAAAAAATGACCGTGTGAGTAACGGTTTTATTGGAGTCGGAGCGAAAGATACCGACTTTCTTTATTCCAGAACAATAATATTTGTTCATTCGCTTAGATCGTTTTGTTATTTAATTCTCTCCCTGTAGGCGCCAACGGCCTCGCGATCTTTTGATCGTCTAACAGATCGCGAGGCAAGCTCACTCCTACACGTGTGGGGTTATGCCAGCAGTTGTTTGAGCGCCGCCAGCTCCTGTGCCGTCGCGCCTTTAATAAAGTGCTCAATCTGCCCCAGGCTGTCGGGCAGATTCAAATGCTCGGGGCGGATCTCTTCGCCGGTGCTCACCAGCAGCGCAAAGTGGATGACGTTCTCCAGCTCCCGGGTATTGCCTGGCCAGGTGTGGCGCTCCAGCACCCGCTGCGCGCTGTCACTGATAAACGGCACCGGCAGGTTCAGGCGCTGGCTGTAGATGCCCAGAAAGTATTCGGCCAGCGACAAAATATCGCCCACCCGTTCGCGCAGAGCCGGCAACGCCAACTGGCCTTCACTGAGGTAGTGGTAGAGACGCTCGTGGAATTTGCCGGCTTGCACCGCCTGCGCCAGGTCGATGCTGGTGGCTGCGACCAGTCGTACATCCACCGGGCTCGGTTGATGGGCGCCAACCCGGGTGACTTCGTGGGTTTCCAGCGCCGCCAGCAATTTGATCTGAATACCTAACGGCAAATCGCCGATTTCGTCCAGGTACAACGTGCCGCCATTGGCCGAGCCGAACCACCCTGCGCGGCTGCTGGCTGAACTGCTGTGGCTGCCGGGTGCGTACCCGAACAGCTCGGCATCGGCATACGTCGGGCTGATCGCGCCGCAATTGACTGACACAAACAAACCGGTGCGGTCGCTGGCGCGGTGGATATGCCGGGCCAACAGTTCTTTACCGGTGCCGGTTTCGCCGCGGATCAAAACGGGCAGCGCGCGCGGCGCCAGCAGCTCCAGGTCATCACGCAATTGGCGCGAACGCGGGTCGACAAACACCAACGCTTTGGCGCGAATGCTCAGCGGGCTTTTTTCGGCATCGGGAAAGGTCAACAGCGGCTGACCGAAGGTTTCATGCAGGCTCATGGCGGGCTCCCGCCCGCCGCCGATGGGTGGGCGCGGGCGTTACAAAAAATTCAGGCGCGGCGCAGGGCACCGTGCTCAATACGGGTTTGCAGGCGATACAAAAACGCGAAGCCTTGCTCCCAGCGTTGGTGGCCGGACTTGACGTTGATATGTCCGGCGCCGCTGAGAATGCCGACCTCGGCGCCCCATTGGCGGGCGAACTCCATGGCCCGAGGGGCGCTGGCGGCGGCATCGTTATCTGAGCCGACGACTTGGCTCGGGAACGGCAGGGTTTGCGTCGGGATCGGGGCAAAGTTACGCAACGCAGGGGCACAGGTTGGGCGTTCGACATCCGCCGGGGCGACCAGCAAGGCACCGCGCACCTGGCTCAGCAAGCTGGCGGGGGCACGTTCGGCCCAATGTGCAACGGTGATGCAACCCAGGCTGTGGGCAATCAGGATCACCGGCGTGCTGTCGGCGGCAATCGCCTCGGCCAAGGCGGCGATCCAGTCCTCTCGGCGGGGCGTCAACCAGTCGGCCTGTTCCACCCGGGCACTGTTCGGCAAGCTGTTTTGCCAGTGGGTTTGCCAATGATCGTCAGACGAACCTTGCCAACCCGGCACTATCAAATAGCGAATCGATTCATTGCCCATGGCTATGCGCCTCCAGCGGTATGTGTGTTACCGAGTCAGTATAGGGACGGTTTTTAGATTCGCTAAGGAATAAGAAGCTATTTGTTAATAACCAAAAAACCTTCGCTGTTCAGAATGCGACGGCGTATTACACTCAGCTCGTTGCCCACCGCGCGAGCTACTGCCATGAAAAGCCTGGTTGATCATCTGAGCCAATACGCCGCTTATCACCGTGACAAACGCAATATCGTCACTCACTTCGTGGGTATCCCGTTGATTGTGATCGCCGTGGCGGTGCTGTTGTCGCGACCGCAATGGGCGGGTATTTCGCCTGCGGTGTTAGTGATGATCGCCAGTGCGGTGTTTTACCTGCGCCTTGAACGGCGCCTGGGGTTATTGATGGCTGTGTTGCTGGGGCTGGCGGTCTGGCTCGGGCACACCTTGGCGGCGCTGAGTACGGGTGCGTGGTTGGGCTGGGGAGTTGGGCTGTTTGTGGTCGGCTGGGTGATTCAGTTCATCGGGCATTACTACGAAGGGCGCAAACCGGCGTTTATCGACGATGTGACGGGGCTGATTATCGGGCCGCTGTTTGTGGTGGTGGAGTTAGGGTTCCTGTTGGGTTGGCGCCAGGATTTGCAGCGCGAAATCGACGCGAGATTCGCGTAGAAGCGAGCTTGCCTCGCGATCTTTTGGTCGTTTAAAAGATCGCGATCAAGCCCGCTTCGATGGGCTTATCTAAACGCCTGATGAAGCTGTGCCAGGGTTTCAAAGTGGTAGTTGGGCGCGTGCGCGCTCAGCTCTTCAAAGCTGCCAAAACCGTAGCCCACCGCCGCTGCGTCCAGGCCGTTGTGGCGGGCGCCGATGAGGTCGTGTTTGCGGTCGCCGATCATCAGGGTCTGCGCCGGGTCCAGACCTTCTTCGGCCATCAGGTGGGCAATCAGCTCAACCTTGTTGGTACGCGTACCGTCCAGCTCGCTGCCGTAGATCACCTTGAAGTGTTTGGCGAAGTCAAAGTGCCGGGCGATTTCGCGGGCGTAGATCTGTGGCTTGGAAGTGGCGATGTACAGCTGGCGGCCCTGCTTCACCAAGTCCTCAAGCAGCGGTGTGATGCCGTCAAACACGTGGTTTTCGTACAGGCCGGTGACCGAAAAACGCTCGCGGTAGAAACCCACGGCCTCCCAGGCCTGGGCTTCGCTGAATCCGTAAAACTCGATAAAGGCCTGCAGCAACGGCGGGCCGATGAAGTGTTCGAGTTTGCTCAGGTCCGGCTCTTCTATGCCCATTTTGCTCAGGCCGTACTGGATCGAACGGGTGATGCCTTCGCGCGGGTCGGTCAGGGTGCCGTCGAGGTCGAACAATACGTTTTGGTATTTCATGCAGGCTCCACAATAGGCGGCTTAAAGGGGCTGGTCGTAGCCTTCGGCCAAGTGCTGGTCTTTGAGCTTCACGTAGTTGCCAGCGCTGTAGGTAAAAAAGGCTTTCTCTTTTTCAGTCAGTTCACGCACTTGTTTGACCGGGCTGCCGACATACAGAAAGCCGCTGGCCAGTCGCTTGCCCGGCGGCACTAGGCTGCCGGCGCCCACGATCACGTCGTCTTCAATCACCGCTCCGTCCATCACGATGCTGCTCATGCCGATCAATATACGGCTGCCCACGGTGCAACCATGCAACATGACTTTGTGGGCGATGGTCACGTCATCGCCGATCAGCAGCGGGAAACCGTCAGGGTTGAACGGCCCGGCGTGGGTTATGTGCAGCACGCAGCCGTCTTGCACGCTGGTGCGCGCGCCAATGCGGATGCGGTGCATATCGCCGCGAATCACGGTCAATGGCCAGACCGAACTGTCGGCCCCGATCTCGACGTCGCCGATGACAACCGCCGAGCGGTCGACGAAGGCGCGTTCGCCCAATGTGGGTGTGTGCTGCTGGAACGGACGGATGGACACAAATAGCTTCCTTCTTTAGCAGTAATAGGGCGTTACAGGGCTGCGGTAACGGTCGATTGTAATTAAGATGGCCCAAGGTCTGCTGACGTTTCATTACATCGAGGTGAGTGGTTCAGTTTTTGCAGTGAAACCTCAACAGATCCCCCATTTTTTCTAGCCAAGGTGCCAAACGTGAGCGAGAACAACCCTCTATTGCAGCCCTACGACCTGCCGCCGTTTTCGGCGATCCGTCCTGAGCACGTCCAGCCGGCCATCGAGCAGATCCTCGCGGACAACCGTGCTGGCATTCAAAAGATCCTCGCCGATCAGGGCAAGAACCCGACGTGGGCCGGTCTGGTGCTGGCGATGGATGAGTTGAATGACCGCCTGGGCGCTGCCTGGAGCCCGGTCAGCCACCTCAACGCGGTGTGCAATAGCGCTGAACTGCGTGAAGCCTACGAGGCGTGTTTGCCCGCTTTGAGCGCTTACTCCACCGAAATGGGGCAGAACCGCGAACTGTTCCAGGCCTTCGATGCCCTGGCCCACAGCCCGCAAGTGGCTGACTTTGATCAGGCACAAAAGACCATTCTTGAACACTCGCTGCGTGATTTCCGCTTGTCGGGCATTGATCTGCCGGAAGCCGAGCAGAAGCGCTATGCCCAAGTGCAGAGCAAACTGTCTGAGCTGGGCAGCAAGTTTTCCAACCAACTGCTGGACGCGACTCAGGCTTGGACCAAGCACATCACCGACGAAGCCGCGCTGGCGGGCCTGACCGATTCGGCCAAGGCGCAAATGGCCGCGGCGGCACAGGCCAAAGGGCTGGACGGCTGGTTGATCACGCTGGAATTCCCTAGCTACTACCCGGTCATGACCTACGCCCAAGACCGCGCCCTGCGTGAAGAAGTCTACGCCGCGTACAGCACCCGTGCGTCGGACCAAGGCCCTAATGCCGGTCAGTTCGATAACGGCCCGGTGATGGAAGAAATCCTCGACCTGCGTCAGGAACTGGCCAAGTTGCTGGGTTTCGGCAGCTTTGCCGAGTTGAGCCTGGCCACCAAAATGGCCGAAACGCCGGACCAGGTGCTGACTTTCCTGCGCGACCTGGCCAAGCGTACCAAGCCGTTTGCGGCGCGTGACCTTGAGCAGTTGCAAGCCTATGCGTCCGAGCAAGGCTTCCCTGAACTGAAAAGCTGGGACACCGGTTTCTTTGGTGAAAAACTGCGCGAGCAGCGTTACAGCGTTTCGCAAGAAGCCCTGCGCGCTTACTTCCCGATCGATAAAGTGCTGGATGGCTTGTTCGTCATCGTGAACCGCCTGTACGGCATCGACATTGCTGAAATCAAAGGTTTCGACACCTGGCACCCGGATGTCCGCCTGTTCGAAATCAAGGAAAACGGCCAGCGCATCGGGCGTTTCTTCTTTGACCTGTACGCCCGTGCCAACAAGCGCGGTGGCGCGTGGATGGACGGCGCTCGCGACCGTCGCCGCACCGCCGCTGGCGAGCTGCAAAGCCCGGTGGCCAACCTGGTGTGCAACTTCACCCCAGCCGTTGCCGGCAAGCCTGCGCTGCTGACCCACGACGAAGTGACCACCTTGTTCCACGAGTTCGGTCATGGCCTGCACCACATGCTGACCGAGATCGAACACGCGGGCGTGTCAGGTATCAACGGCGTGGCGTGGGATGCGGTCGAGTTGCCAAGCCAGTTCATGGAAAACTGGTGCTGGGAGCCGGAAGGCCTGGCGCTGATTTCCGGTCACTACGAAACCGGCGAGGCGTTGCCTAAAGACCTGCTGGATAAAATGCTGGCGGCCAAGAACTTTCAGTCCGGGCTGATGATGGTCCGCCAACTGGAATTCTCGCTGTTTGACTTCGAACTGCACGCCACCCACGGCGACGGCCGCAGTGTTGCGCAGGTACTCGAAGGCATTCGTGATGAAGTCTCGGTGCTGCGTCCACCGGCGTACAACCGTTTCCCGAACAGCTTCGCGCACATTTTCGCGGGCGGTTACGCGGCGGGTTACTACAGCTATAAGTGGGCTGAAGTGTTGTCGGCCGATGCGTTCTCGCGCTTTGAAGAAGAAGGCGTGTTCAACCCGCAAACCGGCAAGGCGTTCCGTCAGGCGATTCTGGCCCGTGGTGGCTCGTTGGCACCGATGGAACTGTTCAAGGACTTCCGTGGCCGTGAGCCTTCGATTGACGCCCTGTTGCGTCACAGCGGCCTGACTGAGGACGCGGCAGCATGAGTGATGCACCGGTCAATGTGACAAAAAAACGCTTCATCGCCGGGGCTGTCTGCCCGGCGTGCAGCGAGCCTGACAAGTTGCTGATGTGGAACGAAGACGACATACCGCACCGCGAATGCGTGGCCTGCGGCTACTCCGACACGCTGAACGAGCAAGGTTTGTCCGTACCCAAGGAATTGGGCACGCGGGTGAATACTTCGGCGCTGCAAAAAGCCCCCGACCCTAAGGTGCAGGCGGTGCAGTTCTTTCCGAATCCGAAGTTGAAAAAGCCCTGATCCCCCGGGGTGAGTTGCCTGTAGATCAAGGGTGTCGGTTTAATAACACCCTTGGTCTACAGCATTGTTCACGTTATGGCGCAATGCTTATTGTGACGGTGCCTTGGGTGACCTCTATGTTGACTGTTCCGCCATCGTTGTTCGGATCTTCAAAACCACCACTGAATTCAAAACTGGCAACAATGGTGTAGTAACCATTAATCACTTCAAACTGAGTGATAGTGATTGAGCCAAGAGAAGCCGTAAGTTCCTCAGACCAGATGCCATGCAGGGTAGAGCGATAACGTAAAACTGCCTCTGAGCGACCTTCACCGAGTGGGTATGTCCCAACTTTCAAACCTTTTTGAAAGGTAAAGTTAATCTCGTCATAGTCGATAGGGAAAGGGGGTTCCCCCTTATCGATGCGCCTGCTGACAAACATAATCAGTTCGTCATTTAAGGCCGAGCCATACCAATTTGGAGAGTAATCGAAGCCTGTGCCATTGCGATTAATATGCGCACGGGTGGTATTTGCGAGGGATTTGGCGGCAGAGGGTTGGGTCGAGTAGAGGTCCATGGTTATGCCCTGCGTACGTTTTAAAACATCATGTGTTTACACGCTATGAGGGCATGAATCTAAAGTGCGAATCTTGGCTTGTATACTGTCAAAAATGACAGGGGCATTAGACGCGATGGGCTCTTAAAAGCCCTGTAGGAGCTGCCGCAGGCTGCGATCTTTTGACGTTTAAAGATCAAAAGATCGCAGCCTGCGGCAGCTCCAAGGGGATTTGGCTCAGGTGTTTTTAAGCCTTCTGCCACACCTTCGGCTTGAAGAACAACGTCTCGCCGCGCGCCAGTTCGGTCAGGCTGTCATGGTCTTTGACCACTTCTACTTCGATCAGCTCGCTTTGACCTTCAACCTTCAATGTCACCCGGGTGGTCGCACCCAGCGGGCGGATGTCGCGTACCTGGGCGGCATGGTGGTCTTCGAGTTCGTGACGCGACAACGACACTTCGTGCGGGCGGAACAGGACGTGGTTGTCCTCGCCCAAATGCAGGCGGTTGGAATCGCCCAGGAAGTGATAAACAAAGTCGCTGGCCGGGTTTTCGTAGACGTCACCCGGTGAGCCGATTTGCTCGATCACGCCTTTGTTCATGACCACGATGCGGTCCGCGACTTCCATCGCTTCTTCCTGGTCGTGGGTCACGAACACCGAGGTCAGGTTGATGTCTTCGTGAAGGCGCGCCAACCAGCGGCGCAGCTCTTTACGGACCTTGGCGTCAAGGGCGCCGAACGGTTCGTCGAGCAGCAATACTTTAGGTTCTACCGCCAGGGCACGGGCCAGGGCGATACGTTGGCGCTGGCCGCCGGAGAGTTGCTCCGGATAGCGGTCAGAGAGCCAGTCCAGTTGCACCATGTTCAGCAGTTCGTGGACTTTCTCCGCGATGCGGGTTTCGGTCGGACGCTCGCCCTTGGGCTTCATACGCAGACCGAAGGCCACGTTGTCGAATACCGTCATGTGGCGGAACAGCGCGTAATGCTGGAACACAAAACCGACGTTGCGATCGCGCACGTCATGGCCCGAGACGTCTTCGCCGTGGAAGACGATGTTGCCTTGGTCTGGGGTTTCAAGGCCCGCGATGATGCGCAACAGGGTGGTTTTGCCGCAGCCCGACGGGCCCAGTAGGGCCACCAGCTCGCCGCTGTGGATGTCCAGGTTGATGCTGTCCAGCGCCTTGAAGGCGTTGAAGTTCTTGCTGACGTTACGGACTTCGATCGACATGGTTTATTCCTCCGCGGCGCTGGCGCGCAGGCGGTTAATACGGGATTCGCTCCACTGCTTGAGCAGCAGGATGAAGAGCGCCAGGATCAGCAACAGGGTGGCCACAGCGAAGGCGGCGACGTGGTTGTATTCGTTGTAGAGGATCTCGACGTGCAGCGGCAGGGTGTTGGTCACCCCGCGAATGTGCCCGGAAACCACCGACACCGCGCCAAATTCGCCCATCGCCCGCGCTGTACACAGGACAACGCCGTAGATCAGGCCCCATTTGATGTTCGGCACGGTGACGTGCCAGAACATCTGCCAGCCATTGGCACCCAGCAAGCGTGCAGCTTCTTCTTCCTGGGTGCCCTGCTCTTGCATCAGCGGGATCAGTTCACGGGCCACGAAGGGCACAGTGACGAAGATGGTCGCCAGCACGATGCCCGGCAACGCAAAGATGATCTGGATGTCATGGTCTTGCAGCCATGGCCCCAAGAAGCCCTGCGCACCGAACATCAGCACATAGACCAGACCGGCAATCACCGGCGAAACCGAGAACGGCAGGTCGATCAGGGTGACCAGGATACTCTTGCCGCGAAAGCTGTATTTGCTCACGCACCAGGCTGCGCTGACGCCGAAGACCACGTTGAGTGGCACCGAGATCACCACTGCGATGATGGTCAGCTTGAGGGCTGACAGGGCGTCTGGCTCAAGGATCGCATCAAAGAAAGCACCCAGCCCCAGCTTGAGGCCCTGTGACACTACGATCAGCAGGGGCAACAGCAGGAACACGATGAAGAACAACCAGCCGAGAGCAATCAGCAGTCGACGGGAAAACGGGCTGCCACGGCGGGCGGCGTTGGCGGCGGAGGCCGCACTTACGGATGAACTGGACATGCGCTGACCTCCTTCAGGATGGGGTTTCGATGCGGCGCTGGATCAGGTTGATCAGCAGTAGCAACACGAAGGAAACCACCAGCATCATCACGCCAATGGCAGTGGCGCCGGTGTAGTCGTACTGGTCGAGTTTGACCATGATCAGCAGCGGCAAAATCTCGGTTTTCATCGGCATGTTGCCGGCGATGAAAATGACCGAGCCGTACTCGCCGATCCCCCGGGCAAAGGCCAGGGCAAAACCGGTCAACCAGGCGGGCAGCAAGGCCGGCATCAGGATGTAGCGGAACACTTGCAGGGGCTTGGCACCCAGGCAGGCGGCGGCTTCTTCGATTTCACGCGGGATGTCTGCCAGCACCGGCTGCACCGTGCGCACCACAAACGGCATGGTCACGAAGGTCAGGGCCAGGGTGATACCCAGCGGGGTGTAGGCGATTTTGAAACCCAGGTCCGAGGCGAACTGGCCAATCCAGCCGTGAGGCGCGTACAGCGTGGTGAGGGCGATACCAGCTACCGCGGTTGGCAGAGCGAACGGCAGGTCGATCATGGCATCGATGATCTTGCGGCCGGGGAAGGTGTAACGCACCAGCACCCAGGCCAGCACGGTGCCGATGACGCCATTGATGATGGCGGCAAAGAAGGCGGTGCCAAAGCTGAGTTTGAGCGCTGCCAACACCCGGGGAGCGGTGATGATGGCCCAAAACTGTTCCCAGGTGAGTTGTGCGGCATGCACAAACATTGCGGCCAGCGGTATCAGCACGATGAGGCTGAGGTACACCAAGGTGTAGCCCAGCGTCAGCCCGAAGCCGGGTATGACGGGGGAAATACGACGAGACATAAGAGTCCTTGGTTAACGCACGAAGCCCGCAACGGGGTCGCGGGCTCTATGTTCTAGCTTTCAGCGTGGCTTAACGCCCCGCCCCACAGGTTATTGCGCCTGGTAGATCTGGTCGAACACGCCACCGTCATTAAAAAATTTCGGCTGCGCAGTTTTCCAGCCGCCGAAGTCTTTGTCGATAGTGACTAGCTCCAGCTTCGGAAATTGCTCGGCGTATTTGGCCGCTACTTTTTCGTCACGAGGACGATAGAAGTTCTTGGCTGCAATCTCTTGGCCAGCCGGGCTGTACAGGTGTTTCAGGTACTCGGTGGCAATTTCGGTGTTGCCCTTTTTCTCTGCGTTTTTGTCGACAACGGCTACCGGAGGTTCGGCCAGAATCGACAGCGAAGGGACGACGATATCGAACTTGTCAGCACCGCCGTCTTCTTTCAGCGCCAGGAACGCTTCGTTTTCCCACGCCAGCAACACGTCACCTTGACCGTTGTTGACGAAGGTAATGGTCGCGCCACGTGCGCCGGTGTCCAGCACAGGCACGTGTTTGAACAGCTCTTGCACGTAGGCATTGGCCTTGGCTTCGTCGCCGCCGTTGGCTTTCAGGCCGTAGGCGTAGGCTGCGAGGAAGTTCCAGCGAGCGCCGCCGCTGGTTTTAGGGTTCGGGGTGATGACAGAAACGTCTTTCTTGATCAGATCGTCCCAGTCTTTGATGCCTTTGGGGTTGCCCTTGCGCACCAGGAACACGATGGTCGAGGTGTACGGAGTGCTGGCGTCCGGCAGGCGGGTCTGCCAGTTTTCCGGGAGCGAGCCTTTATTGAGTTTGGCGATTTCGTCGATGTCGCCGGCCAGGGCCAGGGTCACAACGTCTGCGCGCAAGCCGTCGATCACGCCACGGGCCTGTTTGCCTGAACCGCCGTGAGACTGCTGGATCTTGACGTTGTCGCCTGGGTGGCTTTGCTTCCAGAAATTGACGAACTCGGCGTTGTAATCCTGGTACAGCTCGCGGGTTGGGTCGTAAGAAACGTTGAGCAGTTCGTAGTCTTTGGCTACAGCGGAGCCAGCAAAAATGGCACTGGCCAGCGCGGCCAAAGCGTAACGGCGTAGGGACATAGGTGAGGCTCCAAAGCGTTTCTAGTTGTTATGAGCGCACTCTGGTGAATGCGCTGGATGGTTCAATTGTTTTTCTGGCTAGGGTTCTGTAGCCGGAATTTCTCTTTACGTTCGATCTGAACCACTTGTGCGTTGTGCACGGTGATTTCGACGGCACCAAAGCGCAGGTCTCGTAGCGCGCTCTGGATTTCCCGCAGAATGGTGGCTTCGTCCTGACCGTCAACGCTACGCAGAGATGCGCTCATGGTGTGCTCCTGAAGATGTGGGTTGCCGACTAAGGTGCTGGCTCGGATGCAATAGTAGTGAGGCACGATTATTCTTAAAAATACTATTTAAGAATGTTTATATAACTGAAATCGTGGTGATTGAAGGTGACGCGCAGTCGCTGACGAGAAACGAACTTTACGAGTGAGTGTACAGCGCACCAGAAACCTGAGCTTGAGCGGTGTCTGGCAGACCCCAATGTCTGATAAACGAGGGCGGTGCGCGCACGTACTCGTTTGTTGGCGCGCGTAATTGAAAGCGGGGTCTACACTCCAATTGCCTCGTCAGAGCATCAATGCGGGGCAGGCCCGACACGTTGTCTTACATAAGGTAGGAACTGTCACTGGACAGCCGGTAACAGTGCGATCACCTTAGAGCCGTTGTCGCCTTTTCCTGCATAGTCTGGAGTCTTTATGTCGTTTACCCCTGAGTTGGTTGCCGAACTGGAAGTCCTAGCACTGTTTGACCTGGAAAGTACGCTTGAGGGCCTGAAGATCCATCAGGCTGCCGATCCACGCTTGATTGAGGGCGCAAAGCGTCTGTATGAGAAGGACCTGATCAATCAGCCCGACGGTGGCTACCTGACAAGCCTGGGCCGTGATGCGGCCGAGCATGTGCAAGGGTTGCTGCTGATCCTCAATTCAGAGTCCAAGCTCGGCGAAAAACTGGCAGAAATTGCCTGATCTCCCCGCCTCGCCCACGGAATCTACTCGTTCGGTGATTCCGCGGGCACACACCTTTGATCTCGTCTAATGTTCAGATATGTAAAAAATCTGACGTCAAAAATACAAACGGCCTAAGCCTTTTGTGCGGCTGGCTGTAAACTCACCTTCCTTTCTCTTTCTCGTTTGGCGAGCCGGCCTAGGTTTGTAATGACGTGCCCCCTGGAAATAAGACCCGCTCTGAGCGAAGGAATCGATCGACAGGTTCTCTATCAGGTGCGTGAGCGGTTTCTGGCCGTCAATAAAGCGCGTTTGCAGCGGGCAATGGAAGGCCTGTTGCCCGCTCAGCAAACGATTCTGAATCTGTTGGCCTTGCTGTTCCATGTGAACGACCCGTTGTTGCCCGGCTATGTTTCGGACGACACGCCGGCTGGTGTCTCGGGCTATACGCCGGACATGCCCACGCTGGAGGCGGCGCTGGCTTTGGCCGGTGACTTTGCCTGCCCAGCTCTGCCCCGGCAGCCGCGTGCCATTCACGGTCTGTATTTGATGGGCAGCCTGGGCACGTTGGCCCAGACCGATCAAAGCGACATGGACGTGTGGTTGTGCCACGCGCCCGACCTAGATGACCGGGCGCTGGCCAACTTGCGCAAAAAATGCCTGCGCCTGGAAACATGGGCTGCGAGCCAGGGCAGCGAGGCGCACTTCTTCCTGATTGATGCGCAACGTTTTGCCCAGGGCGAGCATGCCCTGCACGGCAGCGTGGATGACTACGTAAGCGCGCAACATTCGTTGCTGCTCG
Source organism: Pseudomonas sp. 7P_10.2_Bac1 (assembly GCF_025465935.1). Lineage (GTDB taxonomy): Bacteria > Pseudomonadota > Gammaproteobacteria > Pseudomonadales > Pseudomonadaceae > Aquipseudomonas. Next base: position 68,466 of record NZ_JANLNV010000005.1, on the reverse strand, counting down.
ATGAGTTTTATCGCACGGCGATCTGGCTGGCTGGGCGCACGCCGTTGTGGTGGTGGGTGCCGGCGCCTGAAGAAGCCCGCTACGGCGATTTCATTCACTCACTCCAGGCTCAGCACTTGATCAGTGCAGATGACGTGATTGACCTCGGCCCTTTGGCACACATCCCAGCGCAAGAGTTTTTAGGCGCAGGGCTGAAGCAGTTGTTCAAGGGCATTGAATCGCCCTACAAATCGGTGCTTAAACTCTTGCTGATCGAGGTTTATGCCAGCGAGCACCCGCGTGTGAACTGCCTGAGCCTGGGGTTCAAGCGTGCGGTGTATGCCCATCAACTGGACCTCGATGAGCTGGACCCGTACGTCATGGTGTACCGGCGCATTGAGGACTATTTGCGCGGGCGTGGCGATTTTCAACGCCTGGAGCTGGTGCGCCGCAGTTTGTATCTCAAGGTGAACCGCAAGCTGACCGGCCGTGCCGCTACCCGGGGTGCCCACTGGCAGCGCGCGCTGCTGGAGCGCCTGACCACTGAATGGGGATGGGATGAGCAGCAGTTGGCGCAGTTGGACAATCGTTCGAAATGGAAGGCCGGGCCAGACAGCCGAGAGCGGTTGGCGCTGTCACGTGAGCTCAATGGCAGCTACCGTTTCCTGAGCCAATTGGCGCGTCATGAGCACGCGATCAGGGTGCCGGTCATTGCGATTTAAGGCGTTGGGGTAGCGCTGCACAACCGAGCGCTACCGCGAATCCTGGGGTGTCGGGGGCGCTTACAGGTCGAAGTGGCCTGCTGCTTCTGGCTGGTATTCAACTTCGAGCAATTTGAGCTTGAGGGTTTTGCCGCCCGGTGCTGGCCAGTCGATGTGTTGACCGGCACTCAAGCCCAGCAAGGCGCTGCCGACAGGCGCCAGAATCGAGATTTTACCTTCGTCTGCGTTGGCCTCTTTCGGGTAGACCAACGTCAGGTGGTAGTCCTTGCCGCTGCTTTCTTCGCGGCAATGTACGCGTGAATTCATGGTCACAACGCCTGCTGGCACTTCTTCGTGGCCGACAATAAGTTCGGCGCGATCAAGCTCGTCCTGCAAGGCAATCACACCGGGCAACGTGTCATCCAGACTGTCGATCAGCTTCTCCAGACGTTGTACGTCCAGGCGTGTGAGGGTGATGGCGGGTGTATTACTCATGACCTGGCAGACTCCTTTTTTTCTGCACGGAAAAGCAAAACCCCGCCAGGACATGGCGGGGTTTTGACCAGCCTCGTGGTGACGAGGCGAACTTGGACACTACCACAGCAAAATAAATACACAAGGTTGCCTGTAGGAGCGAGCTTGCCTCGCGATCTTTTGACCTTTTGAAAGATCGCGAGGCAATCGAGCGTCGACCGGCTGCTCCTACAACAGTCGATCAGCCCCGGCGTTGGCGGGCCTGTTCGCAAATCTCGCGGCGCCGCTGGTCATCGGCCGAACGCCACTCGCGAATATCTTCGACGTGGCGAAAACAGCCTAGACACACTTTGTGTTCATCCAGCCGGCAGGTACTGATGCACGGCGACGGCACTGCCGGACTGACGTTGCTGTAGAGCGGTTTTGCGGGTTTAGCAGGCGCAGTCACAATCAGATCTCTTCAAATTCCAGCTCGGCGCCTGCTTGTTCCAGTGTCAGGCGAGCCACCATTTCACTCAGTAGCTCATCGGTACTGTCGTGTACCCAGCGCGAGTTATCTTCATCGTATTCGAAATGGAAACCACCGCTGCGAGCGGCGAGCCAGAGCTGGCGAAGCGGCTCTTGTCGGCTGAAAATCAGTTGGGTGCCATTTTCAAACTTGACCGTTAAAACGCCGGCCGAGTTCTCAATATCAACATCCAGTTCACTGTCGTCGAAAACGTCTTCCAGGTTTTCCTGGGTTGCATCGACCAGATCGTGAAAACGGGCTTCAGTCAAACTCATGGTGGAACCTCGTAGTGTCTAGTCATGCTCGGAGCTCGCAAGATACGGGCGCTCCAGACCGATTGCAAACCTTAAGACACCCCGTCGCCATGCCACACCTGATTATCCGGACAGGCGCCCCGTGCGCGAGCCGTCTGCTACATAGGCAAGCTGGTGGGTGGTCGGTATACTCGGTCGCAATTAATGCTTTTCAAAGGATTTCGCCATGAAGCGCCTGATCTCTTCGTTTGCTGCGCTTGTCGCGGTTGCTTGCCTTGTTTCTGCCTGTGGTCAAAAAGGACCGCTGTATCTGCCCGATGACAGCAAAAACCCGGATGACCAAGCCAAGTCGTCGCAATCACAAGCGCACAAGCATCAATAAGGGAACACCATGGACGCTTTTAATTACCGGGACGGCGAGCTGTTTGCCGAAGGTGTTGCGCTGACGGCGATTGCCGAGCGCTTCGGTACGCCGACCTACGTCTATTCCCGCGCGCACATCGAGGCGCAATACAACGCCTACGCCCATGCCCTGAACGGCATGCCGCATCTGGTGTGCTTTGCCGTCAAGGCCAACTCCAACTTGGGTGTACTCAATGTCCTGGCGCGTCTGGGCGCTGGTTTTGACATCGTGTCGCGCGGTGAGCTGGAGCGTGTGCTGGCCGCTGGCGGCTCGGCAGACAAAATCGTGTTTTCGGGCGTCGGCAAGACCCGCGACGACATGCGTCGTGCGCTGGAAGTGGGCGTTCACTGCTTCAACGTCGAGTCCACTGACGAGCTGGAGCGCCTGCAAGTAGTGGCTGCCGAACTGGGCGTTCGCGCGCCCATCTCGCTGCGCGTCAACCCGGACGTAGACGCGGGTACGCACCCGTACATTTCCACCGGCCTCAAGGAAAACAAGTTCGGCATCGCCATCGCGGACGCCGAAGATGTGTACATCCGTGCCGCGCAGTTGCCGAACCTGGAAGTGGTCGGTGTCGACTGCCACATCGGTTCGCAACTGACCACCCTCGAGCCGTTTATCGATGCACTTGATCGCCTGCTGGGGTTGGTTGACCGTCTGGGCGATTGCGGCATTTACCTGCGCCACATCGACCTCGGCGGTGGCTTGGGTGTGCGTTATCGCGATGAAGAGCCGCCTTTGGCTGCTGACTACATCAAGGCCGTGCGTTCGCGCATCGAAGGCCGTGACCTGGCGCTGGTGTTTGAGCCGGGCCGCTTCATTGTGGCCAATGCGGGCGTGCTGCTGACTCAGGTCGAGTACCTCAAGCACACCGAGCACAAAGACTTCGCGATTGTCGACGCGGCCATGAACGATCTGATTCGCCCGGCGTTGTATCAGGCCTGGATGGACGTGACCGCGGTTCGCCCGCGTGACACCGAAACCCGCGCTTACGACATCGTGGGCCCGATCTGCGAAACCGGCGACTTCCTGGCCAAGGACCGCCAACTGGCACTGGCCGAAGGCGATCTGCTGGCCGTGCATTCGGCGGGTGCCTACGGGTTTGTCATGAGCTCGAACTACAACACTCGTGGCCGTGCAGCCGAAATTCTGGTGGATGGTGACCAAGCGTTTGAAGTACGCCGTCGCGAGACCGTTGCCGAGTTGTACGCCGGCGAAAGCCTTCTGCCGGAGTGAGCCCATGTTGCTGCGTTTTACCAAAATGCACGGCCTGGGTAATGACTTCATGGTTCTCGACCTGGTCAGCCAGCACGCGCACATCCTGCCCAAGCACGCCAAGCAGTGGGGTGATCGGCACACGGGTGTTGGCTTTGATCAATTATTGATCGTTGAAGCGCCGAGCAACCCGGAGGTGGATTTCCGTTACCGGATCTTCAACTCCGACGGTTCCGAAGTTGAACAGTGCGGCAACGGTGCCCGCTGTTTTGCCCGCTTCGTGCTCGACAAGCGTTTGACCACCAAGCGTCAGATCAAGGTCGAAACCAAAAGCGGCATCATTGAGCTAAACGTGCGCAACGACGGGCAAATCAGCGTCGATATGGGCCCGCCGCGTCTGGTCCCGCAAGAGATCCCGTTTGTGGCCGACGCGCAGGCGTTGAGCTACGCAGTGGATGTCGAAGGGCAGCCGGTTCAGTTGGCCGCCGTGTCGATGGGCAACCCGCATGCAGTGTTGCGTGTTGACGACATCAACGCCGCGCCGGTGCACGAGCTCGGGCCAAAAATTGAGCATCACCCGCGTTTTCCGGCGCGGGTCAATGTCGGCTTTTTGCATGTGATTGATCGTCAACGCGGGCAACTGCGGGTGTGGGAGCGTGGTGCCGGGGAAACCCAGGCCTGCGGTACCGGCGCTTGCGCAGCAGCTGTGGCAGCGATCAGCCAGGGCTGGATGGACTCACCGGTGACCCTTGATTTGCCCGGTGGTCGTTTGTCCATTGAGTGGGAAGGCCCCGGCCATTCTGTGATCATGACCGGCCCGGCGATGCGTGTTTACGAAGGACAAGTCCGTTTATGAGCGAGCGCACCTGATGACCGACCAGCCACAGCCTTCCGACCTTGAACTGCCTGCTGACGCCCAGGAGGCCGCGACGGTTGCGGCGTACCTGGAGCGTCACCCGGACTTCTTCAGTCAGCGCGATGAGTTGCTGTTGGCGTTGCGCATTCCGCACCAGCGCGGCGACACCATTTCGCTGGTAGAACGCCAGTTAGAGCTGTTGCGCAGTCGCAACATCGAGATGCGCCATCGTTTGTCGCAATTGATGGATGTGGCCCGCGACAATGACCGGTTGTTTGAAAAGACCCGTCGCCTGAACCTCGCGCTGATGGACGCCACCAGCCTTGAAGAACTGGTGATGGCTGTCGAAGACAGCCTGCGTCAGGATTTCCAGGTGCCGTTTGTCAGCCTGGTGCTGTTTGGTGACAACCCGATGCCCGTCGGGCGTTGGGTGAGCAGCGCCGATGCACAGCGCGCCTTGGGCGGTTTGCTGGCTGAGGGTAAAGCGGTCAGCGGTAGCCTGCGTGAGCATGAGTTGGACTTCCTGTTTGGCGAAGATCAGCGCAAGCAAATTGGTTCGACGGCGGTGGTGGCGCTCAATCACTTGGGCTTGCATGGCGTATTGGCGGTGGGTAGCCGTGACCCGCAGCACTATAAAAGCTCGGTGGGCATGCTGTTCCTTGGGCATATCGCCGAAGTGCTCGGCCGGGTCTTGCCGCGATTCACCAGCGCTTTGCGCTCGGTCCGCTAGAGGTGGAACGACAGCTGGACGCTTACTGCACGCACCTGCGCAGTGAGCGCCAAGTGTCGCCTCACACGTTGCAAGCCTATCGCCGCGACCTGAACAAGGTGCTGGCGTTCTGTAGCAAAGAATCCATTCCCGATTGGTCCGCGCTGGATATCCAGCGCTTGCGCCAACTGGTCTCGCGTCTGCACCAGCAAGGCCAGTCGTCGCGCAGCATTTCGCGCCTGCTGTCGGCGGTGCGCGGGCTTTATCAGTACCTCAATCGCGAAGGCCTGTGCGATCACGATCCGGCCAACGGCCTGTCGCCTCCCAAGGGTGAGCGCCGCCTGCCCAAAACCCTCGACACAGACCGCGCACTGCAATTGCTTGAAGGCGCTGTCGAGGACGATTTTCTGGCCCTGCGTGATCAAGCCATTCTTGAGCTGTTTTATTCCTCAGGGCTGCGCCTCTCGGAGCTGACCGGGCTTAACCTGGACCAGCTCGACCTGGCTGACGGCCTGGTTGAAGTGCTCGGTAAAGGCAGCAAGACGCGCGTGCTGCCAGTCGGTAAAAAAGCCCGGGAAGCGTTACTGGCGTGGCTGCCTTTGCGCGGCCTGGCCAACCCGCATGACGACGCGGTGTTTGTCAGCCAGCGCGGCAGTCGCCTCGGTCCGCGGGCCATCCAGTTGCGGGTTAAAGCGGCGGGCGAGCGCGAGCTGGGGCAGAACCTGCACCCGCACATGCTGCGCCATTCATTCGCCAGCCATTTGCTGGAGTCGTCTCAGGATTTACGTGCGGTGCAAGAGTTGCTGGGGCATGCGGACATTAAAACCACGCAGATCTATACCCATCTGGATTTCCAGCACTTGGCATCGGTTTACGACAGCGCCCACCCACGGGCTAAACGCAGTAAGGGCAGTGAATGACCATTGAGCTGATTACCTTCGACCTCGACGACACCTTGTGGGATACCGCGCCGGTGATTGCCAGTGCCGAGACGGCCATGCATACCTGGCTGACGGCGAATGCACCGGATTTGGGCGCGCTGGATCTCGCCAGTTATCAGGCGCTGCGCCAGCGTGTGTTAGGCGATGAACCGCAGCTCAAGCACCGGATCAGTGCGCTGCGTCGGCGGGTGTTGTTCCACGCCTTGAGTGACGCCGGTTATGCGGGCGCGCAAGCGATGGCCGATGAAGCGTTCGAGGTGTTCATTGAGGCGCGTCATGCCCTGGAGGTGTTCCCGCAGGCTGAGCCCACCCTGGTGGCGCTGGCCCATGACTATGCCTTGGGCGTAGTCACCAATGGCAACGCTGACGTGCGGCGGATCGGGCTGGGGCATCACTTTCGATTTGTGTTGTGTGCGGAGGACATTGGCATTGCCAAGCCAGATGCGCGGCTGTTTCACGAGGCGTTGCGCCGCGGGGGTGATATTTCCCCTGCGGCGACCGTGCACGTGGGCGATCATCCTGGGGATGACATTGCCGGTGCCCAGCAAGCGGGCCTGCGGGCAGTGTGGTTCAACCCTGGTGGCAAACGCTGGGAAGGCGACAAAGCCCCGGATGCAGAAGTGGGTTGCCTGAGCGAACTGCCCGCGGTGCTGAAGCGCCTGAGCTGAAACGTCGCCCACTGTCGCGATCTTTTGATCTTGATCCGGCTCTTGATCCAAGAAGCCCCGTTAACAGCCGCCTGAAAACTGTGTAGATACCTAACCCATTGGGGGTGCTGCCAATGATCGGTGGTCTGTTTGCTGCGCGACAGCGCGGTGTCGAAGACGGGGCTGCGCCTACGGGTCTTGTTCGGCGCTAATGGCTGACCCACAAAAAAACCCGCAGCGACGGCGGGTTTTTTCTTCAAGCGATGGAGCAGGCCTTAGATAGGGCGGCTGCCGTACTTGTTGTCAGGCTTTTTGGGTGGGTCTGCCACCACGTTCGCCTCGACTTCCTGTACCTTGCCGCCGCGCGCCAGGAACTCTTCCATGGCACGGGCCAGAGCGTCACGCTCCTTGTTTTTGACTTCAATGCTTGGCAGGTCATCAACCGACACCGCCGCCTTGGATTTACCCTTGGCCGCAGGAGCCGGCACATCTTCGCCAGCGTCGTCGTCTGCAACGTCCTCGGCAGTTGTGTCCAAGCCTTCCTCGGTTTCGTCTTCGTCACCTACTTCGAGGTCATCATTTTCCAGATCATCGTCGCTCATGTTCTACCCCATGACTTGCGTAAAGCAGATTAGTTATAGACCAGCTGCGCCAAGTGTTGATCGCCTCTGGTGAAAAAATAGCCTTGGGCAAACCGAGGCTCAAGTCTCTTCATCCATTTAGGTGACGAGAACTCATCGAGCTTCGCGATATCGCGCTGCTCGTTCAGGTAAACACGTTGCCTGCAGCCCGGGCTGCGAGCCTTGAAAGCGTCGGGTGTCTATCCTCGCCTCCGTCCTGCCAGGGGTCTGTTTTTCGCCCCTTGGCGCGCATTCTAGCGTGCTGAATAAAAAAGCAAAGCAGCTAATAGTCGAGTTATTGCGTAAGCCTTCATCCTACAAATAAGCGTAGAACTGATCTGGGCCTAAAGTGGACAGAAAAATCATTTCATCGCTGCGAATAGCGCCAGATTTGAGGTAAAAAAATACCCGGCAAGCCGGGTATTTTTTTAGCAGGTTACTTACAGGTTGTAACCACGTTCGTTGTGCTGTGCGAGATCGAGGCCGACAGATTCTTCCTCTTCGGTCACACGCAGGCCCATCACGGCGTCCAGCACCTTGAGGATGACGTAAGTCACCACTGCGGTGTAGATCACGGTGAAGGCGACGCCTTTGAACTGGATCCACACTTGTGTGCCGATGTCAGTCACGGTGCCGAAGCCACCCAGTGCTGGCGCTGCAAACACACCGGTGAGGATGGCGCCGACGATACCGCCGATACCGTGCACGCCGAAGGCATCCAGCGAATCGTCATAGCCCAGCTTGCGCTTGAGGCTGGTGGCGCAGAAGAAGCAGATCACGCCTGCCGCCAAGCCGATCACGATCGAACCCATCGGGCCCACGGTGCCTGCCGCCGGGGTGATTGCAACCAGACCGGCCACCACACCCGAGGCGATACCCAGTGCGCTTGGTTTGCCGTGGGTGATCCACTCGGCAAACATCCAGCCCAGCGCAGCCGTGGCGGTAGCGATCTGGGTCACCAGCATCGCCATGCCGGCAGTGCCGTTGGCGGCGGCTGCCGAGCCTGCGTTGAAGCCGAACCAGCCGATCCACAGCATCGCAGCGCCGACCAGGGTGTAACCCAGGTTGTGCGGAGCCATTGGGGTGGTCGGGTAGCCTTTACGCTTGCCGAGCACGATGCACGCAACCAAGCCAGCAATACCGGCGTTGATGTGCACCACGGTGCCGCCTGCGAAGTCCAGTACGCCCCAGTCACCCAGCAAGCTGCCCGGGCCGCCCCACACCATGTGGGCGATAGGTGCATAGACCAGAGTGAACCACACGCCCATGAAGATCAGCATGGCCGAGAACTTCATGCGCTCTGCGAACGCACCGACGATCAGGGCTGGCGTGATGATCGCGAAGGTCATTTGGAAGGTCACGAACACCGCTTCCGGGAACAACGCCGCCGGACCTGTGATGCTGGCCGGGGTGATGCCGGCCAGGAACACTTTGCCGAAACCGCCTATGAACGAGTTGAAGTTGGTGACGCCCAGTTCCATGCCCGTGGTGTCGAACGCGATGCTGTAGCCATAAATGACCCACAGAATGCTGATCAGACCGGTAATGGCGAAGCACTGCATCATCACGGAAAGAAGGTTTTTGGAGCGAACCATGCCGCCGTAAAACAGCGCCAGGCCGGGAATGGTCATAAACAGGACCAATGCCGTTGCAGTCAGCATCCAGGCGGTATCGCCAGAGTTGAGGACTGGAGCAGCCACTTCGTCTGCCGCCATGGCCAGGCCAGGCATTACGGCGGACAACAGGGCTCCGAGCCCTGCGATTTTACGCAGAGTCATAGTGTTTTCTCCTGGGGCGTTGGGTTTGGCGGCTTAGATTGCGTCGGTATCGGTTTCGCCGGTACGGATGCGAATAGCCTGTTCCAGATTGACCACAAAAATCTTGCCATCACCAATCTTGCCGGTGTTGGCAGCCTTGGTTATCGCCTCGATAACCCGGTCAAGATCTTTGTCGTCGATAGCGACATCAATCTTCACCTTTGGCAGAAAGTCGACCACGTACTCCGCACCGCGATACAGCTCGGTGTGGCCTTTCTGCCGGCCGAAGCCTTTGACCTCTGTAACGGTAATGCCCTGCACGCCGATTTCAGACAGCGACTCGCGTACGTCGTCTAATTTGAACGGCTTGATAATGGCGGTGACTAGCTTCATGAAACTTCTCCCGAATTGGTGGACTTGCCCCAGGAAAACAAACCCGGCTCAAGTCTAAGCGCAGTGTCTGGCTTTGTAACGCTTCGTTGACCTTCTTCAGGTCACGCAACGTGCATCAATCGCTGGTGACGCAAACACTCCCTGAATCACCTGCCGCACTACCATCGTCACAGCAACTGCATCAGTACATGAGTCATGAGCACATAAGCAGAAACCTTGCCATGTCTGGAAAATCCAATAAATACAGTCGCTTATTGTTGGTTGGTGGCGTTATGCCGGAATTGCCGATAGTTTTGTGCACGTAAATGGTGCGCAGCCAGTGGGTGGTGCGCCCAAAAAATGTGCGTCGTGGGCTTGGGAATGAGCTCGCGACACTGCGTGATACACTCGCCGGCATCAGTTTTGAGGACCTTATCCATGCTAGCGCCCAAAGATTTTCTCGATGCCCTGAGTGGCCAAGCCTCACGTTTGTTCAGCGGCGACACCGCGTTGCCCCGCAACGAAATCGAAAGCCAGTTCAAAGCCTTGCTGCAAAGTGGCTTCAGCAAACTGGACCTGGTCAGCCGTGATGAGTTTGACACCCAGATGGTGGTCCTGGCCCGCACCCGCGCGCGCCTAGAAAGCCTTGAGGCCAAAGTGGCTGAGTTGGAAGCCAGGTTGTTGCCACCAACCGAGTAATGCCCGGATGCGGTGCGTTTTTATATAAGAACAAGGATGTTTTTTATGGTGGTAATGAACGCACTGGTGCCTGAACTGATCGTCGCGGATCTTGCGCGCAGTTTGCATTTCTACTGCGATGTGCTGGGCTTCACCGTCGAGTATCAACGGCCGGAGCATCTTTTTGCTTTTCTGTCTTTTCATGGCAGCCAACTGATGCTGGAGCAAGATGACCATGAAGAGTCCGCTTGGCGTGTAGGGCCGTTGGAGCCGCCGTTTGGGCGGGGCATGAACCTTTCGATCGCATGCCCGGACGCGCAAGGTTTGATCGTGAACCTCCAGGCCGCCGGGCACACGCTACGCAAACCCCTCGAAGAACGCTGGTATCGCAGCAACGATGTGCTGTTTGGTGAGCGCAACTTTTTAGTGCTCGACCCCGACGGCTATCTGCTTCGCTTTGCCGATGATTTGGGAACCAAGGCTGTGGAGGGGTAGCCCCGTCCCAAACCTGCCCTATGCCTACAGTTTGGAGGGCTATTAACTAATGGCCATTTGACTCCAATATCGCTTTAACATTACTGTCCTTCTATTTCTGGGAGGCGGTGCGGGCATCAGTCCGGGTTTTACCGCGCGAATTAATGAGTGGAGCAAGGATGCGCGGCGCACTTTTACGCAGTGGCAAAAGTGGGGCTTTTACGGCCTTGGGTGAAACTGGGCAGCCGGTCTATCGGGCTGCACTGCAACTGCGCGAAGCGATTCGCCGCAAAAATCCTGACATGGCCGTGCACTTGGCCGTTCCGCAAAGTGATGAGCTGGGGGACAACATTGACTGGTACAGCGATGTCCAGGGAGATGTCGTGCCTTGGGGCAGCGCCACCGAAGCAGAGCGCGCACCTGCCCGTGCCCAACTCGAAACCTTCAAAGCCTTTTTGGCCGAGCAAAGCACGACGCTGCTGAGTGAGGGCGCCAGTTCGCCCCTCAGTGACAAGGCGGTCTTCGCCAAGCTGCTCACGCGCGTCATCGCCTTCCCTGATGAAAGCTTTGTGTACTTGGTCAACGGTACGCCGGTACTGACCTTTTGGGGGTTCGTGCACCCCAATGCCGATCGTTTTCTAGACCCGTTGTATTGCCTCTACCCGCGCACCGAGATGCCCGCAGCTGCGCCGTTGGCGCCAGTTACCGAGCCTGTGATTGAGCCGCCGCGTGCTCCGGTAGTGGTCAAACGCCCTTGGTGGCGCTGGTTGTGGTGGTTGTTGCCCTTGCTGTTGCTACTGCTCTTGCTGTTGTTCGGGCTGCGCTTTTGCACGCCGAATGCCTCGTTGCCCGATACGTCGGGCTCCGCGTGGGAATGGCCAAAGGTTGAGGTGCCTCAGGTGCTCAAGCCGATCATGGGCAAATTCGGCCTGGGTAATGGCCTGTCAGGTCCGGGCACTGACATGGGCGGCACTCTGCCGCCCAAGACGGGCTCGGACACCGTCCCAGTATCGACTCCCAACTCGGGCGATGACGCGACTGCGCCGCCTGCACCTGCACCTGCACCCGAGCCGCTACCTGAGCCGGCCGTACCTGCGCCAGTTCCTGAACCGGCCCCCGAGCCAGTGCCCGAGCCGGCACCCGAGCCAGTGTCCGAGCCGGCCCCGCCGCCGATCCCGGACTCCGGCTCAGACAAGCCTGAGGTGCCCGGCCAGTCATTGAGCATTCCCCCTGAAGCCGTGGACGGCCAGGCGGACTTCCTCAACGGTCGCTTCCGCGCCGGTGCAGGTATTCAGGACAAAACCACCGGCAAGCCTTTGCGCCTGGAGTACCAGTTCAAAGACGGCCAAGGCCAGGTCGTGGTGCGCAAGCCCGACGGCGTCAGTTGCACAGGCCCGGTCACAGCGGCCATGCACGGCGGCAATCTGTCGATCAACAGCCTGGGCCAGGCGGCCTGCGGCGACGGCAGCCGTTACGAAATGCCAAAGGTTGATTGCCGTCAGGGTGCCAAGAGCATTGCTGACTGCAGCGGAATTTATGAAGACAAGCAATTCCCCATCTCCATGCGGCAGATGGGCGAATAAGAACGGGAAGATTTCGACATGTTGCCAGAAGTTACCCAGTTTGAAGACGTCGTAAAACTGGTCAGTGATACGGGCATCCAGTTCATGGATTTCGCCTTCCGTCAGGACCAGATAACGTCCCCCAATGGCGCCTTTACGTTGATCGATGGCGATGTGTTGTGCCGCTTGCAGGTACATACCGACGAGTCGTACTTCTACGAAATTGACCATGAGAAACGGCAAAAAGCCGAGCCGGACTTCTGGCTGCCGATCAGTAAGAGCCTCACCCTGTTGGACGGGCTTTGGCTGCCTTTGCCGTTCTTCCGCTACATGCCGCCTTACACCTTTGATCAAGGCCCGAGCAACTGGGCGCGCATGCGCTTCGTCAAACTGGCGGAGCCGGACATTGATGGCAACACGCACCGCTTGACACTGGCTCTCGACACGCGAGTGATCGGCAAAAAGAACGGCATGGCTTATCTGGCGCCCAATGACGAGGACGTCAGTTCCGGGGTGTCATTCCGTGTGGCCTCCAAACTGGCGCAAATGCGCTGGTTCCAAGATCTGCCGTGGGTCAAGGAGTGGCTGCTGGAGGCGTTCCGTGACGCCAGCGTCCGTGTCGACCGTGACCTGCTGCAAGACCAGGAAGACGAAAAACACCCGCAAGCGCATTACCTCAACCTGCTGAGCCTGCTTGAGCGGGTCGAGCAAGTCGGGCCAAACCCGGCGCAGCCGGTGATTGTGATGCCAGAGCTGACGGTGATCGCCAACGGTGCAAAGAGCCAGACCAAACCAATACCGGTCGACCTGATTCTGGACGTCGGCAACTCCCGTACCTGCGGGATCTTGATTGAGAACCAGGGCGTGGATCGCATGGGCCTCAAGAATAACTACGTGTTGGAATTACGCGACCTGCTGGCCCCGGAGCATGTCTACAACCAGCCGTTTGAAAGCCGTGTCGAATTCTCCAAAACCTCGTTTGGCAAAGATCATTTTTCGAGCAAAAGCGGGCGCCACGATGCCTTTCAATGGCCGACCATTGCTCGTGTCGGCAATGAAGCCGGGCGCCTGGCCAGTCTGCGCCGTGGCACCGAAGGCTCAACCGGCCTGTCCAGCCCCAAGCGCTACCTGTGGGATGAAAACGCCTACGATCATGGCTGGCGCTTCAACAATTCCTACATCAAAAATGACAACGAGCCCCCCGCGACCGCTGCCCCGTTTTCGCACCTGATCAACAACCTCGGTGAGGCGCTGTACAGCCTGCCCGAAGACGACCAGATGCCGGTGTTCAAGGCGCTCTATTCGCGCAGCTCGCTGATGACGTTCATGCTGGCCGAGGTCTTGACCCAGGCGCTGGCACAGATCAACAGCCCGGCCCAGCGTGCGCGCCAGGGCAAAACCGGTATCCCGCGCCAGCTCAACAGCATCACCCTGACCGTGCCGCCCGGCATGCCACAGGCTGAACGCAGCATCCTGGGCAAGCGTATGTCGCAAGCCATTGGCCTGGTCTGGAAAAGCATGGGCTGGCACAGCAGTGACGAAGATCCCTATACCGATCAAACGACGCGTCCGACCACGCCGCTGCCGCTCATCAACATTGATTGGGATGAGGCCTCGTGCGGGCAACTGGTGTACCTCTACACCGAAATTGCCGAGAACTTTGCCGGTCACCCGGAAGAGTTTTTTGCCACCCTGGCGCGCCCTGACAAAGCCGACCGCGATCGCATTACCGTGGCCAGCATTGATATTGGTGGCGGTACCACGGACCTGGTGATTACCGAGTACCGAATCGATCCGGGTGTCCGTGCTGTACACGGCATGAACGTGCACATCGTGCCCAAGCAACTGTTTCGTGACAGCTTCAAAATCGCGGGCGATGACATCCTCCTGGACATGATTCACCGCGTCGTGCTGCCGAGCCTGGAGCAAGGCTTTCGCGAGGCCAAGGTCGAGTCGCCGGACTCGTTACTGTCTCGCTTGTGCGGCAGCGAAACCATCAGCACGCAAAACGAGGTACTGCGCCAGCAACTCAACCTGCAAGTGCTGACCCCGCTGGGGCTGGCGCTGCTCAGGGCCTACGAGCAATTCGACCCGCTGGCACCGGCTGCGCCTGTAACTTACACCTACCGGCAATTGCTGACCGAAAGCGACATCAACCTCAGCGTGCTGAACTACGTCAGTGGCGCGGTGCGCCGTGACACCGGCGGCGAAGTCTTCGACCTGCTGGACACTAAAATCACCTTCAACTTGCGCGCCATTCACGACATGTTCCTCAATGACGGCGTGAACATTGGCAAGCCGCTCAGTGCGCTCTGTGAAGTGATTGCACATTACCCGTGCGACGTCTTGCTGCTGACTGGCCGGCCTTCGCGCCTGCCCGGCGTGCAGGCGTTTATCCGGCAAAACCTGCCATTGGTACCGGGGCGCATCGTACCGATGCAGAGCTACCGCACGGGTGGCTGGTACCCGTTCCACAAAAACGGCTTGATCGACGACCCGAAAAGCACCGCTGCGGTCGGCGCGATGCTCTGCCTGTTGTGCGCCAACCACAGTGTTCACGGCTTCTACTTCCGTGCCGACAAGCTGGTGCCGTACTCGACCATCAAGCACATCGGGGTCATCGACCTGGAAAACAGCATCCGCGACCGCGACGTGTTGTTCCGCGATATCCGCACCGAACGCGGTTGCATCCAGCTGGCTGGCGACAGCGAAGAAGAACAAGCGGTAACACCGGCCCTGGCCATGCCTTCGGCCATCCGCTTGGGCTTTCGTCAGTTGAGTGTCGAGCGCTGGGCGGCTTCGCCGCTGTACAGCTTGAGTTTCACCGATGAAGGCAAACGCAAAATGGCCACCGGCACCCGTGATGGCAGCGGCGCTGTCGCCAGCGTGCGCTTCAAGGTTGCGAAGAACTCCGAAACGGCCAGCGCCGGGCTGGTCAGTGACCAGCTTGAGGTGCGCAGCGTGACTTCCAACACGGCGGAGCGCCTGGACAAGAATGACGTACACCTGCAACTCAACACCCTGCTGGTGTCGAGTCTGGGGGACAACACCTATTGGCTCGACAGCGGAACAGTGAAGCACTCATGAACGAACTGACCCCGGAACAAAATGCCCTGTCTGCTCGCTGGGCAGCCGTTCATGCCGGTGCGGCCAACGCTCTGGACTGGATTGAGCAAACCCGTCCTACAGCGCCGAGCCTGGACGGTCAGGCCGATGATCTGAGCTATGACCTGCATCGTGTGCGTAACGAGGCGGCAAACCATGAGCGTGCCGCCACGCGGCCGATGACCCTCGGCTTTTTTGGCATCTCGCAAGCGGGCAAGTCGTACTTGATCCTGTCGCTGGCCGCTGGTCAGAACGAGCGCCTGGAAACCCTGATGGGCGGGCGTCGTGTCGACTTCCTCAAGCACGTCAACCCTGCCGGCGTGGGCAAGGAAGCCACGGGCCTGGTGACGCGCTTCAGCCGGCACGCCAAGCCCTCGGATGACGATCATTACCCGGTCGAACTCAAGCTGTTGGGCGAAGCCGACCTGATCAAGATTCTGGGCAACTCCTGGTTCAAGGACTTTGATCAGTCGCGGGTCACCTTTCGCATTACCGATGAGGTGATCCAGGCCGCATTGAAACCCTTCGAAGGGCGTGAAAACGGGCCTGTGCTGCCGGGCATCAGTGCCGATGATGTGGTCTCGCTGTGGGACTACTTCAAAACCAGTTTTGCCAACGCCGTGAGCCTGCTCGACCACGGCTATTGGCCGCGCGTGCTCAAGCTCGCGCCGCGCCTCACGGTAGCAGAACGCACGCAGCTGTTTTCGCTGTTGTGGGGCAACGAACAAGCGCTCAAAGACGTCTACGCCTCGCTGGCCGGCAGCCTGCACCAGTTGGGGCTGCCAGCGACTGTGTTCGCACCGCTGCACGCGTTGTTCCGCCTTGATGACAAGGGCCGTGAAGTGCAGAGCGACAGCATCATGAGCGTCGATATTCTGGCCCGATTCGGCACCGCCAAAGACCATCCGATCGACGTGAGGCCATTGCTCAACGGGCAACTGCAAACACCACGCAACGTGCTGGTGTCGCACTTGGCGGCGCTGACCTCGGAGATGACCTTTCGGCTGGTTGAAACCCCCAAAGACCCGATTGTGAATGAGGTCGACCTGCTCGACTTTCCCGGCTATCGCGGGCGCATGTCGCTGACCGATTTTTCCAAGATCAGTGATCCTTCCTTGAGCGAAGGCGATAACCCTGTGTCGCAACTGATCTTGCGCGGCAAAGTGGCGTACTTGTTCGAGCGCTACACCGACAACCAGGAAATGAACGCCCTGGTGCTGTGCACCAACTCGAACAAAGGCATTGAAATCAACGAAATCGGGCCGGTCCTGACCCGCTGGATTGAAAACACCCAAGGCGCGACTCCCAAAGAACGTGCCACCCGCAGCAGCGGTTTGATCTGGGCCATGACCATGCTCGATCTGCGGATCAATGCCATGGTCAAAATGGCACCAGGGCTGCTTCCAGACAGTTGGGGCGGGATGATCCAGTCTGCGATGACCGAGCGTTTTGGCCGCCATGACTGGCTCAATGATTGGGCCGATGGAGCACCGTTCAACAACACCTACCTGGTGCGCAAGCCCCACGAAGATTTTGTCTGTGTGGGCTACGACAGCAACCGTTTCGAAACCGGCATCCTGCCTGAGTATCAGCCGGTGCTGGATGTCATCGGCAGTGCGTTTGAAGAAGCGCCACAGGTCAAACAGCACTTCAGCCAACCTGCCCAAGCCTGGCAAGCGGTGTTGGGCGGGGACGGTGGCATGACCCGCCTCATTTCGGGCATAAGAGCGGTTGCCAGCCTGGACTTCAAACTCCAGCGCCAGCGCGAGCGACTCGAAGAATTGCTGACTTCACTCACTACCCAGGGCGTGTCCGAATGGCACATGCCCGACGGTGACGGGGCCATTGAAGCCAAGCGCGCTCAAGCGCAAATGATCTATTCGGGCCTGCGCCTGCGCGGCCAGAAGCTGGGTGATTTCATCAGCCATCTGCAACTGCCGGTGGCCGCCGTGCGCGAGCTGTACCTGAGTGGTGAATACGACAACGAGGCGCTCGTCGCCCCGGCCGAGGTCGAACCAGACGCAGCGTCCGTTGCGCCGGTCAGCAGTGGTTGGGCGTTTGACGACGGCTACGACGATGAGCCAGTCAGCGGCAAGGCCGTGAAGGCCGATGCGCCTTTGGCCAAGCCCCAAGGCCCGCAAAACAGTGCCCAACGCTTTGCCCGTGCTGCGTTCAACATGTGGATCTCGCACTTGCGCCATTTGAGTAACAACACCGGCTTGCTGGCGCTGCTGGGCTTCGACAAAAAGCTGATGGATGCCGTGGTCGCAGAAGTGATCGTGGGGGCCTATCGCGCCCAGGTGCTGGAGCAACTGAGCGCTGCTGTCTCCAAGTGCTCAGAAACCAACGCGCGCCGCGAAAGACTGGCCGAACGCCAAGTGCTCGAAGTGCAGATCGTGCTGCGCGACTTTGTGTCCTGGTTTGGGTATTTCACCCAGCCGGTCTCGGAGCGCCCAGCCAGCCGCGCCCGCCATGGCAACCCGGTGTTTGGTTTCTATGCGCCGGTCAACACCGCCTTTGAGCAGGCATCGAATGAGTCTGAGCCTGAACACTATCTGCCGACGCTACCCGAACACGTGGGCATGCCCGCCATGACCTTCCTCACGGACTGGATGTCAGCACTGGCCGCTATGACCGAAGCCAATGCCGGACATGGCGCGGGTAGTGAAATAACCCCTGAACAAAATGAACGGCTGGGCCACGTGCTCAAAGCCTACAAGGCGATTTAAGCAATGCCGATTCGAGTTAATTTGCTCGCTTTAGAGCCACACGCCCACGGCTACGCCCGTCTGGTAATCAAAGGTTGGAAGGGGTCTCAGCAGCAGTTGGAGTTCACCCTTCAGCGCAACAGCGATGACCACTATCTGCACGAAGGCCAGAAGTGGAGCAACAACCCCTTCTGGTTCCAGGTGCCGGAGTTCCCGCTGGCCGCCGATGGTAAGAGCCTGGAAGTGCTGGTCGGCCCGCAAATCGTTGACACGTTGCTGGAGGGTAGCGTCGACACCACGTTCAGTTTCGTGCTTAACGAGCCCGCGACGGGGACCAAGGATCATGGCGTGGTACTGCCCGGCCGCGACGTGACTTCCAGAGCCGCAGGCGATGAAAAGGCTGCGCCGCCGGTCTGGAAAGGCATCATTCTGGCTGATGCGGTGGGCAGCGTGCCTGCGCCTGCTGCGCCAACGGAAGCACCGCCGGAGGTGGTTGCCGAACCCGCGCCAGAGCCAGAGCCAGAGCCTGAGCCCGCCCCTGTCCCTGCCCCGGAGCCAGTGATCGAACCGGTGGCGGCGGTGGTTGAGCCCGTGCGTGCTGAGCCCGCCCCGGTTGAGCCGAAATCTGCGGCGGCAGGCAAAAAGAAGGCTTGGCTGATCCCGTTGATCATCGCCCTGCTGGCAATCATCGTCGCCGGGGTCTTTTTCTGGCTCAAGAACCCGGCAACCGACACCGCCGCAAGCCCGGCCCCAGCGCCTGCCCCGCTGCCGACGGGCGCTGAAGCCTGCACGCTGGAAAGCATGAGCACGTTGCCTGAGCTGACCTTTGTTCAGACCTGCATCAAAAAGTCGCCGGGTAGCGCCGAGTTGCTGGAAATCATCAATGTCGCCAAGGCCAATAACCATTGCGGTGTTGCCCAGCGGCTGTACGCCAACCGTGCGCAAGCTGGGGACATGCAAATCGCGACCGCCTATGCCCATGAGTACGACCCGAAATTCCATCAGGCCAGCCAATGCTTTGCTGAGCCTGACAAGGCGACGGCTGCGTACTGGTACGAAACCATCCTCGGCCACGAGCCTGAGAATGCTGAAGCCAAGGCGCGTTATGAGGAGTTGAAGCCGTGAGCCGTTTTGCATGGGCTGCTAGCACCTTGCTGGCGTTGTGCATGGGGGGCAGCTCGCTGGCCCTCGCGGACGATAAGCCGTTGATTCAGGAGGGCAAGAAAACGCTGTATCAGCGTGTGCTGACCACGCCGGGCTGCATGCTCAGCAGCAGCGCAGGTGGCGCTCCGGGTGCCGCGCAGCCGACGTTCAGCCGTTTTTACGTGTACGAACGCGCCCATGCGGCGAATGCCGAGTGGCTCAAGGTCGGCCCTGACAGTTTCGGTAAAACGGTAGGCTGGCTGCCCGCTGCGTGTACCACTGACTGGAAAATGCAGCTCACATTGGCCTTCACTAACCCGGCGAACCGCGACCGGCTGATGTTCTTCAAAGACCGCGCCACTCTGGAAGGTATCCTCGATGCGCCAGACCCGGTGAGCAAGGTTGCGCCACTGCGGGCCAAGCTCAAGCAAGGCACGCTGGCGCCTGGCGTGCTGGCCCAGGAGCCGGAATACTTTGTCGACCTACACAAGCAGTTCTACCTGCTGCCGGTGCTGAGCGGTGAAGAAGTGATGACCGAAGAAGGCTTTCGCACGCGCCTGCTCAACGTCGCGTCGGTGAGCAAGGCCGACGACAAAGCCCAGCCAGCAGGCGCCGCCGCAACGCCCGATGCGGGTGCGGCCAAGGCCGGTCAATTGAAGGAATTCAGCGCTGCGGTGGTGTTCGTGATTGACTCCACGATCTCGATGGACCCGTACATCGAGCGCACCCGCGAAGCGATTCGCAAGGTCTATAAACAGATCGAAAGCGAGAACCTGGGCAATCAGGTCAAGTTCGGTCTGGTCGCGTTTCGCTCCAACACTAAGGCCGTACCGGGCCTTGAATACGTGAGCAAAATGTACGCTGACCCGAACAAGGTCACCGGCAGCCAAGACTTCCTGGCCAAGGTGGCGGATCTCAAACAGGCCAAAGTATCGAGTAAGAGTTTCGATGAAGACGCCTACGCGGGCGTGATGCACAGCATCGACAAAGTCGACTGGTCGCAATTTGGCGCCCGTTACGTGGTGCTTATTACCGACGCGAGCGCGTTGGACGGTGATGACAAGCTCAGCACTACCGGCATGAGCGCTGACCAGGTGCGGCTCGAAGCGGCCAACCCTGGCGTGGCGATCTACACCCTGCACTTGAAGACCCCGGCCGGGATCAAGGACCACGCCAAGGCTGAGACCCAGTACCAGAACCTGTCGACCTATCCGGGCACCAACACCTCGCTGTACTACCCGGTCAACGCCGGTGACGTACAGGCCTTCGGTCAAAAGGTAGACGCCCTGGCGAGCGCGATTACCTCGCAGGTCAAAGCCGCCTACATGGGTGAAGACGCCATTGGCAGCGCGCTAAACGCCAAGCAGGACGTCACGCCCAAAGACCCGGCCCAACAAAAAATGCTCGATGACGCCGCTTTGATCGGCCATGCCATGCAACTGGCGTACTTGGGCGAAAAAACTAACAGCCAGGCGCCACCGGTGTTTCAGGCCTGGATCACCGACCGAGACCTGATCAAGCAAAACATCCCAACCACGGATGTGCGGGTATTGCTGACCAAGTCGCAACTCAGCGATTTGAGTGACGTGATGAAGCAGATTCTAGATGCCGCCAACGAAGGCCTGATCTCACCGACCGAGATGTTTGATCGCTTGCGTTCGGTGGCCGCGACGATGGGTGCCGATCCGAATCAGTTGAAGCAGAACGGCAACGCCAAGCTAGCGCAAATGGGCGTGCTCGGTGAGTACCTCGAAGACCTGCCGTACCAAAGCGAAGTACTCAATCTGGACGAAGAAACCTGGAAGAGCTGGGACGGACTGGCGCAAGAGAAATTCATTCGTAACTTGAGCACCAAACTGCGCCACTACCAGCGTTACAACGCTGACGTGGACCGTTGGGTGGCCTTGGCTAACGACAGCGATGCGCGGGACAACGTGTACCCGGTGCCGCTGGAAATGATGCCTTAACGAGACGCCCATGCTCGATATCCAGGACATGCTCGTGCGCCGTGGCAGCGGCGCCCAGGCGCACAGCGTGCGTTTGCCCGCGCTGCAGGTGAAAGCGGGAGAGATCCTGGCCATTACCGGCGAGAGCGGGTGCGGCAAAAGCACCTTGCTCGAAGCCATTGGCCTGTTGTTGCAACCTGTTGAGTTGCGTCATTTCAGCCTCGGCCCAGGCCGCCATGAACCCCACACCGCACCGCTGGATATTGCTCAGCTACTGGCCAGCAACGACCAGCCAAGCCTGTCGGCGGTGCGTTCTAGGCACTTGGGTTTCATTCTGCAAAGTGGCGGTCTGCTGCCGTTTTTGAGCGTTCGCGACAACATCAGTTTGCCTCGGCGCTTGCTCGGCATGCCCGCTGCCAGCGAGCAGGTAGACCGCGCTGTTGACGCACTGCGCCTCACGGGGTTGCTCGGTAAATTGCCGCAGGCCTTGTCGATTGGCGAGCGCCAGCGCGTGGCCTGTGTGCGGGCCATCGCCCATGAACCGCAATTGCTGCTGGCCGATGAACCCACGGCATCCCTCGACCCGCACAGCGCCCGGCGCTTGTTTGAATTGCTGCTGAGCCTGGTCAACGAATTGGGCTTGAGCGCACTGGTCGTGTCCCACGACTGGGGGCTGGTGCGCGACTTTGATTTGCCGCGACTGGGGGCGATCAGTCGTCAGGGAGAAACACGCTTTGAAGCCATGGATTAGCCGCCTCGGCCTGCTCAGCTCGCTGGCGGTCGAAGACCTCTGGCATGACCGCAAGGTTTCGTTTTGCATCGCCGCGTCGCTGGTGGCGGTGATCGCCCCGCTGTTGCTGTTGTTCGGGCTCAAGCACGGGGTAGTCAGCCAGTTGCAAGACGAACTGCTCCGCGACCCGCGCAACCTTGAAGTGAAAATGCTCAGCAGCGGCAATTACGACACCGCGTGGATCGAGCGCTTGCGCGAGCAGCCCGAGGTCGGTTTTGCCATTGGGCAAACCCGCTCGCTGAACACTCAGGCCGACTTGTTGATGGGCTTGCAACGTTTTGTCGAAAACGCCGAAATAATCCCCACGGACGCCCACGATCCGCTGCTGAACCTGGCGCAAAGCCGTTTGAGTGACAACCAAGTGATCCTCAGCGCCCGTGCTGCGCAACGCTTGCAGGCCTCCGTCGGGGACAGCGTGCGCTTGCGCGCGCCGCGTCGTCTGGACGGCATCAACGAGCGCGGCGAGTTGAATCTGGAGGTGGTGGCGGTACTTGATGCGGCCCGCTTTGGCCGCGCTGCCGGGTTTGTCGCACCGCCGTTGCTGCTTGAACTGGAGCGCTTTCGCGATGGTTATCAGGTGCCCGCGTTTGGCCTGGACAGCGGCAAACCCCAGATCGACCTCAAACCGCTGTATGCCCGTGCCCGCGTGTATGCCCGCGACATAGACAACGTAGCGCCGCTGGAGCGCTGGCTGAACCAACAGAACATCGAAACCTCCAGCCGTCTGGCGGAAATCGACAACGTCAAAGCCATCAATCATGTGCTGGGACTGATTTTTGGCGTGATTGCCGGGGCGGCCTTGATCGGCTGCATAGCCTCGATGATCGGCGCGTTTCTAGCCAACATCGACCGTAAGCGAAAAAGCCTCGCGGTGCTGCGTCTATTGGGCTTCAGCAGCCCGGCCGTGGCTGGTTTCGTCATTGCGCAGGCCATGCTCTTGAGCTTGGTCGGCTATGTCGGCGGTCTGGGGTTTTATGGCGTGGGTAGCCTGCTGTTTGACCACCTGCTGGGCAGTAGCCAGGCCACCGGTACTTTTATCTGTCACATCACGATCTGGCACGGGCTGGCGGCCCTGTTGATCGCCTTATTGGTCGCCGCACTGGTCGCCGTGATCGGCGCATTGCGGGCCATAAGCATCCAACCTGCGGAGAGTTTGCGTGAGCTATAAACGTGTGCTGTTGCTCGCATCCCTGAGCTTTGGTTACTGGCTCAACGCGTCAGCGGCGAGCTGGGACGAGAAGTATTACAACCCGGCCCCTGACGCCAATGACGTGGTGTTGCCGATGCCGTGCGACGGCGCGATGGTCTTTCGCAAAGTGTTCATCCCGGTCACCGGGCCGCTGGATGACTACCCGATCAACATCGGCCAGGACAGCGCTGAGTGGGGCTATGTCGAGCAAAAGCGCCCGACCTTTATTGCGGGGAGCTTCACGGGCGCCAAGGGCGACAAGTCGCGTTACTACCTGATGGCCAAGTACGAGATGAGCCAGTTGCAGTACCAGGCGCTGACTGACGAAACCTGCCCCACGCCGTCGAACAAACTGCGCTTGCCGCAGGTGGCGATCAGTTGGGTGCAGGCCATCGAGGCGGGCGACAAGTACAACCTGTGGCTGCGCAAAAACGCGGCCGCTAAACTGCCCAAGGAAGACGGTGCGCTGGGCTTTTTGCGCCTGCCGACTGAAACCGAGTGGGAATTCGCTGCCCGTGGCGGGCTGGAAGTGGGC
Source organism: Pseudomonas sp. 7P_10.2_Bac1 (assembly GCF_025465935.1). Classification (GTDB taxonomy): domain Bacteria; phylum Pseudomonadota; class Gammaproteobacteria; order Pseudomonadales; family Pseudomonadaceae; genus Aquipseudomonas. The sequence goes on along the minus strand of NZ_JANLNV010000005.1, from coordinate 44,900 downwards.
GCGGCTGAATTCAGTGACACGCGCTACCCGATGCCAGAAGGCTTGAACGCCTATGAGTGGTTCGGTGGCGCCCAGTCGTCCAACGGCAAATTGCAACTGAGCGGCCTGCAAAAGCCCAATCCGCTGGGCCTGCACGACATGCTCGGTAACGCCGACGAGATGATGTTTGAGCCTTTTCGCCTGAACAAACTGGACCGCCAGCACGGCCAGGCAGGCGGCTATGTGGTGCGCGGCGGCAACTACCTGACCCCGCAAGCCGACTTGCGCACGTCGTTGCGCAAGGAAGAGCCGTACTACAACGCTGACGGCCAGGTGAAAAACAAAACCACCGGCCTGCGGCTGGTGATGGTGTCCCCGACCCTGACCTCGCGTGAGCGTGTGGGCAGCATCGAGCAGAGCTGGAAAAAGCTCGGCAGCGGCCCCCAGGAAGGCGAAAAAGGCACCGTGCAGGAACTCAACACGCTGGCCCAAGGGGTTGAAGACAAGGCCCTCAAAGAGAAGCTGCAAACCCTGGAAAACCAGTTGCGCGCCAGCAACCAGCAACAAGAAGAAACCCGCGATCAGGCGATCCGCGCGAGCCTCAACCTGGGGGCGTTCCTGTGTACCAAGATGCTCGATGACGGCCAGTACCTGGACTTCCTGCAGAAAAATTACAGCCTCAACTGCGAGTCCGAAGACAAGGACCCGAGCTGCGACATGCGCAAGGGCAAGCTCGATGAGCAGAAAGACCGCCTGCACAAACTCAGCCGCTACTACGCCAGCAGCCTGGTGGAGTCAGCGTCCTTGTACGGTCAGCCGCTGCTGGAGGCGCAAGTGCCGGTGATGGAAGAAATCATCAGCCAGAACAAACAACTGCAAGAACTCAAACCGTATTTGCGCACCCACTGGGCCAATCAAAAGACCTACCTGCAAAAGCAGAAGATCGACACTGACGCCTGGTTGAAGAGCTGCAAATCGGTCACCCCCTAAGCCCACTACATGCTTCAACAAGGAGAAATACGATGATTCGCAGCCTGTTGGCCTCTTCTCGATACATGATGTCTTTCATGCTCATAGCCGGCGTTCTGTTGAGCGGCTGTGCGTCCACGGGCAGCAGCTCGCTGGGTATGGGGGCTCCGGCACCGGACCCGCGTTTGACTCAAGGCACGGATGCCCAGTTCTTTAGCAAGTCGGGCTATCAGGCGTGTGCGATGGGCGCGGGCGCGGCGATGTTGGCCTGTGTGCTGAGCAACCCCAACAACAAGGCGGTATGCATGATCGCGGCGGGTGTGGCCGCCTGTGGCGTGGCAATGGGGGCTAACTACTACGTGGACCAGCGTCGTAGCGAGTACGCCGACACTAACCAGCGTTTGCAGAAGTACAACAGCGACGTGCAGTTGGACACGCAAAAAGTCGTGATGCGCACTGCCACTGCTCAGCAGGTGATTGATGATGACAAGGCGCAGGTTGAGCAGATCAAGCGTGACCTGGCGAGCAAGAAAATCGACCAGGCCCAAGCGCAAAAACAGATCGCGAGCATCGACAGCAACATCGAGCAACTGCGTCGTGAAGTTAAAAACATGCAGAGCAAAGTCAGCGGTTACAACGAGGCCATGAAAGTTGAGCGCAGCCAGGGTGCCGGCCCTGAGATCCAGCAAATCGATGCCAATATCGCCAAGATGAACGAAAAAGTCGCCAGCCTGCAAAAAGAAGTCGATGGTTTGTATAGCCAACGCTCCGCGATCACCTTGGGTTAAGACCATGAACGCACGATTGATAGGGGTGTTGGGGGCTGTTCTAGTGTTGTCCGGTTGCGCCACCCAGCCGGGTGAGTGTGATGCTGGCAACCGCGACGTCGGGCTGTTCACCAAGGTGAACTGTGATGCGGGTGGTGGGTACAGCGCGCAGATTCGGCAAAACGAAATCGCGTTGGCCCAATCGCAGCAAGAGAACGCGATGTTCCATCAGGTTTACGAGGACATTGCCGCGCAACAAGCCGCCTCCAAGGCCAACTTGCAGGCTCAGCAACAATCTCAGGCGGCCTTGAACCAGTCGCTGAGCCAGTTACTCAGCTCGCTCAAGGCGCGCACCGGCAACAAGGCCCAGGTACAGCAGCAGATCGCAGGTCTGGAGCAACAGCTCAAGGCCGCGCAAGCGGCACCGGTGATAGCTTCGGACTCGGCGCAGATGGCAGCTAAGCAGCAGGAGCTAAAGGCGCTGCAAAAGAAAGTTAACCAATTGCAATTCAGCCTCGGTTACGAGTAGGCCTTGCCGGTTTCATCGTCGGTGGCTCAGTGCCGCCGACACTGTTTTCAGGAACCCAAACGATGCAGCGCATTACTCGGGATGAGCACGCCAGCCCCACGGGGTTAGGCGCACTGGAAGATAAAATTGCGCTGATTCTCAAGCACTTCCCGCCTTCGGTGGCGAGCGTTTATGCGATCCCGCGTATCGGCAGCGGCGAAGTGGTGGAGTGGTGGAGCGAACTGGGTGGCCAGCCCACGCGCTTTCATGATTTGAGCGAAGATCAGCAGACGGCCTTGCTGGCGCGTTATCACCAGCGCCAAGCCAGCCTGGGCTTGTTGGCCGATGAGTTAGTTGCGCGTGGTCAGGCCGAGCAAGCGGCCAGTTTGCGCGGGCTGATTGGTCCGCCGGACCTCAACAACCTGTACAGCATCAACGGTGATCCGGTGGTGGTGCGTTGGGGGCTCAAGCCATTTGCACCTGCTGCCGTTACGCCGCCTGCTGCTGGCCCGCGACCCGTGGTGGTGCGACGAGTGTGGCGCGGTTGGCCTTGGCTGTTTCTCGGGCTGTTGCTGTTGGGCCTGTTGCTGTGGGCGCTGTGGCATTGGCGATTGCCGCCGATGAACCTGTGGTCGAACTCAAACAGCTACGCCTGCCGCGTCAAAGCGCCGAGCCATCAGGAGTTGCCGCCTGAGTTTGTGGTGATTCTGGACACGTCCGGCTCCATGAATCTCAACATCAACGCGACCAAAGCGGATGAAGATTGGTACTTCGGCACGCGGCCCACACCGGACGATAACGATCCGCGTACGATCAAGATCTTCAGTCCGCAAACCCGTCTTGATGTGGCCAAGGCGTCGTTGTCGCGGATGATCAACAACCTGCATCCAGACATCGACACGCGTTTGATGACCTTCGCCGGGTGTTATCAACAGCCGGATCACGGTGTGTTCACAGCGGCACAGCGGTCACAACTGATTGCAGGTATTCAAGGGTTGCACGCTAACGAAGGCACGCCCTTGGCAGCGAGCCTGAAAAAAGCCGCGCGTAAGGTGGATGGTCGTGACCGGGATGCGGTGATTGTGATGTTTGTCGACGGCGACGATGGTTGTGATCAAAACGTGTGCAAAGTGGCGCAGAACATCGCCATTGAGCAACCGCGCCTGCACGTCAATGTGGTCAATATCGGTGACAGCTCGTTGTCCAACTGTATCGCTGAAAACACCGGCGGGAGCATTTATTCCAGCCGCAATGCCAGTGATTTGGCCGATGCGCTGCAAGCGGCAACGCAGGCGGTATCGGAGTGTGACTAAAGGAGGTTACCGGATGTTTTCAACACATCCGGTATCCATTCCATCCCTACCCTTGGCTTCCGATTCGCGCAGGATGCGTGCTTTGCGAACTCAAGGAATGAGTCATGTCTCTGGCCATCGTTTACAGCCGCGCCCAGGTGGGTGTCGAGGCGCCCGTGGTGACTGTCGAAGCGCATTTGGCCAATGGATTGCCTGCGCTGACGTTGGTCGGGCTGCCTGAAACAGCGGTCAAGGAAAGCAAAGACCGGGTACGCAGTGCGATCATCAATTCCAGCCTGGAATTTCCTGCGCGCCGTATCACGCTCAATCTGGCGCCCGCCGACCTGCCTAAGGACGGCGGGCGTTTTGATGTGGCGATTGCGCTGGGTATTTTGGCGGCGAGCGGGCAACTGCCCATACCGTCACTGGAGCACGTGGAGTGCCTGGGCGAGTTGGCGTTATCGGGGGCGATACGCCCGGTTCAGGGCGTGTTGCCTGCAGCGTTGGCGGCGCGGGCGGCGGGTCGGGTGCTGGTGGTGCCGCTGGCGAACGCCGAAGAGGCCTGTCTGGCTTCGGGCCTGACGGTGATTGCGGTGGAGCACTTGCTACAGGTGGTGGCGCATTTCGCCGGCCGCGAAGTCATTGAGCCGTATGTGGCCAGCGGTCTGCTGCACATGAGCAAGCCGTATTCCGATTTGAGTGATGTGCAGGGCCAACTCTCGGCCAAGCGGGCGTTATTGATTGCCGCCGCAGGCAGCCACAATCTGCTTTTTACCGGGCCGCCGGGTACCGGCAAAACCTTGCTGGCCAGCCGTCTGCCGGGCTTGCTGCCGCCGCTCAACGAGCAAGAGGCCCTTGAAGTGGCGGCCATCCAGTCGGTAGCCAGCCATGTGCCGTTGAGCTGCTGGCCGCAGCGCCCGTTTCGTCAGCCGCACCATTCAGCGTCCGGCCCGGCGTTGGTGGGCGGTGGCTCGAAACCACAGCCAGGCGAAATCACCTTGGCGCACCACGGGGTGCTGTTTCTCGATGAGTTGCCGGAGTTCGACCGCAAAGTCCTGGAGGTGCTCAGAGAGCCCATGGAATCGGGTTTTATCGTGATCGCCCGGGCGCGGGAGCGCATGCGTTTTCCGGCGCGCTTTCAGCTGGTTGCTGCCATGAACCCCTGCCCCTGCGGCTATCTGGGCGAGCCGACGGGGCGTTGTCGTTGCACGCCAGAGCAGATCCAGCGTTACCGAAACAAACTCTCCGGGCCGCTGCTCGACCGGATTGATTTGCACCTGACCGTGGCCCGTGAAACCACCTCGCTTAACCCCCCGCTCGCCTCAGGCGACACCACCGCCAATGCCGCCGCACTCGTCGCGGCTGCTCGGCAGCGGCAGATACTGCGCCAGGGGTGCGCCAACGCATTTCTCGATTTACCGGGCGTAAGAGCCCAGTGCCGGCTGAGTGACGTGGACAACACCTGGCTGGAAACCGCATGCGAACGCATGACCTTATCGCTGAGGGCTGCGCATCGGTTATTGAAAGTGGCAAGGACCTTGGCGGATCTGGAGCAGGTTGAGTCCATTGAGCGCAAGCATCTGGCAGAGGCGTTGCAGTACCGGCCAGCCAGCGGTTGAGTGTTACGGGTTTACTGCCGTTGTTCCACCGTAGGAAGCTCCATCACTGCGACTTCATGCAGTAAAAAATCACTCAATCGGCGCAAACGCTCGCAGCCGGGGCGGGTTTTGGGCCAAACCAAATAGTAGTTTTCGCCGCTGGCCACTGCCGTTGGGAAGGGCAGGCTCAAGCGGTTCTGGACGACGTCTTCGGCCACCATCAGCAAGTCGCCCATGGAAATGCCATAGCCGCGGGCGGCGGCGATCATGCCCAGCTCCAGGGTGTCGAACACCTGCCCGCCTTTGAGCGGGATCTGGCCGCCAAGGCCCATGCGGTCGAGCCAGCGACGCCAGTCTCGACGGTCGGGGGTTGGGTGCAGCAGTTCGGTCGCAGCCAGGCGCTTGGCGTCCCAGGGGTGATCGTCCAGCAGGTTGGGGGCTCCGACCGGAATCAGCATTTCCGGAAATAGCAGCGTGGCTTCCCAGTCGGGCGGGAAATGCCCTTTGCCCAGCAGTACTGCGCAGTCGAAAGGCTCCTGGTTGAAGTCCACGTGGTCGGCGTCCATCCAAGCGCTGGTCAGTTGCACTTCGTTGCCCGCTTGCAAGTGGCGAAAGCGACTGAGGCGAGCCAACAGCCAGCGAATGGTCAGGGTTGAAGGGGCTTTCATGCGCAAGGTGCCATCTTCGGCGCGCAAAGTGGTGCACGCGCGCTCCAGGGCACTGAACCCTTCACGCACACCCGGCAACAGCAGGCGGGCGGCTTCAGTGAGCTTCAAGGTGCGGCCGTTACGCTGGAACAGGCGGCAGGCGAAATGCGCTTCCAGGGTTTTGATATGTCGGCTGACGGCGCTTTGGGTGATCGACAGCTCTTCTCCGGCACGGGTAAACGAGCTGTGGCGGGCCGCAGCTTCGAAGGCGCGTAAGGCATAAAGTGGAGGGAGGCTACGAGACATGAGGATTATTCCTATTGCACGTCAGACACGGAAGGCGAGTTCCGCAGTGGTATGAGTATTAGTTATGCCAAGTATCGTTTTTATCCTTTTGCTTAAAACACTCAAGACGCCGAGAATCAAGCCCTTTAACGCACTCAAAGAAATCTGACCGATGACCAAACAGCATCCAGTACGTATCGAGCTATGGGCCATTTTGCGGCTGGCTGGGCCGCTGATCGCCTCGCAGTTGGCGCATATGCTGATGGTGCTGACGGATACGTTGATGATGGCGCGCCTGAGCCCGGAGGCCTTGGCCGGTGGCAGCCTGGGTGCGGCGAGCTATTCGTTCGTGTCGATTTTTTGCATCGGCGTGATTGCTGCAGTCGGTACGCTGGTGTCGATTCGTCAAGGCGCCGGGGATATAGAAGGTGCAGCCCGCCTGACGCAAGCCGGCTTATGGCTGGCCTGGGCGTTGGCGCTGGTCGCTGCGTTGATCCTGTGGAACATCAAGCCGCTGTTGCTGTTGTTTGGTCAAACCCCGACCAACGTTGAGGCGGCCGGGCAATTTTTGTTACTGCTGCCGCTGGCCTTGCCCGGTTATATGACGTTCATGGCCTTGCGCGGTTTTACCAGTGCCATGGGGCGGGCCACGCCGGTGATGGTGATTAGCCTGATCGGCACCGTGGCTAACTTTTTGCTCAATTATGCGTTGATTACCGGCATGTTCGGCCTGCCTAAACTGGGCCTGGTCGGCATCGGGCTGGTCACGGCAATTGTGGCGACCAGCATGGCGCTGGGCCTGGCGTGGCATATTCGCCGGCATCCGGCCTACGACGCCTACCCCATTCGCAAGGGGCTATCACGGATTAATCTGACTTACCTGCGCGAACTGTGGCGCCTGGGTTTGCCGATTGGCGGGACCTACGCCGTCGAGGTCGGGTTGTTTGCCTTCGCGGCGCTGTGCATGGGCACCATGGGCAGCACGCAATTGGCGGCCCACCAGATCGCCCTGCAGATTGTGTCTGTGGCGTTCATGGTCCCGGCCGGGATGTCTTACGCGGTCACCATGCGCATTGGCCAGCACTATGGGGGCGACGATTTGCTCGGTGCGCGCCTGGCGGGTCGGGTGGGTATCGGGTTCGGTGCGGCGGCCATGCTGGGTTTTTCGGTGGTGTTCTGGTTCTGGCCAAACCAGTTGATTGGCCTGTTTCTGGACTACAACGACCCAGCCTTCCGCCCGGTGTTTGAATTGGCGGTCAGCTTGTTGGCGGTGGCGGCCTGGTTCGAGTTGTTCGATGGCACGCAAACCATCGCCATGGGCGCGATTCGTGGGCTCAAGGACGCCAAGACCACCTTCTTGGTTGGCCTGTTCTGCTACTGGGTGATCGGCGCCCCGACCGCTTGGTTGATGGCCTTTACCTTCGGTTGGGGCCCGACAGGCGTTTGGTGGGGCCTGGCCTTGGGCCTGGCGTTTGCCTCGGTGGGCCTGACGCTGGCCTTCGAGTGGAAGATGCGGCGCATGCTCAAGCGCAGCGCGGCGTGACCGTAGGAGCGAGCTTGCCTCGCGATCTTTTGATCTTGACCTGGTTTTTGATCCAAGAGGCCCCGTTAAACCACGCTGGCCGAACGCGGCGGGCCTACGGTGTAAGGCCGGAACCCTAGGTGGTCGTTGCCGCAGCAATGGATAGGTGTATAAAAGCAAAAGCCCCCTCACCCTAGCCCTCTCCCGAAGGAGAGGGAACCGATTGGGTGATGCTGAAGATACTCGCTGACCTTTTTGCTGCGCGACAGTGTGGCGTCGAAAACGGGGCGGCCCTCCTACAGGGCTGCGCTCGACGCCGCGGCGGAGTGGCCCAACGCCAAAAAATCAATCAGTTCAGGCATCGGTAGCGGTTTGCTGATCAAGTAGCCTTGCACCTGATCGCAGCCAAACTCGCGCAAAAGCGCCAGTTGCTCACGGGTTTCCACGCCTTCGGCGACCACCTGCAGTTGTAGGTTCTGCGCCAGGTTGATCATCGCGTGGACCAGCTTGCGGTTTTCTTCGCGCTCTTCCATGCCGCCGACAAAGCTTCGGTCAATTTTCAGCAGCGCGATGGGCAAGCTGTTGAGATGCACAAACGATGAGAAGCCAGTACCGAAGTCATCCAGCGAGAAGCGCACGCCCAAACGGCCCAAGGCGTCCATGGTCTGTTTGACCATGTCACTGCGGCGCATGACAGCGGTTTCGGTCAGCTCAAACTCCAGCCATTGAGCGTCAATCCCGTGCTCGCTGATCAAGCGGCTGAGGGTCGACAGCAATTGGCTGTCCTGGAACTGGCGGAACGACAGGTTCACGGCCATGTGCAGGGCTGTCAGGCCGTGTTCGCGTAGCCGTTGCATATCGCTCAGCGCGCGAGAAATGACCCAATACCCCAGTGGCACGATCAGCCCGCTTTGCTCGGCCAGCGGCACGAACTCACTTGGGGCCAGCAGGCCGCGCTCTCCATGACGCCAGCGCACCAAGGCTTCGACGCCGACAATCAGGCCCGTGCCCAATTCCAGACGCGGCTGGTAGTGCAATTCCAGTTCGTCACGGCGCAGCGCTCGACGCAACTCACTTTCCAGGTCGGCGAGGCTGCGGGCATTGCGATTGATGCGCTCGTCGAACACGTGATACGTGCAGCCCTGAGTGCTTTTGGCCTGCTGCATGGCAATGTGCGCATGCCACATCAACGGATCTGCGCCGGCGTTGGCGCGCGCGTGAGCAATGCCCAGGCTGCAGCCAATCAATAGGCTTTCGCCGTCTATCCAGTAAGACTCGGCCATGATCTCGGTAATACGTTCGGCCATCCAGGCGGCGCGCTCAGGAGCGCGGCGGGTGTCGATCAGCAAGGCGAATTCGTCGCTGCCCAAGCGTGCCAACCGATCGCAGGCCTCAAGCTGGCTTTTAAGGCGTGCCACCACTTGCAGGATCAGGCGGTCGCCTGCCTGATGCCCCAGCGCATCATTGGCGTGGCGAAAGTTGTCGAGGTCCAAGTGCCCCAACGCGACGCCGTGGCCATCGTTCTCTGCCAGCCGTACTGCGAGCAGGGCCTGGAAGCCTTGACGGTTGGCAATGCCGGTCAGCGGGTCTTCTTCTGCCAGGCAATGCAGTGTGTGTTCGAGCACGCTGCGCTCGCGCACATGGCGCAGGCTACGGCGCAGCACGTCGGTGTTCAGGGTCGGGCGGACCAGCCAGTCGCTGACGCCATGCGGGGGCGAATCAGGCTCGGCGTCCAGTAACAAAACGGTAGATAAGCGGCATTGCCCGGCTGCGGGTTGCAGGGCGGGAGTGGTCAGGAGCAGTGCGTTTTGAGTGTTTTCAAATAGAAAACTAACCGACTCCCAGCTCGGCGCACATATCACGACGGCCGTGTTTCCCATGGGTGCCAGACACTCGCGCAATAACGCTGCCCAAGTCGGCTCTTTGGCCAGTAGCAGCAAACGCAAGGGTTCAACAGGCGTAGACAAGCTAGCTCCCTAGACTCTGCATAAATTCAGGCGGTAGGCATTATGACGTGCCATTAAGTAATGGCAAATGACAGCCGTTATCAAATACACCCAGGAAACGCTGATCGAACAGCCGACTTAAACGCTCAGGTATCCTGCGGCAAAGTAACAAAAGCGGCAAATTTAGATAGAGGGTTACGTCACACTGTCGCAGAGTGGCAGCAATATCTGCTCAGCCTGTTAAAATGCCCGCCCTTTTTGCAAGCGATCTTTAATTCCGTCATGTCCCGACTCAATCCCCGGCAGCAAGAAGCCGTGAGCTACGTCGGCGGCCCTCTTTTGGTGCTCGCCGGTGCTGGCTCCGGCAAAACCAGCGTAATTACCCGAAAAATCGCGCACCTTATCCAGAACTGCGGCATCCGTGCCCAGTACATCGTCGCCATGACCTTTACCAACAAGGCGGCGCGCGAGATGAAGGAGCGCGTCGGGACGCTGCTCAAAAAAGGTGAAGGCCGCGGGCTGACGGTGAGCACGTTCCACAACCTGGGGCTCAACATCATCCGCAAGGAACACGCGCGGTTGGGCTACAAGCCGGGGTTTTCGATCTTTGACGAGGCCGACGTCAAGGCGCTGATGACCGACATCATGCAAAAGGAATACTCGGGTGATGACGGGGTCGATGAAATCAAGAACATGATCGGCTCGTGGAAAAACGACCTGATCCTGCCGCCCCAGGCCCTGGAAAATGCCCGTAACCCCAAGGAACAGACGGCGGCCATTGTCTACACCCACTACCAGCGCACACTCAAGGCCTACAACGCGGTGGACTTTGATGACCTGATCCTGCTGCCGGTGAAGCTGTTTGAAGAGCACGCCGATATTCTGGAGAAGTGGCAGAACAAGGTGCGCTACCTGTTGGTGGACGAATACCAGGACACCAACGCCAGCCAGTATTTGCTGGTCAAATACCTCATCGGCAGCCGTAACCAGTTCACCGTGGTGGGTGACGATGACCAGTCGATCTACGCCTGGCGCGGCGCCCGTCCGGAAAACCTGATGTTGCTCAAGGACGATTACCCGTCCCTGAAAGTGGTGATGCTGGAGCAGAACTACCGCTCCACCAGCCGTATTCTGCGCTGCGCCAACGTGCTGATTTCCAATAATCCACACGCGTTCGAGAAGCAGCTGTGGAGTGAAATGGGCCATGGCGATGAAATCCGCGTCATTCGTTGCCGCAATGAAGACGCCGAAGCCGAGCGCGTGGCGGTCGAAATCCTGACCCTGCACTTGCGCACAGACCGGCCTTACAGCGATTTTGCGATTTTGTATCGCGGCAACTATCAGGCAAAGCTGATCGAGCTGAAGTTGCAGCATCACCAGATCCCTTACCGTCTCTCGGGCGGTAACAGCTTTTTTGGGCGTCAGGAAGTCAAAGACCTGATGGCCTACTTCCGGCTGATCGTGAACCCGGATGACGACAATGCCTTCTTGCGGGTCATCAACGTCCCACGGCGTGAAATCGGTTCGACCACGCTGGAAAAACTGGGTAACTACGCCACCGAGCGCAAAATCTCGATGTACGCGGCGACAGATGAAATCGGTCTGGGCGAACATCTGGACGCCCGGTTTACCGATCGCCTGGTGCGTTTCAAACGGTTTATGGACCGCGTGCGCGAGCACTGCGCGGGCGAAGACCCGATTGCCGCGCTGCGCAGCATGATCATGGACATCGACTACGAGAACTGGCTGCGCACCAACAGCTCCAGTGACAAAGCGGCGGATTACCGCATGTCCAACGTCTGGTTTCTGGTCGAGGCGTTGAAAAACACCCTCGAGAAGGACGAAGACGGCGCCATGACCGTCGAAGAAGCCATCGGCAAGCTGGTGTTGCGCGACATGCTCGAGCGCCAGCAAGAAGAGGAAGAAGGCGCCGAAGGCGTGCAGATGATGACGCTGCATGCTTCCAAGGGCCTGGAGTTCCCTTACGTGTTCATCATGGGCATGGAAGAAGAGATCCTGCCGCACCGTTCCAGTATCGAAGCCGACACCATCGAGGAAGAGCGCCGACTGGCGTACGTGGGCATTACCCGCGCACGTCAGACGCTGGCGTTTACCTTCGCGGCCAAGCGCAAGCAATACGGCGAGATCATTGATTGTGCGCCGAGCCGCTTCCTTGACGAGTTGCCCGCGGACGATCTGGTCTGGGAAGGCAACGACGACACCCCCACCGAAGTGAAAGCGGTTCGCGGAAATACGGCACTGGCCGATATACGCGCGATGTTAAAACGCTAAAATCGACTACTTTTTTACTCTACCTTCAGCGCATAGGCGCTATTTGAGGACGTTACGTTGGAAGCACTGCACAAGAAAATTCGCGAAGAAGGCATCGTGCTTTCCGATCAGGTGTTGAAGGTTGATGCCTTTTTGAACCACCAGATCGATCCACAGCTGATGAGAGAAATCGGCGATGAGTTCGCGCGTTTGTTCGCTGATGCGGGCATCACCAAGATCGTGACCATCGAAGCTTCGGGCATTGCCCCGGCTGTCATGACCGGCCTGAATCTGGGCGTTCCGGTGATCTTTGCACGCAAGCACCAGTCCCTGACCCTGACTGAAAACCTGCTGACCGCGACGGTGTACTCGTTCACCAAGCAGACTGAAAGCACCGTTGCCATTTCGCCTCGTCACCTGAAAAGCACCGACCGCGTGCTGGTCATCGACGACTTCCTGGCCAACGGCAAAGCCTCGCAGGCACTGATTTCGATCATCAAACAAGCAGGCGCGACCGTTGCCGGCCTGGGTATCGTGATCGAAAAATCGTTCCAGGGCGGCCGTGCCGAGCTGGACTCGCAAGGCTACCGCGTTGAGTCGCTGGCACGGGTGAAATCCCTGGCTGACGGTAAAGTGACCTTTATCGAGTAAATACCCGCGCTATCTGTAGCCGCAGCCTGCGGCAGCGACTACAGGGTCAGGGTTGTTTGTGCGGTTTGGTGGTTGCCTGCAAACCCGCCAGCAACACGCGCTGAAACACCTCTTCGCGCAGGCCGTCCGGGTCGGTCAGGTTCATGCGCGCCAGGTGTTCAGGGAACGCCTGCGGCGAGGGCGCTTCGAGCGTGGCCTTGCCGAGCTTGTAGATCTGCGTGAGTTTGAATTTGCTCTTGAGCCAATTCAAGGCTCGCAGCAGGTCTTGCTCCTGCGCGCTGAAATCGCTGCCCAGCGGGTACTCGCTGAATAAATGCGGATGGCGGGCGGCAATGGCCTGCAAGCGCTCCGGGCTGTTGTCGGCAAAGCGTGGGTCCAGGCAAAAGTCGTTGGGCAATTTGCCGATTTGCTGTGCCTGCACGATCAGGTCGGCCTGGAAGCGTGAGTCGGTGATATTGAGCAGCGCCTCGATGACCTGCCGATCCGTCTTGCCGCGCAGGTCGGCAATCCCATACTCGGTGACCACGATGTCGCGCAGATGGCGCGGGATTGTGCAGTGGCCGTATTCCCAGACAATGTTGGAGCTGACTTCGCCGCCGGACTCACGCCAACTGCGCAGGATGATGACCGAGCGCGCATCGTGCAGTGCATGAGCCTGGGCCACAAAGTTGTATTGCCCCCCTACTCCACTGAGTACCCGGCCATCCTCCAACTGATCCGCCACACCGGCGCCCAGCAAGGTCATGGTGAACGCGCTGTTCACAAAGCGGGCATCACGGCGTTGCAGGCGTTTGAGCGCTTCCTGGCCGTATAGCTCGTTGATGAAGCTGATGGCAGTCATGTTGAATTCGGCGCGCTTGCTGCGAGGTAGCGCGTTGAGACGCTGGTAAAAATCCTGCGGGCCCAGCAGAAAACCGCCATGAACGCTGACGCCGTCGGTGTGCTGGCTTTCGTCCAGGGTGCCCGCATTGGCCTGGGTCTGGCGTTCAATGTCGGGGTAGACCTTGCGCCGCACAATGCCCGCATCGGCCAAGACCATCAGCCCGTGCACAAACATTTCGCTGCAGCCATACAGGCCCTGGGCAAAGGGCTCGATCCCGCCTTCGCGTTCAATCAGGTTGCGCCACGGTGAAAGATCGAGGTCGTCGAGCAAGGCGCGATAGCCGTCGCTGTCGGCCTGGCGTGCCAGCAAAGAAGCGGTCAGTGCATCGCCCATCGAACCGATGCCAATCTGCAAGGTGCCGCCGTCCCGGATCAGCGTGCTGGCATGGTGGCCAATAAAGTGGTCTTGCAGGTTGACCGGCATGCTGGGCGTGGAAAACAGCGTGGTGCGCTCTTCGTCTTCGATCAGCAGGTCAAAATCGTCTGCATCGAGTTCTGAATCACCGGGCATGTAGGGCAAGTCGCTGTGTACTTGGCCGAACATGAGAATGGTTTCCCCTGCCGCCCGGCGTTTGGCGAGCATCGGCAGCAGGTCGAGGGTGATGTCAGGGTTGCAGCTCAGGCTCAGTCGGCTGGGGGTTTGCGGGTCGCGGGCGACCAGTTGCGCCACCAGGTTGAGGCCGTGGGCGTTGATGTCGCGGGCCGCGTGGCTGTAGTTGCTGCTGACGTAATCCTGCTGCGCCGGTGGGCTGTTGAGCAAGCTGCCCGGCTGCATGAAGAACTGTTCGACGCGAATGTTGTGCGGCAGGCTGTCGTGATGCAGATCGGCGAGGTAGTCCAGCTCGATATAGTCGCCAAACACGCGGTCTACGAAGGGTTGCAGAAAGCGCTTTTGCAGGCCGTCGCCCAGTGGCGGTCGCCCAAGGCTCAAGGCGGTGTAGATCGTCAGTTGGCGTTCGGGCAGTTGCTTGATGCGCTGATACAGCGCATTCACAAACCGATTGGCTTTACCCAGCCCCAGCGGCAAGCCCAAGTGAATGTGTGCAGGCAAGCGAGCCAGTGCTTCATCGACTGCGTGCTCGATCGAACAGGATTGCACCATCTGATCCTCCAAAAACGTCCGTGTCTGGTGAGTAGACCGAGAGTGACTGGAGTTGGTTGCAAAGAGCAAGGCGCAAACGGTTTCAACGTGTAGGAGCGAGCTTGCCTCGCGATCTTTTAAACCATCAAAACATCGCGAGGTAAGAGACGGCGGGGAGCTACAGGCCGGACATTTTCTGGATGGCGGATTTCAGCTCAGCGTCGCTGCATTCGCCGCAGGTGCCTTTGGGCGGCATGGCGTTGAGGCCGGTAATGGCCTTGGCCAGCAGGCCGTCCAGGCCGCCTTCTTTGTCGGCACGTGCTTTCCAGGCGGCGGTGTCATTGATTTTGGGAGCGTCTAGCAGGCCGATGCTGTGGCAGGCGGTGCAGTGTTTGGCAATGATTTCATCGGCAGGCATTCCGCCCCCGGCACTCTCACCCCCGGCTGCAGCCACGCCAGCGCCACCCCCGGCGCACGGCTGGCCTTGAACGCAGACTTTGCCGACCGGTTCGAGGCGTTTTGCGATCTCATCATCAGACGTCGCTTGGGCGTTGGCAGCCCAGAGGGCCAGCACTGTTGCTGGTACGGCCAGCATTTTCATAATTAGGTTCACGCGTACACCCTCAATGGTGGCTATTCACGCCCACAACCACGGTTTTGCGGGCGGCGAAAGTATACCGATTAGCCTGATGCACTGAAACAACCCTAAATTTAGAAGGGGAATAGGCGGGGCGAATAAGAACCGCGGGCGCCGCAAGAGTCGTGCAGGGCGCCGCTTTTCTTAGAAATTCGCGGGGGTGGCTGCGCTGATTAGTCGCGCCGCCACGTCGAACGGATTGCGGAAACGGTGCGGTTTCGAGCTTTCGAAGTAGTAGCTGTCGCCGGCTTCAAGCACGAACGTTTCCAGGCCGACCGTCAACTCGAGGCGGCCCTCGACGAGGATCCCGGTTTCTTCGCCTTCGTGGGTCAGCATTTCATCCCCGGTGTCAGCACCCGGCGGATAAATTTCGTTGAGAAAGGCGATGGCCCGGCTCGGGTGTGCCCGGCCGACCAGTTTCATGGTCACCGCGCCATCGGAGATGTCGATCAGCTCATTGGCTTTGTAGACAATCTGGGTCGGTTTCTCTTGAAGAATCTCTTCGGAAAAGAATTCGACCATAGACATGGGAATGCCACTCAGCACTTTTCTCAGGGAGCTTATGGATGGGCTCACGCTGTTCTTTTCGATCATCGAAATGGTGCTGTTGGTCACGCCGGCGCGCTTGGCCAGCTCGCGCTGTGACAAACCTTTAATTTTGCGGATGGATTGCAGTCGTTCACCGACGTCCAATGCAGGAGCCTCCCAGGGATCAGATTCAGGTCAAGATGGCGCCATCATGGCGATAGTGTTCAGTATTTACAACACTTTGACTTCAAACCTGGAGACCCAGTCGGCCCTGCATTTTGCATACACGCCATCAGCTACCGGAATAGAGGCGTGGCACTCGTTTCAGGTTGCAAAAAATCTGATAGGGAATGGTTTCCGCTTTTTCGGCGACTTCGCTGGCGAGAATGTTTTTGCCCCACAACTCAACGGTCGAGCCCAGACCTGCCTCGGGCACGTCCGTCAGGTCGATGCACAGCATGTCCATCGAGACCCGGCCCAGCAATTGGCTGCGCTGGCCCGCCACCAATACCGGCGTGCCGGTCGGTGCATGACGCGGGTAGCCGTCGGCATAGCCCATGGCAACCACGCCGATGCGCATCGGTTTGGGGGTAATGAATTTTGCGCCATAACCCACCGGCTCACCGGCGGGCAGTTCACGCACGCCAATGACTTTGGACTCCAGGGTCATCACCGGTTGCAGGCGTGCGGCCAGCGGATGATCTTGTTCAAATGGAGTGGCGCCGTAGAGCATCAGGCCGGGACGCACCCAGTCGCTCGGCACGCTTGGCCAACCAAGAATGGCAGGTGAATTGCGCAAGCTGACTTCGGCAGACAAATCATCACGGGCCGCCAGGAACACAGCCACTTGTTCGACGCTACGCAGGCTGTCCAGTTCATCGGCACGGGCGAAGTGGCTCATCAGTACGATCTTCGCCACTTTGTCGCTGGCTTGCAGGCGTTGGTAAGCGGATTTGTACTCGCTTGGGTGCAGGCCGACGCGGTGCATGCCTGTGTCGACTTTCAGCCAGACCTGAATCGGCTTAGCCAATTGGGCCTGCTCAATTGCTTCCAGTTGCCACAGTGATTGCACGACGCACCAGAAGTCATGCTCGACGATCAGTGGCAGTTCATCGGCTTCAAAAAAACCTTCGAGCAGCAGGATCGGTGCCCGTATGCCGGCGGCGCGCAGTTCCAGAGCTTCTTCGATACAGGCGACAGCAAAACCATCGGTCTCGGCTTCCAGGGCCTGGGCGCACCGGACGGCGCCGTGGCCATAGGCATCGGCCTTGATCACCGCGAGGGCCTTGGCCCCCGTTACTTCACGGGCCAGTTGGTAGTTATGTCGCAGGGCTTGAAGGTCGATCAGGGCACGGGCTGGGCGCATGGCGGCAGGCTTCTAACGGCAATTGAATAAAAAAACGGTGCGTACCGAGGTGTTAACCGCGTACCGCACCGCAAGAGGGACTTTGATAACAGCGGTGACGTTATGCCAATGCGGCTACAACGGACAACTCAACCAGGATTTCTGGCTCGCACAGTTTGGCTTCAACGGTGGCACGGGCCGGTTGCACGCCTTTTGGCAACCACGCATCCCACACGCTGTTCATGCCGGCAAAGTCGGCATCAATGTCTTTGAGATAGATGGTCACGGACAACAGATGGCTTTTGTCAGTGCCCGCCAGATCCAGCAAGTGCTCAATGTTTTTCAGGGTCTCGCGGGTTTGCTGCTCAATACCTGCGCTCATGTCGTCGCCGACTTGCCCGGACAGGTAAATAGTCCCGTTATGAGCCACGATCTGGCTCATGCGGTTATTGGTGAGCTGGCGCTGGATTGACATGTTTTGCTGTCTCCTGGTGGTTGCCATAACGAGAAATATCGAGGCCTTCGGCGCTGATTTGTGGGGTCTTTTTGGCCATCACGTCAGCGAGGAAGCGACCAGAGCCGCATGCCATGGTCCAGCCGAGTGTGCCATGACCGGTGTTCAGGAACAGGTTTTTGAACGGGGTCGCACCCACAATCGGGGTGCCGTCCGGCGTGGCTGGACGCAGGCCGGTCCAGAAGCTGGCCTGGCTCAGGTCGCCGCCTTGCGGGTAAAGGTCGTTGACGCACATTTCCAGGGTTTCGCGCCGTTGCTGTTTCAGCGACAGGTCAAAACCGGCGATCTCGGCCATGCCGCCGACACGGATGCGATTGTCGAAACGGGTGATCGCGATCTTGTAGGTCTCGTCCAGAATGGTCGAGGTGGGCGCCATGTCCGGGTTGGTGATCGGGATGGTCAGCGAGTAGCCCTTGAGCGGGTAAACCGGCGCCTTGATACCCAGCGGCTTGAGCATTTGCGGCGAGTAGCTGCCCAAGGCCAGTACGTAACGGTCTGCGGTTTCGAGCTTGCCGTCGATCATCACGCCATTGATGCGGTCGCCAGCGTAGTCCAGGCGCTGAATGTCTTGGCCGAAGCGGAATTCGACACCCAGTTTCACGGCCATTTCAGCCAGGCGGGTGGTAAACATCTGGCAGTCGCCGGTTTGGTCATTCGGCAGGCGCAGGGCGCCGGACAGAATATTGGTGACGCTGGCCAGCGCCGGCTCAACACGGGCGATGCCTTCACGGTCCAACAGCTCAAACGGTACACCCGACTCTTTGAGGACGGCGATGTCTTTGGCCGCGCCGTCCAGTTGGGCCTGGGTGCGGAACAGTTGCGTCGTCCCGAGGTTGCGGGCCTCGTAGGCAATGCCGGTTTCTGCGCGCAGTTCATCGAGGCAGTCGCGGCTGTACTCGGACAGGCGCACCATGCGCTCTTTGTTCACGGCGTAACGGCTGGCGGTGCAGTTGCGCAGCATCTGCGCCATCCACAGGTATTGGTCGATGTTGCCGGTGGCCTTGATCGCCAGCGGTGCGTGGCGTTCCATCAACCACTTGATGGCTTTGAGCGGCACGCCCGGAGCGGCCCACGGTGAGGCATAGCCGGGGGAAACCTGGCCAGCGTTGGCAAAGCTGGTTTCCATTGCCACGGCGGGTTGACGGTCTACGACGACCACGTCGAATCCGGCTCGAGCCAGATAGTAGGCGCTGGCTGTCCCGATAACGCCGCCACCCAATACCATAACGCGCATATTTTTATCCCTCATCGCGGCCCGCCGCAGACGTTTATTATTCAAAGCGAAGATGCGCGCAGTATAAGAAGCTTTAGCCAGTGAGTTTCACTGTATAACCAGCTATATTTGGCGACAATTCTCGGCTAAAACGCTTTTGACAAAGGAGAATCTCCTATGCGTACAAATCACCAAACAAAGCGTGAATTAGACAAGATCGACCGCAATATTTTGCGCATTTTGCAGGCGGACGGGCGCATCTCGTTTACCGAGCTGGGGGAGAAAGTCGGGCTGTCGACCACGCCGTGCACCGAGCGGGTCCGTCGACTGGAACGTGAAGGGATCATCATGGGCTACAACGCCCGTCTCAATCCGCAACATTTGCAGGGCAGTTTGCTGGTGTTTGTCGAGATCAGCCTGGACTACAAATCAGGCGATACCTTCGAAGAATTCCGACGTGCTGTGCTCAAGCTGCCGCATGTATTGGAGTGCCACCTGGTGTCCGGTGACTTCGACTATTTGGTCAAGGCGCGGATCAGCGAGATGGCGTCGTATCGCAAGCTGCTGGGCGACATTTTGCTCAAGCTGCCCCACGTGCGCGAGTCCAAGAGCTACATCGTGATGGAAGAGGTCAAAGAAAGCCTCAACCTGCCGATTCCGGATTAAAGCTGTAGGAGGGATATTCCCGTCTTCGACGCCGCGCTGTCAGGCCGCCGATAATCGAAAGCATCCCCCAATCGGTTCCCTCTCCTTCGGGAGAGGGCTAGGGTGAGGGTGCTTTTGATTTGAGAGATCAAGGTCAAAAGATCGCGAGGCAAGCTCGCTCCTACAGGGGGATTGGGTCAGAAGTGTTGATCCAGAAACGCGAAATACTGCGCCCGAATGTCGGCGGTTTCATTGGCCAGATGGTGTCGGGCCTTGGGGATCAGCAGTACCTGGGGGTGATTGAACTTGGCGTCCAGCACCTTGAGGTTGTGTTCCCAATCCACGGTTTTATCCGCCTGGCCCTGAATCACCAAGGGCTGGCGGGCGCACGGAGCCAAGGCTTCGACGCGGGGGATCCAGCGCGCCATGGCGCCGACCCAGGCGGTGGGCAGGCGCACGGGTTGCAGAGGGTCAGCCTGCAGGAACGGCATGAATTCCGGGTCGTTGGTGTTTTCGCTGAAGCGTCGCTCAATGCCTTTGACGAAAGGCCGGAGCAGGTAATAGCTGAACCTTGACCACTGCCAATCCTTGGGCCGCACCAGTGGCGCCATCAACACCGCCTGGCCTTGGGCCGGGGTCTGATCCCCGTGGCGCAGCAAGTGGTCGAGTACCACCGCGCCGCCGGTGCTTTGCCCGATCAAGTGCCAGGGCTGCGGCAAGGCCAAGGATTGAGCTTCGATAAACAGACCTTGCAGCGCCTCCTGATACTGATAAAAGTCGCCAATGCTGGCGCGCTCCCCACTCGACAGACCATGCCCCGGCAAGTCGCAGGAAATGACCACAAAGCCGTGGTCCAGGCCCCACTCGATCACGTGACGATACAAGCCCATGTGGTCGTAAAAGCCGTGGATCACAAATAGCGTGGCCACGGGCGTGGAGTCCGGCCACCAGACCTGGCTGACCAGGTCATAACCTGCCGCATTGAAACGGCCCAGTTGTCGCCGCACTGGCGCCGCGCGCTGCGGGAAGTCCAGCCCGTAAAAATGCTGATACGCCAGATCCTCGCTCGATAAAGGCTGACCTGCGACCAAGGGCTGCAAACGGGGGCGCAAGGACTCGGGGGAAAACGCAACAGACATAGGGGTTCCAAACAGAAGGGCATGAAGGCAGAACAGTCTTTATAGACCGACGATATTCTGCTGTCAGTTTAAGCATGGCAAGCTACGCGCCCTTTCAGGAGCATTTTGCATGCCTGTACCTGCTACCAAAACCTGGCTAGCCTGCCTGCTGGTGCTGACTTGCGCGGTGGGATTGTGGGCCGCTTACGACTGGTTTCAAGGGCGCTACATTCGCGCCTTCAGCGAGCAGAGCGCAGTGTTCGCTGGAGATGTACTGGCCCTGCCTGTTGAACTGTCCGGCCCGGGACCGATTCGCGTGGTGCACTTCTGGGACCCGGCCTGCCCGTGCAATGTGGGCAACCAGCAACACCTGAGCGAGTTGCTGGCGACCTACGTACCCCAAGGTGTCGAATTCTATGCCGTGCAAAAGCCCGGCAGCCAAGGCCAATTGCCTGCCAGCCTGGGCGCGATCAA
This sequence comes from Pseudomonas sp. 7P_10.2_Bac1, assembly GCF_025465935.1. Taxonomy (GTDB): domain Bacteria; phylum Pseudomonadota; class Gammaproteobacteria; order Pseudomonadales; family Pseudomonadaceae; genus Aquipseudomonas. The sequence continues at coordinate 24,028 of NZ_JANLNV010000005.1, read as the reverse complement.
ACCCCTGACCACCCTGCCCGGCGCCGACCACCTGAGCGTCAGCCCGGCGGTTGCCATCTGGGACCGCAGTGGCCAACTGGCCTACTTTGGCCCCTACAGCGAAGGTGCCACCTGTAACGCCAGCAACAGCTTCATCGAACCTGTGCTGCAAGCCTTGACCCAAGGCCGCAGCGTCAATGCCACCCATGCACTGGCCGTGGGGTGTTACTGCCCGTGGTCGTTGAAACAGTCACCTCCCCTGCAGCGTTGAAAGCAATGATTGGCCGGGAAGGGCTCGAACCTCCCACCTCACCCTTACCAAGAGTGCGCTCTACCCGCTGAATCCCCTGCATCGCGCCAATTGCAGGGAGGTTGCGTTAATTCAGTGCGTAGTTCAGCACGATGCCCACAAAGATCGCCAATCCAGCCCAGTGGTTGTGCAGAAACGCCTGGAAGCAGCGTTGCGGTTCGCGGTTGCGGGTGTACCAGAATTCCCAGAGGTAGCAGCCCGCAGCCACCAGCAGGCCGAGGTGGAACCAGCCGCCGAGGTCGAATTGCCCGCCGGCCAGCAGCAGGCAACCCAGCGACAGTCCTTGCAGGCCAAGGATGATCACGCGATCGGCGTCGCCAAACAGGATGGCGGTGGATTTGACGCCGATTTTCAGGTCGTCTTCGCGGTCCGTCATGGCGTAATAGGTGTCGTACCCCACGGTCCACAGCAGGTTGGCGATGTACAGCAACCACGCCGCTGCAGGCACGCTGCCGGTCTCGGCGGTAAAGGCCATGGGCATGCCCCACGAGAACGCCGCACCCAGGACCACTTGCGGGTAGTAGGTGTAGCGCTTCATGAACGGGTAACTGGCCGCCAGCGCGAGGCCGCCGAATGACAGCCATATCGTTGTGGCATTTGTGCACAGCACCAGCAGGAAGCTGATGCCCATGAGTAGCGCAAAAAACACCAAGGCTTCTTTACTGGTGATTTTTCCGCTGGCCAAAGGCCGTTGTTCGGTCCGTTTGACGTGGCCATCAACCTTGCGGTCGGCAAAGTCGTTGATCACGCAGCCGCCTGCCCGTGTGAGGATCACGCCGAGCACAAAGATCAGCAGAAGACCTGGTGAAGGCACGCCCTTGGCGGCAATCCACAAAGCCCACAGGGTTGGCCACAGCAGCAGGTAAATGCCGATGGGCTTGTCCATGCGGCTCAGTTGGATGAAGTCCCAGGCACGCGGGTTCAAGCGATTGAGTGATTTGAGCAGGCTCACGTACATCAGTTGTTCTCCGACCGGGCACTCAGGGCGGCCCACATAGAAGGTAAGAAGACTTCAGCCACCAGTACGCTCAGCGGGCCTCGGGAGAAACGCGAGCGGCGTGCCCACAGGCCGTCTGTCTGATCGGTCACAGGTAACCCGCTGCGCGGGTATTGGCATACCTGCATGGGCCCGCGTTCAAAGGCGTTATCACTAAACAGCAACCCGCCCAATGAGCGAGCCCCCAGCGCTTCCATGTCAAAGCCACCTATTTGCAGAACACTTTCTGCGGCGACACTGCGGGCAAATACCCAGGGTTGCTGATGCCCGCGTAAATGGACTTCGCGCACCCAGCCGTGGCTGTTGTCTGGCAAGTCGAGGGCGGCACATTCGTCGGCACGCAGCGTCTGCCAGCCTTCGAAAAGCGGAAGCACACTAAAGGAGCCGTCTGAAAGTGCGGTAAGGCGTTGTGTCAGGGAGCCTTGATCGAACAACCAGTCGAGGGTCAGTTCGTCAGGCGGCGCAGGAAGTTCGCTTTGCTCAAGCCAGGCAGGCGAGAGCAGCGTAGAAGTTATGTGCGGCACAGTGGGTCATAATTGGCAGCCATTGAGGCCGGCGAGCTTATCACGCTGATCCTTGGTTGAGCGCCAAAGGGCCACCAGGCAGTGTTCGTGCTTGCATCTGGCGGTATTGATCAGTACAAACGCCCTGAATTCCGCGAGCAACACAGCCATTTCACAAGAGCCTGTGCCCTCGCCCAAGCCTGAACGAAAGGAAATACCCCCATGAAAAAGTGGCAATGCATCGTCTGTGGACTGATTTACAACGAAGCCGATGGCTGGCCGGATGATGGCATCGCCCCCGGCACGTTGTGGCAAGACGTACCTGAAGACTGGCTGTGCCCTGATTGCGGCGTCGGCAAAATGGATTTCGAAATGATCGAAATCGACTGATTCCCTTATTTAATTGATTGAACCTGGAGATTGGCATGAGCGCACCTGTTGTGATCGTTGGCACAGGCCTGGCGGGCTATAACCTGGCCCGGGAGTTTCGCAAGCTGGACAGCGAAACACCGCTGCTATTGATCACCGCTGATGATGGGCGCTCCTACTCCAAGCCAATGCTGTCGACCGGCTTTGGCAAGAACAAAGAAGCTGACGGCTTGAGCATGGCCCTGCCCGGCGCCATGGCCGAGCAGCTCAAGGCGCAGGTGCGCACGCATACCCGTGTCAGCGGGATTGATCCGGGCCACAAGCAACTGTGGATCGGTGAAGAAGCCGTCCCTTATCGCGATCTGGTGCTGGCCTGGGGCGCACAATCGGTGATGGTGCCGGTAGAGGGCGATGCCCAGGACGCGATTTTTTCGATCAACGACCTTGAAGACTACGCTCGCTTTCGCGCGGCGGCAGCAGGCAAGCGTCGCGTGCTGATCTTGGGGGTCGGTCTGATCGGCTGTGAATTCGCCAACGATTTGATCGCGGGTGGGTATGAGGTCGATCTGGTGGCGCCTTGTGAGCAAGTGATGCCTACCCTGCTTCACCCTGCCGCCGCGGCTGCCGTGCAATCGGGGCTGGAAAGCCTGGGCGCACGCTTTCATCTCGGGCCGGTGCTCACGCGTTTGCAGCGCACCGAGGATGGGCTTGAGGCGCACTTGTCGGACGCCAGCGTCATTCGCTGTGATGTGGTGGTGTCGGCCATTGGCTTGCGCCCGCGTACTGATCTGGCGGCCGCTGCTGGCCTTCGGGTCAACCGCGGTATCGAAGTGGATCGCCACCTCAAGACCTCCCACGACAATATCTACGCGCTGGGTGACTGCGCGCAGGTCGATGGCTTGAGCTTGTTGTATGTGATGCCGTTGATGAGCTGTGCACGGGCGCTGGCGCAAACCCTGACGGGCAACCCGGTGGCGGTCAGCTACGGGGCCATGCCGATCACGGTGAAGACTCCGGTATGCCCGCTGGTGGTTTCGCCGGTTCCGCAGGGCTATGAAGGTGTCTGGACCGTGGAGGGCCAAGGTGCAGACATTAAAGCGCTGTGTCGCGATGCGCAGGGCAAATTGCTTGGCTATGCCCTGACGGGTGAGGCGGTTCGCGAAAAATTGGCGCTTAACAAAGAGCTCCCCGCGTTGTTGGCGTAAATGCTCTATCTTTTGTCGTATACGCCATTGCCTTGACTCAACAAAGCGACTGTAGAGGGTGGCGCGTGTCTTGGTCGCGTGCCATCCTCACACCGGTCTGCCGCAGAGTAGAGCCTGCGGCGCCTTGGTCGCTGCTCCATAGAAGAGCAGCACGGACATAACAACAAAAAACCGTCAAAGAGGCTTCATCATGCGTAAACCAGAACTCGCCGCCGCTATTGCTGAAAAAGCTGACCTCACTAAAGAGCAAGCCAGCCGCGTGCTGAATGCAGTGCTCGAAGAAATCACCAACGCGCTGCATCGTAAAGACAGCGTCACGCTGGTCGGTTTCGGTACTTTTATCCAGCGCCATCGCGGTGCGCGTACCGGGCAAAACCCGCAAACCGGTGAACCGGTGAAAATCAAAGCCAGCAACACCGTGGCCTTCAAACCTGGCAAATTCCTCAAAGACAGCGTCAACCCATAAGCCGGGCACGGCCGCGATGCGAAGCGGCTTTGAGGCGCGGGCAGGCTGGCTTGCCCGCGCTGGGTGATAAATTGGCTGATCATGCGGCCATAAGTGGCAAAAAACCGTCTATCTGCGCCTAATTCTTCGGATATATGGCGTTCTTCCTGCAAATCGTTACACTGCGCCGGCTATTTATTTTTTCCCGAGGCCGCGTACATGAAATTTCGTTTTCTGCTCTGGATGCTGGGCTTGCTGATGAGCAAAGCCAGCCGTAAAAACCCGGCTTTTCAACAGCAGTTGGTTGATAAGGACATGGTTTTCCAGCTGCAAACTCTCGACGGCACAGTGGCCCGTCACTTCAAGGTTAAAAACCAGCGTATTACCAGCCATTCGGGCGTATACCCGGATCCGGTGTTTGCCATCGCTTTTAAAGACGCAGCCTACGGCTTCGCCACGATGCAAGCCAAGAACAAGCAACTGGCGTTCATGACCGGGATTCAGGACAAGTCGATTCAGATCAAGGGCAACCCGGCGCAGGTCATCTGGTTCCAGGGTCTGACCAAGTACCTCAAGCCGCGTAAAAAGCCGAAGGCTTGATCCCCAATCCGCAGGAGCGAGCTTGCCTCGCGATCTTCTTTAAGATCAAAAGATCGCGAGGCAAGCTCGCTCCTGCGCGGTTTAGCCAAAGAACCAGTAGCACACGGCAATCGCCGCCACGACGCCTGCGAATTCGGCCAACAGGGCGCAGCCTACGGCGTGGCGCGCGCGCTGGATGCCGACGGCGCCGAAGTACACCGCCAGCACATAGAAGGTAGTCTCAGTACTGCCCTGCACCGTCGCCGCCACCAGCGCCGGGAAGCTGTCCACGCCTTTGGTCTGCATGGTTTCAATCAGCAACGCCCGTGCTGCGCTTCCCGAAAACGGTTTGACCATCGCCGTCGGCAACGCATCGACAAAGCGCGTGTCCCAGCCCAGCCACTCGACCAGATGACGAATGCCGTCCAGGCCAAAGTCCAGTGCCCCTGAAGCGCGCAGGACGCCCACCGCGCAGAGCATCGCCACCAGATACGGCAGCAGGTTCTTGGCCACGTCGAAGCCTTCTTTGGCGCCCTCGACGAACGCCTCGTAGACCTTGACCTTGCGCAGTGCGCCAATCACCAGAAACAGCATGATCAGCCCGAACAGCGTCAAGTTGCCCAGGATCGAGGACAGGCTGGCCAGCGCCGCCGCTGACAGGCTCCCCAGCAACGCCATGAAGCCGCCCAGAATCAATGCCCCCGGTACCAGATACGCCAGTACTACCGGGTCCCAGAGCCGCAGGCGCTGCACGATGGCCACCGAGAGCAACCCCACCAGGGTCGAGGCGCTGGTGGCCAGCAGAATCGGCAGGAACACCAGCGTGGGGTCTGGCGCGCCTTGCTGGGCGCGATACATAAAGATCGTGACGGGCAGCAGGGTCAGCGACGAGGCGTTGAGCACCAGAAACAGGATTTGCGCATTACTGGCGCTGGTCGGGCTGGGGTTCAGCTCTTGCAGCGCGCGCATGGCCTTGAGGCCGATCGGCGTGGCGGCATTGTCCAGGCCCAGGCCGTTAGCGGCGAAGTTCAGGGTAATAAAGCCCAGGGCTGGGTGGCCGGGCGGGACTTCAGGCATCAGGCGCTTGAACAGCGGCCCTAGCGCCCTGCCCAGCCAGTCGACGATGCCGGCCTTTTCGGCAATGCGCAGAAACCCCAACCACAGGGTCAGCGTGCCAAACAGCAGCACCATCACCTCAACCGACAGCTTGGCCATGGCAAAAATGCTTTCAACTATCGCCGCGAAGATCCCGGCATCGCCCCCTACCAGCCATTGGGCAAACGCCGATACGGTGGCGACAAAAAAAAAGCTGAGCCATAGGCCGTTAAGCATCGGGAAACTCCTGAAAAGTACGGCAAATGATACCGGTCCCACCTCAGAAACAACAAACCCCGGACAAGTCCGGGGTTTAGGGAGGTGAAGCGCCTGCTCAGGTGATTAACCCTTGGCGGCTTCCTTGCTGCGCCAGTGTGGCAGCGAGTTCCAGTAACGCTGGCCTTTGGCGTCGTCGTACATGCCTTCCCAACGCGAGATCACCAGTACCGCCAGGGCGTTACCAATCACGTTCAGGGCGGTACGCGCCATGTCCATCACACGGTCTACACCGGCGATGAAGGCCAGACCTTCCAGCGGGATACCGACGCTGCCCAAGGTGGCCAGCAGCACCACGAAGGACACGCCCGGTACGCCGGCGATGCCTTTGGAGGTGACCATCAAGGTCAGGACCAGCAGCAGTTGCTGGCTGATCGACAGGTCGATGCCATACAACTGAGCAATAAAGATGGCCGCAATGCTCTGGTACAGGGTCGAGCCGTCCAGGTTGAACGAGTAGCCGGTCGGTACGACGAAGCTGCAGATCGCTTTCGGACAACCGTAGGCTTCCATCTTCTCGATCACGCGTGGCAATACGGTTTCGGAACTGGCGGTGGAGTAAGCCAGTACCAGCTCATCCTTGAAGATGCGCATCAGCTTGATCACCGAGAAGCCGAACAGCTTGGCGATTATGCCCAGTACCGCGAAGGCGAAGAAGATAATGGCCGCGTACACCAGAATCACTAGCTTGGCCAATGGCAGCAGCGAGGCGAAACCGAAGTTGGCAACGGTCACGGCGATCAGCGCAAACACACCGATTGGTGCGTAGTTCATGATCATGTGAGTGACTTTGAACATCGACTCGGACACGCCCTGGAAGGTTTTCACCAGCGGGTCGCGCAGCTCGGCGTTCAGGCTCGACAAGCCAAGACCGAAGAGTACCGAGAAGAAGATGATCGGCAGCATTTCACCGCGTGCCATGGACGCGAAAATGTTGGAAGGGATCAGATTGAGGATGGTCTCGATGAACGCGTGTTCATGCTGGACCTCTGCGGCAGTGGCTTCATATTTGGAGATATCTACCGTGCCCAGGGTGCTCATGTCGATCCCGGCGCCCGGGTGGAACACGTTGGCCAGCACCAGGCCGACCAAGATCGCAATGGTGGTAACCACTTCGAAGTAGATAATTGTTTTAAGACCGATGCGACCGAGTTTCTTCGCATCTCCCACGCCTGCAATCCCGACAACCAGTGAAGAAATCACGATTGGGATTACGATCATCTTGATCAGACGGATAAAGATATCGCCTGCAGGCTGCAGGACGTTACTGATCCACCAGGCCTTTTCAGCACTGAAATGGTTGAGCAGTGCGCCGATTGCAATCCCGAGGACCAGACCGATTAGGATCTGCCAGGCGAGGCTGAGTTTTGCCTTCTTCATGTCATTACCCTTACTTCAAGTGGACTCGGGTACAGGCTCGGACTAGAGCGCTCAAGAGCGCAAAAAAGCCCAGTCTGTACCCCCGTAGAAGGTCGCCCAAATCGAGCCCGAATGGCTCTTTGGCAGGCGAAAAAAGGCGCAACTATTCCCATGCACGGCGTTACCGTCTAATGCCGTAAACGCCTACCCTATGCCGAATCGGCATGGGTTTTGTCCGACAAGACATCAAAATTCAGACGGGTTGCAGTGACAAAATAGATGACATAACCGCCGTAGACCGGCTGTTTCAAGGCCTTTTTGGCAGTAAAGAAGGCACACCTACAGCGCTACTTTTTAGGAAAAACCTCACAAGATAAATCGGAAATCAAGAAGCAATGATTTTGTCGATAGTCGATATACGGTCGACGTTTTCAAGGGTAGTTCAAGCCACAACATTTTGAAAAAAAATGAGTTGAAATAAGTAATTACCGACGAAAGGCAGTGTCCGACAGACGCAAAAAAACCAAGGTTAAACCTTGGCTTTTGGTGCTCGAAAAACAGCGTTTGCCCCCACGCACAACTCAATACCAGTTGGGGTCTTTCTTTAATTGTTCTTTGAGCAGCGTTTGCATACCCGGATCAGGCTGACCCAAGTATCTGAAATCGGCATGACGTGTCGGGGATTTGTCGGTCGGCAAGCCAGCAGGCACCTCCACGAGCAAGGCGTAGGCATGCTTCTTGTCAAAACTGACCGCAACGATCAGCCGCTTGTTGGAGCACGATTGCTCCGTTTCACACAAAGGACCCACCAAATAGGGATCGCCGTCTTCAGTGACCGCGTTCATTTGTTCAGCACTGCCGGAGAGGTTCAAGACCCACTCAGGCAAGCGTTCCTCTTTTTTAACCACTTTTTGCCACGCCTGACGGTAGTCCGGATCGCTCAACAGTTGGTTGGCGCGTGACTGTCCGTCGTTTGCGGCAAGGGTCATGGCACTGCTGCCCATCAACAGGGCAGCTGCCATTGCCTTAAAGGATCGACTGAACATCGTTAGCTTCGACCACGACGACCAAAGATGAAGGACACAACGAACATCACCAGGAAAACGACAAAGAGGATTTTGGCGATACCGGTAGCCGTGCCCGCGATACCACCAAAGCCCAGAACAGCTGCGATGATGGCGATAATCAGGAAGGTAATTGCCCAGCTCAACATGGTGAATCTCCTTATTTCTGTGCGATAGGGTGATGCCGTTTTGCATCTCAAGGCCCAAAGGGTCTTAAGGGTGTGAACTCTTAAAACACCCAGCGTTCCGGTTCCGGTTGTGAGTCAGCCGTTTGCGTGTCTTCGGAGGCTGCCAAGTCATAACGTGCGCTCGGGGTGTTTGCGTTCAAAGCAGTAGAGCGAATGGCGCTGAAGTGGGACTGTTGAGCAATGCTGGCATGGGCCGGCATAGAGGGCTCAGCCGCGGGCTGCTGCCAATGCGCCCATTGCTGGCCGCCGATGAGCGTCATGACTAATGCCAGGCTGGTGAAAAGCCCTTGCTGCAGGTGCCGTGGTGAAATACCCAGACTGGCGAAACCTTGACGATTCATGCTCAAACTCCTGCCACTCAGTGCTTGTTATAAGGAGGTTGGCGCTGCGCTGCTGAGGGCTGCAGGGCGCGGCAACTGCTGTGCAAGAGAGGTTGCAGGCTGCATGCCAGTTTTTATAAAAGAATTAATTCGTTATAAATCAATAAGTTACTGATTTTTTTGAAAGATCGTCACACGCAACCTGCACGATACGCCTTGATGGCACCGTGCGTTCTGCACGATCGGCAAAGGTGTAGCCGATGGCTGCCCCAGGGAGGATTGATAAAGCAGGCTGCGGGAGATTTAAACGGCGCCGAAACTGCCGTGGGGTGTAGGGTTAAAATCTTGAAAATCAGTGCGTTACAGGAGGCGTCCGTTGCCCTTCCCTGTTAGCCTCTGAATCATTCCTGAAAAATCATGCAACTTGCCCGATTATTCCGACACTAACCAAGATCACTCATAAAGGAACGCCGGATATGGAATCATCCAAAGAGCAACAGGGCCGCATTCTGCTGGTCGATGATGAGTCCGCTATCTTGCGCACATTCCGCTATTGCCTTGAGGACGAGGGTTACACCGTCGCCACGGCCAATAGTGCGGCCCAGGCCGATGCCCTGCTGCAACGTCAGGTGTTTGACCTGTGTTTTCTGGATCTGCGCCTGGGTGAGGACAATGGCCTGGATGTGCTGGCCCAGATGCGTATTCAAGCGCCCTGGATGCGCGTGGTTATCGTGACCGCCCACTCGGCTGTCGACACCGCCGTGGATGCGATTCAAGCCGGTGCTGCGGATTACCTGGTCAAACCCTGCAGCCCGGACCAACTGCGCCTGGCGACTGCCAAGCAACTGGAAGTGCGCCAACTGTCCGCCCGCCTCGAAGCGCTTGAGGGCGAAGTGCGCAAGCCCAAGGACGGACTCGACTCCCACAGCCCGGCGATGATGGCCGTGCTGGAAACGGCTCGTCAGGTAGCCGGTACCGACGCCAACATCCTTATTCTCGGCGAATCTGGCACGGGCAAAGGTGAGTTGTCGCAAGCTATTCACGGTTGGAGCAAACGCGCGAAAAAGTCCTGCGTGACGATCAACTGCCCATCGCTGACTGCGGAACTGATGGAAAGCGAGTTGTTCGGCCATACCCGCGGCGCCTTTACCGGCGCCAGTGAAAGCACCTTGGGCCGAGTCAGTCAGGCCGACGGCGGAACGCTGTTTCTCGATGAGATCGGCGATTTTCCGCTGACTTTGCAGCCCAAATTGCTGCGTTTCATTCAGGACAAAGTCTACGAACGTGTCGGTGACCCGGTCACGCGCCGCGCCGATGTGCGCATTCTGGCCGCGACCAACCTCAATCTCGAGGACATGGTGCGCGAGGGACGCTTCCGTGAGGACTTGCTCTACCGCCTGAACGTCATCACCTTGCACTTGCCGCCTCTGCGCGAGCGCAGTGAAGACATTCTGACCCTGGCTGATCGGTTTTTGGCACGCTTCGTCAAGGAGTACGCGCGCCCTGCCCGCGGCTTCAGCCCGGAGGCGCGCCAGGCGCTGTCCAACTACCGCTGGCCGGGCAATATCCGCGAGCTGCGTAACGTGGTTGAACGGGCAAGCATTATTTGCCCGCAAGAAATGGTCGAAGTCAGTCACTTGGGTATGGCTGAACAAAGCGCCCCGAATACACCGCGTATTGGGGCGGCCTTGAGTCTCGATCAGTTGGAAAAAGCACATATCGGTGCGGTTTTGGCGACCAGCGACACCCTGGACCAAGCAGCAAAAACCCTGGGTATTGACGCCTCGACGCTGTATCGCAAGCGCAAGCAATACAACCTGTGAGCCTTATCCGATGAAACTTGCGATCAAGCTGCGTACCCGGTTATTCCTTAGTATTTCGGCACTGATCACGGTGGCGCTGCTCGGCCTGTTGCTTGGCGTGGTCAGCGTGATGCAGATGGCCAAATCCCAGGAGGCGTTGATTCGCAACAACTTCATCACCTTGGACTTGGGCCTCAAGCTGCGTCAAACCCTGGGTGATCAGCTGATATTGATGCTGCGCAATCACCCTGATCCCAAGGCCCTTGAAGCGTCGGCCAATGAGTATCTGGCCCTGTTGGATGAAGGGATTAAGCATGAGCGCAAGAACAACCTGAAAAATGGCTTTACCCAGGCTCGTGTGGACTACGAGTTGTTTTTGGAAGCTTTCAAACAAGCTCACGCCAACGCGCTGGATATCAGCAGTGACAAGGAGCTGTCTGACCGCTTCAACCTATTGCGCAATGGCTTGATCGAAGAACACCGCAAGGCGCTGGATCATATTTATACCGCGCAGGCCTCGGCCCGCGACCGAGCGATCATTATTGCTTCGCTGTTGGGGCTGGTCGGGCTGGCGGTGCTGATCATCGGCTTTATCACGGCCCATGGGATTGCCCGTCGATTTGGTGCCCCTATCGAAGCGCTGGCCAAGGCTGCCGACAACATCGGCAAAGGCAACTTTGAGGTGGTGCTGCCGCTGTCATCTGCGACGGAGATGAACCAGCTGACCCGCCGCTTCGGGATCATGGCAGAGTCGCTGCGCCAGCATCAGGCAACCAATGTCGATGAGTTGCTGGCAGGTCAGCAGCGCCTGCAGGCAGTGCTCGACAGTATTGATGACGGCCTGCTGATGATTGATCAACAGGGCCGCCTTGAGCATTTGAACCCCGTGGCCCAGCGCCAGTTGGGCTGGGATGAAGGTCGTCTGGGCCAATCGCTGGGCGAGGCGCTGGGGCGTCCGGAACTGGACCAGCAACTTTTGACGGTATTGCGCGGCGGCAGCCTTGAGCGTGCGCCTGAAGACTTGAGTGTCGACATTGAAGGTGAAACCCGGTTGTTGACCTACAGCCTGACACCGGTCAGTCAGCCTAAAGGGCCTATTCTGGGCGCCGTGATGGTGCTGCATGACGTGACTGAGCAGCGGGCCTTTGAGCGAGTACGCAGTGAGTTTGTGTTGCGGGCTTCCCACGAACTGCGCACACCGGTCACGGGGATGCACATGGCGTTTGGCTTGTTTCTGGAGCGTGCACGCTTTGACCCGCAGTCGCGTGAGACCGATTTGCTGAACACGGTTAACGAAGAAATGCAGCGGCTGATGCAACTGATCAACGACTTGCTGAATTTCTCGCGTTACCAGAACGGCATGCAAAAGCTGACGCTGGCGCCGTGTGACCTTGAGCAGATGCTCAATGAGGCTCGCGCACGGTTTGCGGATCGAGCCAAAGCCAAGGACATCGCCTTGTTGATCGATCTGCAGCCGCCGCTGCCTGTACTCAACGCCGATCAGGCGCAGCTAGAGCGGGTGCTGGACAACTTGCTGGACAACGCCTTGCGCCATACCGCCAGCGGCGGTCAGATTCGCTTGCAGGCGCGGCGTCATGGTGAGCGGGTGATTATCAGCATCGAAGACAGTGGTGAAGGTATCGCCTACGGCCAGCAGGGTCGTATCTTCGAGCCTTTTGTTCAGGTGGGTCGCAAAAAAGGTGGCGCGGGCCTGGGCCTGGCGCTGTGCAAGGAGATAGTGCAATTGCACGGTGGACGCATCGGCGTCTATTCACGTCCGGGCCAGGGCACGCAGTTCTATATGGCGCTGCCGTTGTAGCGCTATAGCCGCTGCCTCAACCTTCGGCAGCGGCTACAGGGATATGTGTCCCCTTGGCGCGCATTATTTCTGTGTGTTCAACACCGTCAGAATCGCCGCGCTTTCGGCATCGGGCGTGCCGTCGAAGCGCGAAGGCCGGAAATGCATCTGGAAGGCTGCCAGTACGTGGCGCGTGGCAACGTCAAGTTCGCCGGTTTGCGGTGTTTCATAGCCCAGCAAGGCTAATTGCTGCTGGAACCAGGTGATGCTAGGCATCGCGTTGGCATAGCGAACCTGCTCGCGTGCAACAGCCTGGGCGTCGGGCCAGACCCCGAAACCGGCTTCAGCCAGGCGTTTCCAGGGGAACATCGGGCCCGGATCAAGTTTACGCAACGGCGCAATGTCGCTATGCCCGATGATGTTGCTCGGGTCGATCTTGTAGCGTGTCGAGATGTCTTTCAACAGCGCGATCACGGACTGGATTTGACCTTCGGTGTAGGGGTACCACACGCGCCCGGTTGGAGTGTCGTGGTAGCCCGGGTTGACGATCTCGATCCCAATTGAGCTTGAGTTGAGCCAGGTACGGCCTTTCCATTGGCTTTCGCCCGCGTGCCAGGCGCGCTGGTTTTCATCGACCAGCTTGTAAATGGTCGGCGGCGTGTCGCCAATCAGGTAATGGCTGCTCACAGGCCCGCTGGTCAGCAATTGCAGCGAACGCTCCAGCGAGGTCGAGGTGTAGTGCAACACGATGAACTGCACGCGGCTGTCATGGTTGGCTGAGGGATGGCTAGTGTCCATACGCGGGCCGCTGGCGCAACCGGCCAGCAGTAAGAGAGACAAAATCAGAGCAGAAAATTTCATGGCATAGGCTCATGTGAGCAATTAATGCGCCAGCATACATCACTGGTCCGGAACGAGCCTGAATGAAACCTGCCCCCGCAGGCGCGAGTGGGGCGTGAAGCGCCTGCAGAGGCCTATTCCATTATTTGCCGCACACCAGGTAAAAACTCATCGACGAATCCCCTGAGGGCCTGTCGAGCCCTTGCATCAGGCCAACCACATTGACTTCTTCGCGGCTGGGTTTGCTGGATAACTTGGCAACACCATAAAAGGTATGTTCGAAACTTGAATTGTCAAAGGTTGAAACATGGCAGTACTTGGGTGCTTTTTGAAACGCACCCGGCATGAGTTTGATTTTATAGTTGGCGCTGTAATTTTCTTGGCTGAAGTACTCGGTTGAATGAATCCAGTTGGGTGACTGAGCCTCCACTTTCCCGTCATGAGTAATAGTGGCTGAGTAGAGTGTAGGTTTTGTCGCTGCACTTGCCTGCATGGCACTGAAGATGAGTGCAAGCATGGACAGCACGGAAATAACAGTTTTCATATTGTTCCTTGATAGTAAACAGTGGCGTGATATCGGCTCAGGGCATGCCGCAGCGGCTGTCAGCAGGGCAATGATGGGCGCTTAATGATGTGGGAAAATTAACTGATGCAGTGGCCGATAAAGTTAAACCCTTTTAACCGCCTGCTTTTTTATATAAGTCGTGAAAGAGTTAAGCGTCAAGTTGGTGAAACTTAATGTGGTCACTTAGATGATTAATAAGATATGGACTACTCGGTGGGTAGAAATAAACTACGGCGTTTTTCAACGTAAGTATTAAGGGGGATAAACTTAAGTGTTCGGCTGACTGGCTTCTATGCTGTTGCGGCCATTGCTTTTGGCTCGATACAACGCTTCGTCAGCCCGTTTGAGGACCTGTTCGCTGCGTTCGCCCAGTTTGAATGACGCCACACCCATGGACGCGGTGAGGGTCACCGGTTCGCCCTTGAAGTGGAACGGGCAGGCCTGGATCGCCGCGCGCAGTTTTTCGAGCAGTTGCAGGCCAGCGTGCAGGGACGTATCGGGGAGGAGCAGTACAAACTCTTCGCCACCAAAGCGGGCTGCAAAGTCGGTGGGTCGCAGGTGTTTGGATAATTGAGCCGCGATGATTTTGAGCACTTTGTCGCCGGCCAGATGGCCATAGCCATCGTTGATGCGTTTGAAGTGGTCAAGGTCGAGCATAGCGATCAGTAGTGAGTTGCCGTGGGCTTGCCACTGCGCCACTTCATGGGCCAGCCGTTCGCCCCAGGCTGCCCGATTTGGCAGCCCGGTCAGCGGGTCGATCATGGCCTTGAGGCGCTGCTCTTCGAGGTGCTCTCGGTAGCCTTGAGCTTGCTGTTCCATGAAGGCTACGCGTTCGGACAAACCTTGCAGATGGCTGCACAGCTCTTGCTCGCGGGCATCGCGTTGCTGGCGATGCTGGTCCATCGTGCCCAGCAAACCTTCGAGGCGGTTTTCAAGGAGGTGCTTGAGGCTGTTCAGGTCGACGGCTTCTTGCACGCTGCTTTGCAGGCTATCAACGTGTTCACGTATCTGGTTGTCCAGTTGCTCAGCCTCCGAGCGCCCCAAGGCGTGGCCGGCACTTGCTGCCTGGAGGTTGCTCTGGAACGACTCGAGGCGCTCATTGAGCTGCTTGAGGTAGGTTTCGAACTCATGCTGGCCACTGTCGGTAACGGCCAGCATCAACACCGCCAGATCGTCGAGAATGGGCAGCAATTCGTACCAGTTCAGCCCTTTTTCGAGGCGTACCCGCATGGACTCGGCGTGTGGTCGGTGATGTTCGGGCAGCGACAGGTCATTCAACAAGCCGAGCAGGGTGGATTCAATATGCTGCGCCACCGAGCTGTAGCTGGGCTCGGGGCTTTCGGGCAGGGCATAAGTCGGCTCGTCATCAGAGGCCAGAGGCTCGATTTTTGATTCTGGCTCTGGCTCTGGCTCTGGCTCTGCTTCTGGCTCCGGGGCGGGCTCAAAGGCGGCTGGCGTTTGCGCCTGAGGCTCATCCCCTTGCTCGGTGCCTGCCCGCTCAGACGGCTTAACGGTCTCCTGGAGGCGTGCGTTTTCTGCGTCGACGAGCGCCACAACTGACTCGAGGGCACCGCTGACGGCCTCTTCGTCATCCAGCACTTGCGCCAACTGTGCAGGCGGCTCAGCGTGCTCAATTGCCTCGGCAACAGGCTCAGGTAGTGTTTCAGCTGGCGCATCATTAGTGGGAGATGCCGAAGCGGCTACTGGCCGGGAGGGCGTCGCAGCCGCCGGTATGGGCTCAGGCGCCAGAGGGCTCGCGGACGAGTCAGGCTTTTCGGTGTCCTGAGTGCCGAACAGGCGCTGCAACAGGCCTGGCTTGGAAGGTTCAGCGTTGTTGAGTTGAGGCGCCAGCGCGCGGCTTTGCAGGCTGCTCAATTCGCTGAGCAGCAGCGGGATCTCGCGTGCCTGAGTTACCCGGCTGTCGAGCTGCTTGGCGAATGCCTTCAGTGGTTTGCTGACTTCACGGGGCAAGGGCAGGGCTTGCAACTGGGTGACCAGCGCGTTGAGCGCGACACTCATTTGGTCGATACGGGTTTCGCGACGCTGTTCGGAGTCCAGTACGGCTTTTTCAAGGCGCGGGAGCAGGGCTGCCAGGGCGGCGTCCATGTCATCGGTGCGCACGGCCTCGCGCATTTCCTTCATGCACTGGTCGACGGTGCGGTCAGTGCCCTCGGCCGCCAGAGTGCTGCGCACCAGGCCGCGTCGTAACAGATCAAGGCGAGCATTCCAGCGGCGCTCGAGCTTGTCTTGCTGCTCGACGCTCTTCAGGTATTTTTCTTTCCAGCGTGTGGCGTCATTAGCGCTCATGCCAGCGGCTCATTGGGCGAGCTCAGCACCGGCAATGAGTCGACACCGACAGAGCCGGGCAGGCGGATTTCAACTGCTACCGGCAAGTGGTCGGAAATAGGCTGGTCGAGTACCTGCACGCGCTCAAGCGTGAGGCTGGGGCTCAGCAGAATATGGTCGAGGCACCGTTGCGGGCGCCAACTGGGGAAGGTGGCTTGCATTTGCGGCGCCAGCAAGCCGAGATCGCGTAGGGGCGAGGTGTCGAGCAGGTCACTGGCTTGCGCGTTCATGTCGCCCATCAGGACCTGATGCTGGTAGCCGCCAACCAGTTCGCGAATGTACGCCAGCTGTCGCGTGCGGGTTTTCACACCCAGTGCCAGATGCATCACGACCACAATCAGCGCATCGGGGCCGTCCCCGAAGCGCACTAAAATAGCGCCACGCCCCGCAGGGCCCGGCAAGGGGTGGTCTTCAATTGCGGAGGGCCGCAAACGGCTGAGTAGCCCGTTGCTGTGCTGTGCCAAGCGACCCAGGTTGCGATTGAGTTGTTGATACCAGTAGGGGAATTCGCCCTGTTGGGCCAGGTACTTGACCTGATTGATGTAGCCAGATCGATGGCTGCCGCCATCAGCTTCTTGCAGCGCGACCAGGTCGAAGTCGCTCAACAGGTCGCCTATTTTCTCCAGGTTACCTGCCCGCCCTTTGTGTGGCAGCACGTGCTGCCAGCTGCGGGTCAGGTAATGGCGGTAGCTTTGTGTGCTATTACCAACCTGGATATTGAAACTGAGCAAACGCAGACGTCGATCATCCGGCAGGCCGCTGCCATCCAGATGATCTTCGTTGACCTGCGGTTCGTGCAGGCCAACGATTCGTTCGCTCTTCCAACGCCGCACGGGAGAGGGCGCCGATCAGTTTTTGGCCGCTTGTGGCGCCGCTTTCTCGGCGGCACGTTCTTTGGCGATCAGTTGGTCAGCCACGTTCAGCGCCTGCTCCGGACCGCCTGCGGTGCCCAGGTCGAAGCGGTATTTACCGTTCACGATCAGGGTCGGTACGCCAGAAACTTCATACTTCTTGGCCAGCTCACGGGCCTTGACGATTTGGCCTTTGATGGCAAAAGAGTCGAAGGTTTGCAGGAACTTCTCTTTATCGACGCCTTGAGTGGCTACGAAATCTGCCATGTCATTCTTGTCGGTCAGACGTTTGCCTTCTTTCTGGATGGCATTGAAGACCGCGGCGTGTACTTTGTGCTCGACGCCCATTGCTTCCAGAGTCAGGAACAGTTGCCCGTGGGCGTCCCATGGGCCGCCAAACATGGCCGGGATGCGCACGAAATGCACGTCAGACGGCAGTTTTTCTACCCATGGATTGATGGTGGGCTCAAACGCGTAGCAATGCGGGCAGCCGTACCAGAACAGTTCAACCACTTCGATTTTGCCAGGCTCTGCAACCGGAACGGGATTCGCCAACTCAACGTAGGTCTTGCCGGCTTCAAGCGGGACATCGGCAGCTTGAGCGGTCATGCCAAACAGGGAGGCACTGACGAGAACGGCGCTGAGAATCAGATTACGCATGCTTTACTCCTGGACAAATAAGGTCGCCTGACTTGGCCTGTTTTGAGACAGGTCTGTTCTGGCTTGAGTTCGGTAGTGTAGCGGCAGATAGCACGAAAAAGGGCAGCCTCGGCTGCCCTGACACGCTTACATTCAAAGATTAAACGACCGTTAACGTCAATAAACCCGTCGCCGGCAAGCCGCATCGCCCTTGGTCGATCAGTGTAGACCTTGAATGTAGCTGGCCAACGCCTTGATGTCTTTGTTGCTTAGTTTGGCCGCAATGGCGCGCATGATCATCGAATCGCCATCGTTGGTACGATTGCCCTCGCGGAAATCAGTGAGTTGTTTCTCGATGTAATTTGCGTGTTGGCCGCCCAGGTGCGGGAAGCCGGCAGGTGAGTTGCCCTGACCATCTGGCGAGTGGCACCCGGTGCAGGCGGGCATGCCTTTTTGCAGGTCGCCACCGCGAAAGAGGGCTTCACCGCGGGCAACCAGCGCGGGGTCGGCAGCACCGACGGAGCTTTTCTGGCTGGCGTAGTAAGCGGCGATGTCGGCCAGATCCTGATCATTCAGGGCGGTTAGCTGGCCGGTCATTTCGAGGACCTGGCGTTTGCCGTCCTTGATTTCATGCAGTTGCTTGAGCAGGTAGCGATCACCTTGCCCAGCCAGTTTGGGGAAGTTGGGGGCCATGCTATTGCCGTCGGGGCCGTGACACGCACCACACACAACGGTTTTTGCCTGACCGGCTGCGGCATCACCCACCAGGGGAGTGTCTGCGGCCTGGGCGATACCACTCACGCCCATGGTCAACAGCAGACTCATGAAAAGTTTGTTCATCAGCTAATCCAACTACGGCTAAGGGTTAAGAGTTAGGGCCGGGCTTACTCATTCATCCTCTGGATGATTGGCTGGTAATCCTCGACACTGCAGTCCATGCACAACCACGCGGCGGCATCGCCTTTTCACCCTGGAGCGCGTGTTGTACCAACGTCTGCTTAACTCACCCTCGGCCTTTACACCCGGTTTCGGTGTTATGAATCGCTGACCTTCATGGCAGGCAATACAAACGCGGTTGTACACGGCTTCCGGATCCTGTGTAGCCTGAACGCTGTACAGGCGGTATCAAGACACCGGCAGCAGCCAATTCGTCTAAAACGATTTTTTTCAGGGTTGGGAGCCTGATGCGTTCTAATGCGCAACCTAGGTCTGATCGCTCCCATGTTCTTCGTCCTACGCTGGGACAAAGCACACACAAAATCTGCGGCATTATATACTGGCGCCACTGAAACGGAAACGACACGCACGCCGCGTCCATTCCTGACGCCGCTCACATCGGAAATCCCATGCAACTCAAGAACCCCATTCTCGGTCTGTGCCAACAGGCCACTTTCATGCTCAGCGCTGCCAAGGTTGAACAGTGCCCTGACGACCAAGGCTTTGAAGTAGCCTTCGCCGGGCGTTCCAACGCCGGCAAGTCCAGTGCTTTGAACACCCTGACCCACGCAAGCCTGGCGCGCACCTCGAAAACCCCGGGGCGTACTCAGTTGCTGAACTTCTTCAAACTGGACGATGAGCGTCGTCTGGTCGACCTGCCGGGTTATGGCTACGCGAAGGTCCCGATCCCACTGAAAATGCACTGGCAGCGTCACCTCGAGGCGTATTTCGGTAGTCGCGAAAGCCTCAAGGGCGTGGTGTTGATGATGGATGTTCGTCATCCAATGACTGATTTCGACCGTTTGATGCTCGACTGGACCGCCTCCAGCGGCATGCCGATGCACATTTTGCTGACCAAAGCCGACAAACTGACGTACGGCGCGGCCAAGAACACGCTGCTTAAAATTCAGTCAGAGATACGCAAGACCTGGGGCGACAGCGTCACCATCCAGCTGTTCTCCTCGCCAAAACGCATGGGCCTGGAAGAGGCGTACACCGTGCTGGCGCGCTGGTTGGAATTGCCAAGCAAAGGCGAAGAAGAAAGCGCCGAGTAAGCAATTACAGGCAAAAAAAACCCCGGACTTCGTATGGGGGAGGGAAGTTCGGGGTTCAAGTACTGGACCGCTAGGGCGGGGTCCAGAATCTGCCAACACTTAACACAACATTAGGAGCATTGAAGGGCTTCACCAGCCATTCAAGTTCTCTGAGTCCTGAGGAGCGGGTTTAGTTCCTTGGGCTTAACAACTAATTTTGATGCCAAGGTAAAAGGCGAACGGTGTAGCCGCTGCCGCAAGCTCCTCAAAAGGCAGCGCCGCTGCGCAGCCCATCGCAGCCTGCGGCAGCGGCTACAGGTCTAGCGTTTAGTGCGCCTCATCCCAGTTATTGCCCACGCCCACTTCGACCACCAGCGGGACATCCAATGTAGCTGCTTCGCTCATGTGCACGCGGATTTCATCGCGCACTTGATCGACCAGGTCTTCACGCACCTCAAGCACCAGTTCGTCGTGTACCTGCAGAATCACGCGAGCATCCAGGCCTGAGGCCGCAAGCCAGTTATCCACAGCCACCATGGCTTTCTTGATGATGTCAGCCGCCGTGCCCTGCATCGGAGCGTTGATCGCGGTGCGTTCAGCGCCTTTGCGCAGCGCCGGGTTCTTTGCGTTGATCTCGGGCAGGTACAGGCGACGACCAAAAATGGTCTCGACATAACCCTGCTCGGCCGCCTGGGTGCGCGTGCGTTCCATGTACTCCAGCACGCCCGGATAGCGCGCAAAGTAGCGATCGATATAAGCCTGCGACTGCTTGCGATCGACTCCGATCTGCTTGGCCAGGCCAAAGGCGCTCATGCCGTAGATCAAGCCGAAGTTAATCGCCTTGGCGCTGCGGCGCTGGTCGGTGGTGACATCGCTCAGGTCCACGCCAAAGACTTCAGCGGCGGTGGCGCTGTGCACGTCCAGGTTGTTGCGGAAGGCGTGCAGCAGGCCTTCGTCCTTGGCCAGGTGGGCCATGATCCGCAGTTCGATTTGCGAATAGTCGGCCGCCAGCAGTTTGTAGCCTTCAGGGGCAATGAACGCCTGACGGATCCGACGCCCTTCGGCGGTACGAATCGGGATGTTCTGCAGGTTTGGATCGCTGGACGACAAACGCCCGGTGGCCGTCACCGCTTGGTGATACGACGTATGAATACGTCCGGTACGCGGGTTGATCTGCTCGGGCAGACGGTCGGTGTACGTGCTTTTCAGCTTGCTCATGGAGCGGTACTGCATCAGTACCTTGGGCAGCGGGAAGTCTTGCTCGGCCAATTCGGCCAGCACGGCTTCGGCTGTCGACGGCTGGCCTTTGGCGGTTTTGCTGATGATCGGCAGGCCGAGTTTTTCGTACAGGATCACGCCCAATTGCTTCGGTGAGCCGAGGTTGAATTCTTCACCGGCAATCTCGAAGGCCTCACGCTCAAGCGCGACCATCTTGTCGCCCAACTCGACGCTTTGTACGCCCAGCAGTTTGGCGTCTACCAGAGCCCCTTGGCGCTCAATGCGGGCCAGTACTGGCACCAGCGGCATTTCGATGTCGGTCAGTACGCTGTTCAGGCTTGGGATCGCTTGCAGTTTTTCGTGCAGCGCGTGGTGCAGGCGCAGGGTGACGTCAGCATCTTCAGCGGCATATGGCCCGGCCAGCTCCAGCGAGATCTGGTCGAAGGTCAGCTGTTTGACGCCTTTGCCGGCAATGTCCTGGAAGCTGGTTGTGGTGTGCCCCAGGTATTTGAGGGCCAGGCTGTCCATGTCATGGCGGGTGGCGGTGGAGTCGAGTACGTAAGACTCCAGCATGGTGTCGAAGGCAACGCCCTGCACCGTGATGCCATTGGCTTGATCGCCGCCAATAGCACAGTTGGCCAAGATATTGATGTCGAATTTGGCGTGCTGACCGACCTTGGCCTTGTTCGGGTCTTCGAGCAGCGGCTTGAGCGCTTGCAGCACGGTGTCGCGGTCCAGCTGGTCCGGCACTCCCATGTAGGAATGGGTCAGCGGGATGTAAGCAGCTTCGCCCGGCTTGACCGCAAACGACACACCGACCAATTGCGCTTGTTGCGCGTCCAACCCGGTGGTTTCGGTGTCAAAAGCAATCAGCTTGGCGTCGTTGAGCTTTTTCAGCCACACCTCGAAACGGGCCTGGTCGAGGATGGTTTCGTATTGCAGTTCTTCGGTTGGCGCGGCAGGGGCTTCGTGGGTAATCACCTGACCGGCGCGCTTGGCGTCGCGCTCTACTTCGGCGATCCAGCTTTTGAATTCCAGCTCGGTGTACAGCTCGATCAGCTTCTCGCAATCGGGCTCTTTGAGGTGCAAGTCGTCGAGGCCGATGTCTAACGGCACGTCGATCTTGATCGTGGCCAGTTGGTACGACAAAAACGCCATTTCACGGTGTTCTTCGAGCTTCGCGGGCAGGTTTTTCGCGCCACGGATCGGCAGGGTCGGCACGATGTCGAGTTGTTCGTACAGTTCGACCAACCCACCGTTGACGCCTACCAGCAAGCCAGACGCGGTTTTGGGGCCAATGCCCGGAACGCCCGGAATGTTGTCGGACGAATCGCCCATCAGCGCGAGGTAATCGATAATCTGCTCGGGCGTGACGCCGAACTTCTCTTTGACGCCTTCAACGTCCAGCGTGCTGCCAGTCATGGTGTTGACCAGTGTGATGTGGCCATCCACCAGTTGCGCCATGTCTTTGTCACCGGTCGAGATGACCACTGGTCGGTCCGCTGCCGCGCTGCTGCGCGCCAAGGTACCAATCACGTCATCTGCTTCTACGCCTTCGACGCACAGCAACGGGAAGCCCAAGGCGATCACGCTGGCGTGCAAGGGCTCGATTTGAACGCGCATGTCATCAGGCATGCTCGGGCGATTGGCCTTGTATTCGGCGTACATGTCATCGCGAAATGTCCCGCCCTTGGCGTCGAACACCACGGCGAACGGGCTGTCCGGGTACTGCTTGCGCAGACTCTTCAGCATGTTCAGCACGCCCTTTACGGCGCCCGTCGGCATGCCTTTGGACGTAGTCAGCGGCGGAAGCGCATGGAAGGCGCGGTACAAATATGAAGAACCGTCCACCAGGACGAGGGGTGCTTGGCTCATGAGCAGGATCAACCTTTTCGGCGAGTCCGGCGCTAGAATGTCCGGACCAATGACGACAAAGGGACAAGGTTATCATGCGCACACTTAATCGCCTGTTGTTGACCGGCTTGTTTGCATTCTCACCGCTGGTAACCTTTGCGGCAGATAGTGCACCTACCGGTGACCCAGAAGTAACCATTCGCACGGAAGGCGATAAAACCATTCAGGAATACCGTCAAAACGGGTTCCTTTATGCCATCAAGGTGACCCCAAAAGGAGCGCCGCCGTACTTTTTGGTACGCGCTGATGGTACTGATGCCAACTTCATCCGTTCCGACCAGCCGGATATGCTGATTCCTTCGTGGAAAATCTTCGAATGGAAATAGCGTCTTAACTTTAATCGGCGCCGCCCACGCGGCGCCCGCACTGGCAATTTAAACCATGTCTGTATTCACCCCACTGACTCGCCCGGAGCTGGAGACTTTTCTTGCGCCTTATGAACTCGGCCGTTTGCTCGATTTCCAGGGGATTGCCGCGGGTAGCGAAAACACCAACTATTTCATCAGCCTGGAGCAGGGCGAATATGTCCTGACCCTGGTAGAGCGTGGCCCGATCAAAGAAATGCCTTTCTTTATCGAGCTGCTGGATGTGCTGCACGACGCCGATTTGCCGGTGCCTTTTGCCCTGCGCACCGTCGACGGCCAGGCCTTGCGCGAACTCAAAGGCAAGCCTGCACTGCTGCAACCGCGCCTGGCGGGCAAGCATATTCGCGACGCCAACGCGCAGCACTGTGCACAAGTCGGCGAGTTGCTGGGGCATTTGCACGTGGCCACGCGTGACAACGTGCTGGAACGCAAAACCGACCGAGGCCTGGACTGGATGCTGGCCGAAGGGCCCGCATTGATGGCTGATTTGTCGCCGGATGCGGCCAATATGCTGCAAAAGGCCCTGGCTGAAATTACCGATCGCAAGGCGCAGATCCTGGCGCTGCCGCGGGCGAATCTGCATGGCGATCTGTTTCGCGATAACGCGATGTTTGAAGGGACGCATCTGACTGGCTTGATCGACTTTTACAACGCTTGCTCGGGGCCGATGCTGTACGACGTGGCAATTGCCCTGAACGACTGGTGTGCCGATGAAGACGGCCAGCTGGACGGCCCGCGTGCTCGTGCGCTGCTGGGCGCCTATGCCGCGCTGCGGCCGTTTACTGCCAGCGAAGCCGAGCTGTGGCCGACCGTCCTGCGTGTGGCGTGCGTGCGTTTTTGGCTGTCGCGTTTGATTGCGGCCCATACGTTCGCAGGCCAGGACGTGCTGATCCACGATCCGCGCGAGTTCGAGCGTCGTTTGGCATTGCGCCAAACCGTGACCGTCCCGCTGCCGTTCGCGCTCTAACCCGCTAACCCCCTGCAGGAGCGGGGGGGGGGGGGGGGGGTTTTTTTTTTTTTAAATATTCCGG
>NZ_JANLNV010000020.1 GCF_025465935.1 Pseudomonas sp. 7P_10.2_Bac1 | reverse complement strand
TGTGCCGTGTATTTTTTTTTTTTTTTAAAAATAGCGCGCCCCAAGCTCCTACCGTGTCTGTTTTCTTTTTATCTATATGTGCCGTACCCATGAATTCGCAAAGCATCATCGTCCCAAAAATCTCCACCTTGCCGGTTCACGAACCGCGTGCTCGCGCGATCGTGCGCTGGCTGGTGCGCAAAAACATTATTGAACAAGAGCTCAGCACCTGTGGCCGTAACGGCAGTGCCATGGCGTATGCAATCGCGCCAGGTGCGGCCAGCGTGGTGCTGTACCCTGAGGCGTTGCCCTTCGGCCAACCGATCAACGGTCTGGAGATCGTGACCAAGCGCTGCATCTACACGCCGCTCAAAGGTTTTCTCGAGGAAGCAGGCTGTGCCGAGTGCCGTAAAGAAGTGGGCGAAGCGCTGTTCGAGAGCCTCGAAGACTGGATGCCAGGGTACACAGACAACTTCGTCTGTCCGCTGTGTGGTCATGAAGACGACATCAACGGTTTCCTGTTTTTACAGCCCTGCGCGTTCTCCAACCTGGGGTTCATTTTCAACAACTGGGCCGAAGCCGGATTCAAGCAGAGCTTTCTGGATGAGTTTGCCGATTGGCTGGATCAACCAGTGGCATGGGTCAAAGTCGAGTTGTAAGGGTGTTTTCTGCCTCAGGAGTCAATAAATCATGGCTTTTAGCGCAAAACTCTCTAAAGGTTTCCGTTGAGCGCCACAGGTGTTTTGAGTACAATGGCGCGCTTCCATTTTCCCGCTCGGGAGCCCCAGCGATGCTGCGTATCAGCCAAGAAGCACTCACCTTCGATGACATCCTTCTCGTCCCCGGTTATTCCGAGGTTCTCCCGAACGAAGTCAGCCTAAAGACTCGTTTGACCCGTGGCATTGAACTGAATATTCCTCTGGTTTCCGCCGCGATGGACACCGTTACTGAAGCTCGTCTGGCAATCGCCATGGCTCAGGAAGGCGGCATAGGCATCATCCACAAGAACATGACCATCGAGCAGCAAGCTCACGAAGTGCGCAAGGTCAAACGCTACGAAGCCGGTGTGGTTAAAGAACCCATCACTATCGAAGCAGACGCCACCGTTCGTGAACTGTTCGAACTGACCCGCCAGCACAACATTTCCGGCGTTCCGGTCCTGCACAATGGCGACCTGGTCGGCATCGTGACCTCCCGTGACGTTCGCTTTGAAAGCCGTCTGGAAGCCACTGTTCGTGAAGTGATGACGCCTAAAGAGCGTCTGGTCACCGTCAAGGAAGGCGCCGACAAGAACGAAGCCCGTGAACTGCTGCACAAGCACCGCATCGAGCGCGTGCTGATCGTCGATGACAACTTTGTGCTCAAGGGCATGATGACCGTTAACGACATCGAAAAAGCCAAGGCTTATCCACTGGCCAGCAAAGATGACCAAGGTCGTCTGCGCGTAGGCGCGGCGGTCGGTACTGGCAAAGACACTGAAGATCGCGTTTCTGCCCTGGTTGCGGCCGGCGTTGACGTGGTGGTGGTCGACACCGCACACGGTCACTCCAAAGGCGTGATCGACCGCGTGCGTTGGGTCAAGCAGAACTTCCCTGAGGTTCAGGTCATTGGTGGCAACATCGCCACTGGCGCTGCGGCACTGGCCCTGGCAGAAGCGGGTGCTGACGCCGTTAAAGTCGGTATCGGCCCAGGTTCGATCTGCACCACCCGTATCGTGGCCGGCGTTGGCGTTCCACAAATCAGCGCCATTGCCAATGTGGCCGCCGCCCTTGAAGGCTCAGGCGTACCGTTGATCGCCGACGGCGGCATCCGATTCTCGGGTGACCTGTCCAAAGCCATCGTGGCCGGTGCTTCCTGCGTCATGATGGGTTCGATGTTTGCCGGTACTGAAGAAGCGCCGGGCGAGATCGAACTGTTCCAGGGTCGTTCGTACAAGGCTTACCGCGGCATGGGTTCGCTGGGTGCAATGTCGCAATCCCAGGGTTCTTCTGACCGTTACTTCCAGGACTCCTCTGCGGGTGCCGAGAAGCTGGTGCCGGAAGGCATCGAAGGTCGCGTGCCGTACAAAGGCTCGCTCACCGCGATTATTCACCAACTGATGGGCGGTCTGCGTTCCTCGATGGGTTACACCGGCAGCGCCGACATCGAGCAAATGCGTACCAAGCCTGAGTTTGTGCGCATCACCGGCGCTGGCATGGCTGAATCCCACGTCCACGACGTGCAGATCACCAAAGAAGCACCTAACTATCGCGTCGGCTAACGCCGCTAGCTATAAGCCACAAGCTATAAGCCGCAAGCGGTACTTGTCTTCGTACAGCTACCGCACGGCTTCCGATAACTTGCAGCTTGCAGCTCGAAGCTTGCAACTGCGTTTCTAGAGTTCCTCCTATGTCCCTCGACATTCACGCCCACCGCATCCTGATTCTGGACTTCGGTTCCCAGTACACCCAGTTGATCGCCCGTCGCGTCCGCGAAATCGGCGTTTACTGCGAACTGCACCCGTTCGACATGGATGACGCGGCGATCCGCGAATTCGCCCCTAAAGGCATCATCCTTGCCGGCGGCCCGGAGTCGGTGCACGAAGCCGACAGCCCGCGTGCCCCGCAAGCGGTATTTGACCTCGGCGTACCGGTCTTCGGTATCTGCTACGGCATGCAGACCATGGCTGAACAGCTGGGTGGCAAGGTTGAAGGTTCCGAACTGCGTGAATTCGGTTACGCGCGCGTCGACGTAGTCGGCAAAAGCCGCCTGCTTGACGGCATCGAAGACCACATCGACGCAGACGGCCTGTTCGGTCTTGATGTATGGATGAGCCACGGTGACAAAGTCACCAAAATGCCATCCGACTTCCACGTCCTGGCCAGCACCCCAAGCTGCCCGATTGCCGGCATGTTCAACGACGAGCGCGCTTACTACGGCGTGCAGTTCCACCCTGAAGTGACCCACACCAAGCAGGGCGGTCGCATCCTGTCGCGCTTCATCCTCGACATCTGTGGTTGTGATGCACTGTGGACCCCGTCGAAAATCGCTGAAGACGCCATCGCCACCATCCGCGCCCAGGTAGGCACCGACAACGTCCTGCTGGGCTTGTCCGGCGGCGTTGATTCCTCGGTGGTAGCGGCTCTGCTGCACAAGGCCATCGGCGACCAACTGACCTGCGTCTTCGTCGACAACGGCTTGCTGCGCCTGCACGAAGGTGACCAGGTGATGGCCATGTTCGCCGAGAACATGGGTGTCAAAGTCATCCGCGCCAACGCGGCCGACCAGTTCCTGAACAACCTGGCTGGCGAAAGCGATCCAGAGAAAAAACGCAAAATCATCGGTCGTACCTTCATCGACGTGTTTGATGCTGAATCCAGCAAACTGGACAACATCAAATACCTCGCGCAAGGCACCATCTACCCGGACGTGATCGAGTCGGCTGGCGCCAAGAGCGGCAAGGCACACGTCATCAAGTCGCACCACAACGTGGGTGGCTTGCCGGAAGAAATGAACCTCAAGCTGGTCGAACCGCTGCGCGAGCTGTTCAAGGACGAAGTCCGCCGTCTGGGTCTGGAACTCGGCCTGCCATACGACATGGTCTACCGTCACCCATTCCCGGGCCCGGGCCTGGGCGTGCGCATCCTGGGTGAAGTGAAAAAGGAATACGCCGACCTGCTGCGTCGTGCTGACCACATCTTCATCGAAGAACTGCGCAAAGCCGACTGGTACCACAAAGTCAGCCAAGCCTTCGTCGTCTTCCAACCGGTTAAATCCGTTGGCGTCGTAGGCGATGGCCGTCGCTACGCATGGGTTGTAGCCCTGCGTGCCGTAGAAACCATCGACTTCATGACCGCGCGTTGGGCCCACCTGCCTTACGAACTGCTCGAAACCGTGAGCGGCCGCATCATCAACGAAATCGACGGCATCTCGCGCGTCACCTACGACGTCTCGAGCAAGCCACCGGCGACGATTGAGTGGGAATGATCCCGCGTCCGGCACTGCCAGGCACGATCTAGCAAAAATGCCCTGAAGCCCGCGTAATTGCGGGCTTTTGGCTTTTTTGGGCTGGCAAGTTCGGGTAGCGTTCTGCATCGCCAGGCGCCGTATTCATGTGGCATGGTATGGGGCATTGACTGAGCCAAATGCCATGCTGGGTACTCGATACCATGTCGCAGTATTCGTCGCTCCTATGCCACGCAGTGCGGCGCCGGCGTGAAGCGAGGTGGGCATTCTCCGCGGCGCTCGGTTGTATAAGTCGTCGAGGCCTTTGGAAGGATTCGCCGCTGCGCCCGCCGCGGTCGGTGCGCCGGAAAGGAAGCGCGCTGGGCGTTGGTAACTGCTGGAGCATTTGGCAGGCTTGGGTCCGCGGCAAGAGTAGCGGCTGGACGTGGCAGCCTCGAGCGGAGATGAAATGGCGTAAGTAGGGAGCGGGAGAGTGAATGCGTTTTTCTTTGCAGTATTTTTGACGTTGACATTGGTTCAGATCTGGCGCGCCAAGCAAGCTTTCACTGCAAGGCAATGGCTACATACTGGCTTGATGCTGGTGCTTGTCATATGCGCTCCGGTTGTCATCGGCTTTGTTCTAAAGTGGTTGGCCCAGTCTTTTTCACTGTTTTCCGTTGCCACCGCCAAGCGCTATACCATCATGCTCTCCATGTCCTTTTTGTGTATGTGGGGGGTGCACCTTCTCGCTGCTCTGCTAGGCGCTGTTTTTTCCGGCATTATGGGGGCGCACAAAAAACACAACTCTCAACATTACGACAACCTGGCCGAAGCCTGCCGCACGGTGGTTCCTGGCTTGCGGGTCATCGTGAAACTCTTGGTTTCCTACGCGAGCGTCCTCATGCTCACCGGTATCTGGCTTGGTTAAGTGCGGCGCGGGGTGCAGTCCAGTGAATAGGAGCGATTGTTAAAGCTCACGGGTGAGCTCTTAGGGATTGTCTGAAAAATCGCATTCGCTAAAATAATGCCCTCTCGTTGCCAGGAGAGCCGTCCTGACAGGCCGTTATGACATTTCATCTGAGTGTTGGGTGATCATCGAAGCCATTGCTTCCCCCCTCCTCAACACAGAGGGGCAGCCAAGGCGCGATGATCGTCAGACGCTTGACGGCATCTCTAAACTTTGAGCTCTGGCACAAAATGACGGAGTCTTGCGGAACGTTTTGCGCTTTGTAAGGTCGTTTACCCGCACGCCTGGCAATGACGTGACAACGGCACGTTCGAGCAGGCTCTTCGCCACTTTCAGATTCGTATGCGAGAACAATAAGTCTCACTGCGATACCTTATTGTCCAATCAAACAAGGATTTTTCGATGACTACGCCACAGCAACCCGATCCTCTCGATCGCTTGTCCGAGTCCCTCAGCGCTGATTACAGCGAATCCCGTGAAGCCCAGCATGAACGGGTAATCAGCGAACTCCGGCAAGTGATCGAACGTGTGCCAGAGCAAAGCGAATTCACCAACACACGTCGCTATATGGTCTTTGGCCCGTTGCTGACATTGGTATCGCTGGGTGTGCTGTGGTGGGGCATACATGGGGAGCGCACCGGACTGATCGTCTGTGGCGTGTTTCTGTCTCTACTCTTCGCGGTAGTTACCTGGCAGCACCGTAATGCCGGCAAGCACGTCTTCATGCGCCTGACGCGTCGCCAATTGTTCGTTGACTCCCTGAGTGCGCCGGTCAATCTGGTCGATATCGTCGATATTTACGTCAAAGACGAAGGCATGGTAACTCTGCAGAAACTGACCTTGACTCCTGATGCCGTCCTGCCGACCCACCGTCCCGTGCGGGTGTTTTTCGGCAATCAGGCCATGGCGTTAAAAAAGCCTGAACCGCATATTCGCATTCTCTCCGCCGGTTTGATGTGCGGCGGCAAAAAGTTGAGCTGTGATGACATTGCTGCGTTGCTAGATGCTTATTGGCAGTCCGCCTGTGCGCAACAGCAGCTTGATGCGTTGCAAAATCGTGGATAACTCCGACAAGGAAATCCTGCTTGAGCAACTGCAAGCCCAGGCCGACGGACCGCTTCACACCTGCGAAATACGAGAGCGGTCGTTGGGGCAAGCGGCGGGGGCCGCGCTGATCGCAGTACTGCTTGTGATACTGGGTGGTTGGTTAATCAGCCTGCCGGCGTCCTGGCATCTGCGCTCAGCGCAGCTGTGGTTCTGGGTACCCGGCACGATAGTCCTTGTAGCAGGATTAGCAGCACTCCTCTGCAGCGAAGCGTTTCGTCGCCGTCATGGAAAAAGGGTGCTGCTATTGACCCCAGACTCCGTGCAGTTCAACAACGCAATTGGGCCCACACCTTGGCATCACTTTGAAGGGTTTGAACTGGAGCAGAGCCACTTTAGTCTCGCAATAGTCTTCTGGGTCAGCGTTGGAAACCAGGCCCCAGCGCTCAACCCTGTCAGTTTCAAATCCCTGGCCGCGCCGGATGCGTGGTCAGTGGCGAATGGCATGCGGATCAAGCTTTGGCTATTCAATCCGATGCTAGAGGGGCAGCGGTTAGACTTCGAAAGACTGACTGACCTGCTCTACGCCTACCTGAACGCTGCACAAGCGCGCGCCACATTGGACAAACTGTTCCCAACGGTAAAGCGCATCAGCATGCTGGGCCAGAGCACTGACCAGTAACCGTGTCTTAAGGGTTGCCTGAAAAGTCAGCCCGCAAGCACCTTTCGATACAGGCCAGTACGACCATGGCTTTAAAGCGACTGGCTAGTTTGTGGTTACGCGTACAGAACCGACGTTTTTCCTAGAACCAGTTGGACGCCCATTAAGTAACGTTGCGTTTTACTGTTTGCTGGACGAGTTTTACTGACGTGTGCTGGCAACACGCCCAGAGTCCGCGTAACTGCGGGCTTTTTTCGCATGGCGCTTGGTAGGGCGTTTATCCCGCCTCGTTTAGTGCGTGTTTGGGCGTGGAGTCAGCGCTGTTCGCCGCGCATCAGTTCGATCACTTCCCCTGCGGCCCGTTGCACTGGTTTTCTGCGCAGCCACACCAAGTGTACGGGCATCGCCACGCCGTTCTTCAGGTTGTCGAACGCTAACACTCTCAACTTTCCGGCCGAAACTGCGACCTCAACCGCTTCTAGAGGCAGGTTGGCCCAGCCCGCGCCACATTCCACGAGCCCTAACGCTGCTTCCACCGTGTTTACGTGCCATCGTGCATCGGAGACCAACAGACGCCGGTCTGCGACGGTGTCCTCGGGGCCTGCCACCAGGATTTGGCGGCTGGCACTGAGGTCTTCCAAGCGCCGCAGGTCTGCAGGGAGACCGAGGGTGTCAGCAGTGGCCGAGGCTACGGCTACGAAAAGCACGTCAGTCACGTAGGTAAAGGCTTCTTCCCGGTTTACATCCGTGGACGCGGGCAGCAGCACCAGATCAGCCTGTTCCTGATGCAGCATCTCGCGAACCTGATCTTGAGGGATTCGAAGCACGTTCACGCGCAGCAAAGGGTAACGACAGCCGACCTGGCCCAAAGCCTTTAGCAGATCCTGGTCCGGAAGCCCGGCGGCGACGGCGACGGTGAGTGTGCTCTCCAAATCTTGGGACAGTTCCACGGCGTGGATCTGCAACATGCGCAGTCTGCTCGCGACGGAACGTGCGTGGGGTTCCAGGACGCGTGCCTGTGGGGTAGGCAACGCCTCGCGGCGCGACCGGTCGAAAAGAGGGTAGCCAAGCCCGGCCTCAATATTGGCAATACTCATGCTCACTGCGGACGGTACACGGCGAAGCGCACGGGCCGCAGCAGAGAAGGAGCCGTGGTCGATCACGGCAAGAAATAATTCGATGTCATCGCTGGAAAGGGACATAGACCTATCAATTTTTCTGAAATGAACTGACTTTTTTGATCAGCATGTCTGAATTTAACATCTGCACCTTCGCGAACCAACTCAAGAGGAGTGTTTGGTGCAAGGTATAAAACGCAAGTTGGTCTACGTGGGAGGCTACGAGATTCTGGGGCTCGCAGTGGGCACGGTGGTGATGACATTGCTGACAGGGGAGGCACCGGCCACTACCGGGCCGCTGGCGCTGATGATCACAGGTGTAGCCACGTTATGGAACCTGGCCTTCAATTACCTGTTTGAGGCATGGGAGCGGCGTCAGCGCGACCGCACACGCACCGTATTCAGACGCATCCTGCATGCCGTAGGGTTTCAGCTGACCCTAGTGTGTTTCCTGGTCCCGCTCATCGCATGGTGGCTGGGCATCACCCTGCTGCAGGCGTTTGTGCTGGACTTGGTGTTCATTGTCTATATCCCATTCTTCACGTTCGCCTACCACTGGGCGTTCGACCGGTTCTTTGGCGTTCCGGTCTCGGCTGTGAACTAGGCCAATGGAGGTCCTTAGCTTGATTGACAAGAGGCTTCTATTCCCATTGATAGCTGAATAGAAATAAGCGGCTGTCCGCTACCGAAAGCCACTCTCAAGCAGTAAACATCCCAAAAGCCCGCGTAATTGCGGGCTTTTGCCTTTTACGGTCTGGCTAAATTTTCGTCTCGCCAAGTCCGCAACTTGTACTACAAGAGATGGGATGCTTTGAACCATATGTCAGGATCCATGATCGCTGCGCCAGCTTAAGAGCATCAGTCCAGATCATGGGTGAATGAATCGGCAGGTTTCACTCCATAGGCTGTCAGAAACTCATCCGAAGCCACGAAATCGGCCAGTGCCCTAAGCTGTGCAGCTGCTTCTTTGCCCAAGATTTCATCAACGCGATTATTGACGATTGCCCAGTGGACGATTGCCTGATGAAGTCGTTCGCTGCCGGTCTTGGTCAATACTGCACGTTTTACACGCTTGTCAGCCTCATCTCCCTGCAGTTCTATCAGTCCATCGCGAATCAGAGGGCGCAAGGCATGTGTCAATGCTGATATTTGCACCGCCATGTTCAACGCCAAGTCTTGCAAGGCAGGGGATTGTCCACCCGCGGCCGTGAACATTCGCTCGATTTCTGACAACAAAGCCACCTGAGTGGCTTTCAAGCCCAAAGAGGCCAGGGCCTCGTCATAGAGATTGCCAAGACGTCGAGCGGCACGTCTTACCGCTGTGTTCGTGCAGGCAAGTGTTTCGAAGGGCGACTTTTCCTTTTTGGAAGTGCCTTCGTCGCTTTCTGAGATGTTCACAAATTCTGTCATGAATTAAGAATGCTTGAGTACTGCACTATTGACAAGGGCAAATTATCCGCCATAAGCTTGAGCACTCAATTATTAGGTTGAGTACAAAACCTTTGTATTTGGAGAGTTCTATGCGTTCTTCGAAAACTGCTGTTGTGACAGGAGCATCGTCTGGGATCGGTGCTGGCTACGCTGATCGTCTTGCTGCTCGTGGCTATGATCTTGTCTTGGTCGCTCGTCGTGGCGATCGCCTCGCAACTCTTTCCGAAAAGCTCACGGCCCAGTACGGCGTCAGGGTAGAGCCTTTGGTCGCCGATCTTGCTAAAGAGTCCGACGTTGCCAAGGTTGAAGAGCGACTGGTTAGCGATCCTGGCATCCAACTTCTGGTCAATAATGCGGGTTTTGCTCGCCTTCGCACGATAGCTGAGTCGTCACTGGAAGATTCGCTATCGCAGATCAACGTGAATATCACGGCGCTGACCCGATTGGCACATGCAGCCCTGGAAGGTTTCAGGGCGCGAAAAGAGGGCGTTCTTATCAACATTGCCTCGGTCCTTGCCGTGCAGTCTCTTCCTATAAGCGCGGTTTACAGCGGCACCAAAGCCTATGTGTTGGCCTTCAGCCGAGGCCTGCAAGAGGAATTTGCCGGGACCGATATAAAAGTACAGGTCGTGCTTCCTGCAGCGACTGACACCGAGATCTGGACAGAAGGCGTATCGGGTATTCCTTTGTCAGCGCTGAGTTCTGAACGCGTGATGACGGTGGAGCACTGTGTCGATGCGGCTTTGGCCGGGCTTGAGGCGCAAGAGTTAGTAACGTGGCCATCTGTTGCAGACGCCGGCCTTTGGTACTCGTTCGATACTGCGCGTTCGAACTTGTTCGCGGCGACCCAGGTCGGGGCCCCTGCACCTCGCTACAACCTGATCAAGTAAAAGGGGGGAATGGGTATGCAAAACGACATCCAAGAACCCACAACTCATTCGTGGTTGGGCGTTCTGGCCATTGCTCTGGGAGCACTTTCCCTAGTGGTTACTGAGTTCCTGCCTGTCGGTTTGCTGCCAGGTATTTCTCGTGATCTAGGCATATCCGAGGGGACCGCCGGTTTAGCGGTAACTGCCACCGCCATTTTGGGGTTCCTCGCGGCGCCCGTTACAGCTATCGCCATAGGCCGAGCCGACCGCAAACGAGTGCTTCTAGGTTTGACTGCGTTACTCATCGTTTCAAGCGTGCTGTCCTGGAAGGCGCAAGATTTCACCATGCTACTTCTGGCCCGAGCCCTTCTGGGCATAGGTATTGGCGGCTTTTGGGCGATTTCGATCACCGCAGCGGCAAAACTCGTCCCCGTTGAAAAGGTTCACGCGGCATCCTCGCTAGTGTTTGCAGGCATCTCTATAGGCTCAGTGATAGCGGTTCCCGCAGGTTCTTACATCGGTGCGCATTCTGACTGGCGGCAAGCCTTTCTGGGCGCGAGTGTTCTTGCTGTGCTGTGCTTCGTCCTCCAGTTAATCTTCCTGCCCTCGCTCAAAATGAATGAGAGCGTGTTGATTCGTGACTTCTTTAGCTTGCTGAAGAGCGCCAGAATTCGCGCCATCTTTATAACGGTTATCTGCATTGTGGCAGGACAGTACGCCGGCTATACCTTTGTCACTCCCTACCTTGAGCAGATCACACATCTGGGGACGGCGATCGTTAGCGGGCTGCTATTGGCATATGGTGTTGCAACCGTGATCGGAAATTTCGTCGGCGGGGCGCTAGCAGGTCGTAACTTGCATAATACTGTCGTGGCGACTGTATGGATCTTCGTGCTGTCTCTGGCGAGTATTGCAGTATTCGCCACCAGCCCTTTTTTGGCGGGCATAGCGTTGTTAGTGTGGGCCGTGTCGTGGGGTATGGCGCCAGTAGGTACCCAGTTGTGGCTCTTCAGTGCCACACAACATGCCGCGGAAGCCGCCCAAGCGATGAACACCAGCGTGTTCCAACTCTCGATTGGTTTGGGGTCGTTAGCCGGAAGCATCGCGGTTAACAACGTCGGATTGCATAGCTCAATGTGGCTCGCCACTGCAATCATGACGGTCGCTGTTCTAATGGTCTACATCGCCGGCCGGATGACTCAGCACCCTGCCACGGCATAGCCCCTTTAGAGGCTGGACCCAAAAGCCCGCGTAACTGCGGGCTTTTGCCTTTCTGCGCACTGCGCGTCTTTGTAGGAGTGAGCTTGCCTCGCGATCTTTTGATCTTCCCTCTCTTCAGACAAAAGCTGTACAAGGTGTAAATTTCGTATAACTTTTGTAGGCATCCCGTAACTATCTGGAGGTCTTGCATGGCGATGTTGATAGGCCGTTTGACCCGGTGCGTTATCTGTTTTGCTTTGATGCTCCAGAGTGCAGTGCTTTTGGCTGATTGGCGGGAGGCTTTGCCCAATGCTCGTCTGTCGGGCAGTGGGGAGATGCGCATGTTCGGTTTTTCCATTTACAACGCTCAGTTCTGGAGCCCTCGCCCGATTTCCGGTGATCCGCTAACGGCACACCAGCCTTTCGCGCTGGAGCTGACCTACAGTCGCGCGATTAGCCGCGACGATCTGGTCGCGGCGAGTCTCAAAGAAATTCGTCGTCTGTCACTCAATTCATTGAGTCCAGAATTGATGGCTCGCTGGACACAGGAGATGCAGCAGGCATTCGTCGATGTGCGCCCGGGAGACCGCATCACCGGTGTGTATACGCCTGGCGAGGGCGTGCGCTTTTACGTCGGCGACAAGTTGCAGCATGAGGTGAAGGATGAGGCGTTCGCCAAAGCTTTCTTTGCGATCTGGCTGGACCCTCGAACACGCAACCCCGAGCTGCGCGCCCAATTGCTGGGCGAAGCCAAGCCTTGAAATGGAGCGTGTAAATTTTCTGCCTATGGCTCAAATCTTCTGGGCGAGCGGGCTTGCTCGCGTTGCAAACGACTCGGTATCGCTGTTGAACCGCGTTGATCCAATCGCGAGCAAGCCTGCTCCCGCAGATGGTGAAGCGCCCAACATTTAAGCCCACTCTGAGGAAATGGTCATGTTGAAGAAATGGATACTGTTGCTATGCATTGGGCTTGCGAGTTGCAGCCGGGTCGATGTGCACACCTATAGCCAGGAGACGCCTACGCTTGAGTTGCGTCAGTTCTTCGAGGGCCGGACTGAAGCGTGGGGTATGTTCCAAAAGCGCTCAGGCGAGGTGGTCAAACGCTTCCACGTGGAGATCAACGGCAAATCTGAAGGCAACCAGTTGATCCTCGACGAATCATTTACTTACAGCGATGGTACGAAGCAGAAGCGGGTATGGACGCTAACCCCCGCAGGCCCAGGCCAATGGCGCGGAACGGCGGGTGATGTAGTGGGTGAGGCGCTGGGCGAGGTGTCAGGCAATGCACTGCGCTGGAACTATGTGCTGAACCTTCCGGTGGATGGCAAGGAGTATGAAGTTCAGTTAGACGACTGGATGTACCTGATAGACAAAGACACGATGATTAATCGCTCGTTCATGTCCAAATTCGGCGTAGAGGTAGGTCAGGTCACGTTGTTCTTCCGCAAGCAGCCTTCAGTCAACGAGCCCGCGCTCCAGCCAGCCCATGCAGCGCAGGGATCAGCATCGCCCAAATGACTGCGAGCAATACAAGACTGGGGGCAACACCGAGCGGCAGGCCCACGCCTGCCAGCTTTGCGCCTCCCCAGTAAGACAAAGGCCCACCCACAGCGCCCAGCAGGCTGCCCACCCACCAGGGTCGTTTTGTCCAGTTCAGGCTGTAAGGCAGCGTGCTGGCGAACAGCAGCCAAATCAATGCCAGCCACAGGGGTAGAACAACGTTGCTTGCGGCAAAACTGAAGACGCCCAGATGCAGCAACGCGCTGTCCAGAACCCAACCGCAGACGGCCACCCGCAGCAGGCCGCGCCACTCATCATAGGCCGTTGCAACCCACAGCAGGTGTAGGGCCAGGCAGGCAATGGCAATCAGCAACAGCCAGGGGCGTTGCGCGCCAAAGACGCAGGCGAACCAGCCGAGTTCGAACAGCCCGGCGTTGAGAAGCAGTCGTCCTCGCCCGTTCAGGCTGATAACCCGAATGGCTGCGGTCTTGCCCCCGGTTTGGCGAGCAGTAGATGCGCAGTACCGATACTGCGTTCCAGGAAGCCGCCCTCGCAATAGCACAGGTAAAACTCCCAGAGGCGATAGAACGTCTGGTCGTAGCCCAGTGCTTCGAGGCTGTGCTGGTTGCTGCGCAGGTTTTCGTGCCACAGGCGCAGCGTGCGCGCGTAATCCAGGCCGAAGTCTTCCATGTGATGAAGGTTCAGGTCGGTGTCGCGACCGATAATGTTGAGCATGGCGCTGACCGAAGGCAAAGCGCCTCCCGGGAAAATGTAGCGCTGGATGAAATCAACGGATTTTTTGGCCTGTTCATAGCGCTGGTCGCGGATGGTGATGGCTTGTAAGAGCATCAGCCCGTGGTCTTTCAGCAGGTGTGCACACTGCTTGAAGTAGGTGGGTAAAAAGCGATGGCCGACCGCTTCAATCATCTCGATGGACACGAGCTTGTCGTATTGGCCGCTCAGGTCGCGGTAGTCCTGCAACAACAGGGTGACGCGGTTTTGCAGCCCCAGCTCCTCGATACGGCGTCGGGTGTAGGCAAACTGCTCATGGGACAGGGTCGTGGTGGTGACTTTGCAGCCATAGTGGGTGGCCGCATACAGCGCCATGCTGCCCCAGCCCGTGCCGATCTCCAGCAGGTGGTCGCCGGGTTGTAGATCGAGTTTTTGGCAGATGCATTCCAGTTTGTTCAGTTGGGCCTGTTCAAGGCTATCGCTGGCAGAACGGAACATCGCCGCCGAATACATCATGGTCGGGTCCAGGAGTTTTTCGAACAGCGCGTTGCCCAAATCGTAATGCGCAGAAATGTTGCGTTGCGAACCTTCGCGCGTGTTGCGGTTGAGCCAGTGCAGGGCTTTTGCCACAGGGCGGCGTATCAGTGCCAGGCCGCGCTCCATTTCGTCCAGAACGTCGAGGTTGGCAACGAAAAGGCGGATCACCGCTGTCAGGTCGGGGCTGCTCCAATACCCATGAATATAGGCCTCGCCTGCGCCAATTGAGCCATTGAGGGCGACCATGGGCCAGAAGGCGGCATGGTGCACCTCGATCTTGCCTTGAAGCTCAGCGCTTGCCTGGCCGAAGCTCAGCGTTTCGCCGTCCACGGTGACCAGCAAATGCCCATGGCGCAGTTGCGCGAGCTTGCGCAGGACGCCTTTTTTAAGCAGTCGGGCGCCTAGTCCGTTGGCAGCAGTGTCACAGGTACTGGTGGGGTTCAGACTAGGGTTGGTCATGGCGAGATTCCAGAGTGGCGGTGCGATGTTCACCGTGGGCGGCTTGATGGGAAAACAGTGGTATGCGCTTGATCAGCAGGCGCAGGGCCTGCCAGTAAATGGCGAGTACGGTCTTGCCGGTAATCCAGGGGAACGCCAGAAGATGGCGATGCAGGCTCTGGCGCGTCAGTTCGGTGCGCTTCAAGCCCATGCCTGCCTCAAAGATTTTTTGCTCGCCCTGCCAGTCCTGCATGGTCACGTTCAACGTTTGCCCGGGCGCAGAGAACCGCATGCGGTATTCCAGGTCGCGCGGCAGGAAGGGCGAGACGTGAAAGCTCTTGGCCACCCGGTGGCGTGACTCACCGCTGGCGTGGGTCGGCAGCACGTAGTGGTAGCGCTCTCGCCACGGGGTATTGGTGACTTCGCAGAGAATGGCGGCCAGGCGGCCGTCGGTTTCATAACAGTAGAACAGGCTGATCGGATTGAACGACAACCCCCAGGTACGTGGCTGGGTGAGCAGGCAGATGCGCCCTTGCGGGGCGTGCCCCAAGGCCTGCTCGACAAGCTGGCGTACGGCATCACTGAGCATCACGCCCTGGCGCGTGGCGTGGGGCAAGTAGTCTGTTTCGCGGAAGGTAAAAGCGCCCCAGCGCGAACGCCCGGCCAACCACGACAGGCCCAGCACCTGCGCTTGTTCGGCAAGGTCCAGGTACAGCATGCCCATGCGATAGCGAAACCCATGGACGCGCGGCAACAGCCGCCGATGACTGACCCAGCCGCTGTAGAGCGCGCTGTTCATAGCTGTTCTCCGAAGGCCGCGGCGACGCGCAAGGCGCTCACTACACCGTCCTCATGGAAACCGTTGGCCCAATAGGCGCCGCAGTAATAGCTGTTTTGAGCGCCGTGCAATTCTTGCCAGCGTGCTTGTGCCGCC
Source organism: Pseudomonas sp. 7P_10.2_Bac1 (assembly GCF_025465935.1). Classification (GTDB taxonomy): domain Bacteria; phylum Pseudomonadota; class Gammaproteobacteria; order Pseudomonadales; family Pseudomonadaceae; genus Aquipseudomonas. Next base: position 90,652 of record NZ_JANLNV010000020.1, on the reverse strand, counting down.
AGCCCATCCAGGCTGTATTGCGGGTGGGCGTAGCGGAAGCGATTGAGGATTTTGCTCGGATCAATGGCTGCGCTCTGGTTCAGGCTGACGCAGAACGTGGTGTCGCTTTGCAGTCCCTGCAGAATATTCATGTTGTAGGTCAGGGCAGCCGGTTGTTGGGTCGAACCGCCCAGACGGTAATTCCAGCTCGCCCACGCCAGACGGCGGCTCGGCAGTACACGGGTGTCGGTGTGCAGTACGACGTCGTTATCGGCATAGCGCAGCGCACCGAGGATTTCTGTTTCAGCTGGGCTGGGTGTCGCCAGCAGGCGTAATGCCTGATCGCTGTGGCAGGCGAACACCACCGCATCAAAGCGCTCCTGGCCGGCGGCGCTGTGCAGGGTGACGCCGGCTGTGTCCCGTTCCACTCGTTGCACAGGGCAATTGAGGCGAATACGTTCGGCAAAGCTGGCGCATAGCGGCGCGATGTAGCTGCGTGAGCCACCGTTGATCACGCGCCACTGCGGTCGATGGGTGGTCGACAGGAGACCGTGATTTTTAAAAAACCGTACGAAGAACTGAAGAGGAAAACGCTGCATATCGGCCAGCGACATCGACCAGATCGCCGCCCCCATCGGAACAATGTAATGGTCGATAAAACGCTGACCGTAGCGCTGTTGCCGCAGGTAGTCTCCCAGGGTGGTGTCAGCGGCTATGCGCGCTTGCTGCAGGTCACGCACGACTTCGCGGTTGAAACGCAGGATGTCGCGCAACATGCCCCAGAAACCGGGAGACAAGAGGTTGCGCCGCTGGGCAAACAGTGTGTTGAGGGTGTTGCCGTTGTATTGCGTGCCACTGTCCAGATCCTGAACCGAGAAACTCATTTCGGTGGGCTTGGAGCTCACGCCGAGTTGATCCAGCAGGCGAATGAAGTTGGGATACGTCCAGTCGTTGAAAACGATAAAACCCGTATCAATGGCAAAGTGTTTGCCCTTCACTTCAACGTCAACCGTATGGGTGTGGCCGCCGATCCAGTCACTGGCCTCGAACACATGGACGTCGTGCTGGCGATTGAGCAGGTAGGCGCAGGTCAGGCCGGAGATACCGCTACCGATGATGGCTATTTTCATGACGATTCTTCTGTGGCGGGACGCGCCAAGCGTTTGCCCAGCGCCCACTGCAGGCGTTGAGGCAGTGCTGCTAACAGGCGCAGAGCAGCAATGAATGGGCCGGGGAAGGCGATTTCCAGCGGTCGTTTTTCCAGCCGTCCGGCTATGTAGGCGGCCGCCTTGTCCACAGGCCAGCGCATCGGCATCGGAAAATCATTTTGTCGGGTGAGCGGCGTATCGACGAAGCCCGGGCTGACCAGCGTGACGTCGATCCCCTCGTGCGCCACGTCGAGGCGCAGCGATTGGAACAGATAACGCATGGCCGCCTTGGACGCGCCATAAGCCTCGGATCGCGGTAGCGGCAGGTAGGTGACCGAGCTGCACACGGCCACCAGGTGCGGGCGTCGCGCCTTGCGCAACAGTGGCAGGGCAGCTTCCACACAATAGGCCGCGGAAAACACATTGGTGCGCATTACGCGTTCAATCATGTCGGCTTCGAAACGGCTGGCATCCACGTATTCGCAGGTGCCGGCGTTCAGAATGACCTGATCCAGATGGCCCCAGGCCTGCTCGATGTGTTCGCCCATTGCCCGAACCTGAGCCGGGTCCGTCAGGTCGCCGGGCAACAGAAGAACCTGTTGCGCGAATGTGGTCTTCAAGCGCTCAAGAGCCTGGGCATTGCGCGCACTCACGGCCACGCAATGCCCTTGGTTCAATAGGATGTGTGCGAGGGCGGCGCCGATACCGCTGCTGGCGCCGGTGAGCCAGATGCGTTTCATGCCAGCCTCCCTTTCAACCAGCCAATCGCCCGCCCCATTAACGGCAGATGCTCATAGAGCAGAGCGCCCGCATCGAAGTAATCGCGATGCCTGTACACCTGCTCGTGCCACAGCAGGTATGAACAGCCTTCGACCTGTATCAGTTGGCCGCGCCGCAGGCGAGGATGACGATAGTGCAGGGTCCAGCGCAGGTAGCCGCTGCCCTCTTTAATTTGGTCGAAACCATGAAAGGTAAAACCCAGTTCGCTGACGTTGGCGTACAGCTCTGTAAAGTACTCTTGCAGGGCGGCCAGGCCGTGGACTTCATGAAGAGGATCACTGAAGTGAATATCATGGCTGTACAGCTCGTTGAGCTTGTACAAATTACTGGCATCCAGGGCTGCAAAGCGGGTGGCGAAGGATCGCAGGAAGTCAGACACTTCGCTTCCCCTGATAGGCCAGGACCTTGGGCAGGGTCAGTGTGCGCGGGTCGCTTCGCCCCAAAAGATCATACGGCCTGAGTGAAGGGCTGATCCTGAGTGTGCCGATGTCGAGCATGGAACCCCCTTCTTTTCTTGTACATGCTGATTAATTTGTACAGCTTTTCAAAGAATAGGGAGTGTGTTGTACAAGTCAATTAATTTGTACAACTTTTTATGCGATTGATCAGGGGGCGGGAAAAGTCAGGAATAATGCCGTCCGACGATTTCAATTTCAGACGCGTATTTTTCTGCATTGCGGTAAAAACGAGCGATTTTCAGCCTTATCCGGAGACGCAGGCGATGACCAACAGGGTGTTCAACTTTCCAATCGATGCAACCATTCAGGCCATCGGTGGGCGCTGGAAGTGCGCGATCCTTTGCCACCTCATGGAAGGGCCCAAGCGCACCGGCGAGTTGTTGCGCCTGATGCAACCCTTGTCGTCAAAGGTGCTCACCGAGCAACTCAAGGAGTTGCTCGATGATCATCTGATCAGCCGGGAGGCGTTCCCGGGCAAGGTGCCCAAGGTGGTGTACCGGGTGACAGAACATGGGCGTACCTTGCAGCCGATCATTGATGCCATGTGTCAGTGGGGCGCGTTGCACGCCGGGCATCCGGTGTCTGCTGGGGTACCGGAGGAGGTGTCTGAGGCCTGAACTCAGGCCGCGTGAGCCAATTGGCGCAAGTAGCTTACGTAACCCTGAGCGTTTGCCTCCAGTTGTGGTAGATCAATGTCGTATTCGGCGCCGTAAAACACCCACGGTTTTACCGGCACCGCATCGATGTAGCGAATGGTGACGTCCAGCGGCCGCAGCAATTCATCCAGACTGTAGTGGTAGCGCCCGCTGGCCATGTAGTCCTCTTGCTTGATGCCGGCAGAAATCGCCATGCCAATGGGTTTGCCGGCCAATTGGCGTTGCCCTTCGCTATGCCCGTAAGCGAAGTCGTGGGTCAGGACCTCGTCTTGCCATTGCTTGAGCAGTGGTGGGGTGCTGAACCAGTAAAACGGGAACTGCCAGACAATGGCGTCATGCTCACGGACCCGCGCCTGTTCGGCCTCGACATCCAGCGGGCCACCGTTGGGATAGGCTTCATACAGGCGGTGCACTGTGATCTGCAGATCACTGGCTTCGAGGGCTTTGAGCCAGGTGTGGTTAACCACCGATTTGTCGAGGTTGGGGTGGGCAAGAATAATCAACGTACGCATGCTATAGGGCTCCAAGAGTTGAGGCGTGCAATCTATGGCTGCCGCCAAAAGCCCACAAGTACGCACTTTTTTGTAACTACCCCACGGCGATGGTCCTATACCTGCTGGCGTTGCCGTCCGAAAAGAACAAACACCACCACCGCCAACAGGGCGATCGCAACGGCTGATGTGGTGAGCAGGACCGAGTGGGTACTTGAAAACGCCAGCTTGGCCGCTTCAATCAAGGCATTGCCCTGCGCGGCAGGCAGTTGCCCGGCCACCACGTAACTGTCGCCGATGGATCTGGTGGCCCGTTCGGCAAGTGCTGGCGCCAACTCATTGGGCAGCGACAGGGTGCTGCCAAACACTTTGGACATGAACACCCCGAACAGGGTGATGCCCAGGCCCGTGCCCAGTTCGTAAGCCGTCGCCTCTAGCGAGCCTGCCGCGCCGCCTTTGCTGGCGTCCACAGAACCCATGATGGCAATCGACGACGCGGTCAGGCCAATACTCAGCGCTACGCCCAGTACCGCCAGCACGGCGGGCACTGCAAAGCCGGGCGCGTTGAACTCGGCAAATGCCAGAAATACCAGCGCCCCGGCCGAAGTGGCCAGTGACAGGCTGGCGACTGCGCGCAGGCCAAAGCGGTTGGACAGATAACCGGCCACCGGGCCGCCCAGTGCGGCGCCAGCCATGATCGGAATCATGAAGATCCCCGCCTGCAGCGGCGTCTTGTCCAGCACGTACTGCAGTTCCATCGCCAAGGTCAATTCCACACCCGCCAGCGCGCCGATGGTCAACAAGGCCATGATCATCCCGCCCAGCAGCGCCGGGTGAGCGAACAGTGACAGGTCCAGCATCGGCGTTGCAGAGCGCAGTTGCTGGCGAGAGAACAGCACCAGCAGCCCCAGCCCTGCAGCCAGCACCAGCATGGCGAGCAGCAACGAATGCGTCGCACCAATACTGGCCTTGATGCCGTAAACGACGCCGATGATCCCGGCGATGAGTACCAGTGCCTGGCCGATGGCCCACTTGCCGGGTGTGGTCTGCTCGACCCGGGGCAACAGCACGAACGCCACCGGGATAACCACCGCCATGATCGGGACGTTGATCAAAAACACCGAACCCCACCAGAAGTGCTCAAGCAACGCGCCCCCGATCAGCGGCCCCACCGCTGCACCCGCAGCGCCGACGGTGCCCCACAGGCCGAGGGCCAACCCGCGCTCCTTTTCGTCTTCGAACGTACGACGAATGATGCCAAGCACACACGGCATGATCATCGCACCGCCCAGCGCCAGCAGCACCCGCGCGCCGATCAGCATGCCCGCCGTGGGGGCGAACGCCGCGAGCAACGAGGCCACCCAGAACACGCCCAGGCCGTACAGCAGGATGCGGCGATGCCCGACCCGATCGGCCAAGGTGCCCATGGGCACCAGCAAACCGGCCATCAGCAGCGGGTAGATATCGATGATCCACAAGACCTGAGCCCCCGACGCGCCCAACGCCAGCGTCAGCGACGGCACGGCAATATGCAGAATCGTCATATCAATCACGATGGGCACAAAGGCCAGCATCACGGCGATCAGAATCAGCCAGCGTTTGGAGGCGGCAGTGGGCATGAATAAAGCTCTCGGTGATCAGGTATCAGGATGATACTGCGATCTCTACCGGCGCCTGTGGTAAGCAAATGTGAAGAAGGGTAACTGTGAGTAACGCCGCGCGCAGGTTAACCGAGGCGATCCAGTCGCACGCATGCAGGCATTCAGCACTGAGTACGGCCAACGGCAGGAACGAGCTTGTCTCGCGATCTTTTGACTGCTTAAAAGATCGCGAGGCAAGCTCGCTCCTACACGTTTAGCGCCGGGCAATGTCCGAGAAGTAAAACTTGTCCAGAGTGTGCCGCGACTCGGTGTACTCGAATTGCCTGCCGTCCTGCAGGAAGGTCTGGTTGCTCACCACAATCACATGGCTTTGGCCGTCCAGGTCCAGGTGCAACTGGTCGTCCTTGCTGCGCGGCACCGCTTCGATGGTGCGCTGGGCAAAGCTGATTTGCAGGTTCAGGGTTTGCTCGATAAATGCGTAGATCGAGTGTTGCGCTATCTCGGGCGTGAGCCCCGGAATCAGTTCGCTGACGAAGCAGTTAATGTCCAGGATCACCCGTTTGCCATCAATGCGCCGCACCCGTTTGACGCGGGTGATCAGGCTGCCTTCTTCGGCCTCGATCTTGTCGCTCAGCGCACCTTCCAACGGGAAGTGTTCGAACGTGACCACTTCAGTGCTGACGTCATTGCCCAGGCTGGGGTAGGTTTCCTGGAAACTGACGATGCCGCCCAATTGGAACTCGATCGGGCTCGATGACAGCACAAATGTGCCCTTGCCATGGATTTTTTGTGCAAAACCGCGTTCTTGAAGCTGTTCAATCGCCTTGCGCACGGTGCCACGGCTCGCATCGTAACGGGTCATCAACTCGGTTTCGGACGGCAAGCGCGCACCGCGCGCCAGGCGCTCAGTGGTGATGTTGGCAAGCAGATCAGTGTAGATCTGGCTGTATTTAGTCATAACGATGGCTCTATGCCGTAGGTGTTCAGGCCCCGAACCTTAAGGGCAGGGGGGGAGCAGCGCAAGCTCTGTGGTCACGGCAATGTTTTGGGATCTTTCAAGCGCATTTATCGGACGCGACTGATGGCTGTATTTGCTGACAGATGCACAGTAAAGCAGAGGCCACACATTTTTTTTGAACTCGTCTGTACCAGTTGTTGCTTTAACTCGTACAGACGAGTATTTTTCGCCTCAGCGTGCTGCCACAACGACGCCCATAATAAAAATTCCCTGCGGAAGACAACGCATGAGCCACGATTATTCGAAGATTGCCAGTGAGTTGCTGCAATGCCTTGGTGGTGTCGACAACCTGGAACAAGCCGCGCACTGCGTCACACGCCTGCGCCTCGCGCTTAAAGACCCCAGCCTGGTCGATAGCGCAACCCTCAATCAGATAGACCTGGTCAAAGGTTCTTTCTTTACCGGCGGCCTGTACCAAGTGGTCATTGGTCCCGGCGACGTCGAGAAGGTCTACGCCGCCTTGCGCGAGCAGACCGGTCTCGCCGCCTCGACCATTGCTGACGTCAAGCAAAAGGGCGCCGACAAGGCAAACGCCATGCAGCGTCTGGTGCGGGTGTTCTCCGATGTCTTCATGCCGATCCTGCCTGCGCTGATCATTGCCGGCCTGCTGATGGGGGTTAACAACCTGCTCGGCGCCAAGGGCATGTTCATTGCCGGTAAAACCCTGCTGGATGCCTACCCGTCGCTGGACGGTGTGTGGAGCCTGATCAACCTGATGGCCAACACTTCGTTCGTGTTCTTGCCGGCGTTGGTCGGCTGGTCGGCGGCCAAGCGTTTTGGCGGCAGCGAAATCCTCGGCATCGTGCTTGGCCTGATGCTGGTGCATCCCGATCTGCTCAACGCCTGGAACTACGGCAAGGCCGTGGCCGGGCTGGACGGCCAGACCCTGCCGTACTTCAACATTCTGGGCGTGTTCCAAATCGAGAAGGTGGGCTATCAGGGGCAGATCCTGCCGATCTTGCTGGCTGCCTACGTGATGAGCGTGATCGAGAAATGGCTGCGGGCACGGGTGCCCAATGCCATTCAATTGCTGGTGGTGCCCATCACCACCATCGTCATCACCGGGGTGCTGGCGCTGGCGATCATTGGTCCGGTCACCCGCCACTTGGGCATCCTGATTACCGAAGGCGTGGTCATGTTGTTTGACCTGGCACCCGTGCTGGGCGGCATGATTTTCGGCCTGCTGTATGCACCGCTGGTGATCACCGGCATGCACCACATGTTCCTTGCGGTTGATCTGCAGTTGATCTCGACCCAGGGCGGCACGTTTATCTGGCCGATGATCGTGATGTCCAACCTGGCCCAGGGCAGCGCGGCGCTGGGCGTGTTCTACATGAGTCGCAATGTGCGCGAACGCAGCATGGCCTCTACCTCGGCAGTGTCGGCCTATTTCGGCATCACTGAACCGGCGATGTTCGGGGTCAACCTGCGCTACAAGTTTCCGTTCTACGCCGCTCTGATCGGTTCGGCGCTGGGCAGCATCTTCCTCTCGCTGAACAAGGTCCAGGCCTCGGCCATCGGCGTCGGCGGCTTGCCGGGTTTTATCTCGATCATCCCGCAGTACATCCCGATGTTCGTGGTGGGCATGCTGGTCGCGATCATCGTGCCCTTTGTCCTGACCTGCGCACTGAGCCTGAAAATCATCCGTCCTGGCTACCGCGTGGCCTGACCCTCGTTCTGTAATCGCTGCCGAAGGCTGCGATGGGCTGCGAAGCGGCCCTTTTTACAAAGATTATGCAAGGAACCTCTCATGCAAGACTGGCAGCGTTCGGTGATCTATCAGATCTACCCAAAAAGTTTTCACAGCCACGCGGGCAACGCCACCGGTGACTTGCTGGGCGTGGTCGACAAACTCGATTACCTGCAATGGCTGGGCGTGGATTACCTGTGGCTGACGCCTTTCTTGCGCTCGCCCCAGCGCGACAATGGCTATGACATCAGCGACTACTACGCCATCGATCCGAGCTACGGCAGCATGGCCGACTGCGAGTTGCTGATCAGCGAAGCCAAGGCACGCGGGATCAAGCTGATGCTCGACATCGTGGTCAACCACACGTCCATCGAGCATGAGTGGTTCCAGCAGGCGCGCAGCAGCCTCGACAACCCGTATCGCGACTTTTATATCTGGCGTGACCAGCCGAACAACTGGGAGTCCAAGTTCGGCGGTTCGGCCTGGGAATACGAAGCGCAAACCGGCCAGTACTACCTGCACCTGTTTGACCACACCCAGGCCGACCTGAACTGGGACAACCCCAAGGTCCGCGCCGAAGTCTACAAACTGATGGGCTTCTGGCGTGACAAGGGCGTGGGTGGTTTCCGTCTGGACGTGATCAACCTGATCTCCAAGCCCGCGGATTTCCCGCAGGACGACACCGATGGCCGGCGCTTCTACACCGACGGCCCCAACGTGCATGAGTACCTGCAAGAGATGCACCGCGAAGTCTTCGCCGGGCACGATCTGGTCAGCGTTGGCGAAATGTCCTCTACCAGCCTTGAGCACTGCATCCGCTATTCGCGGCCAGAGAGCAAAGAGCTGTCGATGACCTTCAACTTCCATCACTTGAAAGTTGATTACCCGAACATGCAGAAGTGGGTACGTGCTGACTTCGACTTCCTGGCGCTCAAGGGCATCCTGTCTGACTGGCAGGTCGGCATGCAGGCCGGGGGCGGCTGGAACGCCTTGTTCTGGTGTAACCACGACCAGCCACGTGCCGTGTCGCGCTTTGGTAATGACGGTGAATGGCGCGTGGCCTCTGCGAAGATGCTCGCCACTGCACTGCATTGCCTGCAAGGCACACCGTATGTGTATCAGGGCGAAGAAATCGGCATGACCAACCCGGGCTTCGAGCATATCGAGCAATACCGCGATGTCGAAACCCTGAACATCTATCGCCTCAAACGCGAAGCCGGTGTGTCCCATGAAGACTGCATGGCGGCGATTTTGCAGAAATCGCGGGACAACAGCCGCACGCCGATGCAATGGAACCAGCAGGCCAATGCCGGTTTCAGCACGGCAGAGCCGTGGATCGGTATCCCGGACAACGCCGCGCAGATCAACGTCCAGGCCCAAATGAATGACCCGGATTCAGTGCTGCATCACTACCGCCGCCTGATTGCATTGCGCCGTGAAGAACCGCTGCTGTCGCACGGTGAATACCGCAAGTTGCTGGCCGAGCATCCGCAAGTCTGGGCGTATCTGCGCCAGGGCGAGGGCGAAAGTGTGCTGGTACTCAACAACTTCTACGCCACGGAATGCGAGCTGGAACTGCCAGAAGGCGTGATCAGCGAAGGCATGTCGCAGCGCCTGTTGATCAGCAACTACCCCGACAACCCGACACGTAGCCAGCGCATCACCTTGCGCCCTTACGAGTCGTTTGCCGTGCACCTGACAACCTAATAACCCTGTAGGAGCGAGCTTTAGATCTTTTAAAAGATCGCGAGGCAAGCTCGCTCCTACAAAAAATAGACCGCTTCACACCCAAAAATAAAAATAAAAGGCCCTCTCATGAACACAACACTCAATCGCAGCATTTTTACCGCTTGCTTGTGCCTGTCAGTGCCGTTTTCGGCCAGTGCCCTGGAATTCGCCGGTTATATGCGTAGCGGTGTTGGCAACTCGTTGAACGGTGGCACGCAATCGTGCTTCAAGTTACCGGGTGCCGAGGCCAAGTATCGGCTGGGGAATGAATGCGAGCAGTACGCCGAATTGGAGTTGCGACAGGATGTATACAACTTTGATGATGGCTCGGTCCTCAGCGTTGATGGCATGGCCTCGTTGTACAACCAGTACAACCGCCAACTGACGTTTCAGGGCGATAACGGCTCGGCACGCTTGCCGCAGTTGTACGCGCAGTGGTCTAACCTGCCCAGCCTCAATGGTGGATCGGTATGGGCTGGGCGGCGTTACTACAAACGTAACGACATACATATTTCCGACTTTTACTACTGGAACCAGAGCGCTACCGGCGCGGGTATCGAAGACGTTTTGATTGGCGGCCTCAAGTACAGCTACGCGCTGTCGCGCAAAGACAACCTGTACCAGGAAGACTACGTGACGCGTCACGACTTCAACGTTTCTGGGTTCAACACCAACCCGGGCGGGCAATTGGAGTTTGGGCTGAGCTACCTGGAAAAGCCGGAACGTACCGATGCCCACAGCGGCTGGGCGATCACCGCGCAGCATGTGCAAAGCGAGTTTTTGGGCGGCAAGAACAAGCTGGCTTTTCAATACGGAGAAGGTTCCGGCACGGGGCTGGGTTACACCGGTGACACGCACCTGGACAGCAGCAGCAAGCGTTACCGGATCGTGGAGTTCTTCGACTGGCAAGTTACACCGCGTTTCGGTGGCCAGTTCGAGGCGCTGTATCAAAAGGATTTCCGTCCGGATGGCGGCAACCAGGAGTGGCTCTCGCTGGGCGTTCGACCGACCTACGCGATCACCGAGCAGTTCAAGCTGGTGACCGAGTTTGGCCATGATCAGGTCCGGGCCGCAGACGGCACGCGCAAGCTGAGCAAGTTCACCTTCGCGCCCACCTGGTCACCCAATGGTCCAAGCTTTTGGGCGCGACCGGAGATCCGCGTGTATTACACCTATGCGACCTGGAACGAAGCCGCGCAGCGTGCAGCCAATGAATTTGATGCAGGCTCGGCGCTGTCTGACAGCGGCGCCTACGGCTCGGCGCTGCATGGTTCCAACGCCGGTGTGCAAATCGAGTACTGGTGGAAATAAGCGACGCTGCGGGGGCTCGCGCTCCATCGGCATTTAACCGAATCAACTGCAGGTGAAGTCATGGTTACATCCCAACAACTGGAACTGCTGGCGCCGTTATCGGGTGTCCTGATGCCGCTCGAGCAGGTGCCTGACCCGGTGTTCTCCAGCCGTTTGATGGGCGACGGGCTGTGCATCGACCCGACGTCGCAGGTGCTCTGCGCGCCGCTGGCCGGTGTGATCAGCAACCTGCAGAACACCGGGCATGCCGTCAGCATTACCGATGCCAACGGTGTGCAAGTGTTGCTGCACATTGGCCTGGACACGGTGAACCTTGGCGGCAAGGGCTTCACCGCCCTGGTCGAGGAAGGCCAGCAGGTCTCGGCGGGCCAAGCACTGATCGAGTTTGATGCCGACTACGTCGCCCAACATGCGCGCAGCTTGCTGACGTTGATGCTGGTGATCAGCGGCGAAAGCTTTACTGCACTAGCGGGCAATGAAGGGCTGGTAGACAGCGGCCAAGCGGTGCTGCGCCTGGGGGCGGCTGCCCCGCAAACCGCCGTATCTGAGGCGGCCAATTCAGGTGAGACGCTGCTCTCGGCGGCCATTGCGCTGCCCAACCCGAACGGCCTGCATGCCCGTCCGGCTGCTGTCTTTGCACAGGCGGCCAAGGGCTTTGACGCAACGATTGAGCTGCATAAAGAGGGTCAGCGTATCAACGCCAAATCGCTGGTGGCGATCATGACCCTGCAAACCACCTACGCCGATGTGGTGCAAGTCAGTGCAACCGGCGCGGATGCCGAACAGGCCATTGGCGTCTTGACCGAACTGCTGCTGGCTGGCTGCGGCGAAGCCGTGACGCCGGTTGCGCCAGCGCTTGCCGAACCGGCTCCAGCACCGGCTCCTGTGCACGCTGCAGAGTTGGCCGTGGCCGATGACGGCATGTTGCGCGGAGTGTGCGCATCTTCTGGGGCGGTGTTTGGCCATGTGGTGCAAATCGCCGAGCAAGCCCTGAACTATCCGCAATTTGGCGCTGGCGAAGCGTTCGAGCGGGCGCAACTGCAACGGGCCTTGCTTGAAGCCGATGCCGCGCTGGACAGGCTGGGCAGTGATTTGGGCGACGGGCCGCAGGCGCAAATCTTCAGTGCTCATCGTGAACTGCTGCAAGACCCGAGTCTGCTGGAGCAGGCGTACACCCTGCTGACGTCCGGTAAAAGCGCAGCTTTTTCCTGGGCGGCCGCGGTTGAGACCCACGAAAACGTGTTCCGCAATCTGGGCAATGCGTTTCTGGCAGAAAGGGCGCAAGACCTGGCCGACGTCGGGCTGCGCGTACTCAAATTGATTTTGCGGGTTGAGGATTCGATCCAGGCATTGCCGGACAATGCCATCCTGATCGCTGACCAGCTAAGCCCTTCGCAAACGGCTGGGCTCGATAAAGCCAAAGTGGTCGGTTTTGCCACGGTGGGCGGTGGCGCTACCAGCCATGTGGCGATTTTGGCGCGGGCCCTGGGCTTGCCCGCCATGTGCGGTTTGCCGGCAAGCGTGCTGACGCTGGCCAACGGCACACCGGTATTGCTGGATGCGGAACAGGGCGTGTTGCAGGTTCGCCCGAGTGCGGCGGAGGTTGAAGCCCTCACCGCCCAGCATGAGCAACAGCGTGTGCGTCAGGCTCGGGATCTGGAGAACGCGCAACTGCGTGCGGACACCCGTGACGGGCGCCATATCGAAGTGTCTGCCAACATTGCCTCGCTGGCCGAAGCCGAGCAGGGTATGGCACTGGGTGGAGAAGGCGTGGGCTTGCTGCGCTCCGAGTTCCTGTACCTGGAACGTAACAGTGCGCCGAGCCACGACGAACAGGTCGCCACCTACACGGCCATAGCCCGGGCGGTCGGTACTGAATACAACCTGGTGGTGCGCACGCTGGATGTCGGCGGCGACAAACCGCTGGCCTATGTACCCATGGAACACGAGGCCAACCCTTTCCTGGGCATGCGCGGGGTTCGTTTGTGCCTGGAGCGCCCGGAACTGCTGCGTGAGCAATTCAGCGCAATTTTGGCCAGTGCCGACCTGACCCGTTTGCACATCATGTTGCCGATGGTCACACAAGTGTCGGAACTGCGCCTGGCTCGTCAGTTGCTTGAAGAACAGGCGCAGCGTCTGGGCATCACCCGGTTGCCCAAGCTCGGGATCATGATTGAAGTCCCGGCGGCGGCGCTGATGGCTGACCTGTTTGCCCCAGAAGTCGACTTCTTCTCGATTGGCACCAACGACTTGACCCAATACACCTTGGCGATGGACCGCGACCACCCGCGCCTGGCCAGCCAGGCCGACAGTTTTCACCCGGCGGTATTGCGCCTGATCGCCAGCACCGTCAAGGCCGCGCATGCTCACGGCAAATGGGTGGGCGTATGCGGCGCGCTGGCCTCCGAGTCACTGGCGGTGCCGATGCTGGTCGGGTTGGGCGTTGATGAGCTATCGGTGAGTGTGCCGTTGATCCCGACCATCAAAGCGCGGGTGCGCGAACTGGAGTACAAGGCCTGCCAGAGTTTGGCGCAGCACGTACTGGGGCTGGAAAGTGCTGAACAGGTGCGTGCGGCCTTACAGTCGTCGCAATCGGTCAACGTCGCTCAATCATTGGTGTTGGAGAACTGAACATGTTTGCAAAATTGCAGCAGGCGTTTTGGAAGGCACTGACCCCGGACTTGGTTCCTGATGCGCCAGCTCAGGAGGTGTCCACGTTGGACGCGGCGGTGATCGCGGCGCTGGGGGGCGCTGCTAACCTCAAGTCTGAACAACGAGTGGCGCTGACCCGTATCCGCGTTGAGCTCAACGATGCCTCGCGCATTCAGCCGCAGGCGTTGCGTCAGGCCGGAGTGCCGGGGTTGATGACGCTGGCGGGAGGCGTGGTGCATTTGGTAGGGGTTTAAGATCAAAAGCCCCTCACCCTAGCCCTCTCCCGGAGGGAGAGGGGACAGATTGGGGGAAATTGCAGATGTGCGGTGACCTTAAACGCGTCAGCTGAATCCGCAACTGGCTCTATTGCTGAGGTCGTTGATTAACGCGGTAAGTCCTCTCTCTCTCTCTGGGAGAGGGGACAGATTGGGGGAAATTGCAGATGTGCGGTGACCTCAAACGCGTCAGCTGAATCCGCAATTGGCTCTATTGCTGAGGTCGTTGATTAACGCGGTAAGTCCCCTCTCCCTCTGGGAGAGGGCTAGGGTGAGGGCTCCTGCGGTCACCCCGCGCTTACGGTTTCGCATTTGCAGGTGTATCGTATTCGCTTTTTTGCGAGCCTGGCGCTCGCGCCGGATACGAGAGGTAGTTAATTCCATGTCCTTTACCCGTCGACAAATACTCGGTGGTTTAGCCGGCCTGGTAGTGGTGGGTGTTGGTGCTGGGGGCGCTTCGCGTTACTGGTTGGGCAAGATGGCCGATGAGCAGGCCGGTCACGATTATGAGTTGATTGCTGCGCCTCTGGACGTCGAACTGGTGCCTGGCCACCCGACCGAAGCCTGGGCTTTTGGTCCTTCAGCGCCGGGCACCGAGTTACGCGTGCGCCAAGGCGAATGGCTGCGGGTGCGCTTTATCAACCATCTGCCCGTCGCAACCACGATCCACTGGCACGGTATCCGCCTGCCGCTGGAGATGGACGGTGTGCCTTACGTCTCACAATTGCCGGTTCTGCCCGGCGAATACTTTGACTACAAATTCCGCGTGCCCGATGCCGGCAGCTATTGGTACCACCCCCATGTCAACAGCAGCGAAGAGCTGGGCCGTGGCCTGGTCGGCCCGCTGATCGTCGAAGAGCGCGAACCTACAGGCTTCAAACACGAGCGCACGCTGAGCATTAAAAACTGGCACGTGGATGAAGAGGGCAATTTTCTGCCCTTCAGCATTACCCGCGAAGCCGCACGCGGCGGTACGGTCGGGCGGTTGTCGACGATCAATGGCTCCCATGTACCGACCATTGAACTGCCTGCCGGGCAGATTACCCGCGTGCGCATTCTCAACCTCGACAACACCTTGACCTACCGCCTGAATATTCCGGGCGTTGAGGCGCAAATCTATGCACTGGATGGCAACCCTATCAAGCCACGACCACTGGGCAAGGATTATTGGCTGGGGCCGGGCATGCGCATTTGCCTGGCGATCAAGGCACCGCCCGCAGGTGAAGAGCTGTCGTTGCGCGACGGGCCGGTACGCTTGGGCACGCTGTTGTCAGTGGCCAACAACGACGCACCCGGTGAATGGCCACCAGCGCTGCCGGCCAATCCGATTGCCGAGCCTGATGTAGAGAACGCCGAGAAGGTCAACTTCAACTTTGAGTGGGTCGGTAGTGTGTCCGAGAATCTGGGCTCCGATCAGCCGCCGAGCCTGTGGCAGATCAATGGTGTGGCCTGGGACATCAAGGACAAGACCTGCGCTGACCGCCCGATTGCCAAGCTCAAGCTGGGCGAGAGTTACGTGTTCGAGTTCAAGAACATGACCCAGTATCAGCACCCGATTCACCTGCATGGCATGAGCTTCAAAGTGCTGGCGTCCAATCGTAAAAAGATTACCCCGTATTTCACCGACACTTACCTGTTGGGTAAAAACGAGCGTGCCCGTGTGGCGTTGGTGGCGGATAATCCCGGCGTGTGGATGTTCCACTGCCATGTGATTGACCACATGGAAACCGGCCTGATGGCCGCTATTGAGGTTTCCTGATGCGACAAGGGCGTCAACCCCAGATTATTGATCGCAGCCGCGATCAGGACTTTATGCGTGAAGCGCTAATACTGGCGGCGCAAGGCGCGGCCTTGGGTGAGGTGCCGGTGGGCGCGGTGCTGGTGCAGAACGGTGAAATCATCGGGCGCGGTTTCAACTGCCCCATCAGCGGCAGCGACCCCAGCGCCCACGCCGAGATGGTGGCGATCCGCGCCGCAGCCACGGCTGCCAGCAACTACCGTCTGCCGGGCAGCACGCTGTACGTGACGCTGGAGCCGTGCAGCATGTGCGCGGGTTTGATTGTGCATTCGCGGGTGTCGCGGGTGGTGTTCGGCGCGCTGGAACCCAAGGCCGGAATTGTGCAGAGCCAGGGGCAATTCTTCACCCAGAGCTTTTTGAACCACCGGGTGGTGTTTGAAGGCGGGGTGTTGGCCGATGAGTGCGGCGCCATCCTCAGCGAGTTCTTCAAGGCCCGCCGGGCCAAATAATCCGCCTACCCTGTAGGAGCGAGCTTGCCTCGCGATCTTTTGATCTTAAAAGCTCGCGAGGCAAGCTCGCTCCTACAGAGGATCTCTTATTTTTTGGCGACGATCACGGCGCGCATCGGCGCGGGCAAACCTTCGATGGTTTTGCTGTGGTCGTTCGGGTCCAGGTAATCGCTCAACGATTGGTACTTCATCCACTCGGTCGCCCGTTGTTCTTCGACCGTGGTGATGCTCACGTCAACGCAGCGCACATCGTTGAAGCCCGCACGGCGCAACCAGCGTTCCAGGGCCGCAATCGAGGGCAGGAACCACACGTTGCGCATCTGCGCGTAGCGGTCTTCGGGCACCAGCACCTGGTTCACATCACCGTCGATCACCAGCGTTTCCAAAACCAGTTCGCCGCCTTTGACCAGGCAGTCCTTGAGTGCCAGCAAATGCTCGATGGGTGAGCGGCGGTGGTAAAACACGCCCATGGAAAACACGGTGTCGAAGCCTTCCAGGTTCGGCGGCAGATCTTCAAACGGGAAGGGCAGGTGCCAGGCAGCCTCTTGTCGCAGAAAGCGTTGAACCGCCTGGAACTGGCAGAAAAACAACCAGTTCGGGTCTACGCCAATCACGCTGTGGGCACCGGCGCCGAGCATGCGCCACATGTAGTAACCGTTGCCGCAGCCAACATCGAGGATGCGCTTGCCCTTGAGGTCGATGTGCGGCGCCACCCGCGACCATTTCCAGTCCGAATGCCATTCGGTGTCGACATGCACGCCGAACAAATCAAACGGGCCTTTGCGCCACGGCGAGAGACCCAGCAGGGCCTCGCGCATCTGCGCGCGGGTGGCGTCGTCGCACTGGGTGTCCAGGGTCAGGCCGTTGAGCAGGTCAATCTCGGTCGGCAGGACGTTGGGCAAGGCGTCCAGCGCGCTTTGCCAGCGCTCCAGGTCGCCGTGGCCTTTCTCCATTTTGACGTCGAGTTGCGCCTGCAGGGTGTTGGCCCATTCAGCTAAAGGCGTCCCGGCCAAACGGCGGGCAAGAGGGGAAAGATCAATCATGGCAAGGCAATCAACGAGGCAAAGTTAAGACACTGGAACCACGGCACGACTCTCGAGAACCCGGCTGCCAGCAGGCGCTCACGGTGTTCTTCGAGGCTGTCGGGCTTCATGACGTTTTCGATGGCGCTGCGCTTTTGCGCAATTTCGAGGTCGCTGTAACCGTTGGCACGCTTGAAGGCAATGTGCAGATCAGTCAGCAACGCGTGCTCTTGAGGATCACTGAAGCGCAGTTTTTCCGAAAGGATCATTGCACCGCCCGGCAGCAACGATTGACGAATACGGCTGAGCAGGGCCAGGCGCTGGTCTGGGGCGATAAATTGCAGGGTGAAGTTCAGCGCCACGACGGAGGCAGGCTGGAACTCCAGGGCCAGAATGTCGCCTTCAATCACCTCGACCGGCAGCAACTCCTGGAACATCGAGTCCTGGGCATTGAGGTATTCTCGGCAGCGCTCGACCATCGCCGTGGAGTTGTCCACGGCAATGACCTTGCAGCCTTCGGCACGTACATGGCGGCGCAAGGCCTGGGTCACCGCGCCCAGTGAGCTGCCCAGGTCGTACAGCACGCTGTTGGGCTGTGCGAATTGGGCGGCGAGCACGCCAAGGTTTTCGACAATCGTCGGGTAGCCCGGCACCGAGCGCTTGATCATGTCCGGGAACACCCGCACCACGTCTTCGTTAAAGGCGAAGTCCGGCACCTGGGCCAGGGGCTGGGCGAAAATACGGTCAGGTTCTTTGCTCACGACAGTTCCGGCGCTGGATAGTTAAAAAGGGGGCCGCATTTTAGCCAAGTTGGCGCCGGGATGCGCGGTCTGTCTGATCAGTCGCCCAAGGTCAGTTGACGGTGATAGGGCAATCGAAGGTGTCCGCAGGTTCGGCTTCGGGCTCCCAAGGCTGCTGAGAGGTCAGGCGCAAACGCCCTGTGCCGGCCGCAAAGGCCTCAAAGCGCCAGGTCGAATGGCCGCCACTGCCGAGCAACTGGCCGTCATCGCTGCTGTTGTAAACCTCGGGGCCAAGGCTGCGCAGTACGCCGCCTGCCGAGTCTTGAATCGCCCAACGGTAACCGGTGGTGGGGTTGCTGGGCAGCGACAGCATCAGGTTTTGGCCGACATGCAGGTGTATCGGGCATTCGCTTTGTGCTTCTACAGTGACGTTTTGCGCGGGTTGGTGCGCACAGGCTGCCAGCAAGCCAAGGCTGAGCAGAGGGACAAAACGTGCGAGGGACATTGCAGGCTCCGGTCGGACAAGGACAAGAGCGCAGCATAACCCAGGATGGCCGCTGCGCGATTTTGTCGTTGCCCGGGCGCCTCGCGTTAAAAGCTGGCGTGCGGAGGGCAGATTATAAAATCGCCGCACATCTCGAGTGCTTCGCCCTTATGGTCGAGGCCCTCAAACGTAAACAGCCGTGCGCTGTAGCAGCTTTCCATGACGCTGAGGTGCAGTGTCCCGACACTGGCCTGATTCAAGTGATACATCTCGCGCCCATCGACTTCGACATATTCGATGTAAGACATTCCCAGAATCGGCCCGGGCTCACCTTTTTTGAACAGGTAAATCCCCGATTGGATGTTGATGTCCAGGGTCAGAGAAATTGCGCGATACGCCTTGGAGCCAAAATCATCATATTCAGCGGTCACGATGATTTTTTTGTGGCTGCTGGCGAAGGTCATTTCCTGGGCCACAAACGAGCTTCTATCGAGGACCTCTGCCTTGAGTTCACCACTGGTTCTAGGGTTGAACACGGTCGAACTCTTGATGGTGCGCCAAAGAACATCTGGATTTTGATACGAAGGATGATGAAGTGGCATATAGCAGGTCTCCAACGATAATACCTGTCGGCTAGGGCTCTATTAACGATGGGAATTACACGCGTGTCTACTGTCATAAATTACAGGTGTTTAATCGTGTAAACCCGAGCCAACTGCAGCAGCTGTTCGTATGATCGTTGTCGCCGGTTGCAAAGGGAGGCCATGCCCCGCCTGACCCCTTGCCCCGGCGTTAGCGATGGCTTGTCAGAACAGCACTTTGGCCACGTCAGTAAAGCGTTTGGCAAAATGCACGGTCAGGCCTTCTTTCAAGTAGTCCGGCAATTCCTCGAAGTTGCCGCGGTTTGCCTCGGGCAGGATCAATTCATGAATTTTCTGCCGACGGGCCGCAATGACTTTCTCCCGCACACCACCAATCGGCAGGACATAGCCGGTCAGGGTCAGTTCCCCGGTCATGGCAATCCCTTTTTTCGGTGCTTGATTGCGCGCCAGTGACAACAGGGCGCTGGCCATGGTCACCCCGGCGCTCGGACCGTCTTTGGGGGTAGCGCCTTCCGGCACGTGCAAGTGCACGAAGGCTTCGTCAAAGAAGCGCGGATCGCCGCCAAACTGCTTGAGGTGCGAGCTGATGTAGCTGTAGGCGATTTCAGCCGACTCCTTCATCACTTCACCCAGTTGCCCGGTCAGCTTGAAGCCGCGGTTAAGCGTGTGGATGCGCGTAGCCTCGATCGGCAACGTTGCACCCCCCATGCTGGTCCACGCCAGGCCGGTGATCACGCCCACGCCGCTGATGACTTGCTCGTTACGGAACACCGGCGTGCCCAGCGAGGCTTCGAGGTCTTTGGGGCCGATCTTGATCACCGCATCCGGCTTGTCGAGCAGCTTGATCACGGCCTTGCGTACCAGTTTGCCGAGATATTTTTCGAGCTGACGCACACCCGCTTCACGGGCGTAGCCATCGATAAGCAACCGCAGTGCGCTGTCTGTGATGCTCAGGCGAGCCTTGTCGACGCCGGCTTTCTCCAGCTGTTTAGGCCACAGGTGACGCTTGGCAATCGCCACTTTCTCTTCGGTGATGTAACCCGAGAGGCGGATCACTTCCATCCGGTCGAGCAGCGGGCCTGGGATCGAGTCCAGGGTGTTGGCGGTGCACACAAACAGTACTTTGGACAGATCCAGGCGCAGGTCCAGGTAGTGGTCCAGGAAGTCGACGTTTTGCTCGGGGTCCAGGGTTTCCAACAGGGCCGAAGCAGGGTCGCCCTGGAAGCTTTGGCCCATTTTGTCGATCTCGTCGAGCATGATGACCGGGTTCATCACTTCAACGTCCTTGAGCGCCTGCACAAGCTTGCCCGGCTGGGCGCCGATGTAGGTGCGGCGATGGCCCTTGATCTCGGCTTCATCGCGCATGCCGCCCACGCTGAAGCGATAGAACGGACGGCCCAACGACTCGGCAATGGACTTGCCGACACTGGTTTTACCCACACCCGGCGGGCCGACCAGCAAGACGATCGAGCCACTGACCGAGCCTTTGTAGGCGCCCACAGCGAGAAACTCGAGGATGCGGTCTTTGATGTCATCCAGCCCGGCGTGGTGAGCGTCGAGCACTTTGCGCGCGTGTTTAAGGTCCAGTTTGTCCTGGCCATACACGCCCCAAGGCACGGAACTGGCCCAGTCGAGGTAGTTGCGGGTCACCGCATACTCCGGTGAACCGGTCTCGAGAATAGACAGTTTGTTTATTTCTTCGTCAATCCGTTTGCGGGCCTGGACGGGCAGGGTCTTGCCTTCCAGTCGTTGCTGGAATTGCTCGATATCGGCACTGCGATCATCCTTGGTCAGCCCCAGTTCCTGCTGGATGACCTTGAGTTGTTCCTTGAGGAAGAATTCGCGCTGATGCTCGCCGATCTTGAGGTTAACTTCGGCGGAAATTTCTTTTTGCAGACGCGCAACCTCGACTTCCTTGCGCAGCATCGGCAGGACTTTTTCCATGCGCTTGAGGATGGGCACGCAATCAAGCACTTCTTGCAGTTCGTTACCGGTGGCCGAGGTCAGGGCGGCCGCAAAGTCGGTGAGCGGTGATGGATCGTTGGGGCTGAAGCGGTTGAGGTAGTTTTTCAGCTCTTCGCTGTACAGGGGGTTGAGCGGCAGCAGCTCTTTGATCGCATTGATCAGCGCCATACCGTAAGCCTTCACCTCGTCGGTGGGCTGGTTGACTTCCTGCGGATACTCGACCTCTACCAGGTACGGCGGGCGGTGATGCTTGAGCCACATGCTGATGCGTACACGGCTCAGGCCCTGTGCCACAAATTGCAATTTGCCGTTTTCGCGGCTGGCGTGGTGCACTTTCACCAGAGTGCCGTACTCCGGCAGGCTGGTGGTATCAAAATGGCGGGGGTCATCAGTGGGCGTGTCGACAAAAAACAGCGCCAGGGAGTGATGAGGCGACTTGCTGACCAAGTCGAGGGTTTCGGCCCAGGGTTCTTCATTGACGATGACCGGCAGCACTTGTGCCGGGAAGAACGGCCGATTGTGAATCGGAATGATGTAAACCTTGTCGGGCAGATTCTGCCCCGGCAGGGCCAGTTCGGTCCCACCCTTGTGAACGGTTGATGTTGTCTCGTTGTGCTCTATATCGGTGTACTCGGTAACGTTGTCCGCAAATTCTTGCTGGTCGCTCATGGGGCACCTGCGCAATGGGGTATGTGCTTTAGATGGGGCACGGTGATAGAGGTTTCAATGGTGAAGTTTTGTTCACCACGAAAATCAGCTAACTACCAACCATAGGCCAAGGACCCCGCTCTTTCCGGCCTCGTGATGTGTGGTGACCGGCAGCTAAAATGCTAAGCCTTTGTCGCCAACAACTTGACGCTAGACGCCCCGTATTTATTAGGCGATCTTCTAAGCCATGGCACCTGTGGTGGAAAAAAATCAAAGCTCAGCTAAAAGTCAGTTCTTTGACTTTTAGTTGAAGACAGAGAGTGCCCGCATGCCTCAGGGAATCGTCACACAGGCTGCACATCGTCAATGGATTGAGGCTCGCCGATGAAATTGCGCAATAGCTTCCAGGCTCATATCAGTGTCGTGCTGATGCTGCTTTTGCTGGTCGTGATCGGCACTGTGTACTTCGCGGTGAAGGCCGCCACCGTCACGGCCGCCAGCGATCAGGCCGAAGATCAACTGAAAAACGGTACGCGGGTGTTCGAGCGTTTTATCGACTTTCGTGCCCGCCGTATTCAGTACGGCCTGAACTGGTTGACCAATGACGCGGAGTTTCGCGATGCCGTGATCGATGGCCGCCCGCAGACCATTGAACACGCGCTGGAAGCCTTTGAGCCCAGCCTGCGCGGCAGTGACCTGTTTGTGCTCGATCTGCAAGGCAAGATCATCAGCAGTACCTTGAAGAGCCTGCCGCCAGGCGAAATCTTTCCCTATGCCCAAGCCTTGGGCCAGGCACGGCGGGACTCACAGACCAAGCTGATCGGGGTACTCGATGAGTGCCCGTACATGATGGTACAAGCCGTGATGTTGGCACCGTTGCCGGTGGTACGAGTGGTATCGGCGATGCCGATGAACGAAGTGTTTGCCCAGGAACTGCGTACCCTGAGCAACCTTGAGGTGTCGTTTCTAGCGGTGAAGAACGGCCATTCCGGGCCGTTGGCCAGCACCCAGCCGCAGGAAATGGATGAGAGTATTGTCACGTTTTTGCGTGATCATCCGCCGGGGCCTCTGATGCACTTCAGTGAATTCGGCGGCAAGCGCTTTTTGGGGCAGCTGTTGCAGATGGCCAACTCTGGTGACCCAGCCAATGGCCAGGTCATGGCGTTGTTGCAGAGCCCGCTGGACCAAACGTTGCAGGCCTTCAACTCACTGGATCGCAAGTTTTTATGGATCTCCCTTGCGGCCCTGCTGGCTTCGCTACTCGGTGCCTTGTGGCTGGCGCGTGAAGTGTCTCGCCCGGTCAGCGTGCTGGCCGAAGCGGCGCAGCGCATCGGCCGCGGTGACTATTCCACGCCGGTAGAGCTTAAGCGCCGCGACGAGCTGGGGTTTTTGGCGCGGGCATTCAATGCGATGCAAAACGGCATCGCTGAACGCGAACAACAATTGGCGCATAACGCGTTACACGACCCGCTCACCGGCCTGCCCAATCGGGCGTTGGCCATGGAACGGCTGGGCAGTGCAATCATGGCCCGGCGTAGCGTGGTGCTGATCTACCTGGGTATCGAAAACTACCGCCTGATCAACGAAAGCTCCGGCCCGCAAGGGCTGGAATTGATCATGCTCAAGACCAGCCATGTTCTCTTGGAAACGCTGCCGGAAAGCAGCACGGCCGCGCGTATCGCCGGCAACGAATTTTTGCTGCTGCTGGAAAACACTCAGGTCGATGCCGGGGTCGCAATGGCGGACCGCTTGTACGGGGTATTGAGCCAACCGTTGAGCATCGACGGGCATGACGTGCAACTGGACATCTGCATGGGCATCTCGGTGTACCCAAGCCATGGCCAGACCGCTGAAGACCTGATGGCTCGAGCCGCGATTGCGCGCAGCGATGCCGCCGCATCACCCGGCTACCTGCAGATCTATCAGCAGGACCGCGACCTGGCCCATCAGCGTCAAATCCAATTGATTCGCGACTTGCGCCATGCGGCCAGCGACGGCGAACTGTTTATTCATTACCAGCCCAAACTGGATCTGCGCACCGGGCAAGTGAGCCAGGCCGAAGCGTTGCTGCGTTGGCAACATCCGGTGCTGGGGTTGGTTTCACCGGCGGAGTTCATCCCGTTGGCCGAGCGTTCCGGGAGCATGAATGTGCTGACCGACTGGGTGATTGAAGAGAGCATCCGCCAGATTGCCGAGTGGAACCAGCGCGGTCTGCACCTGCAACTGTCGATCAACATCTCGGCTGATGATCTGCGTGGCGATTGCCTGGCAACCAAGGTTCAAGGCCTGCTGGCGCAGTATCAGGTCTCGGCGCAGCAACTGACTTTCGAGATCACCGAGAGTGCCGTGATGCACGACCCCGAGCACTCGCTCACGGTACTCAACGGGCTGCGTGACTGCGGCATCAGCTTATCGGTGGACGACTTCGGGACAGGGTATTCCTCACTCGCTCACCTTAAACGGCTACCGGTCCAGGAGCTGAAAATAGACCAGTCCTTTGTGCGTAACCTCGATGAAGCCAGCGATGATGCGGTGATCGTGCGTTCGACCATCGAGATGAGCCACAACCTGGGGCTTAAAGTCGTGGCAGAAGGAGTGGAATACCCGCACAGCCTCGACCTGCTCAAGCGCTGGCAGTGCGACACGGCGCAAGGCTACCTGATCAGCCGCCCGCTGGACGCACGGGCATTCGAAACCTGGTTGGACCAGTTGCGCACTACCGCGTAGTCCCTGTGCAGGAACGGTGTAGCGCAGGCACAAAAAAAGGCGGCTATCTTGCGATAGCCGCCTTTCTTGCAACTGGCTTTGAAGCTTACTTGGCCAGTTTGAAGGCCATGATGTAGTCACCTTTTTGGGTGCCCAGACCACCATGACCGCCGGCCATGACGACTACGTATTGGGTGCCATCCTTGCCTGCGTAGGTCATTGGGGTGGCTTGACCGCCTGCTGGCAGGCGACCTTCCCATAGGACTTTACCGTTGTTCACGTCGTAGGCACGCAGGTATTGGTCCAGGGTGCCGCTCAGGAAGGCTACGCCACCAGCAGTGGTCACGGTCCCGCCCAGGCTTGGAACGCCCATTGGCAACGGGATCGGTACTGGCGAGCTGTCACGCACGGTGCCGTTCTTGTGTTTCCAGATCACGTTGTTGTTGGTCAGGTCGACCGCCGCCACGTAACCCCACGAAGGTGCCTGGCAAGGCAGGCCAACCGGCGACAGCAGCGGTTCCAGGATCACACCATAAGGTGCGCCCTTGTTCGGTTGCACGCCGGAGGTTTCGCCTTTACGCGGGCCCATGGCGGCAACTTCCGCCTGCGGCACCAGCTTGGAGGTGAACGCCATGTAGCTCGGGTTCAGGAAGGCGATCTGGCGCACTGGGTCAACCGAGATGCCGCCCCAGTCAAACACGCCGAAGTTGCCTGGGTACACGATCGAACCTTGCAGCGACGGCGGCGTGTACATGCCCTCGTAACGCAGGGATTTGAAGTTGATGCGGCACAGCATCTGGTCGAACGGGGTCACGCCCCACATGTCGCGCTCGGTCAGTTGCGGTGGAATCAGGTTCAGATCCGAACGCGGCTGGGTTGGCGAGGTGTGGTCGCCAGCGACAGCGCCGCCCGGTGCCGGGATTTCACGGATCGGTACGATGTCTTCGCCTGTGCGACGGTCAACAACGTAGATGCTGCCTTGCTTGGTGGAAGCCAGCAGCGCAGGTTTCACGCCGTCAGCGGTTTTCAGGTCCATGAGGGTCGGTTGACCGCCCACGTCCATGTCCCACAGGTCGTGGTGGGTGAACTGACGATACCAGCGGACTTTACCGGTGGTGATGTCCAGAGCGGTGACGCCTGCGCTGTAACGCTCGGAGTCTTCGGTACGGTCGCCGCCATATTGGTCGGGCATCTGGTTGCCCATCGGCAGGTAGAGCATGCCGAGGTTTTCGTCGACTGCGAACATCGACCACATGTTAGGCGAGTTACGGGTGTAGGTTTTGCCATCAGCCACCGGCGTGGTGTCTTCAGGGTTGCCGCTGTCCCAGTTCCAGACCAGTTTGCCGGTACGCACGTCGTACGCACGGATCACGCCGGATGGCTCGTCAGTGGACTCGTTGTCGGTGACGTGGCCGCCAATCACCACTAGGTCTTTGGTCACGGCTGGTGGCGACGTGGAGTAGTAGCCGCCCGGAGTGAAGCTGCCGATGTTGTGGCGCAGGTCGACCGAACCGTGGTCACCGAACTCTTCGCAGACTTTACCGGTGTCGGCGTTGATGGCGATCAGGCGGGTATCAGCAGTGGGCAGGAACAGGCGACGCGGGCACGAATTGCTCGCTGTGGCCGCAGCAGGTTCTGCCGGGCTTTGTTGAGCGTCAGTCTTGGCGTAGGCGTTTTCGTCGTGATAGCTCACGCCGCGGCAGGTCATGTGTGCCCAGCCTTTGAAGTTGGCAGCATTTTGCGTGCTGATCTTCGGATCGTAGCGCCAGATTTCCTTGCCGCTGTCTGGGTCAAGCGCGATCACCTGGCTGTGCGGCGTGCACACGTAGAGCATGCCGTTGACTTTCAGCGGGGTGTTTTCGGCAGTGGTTTCGCCCGGGTCATTAGGCCCTGGCATGTCACCCGTGCGCATGGTCCAGGCCGGCACCAGTTTATGAGCATTTTGTGGGGTGATGTCTTTGAGTGGCGAGTAACGATCGCCATAGCCGCTGCGGCCATAGGATTGCCAATCGCCTTCGGGCATGTCGGGTGCAGTGTTGGCCATGCCCGGCACAGCGTCGCGACCCAGTTCGCCTTTGATATCGCCAGGGTGAGTGAACTGGCTGGCTAGCGCAGCAACACCGGCCAGTACTACGGCCACGCTCAATGCGCCTGTGGCCACAGGTGCCGACTCACCGCGCAACAGTGGGCGACGCAACCATGGCAGCAGCAGAACGATACCGATGGCAAACCACAGTGCCAGTCGCGGTACCAGTTGCCACCAGTCCAGGCCGACTTCTACCAGCGCCCAGACGGTGCTGGCGAACAGCACCAGCGCGTACAACGCCAGTGCAGCCCGACGCCCTGCGATCAACAGCACGCCCGACAGTCCGAAGCCGATACCGGCCAGCAGGTAATACAGCGAGCCACCGAGCATCAGCAGCTTGATCCCCCCGACCAACAAGGCCAGGCCCATTAACACCAGCAAGACACCGAGCAATGTCGGGAGCAAGCGGCTTCGACTCAAAGCACTGTCAGTGCTCATAGTGAGGTTCTCCGTAAAACAAGGTTTAGTTGCGAGCGGCAAGCTGCAGACGTGCGTCTATCGACTTGCCGCTGGTTCTTTAGAACGAACTTTGAATTTTCAAACCGCCGATCAGGGCGTTATCCACGGTGTAAACGCCGCCCGGATGGCGGATGTATTGCAGGTTGGGGCGCACGGTCAGCCAGTCAGTCACGTGCACGCCGTAATACAATTCGGCGCTGTACTCAGTGTGCTGAGGCGGCAGGTAGTCCAGGTTGCTGGCGTCGTAAACGCCACGGGCCTGGTTAGTCGCTTCGGCGTTTTTGCGGTAGGCCGGGTTGACGTGAACGCGGGCCACCGCCAGGCCGATGTCGTCTTTGGGGCGCGCGTCAAAGGCGCCTTTGTACACAACGCCGGCCTGGACGTAGTTGTCGATGGCGTTGGTTTTCTTGTCGTGCAGCGTGGCGTTGGCGAAGACATTCAAGCCACGGGACTGATCGCTGGCGCGACTGGTGAGTTGCTGTTGCACGCCCAGCCACAGACCCTGTTTGCTGGAGCTGCTGCGATATGCTTCGCCGCTCAACACTGCCGGCTGGCCATTGGCGTCTTTATAGACGTCGGTGGCTTTGGCGCTGCTGTAGTAATAACCCGCGCGGTACTCGCCGGGCAGGCCGTTGAGTTTCGGCGTCCACACCAATTCAACGGGCAACACTGCCCCTTGCGTGCCACTGCCGCTGAGCTTGAAGCCGTTGCCGCGATCGAGGTTGGATGGGTTTTGCTCGTAAGCGCCGACCTGCGCATACAGCTGCGGCGTGAGGTGGTATTTGACCCGCAGCGCCCATTGGCTGACCGGCCAGTTGTACCAAATGCTGCCTGCCCAGTTCCCGACCTGCGAGCCGCAGAAGGCCAGGTTCTGGAAGTCGCAAGGGAAGCTGTTGAAGTCTTCACCCTGGCCAAAACGGCCGACTTTGATATCGAGTTTCTGGTCGAAGAATTTCTGCTGATACCACATCTGTGTCAGGCGGGTGGTCTGGCCGCGCCCCCAGACTTCCTGCGCTGAGGTGAAACCGCCAACCCTGGGGTCGTTGATCCGGTCATTGCTGATGTTGTTGCCATCGCGCTGGGTGATCGTCAGTTGGAGTTCAGCGTCGTTCCAGCCCAGGATCTTCTGCAAATCCAGGTGTGTGCCGAGGCCGAATTGGTCGCTGTAGCGTGCCGTGCGGTCGTGATCGTAGCCGCCGTGCAGGTTCGATCCCATTTCCCCCACGTAGTCGAGCGAGAAGCTATAGCCTTGTTTCTCAAGCGCGGTCCGGGTGCCGCCCCAGTCGCCGAGCATCCATTTTGAGTCGCTGTCAAAAGCCGGTGCGGCTTGTACGAAGCTGGCCAAACCCAAGGCGGTAATACCACCGATCAAGGTAAGAGCTTTTTGCCCGGCGATAGGCAATCGCGCGCTGTCTTTGCGCAAAGTCAGGAGTGTGGACATAGGTCGAGATGAAGGTCTTTTTGGTATGGCGGTGGCGTGGGTAGCGCTGTCTTTGTAGGCAGGACTCACACTTCGATATTGAAAGGGATGAGTGAAACGTTTCAGCCCTTGGTGCGGAAATGATAAAGCGATGAAACGTTTAGAAACAGCACTTTAATTGACATGGATCATTTCGGATTGTGCAACAGTGTGCTGCGACTGTTCGTCTCAGAGGCTTTTTGCCTCATGTTCGACGGCGTTTGCGGGGAAATGGGGGCGGGAATCGATTTGAAAAAAACTGTAGGAGCCAGCTTGTCTCGCGATTTTTTGATCTTTAAAAGATCGCGAGGCAAGCTCGCTCCTACAGAGCCATGAATTTCGGATCAAATTCGGGCGCAAAGAGCATTTATCCCGTTGAGCGAACTTCGCGCGCTGGCTGAATAAAACATTCCACGTGTAGGAGCGAGCAGGGTTATGGGTTAGAACGTCGTGCGCAGGCCTACTTCAACACCACGCCCCGGCGCCGGGGCGATGTCGCGCAGAATCGAGCTGGCATAACGCACGGTCTGGTTGGTCAGGTTGTCACCTTTGACGAAGGCCAGCCACTGGCTGCCGCCGACATTGAAGTGGTAGCCAGCGCTGGCGCCCAGGGTGGTGTAGCCATTGGTGCCCGACTCGTTATCCGGTACGCGGCCCTGATTGCTGGCGTGTTCGACATCGATGCGCGCTTGCCAGCGATCCAGCTCCCACAGCAAGCCGCTGCTCAGGCGCAACGGTGCAATGCGTGGCAATGCTTCGCCGGTGTCGAGGTTGGTGGCACGGGTGTAGTCGCCCGACAGCTCCAGTGCAAATTTGCCGAAGGCGCCTTCGCCCAGCTTCCAGTGATCCTTGGCTTCAAAGCCCACGAAGCGAGCGCGAACACCCGAGTAGGTGTATTCCGGGATTCCGTCGGCATCCGGCTCGCCTTCGTCGTTCAGGGTGCGGCCCGTGCCCAGCAAACCGATGTAGTTGGAGAAGCGGCTGTAGAACACGCCGACGCTGCCGTTGTGGGTGCCATTGTTAAAGCGCAGGGCCAGGTCGCTGGACACGGCTTTTTCTTTTGACAGGTTAGGGTTACCCAGCTCGTAAGTGCCGGTGGCGACGTGCGCGCCGTTGGCATACAGCTCGTAGAAGGTCGGTGCACGCTCGGTGTAGCCTAGCGTCGCGGCCAGTGACCAGACGGGTGTCAGGGTATAGACCGCGCCTGAAGACAGGCTGCCAGCAGTGAAACGCTTGGAGCCTTCAGCCGCTTCGAAGCGTTCATTGCCCTTGGCATCCGGGTCGACCACGGTGTGTTCCAGGCGCCCGCCCAGGCTGAGCTTGAGGCGATCCGTGGCTTGCAACTCTTCGAGAATAAACAGCGCGCCGCTGGTGGTGTCGGTCTGCGGCACAAAGGCTTCTTCGCCGAGGGCGGAGAATTCATTGCGATTCACTTGCGCGCCAATCACCCCGTTGAGCGGGCCAATTGGTACGTGACGGGCTTCAATGCGTGCCTCGTAGCCTTTGTTCTTGAAGGTGGTACCGACTTCGCCGTCTTCGATTTCGCGGTGTTCGTAATCGGTGTAGCCGGCATTGAGTTTGAGCGAGCTGAACGGGCCTTGGAGGTTGCGTATTTCCGAAGCGAAGGCGTAGTGGTCCTGCTTCATGCGGATACGGACGTCGTCTTCGGCAGGCGAGCCGTAATTGGCGTCGTAGTTGCTGTAGGAAAAGCCTGCGTAACCGTCGTCCCAGGTGTAGGAACCGCCTACCGCACCACCGTCCTGTCGGCCACTGCTGTTGCTCAGGCGGCCTTTCTTCTGATCGCTGTCATCCTCGTCTTGCGGCGCGTGGCGATCGCGAGCGTAACCCGGGATTTTCAGGTCGCTGAACGTGCGGGCGTTGGCGTCCAGGTGCAAGGCAAAAGTGCCGTCACCGGCTTCCAGTTTGCCGGCGCTGCTGCGCGTGGTGTCGGCACCGCCATAACGCAGTTCGCCTGCGCCCTGAATGCCGTTGATGGCTTCGGTCGGGATGCGGTTGTCGAACGTATTGACCACGCCGCCGATGGCGTTGCCGCCATAAAGCAGGGCTGCCGGGCCGCGCACGATTTCGACGCGCTCAACGTTGACCGGGTCAAGTGGCACCGCGTGGTCGTAGGACAGCGACGAGGCGTCCAGCGCACCTACGCCGTTGCGCAGGATGCGAATCCGGTCGCCGTCCAGGCCGCGAATGATCGGGCGGCTGGCGCCTGGGCCGAAATAGGACGACGACACGCCCGGCTGCTTGTTCAGGGTTTCACCTAGGCTGCCTTGCTGTTGCAGCGTGAGGTCATCGCCTTCTAAAACCGTGGTCGGGGACGCCAGTTGGCTGCTGCCCAGCGGGTTGCCGGTAATGACTTGCGGTTGCAGTTCCAGGGCATAGGCGGGGGAGGCTATAAGCAGGGCGGTGGCGAGTGGTGTCAAACGCAGACGCCGCAGTTGTCGAGGTAAAGCAGGGGAGGACATTGCAGGTTCCTTGGCAAGGGTGATGAAAAGCGTGGCGCTGAGCGCTCTGGATAACGACTTGTATCGTTACAATATAACATCGCATTTAATTGCGCCAAGCGGAACTTTTCTGCAAGTGCTTTGCCGAGGCTAGACTTGGCATGTGCCAAATGACTTCCCCCCGGGCAGGGGCTCGGCTAAGGTGCGCGGCTTTCCTACTTCTGCTTAAAAAGGCTCGGCATGACTGAACCCAACAACAACCCCTTGCACGGCGTGACGCTGGAACAGATCCTCAATGCGCTGGTGGCGCATTACGAGTGGGAAGGGCTGGCCGAGCGCATTGATATTCGCTGTTTCAAAAGCGATCCCAGCATCAAGTCGAGCCTCACGTTCTTGCGCAAAACACCCTGGGCGCGGGAAAAGGTCGAGAAGCTCTATGTGAAATACGCCCGCACCAAGCGGCAGATTTGATTCGCCTATGAGTGCGGCGCACAAACAACGGCTGTTCGCGTTGATGGCCATTCTGGGCTGGAGTGGGTTGGCGATTCAGCTCGACCTGGTGTTGATCGCCCGCTGGACATCGGGCGCGAGCCTGATGGGCGGGCTGATGAATTACTTCAGTTTTTTCACGGTGCTGACCAATACCCTGGCCGCCACCGTACTCACTTATGCCGCTGATACGCGTCCTTCAAAGGGCAGGGCGTTTTTCTTGCAGCCGTGGGTAACGAGTGGCATCGGCGTCAGCATTATTGTGGTGGGCGCAGCGTACAGCCTGTTGCTGCGTAACCTATGGCAACCCCAGGGCCTGCAATGGCTGGCCAATGAGCTGCTGCACGACGTCATGCCCGTGCTGTTCACGCTGTACTGGTGGTTTTGTGTGCCCAAGGGCGCCTTGCGCTTCAGCCATATCGGTGTGTGGGCGTTGTACCCGATTGTGTACTTCGCCTACCTGCTGTGGCGCGGGCACTTGCTCGGGGTTTACCCGTACCCGTTTATCAATGTCTACATGCTGGGCTATGCGCAGACATTTGTGAACGCGTTGGGGATTCTGGCGGGGTTTGTTGCAGTGGCGTTGGTGGTGGTAGGGATTGACCGCTGGCGCGGCCGATCCTCTATTGCGTAGGAGCGAGCTTTTGATCGTTTAAAAGATCACGAGGCACGCTCGCTCCTGGGCAGGGGGAGAGATTACTCTTGCGGGCTGTCGTCCAGGCGCCAGTAGCCGACGGCTTTGACGAACTCTTCGTTCAGGTTGTGAGTGTCGAGCAAGACGCGACGCACTTTGCGTGACAGCGCGCTTTCGGTGGCGACCCACGTGTACAGCTCGCCGCTCGGGATGCTCAAGCCTTCAACGGTTTTCAGCAGATCTTCTGTCGGCGCATCGCGGTGCACCCAGATCACCTCGACCGACGCGGCGCTGGTCAGCGGCTGCTCTTCCTGGGCATTTTCAACTTCAACCACCACCAGCACCTTGCGATTGGCCGGCAGTTCGTCCAGGCGCCGAGCAATGGCCGGCAGGGCGGTTTCGTCGCCGATCAACAGGTAGCTGTCGAAGATGTCCGGCACGATCATCGAGCCGCGCGGCCCGCCGATGTGCAGGCTCTGACCAGGTTCCACTTGCGCAGCCCAGGTGCAAGCTGGGCCGTCACCGTGCAAGACAAAGTCCAGGTCCAGTTCAAGGGTGTCCAGGTTGTAGCGGCGCGGGGTGTAGTCGCGCATCGGCGGCATGACTTTGTCTTTGATCCCGGCGCTCAGCTCGGTGTTTTCCAGTGCATTGAGTTCGTCAGCGCTCTGCGGGAAAAACAGCTTCACGTGGTCATCGCTGCCCAGGCTGATGAAACCTGCCAGCTCTGGCCCGCCCACGGTGATGCGGCGCATGCGCGGGGTCAGGTCGACCACGCGCAGCACCTGCAGTTTACGACGTTTGATTTCATGCATGACGCGGTGAATGGTCTGGGGATTAGCGGTATTCATTCAGCGTTCTCCTGTGCAGGCTGGGCAGTAACAGGGCCATCGACGATGGCTTTGGCGGTGCTGTTGAGCAGGTCGCGCACGCGGGCAATTTCTGCCGGGTTCCAACGACCGTGATGCATCTGCAAGGCATGGCGCAAGTTGTGCACCGCCTCGTGAATTTCGGCAGGCCGATCATGGCCGCGCAGCGAGCGCTTGCTGACGTCGATGCGCATCCGTACGCCGTCCAGCGCAATGGCCTGGTCCAGCAAAGACTGGCGACCGGCCTCGGTCACGCGATAGCGCTTTTTACCGCCTTCGGCGTCACCTTCAATCAGTTCGCTTTCTTCAAGAAAGGTCAGGGTCGGGTAGATCACGCCCGGGCTCGGGCTGTAGGCGCCATCGAACATGCCTTCGATCTGGCGGATCAAGTCATAGCCATGGCAAGGCTGCTCGGCCACCAGAGCCAGCAGCAGTAATTTCAGATCGCCGGGGGCAAATACCCGCGGACCTTTTGCGCTGCGTTGACCGGCACGTTTCTCAAAACCGTCTTGATCGATGCTGTGGGCGCGGTGGGGATGATGATGCTCTCTCATAGTCTTCGTCCTCTTCGTTTGTGCGAAGTAACTTAAGATATATCTTAAGAAAGCGCAATTGAATTTGACGAACGGTAATTATTCTCATCTTTGATTGAGCGGATGAGGTGGGTGTTGGCGGTAAAAAAAACGGGCCGCTGCGCAGCTCATCGCACCTTGCGGCAGCGACGACAGGTTCTGCAGGCGTGGAAAGTGACGGTCTAGAGCCCTTGCTCAGGGTAAATACGCCCTAGGTAGGGGAATGACTGTGCACCAACCCTGTGCAATACTCGCCGCCGATCTCAGTAGGGCATTTCCCTTTTGAACGTCCGACCCACAAGGTCTGAGGCAGTCTCTCGGGGAGTCTGGCCACCAGCCAGGCTCTTGGAACGCTCTAGTGATGCACATCCAATAACAATATGAGGTTGTACTTTTATGCCAGTCGGCAACCACCAGTCCCACGGTGAAACCGCGCAGGGCGGCCCGCTCAAGCGCGAGCTGGGCGAACGCCACATCCGCTTGATGGCGCTGGGCGCCTGTATCGGCGTCGGCCTGTTTCTAGGCTCGGCCAAAGCTATCGAAATGGCCGGTCCGGCCATCATGCTGTCTTACATTCTGGGTGGCCTGGCCATTCTGGTGATCATGCGTGCGCTGGGCGAAATGGCCGTGCACAACCCCGTAGCCGGTTCTTTCAGCCGCTACGCCCAAGATTATCTCGGCCCCCTGGCGGGCTTTTTGACCGGCTGGAACTACTGGTTCCTGTGGCTGGTGACGTGCGTGGCCGAAATCACCGCCGTGGCGGTGTACATGGGCATCTGGTTCCCCGATGTCCCGCGCTGGATCTGGGCTCTGGCGGCACTGCTAAGCATGGGATCGATCAACCTGATCGCCGTTAAGGCATTCGGTGAGTTCGAGTTCTGGTTTGCCCTGATCAAGATCGTCACCATCATTGCGATGGTGCTTGGCGGCATCGGCATTATTGCCTTCGGTTTTGGCAATGACGGTGTGGCGCTGGGCATCTCCAACCTATGGACCCAGGGCGGCTTTATGCCGAACGGGATTCAAGGCGTGCTGATGTCGTTGCAAATGGTGATGTTTGCGTATCTTGGCGTGGAAATGATCGGCCTGACCGCCGGTGAAGCGCGCAACCCGCAAAAGACCATCCCCAGCGCGATTGGCTCGGTGTTCTGGCGCATTCTGCTGTTCTACGTGGGCGCACTGTTCGTCATCCTGTCGATCTACCCGTGGAACGAAATCGGCACCCAAGGCAGCCCGTTCGTGATGACCTTTGAGCGTCTGGGGATCAAGACGGCGGCCGGCATCATCAACTTCGTGGTGATCACGGCGGCCCTGTCGTCCTGCAACGGCGGCATTTTCAGCACCGGGCGCATGCTCTACAGCCTGGCGCAAAATGGTCAGGCACCGGCCAACTTCGCAACTACCTCCAAAAACGGCGTGCCGCGCAATGCGTTGCTGCTGTCGATTGTCATGTTGTTGCTGGGCGTGGTGCTCAACTACCTGGCACCGGAAAAAGTGTTTGTGTGGGTCACGGCGATTGCAACCTTCGGCGCGATCTGGACCTGGTTGATGATCTTGCTGGCGCAACTGCGTTTCCGCAAAAATCTCAGCCCAGAAGAAGCCGCCAGCCTCAAATACCGCATGTGGCTGTACCCGTACAGCTCGTTTGCGGCACTGGGCTTCTTGTTGATGGTGGTCGGGCTGATGGCCTACTTCGAAGAAACCCGTGTGGCGTTGTTCGTCGGCCCGGCGTTTCTGATTCTGCTGACGGTATTGTTCTACGTGTTCAAACTGTCGCCTAAAGAGCAGAACGCGGTGGCTTCTGCTGCTCATTAACGTCAGGTTGAAACGCTGACAGTAGGAGCTCGTCTCGCGATCTTTTAGAAGATCAAAAGATCGCGAGGCAATCTCGCTCCTACTCACGTCATGCTTTGGGCGCCAGCCCCAGCCGCTTGTTCCAGTCCAGCCACAAGGCCAGCACGGCCATAAGTCCTACGCCCAATACGGCGCTGAATATTTTGACCGGCCAGGTATCGCCGCCCAATGCATTGAACATGTCTGCCAGCGGGGCCAGGATCACGCCCAGGCAGAACACCTCCAGCGAATAACGGCCCATGCGGCAGACTTGTCGAGGGAGCCACCGGTCAAGCCAGTCACTGTGCGGGACCAGTTTGGCGACCACGTAGACCAACGCCAGAAAGTGCAGTAAGCGCAGAGGCGACAAGTTGGTCTTGCTGATCGGGTACACCTGTTTACCTACTGCCACGGGCATGATCGCGTCGTGCAGTTCTGGCCATCGCCACGACACGGCAACGAGCCCGGTCACCAGCAGATAAATCAGTGCGCCCACGAACAACGGTTGCCGCTGCAAAGGACGCTGGTCAATCGCCGGATGGGCTTGGCTGTGCAACGCCAGTGCGCCTCCGAGAATAAACAGAAACTGCCAGGCTATCGGGTTGAAAAACCACACACCGCCTTCTTGTGACGCCAGGTTCCAGTAAGGCGCTATCAAATACAGCAACAGTGAAACCCCCACCACGTAGGGCGCCTTGCGCAGCAGCATGGGCAGGACCAGCGGCAAGCCGATCAGCAGCACGATGTACAACGGCAGTGGGTCCATCAAGTTGGGTTTGAAGCGCAGCAGCAATTCATCTGTGAGCGCCTGTTGCGGGTTGCTCAAGAAGTACTGCAAGCCCATTTCCTGTACCAGGTCACGGGTTTCAACGTGGCTGTTGGCAAAAAATACGATGCCCATCAGCACGGCAAGCAAGAAGATATGCACGACATACAACACCCAGGCGCGGCGCCAGATCTTCACGCTGGCGATCAACAAGCCATCACGCCGGGCAATCTTGCCGTAGGCCAGTACGGCGGCATAACCGGCCAGAAATACAAAAATCTCCGCGGCATCACTGAAACCGAAATTGCGCACGGTCAATTGCGCCAATGGGTTGTGCGGGATGTGGTCCCAAAAAATAAATATCAGCGCCAGCCCGCGAAAAAAGTCGATGCGGTGGTCGCGTCCGTTAATCATCACGGCAAATTCTCAAGCAGAAGTTAATAAAGACTGACGCGCTCAGCAGAAAGTGCGCGCCGCACATCGGCGGCGCGCAGGGTGAGGCTATTGAGTGATAAATGCAAAGTGCGTGTAGGACTTTATGTAATCGCCGATAGATTTATTGGTCGAGGATGTTCGACACAGGTTTTTTATCCAGAATGGCTTGCGTGAGTTTGATCAACACCTCGTCGCGGTCTGCACGGGCCTTGAGTTGCAGGGCGTAGTAGTCCTCATCGAGCATCGGCGCTTTGGTAAACACCTTTTGCTCATCCACACCCAGTTCTTGTGCCAGGGCTTTCACGTCGGCGGTCAACGTTTTAAACGCTTCGTTGTCGCCTCCGGCCTGCTGTTCGGCCCACTGTTCCTGCAGGTCTTGCAGCCGATCAATGTCCTTGATGCGCTGTAGGTGCGGCTCACGCTCAACTTCAATCCGGGTGCCGTAGTGCTCGGTCAGATAATCCTGCCAAGGTTGTTCCTCGAGCATTTTTTTCGGCAAGTAACCGGGGACTTTTTCCTGGTTGATGATCAGCCTGAAAGCTTCTTCTATTTGCTCCGGGGTGATTTTCGCCAGGGTCCTGAACTTCATATGCGCTGGCTGCCAAGGCAGCTCCAGGCGATCGGCGAGGTCAACCTGATAGATCAATTGCACTTCGAGCGGATCAGGTTTGAGTTCAGAAACTTGTAACGGTGTAAGAAGTCCTTCCTCGCGGGCGGTGTTGTAGGCGCTCATCTGAAGGTCGATTTGGGTTTGGGCGATGTCATCCAGTTGCAGCAGCCGCGCCCGACCTTTGATCAACTTCACCAGCGTGGTCTCTTTGAGGGGGCCGCTCAGCAGGCTTATTTCATGTAGCAACACCTTGTAGCCAAATCGACTGAACACCGTCGAGGCGCGATCAATGCAGGATTCATGTTCAATGGCGGCACCAAATAATAAATCCCTCAAAGAGGTGTCTTCGGCGGCCGCTGCCACCACACGCCATACCCGTTGCGTCAATTGTTCACGAGCAAACTGAAAGTCGGGTGAGTCCGACAGGTCATGAATCACCCTGAAAAAATCCTGATTCCCTGGCTCGGCTTGCAGGGCTGCCCAGAGTTCAAGCCGGTTAATGCGTAGATTGGAAGCGAGCGTATCATCCAGCCAAATCTCGGCGGGGTGGGGGGCCGTGCCGCGTGCGTGTACCCGCGCTTCGAAGCGTAGACCCAGTTGTTGCCGGTAGGCGATCACTGCGTCAAAGGTGGTGGCGGACAATGGGTTGCCGTGTACATAGGTGCGTCGCAGGCGGTGCGCAGGCAGTTGGAAAAAGCTTTCGGGCAAAGCCGTTAAGTTGTTCTCGCGTAGGTCAAGGTGAGTCAGGTCTTGCAGAGTATCGACCCCAGCTGGCCAGGTATTGAGCTGAGTATTTCTGAGGTTCAGTTGCTGCAATTGATTCAGTTGGCTGAAGTCGGGAACGGTCTCCAATGGGTTGCCGCTTAAATTCAGTGTGTTTAGCTGGGTCATTGCTCCAAGCTTGAGAGCCTCTTCGGCAGACAGGGTAATGCTGTTGCCGCCCAGATGCAGATGGGTCAGTGAGGTCAAATCAAAAATGCTTGTAGGCAGTGCATACAGGTGCGTCGTATTGAAAGTGAGTGACGTCAGGCCCGGAAAATGCCCCAGAAATTCGTTGATATTGGATTGCAGGTAAAAGTTGCTGAACTGCAGTTGTTTGACGTGGCTGAAATCTGCACTCAGCTCGGGGAATCTACCGAAATGGATACCGTCAATGCCCAGCGTGACGTCTGACGGCACCTCGCTACCGCCCCGGGGTCGAGTCATTCTGCGTTGCCAGCATTTGATCAGCTTGTTGATGACTCGCTGTTTATCCATGGGGTGAACCAGACGCACATGGTGAGGGCTGACCTGAGCCAGTTCCGGTGGCTTGGCTTTCCAGTCTTCTAACGCTTTGACCAGTGTTCGAAACTCCACCCTCAAGCCTTCGAGGCGCTGCAAGCCTTCGCGGCTGTACAGGTCTTCCAGCCCCAGAAACTCCTCGACGGACTCGGGCGTATGGGTTGGGTACAACTCAGCTATCAGGCTTCTGACACGCCTGGGGGTTGATCTGAAGCACGCGAAGGGTGACCGTGCACAACGCGCGGCCGCGGGCAGGGGGAATGAGTCGACAGGGCGTCCTTTTGCCAGCTGCATCGGCGAAGGGCCTTGGGCGCGCGGCATTTGCAGCGCTTCGCGCAGTGCCTTGCGACTCATGGGCGCGCGTTGCGCAAGCGCTGCCTTGAGGGCTGGGCCCTGAGCCGGATGCGCAAACCCCAGCGCTTGGCGTTGGGCATCGGGCAGGGCATGCAGCACGCTGGCATAGAGGTCATCCAGGCCATGCAAGTTAAGGTGATTGGCGTCGTAGGTTTGATACCGCGTGCCCTCCTTGACCAGCACTTTACGGATCGGTGCATTGGCTGCGCCTACATGGTCAAGCAACGGTCCTGAAAACGCCCCGTCGCGCACTTCGATGCGCACCTCTTTCGACCAGCCGGGCATGTTCGCAAGGCTGTGCAAAATCAGCTTCTGCGTGTCTGCATTG
Organism: Pseudomonas sp. 7P_10.2_Bac1; assembly: GCF_025465935.1. Lineage (GTDB taxonomy): Bacteria > Pseudomonadota > Gammaproteobacteria > Pseudomonadales > Pseudomonadaceae > Aquipseudomonas. The sequence continues at coordinate 51,820 of NZ_JANLNV010000020.1, read as the reverse complement.
TTCAAATATTCAAGGTAAAGGCCTTCAAAGGCTCGGGTCAGGCGCAGTTCCTGGGTGTAAAGAGTAGCCTCCTGCGCAATGCGCACGGGCACCCGTATTTGCTTGTCCAGTACTTCAAACTCGGCCTGAGTGGCCGAGGCCAGCAACTCGTCGATCACTGGGCCGGGGAGTGTGGGGAATCGCTTGAGCAATTGCCGCGCTGCAAGGGAGTCGGGCTTGGGCGGTGACATGTAGCGCGACGCAAAGAGTTTGTCTGCACGCTGTCTGGCGCGCAGGGTCAGGCGTTTGTGCAAGGCGTCGGCCTTCTCCGTCAGGCTGCTACCAATTTCACCCTGCTCCGTACTGAGCCCCACCAGCCAGGTCACTTCTTCGGGAGCCAGGGATTCGAGCACGACCTTGAGCATCTCACCACGGCGTAACTGGCTGTCGAGGACTTGGATGATGGGCAGCTTTTTCGTCAGGTTATTGCCGTACTCGCTGATGGTTTGGCCTTGGATATCAATAAAGCGCAGGGCTTTAGTGGCAGGCCACATATCCTCTTCAACCAGCAGTTGGAGCTGAATTTGTGGGTCCGCCGTGCGATCTCCCGCCTGCATCCGCTGGATAAAACGTTGCAAGTCACGGTCGATGGCCAAGCGTGTGATGCTGTCATTGAGTAGTGCCGGCGGCGGGCTCAGGTCGACGTGCACTTGGCGCAGTTCGGCTTCGTCGACGTCACAGGCGTGCAGCATCTGTTCAACTGTTTCACTGTCGGCAGTACCCAGCGTGGGGTGCAGGCGCCTGAACAAGGTGTTTGCATCCCAGTCGGCTTGTTCTTCTGCGCCGTGTTTCCAGGCGCCATGGTTGTTATGCGACAGTTCGGGCCCGTAGGTTGTTGGCGCCGTGGGGTGGCGTAATCGATACGTGTGCTCACCGGTTTTTTCGACGCTGTAGTGTTTGTCTTCCAGCTTCAGGTAATACCGGCTCATGTGGTAATACAGGCCCTTGGCATCGGGTTTGAGCGCCTGGGGCAGGCTGATGTCATGTTCGAAGGGGGTGATATCGGGCTTCCAGAGCTTGATTTGCCCTGGCCCTTGGGTAAAGACCTCCAGTTCTTCGACCACCGGCACCGGTTTTACCGGTAAGGGGCGGGCGAGTTCCGAAGCGAATTTACCGATGGCCGCCGCAGTGGCCAGATTGACCAGCACGCCTTTGGTGTAGTCCCAGGCGAGGTCCTTGTCATCTTGCTCCCAGGCCTCAATGCCGTGGTAAACGTCGTTCATGATCTGCGCCGCAAACACCACGGCCATGACTTCACCCAGCCCAGGCACAAAGAATGCGGCGACGTTCAGCACATTCAGGCTGACGTCCAGGTAGTGTTCCAGCCGATTCACTAATGCGGTGCGATTGATGTCATCGGTCGGTACGGCCAGGAATCGCGCGTCCGCCATTAATTGCTGGACCTTGCGGCTATATAAATGCTGGAACAGATTGCCGGAGATAGGCTGCTGGACCATCCCCAGCGGGTCTCTGGCGCCTTTTGCAAAACGATTGTTAAAGCGTTTGGTCAATGCCAGTTTTTGTGATTGCGGGGCCAGGTGAATAAAGAACTCACGGTAGGCTGCGTCCTGCAGTTTGATCATCAGGTCGGCGTGGGCGGCTCTTAAGTTGTCGTACTCTTTCAGGCAACTGATCGGGTCGCCGGGTATATAAATAATACAGCGCTGTTCTTGTTCAAGCGGATTGCCATGAAAAAGAACCATGGATGAGAGTTGAACTTCATCCAGTTTCATGTAGTTGCATGTAATGGGCAGGCTACCAAACAAGGGCTGTTCGTCTCCGGCTCCCAAGCGCATTAAAGTGGTATAGGTCTCGGGCTTGATATGTTTATTCATCAAGGCTACATCGGCCTGTAACAACAGCGTACTGCGTTCATGGGCTCTGAAGAAAGAAGCGATAGCGAGTTTGTCCAGCGCGTGCGGCGGGCTGAGAATGGCCGCCAGATGGTCCTGGTAGCGTTTTCCGATATTCAATTCTCGACATAAACGGGCAAAGGCAACGGGGTCTATGTCGAGCAGCTTGGGCGCCGGGTCGCTGAAGCGAGTGGACTTGTAGTCCCAAATATGTGAACCCCTCGGTAGGCCACCTGCTTCAGCGTGTTCCGGCAAAAAGTTGTGCAGGGCGGCTTGCAACAGCGTCTGCGTGGCCTGGCTTGCGATCTCCCCTGTGAAGGCGTTGAGCGTGGTCACGGTGATGACATTTTTTCTGACATCGCAGGCGATCCCGAACGCCTTCAACAAAGCGGCCTGCAACAAGGGTTCGGCAAAGGCCTCTACACTGCTGATGGCGTCCAGGTACTGGCGAAGTTGGATCAGGTGGGTACGCGAGAGTGCCTGATGTTCGCGAAGGCCTTGTTGCTGTTCCGCGCCCAAAGAGTTATAGCCGGACATCGGCGGATAGACTTGATTGCGCAGGGCTGGAATTAATGAAGAGTGAAAGGTGTTAATGGCTGTTTGTGCCTTGGCTTTAATCAGGTCGTGATGAATGCCCAAGTCTTTTAAATCAGGCTGTGTTGAGGGCGTATGGGTTAACGCAACAGTCGGCATGAGTCATGTCCGTAGTGGAGAAAGTCATGCCAGTCTAGAAACAATGTCGCGATTATTAATAGGTTAAATAATTGATAGTGCGGGCAGGTAGTTGAGCAAGTATTAAAGTATGAATAGTAACTATGTAATGCCTTATTGAATGGTACTTATGCGTAATAGGTTCCCGAACATCCGTTTGCGTGATGTTCGGGGCCTGGGTTCAAATCACGCTGCGGCGATCTCGTTGGGTTCAAAACTGTCGGCCCGGGCCATTTGCCACATGCGCGAATAGAATTCGCCATTGGCTTCGCCGGTCAGCAGTTCGCCGGGTTTGAGGAACACGTGCAACTGCGAAAACAGTTTGATTTCAGTGCGCGAGATACGTCGCACCAAATGCTTGGCGGTCAGTTGTGCCGGGTGCTCCAGGCCGGCAGCGGCGAGCATTTCGGCCAGCGCCTTGAGGGTGTTGGTGTGGAACTGAAAGACCCGTTGCGCTTTATCGGGCACTACCAGGGCACGCTGGCGTAGCGGGTCCTGGGTGGCCACGCCGGTCGGGCATTTGTTGGTGTGGCAGCTCTGCGACTGGATGCAGCCAATGGCGAACATGAAGCCGCGTGCCGAGTTGGCCCAGTCCGCGCCGATGGCCAGCACGCTGGCAATATCAAAGGCGCTGACGATCTTGCCGCTGGCGCCGAGCTTGATCTTGTCACGCAAGTTGAGGCCCACCAGGGTGTTGTGCACAAACAGCAAGCCTTCGCGCATGGGGGCACCGATATGGTCGGTGAACTCCACCGGGGCCGCGCCGGTTCCGCCTTCCTTACCGTCAATCACGATAAAGTCCGGCAGGATGCCGGTTTCCAGCATGGCCTTGCAGATCCCCATGAATTCCCATGGGTGACCCAGACAGAACTTGAAGCCGACGGGTTTGCCACCCGACAATTCACGTAGTTGCGCGATGAAGTGCATCATTTCGATCGGCGTTGAAAATGCGCTGTGGCGCGACGGCGAGATGCAGTCTTCGCCCAGGGGGACGCCACGGGTTTCAGCAATTTCCGGGGTGACCTTGTGCTTGGGCAAAATGCCGCCGTGGCCCGGCTTGGCGCCCTGGCTCATTTTGATTTCGATCATTCGCACTTGCGGCGTGCGGGCTTGGGCGGCGAAGCGCTCCGGGTCGAAACGGCCATCGGAAGTGCGGCAACCGAAGTAACCGCTGCCCAGTTCCCAGGTCAGGTCGCCCCCGTTTTCACGGTGATATGAACTGATGCTGCCTTCACCCGTGTCGTGGGCAAAGTTACCGAGCTTGGCGCCCTGATTGAGGGCGCGAATCGCGTTGGCACTCAACGAGCCAAAGCTCATGGCCGAGATATTGAAAATCGAGGCTGAGTACGGCTGGGTGCACTGCGGGCCGCCGATGGTGATGCGAAAGCTGCTGGGATCGGTCAATGGCGCGGGGCGCATGGAGTGACCGATAAATTCAAAGCCCGGCTGGTACACATCAATCAATGTGCCGAACGGCTTGTCGGCGGTTTCATTCTTGGCCCGCGAGTACACCAATGAGCGTTGCGCGCGCGAGAAGGGCAGCGCGTCGCTGTCGGACTCCAACAGGTATTGGCGGATTTCCGGGCGAATGGCTTCAACCAGATAGCGAATATTGCCCAGGATCGGGTAGTTGCGCCGCACTGCGTGCGGGCCCTGGAGCAAGTCGAATATGCCCAGCAGGCTCAGGGCCAACGTCACTGCGGTGAAGGGCCACAACCACTCGTGGTGCATGAAGGGGAGGCTGGCGAGGGTGAAAATGACACAGAGGGCAAAGAAGGCGTAACGGCTTAGTAACGACAGGCTCATACGGTTTTCCTTGGGTTTGACGCTAGGGTCGATAGGTCATTCTGCGCCTGCGCGCAAAGCCCGGACAAGGACTAAGGGCTCTGCGACGGCGATGAAGCACCCTGATTGGACTAAAGAACAAGGCTCATTGACTCAGGTTGCCTGGTCTTTTTGCGCCTGGAGAAAGATCGAGAATAGCTCGGACTGGGATTTAATCCCGAGCTTGCGGTAGATGTGCTTCTTGTGGACTTTCACGGTTTCGACCGAGATATCCAGCTTGCGGGCGATTTCCTTGCTGGAGCAGCCGCTGAGCATCAGGCGGCCAACATCCAGTTCGCGAGCGGTCAGGTGTGTGCCCCATTCGTCGTTCAACTCTGGCGGCTCGGGGGCACTGACCTGCTTGAGTTCATAAGGCAGCCGCTGGCGTAGCAGGCTCAACACCCAGGGCTGGATCAGCGACAGCAGGGCGATTTGCTCGCGATCAAAGCGCTGGCGCGATCCCAGTGACAGGCACAAGGTACGCCCGTCCGGCTGGTGGCTGTTGAACTGGATCTCATCGGCCACCACGTTGAGGCGGAAGTAGCGCTGATAGTACTCGGTGAGTTCGAAATGTTCCGGCGCCACTTCGGCCAGTCGCAGCAGGCCGGTACGCGCCTGTTCACGGCTGGCGATGTAGAACGGATCAAGCAGGTACAGGCCGTTGAGGTAGTCCTGAAACAACTGGTCGGGGCTGCCGTCCTGCCCCGGGCACTCGGCGAACACCAGTGGTTTGTGCTCGCTGCTGAACAGCAGCACGACCCAACTGTCAAACGACACATATTGGTCCAGCAGACGAACGAGTTGAGTCCAGAAGTTGGTCTGGTCCAAAGCGTCTATCATTTGCCCAACTGAACGGTGCCAGGCGATGTCTTGCAGCGACATGGTCATCAATCTACCCCTATCGGGTTACCCCCGCCGCGTGATTCCCTGGCAGGTTGTGGCTAAGCATACTGCGGCAACGAGAACACTTATAAAAGAACGGGAATACCCATGAAGGTCGAATTTGCTCAATTGGCAGGCCGTGACAACGGCACTGCCTACAACCTCGAACGGGCCCTTGCGTCCATTGCAGCGTGCGCGGCCGACACACAGTTGATCGTGTTCCCGGAAACGCACCTGATGGGTTTCCCCTCTGCGCAAACAGTAGCAGCGGTTGCCGAGTCTATCGACGGGCCAACCGTGCAGGCCATTATCAAGGCCGCTCAAGCACGCAATATTGCCGTGGTGATCGGCATGGCCGAAAACGACGACGGCAAATTCTACAACACCACGCTCATGATCACCCCTGAAGGTGTGGCCTTGCGTTATCGCAAGACCCACTTGTGGGCTTCTGACCGTGGCGTTTTCAATGCTGGCGATCGCTACACCACCTGTGTGTGGAACGGCGTACGCGTCGGTCTGCTGATCTGCTACGACATCGAGTTCCCGGAAAGCGCGCGTGCCTTGGCGCAACTGGGTACCGAATTGCTCATTGTCACCAACGGCAACATGGACCCTTACGGTCCAACTCACCGCACCTCGATCATGGCCCGTGCCCAGGAAAACCAGGCATTCGCGTTGATGGTCAACCGTGTGGAAGAGGGCGACGGCGGCCTGATGTTCGCCGGCGGCAGTGCGTTGGTGGACCCATTCGGCACGCTGCTGTTTGAAGCAGGGCGTGAAGAAGGTCAGTTCCGCGTAGAGCTGGATCTGGCGCAACTGAAGGCGGCTCGCAAGGACTACCGCTATCTGGACGACCAGCGCTTGAAATTGCCGGGAGAGGTAATCGAGCGCGCTGACGGGATCCGGGAGTTGTTGATCCCTGCGTAAACGGGCGCCCAGCGTCTAGGCTGCATTCTCAGGCAGTGCCTGGGAATCACGCCGATGACAGTTGGCGTTACGACATAAACGGACGCGGAGCGTCCGAGGCGACATGCCTGCGCAGAGCGTGGGCGTGATCGACCATAAAAAATAGATGTGCTTCACCGACTTCCAGTTCTGCCATAAAACCAATAATCGCGCGGAGATTCATCCATGGCTCGTTTGCAACGCACCTTGTCGCTAGGGTCGGTGGTGCTGTTTGGCATCGCCTACATGACACCGATCATCGTGCTCGGCACGTTCGGTATCCTGGCGCAATCCACTGCTGGCATGGTGCCGGCAGCTTACCTGGCCGCTCTGGTGGCGATGTTCTTTACCGCCATGAGTTACGGGCGCATGGCTTCGGCCTTCCCGGTGGCGGGTTCCGCTTACACCTATGTGCGCAAGGCTATCAGCCCCAAGCTCGGCTTCATTGCCGGGTGGGCGGTGCTGCTCGACTACCTGTTCCTGCCCATGGCTATCTGGCTGATCGGCGCGGCGTACCTGCATTCGGCGTTTCCAGCCGTACCGCAATGGATCTGGGTCCTGGCCTTTATCGGCATCACCAGCCTGATCAATATCGTCGGCCTGAAACTGGCCAACGGTATCAACAGCTTGCTGATGCTGGTGCAAGCGTTGGTGCTGATCGCCTTTGTGGCGCTGTGTGTGCATTACATCGGCGGTGACGCGAGCAAGCCGCTGTGGACCATCGAACCGTTCTTCAATGGCCAGATGCAAATGCCGTTGATCATGAGCGGTGCGGCCATCGCTTGCTACTCGTTCCTGGGCTTTGACGCGGTCAGTACCCTCACTGAAGAAACCCGCGATGCACGTCGGACAATCCCGCGCGCAATCATGCTGATCACCTTGATCGGCGGGCTGATCTTTGTGGGCGTGTCGTACTTCGTGCAAATCGCCCACCCGTCGTTCCAGTTCGCAGACGTCGATTCTGCCGCGTACGAGATCGCCCGCAACATTGGTGGCGACCTGTTTGTGTCGATCTTCCTGATTGGTTTGATCGTCGGTCAATTTGCGTCGGGCCTGTCGGCCCAGGCCAGTGGTTCGCGCCTGCTCTATGCGATGGGCCGTGACGGTGTGCTGCCCAAGTCGTTTTTCGGCACCCTGCACGCCAAGTTCGGCACGCCGGTCAACAGCATTCTGCTGTGCGCCGTTGTCGCCTTGCTGGCACTCAAACTGGACGTGACGACCTCGACCTCGTTCATCAACTTCGGTGCTTTCCTGGCGTTCACCCTGGTCAACCTTTCGGTGATCTTCCACTACTGGATCGGCGGTAAAGAGCGTGGCCTGCGTGAAATCGTGTTGTTCCTGGTCTTCCCGACCATCGGTCTGCTGGCGGACCTGTGGTTGATGATCAGCCTCGACCATCTGGCGATCTACCTGGGCCTGAGCTGGCTGGTGATTGGCTTTATCTACCTGGGTTTCCTGACTCGTGGCTTCTCCAAACAGCCACCTGAGATGGACTTCCAGGAATCCTGATAAGCCTTGGGTTTATCCTTATTGCAATCGGTTCTCGTTTGGGTGTGCTCATTGTGTTACTGTATAACGCATTGACATCACCCAGACGCCCCGGAGGCACTATGAGAACTGGTATTCATCCTGACTATCGCACCGTCCTGTTTCACGACACCGCCGCCGACGTTTTCTTCCTGATCGGCTCCACTGTCGACACCGACCGTACTCACAAACACAGCGATGGCAACACCTACCCTTACGTCGCACTAGACGTGTCCAGCGCTTCCCACCCGGTGTACACCGGCCAGCAGCGCAAGACCCAGACCGAAGGCCGGATTGCCGGGTTCAACAAGCGTTTCGCGACGTTTGGCTCGGGCAAAAAAGCTGAAGGCTGATCAGGCCAACCGTTTTACCTCAGGGCTGCTTCAGTTGATGAAGTGGCCCTTTTTTTATCGGTTATTTGAGATGCGGCGAGAGTCGTGTGATCCTTGCCGCCTTTTTGTTCAAGGCGTCCTTTTCCATGTCAAAAACCATCCGTATCGCGGCTGCATTGTTGATCGGGCCTACAGGCCAGACCCTGCTCGTGCGCAAGCGCGGCACCCAGGCGTTCATGCAGCCCGGCGGCAAGATTGATGCCGGTGAACGGCCTGTCGAGGCACTGGCCCGTGAGCTGCACGAAGAACTCGGCCTGCACATTGAACCCACGGATGCCGTGTACCTTGGTCACTTCTCGGCGCCCGCCGTCAATGAGCCGGGGTTTATCGTGGAGGCCGAGTTGTTTCAGCTCACTATCGACGAGCCGGTGAACCCGGCAGCCGAGATTGAAGAAGTACGCTGGATTGATCCTGCCGGTGATGGCGACCTGCAGTTGGCGCCCTTGACACGTGACCTGATCCTGCCGTTTTATCGTCAGTCGCTGACCTGACAGCAAGCTTCAAGGACCGTTGATGATCCCTGCTCATGACCTGCTGATCTTCGCCGCGGCGTGCCTGCTTATGGTGCTGACGCCGGGGCCGAACATGATTTACCTGATATCGCGTTCAATCTGTCAGGGTCGCAAGGCCGGAGTCACGTCGCTGGTGGGGGTTGTGGCCGGTTTTTTTGTGCACATGCTCACTGCAGCTGCGGGGCTGACAGCGGTTTTCCTGGCCGTCCCGATGGCGTATGAAGCGTTGAAGTGGGCTGGCGCGCTCTACCTGTTATGGATGGCCTGGCAAGCTCTGAAGCCCGGCGCGCGTTCACCGTTTGAAGCGCGTGACCTGGCGCCGGACTCGACGCCAAAGCTGATGTTGATGGGGTTTTTGACCAGCGTGCTGAACCCAAAAGTGGCTGTCTTTTACCTCTCGATCTTCCCGCAATTCATCAGCCCTGAGCATGGCTCGGTGTTTACACAGAGCGTCCTCCTGGGCCTGACTCAAATCAGTGTCAGCTTCAGCGTCAACCTGCTGATTGCCTTGTTCGCTTCCGGTATCGCCGTGTGGTTCATGCGCAACCCCACCTGGCTGATAGCACAACGTTATGTGATGGGCTTTGTGCTGGCCGGGCTGGCGATCAGGCTGCTACTCGAACCCCGTAAAACTGTGTGATGTGGACCCGTTGTCATGGCTATAGAACTGCTTGATCCCTCCCGCGCCAAGGCTTATCGCCAACTCATGCTGGAGGCGTATTCGCTGCACCCGGAGGCCTTTGTGTCCAGCATTGGCAATCGTGAGAAATTGCCGTTGAGCTGGTGGGAAGGGCAGTTGGACGATGAGTTAAGCGCCGTGTTCGGGGCTTTTGTAGATGGGCAACTGGCGGGGATTGTCGGCCTGGCGTTTGAGCCCTGGGAAGACGCTCAGCACAAGGCGACCCTGTTTGGCCTTTACGTACCCCAGGCGTTGCGTGGGCAGGGAGTGGGTGAGCAACTGGTGCAGGCGGTGCTGTCATTGGCCGAGCAAGAGCCAGACATCAAAGTGGTTGAACTGACCGTGAGTGCCAACAGCACGGCCGCGCTGGCGTTGTATCGGCGTTGCGGGTTTGAGCAGTCGGCGCTGGAAGACAGTGCGATTCGGGTCGGGGAAGACTATTTCGACCGGGTGCATATGCGGCGCCGGGTCGATGCTGCAGTTGCTGCCGACGAATGAGGCTGCGACCTCGGACGGCACTCCTGAGGCCCGTATCGCAGCCTTCGGAACGCGTCAGCGACTGCAGATCGCTTAAAGCTTGTGTCGATGATGAGCGCTTATCGAACCGCGCTCACGCCATCCAGCGTCGAAAATGACGTGTCTTTAGCCGTCAGCAAGAAGTCGCGCATGTAAGGTGCATCCAGCATGTCGGAGCGCACGGCGGCATACAGTGTGGCAAACAAGCCTTTTTCGCCCAGCCGCTTGGCCTGCACATAGCCGCGCGAGCTGTATTCATGCAGCGCCCAATGCGGCATACCGCACACGCCGCGGCCACTGGCGACCAGTTGCATCATCATCACCGTCAGCTCGGAGGTGCGCACTTGCGCTGGCTCGACGTCGGCGGGCTCCAGAAAACGGGTGAAGATGTCCAGGCGGTCACGTTCAACCGGATACGTAATCAACACTTCCGTGGTCAGGTCTTCGGGCACGATGAAAGGTTTGGCGGCTAAAGGATGCTGGTTGGCCACGGCCAGCATGGCTTCGTAGGTAAACAGCGGTACGTAAGTCAGACCGGCAATTTCCTGCGGGTCAGACGTCACTACCAGGTCCAGGTCACCCCGCGCCAGCGCGGGTAAGGGTGCGAAAGCAAAGCCCGATGCGAGATCGAGTTCCACTTCGGGCCAGGCATCACGGAACTGGTCGATGGTTGGCATCAGCCACTGGAAGCAACTGTGGCATTCAATCGCCATGTGCAAGCGCCCGGCCGTGCCGCCAATCAGCCGCGTAATATCGCGTTCGGCTGCCCGCAGTAACGGCAGCATGGCGTCAGCCAGTTGCAGCAGGCGCAGGCCGCCACTGGTGAAACGTACCGGCTTGGTCTTACGGACAAAGAGCGGCATGCCCATGCGCTCTTCCAACTCTTTGAACTGGTGCGACAACGCAGATTGAGTCAGATGCAAACGCTCGGCCGCTTCGACCAGGCTGTCGGACTCGCGCAAAGCGTGCAGGGTTTTGAGGTGACGAATTTCCAGCACGATGGCTCCATGAGTGAAATTGATGATCAGCACGAAAGTGTTGAGTCTGTCTCATGTTGTGCTGGGTGTCGAGGGGGAGCGGTAAGAGGCAAGCGACATGCTTTTACTTGCCGCTTGCCGCTCCCCGTGTTTTCACCTGACTATCTTGTCCACATGGATATCGAGTTTTTTCAGGCGATACCAAAAGCTGCGCTCAGAAATACCAATTAACTGAGCCGCAGCAGCCTGTACGCCTTGGGCCTGTTGCAAGGCTGCCAGGATGTAGGCCTTTTCAACTTCCGCCAGCGCGGCCTCCAGGTCCGGCGGTACCCGGACTTCAGGTGTGGCTAGAGCGCTGCTGTGCATTGGTTGGGCCGTGAACAGGTAAGGCGGCAAGTCGCTGTCCTCAATCGTGCTGGTCTTGGCCACGATGGTGGCGCGCTCTACGCAGTTTTGCAGTTCGCGAATGTTGCCCGGCCAGTTGTATTGCGTCATGGCCTGTAGGGCGCTTGGGCTAAAGCCGGTAATCCGTTTGCCTGCGGTCGCCCCCAAGTTGTGGGCAAAATGCCGCGCCAGCGGGCCGATGTCTTCCACGCGATCACGCAAGGCGGGTAGCGGGATCGGGAAGACGTTCAGGCGGTAGTACAAGTCTTCGCGAAACTCTTTGTTGGCCACGGCTTCCAGCAGGTTCTTGTTGGTCGCGGCAATCACCCGCACGTCGACCTTGCGCTCACGCGGATCGCCCACCGGCTCAATCACCCGCTCTTGCAGCGCCCGCAGAATCTTGGCCTGCAAGGCCAACGGCATGTCGCCCACTTCGTCGAGAAACAGCGTGCCTTTATCTGCCTGCATAAAGCGCCCGACACGATCCGCCACCGCGCCGGTGAATGCGCCTTTGCGATGGCCAAACATCTCGCTTTCCAGCAGCCCTTCAGGAATGGCTGCACAGTTGACGGCCACAAAAGGTTTGTCTGCACGGCTGCCGTGTCGGTGGATGGCGCGGGCGACCATTTCTTTGCCGGTCCCGCTTTCGCCGGTCAGCAGGATGGTGGCATTGCTGTCGCGCACGGAGTCGATGGCATGCAAAACACGCCGAAAGCTCGGGCTTTCGCCGACCAGGCTGTCGATGTGCTGATGCTCATCGAGCTCGGCGCGCATGCGCGCGTTGTCACGCACGATGTCGCGAAATTGCAGGGCCTTGCTGACGGTGATGTCGAGTTCGTCGATGTCGAAAGGCTTGGCAATGTAGTCGTAGGCGCCGTTGCGCATGGACTGCACGGCGTTTTTAACCGTGCTGTAGGCGGTCATGACGATCACCGGCAACTGCGGGTAGCGCTGCTTGACCTCGGCCAGCAACTGCGGACCGTCCATGCCGGGCATGCGCCAGTCGCTGATCACCAGGTCAATGTTTTCCTGTTCCAGAATAGCCAGGGCCTGCAGGCCGTTGCCTGCGGTGAAAACGTGAACATCGTTCTGGGTCAGCGCTGAGCTGAGCAGGTCACACAGCTTTGGCTCATCGTCGACTACCAGTACGTTATGGCTCATGACTCATCCCCTCCGTGGGCCGGAATGTACAAGTTGAACGTGGTGCCCGCGTCTTTCTCGCTGAGGCATTCAACACGGCCGTCATGGTTTTCCAGGATCGAGAAGACTTTGGGCAAGCCCAAACCCGTGCCCGAGGCTTTGGTGGTCACAAACGGGGTAAAAATTCGTTCGATCATGTCGGGTTCAATACCTTGGCCAGTATCGATAACGCTCAATACTGTATCGCCGATGTCATCCTGCGCAATGCGCAATGTCAGGTACCCACCGTCGGGCATGGCATCGATTGCGTTGAGGATCAGGTTCAGGCACGCCTGTTTGAGCTGGCGGGCATCGGCATAGAGCGTCGCCCCCGGCGCCTGATCGTCGATTTGCGCTTCGATATTGTGGCTTTTGAGCTCGGGCTCGCAAAAGCCCAGAATGTCTTCTACCAGCGGCCGAGCAGGCTGTTGTGAGCGCACCGGGGCGCTGGGTTTGGCGAAATCGAGGAATTCGGTGATCAGTTCGTTGATGCGCGTCACTTCGCTGACCACGTATTCCAGATGGCGCTTGTCGGTTTCGCCAAGGTCGGCGCGCCGGTGCAGTAACTGGGTGGCGGTTTTGATGATGCCCAGCGGGTTGCGGATCTCGTGTGCCAGGCCCATGGCCACTTCGCCGAGGGCATGCAAACGGTCACGCCGACGCAGTTGGCCTTCGAGGTGTTGCAACTCACCCAGTCGTGCGGTCATGTGGTTGAACGTGCTGCTCAATTCGGCCAGTTCATCGTGCCCCGATACGGCGACGCGCTGGTTGTAGTCTCCCGCCGTCACTGCGCGTACACCCTCGGACAAGGCGCGCAGTGGCCGCGTCAATCGCTCGGAAACCAGCCAGCCGACCGTCAGCGACAACAATGAACCGAGCAGGAAGATCAGTGCAAAAAGATTGGTCTGGTTGACCAGCCCCACGAGGCTGGAATGGCGCAGCAGGCCGCTGTAGATCACGCCTTGCAGCTCGCCGTTGTCATTCAGGATCGGCCAGTACAGACCGCTGTAGCGACTGGTGAACTGCTCGCTGGGCAGCTTGGTCTCGCGCAGGGTCTTTTCGATGCTGTGGGAGAGCATGGGCTTGTGATCATCGAAATGCTGGCTGGAGAAAATCTCGGCAAAGCCGTTGGCGTTGGACAGGTATAGGCGCAGATCGAGGGAGTGCACATCGGCGACGCTGGTCAGGAAGCTGCTGTCCATGTACGTCGCGACCAGCAGTTGGTAGTCCTCGCCGTCCTGGGACGTGGTGAAGGTCGACACCACAGTGCCTGTGGGAATGCCGCCCACGTTGATGGTTTGCAACACGGCATTGGGCGCCAGGCTGATCTGGTCGACGATATTGTCGCTGGCGGTGCTGAACACCACTTTATGGTCGCTGTCGCGAATCAACGCCACCACGTCAATGCCCATCGCATCGGCAATGTCGGCAGTGAGCTTGTCATGGCGAATGGCTTTGTTGTTCGACGGCGGGTGAGTGTATTGCAGGAACAACTTGGCCACGCGGGCGTTGTCCTGGAGGATCTCGCTGATCTCGTCTTTGACGATCTTGGTGGATTCCTGCAGCCACACGCGCACGTTGCTGTCGAAAATTTGCGACAGGGTGGTGGCGGCCAGTTCGGCAGCGATCATCGTCGGTACGACGCTGACCAGCCAAAAAGCCAGTACCAGTTTGCGCTGAACCGTCCAGCGCGACACTTTAAAGGGGTGGGGCTTGCGCGATGAACCAGGCGTGATGGGCATTATGACTCGCTTATCGCAGCAGCCAGAGCGGGGTCGTGGCGGTCAGGACGGATGAACAGTTTGACCAGTTTGAGCACACTGTTGATCAGCCGATTGCGATGGCGGAAGAACAGCGTGTTGTTATGAAAGATGCAACCCAGGCGAATCTTGCTGGCATACCCTGCCTGACCACACTCATAAAGCGCAATCTTGTTTTGAATACAGTAGTCGACATTCACCAGCCAGCTCCTGAAGTACAAGTTGTATTCGCGACTGAGTTCAAGGTCATGGCCGAAGAATTTGTCGACCAGCCGATGTTCGTCGATCAGTACCAGGTTAAAGGCAACCAGTTGCTCGTCCACCCAATACAGCGAGCACAATGCCCGGTCACCCAGTTGCTGGAGAATACCGGTGAAATAGGCGGGCGGTAAGCGTTCAAATTGCAAATCACTGCGCGCGAGCGTGGCTTCGTAGAGGCGCATGATCTCGGGCAGCACATCGTCAATATTGTTGCGCCATTCGACCCGCGGGCCTGGGGCGCGCAGCTTGCGTCGCATGTCTTTGCGCGTGGATTTACCCAGTGAACCGAGGTAGCTGTCGACCGAGCCGAAGGGCACCGGGAGCATAGCGCTGGGCAGGCTGGGCATGGATTGAAAACCCGCTGCCTTGCAACTGTGTGCCCAGTCATCATCGCTGCTGGGCACGTCCTTGACGGCGAGCAGGCCGATGCCCAATTGGGCGGCGTCGCTGTGGGCCAGTTGAAGGAGTCTTGCGAGCAGGGCGGGGCGTTCCGAGGCGGCGATATGGCTGGCCGTACCCGCGCTGCATTGTTCCGTCACCGGCGAACCGATGGCGTAAAGGTGTAATTGCATCAGCCCGGGCATGAGGCGGTTGAGTTGCTCGGTAAAGCGTTTACCGATGCCCTGAACCGTGGTGTCGAGCCGATAGCTGGTCGTGAATGCGGTGGCCGCAGCAATCAGGGTGGAGCCTTCGAACAGCGTCAGGTAACGCCATTCGAAGCCTTCGATGCCGGCTTTTTCAACCGCCGTGATGTAGTCCCAATCCTCCAGAGCACCCGGGAAGCAATCATTCCAGGCTTCGCGCTCAATGGCCTGAATGGATGAAAAGGCTTGGGCAGTAATCATGCGGCGTCCTTGGGGTCAGGCTTGTTGCAAGTACTCAATGGGTTGCTGTGGGGCGGTGCTGTTCTTTTTCACGAAGGCCGCACTCAACTCGATCACGCGGCGATATTGCAGGTCGACGGTGATCATGTGGTAGCAATTGTCGAGCAGCACTTTGGTCACCGGCCCCCCCAGATGACGTTCAACGAAATCGGCGTTCCAGCGGCTGGTGATGTCGTCTTCAATGGAGTGCAGGACCAGCGCTGGCGTGGTGATCGACGGCATGCGTTTTCTCACCACCGCGTTCATCCGGTGCAGTTCGCGCACGGTCACGCCTTCCATCGTCAACAACCCGGCATTGCTGCTTTCGCCGGCCTTCATCTGCCGTTCGACAATCGCCCGCAGACGTTCGTTCTTGATGCCGTAAGGCGGCTTTTCTTCAAAGCTGCACAGGTGCACGCCAAACGGAATCTTCATCAGCAGCGGTGTCAGGAACGCCAGTTTGTTGATGCTCCAGCCGTCGTAACGCAACGTGGTGGAATACATCAGCAAACCGGCCACCTGGCCTGGGTGCTCGGAGGCCACGTACATGGACATCACGGCGCCCATCGACAAGCCGCCTACAAATACCTGTTGATGACGTTGGCGAACGCCGACGAAGGTTTTGCGTACGCCTTCGTACCAGTCTTGCCAGCCAGTGGCTTGCAGGTCGCTATTGTCACCGCAGTGCCCGGCCAGGGTGGGTACGTACACGGTGCACGTACCGTCCTTGGCCAGGCCCTGGGCCACCCGACGGAGTTCCGTCGGGGTGCCGGTGAGACCGTGGATCAACAGGATCCCGATCTCACCCGTGCCGAGAACGAAACCGGCGTCGCCTTCGCCCAGATCGATCTCTGACGCGTTCACCGTTTCATCGCCCGGTGCAGCAGGCGGTCGAGCAGGGCCAGGCCCAGGTCGATTTCTTCGTAGCTGATTTCCAGCGACGGAGCCAGGGTGATGACGTTCTTGTAGTAGCCGCCCACGTCCAGAATCAGACCCAAGCGCTTACCGTCGATTTCGATGTCGCCCTTCATGCCTTCTTCAACCATGTAGTCCAGGGTTGCCTTGTCTGGTGTGAAGCCGTCCGGCGCGCAGATTTCGCAGCGCAGGGCCAGGCCCAGACCGTCGACGTCGCCGATGATCGGGTAGCGTTTTTGCAGCTCTTGCAGGCCTTCCAGGAAGTACTTGCCCTTGGCCATGACCATCGCGCCGTAGTCGACTTCGCTGGTCATCTTGAACATTTCCAGACCGACTGCGGTGCCCAGCGGGTTGGAGGCGAAGGTGGAGTGAGTCGAACCTGGCGGGAATACCTTCGGGTTGATCAGCTCTTCGCGAGCCCAGATGCCGCCCAGCGGGTTGAGGCCGTTGGTCAGCGCCTTACCGAAGACGATCACGTCCGGTTTGACGTCGAAGTGTTCGATCGACCACAGCTTGCCAGTCCGCCAGAAACCCATCTGGATTTCGTCGACCACCAACAAGATGCCGTGCTGGTCCAGCACTTCTTTGAGTTCGCGGTAGAAGTTCATCGGTGGAATCACGTAGCCGCCGGTGCCCTGGATCGGCTCGACGTAGAACGCTGCGTATTCGCTGGAGCCAACTTTCGGGTCCCACACACCGTTGTATTCGGTTTCAAACAGACGGGCGAACTGCTTCACGCAGTAGCTGCCGTACTCTTCCTTGGTCATGCCTTTAGGGCCGCGGAAGTGGTACGGGAATGGGATGAACTGCGCACGCTCACCAAAGTGACCGTAGCGACGACGATAGCGGTAGCTCGACGTGATCGAGGACGCACCCAGGGTACGGCCGTGGTAGCCGCCTTCGAAGGCGAACATCAGGCTCTTGCCGTTGCTGGCGTTACGCACCACCTTCAGGGAGTCTTCGATGGACTGTGAGCCGCCGACGTTGAAGTGGACGCGACCGTCCAGGCCGAACTTGTTCTTGGCGTCGACCGCAATGCGCTCCGACAGCTCGATCTTGCCTTTGTGCAGGTATTGGCTGGCGATCTGCGGCAGGGTGTCGATCTGTTGTTTGAGGGCGTTGTTCAGACGCGGGTTGGCGTAACCGAAGTTAACGGCCGAGTACCACATTTGCAGGTCAAGGTAGGCCTGGTCTTCGGTGTCCCACACGTAGGAGCCTTCGCAGCGGCTGAAAATACGCGGTGGTTCGATGTAGTGAACGGTATCGCCGTACGAGCAGTATTTGGCTTCTTTTTCCAGAAGAATCTGGTCTTCAGCGGTAGCGATTCGAATATCAGACATGATTGAAGAGTTCCTGCTGGTCACGAGAATAATGAGGGGCGTTGGCGGCGTTGCTTGGCAATTTGGCGAGCAAGGCCGGGAGTTCAGCGAAAGAATCGAAGCGCGCGTACGGGATGCCGTTACGTTCGCAGTGGTCAGCCAGGCTGTCCTTGGCAAACACGAAGTCGGCGCTGGAGGCCACGCACATGTCGGAGCGGCCATCGCCAATCACCAGCACGCGTTTGCCGCTGGGGGTGGACTTGCATTTGCAGTTGCCCGAGGCCGCGCGGCAGGCGTCGCTGGCGTAGGGGAAGTCGATGCGCCAGCTGTTCTGGTCAACCTGGCGCAGGCGGTTGGCGAGGATCGGCAACAGGCTCACGTAGTTACGCGCCAGGATGCGGGCGATGCCTTGTTCGATGCCGTCGCTGACCACTTCAATGGTCGCGCCCAGGCCGATGACGTGATCGACGAAATCCGGGAAGTCCGGGTCAATCTCCACCGTGTCGAAATAGGCCAGCAATTCAGCTGGGGAGGCTTTGACCAGCGACAGCTGGCGGCTCAGGCATTCACGCGAACCGATTTCACCTTGCACCCATTGTTCTTCGATCGTCTCCCAGCTAGGGTCAGCGAAGCGTTGAAGAATGTTGTCGATGACGTCGGTACGGGTAATGGTCCCGTCGAAATCACACACGATATGCCATTGCATCATCTGCATTGTCCTGTTGAGGAGAGGCGCTGTTTGCGCATGAACAGGTAATTGCATTGACTGTGCCAACTTGCCAAAGCCCAGCGGGCGCGGGCCTTGGCGGCCAGTTCGAGCGAACGGGGGCAGGCGAGCTACAATTTTTGTAGCTCGCTACAAACAACATCAGTGCTTGCGTCGCTCTGACAAAAAAGCGATTTATGCGCGCATGAACTTTTATGGAACCCGTGTTATGAAAACGCCTTTGTCTGCTTTCTTGCTGCTCACCCTGCTGAGCGCCGGTGCGCACGCGGCTGATGGCCCTAGTGGAGAAGTAGGCGCAGGGGTGAGTTATCAGCCTTACGACCCCAGTGGCAGCCGTTATCAGACGGTGCCAGTGCCGTATTTCGATGTGGATTGGGGCGATTTCAGCCTGGACACTGACGACGGGTTGACCTGGAGCGCACTCAACAGCAACGGCTGGACCGCGGGCCCGTTTATCAACTATTTGCCAGGGCGTAATGCCAATGGCTCGCTGCGCGGTCTGCGGTATGTGTCCGACATGGCGCAACTGGGCGGCTTTGTGCAGTACAGCCCGGCCGACTTCTGGCGTTTATATGCTCAGGTGGGCCAGGCGGTGGGTGCCGCAGGCGGGCAGGGCGGCGTATTGGGGCAGGTGGGCGGTGAGTTGGGGTATCCGCTGGGGTTCGGGATTATCGGTAGCAGCCAATTGTCCGCGCACTTTGCCGATGGCCGGCAGATGTCGACCTTCTTTGGCGTTAACGCCAGCGAGGCTCAGGCCTCAGGGATTTCGCGCTACAACGCCAGCGGGGGTTTCCAGAACGTCACGTTGACCCAGAACTTTGAATTCCCGCTGGCGCATAACTGGTCGTTGGTCGCCAGTGCCAGTTGGATACGCCTGGTTGGCTCGGCGGCGGACAGCAGCATCGTCAAAGAAGTTGGCGAAGTGAATCAGGGAAGCGTGCAGACGGCAGTGAGTTACAAGTTCTAAACACACCCCGTAAGGGCTGGCCTGGACGGCGGTCCTGCGGCCCTCATCTCGTCAGCGACTACAGGTGTGGCCTCGCGGGTTTGGCGGGAGTCCTGTAGTCGCTGGTGAAGGAGTCAGTGTTCGGGCTCACCGTCGGCCAGCAGAGCAATTCCGACGATAATCACTGCGACGCCCGCCCAGTGCAGCAAGCTGATGTGTTCTCCCAGGCCCAGCCACGAGCCCAGCAACACCCCTACAAACACCAGTGAACTCAACGGGAAGGCCAGCGACAAACTGCTGCGCCGCAGAATCAACATCCATACGAAAAACGCGCCCACGTAACAGGCAATCGCCACCCACACACCCGAGTTGGTCATCACGGCTTGCAGCCATTGCAAGTTGAAATCCATCTGGCCCAGTTGGTCGCCGCCGACTTTGGTGGCTATTTGTCCGCCACTTTCAAGAATGATCAGCAGCGCCCATAGCACTACCGTACCCACTCGGCCATGCAACCAGCCATTGGGTGTTGTGTTCATTGGTTGAGTCTTTTCCATCATCAGTCTCCTTATGTTCCGGCGATGCAGACCAGCATCACGCCCAAGGTGATCACCAGCGTGCCCATCCAGCGGCGACGGCTCACGTGTTCGCCCAGAAATACCTTGCCGGCGAACACCACGCCGCAGTAAGCCAGCGCCGCAGCCGGGAACAACAGGCTCAGCGGAGCGCGTGACAAGGCTTCGAGCCAGACGAAAAATTCGATGACATAAGCGCCGACCCCGGCCCATAACATAGGGGCGTTAAACACTTGGCCCCAGAACGCACTCAGGCGGAAGCCGCCTTCCAGTTCGGGCAAGCGGTCAAGGCCCACCTTGAAGCACAGTTGACCAATTACATCGAGCACAATCGAAAACGCCACCAGCAAGATCACAATCAGCGTCACGGGTACAACTCCTCAAATAGCGAAATCAACGCTTGGTTAGTGGTTGAGTTGCGCAAGAGGTCGGTGTCGCTCCAGCGCTCCGGCGGCGGCTGATCTGATTTGGCCTCCCAGCGTTTGAGCACGTTGGTGTGCGGAGCCTTGGCAAATTCGCCGCACACATCAATGCCCAATACGCGTTTGCTGGACGCCAGGGCGCGTATGGCGTGCAACAAGTGGGTCAGGCGCATGCCACCCTGGTCCCAGTTAGTGGCGGCGTCTTCGCTGGCCAGCACGTCTTTGTCGATGGTGATCCACACCGCTTCAGTTGGCAGCCCCTGGATCAGTTGGTCGATAAAGGTTGGCCAGTCCTGATCGGCCAGGTTGCGCCAGTGCAGAAGGTTTTCACGCTGTTCGTGACCAGCGGCATCGCCGATCCGCCCCCAGACTTTGGTGGGGGCGTGTTGCCAAGGAAAGAGCTGCAAGTCGCCGCGTTGCAAGGCGCCCAGGTTGCCGCCTTTGAACTGAGGGTTCTCCAGGTCGTCGCTGCACGGGCCGAGGGTGATGATGCGTTTGATATTCGGCAGTTTCAGCGCGCGATTGACCCACGAACCGCAATGCCGGCGGGGGGCAAAGCGGACCCAGTCCGGGTGGTTGTCGAAGTGGATCAGCGTCACGGGCTCACGCAGATCAGTCAATAGTGCCGGCGTAAGGTGGTGGTAGTCGCCAGAACCGATAAAGAATATTTCTGGCTTGTTCGCGGGAGCTTTCGGACGCTGTTGCAGCTGTTTGACGAAGCGCTGGTAATTGCGCTCGGTCGACCAGAGCCGCAATTTTGGGCCTAATTCGAGCAAATCGAGACGTGTTGCGCGGCCATCGGCCAATCGCTGCGCAATCGGCGCCTGGGCGGTCAGACTATGGTCGAGATCGAGAATGTTCAATGTGTCATTTACCCCGTTCAATCGCCGCCGAACCAGGCCGGGCGGGCTTTGTAGAGGAAATGCAAGGGTCGTGCCTGCTTTGTCTTGCCTGTTGGCGCGAGCTTGTCTCGCGATCTTTTTATCTTTTAAAGATCGCAAGAGCCGCGGCTCAGTGCAGACGGACCCAAACGCTCACCAGCACCGTAGCGGCGATTAGCCAGGCCACTGCCGCCAATGCCAGCGAGGTTTCAAGGCGCAACCTGTCCACCAGCACATACAGCGCAGCCAAGTAGACGAAATACGGGATGATCGACCACATGCCGAACACGATGGTGGTCTTCAGGTCGTCTATTGAACGGCCTTTGCCAACAATGTAGTGAGCGATCAAGGCAAAGGTCGGGAACAGCGGGACCAGACCGGCGATGTAGTAGTTTTTGGTTTTTGCCAGGATCGCCAGGATGATGACGACACCCGCCCCCAGAGCGGCTTTAAGAACCAGATCCATCAGTGCGCGAGCCCGTATTTTTTAACTTTGTCGAATAATGTGGTCTTGGCCATGCCCAGTTCCTGGCTGGCTTGGGTCAGATTGCCGCCACTGCGTTGCAGAGCGTCGGTGAGCAGGGTGCGTTCGAAAGCTTCGACAGCCTCGGAAAAACCCAGCCCTTGTGACGTGCTGCTCCCCGGCTTTTTAAAGGCCGGCAGGCCCAGCGCAAATCGTTCGGCCACGTTGCGCAGTTCTCGCACGTTCCCCGGCCAGTCATGGCTCATGAGGCTGGACAGGGTCTGGTTATCCAGTTCAGGCGCGGTGCGGTCAAACCGCAGGGACGATTGCTGCAGGAAGTATTCGAACAACTGCAGGATGTCTTCGCGGCGCTCGCGCAGCGGCGGCAGTTCGAGGGTGACCACGTTCAGGCGGTAGTAAAGGTCGCTGCGAAATTGGCCCGACTTGCCCAACTGATCAAGGTCGGATTTGGTCGCGGCAATCACCCGGCAGTCGACATCAATGCTCTGGTTGGAGCCCAGGCGTTCCAGGGTGCGCTCCTGTAAGACCCGTAGCAGTTTGATTTGCAGGTTGATCGGCATGCTTTCGACTTCGTCGAGAAACAGCGTGCCGCCGTTGGCGTGCTCAATCTTGCCGATCCTGCGTTTTCCGGCACCGGTGAAGGCATTGGCTTCATGGCCGAAGATTTCGCTTTCAAACAGGTTTTCGGGCAATCCGCCGCAGTTGAGGGCGACAAACTGTTGGGGCTGGCGACGGCTGAAGTCGTGCAGACAACGGGCGACCAACTCCTTGCCGGTCCCGGTTTCACCTTCAATCAGCACATTGGCCGATGTATCGGCGACGTTGGCGATCAATTCGCGTAATTGCTGCATGGCCGGCGAGCGGCCGATGATGCGTCCTTCCAGCGAGTCGCGTTCGGCCAATTGACGACGCAATGACCACACTTCGCGGGCCAGGCTGCGTTGCTCCAGCGCTCGGCGTGCCACATCCACCAGACGTTCCGGGGAGAACGGCTTTTCCATAAAGTCGTAGGCACCGTCGCGCATCGCGCCGACAGCAATGGAAATATCGCCATGACCGGTAATCAAGACCACCGGCAGGCTACGATCGCGGGCTTTGAGTCGCTTGAGCAACTCCAGGCCATCCATGCCCGGCAGGCGGATATCACTGATGACGATGCCGGGGAAATTATCGCCGACTCGCGCCAGGGCCTGCTCGGCACTGCTCACGCCTTCGCACTGAATGTCTTCTAGCGCGAGCGCCTGTTGGCAGCCCAAGAGTACGTGAGGGTCGTCTTCAACAATCAGGACGGTCAGCTCGTGGTTCATATCGGCTCGGCCTTAGCAGGTTGCACCAGCGGTAAAAGGAGGACAAAGGCGACACCACCAGGCTGCGGGAACTCGACGCCCAGGTTGCCGCCTGCGGCCGCCGCGAGGCTGGCAGACAGGGTCAAACCAAGGCCAAGGCCTTGCTCGCCGGGTTTGGTGGTGAAAAACGGTTCAAACAGATGCTTGCGGTTTTCTGGATCAATACCGGGGCCATTGTCGCGCACGCGCAAACGGTATTTACCGTCACTGTGTTCGCCCTCAAGCCACACTTGCGGGGCATCTGGCTGGTCCTGGAGGGCGTCCAGCGCATTGCCGATCAAGTTGAGGAGGATCTGCTCGAGCCGGGTTTGATCGATCTTGAGGGCGGCATCGCTGCAGTGTTGGTGCAGCACAATGCCTGAGTCTTCAAGACGACTGGCGAGCAGTTGCAACACGGCCTCGATTGCTTTGTTCAGATTGGCTTGGCCATGGTCGTCACCGCGCCGTGCAAATGAGCGCAGGTTGGCGGTGATGCGGCCCATGCGGTCGACCAGATTATTGATGGTGCTCAGGTTGTTGGCCGCAACAGTCAGGTCGCCACGCTCCAGAAAGCGCACCGTGTTGCCGGACAGGGTTCGCAGGGCTGCCAGCGGCTGGTTCAACTCGTGGGCAATGCTCGTAGACATTTGCCCGATGGCCGCCAGTTTTCCGGCTTGCACCAGTTCGTCCTGGGCGCGGCGCAAGGTTTCTTCTGCCTGGCGACGCTCGCGAATCTGGCCTTTGAGGCGTTCGTTGCTGGCGCGCAAGTGGGCCGTGCGTTCAGTGATTTTGCGTTCCAGCTGGTTATTGGCCTCTTGCAAGGCTTCGCGGGCTGCCAGCCGCGTGGCGATGACTTTACGCCGCTCGTTCCAGGCAATCAGCAAAAAGGCCAGCAGTGCAAACGCTCCCGCCACCAGCATCCCCTGATTGGCCGCTTCGCGTCTCAAGTCTTGCAAGGGGGTGAGCAGGGTGATGTCCCATGGTGTGTCGTTGAGCCTGCGGGTCTGGGCCAGATAACTGACTTCCTTGTCGTCGGTGACGACCTCGTTATTGGCCGTAAAGGTTACTTTCTCGATACCTTCACCCAGTCGCTCGCGCGCCAGCGGCTGCAGTTCGATCAATGGCCACCAGTAATACTGCAGGCTGCGCGCCAATTGTTCCTTGATATCAGCGGTCAGCGGACGAACCGATTTGAGCCGTCGGGCCGGGTCACTGGACAGAATGATGATGCCGTTTTCGTCACTGACATAGGCTTCGAGGCGCGCCCGCTGCCAGCGTTCTTCAAGGGCTTCGAGACGGACCTTGATCACCGCGACGCCAATGATCTTGCCTTGCTCCTCCAGGCCGTGTGCCAGGTAGTAACCCGGCTCGCCGGTGGTGCTGCCAATACCATAGAAGCGCCCCGGTTGGCCGCGTACGGCGTCCTGGAAATAAGCGCGAAAAGACAAGTCCTCACCCAGGTAACTGTCGGTATCCCGCCAGTTGCTGGTGGCGACGACCCGGCCGGTGGTGTCGAGCACGTAAATAGCCCGGCTGCGACTGCGGCGGTTCAGGCCTTCGAGGTATTGATTGACGGCGACCCGATTTTGCACGGTCGGGTCCGCCAGTAAGGTTGAAACACTGGACTCCAGCTCCAGCAGGCTGGGCAGGTAGGTGTACTTGCTGAGTTCGCTTTCGACCGTGCGCGCGTGCAACTCAAGCTGGCGTTCGCCACTTTCGCTAAGGGTAGTGACCCCGAAATGTTCACTGATGCGATAACCCGCATAACCCAGCCCGATCATCATCAGGATAATCAGCGGCGGCAACAGTAAATGACGAAGCAGGCGTGGTTTCACGGCAAGTGAGGGCGGGGCACCGCGATAAAGGTTGGGGTCGCATTTCATCACAGATGCCTTGGGTCAACCACTGCGCAATGGCAGCTGATTAACGGATATCACCTGTAGGAGCGAGCTTGTCTCACGATCTTTTAGAAGATCAAAAGATCGCGAGACAAGCTCGCTCCTGCGAGGCGTGGTGCTATTTAGTGCTGCAGGATTTTGGCGAGGAAGTGCTGGGCGCGTTCGGAGCGGGCGCTTACGTCACCGAAGAACTCTTCTTTCTCACAGTCTTCGACGATCTTGCCCTGGTCCATAAAGATCACCCGGTTGGCCACCTTGCGTGCAAAACCCATTTCGTGGGTGACGCACATCATGGTCATGCCTTCCTGGGCCAGTTGCACCATCACGTCGAGTACTTCGTTAACCATTTCCGGGTCAAGTGCCGAGGTCGGCTCGTCGAACAGCATCACGATCGGGTCCATGGCCAAAGCGCGGGCAATCGCTACGCGCTGCTGCTGACCACCGGACAACTGGCCAGGATGCTTGTGGGCGTGGGCCGACAAGCCAACACGCTCCAGCAGTTCGAGGCCTTTTTTGGTGGCTTCTTCCTTGCTGCGGCCCAGCACCTTGACCTGAGCAATGGTCAGGTTTTCGGTGATGGTCATGTGCGGGAACAGTTCGAAATGCTGGAACACCATGCCAACCCGTGAGCGTAGTTTTGGCAGGTTGGTTTTCGGGTCGGCAATCGATGTGCCGTCGACCACGATGTCGCCTTTCTGGAACGGCTCAAGGGCGTTGACGCACTTGATCAAGGTCGATTTGCCCGAGCCCGATGGGCCGCAGACGACAACCACTTCGCCTTTTTTGACTTCGGTACTGCAATCGGTCAGTACCTGGAAGTCCCCGTACCACTTGTTGATGTTCTTGATCGAGATCATACGGCAAACCTTTTTTGCAGACGCTTGACCAGCAGCGAGGCGGAAAAGCTGATGATGAAATACACCAGACCGGCGAAAATCAGGAATTCATTGGAGCGGCCGATGATATCGCCACTGGAGCGCGAAGCATTGAGGAAGTCCACCAGGCCCACGGTGTAAACCAGCGAGGTGTCCTGGAACAAAATAATACTTTGCTGCAACAGCAACGGAGTCATCTTGCGAAACGCCTGGGGCAGGATGATCAGGCGCATGGCCTGGCCATAGCTCATGCCCAACGCTTTGGCAGCGCCCATCTGGCCTTTTGGAATCGACTGCACACCAGCCCGTACGATCTCGCAAAAGTAAGCGGCCTCGAACATGACGAAAGCCACCATGCACGACTCGAAGGCACCAATTGGCGTGTCTTTGCCGGTGATCCAGCGCAGCACGAACGGCACGGCCAGGTAGAACCAGGTAATCACCAGCAGCAACGGAATCGAACGGAAATAGTTCACGTAGGCGCCGGCCAGGTTGGCCAGCCATTTGCTGGATGACAAGCGCATCAGCGCCAGAACAGTACCGAGTGCAACGCCACCGATGACGCCGAGCGCCATCAGCTTCAAGGTCATGATCATGCCGTTCCACAGGCCCGGCAGGGCAGGAACAATCCCGCTGAAATCGAAGAAGTCCATTATTTGCCCCCCAGAGACATCAGGCCGGGTACGGCGACTTTTTTCTCGATCAGGCGCATAAGCAGCATCAAGCTCATGTTCAGCGTGAAGTAGATCAGCGTGGCCAGGGTAAAGGCTTCAAACAGGTTGGCAGAGAACTCGGCCGTCTGTTTGGTTTGTGCCAACAGTTCCATCAGACCGATCAGGGACGCCACGGAGGAGTTCTTGAACACGTTGAGGAATTCTGAGGTGAGCGGCGGAATGATGATGCGATAAGCCTGGGGCAGCAGCACGTTCCAGTAGATCTGCGACAGGCTGAAACCCATGGCACGGGCCGCTGATTCCTGGCCGCGTGGCAGCGCTTCGATACCGGTGCGCACTTGTTCGCACACCCGTGCAGCGGTAAACAGGCCCAGGCACACCACCACGCTCAGGTAAGCCGAAGTCGTTGGGTTGAGATCTTGCTTATACCAGTCCTGCAGGTTCTGCGGCAGCAGGTCGGGGACCAGGAAGTACCACATGAACAGCTGTACCAGCAGGGGCACATTTCGGAAAATTTCCACGTAAACCGTGGCAATGCCCGCGATAAAGCGGTTCGGCAAGGTGCGCATCACGCCCAGCAGCGAACCAAGCAGCAACGCGATGATCCAGGCGACAACAGCGATCGCGATGGTCCAGCCCAGTCCGGTAATAAACCAGTCGAGATATGTCTCGCGGCCTACGCCGGTGGACTTGAAGAAGACGCTCCAGTCCCAGTTGTAATTCATTCAGGGTCACCCCTCAGATGGGTCTATTGACGAGCACTTGCTTAGGGAATCCGTTCACACCGACAGTGCTGTCGGGCACACGCAAACCGCTCGATAACCAACGGTTCGAGTGCTCACTAATACATAAATAGCCAGTACAGCAGGAGAACAAGGTGTGTGAGTGCGTCCATGCGCACTCACACACCTTGTTATTCAAGGATCAGGCTGCCGGTTTCTCTTCTGGCGCTGGCTTGTCGTTCGGATTGGCAATCAGCTCTTTGAGCTCTTTGCTCATCGGGAAGTTGAGGTTCAGGCCTTTCGGTGGAATAGGCGACTGGAACCACTTGGCGTAGGATTTTTCAACGTCACCGGACTTGTAGTAGGCAACGATGGCGTCATCCACTGCCTTTTTGAAGGCTGGATCGCCTTTGCGCACCATGCAGCCATAGATTTCATAGGACTGTGGTGTGCCAGTAACGGCCCAGTCAGTCGGCTTCTTGGCTTTGGCCATTTCGCCAGCCAGCAGGGCGTCGTCCATCATGAATGCGACTGCGCGGCCCGACTCCAGCATGTTGAAGGCTTCACCGTGGTCTTTTGCCGAGATCACGTTCATGCCCATCTGCTTGTCGGCGTTCATGGCCTTGAGGATGCGCTCGGACGTGGTGCCCGCGGTGGTCACGACGTTTTTACCTTTCAGGTCAGCGAAATCCTTGTAGGACGAATCCTTTTTGGACAGCAGACGAGTACCGATTTCGAAAATGCCGACCGAGAAATCGACTTGCTGAGCGCGCTCGGCGTTGTTGGTGGTAGAACCACATTCAACGTCGACGGTGCCGTTTTGTACCAGCGGGATACGGGTCTGGGAGGTGACCAGGTTGTACTTGACCTTGAGGTCTGGCAGATCGAGTTGCTTTTTCAGGCCCTCAACGATTGCCAGTTGCACATCGTGCGAGTAGCCGACCGGTTTACCGGTGCCATCTGCAATGTAAGAAAACGGGATGGAGGAGTCACGATGCCCAAGGGTGATGGTGCCGGAGTCTTTGATTTTCTTCAGTGTGCCGGTCAGTTCATCGGCAAAAACTGGAGTGCTAATCAGAGCAGCAGCAATGGCTGCGCCCAAAAGTTGCGGAACGATGCGCATCGATTTTTCCTCGACATTGTTTTTTTTATTTGAGCCCGTTCACGAGCCCTTTATGTACTTCGAAAAGCCAAACCGCCTGAGCGATGTTTTGGCATTCGGCTCTGAGTGTAGAGCATGAGTCATGCCAGAGCTGGAAATAAACGATAACCTACTGATTTATATAGATTATTTATATTTTAAGGGAGAGTGGCAAAAAGAGCTTTGCCCGGAAAGCCGAATGGCGAGGCTATGAGCGTTCGGAAAACCGAATGAAGTTGGCGGCAGTGTAAGGCCAGCCTCGCGATCTTCTGGCTGTCGAATATCGCGAGGCTGGCCTGTTCACTGTACCTATTGAAGCGGGGGCTTTGCGGTTCAGGCAGCCTCGACCTTGCGTGGCTTGAGGTTCAGGCTGGCCATGTACTGCGCCAGGCGCTCTTGCTCGGCTGCGGTGGTGAACAAGCCCAGTTTGGTCCGGCGCCACAGAATATCTTGCGCATCCAGTGCCCATTCCTGGCGGCAGAGGTAATCCACCTCACGGCTATAGAGGCCGCTGCCGATGTGCTCACCCATCTCGCTCAAGCTTTGTACGCCTTCCAGTATCTGCCAGGCGCGGCTGCCGTAGGTTATTGCCCAGCGTTTGGCAATGGCCGCGTCTAGCCAGTTATGTTTGTTGATCAGTGCAGTGCCAAGGGCCTGGGGCGTGGTCATGTCTTCGCCGCCCGGCAAGGTCGCTTTGGCTGTCCAGCTGGGTTTGATCTGGGTGAAGTAGGGGGTCAGTTGCGCCATGGCTGACTCGGCCAATTTGCGGTAGGTGGTCAATTTGCCCCCGAACACGGACAGCAGCGGCGCTTCGCCCGAAGCGCCTGACAGGGCGAGGGTGTAATCACGCGTCACCGCCGACGGGTTGTCCGACTCGTCATTGCACAGTGGGCGTACGCCCGAGTAGGTGCGCAGAATATCGTCGCGGCTCAGTTGCTTCTTGAAGTGTGAGTTAACGACCTTCAACAGGTAATCGGTTTCTTGCTCAGTGATCTTGACCTGAGCCGGATCACCCGTGTACTCGCGGTCTGTGGTGCCAATGATGGTGAACTGGTCCAGATATGGAATGGTGAACACGATTCGCTGGTCTTCGTTCTGCAGAATGAACGCATTGGGCGCGTCATACAGCTTGGGCACGATCAGATGGCTGCCTTGAATCAGGCGGATGCCGTAAGGCGAATCCAGTTTCAGGTCGTCTTTTATGAACTTCGCTACCCAAGGGCCGGCGGCGTTGACCAAGGCTCTGGCGCGAATCGAGAAAAGACTGCCGTCGGCACGTTCGAAATTCAATTCCCACAGACCTTTATTACGCTGTGCGCTGACGCAGCGGGTCTGGGTGTGAATGTGAGCGCCGTTTTCCCGCGCAGACATGGCATTGAGTACGACCAGACGAGCGTCATCCACCCAGCAGTCAGAATATTCAAAGCCTTTGCTGATTTCCGGCTTGAGTGGGCTGTCTGCGCCGAACTTGAGGCTGACAGAACCGGCGAGCTTTTCGCGTTTGCCCAGGTTGTCGTAGAGAAACAGACCGGCACGAATCATCCAGGCTGGGCGCAGGTGCGGGCGATGTGGCAGTACAAAGCGCATGGGTTTTACGATGTGCGGTGCTTTGGCCAGCAGTACTTCACGTTCAGCCAGCGCTTCGCGTACCAAACGGAACTCGTAATGCTCAAGGTAACGCAGGCCACCGTGAATCAGTTTGCTACTGGCCGAGGAGGTATGGCTGGCCAAGTCGTCTTTTTCGCACAGGAAGACAGACAGCCCGCGACCTGCAGCGTCAGCCGCGATGCCGACACCATTGATTCCGCCACCAATCACGGCAACGTCGTAGACCTCGGCAAGAGGAGTGGCTGGCACGGTAGTCAAGGGCATGTCGGGGCCTCGCGTTATTTACGCATATTTGAATTCGAACATTAATGTTCATTTGCGAAAATGGTAGCGGATAAATTAGCGCGCAGCCAGTGCCCTTCGATTGAAAAAACTCATCGAATAGTATTGAAAGGAAGATTTTCGAACATTCAGCGGTGCGAAAGACCGTGCAGGAGTTGCTCAGGGGCTAAAGCTGCGATCGTTTGACCTCACTATCAAAGGATCGCAGCCTGCGGCAGCTCTTACAGCTCTTACAGCTCTTACAGCTCTTACAGCTCTTACAGCTCTTACAGCTCTTACAGCGTGGAGCGGGGCGGGCTTAAACCACCTCGAGGCGGATCTTGTTCTGTGACAGCAATTGCGTCAGTTCTGGCACGGGGTGCTGGTCGGTCACCAGGCAGTCAATCAAAGTGATGGGTCCCAGCCGGACCATGGCATTGCGCCCGAATTTGCTGGAGTCCGCTGCCAGAATCACTTGTCGGGCATTGGCGATGATGGCTTGTGAAACACGGACTTCTTGATAGTCAAAATCCAGCAGGCTGCCATCCGAGTCAATGCCACTGATACCGATCAGTGCGAAATCGAACTTGAACTGATTGATGAAGTCGACACTGGCCTGGCCGACAATGCCGCCGTCACGACGTACATTGCCGCCTGCGATCAGCACTTCAAAGTCGTCTTTGGCGCTGAGGATTGAAGCGACATGCAGGTTGTTAGTGATGATCTTGAGGTGGTTGTGGTTGAGCAGCGCCCGAGCAATTGACTCGGTAGTGGTGCCGATATTAATGAATATCGAAGCGTGGTCAGGAATTTGTGCGGCGATTGCTTCGCCGATCCGGCGTTTCTCATCGCGCATTTGATCGGCGCGCATGGCGTAGGCCGTGTTTTCAACGCTGGAATCATAGGCCGCGCCGCCGTGATAGCGACGCAGCAAATCAGCCTCGGCCAATTGGTTGATGTCTCGGCGGATGGTCTGAGGTGTAACGACGAATAACTGAGCCATTTCCTCGATGCTGACATAGCCGCGCTCGCGAACGAGTTCGAGGATCTGCTGCTGGCGTGGAGGCAGATTCATGGAGTTTCCTTTGGGCGGCGAAGCAAAATGCGCTCATGATGCCGCAGGAAGGGGCCAGCCTGCTACACGCAGGTGCCATGAATACCAATGTGACAACGGGCGCGAAGGGCGCCCGTTGGGTGTTTAGCCTGCTGTATGGGTAGGCAGACTCAGTTGCTTTCCTCGTGAGGTTCCCAGTCGCGGGTGCGCTCTACTGCTTTCTTCCAGCCAGCATAGAGTTTCTCTTTGCTGGCTTCATCGAGCTGAGGTTCGAATTCGCGCTCGATCACTGCTTTACTGCGCAATTCATCCAGGCTGCCCCAAAAGCCGCAAGCCAGACCTGCCAGGTAGGCGGCGCCCAACGCTGTGGTTTCACGCATTTGTGGGCGTTCAACCATGGTCCCGAGAATGTCGGCCTGAAATTGCATCAGGAAGTTGTTGGCCACGGCGCCACCGTCAACGCGCAAGGCTTTAAGACGTTCGCCCGAGTCTTGCTGCATGGCGTCCAGAACGTCACGAGTCTGGTAGGCAATCGACTCAAGTGATGCACGAATGATGTGATCTACGCGTACGCCACGGGTCAGACCGAACAGTGCGCCACGGGCATATGGGTCCCAGTAAGGAGCACCCAGGCCGGTGAAAGCAGGCACCAGATACACGCCATTGCTGTCTTTGACCTTGCTGGCAAAATATTCGGTGTCGAGGGCGTCATTGATGATTTTCAGTTCATCGCGCAGCCATTGCACAGTCGAACCGCCGTTGAAGACGGCACCTTCCAGGGCGTAGGCCACTTCGCCGCGTGGGCCGCAGGCGATGGTCGTCAGCAGGCCGTGGGTCGATTTGACGGCGTTGGTGCCGGTGTTCATCAGCAGGAAGCAGCCGGTGCCGTAGGTGTTCT
This sequence comes from Pseudomonas sp. 7P_10.2_Bac1, assembly GCF_025465935.1. Lineage (GTDB taxonomy): Bacteria > Pseudomonadota > Gammaproteobacteria > Pseudomonadales > Pseudomonadaceae > Aquipseudomonas. The sequence goes on along the minus strand of NZ_JANLNV010000020.1, from coordinate 19,794 downwards.
TGGCTTGCCCCGGTTCTACGCACATCTGGCCAAACAGCGCTGCTTGCTGGTCGCCTGCAATACCGCCAATGGCGATGCCGCTTTTGGTGCGGCCATAGATTTCAGAAGAAGACTTGACCTCTGGCAGCATTTCGCGCGGGATATCCAGCACGTCAAGCATCTTGGCATCCCACTCCAGGGTATGGATGTTGAAGAGCATGGTGCGTGAGGCGTTGGTGTAGTCGGTAACGTGGGTTTTGCCGCCGGTAAATTTCCAGATCAGCCAGCTGTCGACGGTGCCGAACAGCAACTCGCCCTTGCGCGCACGCTCGCGGCTGCCTTCAACGTTGTCGAGGATCCACTTGAGTTTGGTCCCCGAGAAGTACGGGTCGGTCACCAGGCCTGTAGTGTCGCTGATGTACTGCTCGTGGCCATCGCGCTTGAGCTGTTCGCAGATTTCGGTGCTGCGTCGGCACTGCCAGACAATGGCGTTATAGATCGGGCGACCGCTGACCTTGTCCCACACGACGGTGGTTTCACGCTGGTTGGTAATGCCGATGGCAGCAACCTGATCGTGATGCAGGCCCGCCTGGGCCAGCGCTTCAACCATGACAGCGCTCTGGGTGGCGAAGATTTCCATCGGGTCATGCTCTACCCAGCCGGCTTGCGGGTAATGCTGTTGAAACTCGCGTTGCGCCGTGCAAACCACGTTGGCGTCACGATCGAAAATGATCGCTCGCGAACTGGTGGTGCCTTGGTCCAGCGCAATGATGTAGTTCTTATTCTGAATGTCGGTCATGAGGTTGCCTTGCAGAATGAAGTAATGGTTTCAGGGCGCGAGACAGTGACGGGCAGTCGTCTCGTGCGCCCCGTTTCATAAGTCGGTATCAAGAAGCCTGGGTTTTCACCTCGGCGACCACTGGAGCGTCCGCAGGCACGGACTCAACCTCTGGCAAGTGGCGGGCAATCAACCCGCGGTAAATGGCTGCGCCGAGGCATGCACCCACGATGGGTGCAAAAATTGGAATCAGGAAGTAAGGAATATCGCGGCCTCCGGTGAACGAAATTTCGCCCCAGCCGGCGAAGAATGTCATCAGTTTAGGACCGAAATCTCGTGCCGGGTTCATTGCAAACCCTGTTAGCGGACCCATCGAGCTGCCGATTACAGCAATCAGCAGGCCAATCAGCAGAGGAGCCAGCGGGCCACGCGGCAAGCCATTTTTGTCATCAGTGAGGGCCATGATCACGCCCATGAGGATCGCCGTGATCACCACTTCAACCAAGAAGGCCTGCAACGTTGACAGCGCCGGATGCGGATACGTCGAGAACACAGAGGCTAGCTCGAGGCTTTCCTGGCTGCCGCGAACCATGTGGTGCGCTTGTTCGTAATCGAAGAACAAATTGCTGTAGAGCGTATAAACCAGTGCCGCCGCGCAAAAGGCGCCGGCGACTTGCGCCAGGATGTAGAACGGCAGTTTGCGTTTATCAAAGTCGGTGAACAGGCACAGCGCAATGCTGACTGCTGGATTGAGGTGCGCGCCGGAAACGCCTGCCGTCAGGTAGATCGCCATGCTGACGCCAATGCCCCAGATGATGCTGATTTCCCATAAGCCAAAGCTGGCACCCGCGACCTTGAGAGCCGCAACGCAACCGGTACCGAAAAAGATTAACAGTGCGGTACCGAGAAACTCGGCAAGGCACTGACCTGAAAGCTTGGGGTGCTGCGTTGCAGTCGTCATTTGAAACCTCATTTTTGTTGTTTTTTGACGTCGTTAGTCAGTGCTGTTTGTGCTGCGGTGCAAAAAAACGATGCTGTCTTTTTTGGGTATTCACAGGACGGTAATAGAACCTGAGTAAAGGCAACATATTCAGAATCGAAAAAATATAGACAAGAAACACTGCTGTCAAAGGTCGAAAGTGAACGAGTATTCACATTCTGACTTTCATATGAGTTTTTGGTGTTAGTTTTCTGTAAGGAAAAAATACAAATTGGTATGAATCACTGTAACGATTCAGCTACAAAGACAGCCGGAATGCCCGATCTAGCGCGTTTTTTATTGGCCAATAGCCTAAAATCCGGCATCTGAATCTTTAGTCAAAACACAACAGGGGCTGTCATGACGCCTGCATTGGATCTGCTGAAAAAAGTTCGCGCCCAACACCGAGTGCATAGCTACGAACATGACCCTAAGGCCGCGTCGTATGGGTTGGAAGCCGCGGAAAAGCTCAATCTCGAGCCGGCCCAAGTGTTCAAGACGTTGTTGGCCAGCAGTGAAAAAGGTGAATTATTGGTCGCCGTTGTACCGGTCGTCGGAAGTCTTGATTTAAAAGCGTTGGCTCACGCTGCCGGGGTCAAAAAAGCCGAAATGGCTGACCCTGCTGCGGCTCAGCGAGCGACAGGCTACCTATTGGGCGGGATCAGCCCGCTGGGGCAAAAGAAGCACTTGCGAACGTTCATTGATGCGAGCGCCAAGGCGTTCGAGACGATCTATGTCAGCGCCGGCCGACGCGGGTTGGAAGTTGAACTGGCGCCGTCGGTGCTGGCAGAGCATACGCAGGCGACGTTTGCAGAGATAGGTCGGGTTTAAGGCTGCTGGAGCGAGCCAGGCTCGCTCCTCAATGCCATTCGATATCAATGAGCGTTGCTGAAACGCCTTACACCGGATTCCCCGTGAGGAATCTGTGCGGCTGTGCTGCCGCTTCCTTGAAACATCACCAGGTGCTCCGCCGCCACTCGGATGCCGACGTCGGTTCCAGGTGCGTGATCGACATGGCTTGGGAAAATTGACTCCAGCTGGCTGCCCGTCGGTAGCTGCAAGCGGTACAGGGTCGAGGCGCCCAGAAAGGTCTTGCCGATGATTCTGGCTTTCAACGGGCTGTCCGGGGCGTAGACAATGTCATCGGGGCGCAGCAACACATCGACGGCGCCGCCGGTTGGCCAGTTGTAAGCGCGGTTGCCGCGCAACACGCCCAACTCGGTTTGTACCGATTCTGGGCTAAGCAGTTGCCCGCGAATGAAATAGCCCTGGCCAATAAAACTCGCCACAAACGGCGTCAATGGTTCGTGATAGAGGTTGTAGGGCGTATCCCACTGCTCTAGGCGACCTTCTTTGAAGACGCCTACATGGTCGCTCACAGCAAAGGCTTCTTCCTGGTCGTGCGTCACCAGGATCGCGCTGGTGCCACGAGATTTGAGAATGTCGCGTACCTCGTGGCTCAGTTTGCGGCGCAACTCACCGTCCAGGTTAGAGAACGGTTCATCCAGCAGGAGCAGTTGGGGCTCTGGGGCCAAGGCCCGGGCAAGTGCGACACGTTGCTGCTGGCCACCCGAAAGCTCGTGAGGGAAGCGCTTGCCCAGGTCTTTGAGATTGACCAGTTCCAGCAGTTCTTCAATGACACGGTCTTTGTTCGGGTGTTTACGAATACCAAACGCAATGTTGTCGGCCACGCTCAGGTGTGGGAACAGGGCGTAGTCCTGAAACACCATGCCGATGCGACGTTTCTCTGGGGCCAGGGTAAAGCCGGCACGTGAGATGACTTCCCCCGCCAGCTGGATTTCACCCTGGTGCACGGGCTCAAAACCGGCAATTGCGCGCAGTGTCGTGGTTTTGCCGCAACCAGAGGACCCGAGCAGGCAACCGATATCGCCGGCATTAAGGTGCAGGTTGAGGTGTTGCACCACGCTCTGGCCTTGATACCCGCAGGCCAGATCACGCAGGTTCAGCAATAGCGGCTGGCTCATGCCGGTTGGTACGCCGGTTTAACCAGAAACTCGAGCAAGGCTTTTTGCGCGTGCAGGCGGTTTTCAGCTTGATCCCAGGCAACCGAGCGCGGGTCATCCAGCAGGTCGAGGCTGATTTCCTCGCCGCGGTGGGCTGGCAGACAATGCATGAACAGGACGTCCTCTGCGGCGAGGTCGAGCAGAGCGCGGTCAACCTGGTACGGGGCAAACAGTTCCAGACGTTTGGCGGTTTCTTCTTCCTGACCCATCGAGGTCCAGACGTCCGTGCTGACCAAGTGCGCACCGATCACGGCTTCACGCGGGTCACGCACGATGGTCACGCGATCACCGGCCAAGGCCACGAACTCAGGATTCGGTTCATAGCCTTCAGGGCAGGCAACGCGCAATTGGAAATCAAACTGAATGGCGGCTTCTATATAGCTGTTGCACATGTTGTTGCCGTCGCCGATCCAGGCCACGGTTTTACCCTTGATCGAGCCACGGTGCTCAAGGAAAGTCTGCATGTCAGCCAATAGCTGGCACGGGTGCAGATCATCTGACAGTCCGTTGATCACGGGGACGCGCGAATTGGCTGCGAACTCGGTCAGTGTGTTGTGACCAAAGGTGCGGATCATGACTGCATCGAGCATGCGCGACATAACGATCGCGCAGTCGCCGATTGGCTCACCGCGGCCCAGTTGGGTGTCGCGAGGGGACAGAAAAATGGCCTGGCCGCCAAGTTGGATCATGCCGGCTTCAAATGACAGTCGGGTGCGGGTCGATGACTTTTCGAAAATCATGCCCAAAACGCGATTCTTCAGGGGTTCGAAGAGAACGCCGCGATCACGCAGGTCTTTTAGCTCGGTACCACGACGGATCACGCTGACCAGCTCTTCGGGCGTGCAATCCATCAGGGAGAGAAAGTGCCTTGCGCTCATCATTAACTACCTTCTTTGCAACGACCGCAGAACTCAAAGCCGGGTTTTTTGGAAAAACGGCGAGACCTGCGGCGAAAGCCGCACGGGGCGACGAAATAGGGGAAGGCGCGATCTTATAAGGAAATGTCGCGTCTTGCCAATTAGGGTCATGTTTTGAGGTTTATGCGAGTCTTGCGCTGCATGAGCACGCGGCTGGAATCACTTATCAGTGATTGGCCTCACCTCAGCTGCCCAGTTGTACACTGCCCTCAGGTTGTTTTGCAATTCTCTGTGTCGTTGAAACCCTCCATCTTGATGTACACCTGCGGCTGGCTCCCTTGAGGATTGCGCCTCGATTGTCTGTCAGGGAGACCGAGCGTCATGCTCGGCTTTCCGTTACAATGCGCCACCGTGCCGACAACTGAGTCGGAAAGTTCAGCCGAGGTGCTCCATGGATATCATCGAAACGATCAAAGAACAGATTGCCAACAATACCGTTCTGCTTTACATGAAAGGCGCTCCGAATGCCCCGCAGTGCGGCTTTTCGGCTAAAGCGGCCCAGGCCGTGATGGGCTGTGGTGAGAAGTTCGCTTACGTGGACATCCTGCAGAACCCTGAAATTCGTGCCAACCTGCCAAAATACGCGAACTGGCCAACCTTCCCGCAATTGTGGGTAGCGGGTGAGCTGGTTGGTGGCAGCGACATTATGGTCGAGATGTCTGCAGACGGTTCTCTGCAAGCGCTGATCAAAGAAGCTGTTGCGAATGCTGCCGCAAAAAAGGCGGAAGCCTAAGTAATGACGCCGCAGCGACTTGAATGAACAAGTAGCTGCGCATAAAAAAGCCCCGCCACTGATTGAACAGGGCGGGGCTTTTTTATTGGGCTTAGTTACTCACCCATTTGCGATTGCAGGTAATTCTCAATGCCGATCTTGTCGATCAGGCCTAGTTGAGTTTCCAGCCAGTCGATATGTTCTTCTTCGGACTCCAGAATATCTTCCAGAAGTTCGCGGCTACCAAAGTCGCCCACTACTTCGCAGTGCGCAATAGCCGCTTTAAGGTCGGCGTGGCCCGTACGCTCAATGCGCAGGTCGCACTCCAGCATTTCCTTGGTGTGCTCGCCGATATGCAGCTTGCCCAGGTCTTGAACGTTCGGCAGGCCTTCCAGGAACAGGATGCGCTTGATCAGCTTGTCAGCGTGTTTCATCTCGTCGATGGATTCGTTGTATTCGTGTTTCCCCAACTTTTCCAGGCCCCAATCTTGATACATGCGTGCATGCAAGAAGTATTGGTTGATCGCAACCAGCTCGTTACCGAGGATTTTGTTGAGGTGCTGGATGACTGAAATATCGCCTTTCATCGCAAGGGCCTGCCTTAGTTAACTGTATATAAGGCAGAGTTTGATCTGCGTATTAACGACTGTCAAACCTAAGTGTTTGAATAATAAATGAAAATTAATCGGAATAAGAATGTTTGTGTTCCGCGTTTTGGACCTAAGTACTTGAATTTTTGGCATAAAAAAACCGGACGTTAAGTCCGGTTCTTTAAAAACTGGTTAATTACGCAGCTGAAAAATCTGCTGGAAAACCCAAGGATGCCTGGCTGGCTTGAAGAGAGGACAAGGTTTCGCGAACGACCTGCTTGGCCAAGCATGCACATTTGCCGCATTGGCTGGCGACACCGGTCGCCTCGCGCACTTCGCGGTAGCTGCAGCAACCTTCATAGATTGCATCGCGGATTTTTCCGTCAGTAACGCCAGTGCAAACGCAAACGTACATAAATAAGAACCATCGCTGGTTGGGATTCAATGAGACGGATCTTAATGTTAACGAGAATGATTGTCAAAGTAGATTGGAGCGCGATTAGGGTTTGTTCAGCTTGCGCGGACGAACGGTGCCAGGGCTGAAACGAGTGCGAGTAAAAAAAGGGTTAAGGACGGTTCCGACGAGCGGTGTATGATGCCGGTCTTTTACGCGGAGGTCTGGCCGCACGCCTGTTGCGTCACGATGACGCCGGGGTCGGATTCCGTTTTTCACGTTGCACCCAGGAGATATCCAATGAGCGTACTCGTAGGCAAACAAGCGCCTGACTTCACCGTCGCAGCCGTACTCGGCAATGGCGAAATCGTTGATAGCTTCACGCTGTCCACCGCTATCAAAGGCAAATACGGCCTGGTGTTCTTCTACCCACTGGACTTCACCTTCGTTTGCCCATCGGAGCTGATCGCTCTGGATCACCGTATCCCTGAGTTCCAGGCGCGTAACGTTGAAGTGGTTGCAGTCTCCATCGACTCCCATTTCACTCACAACGCATGGCGTAACACCCCAGTGAACAATGGCGGTATCGGCCAGGTGAAATACACCATGGCTGCCGACATCAACCACGCGATCTGCAAAGCCTACGACGTTGAAACTGAAGGTGGCGTTGCACTGCGTGGCGCATTCCTGATCGATGACAAGGGCGTTGTTCGCTCCCAGATCGTTAACGACCTGCCACTGGGCCGCAACATGGACGAGTTGTTGCGTCTGGTTGATGCACTGCAGTTCCATGAAGAGCACGGCGAAGTGTGCCCGGCCAACTGGAAGAAAGGCGACAAAGGCATGACCGCTTCGACTGAAGGCGTTGCGGCTTACCTGACTGAGAATGCTGGCAAGCTGTAAGCGTTCTGGCGGCATAAAAAAACCGGACCCTGGGTCCGGTTTTTTTATGCGCGGTGGTTACTCCGACTGACGTGATCAGTCGTTGAAGTCTTTCCAGCCGCCCATTTGCTTCCAACTGTTGACGATGCCACAGAACAGCTCAGCGGTCTTTTCGGTGTCGTAACGTGCCGAGTGGGCCTCACGTCCGTCAAAGTCGATGTCAGCTGCCTGGCAGGCTTTGGCGAGTACGGTCTGACCGTACGCAAGGCCTGCCAGTGTTGCCGTGTCAAAGCTGGAGAATGGATGAAACGGGTTGCGCTTCATGTCCAGGCGCGCCACGGCGGCATTCAGGAAACCGAGGTCGAAGCTACTGTTGTGGCCAACCAGGATCGCGCGTTTGCACCCATTGGCCTTGAGGGCCTTGCGCACGCCACGGAAGATATCTGTCAGCGCTGTTTCTTCGCTGACTGCCATACGCAGCGGGTGGTCCAGCTTGATACCGGTGAACTCCAGTGCCGCAGCTTCGATATTGGCGCCTTCAAAGGGCTCTACACGGTGGAAATAGGTGTGCTCAGGGAACACAAAGCCCTTTTCATCCATGCCGATGGTGACAGCTGCGATTTCCAGCAGCGCATCGGTGGCACTATTGAAACCGCCTGTTTCAACGTCGATAACGACTGGCAGATAGCCGCGAAAACGCTCGGCCATTGGGTGGCGAGAACCGCCGCCATGCCCGCCCTCGTGTTCGTCATCAAAAAGGTCTTCGCTCACACTTCTTCCTCCTGCAGGCGCCAGCGCAGTTTTTCACCGGCGCGCAGCGGGATTACGTTCAACTCGCCGAAAGGCAGGCTGCTGGGGGCAGTCCACTCTTGGCGAACCAGGGTGATGTGCTCGGTGCTGGGAGGCAGGCCGTAGAACCGCGGGCCGTTCAAGCTGGCGAACGCTTCAAGCTTGTCTAGCGCATTGCGCTGTTCAAAGGCCTCAGCGTACAGCTCAATGGCGGCATAGGCGGTGTAGCAACCGGCACAGCCACAGGCCGCTTCTTTGGCATGTTGCGCGTGCGGTGCCGAGTCAGTGCCCAGGAAGAACTTCGGACTGCCGCTGGTGGCCGCATCCAGCAGGGCTTCCTGATGGGTGTTGCGCTTTAGAATCGGCAGGCAATAGAAGTGCGGGCGAATACCGCCAACCAGCATGTGGTTGCGGTTATAAAGCAGATGATGCGCGGTGATGGTCGCGCCGACGTTGGCCGCAGCTTCGTTGACGAAGTCCACTGCATGCGACGTGGTGATGTGCTCGAACACCACTTTCAAGGTCGGGAAACGCTCCACGACACGACGCATATGCTCGTCGATGAAGACCTTCTCGCGATCAAACACATCGATATCGGCGCGCGTGACTTCGCCGTGTATCAACAAGGGCATACCGACTTCGGCCATGGTTTCCAGGACCGGGAAGATGGCATCGATGCTGGTTACACCGGAGTCCGAGTTGGTCGTTGCACCAGCCGGGTACAGCTTGGCAGCATGCACATAGCCGCTGGCCTTGGCTGTACGAATGTCTTCTGGCTGAGTTCGGTCGGTGAGGTAAAGCACCATCAGCGGCTCGAAACGGCTGCCGGCCGGGCGAGCAGCCAGAATGCGCTGACGATAGGCGTCGGCTTCGGCTGCATTACGCACCGGAGGTACGAGGTTGGGCATGATGATGGCGCGGCCAAAAGTGCGCGCAACATCCGCCACAGTGTGAGTCAACACAGCACCATCGCGAAGATGAATGTGCCAGTCGTCGGGACGCAGCAGGGTCAGGCGGTCAGACATTGGGGATTCCAGGCGGGTCAAACTGATGCGAATGCTACCGGAAAAGACTCTCTCAGGCACTCGCTATCAAGTTTTAGATGGGATAACCGATACATTAAAGGTATGTCGTAAAAACTGTGCACTGAGTTTTTTGCAGTCCACATTTGCGGAGCCTCCTGTGCGCCAGCGTTATTTCATCCTTCTCAGCCTGTTTGCCAGCTTTCCAGCCATGGCCCTGACTTTCCAGACCCGTCTGGAGAATGTGGAGTGGAAGGTTGAAGGCGACCAGTTCGAGTGCCGCCTCATCCAGCCGATCACTGATTTTGGCTCGGGAGTCTTTGTGCGCCGCGCCGGAGAGCAGGCGGTTTTCCGTCTCAATGCCTATAACTCGGTGTTGGGCGAAGGCTCGGCCACCTTGCTGGCCGCCGCGGCACCTTGGCAGCCGGGGCGTGGCGATATTGATCTGGGGACCGTACGTATCGGCCGTGGCAATGTCCTGTTCAACAGTTCGCAGGCACAGGCCGGGCGTTTGTTTCGAGGGCTGCTGGAAGGGCGCAGCCCGGTGATCAGGCATTATTCGGCGACGGGCGGTCTATCGGAAGTGCGGCTGCTTCCCGTGAAGTTTCGCCAGGCATATGGTGATTACGAAGCCTGCACCACCAAGCTGCTGGCCAAGAATTTCGATCAGGTTCGCCAGAGCCAAATCAGCTTTGCGGGGGGCGGCACCGAGTTGGATGCCAAGGCGCGCGCCAATCTGAACATCATGCTGGAATACATGAAGGCAGACCCAACGGTGAACCACGTCATGCTGGACGGGTATTCGGATAATTCAGGCAATCGTTTGACCAATCGTGAGTTGTCTCGCCGTCGCGCATTGGCGGTCATGGACTACTTCAAGGAAAACGGGCTGCAAGAATCGCAGATCACTCTGCGCTTTCATGGCGAGCAGTACCCGTTGGCCCCCAATACCAGTGCGGCCAATCGGGCGAAGAATCGCCGTGTCAGCGTGCGTCTGGAACGCATGCCTGAGCCTGTAAAGCCACCTCCCGCGGCAGGCACAGCCCATCCAGCGACACTGTCCTGAGTTTTTTTGGCGTCGTATTGCTGAAAGTTACTGTCGCTTTGTCGTCTTAAGCTGTCGCCCCTCTGTAAATTAAGGCCCGCGAGCGGTAGACTGCTCGGCTTTTCGAACAACCCGTGGAGTGATGGCATGGCGGACGTAAACAAGGTCGTTCTGGCTTATTCGGGCGGCCTGGACACTTCGGTGATCCTGAAGTGGCTGCAGGATACTTATAACTGTGAAGTCGTAACCTTTACCGCTGACCTGGGTCAGGGCGAAGAGGTTGAGCCTGCACGTGCCAAGGCGCAAGCCATGGGCGTCAAGGAAATCTACATCGACGACCTGCGCGAAGAATTTGTCCGCGATTTCGTGTTCCCAATGTTCCGCGCCAACACCGTTTACGAAGGCGAGTACCTGCTGGGTACTTCCATTGCGCGTCCGCTGATTGCCAAGCGTCTGATCGAAATCGCCAACGAAACCGGTGCCGATGCTATTTCTCACGGCGCAACCGGCAAGGGTAACGACCAGGTTCGTTTCGAATTGGGTGCTTACGCACTGAAGCCAGGTGTGAAAGTGATCGCTCCTTGGCGTGAGTGGGACTTGCTCTCGCGTGAAAAGCTGATGGATTACGCTGAAAAGCACGCGATCCCGATCGAGCGTCACGGTAAGAAAAAATCCCCGTACTCGATGGATGCCAACTTGCTGCACATCTCCTACGAGGGCGGTGTACTGGAAGACACGTGGACCGAGCACGAAGAAGACATGTGGCGTTGGACCAAGTCGCCAGAAGACGCGCCTAACACGCCGACCTATCTGGAACTGACCTATCGCAACGGCGATATCGTTGCACTGGACGGCGTTGAAATGACCCCGGCTACCGTACTGGCAACGCTCAACCGCATCGGTGGCGAAAATGGTATTGGTCGTCTCGACATCGTAGAGAACCGCTATGTGGGCATGAAGTCCCGCGGTTGCTATGAAACGCCGGGCGGCACCATTATGCTGCGTGCCCACCGCGCCATTGAGTCGATCACTCTGGATCGTGAAGTCGCTCACCTGAAAGACGAGCTGATGCCCAAGTATGCCAGCCTGATCTACACCGGCTACTGGTGGAGCCCTGAGCGTTTGATGTTGCAACAAATGATCGACGCTTCTCAGGTTAACGTGAACGGCGTCGTGCGTCTGAAGCTGTACAAAGGCAATGTGATTGTTACCGGCCGTAAGTCTGACGAATCGTTGTTCGATGCCAACATCGCAACCTTCGAAGAGGATGGCGGCGCTTACAACCAGGCCGACGCTGCTGGCTTCATCAAATTGAACGCCCTGCGTATGCGTATTGCTGCTAACCGGGGACGCAAGCTGTTCTGATTGCACCCTGTAAAAAACCCGGCCAATGGCCGGGTTTTTTTTTGCGCGAACATCTCAAATAAGAAAGGGAAACTGTAGGTGTCAGCTCAGAGTGTTGAGCTGGCGAGTTTTAGTGTTATAGGCAATAACCGTGGCATCACCTAAGTGTGAAGCAATGTCTGGGTCAAGTTCCAGGCGCTGTCGGCCGTTCCAGTCGGCTGACAGTGGACTGCGTGTCAGGAGGAGCAAGATATCTTTTTGATGAAGGCAGTCTTTCTTGGGAAATGCCATTTCATAGTAAGTCTGCAAGACATCTTTCAGGGTGTGGTCCTGGCCCAGCTTCAAGCAGGGGTGGCTGAAGTCGACCAAATACAGACTGCTCATGGCCTCATCGTCCTGCGACAGTCGATGTTCTTCCAGTGTTAAATCATTACCTTTATGGAAAGTCTTTTTTACGTATGAGTCGTAGTCTTTATACCCTTGGGGCAGAAAGATAAAGTTTTTAGGACTATAGGAAATAAATTTTATCCCTGATTTTGAGAGTAAGGACTCCGATTGAGGGGGGCGTATGTAGGGATCTGTGGCCGGATTTGCGTGTGCAAGTTCGCTCGCAGACAAAGAAGCGTGGGAAATTTCACGAGGTTTTTCCTTGGCGTGATCCGCCGGGCTGTAGAGGCTTTTGTTATTGAAATTAAGGGTGAGAAAGAACAGCGTGATTAAGATCGAGGGAAAGACAATCAGAAACCAGACATACAGTTTTTGATTTTCTCTATCGATATACGGTAATGAAACCGCAGCAGAAGCCTCGGTTAGCATTGAAAAAATAGCAATTACTGTGAGTGGGTTATTCACCCGGATTTTATTTTTTATCATGATGTAGCCTGCGTGCAGATTCTGGCTGACGACAACAGAACTGTAAGTGGGGGAGTTGGATGCAACCTTTGAGCTGCAGATTAATACATTGCTATAAAGGCGTGCTTGAGTTCGGTGAATCTTTGAAGACCCCTGTGAAAGCGGTTTATCTTAAATTTAGTATCGTGCGGGTGAAATCGCAAACCAAAAGTGCCTTGAATTCACCATTCCTGTTGAAGAATCTGAATGCTGAAAATTAAATATTTTTCTGTAGGATAACTCCGGATTAATATGGGTTTTGCTCTGGTGATGGCTGGGGCTAGTTTCCGGTTTTATGTGGGGTGCACATTGGAGTGATTAAGTAACATTTTAGTTGAGGTGTATGAGTGGTTGAGGTTTTGTGCTGGAATGCAGGGTGGTGAGCTATCTATATAAGGCATATTTTCAGGAGTTTCCGAATGCCTTGTAGTCTTCTTCTCTAAGTTTAAAATGGTAATATTTTTTTCTAAAAAAAGAGTAGATTTTGGCTGGACTAGTTTTCTGAAAGAGGAGGGCGTAATTTAAGAGGTTCTGTTTTTTTATATAAGTAGGCTTTGGCTGTCTAACCACGATGTAGAGCGTGTGCTGTAGGAAGGCGGTCAAAACGCACTTTGCACAGGGGACGGTTAAATAGTGGAGGACGCATCCATATCATCACGAAGTAAAGGGTGATGCTGAGCCTGTTGGCTGTTTACAATCTATTGTTGGCTTTTATTTTTGCTCAAGTCATTTTCACTGTATGCGAATTTGGTACGACTTGAGCCATCTGAATAATGAAATAAGGACTGTATGAAATGTAGGGTAGAGCTTGATTCAGGCTAATGCTTGAAATTAAAGCGGTAAGCCAGCGCATTTTCTAACGCCCGTATAAGGATATTGCCGATAATCATGGGAATTGTATTTTTCATATAAAGGTCTATCGATGCGTTTACACCTAGCGTGACTGAAGTGAGGCGAAGGGTGACGAAGTGATCTTTGTGAGTGATTTTTTTGTAGGTCTAATCTTTATTGTGCGTAGGAAATGTCTTTGGTTGTTGGTGCTTGGGGGGGGGCACTATGCCCAGGGTGTTGTGACTAGGCTATTGTGCTGACTCTAAAAATTCGAACAGCGAAAAAATTGGAATTACCCATGAATAAAGTGCTGATCGTGGATGATCATCCTGTCATTCGTCTTGCTGTGCGTATGCTCATGGAACGACATGGCTACGAAGTTATCGCAGAGACGGATAATGGAGTGGATGCTTTGCAACTGGCACGTGAGTACGCGCCGGATATTGTGATCCTGGATATTGGAATTCCAAAACTTGATGGCCTTGAAGTCATTGCGAGACTTTCTACACCGGCGGTTCCTATTAAAGTGCTGGTATTGACTTCGCAGGCTCCTGGGCATTTTTCCATGCGCTGCATGCAGGCAGGTGCAGCTGGCTATGTCTGTAAACAACAGGATCTGACCGAGCTGCTGAGTGCAATCAAGGCTGTGCTTTCCGGCTACAGTTATTTCCCAAATCAGGCATTGCACTCAGTGCGCTCAAGCTTGGGCAACACCAGCGAGGCAGATATGGTCAATCGCCTGTCCGGGCGAGAAATGATGGTGTTGCAACAGTTGGCGCGAGGTAAAAGTAACAAGGAAATAGCCGATGGCATGTTCCTGAGCAATAAAACCGTCAGTACCTACAAAACCCGCCTTTTGCTCAAGCTCAATGCTCGTTCACTGGTAGATCTCATAGAGTTAGCACAGCGCAACGGGCTGGTGTGAGTTGCAGGGGTGAGGAGCGTTTACTCCAGGCACCCCTTAACACCAAAAGCCTCCAGCCAAGGAGGTTTTTGGTGTTAAGCGCTAAAACCTACAGGTCGTATGGATAATCTTCCAAGTCTTTCAGGAGTCTTTTTTCAGCCAGCAAGGCGTCTATTGTGCGTCTTTTGGCCAAATTGGTTTTAGCGACTTCTACAGGAGGCTCTGTAATATCAGGGCTGTCCTGCTCGGCCGCGACATCCACGTCTACATCATCTTCCAGTTGTTCTTTGCCAGTGCTCATTCAGTTCACTCCAGGCTAAGACATTCGATGGCGCCCCTTATAGCGATAAACGCATGACGGGTAAAAAAGTTTTTCTCAATCGATCCGCTAATAAAACCTCTATTGCTCAATCGTCGGAGGTTTTTTCCTTGTAATCGCACAGGTCTTCAATTCGGCAACTCCCGCAGCGTGGTCTGCGTGCCTGGCATACATAGCGACCGTGCAGGATGAGCCAATGGTGAGCATCGAGCAGGTAGGGCTTAGGCACGAATTTGATCAACTGCTTCTCGACCTCGACAACATTTTTCCCCGGTGCAATTCCAGTTCTGTTGCTGACCCTGAAGATATGGGTGTCTACGGCCATGGCCAGCTGCCTGAAAGCGGTGTTGAGTACCACGTTTGCTGTTTTACGACCGACGCCGGGCAGCGCTTCAAGTGCCTCCCGCGTTTGTGGCACCTCACTGGCATGCCGCTCGATGAGCAACCGGCAGGTCTCAATCACATTCTTGGCCTTGCTGTTGTACAGGCCAATGGTCTTGATGTACTCCGACAGCCCGTCCACCCCCAAAGCGTAGATGGCTTGCGGGGTATTGGCGACCGGGAACAGCTTGGCCATTGCTTTATTCACGCTTACGTCGGTGGCTTGCGCTGACAAAATGACAGCTATCAGTAATTCAAATGGTGATGTGTAGGCCAGTTCAGTTTTTGGCTCTGGATTGTCTTCGTGAAAACGACGAAAAATTTCAAGGCGCTTTGCGGCGTTCATAGGTAAACACTTTTCCTGAGAGCAATCCGTAAAAGAAAAAGAGGGCGCGGCTCAACGTAAATTATCAGCTATTGCTGAGGGCCAAGGCATCGAGCGCTTGTTCGGCCTGTGCGACTGCGTCATTCAAAAGCGTGAGTTGAGCGCCGGTGAGTTCTTGCGTCTGCGCTTTTTTCAGCTCTGCACGGCGCATGGCCAACTGGATTTTCGCGCGCTTGAGCTCAGCAGTGTTGTTACTGCCGGGGGCCGATACTGGCAGCACCGGGCCTGTCTCGAGCCGTGCCAAGGCCTGTTCGGCCGCCTCGAATTGCGTTTGCAGGACAACCAGTTGAGCCTGCTGTGGGGCTGTCGGCGGATGGCCAAATGCTTTTAGCGATTTGTGCAACTGCGCGCGGGCCATTGCAAGGTTGACCTTGGCTTTTTTGAGCGCGACATCGCTGAGTTTGGCTGGGTCGGTCTGTGAATCTTCTTGCCGTGCAGCATGAACTGGCGTTGCAGGCAGGTTGTGAGCTCGTGCCAGACGTTCTGCCTGGCGTTGTTGCTCATCGCGCTGCAGGCGTGCGCTACGGCGTTCGTAGCGGCTACGAGCGTGGTTACGTTTGTCTAGGCGTTCAACCAACTGTGTTTCTGTTTGCGCAAATCCGCTGACAATGGGCACCACATTGTCGGGCAACGGCCGCATCTCTATGCAGTCGACCGGGCAAGGGGCGATGCATAGGTCGCAGCCAGTGCACTCATCGACTATTACGGTGTGCATAAGCTTGGCGGCACCCAGGATTGCATCCACCGGGCAAGCCTGGATGCATTTGGTGCAACCGATGCACTCGGCTTCGCGAATGTACGCTACCTGTGCCGGCGCTGCTCCACGCTCGGTGTCCAGCGCCAGTACCGGAATGCTCAGCAGGTTGGCCAATGCGGCGATTGTTTCGGTTCCGCCGGGCGGGCATTTATTGATGGCTTCGCCCTGGCTAATACCTTGTGCATAGGGTTTGCAGCCAGGATGCCCGCATTTCCCGCATTGGGTTTGTGGCAACAGGGCGTCAATACGTTGAATCAGGCTCATGGTGTGATCAGTCCAGCGACAGCGGGCCGCACCCGGGCGACAGTCATCCTGCGCAGTGAGTAGTGAGTGCGAGGCGGTTAAACGAACGGCGCTGATTATCCGACAAGGCAGGAAGGGAGGCTACAACGAACATCCGCCAGCGACGTGCTGGTCGCTGGCGGATGAGGAGGGCGTGTTACTTGATGCGTTGACCCGGCTTGGCACCGCTGTCCGGGCTCAGCAGGTAAATTTCTTCACCGCCAGGGCCCGCCGCCATGACCATGCCTTCGGAGACCCCAAAACGCATTTTGCGTGGCTTGAGGTTGGCAATCATCATGGTCAGACGACCCTCCAACTCGGCCGGGTTCGGGTAGGCGCTTTTGATGCCCGAGAACACATTGCGCTGTTCGTCACCGATGTCCAGGGTCAGACGCAGTAGCTTGTCGGCACCTTCCACGGCCTCGGCTTTGAGGATCAAGGCCACGCGTAGGTCGACGACGGCGAACGCGTCGAACTCGATTTCGGCTGCCAGGGGTTCCTTGGTCAATTCACCGTTACCTTTGGGCGCTGTTGCACCGGTATCGGTCTGGCTGGCGGCCAGATCTTCCTTGGAGGCCGAGACCATCGCCTCGACGTGTGCCGGATCGATACGCGTCATCAGTGGCTTGAAGGCATTCAGCTGATGGTTGGCGAGCAAGGTAGCGTGATCGTTCCAGGTCAAAGGCGCGACATTGAGGAACGCCTCGGCATCAGCTGCGAGCTGCGGCAGTACCGGCTTGAGGAAGATGATCAACTGGCGGAACAGGTTGACGCCCAAGGCACATACCGCCTGCACTTCATCTTGCTTGCCTTCCTGCTTGGCCATGGCCCACGGTGCTTTTTCCGCGATCCAGGCGTTGGCACGGTCGGCCAGCGCCATGATTTCACGCATGGCGCGCGCAAAGTCTCGGGCTTCATAGGCTTCGGCAATGCTTGGTGCCGCTGCAAGGAAGGCCTCGGTCAACTCAGGGGCCGCGTTGCCTTCAACCATCACGCCGGCATTGCCCTTGTGAATGAAGCCTGAGCAACGGCTGGCGATGTTGACCACTTTGCCAACGAGGTCGGAGTTGACCTTTTGCACGAAATCTTCGAGGTTCAGGTCCAGATCGTCGACGCCACGGCCCAGTTTGGATGCGTAGTAATAGCGCAGGTATTCTGGCGACAGGTGATCCAGGTAGGTGCGGGCCTTGATGAATGTGCCACGGGACTTGGACATTTTCTGGCCGTTGACGGTCAGGTAGCCGTGAACGTTAATCGCGGTCGGCTTGCGATAGCCGGCGCCTTCCAGCATGGCTGGCCAGAACAAGGCGTGGAAATTGACGATGTCCTTGCCGATGAAGTGGTACAGCTCGGCGCTGGAGTCTTTGTTCCAGTACGCGTCAAAGTCCAGTTCCGGGTTGCGTGCGCAGAGGTTCTTGAAGCTGGCCATGTAGCCGATCGGTGCATCCAGCCACACATAGAAATACTTGCCTGGCTCGCCCGGAATTTCGAAACCGAAATACGGCGCATCGCGGGAGATGTCCCACTCTTGCAGGCCGGAGTCCAGCCATTCGGCAATCTTGTTGGCGACGGCATCTTGCAGCGAGCCGCTTCGTGTCCAGCTTTTGAGCATGGCTTCGAAGTCGGGCAGCTTGAAGAAGAAGTGCTGGGAATCCTTGAGAACCGGCGTGGCGCCGGAAATTGCCGACTTCGGATTTTTCAAATCCGTCGGGGCGTAGGTTGCGCCGCATTTCTCACAGTTGTCGCCGTACTGATCTTCAGTTCCGCATTTCGGGCACGTGCCCTTGATGAAGCGATCGGCCAGGAACATCTTCTTTTCCGGGTCGAAATACTGGGTGATCGAGCGCGTGGCGATATGACCGGCTTCGCGCAACTTGATGTAAATCGCACTCGACAGCTCACGGTTTTCTTCGGCGTGGGTCGAATGGTAGTTATCGAACTCCACCAGGAAGTCGGAGAAATCGGCGCAGTGTTCAGCTTGCACGTTGGCAATCAGTTGCTCAGGGGTGATGCCTTCTTTTTCGGCACGCAACATGATGGCCGAGCCGTGGGCGTCGTCTGCGCAGACATAAGTGCATTGGTTGCCGCGTTGCTTCTGGAAGCGCACCCACATATCGGTCTGGATGTACTCAAGCATATGGCCAAGGTGGATTGAACCATTGGCATAGGGCAGGGCGCTGGTGACGAGGATCTTGCGTGGCTCGGACATGGGGCTCGGCTACTTGATAAGACGGTGGTCGGCCACTATAAAGCGCCGGGCAATATATTTCACCCCGTGGGCGGCTATCTGATGGTTTCTCGTGGCGCTGATTGGTTCAAAAGCCTGCGCCCGATGATTTATTACAGGTACGATAGCGGCCTGTTTCACTCAGCCTTTTTCGGGAGTTGCCCATGAGCGCAGTCAATCGCGCAGCGGTGGAGGCCGTCCTTCGCCAATACACCGATCCATATTTGAACCAGGATCCGGTCAGCGCCGGGTGTGTACGTCACATTGAAGTCCAGGGCGAGCATGTCAGTGTTCAGCTCGAATTGGGGTATGCCGCCGGTCTGTTCAAGAATGGCTGGGCGCAAATGCTGCAAATGGCCATCAGCCATCTGGATGGCGTGTCTTCGGTCAAGGTTGAGATCAATTGCGTGATTGCCGCGCACAAGGCCCAGGCGCAAATCCCTGGGCTGGCCAACGTAAAGAACATTGTCGCCGTGGCCTCGGGCAAAGGCGGTGTCGGTAAGTCCACGACGGCGGCCAACCTGGCGTTGGCGCTGGCCCGTGAGGGTGCGCGAGTGGGCATTCTGGATGCCGACATTTATGGTCCGAGCCAGGGCGTGATGTTCGGTATTGCCGAAGGTACCCGTCCGAAGATCCGTGATCAGAAATGGTTTGTGCCGATTGAGGCGCATGGCGTTGAAGTCATGTCGATGGCCTTTTTGACTGACGACAACACACCGATGGTCTGGCGTGGGCCGATGGTTTCCGGCGCACTATTGCAGTTGGTTACACAAACGGCCTGGAATGACTTGGATTATCTGGTCATCGACATGCCGCCTGGCACGGGCGATATCCAGTTGACGCTGGCGCAGAAAGTCCCGGTAGCGGGTTCGGTGATTGTGACGACGCCCCAGGACTTGGCTTTGCTCGACGCACGCAAGGGCGTCGAGATGTTCCGCAAAGTCAATATTCCGGTGCTCGGCGTTGTAGAGAACATGGCTGTGCACATTTGCTCCAACTGTGGGCATGCGGAGCATTTGTTCGGCGAAGGCGGTGGCGAGAAACTGGCGACTCAGTACGGTGTGGAAGTCCTGGCCTCCTTGCCGCTGTCGATGGAAATTCGCGAGCAGGCCGATAGCGGTAAGCCATCGGCCATTGCAGATCCGGACAGCCCGATTGCCTTGATGTATCAAGAGTTGGCTCGCCACGTTGGCGCGCGGATTGTGCTGAGCGAAGCTGCTACCCAAGCCATGCCGACTATTACCACCAGCGACGACTGATACACCGAAAACCACGGTAGGAGCGAGGGGGGGGGGGGGGGGTTTTTTTTTTTTTAAAAAAAAACAATAGCACACCGCCCAACACATGGTTTTTGGGTGCTAA
>NZ_JANLNV010000058.1 GCF_025465935.1 Pseudomonas sp. 7P_10.2_Bac1 | reverse complement strand
ACCAGATCAAGAGCCAGATCAAAAGCCACACGGCCTGCTGCCGCAGGCTGCGATCTTTTGATTTGGTTTCTGATCTGTCCGCCCCTTCGGGAGGCCGAGTAGAGTTTCTGCGTGGCGGCGTGCCAGTTAAAAACTGTTACCTATGTGGGTGAGTCATACAAAACTGCCTCGCCGTAAGGGCGAAATCCGTAGATCGCCGTTATACATCCAATGGATATGTACACCGATCCAATAAAAAGCGCTTCATGCCAGAACGCAGCCTTCGGCACCAACTAACTCCCCAAGGAAACTTTTGTGCGCCCACTGGCATTCTGACAAGCCCGCCAGTTAAGGTGCCTCATCCATTCGCCTTCCACCACGGATCTGTTGTGATGAATACACCGCGTAATGCTGTCGGCCCGATCAAGGCCGTGATTTTTGATATGGACGGCTTGTTGCTGGATACCGAAGGCATCTACTCCGAAGTCACACAGATCGTGGTCGAACGCTATGGCCGCACGTATGACTGGAACATCAAACAGCACATCATCGGGCGCGGGGCTCAGGACCTGGCTGAGTACATCGTCAAGGCCCTGGAATTACCTATCACTTGGCAAGAGTTTCTCAAGGCCCGCGAGCCATTGATGGCTGAACACTTCTCCAAGGCACTCGCCATGCCCGGCGCCGAGGCGCTGGTAAGGCACTTGAAGGCGCACAACATTCCGATTGCTGTGGGTACCAGTTCAACCAGCAGCGGTTTTGGCCACAAAACCACGTTGCACCGCGAGTGGTTCGCGCTGTTTGACACGATCGTGACGGCCGATGACCCGCAAGTGGGCGCTGCCAAACCCGCTCCCGATATTTTCCTGACCGCTGCTCGCCGCCTCGGGGTTGCCCCGCAAGATTGCCTGGTCTTTGAAGATTCACCCTTTGGCGTCACGGCTGCCAAGGCTGCGAATATGACGGCGATTGCCGTCCCCGATGCAGCCATGCCCGACAGTAAATATCACCACGCGGATTTGATTATTCGTCAATTGCCGGAGTTCGATCTTGGCGCCTACGGTCTGCCATCGCTGCGCTGAATAATGTCCTATGCACTTGAAATCCTTGACTATGCTGGTGGCTTGGACTGCATCAGCAGGTAGTTGGTTTGAGGAGTTTTCATGATTTCTGAGTGGGAAATGTGCACGCGTTTGCTGTTGGCTGCATTTTTTGGCAGCTTGATAGGTTTTCAGCGAGAGCACTTGTTTTGGACGGCCGGTTTACGCACTCACATGATGGTTGCTGCCGGTTCTTGTTTGTTCATGGTTGTATCGGCTTATGGTTTTGAACAGGCGCTGACCATGCCCGGCACGCGTCTGGACCCTTCTCGGATTGCCGCGCAAATTGTCAGTGGCATCGGTTTTCTCGGTGCCGGGTCGATCATGATGCGCGGGGACGTGATTAAAGGGCTGACCACTGCCTCGAGTTTGTGGGTGGTCGCCGCGATTGGCATGACGGTAGGCGGCGGGCTTTACGTGCTTGCTGCCGCCGCCACCGCGCTGATTCTGTTCATCCTGATGACGGTCACACCGCTGGAGCGCAAATACCGCGGTTATTTGAAGACCCACGTGATCAAGCTGATTGCGCCCACAGGCGCTGTGACCCGCCAAGTGCTCGACGAACTCCTGGGCGAGCGTGCAGACCGCATCAAGCAGGTGATCATCTATGAAGGCCCGGATATTTCGGTCGAAAACATCGTCCTCGAACTCAGAAAAACCACCCGTTATGAGTCGGCAGGAATGCTCAAGAGCATCCTGACTCTTCCAGGCGTGCGGGCGCAAAGCATGGAGCATTCATCGTAGGCCTGTAATGTCTCTGCGCTCGATGACACCGTGTTGCAAATAGCGGCACGGCTTTACATCAACGCCAGGATGCGTCTGGCCAGGGCTTGGGCGGTGGCCAGCGAGTCGATATTGGCAAAGCCGAGTAGCAGGCCCGAGGCGGGCTCGCCCTGTTGTTGCCATTCACTCAATGCTTCGGCAAACAAGCCCGTTTTACGCATCCGTTGCACCATCACTCGGTCTGATTGTGGTGGGCGTAACCGCAGGATCAGGTGCATCCCTCCAGGATTGGCATCGATCTGAATCTGCTCGCCGAGTACGCTTTTCAGCCCATTGACAGCCATGGTCCGGCGCTCGCTGTAGAGCTTGCGCATGCGCTGGATATGGCGAGCGAAATGGCCCTCAGCCATGAAGGTGGCAACAATGGCCTGGCTCAACTCCGGGCAACCGCTTTGAAAGGCCTCGCAGGTCTGTTCAAAACGCTCCACGAGTGCCTCTGGCGCGACTACGTAGGCAAGGCGCATGGCCGGGAACAGGACTTTGCTGAAGGTGCCGCTGTAAAGCACTCGACCGTCGCGGTCCAGGCTTTTGAGCGCGGGCAAAGGGCGGCTGACGTAGCGGTATTCGCCGTCGTAATCGTCTTCGACAATCCATGCCTGTTGCTCCCGCGCCCACTCCAGCAACGCCAGCCGACGTGGCAAAGACAGTGACACGCCCAGTGGGCTCTGGTGCGCGGGAGTGACTACGGCAGCGCGGGCGTGGTGACCAGCTTCAAGTGCCCTTGCAACGCACAGCCCGTCCTGATCCACAGGGATCGGCACGGGGGTGATGTGCAGACCTTCCAAGAGTCGCCGGGTCGGCGGATAGCCCGGGTCTTCAATCAGCACCCGGTCTGCGGGGGTGAGCACGGCATGGGCGATCAGCGACAACGTCTCTCGATAGCCGGCGGTGATAAACACCTGGGCGGGTGAGCAACTGATACCACGCGAAACCTGTAGATAGGTGGCAATCGCGGCGCGCAGTGCTTGCAAGCCATAGGCCGAAGGATTCGCCAGGTCCTGTGAATGGGTAGCACGTACACAACGGGCGCTGATTTGCGCCCAGATCTTTCTGGGGAAGGCATCCAGCGCGGGCACACCCATTTGAAACGGCAGCAGGGGCGACGGCTGGCGGATCGTCTGCTGTTGCAATGCCAGTGGCTGCGCCGTGGCCAAGGGCGCAGAGGCTGTGTCGCAAATTCCGTAGGCCACCCGCGTGCCGGCCTGGCCGCGTGATTGCAGGTAGCCCTGCGAGGTGAGCAGTGAATAGGCGCTGTCGATCGTGCCACGGGCCAGCCCTAGTTCTTTGGCCAGGGCTCGGGCGGCGGGCACCCGGTCACCGGGTTTGAGCAGGCCCTTGTGGATCGCTTCGCGAAAGCGCCAATACAATTGGCGGTAAATCGGCTCGCTGGATGTCGGGTCAAGCCCCGACAGGCTCAGGACTGTGGTGGCCATGCGGGGGCCTGTGCAGGTGATGGAATCATGGCCTGGTCATAGAGATTGATCATGGCTCTTTCTGATAGGGCCAAGAAATCGCACTATGCCGTCACTCCATTTATCAAAGCAAGGGCTGAGCATGAGCAAGCGTATTGACTATTCCAAGGCCTCCCCTGAAGGCTACAAAGCCTTTGGCGGTGTGCACATGGCACTGCAAAACAGCGTTCTGCCAAAAGCGCTGATCGATCTG
Source organism: Pseudomonas sp. 7P_10.2_Bac1 (assembly GCF_025465935.1). Classification (GTDB taxonomy): domain Bacteria; phylum Pseudomonadota; class Gammaproteobacteria; order Pseudomonadales; family Pseudomonadaceae; genus Aquipseudomonas. Next base: position 337,035 of record NZ_JANLNV010000058.1, on the reverse strand, counting down.
GTGTACCTACGTGTATCGCAGATCAATGGCTGTGCTTACTGCATCGATCTGCATTCGCGTGATTTATTGAAGCAGGGCATGACCGTCGACAAACTGGTGCTGGTGCCGGTATGGCAGGAAGCCCCAGCACTGTTCACCCCAGGCGAACAGGCCGCACTGGCGTGGGCCGAAAGCGTTACGCGGGTTGCCCAGACCGGCGTGCCTCAAGCCGACTATGACGCGGTCACTGGCCAGTTCAATGATAAGGAAGTGGCAGAATTGACCTATGCCATTGGGCTGATGAACGCCTATAACCGCTTGGGTGTGGCCTTTCGCATGGTGCCGAGTGCAGCAAAGGGGTGATGTGATCCCCTCTGGGCATAATCGCTAGGGCTTCAGTTTGCGCTTGCGGAACTCCGCCACCTTATGGCGATTGCCGCACAGCGCCATGCTGCACCAGCGCCGTTTGTGCGCCTTGGTGCGGTCGTAGAACCACAGCACGCATTCCGGGTGCTCGCAGGTGCGGATCAACTCAAAATCAGCGTTGACCAGCAAATCTGCCGCAGCTTCAGCCAGCGGAGCCAGAAACTGCTCGGGGGTTTGCTGTTTGCGCTGACGGTGCAGATTGAGCTCACCGGGTGCGGTCCAGAGCAATTGCGGATAACTGACCGCCTTGCGCAAAAAGGCGTTTAGCGCCGCGGGATCACCCAGCTGTCCGGCCTTGCGCTGTTCCAGCAAGCCACGGATCACTTCACGCAGGTGCCTGGCTGCAGCCAGCAGGGCACCTGCTTCAAATTCAGGTATTTCACCCTCCCTGAACCAGCCCAGGCGCACCAGCCATCGGGTCACGTCGGCATCGTGTTGCCAAAAATCCACGGGCACGGCATCGACATTGGCTTGGGTGTTGAGCAGGTCCAGTACGGGATCATCTGCCAGCACATAAGGCTCAAGCGGTGTAGCGGTGGGGGTAGCGTTCATGGTCAGTCCTCGAAAGTACTGCGCTATCGTAACCGCCATTCGCTTGCTTGTGTAGTTACAAAATTGAGATTGGTAACCGCATAAATTAATTTGACAGGTTACAAGTTTGCGGTCAGTTTTTAAAAAGCTAACCCCAAAAATCAATTTGAACGGTTACTTGAGGAGTGTCTTTATGTCGATTTCAACCCCTGCGGTGCGTTATCAGCACGTCGAGGCTGACGGTGTGCGTGTGTTTTACCGCGAAGCAGGCGACCCGTCGGCGCCTGTGATGCTGTTGCTGCATGGTTTTCCCAGCTCATCGCATATGTTTCGCGATTTGATTCCGTTGCTGGCGTCTCATTACCGGGTTATCGCGCCGGACTTACCGGGTTTTGGTTTCACCGAAGTCCCGCCAGAGCGCGGTTATGAGTACACCTTCGACAATCTGGCGATCACCCTGGGGCATTTCGTCGATGCGTTGAGGCTCAGCCGCTATGCACTTTATGTGTTCGACTATGGCGCGCCTGTGGGTTTTCGCCTGGCGTTGGCGCACCCACAGCGCATCACTGGGCTGGTTTCACAAAACGGCAATGCGTATCTCGAAGGGCTGGGGGATGCCTGGGCGCCGATTCGCGCGTATTGGAGTGAGCCGAGTTCGGCCAACCGCGAGGTCATTCGCAAGGCAGTGCTCAGCCTGGAAGGGACGCGTTATCAGTACCTGCATGGCGTTGTAACGCCCGAGCGGGTCGCTCCGGAATACTGGATGCTGGACGTGTTGCTGATGCAGCAACCCGGCAATGACGAGATCCAGTTGGACCTGTTCCTCGACTACCGCAACAACCTGACCCTGTACCCGCGCTTCCAGTCGTTTTTCAAGGTCGCGCAGGTGCCGACGCTGGTGATTTGGGGCAAGCACGACCCGTTTTTCATCCCGCCGGGGGCTCATGCCTATAAAACCGATAACCCCCATGCGGTGGTGGAGTTGCTGGACACCGGCCATTTCGCGTTGCAAACCCATGCCGAGCACATTGCCGAGCGGATTCTGGCAGTGCTGCCACGCGCTTGATGAGGGATGCGCGGCAGGCTTGCCTGATAGGGCAAGCCTGCAGCTGCTTTTAGAACTTCCAGCTCACCGATGCCGTTACATTGCGCGGGTCGCCAAAGTTGCTCTGGTCGTAACGCACGCTGTCCAGGTATTTCTGGTTGGTCAGGTTGTCGAGGTTGAGCTGGGTGCTCCAGTGCGAGTCGATCTGATAGCTGGCCATCAGGCCCACCAGTGCATAAGCGGCCTGATCGGCAGCCGGTGTGGTGTCGTTCTCGATCTTGCTTTGCCATTTCAGGCTGCCACCGACCTTGACCTTGGGCTCCATTGGCAACTGGTAGGTCAGGGAAGAGGTCAAGGCATTGCGCGGGATGAACTTGTTGCCCCGCTGGTTATCGGCGTTGGTGATATACACGTAGGTGTAACCGCCGCTGATTTGCAGACCGGGAGCCAGCTCGCCAGACGCTTGCAGTTCAATCCCGCTGCTCTTGTACGACATGCCGTCGTACAAGTAACCACCCAGTGCCGGGTTGAAGCCGGCATAGGTCGCGACGTTGTCTTGCTGGGTATGGAACACCGCGGCCGAGACATCCAGCTTGTTGTTCAGCAAATGCCCCTTGATCCCGGCCTCATAGCTCTTGCCTTCCAGCGGGTCGATGACCTTGCCCTGGGTGTTCAGGTCGTACTGTGGGTTGAAGATTTTGGTGTAGCTGGCATACAGAGAGTATTGCGCAGTCAGGTCGTAAACCACGCCCGCATAAGGCGTGACCTTGCCATGAATGCGCACATCACGGCCGGTGCCATAGTTTTCGCCATCGCTGTCGGCGCTGAGCATGCGCGCACCGGTAATCAGGTGCAGGTCGTCGGTGAGGTTGAAGCGTGCACCGGCATAGAGGCTTTTCTGGCGGTCGGTGTAGTTCGAGGTCGCGTCAGGATCGGCAATGTTGTAGGTCGGCTTGGGAATGTCGCCGTTCAAGGCGTCTTGCAGCGAGACCGAGGTGTAGTACGACGACGTGCCGTACAGCGACGTTTCCTGAGTGCGCGAGCGCGCCACGTTGGCCCCGAAGGTCAACTGATGCTCCCGGCCGCCGAGGCTGAACGGGCCGCTGAAAGAGAGGTCGCCATCCAGCTCGCGGGTATCGTCCTTATACTTGGAGGCCAAGCCGGTATAGCCGGTGGGCGATGCGCTGTTGCCATAGATGTAGAACATGTTGGTGTCTTCACGGTGTTCCATCGCCGTCAGGGTCAGCGTCGATTTCCAGTCATTCTCGAAGCGGTGTTCCCACTCGGCAAAGGCGCGGGTGGTGTGCACATCCCAATACACCCACGGCTGGGCAATGTTGGAGCGGGTGCTGTGGTAGTGAATCGGGTTGCCGCTGGCATCGACCAGTGGCAGCGCACCCCAGCTGGCGCCGTTGGCGTTGGATTTCTGGTCTTCTACGCCGACGGTCACGGTGTCGCTGTCGGTCAGGTCGAAAGCCAGCAAACCACTGAAAATATTCTTTTCGCGGGAGTAGCGGTCCAGGTAGGAGTTGCCCACTTCGTTTGCGTAAATCAGTCGCCCGCGCACATTGCCTGAATCGGTCAGCGGCCCGGAGACGTCAATGTCTTCACGGCGCTTGTCCCACGAGCCGGCACTGATACTGACGGTGGCCTGGGTATCGGCGGTGGGGCGTTTACGCACGAAGTTGACGGTGGCGGACGGGTTGCCGGTGCCGCTCATCAAGCCGTTGGCGCCGTGCAGAATATCCACTTGCTCGTAAGGCGCCATGTCGATGTCACCCACCAGCAGCCCGTTGTTCAATGGCATGCCCATGCCGTCGTATTGGAAGTTGGTGATGTCAAAGCCGCGTGCGGTGAAGTAGGTGCGGTCGGTTTCGACCTTCTGCACATTCACGCCCGGGGTATTGTCCAGCACATCGCGAATGCTGTTGAGCTTGAAGTCATCCAGTTGCTCGCGCTTGATGCTGGTGACGCCCTGCGGGGTTTGTTGCGCGGTCAGGTTGAGGCGGGTGGTGGTGGCGCTGGGTTTTCCCTGATAGCCCTCAGGCGAGTCCTCCTCGTTGTCGGCAGCATTGACCGTGGTAGCAGGTAAGTCGACGGTGCTTTGAGCGGCGAAGGCGTGATTGAAAATACCTAAAGCGACCAGCGTCAGGGCTGACGTTGGCAGGGTGAACTTTTTGCGCATGATCTGCGAGTACTCCAGATGAGGAACTGCGTAACCGAGAATGAGTTACAAAGTTTTACATCTTAACAGATGGTAATCATTACTATTTACAAATCTTTACCATTTGTATTTGTATGAGTACCTGCAGTCGCTGGCGCAGCGACTGCATTTCAGAAGCTTCGCTTACGCAGATTGTTGAACGGGTCGCGTCTTGGGCATTGCAGGCAGCACCGCCTCTTGCAAGATCCGGGCTGCGGGGTGGTCGAAGCGCAGGCCAGGGGTGACGTCACGGTCTTCGACCAGCTTGCCCTCTGCCAGTACCACCACCCGCTGGCAAAAGCGCCGGACCAGGCTCAGGTCGTGGGTGATCAGCAAAAATCCGGTGCCGGATGCGCGTCGTACTTCGGTGAGCAGGTCGAGAATTTGCACCTGCAATACCCGGTCAAGGTTGGACAAGGCTTCATCAAGGATGATCATCTGCGGGGCTATGGCCAGTGCCCTGGCGATACCGGCGCGTTGCAATTGGCCGCCACTGAGTTGCGCGGGCAACGCGTCGATGTCGCTGACCGAGAGTTTGACCTGCAGCAGCAGCTGTTCGACGCGCGCCCTGATCGCCTCATCAGACATTCCAGACAAGTGGCGCAGCGGCTCGGCAATGCTCCAGCCAATGCTGCGCTGGGGGTTGAAAGCGCTGATGGCGTCTTGAAAGACCATCTGCACCCGCCGTAGAAACGCCGGGTTAAGCCCTTGTAGCCGTTGCCCCTCGAACAGGATGTTGCCCTGGTCGGGTGCTTCCAGGCCCATTATCAGGCGGGCGAGGGTGCTTTTTCCGCTGCCGCTGCCGCCTAGCAGGCCCAGGCTTTGGCCCGCGAGTACGTCAAGGTTCAAGCCAGTGAGCACCTGGACGCGATGACGTTTGCTGAACAGGCCACCAGCGGTGTAACCGTGGCTAAGATCGCGTATCTGAATAAAACTCATGACGCGCCACTCTCCATCGTCAAGGCATGATGCGCTGCCAGCAGGGTGCGGGCTTCTTCACTGCGGGGGGCGTTAAACAGGGTGTGCACATCCGTTTGCTCAACGATGCGCCCGTGGGCCATGACCGACACCTGATCGGCGCAGCGGGCGACCACTCCCATATCATGGGTAATCAACAACACCCCGAGGTTGCGCTGTGCGACCAGGCGTTCCAGCAGGTCAAGAAAGCGTGCCTGCGCGACAACGTCCAGGTCGCTGGTGGGTTCGTCGGCCAGCAAAAAGTGACTGTCGGCCAGCAAGGCCAGGGCAATCATGAAACGTTGCAACATGCCGCCGCTGAGTTGGAAGGCAAAGGAGTCGAGGACCCGCTGGCCATCGTTCAGGCCGACTTCGTCAAGGGTGTCGAGGATAAGCTGCTCGGCTTGTACACCTCGCACGCCGCGGATTTTCAGGGTTTCCAGCGCATGCTGGCGCAAGGAGCGCACCGGGTTGAAAGCACTGCGCGGGTTTTGCAGCACCAGAGCCGCTTGCCGCCCGCGAATGTGTGCGGGTTGCACCGCGCGCCCGTCCAGATACAGGCTGCCGCCGTTGCTGTGCACACCCGGTGGTAACAGATCGAGAATGCCCACGCAGCTCAGTGATTTACCCGAGCCGCTGGCGCCAACCAAGGCATGTACCTGACCAGCCTTGAGGGTCAGGTCGAGGTTGTCGACCAGAGTGTGTTGCATGTGCCTGAGGCTCAGGCCTTGAATACTCAGGGTCCGGGTCATTCCTTGATCTCCGCCAATACACTGGGATCGAGTCGGTCGCGCAACGCGTCACCGAGCAGGTTGAAGGCCATCACCGAGATAAAAATCATCAGCCCCGGCCACAGCAACAGTTGCGGATGGGTCCAGATAAACTCTTTGGAGTCGTTGATCATCACGCCCCATTCCGGCGTCGGCGGGCTTACCCCCAGACCAAGGAAAGACAGCCCCGAGACGTGCAGCATCATGTGGCCAATGTCCATGGACGCCAGCACCAGCAATTGACCCACCACATTGGGCATCACATGTTGGCGCAGGCGGGTCAGGCGCGAAGCCCCGGCCAGTCGCGAGGCCAGGACATAGTCACGGTTACGCTGGGCCAGCACCATGCCGCGCACCATCCGCGCATACCAGGCCCAATGCGAGAGGGCGATGGCGATAATCACGTTGGTCAGCCCGGTGCCCAGCAGGGCAATCAGAAAGAACGCCAGCACCAGTGTCGGGAAGGTCAGGAACATGTCGCACAGGCGCATCAACAGCATGTCGACCTTGCCGCCCACAATACCGGCGATGCCGCCAATCACCACGCCCATGAGCAGGACCAGCGCCAGTACCAGCACCACGCTGCCCAATGACCATTGCGTGCCCACAATCAGCCGCGACAGTACATCGCGGCCCAAATGATCGGTGCCCAGCCAATGGCTGGTGCTGGCGGGCAGCAGGCGGTCGTCGAGGTTGACCAGGGTGGCGTCATAGGGGGCGATCCAGGTGCCGAACAGCGCAAAGATCAACAACACGCCGACCAACAGGTAGCCGACCCGCAACCCGCCTTTTTTACGTGAAAAAACCGCAGCCATTGCACTCATGCCATCACTCCCGACAGCCGTGTCCGTGGATCGAGCCAGGCGTAGCAGATGTCCACGACCAGGTTGCACAGCACCAGTAAAGTGGTGAGCAACAACGTGAAGCACTGCATCACCGGGAAGTCGCGATTGAGCACTGCGCTGACGGCGAAGCGGCCGATCCCGGGCCAGGCAAAAATCGTTTCGATCACCAGTGCGCCGCCAATCAATTCGCCGACATGCATGCCGGTGGCGGTGACCAGTGGCATCCAGGCGTTGCGCAGAATGTGGTCGCGCCAGACCTGCCGTTCGTTAAGGCCTCGGGCGCGGGCATAAAACACATGGCGGTGCTGGCGCACATCGAGCAGGCTGGCGCGCAATAAGCGGGCATTGATCGACATGGACATCAGAGCAATTGCCAGCACGGGCATGATCAAGTGCTCTGGCCCGCCGCGCCCCATGGGCGGTAGCCAGCCCAGCCACAGCGAAAGCAGGGCGATCAGCAAAAAGGCAAACCAGAAGTTGGGCATCGAGACCCCGATAAAGGTGACGAAGCGCACCACCTGATCGGGCCAGCGACCTTTCCAGCGAGCCGCAGCCAGCCCCAGTGGGATGCTTATCAGCAGCGTCACGAACAGGGCCAGACCGCCCAGTTGCAACGTGGCTGGCAGGTAATACAAGACGTCATCCAGCACCGGGCGCCCGGTGATGAAAGAAGTGCCGAAGTCCAGGTGCACGGCATTCCACAGCCAGCAGAAGTATTGCTCCACCAAAGGCCGGTCGAGGCCCAAGGCGTGGCGTGCTTCGGCCAGTGCCGCGTCAGTAGGCGGGATTTGTGACAGGCGCAGGTAGTCCAGCGCCGGGTCGCCATTGCCCAGGTGCAGCAGGACAAAGACGATCAGCGACACCCCCAGCAGCACCGGAATCAGCAGCAACAGCCGCAACGCGATATAGCGCAGCATGGCTCAGGGCTTCCCGGTGGCTGGGCGCATCACTTCAAAGGGGACGTCAAACAGCGTGCTTCCGAATTGCACGTTGTCGACCTTCTTGCCACTGACACTGATGGCCGTGAGGTATGAGATCGGCAGGTACACGGCTTGTTCCTGCAACGTGGTCAGAATGTTGCGATAGCCTTCGGCACGTTTGTTTTCGTCGGTCTCGCCCAACACTTTGGAGATGGAGTGGTCGATTTCATCCTTCATCGCCAGCCCGCGCTGGGCCATGTAATCGGCGTGCCCGGCATAGCGCATGGAGCTGACGAAAGAGTGCGGGTCATAAGGCGCGCCCCAGGTGTCGGCGAAGATCATGCCGAAGCGGCCTTCACGCTGACGCTGCACCAGTGAACCTTCTTCTTCGGCGCGTAACCTGACGTCGATGCCGACCTTGGCCAGCTCGCCCTGAATGATTTCCGCCAGGCTTTTTTGCAAGGCACTGGTGCCCAGAAATACCAGCTCGGTGCTCAGCGGTTGGCCGTTCTTTTCACGGATGGTTTTGCCTGTCGGGAGCTTCCAGCCCGCCTCGTCGAGGCTCTGGCGTGCCTGCTCCGGGTCGTAAGGCAAGGCCTTGAGACCGATATTGGCGTACGGCATGTTGCTGGAGAACAGCGCGTCTGCACGCGGCTCCAGACCATGCAGAACTTTGGCGATGATGGTGTCTTTGTCTACGGCCTGGTTGATCGCCTGACGCACAACTAACTCATTGGTCGGCGCCAGGCCGGTGTTCATCGCCACCGTGCGGGTGGCCAGGGGCGCGGAAATGGCGGTGTTGAAACCGGAATCGCGCAGGCGCACAAAGGTGCCCGGCGAAATCTCACCTTCGGCACCCTGGATCAGATCCAGTTCGCCGGTTTGTAAGGCAATGGCCCGGCTATCCGGGTCCGAAATCACTTTCACCAGCACGGAGCCGTAGGCCGGCTTGGCGCCCCAGTAGTGTTCGTTGCGGTCGAAACGGTCGTATTCGCCACGCCGGGTCTGCGCCAGCACCCAGGGCCCGGTGCCGATCGGCGTGCCGGGTTTGGCGTCAGGGGCGGCAAAACGCAGGGGGCGTACCTGTGCCAGTTCCATCAGGGTCGGGTAATACGGGTGTTTGAGTTGCAGCACCAAGGTGTGTTCGTCCGGGGCTTCCACACGCTCCAGGGTCGACACAAGCTCCATCCACTGATGCCGTTTGCCGTTGGCCAAGACTGCGTCTAGATTGGCTTTGGCCGCTGCAGCATTGAATGGGCTGCCGTCGCTGAACTTCACGTTGTCGCGCAGGGTAAAGGTGTAGGTCTTGCCGTCTGGCGAGACGCTCCAGTGGGTGGCGAGCCAGGGTTCGAGCGTGCCTTGGGCGGTGTAGCGCACCAGTGGTTCGTAGACCATGGCCTGGGCGTACATCTGGTTTGGCGAGTAACCGCGTGGGTCCAGCGGGCCAGCATTGGTTGGCCAGGAATAGGTCAACGTCGGTGCGGCAGTGGCACTGTAGACAGCCGTGGCTCCGGTGCTCAGGCATGCGCCGATGATCCAGAGGGCAAGCTGTTGTTTCATCCTCGACTGCTTCAAACTGCGTCTCCCAAATAAGTTGATGGCCCGTAGCCTGTTTACAGCTTGGGTATGAAGTCTATGTAAAAACATCATAACTGCGAGGCAAATTTTCATGCAAAGGGTCACTATTTCGCTGGACGATGCTTTGCTGGCCACCATTGACCAGCGGGTTGAGGCCCACGGCTATCAAGGACGATCAGAAGCCATTCGTGATTTATTGCGCGCCGGGCTGCAGGAACAGGCGCCTGGCGACCCGTCGGCACCCTGTGTCGCGACCCTGAGTTATGTCTATGATCACGGCACGCGGGAGTTGTCCAAGCGCTTGAACAACGCTTTTCATGAGCACCACGACCTGACGTTATCGACCCTGCATGTGCACCTTGATCAGGGCAAATGCCTGGAAGTCTCCGTACTGAAGGGCGCAGTGGAGGAGGTCTCGGCTTTGGCGCGCCACGTCATGGCCGAACGTGGGGTCCGGCATGGCAGCGCGCAGATCATTCCGCTAGAAGCGGTGGTTGCCGAGGAGTAACCCTAGGCGCGGGCGCAATTGGCGCTGCGGGTGCGCCAGAGCAGGCGCCCCGCGGTGATTGACCAGTTGCACACGGCAATCGCCAATATGATCGAGAGCAGGGTGGGGATGCCGTAGCTCACGATGATGTGCCCGGCCAGCCACGGGAAACCAAATACTCCGACAAAATACGCCAGGCTGAACAGCACCAGCGATTGCGAGGTATACCCGGTTGGTGCTTCGTTGGCGGCGAGCCCGTTTATCACCGAGTAGGTCAGGCCGTAGCCAACCCCCAGCGTTACGGCTGCCAGCACATAAGTCGCGCTGGACGTGACGCTGAACATGAACATCAGCACCGAAAGCACAATCAGTGCACTCAGCACACAGGCCATCCAGTAGGGATCGCGCTTGACAATAAAGCCTGCGATCAGCAGGCGGCATGAAATCGCAGCGCTCATAAAGCCTAGAAAGAACAGCGAGTAGTCCAGGTGGTTGAGCGTCGCGTAAGAGGTTTGAAAGCTCGACAATCCGCCGAAAATAGCGCCCCCCAGACCCACCATGACAATCGCGAACACAGCCCTGGAGCGCAGCACGGACACCGCGGCCCGTGGTGTGATTTTGCATACGCTGACCGGGCCGATCCGTGTGCTTTGGCGCTTTATCATCGGGCCTATGGCAATAAACGCCAGGCCGCCCAGCAGGCTGGCAAGGCTCGCCGCCATGAAGGCGGTTTCTACTGGATAACCTAAAGCTTCGCTGACGCGCCCAAGCAGGGGCCCGGCGCCAATGCCGGTCATCATGCTGCCTGACAGCAGGGCAAAGTACTTAACCCGACGCACAGGTTCGATGATCATCGCCACGATGATCGGGCCCAAGGTATAGAACACACCCCAGCCCAGGCCTAGCAGCAAGCCAAAAATCAATGTCGCCACGCCGAAGGTCTGGACGTTGGAAAAGCCCAGGCACGCAGCCGCCAACAGCACCGCTGCAGCGGCGATGGATTTGGGCGCGCCGAACAGGTCGGTGAGGTGCCCCGAGAAAATCACCGCCGCAAACGTACTGACCATGGCTGCCGAAATAATCGTGCCTGCATCGGATTCACTGCCGCCATGGGCGCTCAGCACCTTGGCGAGTAAAAAGGTGGTGCCGTAGGACACGGACAGCAAAAAGCTGCCCAGGCAGAACAGACCAAACACCCCGTTGGAGGTGTGCGCAGCGTGTGAAGAAGATGACATGGAAGGGGAAGCCCTTGATGAGTATTTGCCGCCCTTAATACCAGACTTCTTGTGCAGATCAGGATCCAAACCTTTGCACCCTGAGGTCGGGAACTTCTAAACAAAGTGCAGAGCTGACGACTGCAAGAATGGAAGGTGATCGATAATCGCACAGTAATATCGGTCGTAATTGTTTTGTTTAACTATCTGATAAACAAGAATTTATTGCTCATAGTTAAAGTGTTTTAGAGGTGTTTTGCCCTGTCTGCTCCCAGCCAACATCTTGTCTGTGTATCGATTAACGGGTTGACTAGCGGCCAGGTGATGTCCGGGGTCCCGTCCCTGACCGTTACCCATAAAAACTACAAAAAGGGTCTCGTCATGAAAGCCTTCTCAAGGGCAAAGAACTGCCTGGGTTCTGCATGTTTTATGTCTGTAAATAACGCTGCGCTGTGCGGTGCTTTTGCTTGCGCGATGGCCGGGCAGGGGGCGCAAGCATGGCTATCGATCTGAAAACAGCTGTCGACACTGGCCCGATGAGTTCCATGCAGTGGCTCGCCATCGGCATGTGCATTGTGCTCAATATGATCGACGGCTTCGACGTGCTGGTCATGGCTTTTACCGCGGCTTCGGTGTCGGCCGAGTGGGCGTTGAGCGGCGCACAGATCGGAATGTTGCTGAGTGCCGGATTGTTCGGCATGGCGGCCGGTTCGTTGTTCATCGCGCCATGGGCAGATCGCATTGGTCGTCGCCCGTTGATCCTCGGCTGCCTGGTGGTTTCCGGCCTCGGCATGTTGCTGGCTTCACTGAGTCAGTCTCCCATTCAACTGGCACTGCTACGCGGTGTGACCGGGCTTGGCATCGGCGGGATTCTGGCCAGCAGCAACGTGATTGCCAGTGAGTACGCGAGCAAGCGCTGGCGCGGCCTGGCCGTGAGTCTGCAGTCAACCGGCTATGCCTTGGGCGCCACTGTGGGTGGCTTGATCGCGGTGTGGTTGCTGTCGCACTGGGGCTGGCGTTCGGTGTTTCTGTTTGGCGGTCTGGTGACGTTTGCGGTCATCCCACTGGTCTTGTTATGGCTGCCCGAGTCACTGGATTTTTTGCTGGCGCGTCGTCCGGCGACAGCCTTGCAGCGTATCAATCGCCTGGCCCGGCGCATGGGGCAACCGACTCTGAGCCGCTTGCCGGCGGTGGTTGCCAGCCCGGCCGGTGAGAGCAAGGGGGTCATCCGGCTGCTGACACCGGCTCTGCGGCGTACCACGCTGCTGATCTGGACCCTGTTCTTTCTGGTCATGTTCGGTTTCTACTTTGTGATGAGCTGGACGCCAAAGTTGCTGGTGTCTGCCGGGCTGTCGGCAGAGCAGGGCATCACCGGTGGCGTGCTGTTGAGTGTCGGCGGGATCTTCGGTGCTGCGTTGGTGGGTGGCCTGGCGTCCCGCTGGCCGCTGACGCGGGTGTTGTCGCTGTTCATGCTGGTGACAGCAGGCTTGTTGGTGCTGTTTGTTGGCTCGGCGTCCTCAGTCATGACCGCGCTTGGCTTGGGGCTGCTGATCGGGATGTTCGCCAACGGCTGCGTGGCCGGGCTGTATGCGCTGTCGCCGATGGTCTATGACGCTTCGGTCCGCACCACCGGCGTGGGCTGGGGCATTGGGATCGGCCGGATTGGCGCCATCCTGTCGCCCGTTGTGGCAGGTTTTCTGCTCGATGGCGGCTGGCAACCGCTGCACTTGTATGGGGTGTTCGCCATCGTGTTCGTAATTGCTGCGGCCAGTTTGTTGCTGCTCAAGCCACGTGAGCCTTCTGCTCAGCCGATACCCAGCTTTTGATCCCGGCCTGAACGCTCGCTTAGGGGTTGTGGTAAAGCCTGGCTATCACGACCTCAAGCGACGCATCTATTCGGTGATTTACCATTGCGATTGAAAACCGTTCATGTATTCAGCCCTCGCCACGACCATGTTGAGCGTGAAGTGCGGCTAAATGTCTCGCAGACGTCATTCGATGTTCACCGCCAGCGGCTAAATAACGCTATAGAATGCCGGTCCTTGTTGTACTGGCTAAGCTGTCTGGTGGTCAGTACCGCAAAAAGAACCTGTCGGATTATCGAACGTGAGTAGAACACCCCTTAAATGAGCAGCCATGGCGCAACACCTCAGGCAAATTGGCAACCCGTCATCGCATTGGCGCTGGCCGCCTTTGTGTTCAATACCACTGAATTCGTCCCCGTCGGACTGCTGAGCGCCATCGGGGCCAGCTTTGACATGACCACCGCCAGCGTCGGACTGATGCTGACGATTTACGCGTGGGTGGTGTCACTGACTTCGTTGCCGATCATGTTGCTGACCCGTAACGTCGAGCGCCGCAAGCTGCTGCTGTCGCTGTTCGGCATCTTTATCGTCAGCCACCTGCTGTCTAGCGTCTCCACTCATTTCGGCATTTTGCTGCTGAGCCGGATTGGTGTTGCGTTGTCCCATGCCTTGTTCTGGTCAATTACCGCGTCCCTGGCCGTGCGCATGGCGCCAGAGGGCAAGCAGGTGCAGGCATTGGGCTTGCTGGCCACCGGCACTTCATTGGCCATGGTGCTGGGCGTGCCGTTGGGACGCTTGCTGGGTGAAGCCATGGGCTGGCGCACCACGTTCCTGGTGATCGCCATCCTGGCGTCCTTGCTGGTGCTGTGGCTGTTCAAGACTTTGCCGTTGCTGCCAAGCCAGAACTCAGGGTCGCTGAGAAGTTTGCCGGTGCTGTTCAAGCGCCCGGCGCTGGTAGCGATCTATGTGCTGACGGCAGTGGTGATCACGGCCCAGTTCACTGCCTACAGCTACATCGAGCCTTTTGTGCAGCATGTGGCGGGCATGAGCGGCACCATCGTGACTACGACTTTGCTGTTATTCGGCGGCGCCGGGATCATTGGTTCTCTGTGCTTTAGCCTCTTTCACAAATACAACCCGCACGTGTTCCTGCTGATCGCCATCGGCTTGCTCGCGCTGTGCCTGCTCCTGCTGCTGCCGGCCAGTGGCTGGGTCGAATCGTTGAGTGTCCTGAGCATCATCTGGGGCATGTCGATCATGGGCTTCGGCCTCGCCCTGCAGTCGAAGGTGCTGACCTTGGCACCCGATGCCACCGACGTTGCCATGGCGATGTTCTCGGGCATCTACAACATTGGTATCGGTGGCGGTGCGCTGCTGGGCAGTTGGGTCGGCAGCCATCTGGGTTTCTCGTACATCGGCCTGATCGGCGGCACCCTGGCGGGGCTGGCCTTGGTGGTCTTTGGCTTGACCATGCACCGGATTGCCCGTTCAGAGGCTGCGTCTACGCAAGCGGGTTAAATCGCCTGGTGATAAGAAACAGGCGTCTGGCGTGTGCCAGACGCCTTTTTTATGCCGCGCTGGACCCTGGCGTCAGTGCTTGAGGCCGCATGATCCACATGACAGCGGCACAACCGGCCATCAGTACGCAGGTAATGACAAACACCGCCGGCATGCCGAAATGCCCGCCGATAAAGCCACCGGCCAAAGGCCCAAGGACCTGGCCGATGTATTGGCAGGACGTCGAGTAGCCCAACATGTGCCCGGCCACCGTGTTCGGCACTGAATGACGAATGACCGCCGCGATGCCAGGCATCAATCCACCCAGGGCGAGGCCCATCAAAAAGCGCAATACCACCAGTTGCCACTCATTGGTGACGAAGGCCTGCGGGATAAGCAGCAGGGCGGCGATGCTCATGCACCCCGTAACGACTTTCCAGTGGCCAATGCGATCGGCCAGTTTACCCACCCGCGACGCTGACAGGATGCTCGCCAGCGCGGTGGCCGACATGATCACGCCGGCCATCAGGGTGACGTCCTGGGTGTGCAACTGGATCAAGTAAACGGTGATGATGGGCTCAATGGACATGATGGCGAACATCATCAGGCCGGCCACGACAAACATGGTCACGACCGGGCGTTTGTCGGGGATCAAGCTCCACGCGTTGCCCGATGCCGGTTTGGCCGCACCGGTTGGCGGTTTCGGACGGGGTACTTCTTTCATCAAAAACAGCGTGGCGAGGAACGCGACAAAGATCAGACCGCCTGCCAGAAAGAAGGTATTGCGGATACCAACCAAAGGCGGGAGCAGACCGCCAATCAAGGGCCCGGCGAGGTTACCGGCCATGATCCCGGACGCCAGTATGCCCAGCGCCCAGCCCGAACGTGCCTTGGGCGTTTGCGTGGCGACCAGAATGGTGGCGCCTGACGCATAGCCGCCCAGAAGTCCGGCCAACAGACGCAAGCCCACCAGTTGGTAAATGTTTTCTGCAAGGCCAATCAACGACATGGCAATTGCCATGCCCAGGCTTGCACGAATCAGCATCAACTTGCGCCCGTAGCGATCACCTAATCGGCCCCACAAGGGAGCTGTGAGCGCCGCAGACAGAAAGGTCGCGCCAAAGGCGACGCCTGACCACTGCACAATGGCCGCCGAATCGGTTACTCCAAGCTGCTCCACATAGAGGGGCAAGAAGGGCAACAACAAGGTCATGGCAATAATCGTCGTGAACGCGCCGAACACACTGACGGCAAGATTGCGCTGCCAGTTGACTTCCGTGTGTGGGGCTTGCTCAAGGTCAGGTGGTTGCTTGGTAGTCATGACGCTGCTCTACATTTGAATTTATCTGAAGATAAAGAAAGTAATCCTATAAATAAAATTCATGTTTTTTATAGAGTGGATTCCATGGTGGAATGTGGCCGCGCATGAGGCGGGTCAGATCGTTTCCGTTTTAGAGGCCGTGTTGACGCGTAGCAAACGGGATATGGTTGGAGTCGTTGAATCGACTGCCTTGGTGAGGGGCAAGATCAAAAGATCGCGAGGCAAGCTCGCTCCTACAGGAGATCTGGAATTGTCATGCCGCGCAGTAAGCAGGCCGCCGGGTATTTTTAACATCCCCCCCATTCGGTTCCTTCTCCCTCGGGAGAGGGCTAGTGCAAGATCAAAAAACCGTGAGGTAAGCTCGGCTCCTGCAGGTATTGTTGCGAGCACAAAACCCCGTAGCAGTTGCCGAGCTTTGCGAAACAACTATGGCGCTTGCAACACGTAACGCAAGGACGCGGGCAGGGTTTCTCCGTGGCTCATGCCGTCGAAGGTATGGTAATCAACGCTCAAGCCCGGTATGGCGCTCAACTGGTTTTTCAGCGTTTGCATGCGCTGATCCGGCTGCCCGGCGCTAGTACCCCGTGGGTTGCCGGGCTCGGCAGTGCCGCGCATCAATAGCAGGTGAGGGTGATGCCCGGCGATGCGTTGCTTGAAACCCGCATCCGGTGCGACGTCAGTCCACCACAATGACGGGCTGGCCGCTGCATAGTTGGCAAACTCGCCTGGCCGGTTGAGCAGGGCATGCAACACGAACAGACCGCCATAGGAGTGACCCCACAAGGTTTGCTCTTGCAGGTTGATCGGTGCTTGCGCGGCAACAGCCGGGCGCAAACGGTCGCGAATCAGGTCCAGAAACACATCGGCACCGCCGCTGGGTTGTTCGGTCAGCGGGTCGGTTTGCTGAGCTACGTCGGGCCGCTTGGGGGTGTAGTCATAGGTCCGTGCGTTGCGTTCGATGCGCAGCGGTGTCTGGTAACCGATGGCCACCAGCAACGGCGCCTTGCCGTGGGTCAGTGTCTTCAATAACTCAGGGTCCAACGCGCCAATGGCCGCGTTGCCATCGAGCATCCAGGCCACCGGGTAGCCGTCCTTGGGCGGGGCGCCGTCAGGGCGGCCAATCCACAGTTGGTAATGGCGTTGGCCGTCTGCAGAATCCATCAGCAGCGAGCTGAAGTGATAGTTCAGGTCCTGGCGCTGCAGCAGGCTGGTGTCCATCGGCTGGTCAGGCGCAGGTCTGGCCTGAGCGGCTTGCGCGGGCATGGCCAGTGCAAGCAACAGCGCCAGAGGGAGGATCTTGGTTCTCATCAGGCGATCTCGTTATGGCTTAGAACGACGCTGTCAGGCTGGTAAACAGCGTGCGGCCAGGCTCGTTGTACGTCGCGGCACCGGCTCCTGCGATGTTGGCCACGCCCTGGGCGTTGCCTTCGCGGAACAGGCGTTTGTCAAACAGGTTCTCGATACCGGCGGTCACGCTCAGGTGGCTGGTAATGGCGTAGGTACCGCTGATGCCGGCGATGGCATAAGGGGCGAGCTGGTTGTTGGACGTACCGGTGACGCGCTCGCCGTGGTAGTCGAATTTTTTCGGCGTCTGCTTGCCGTACCAGGCCACGCTCGCTTGCAGCGACAGGTCTTGGGTGGCCTGCCAGTCCAGCATCGAGTTCAGGGTGTAGCGCGGCGTGACGGACAGGTAGTCACCGGTTTGCTTGTTTTTCGATTGCAGCATGTAGGTGAAGTTGTTGGTCCACGTCACTTGCGGTCTCAGTGGCAAAGTCAGCGTCCCTTCAAGGCCTTCAACCAGGGCCTTGGGCACGTTTTCCCACTGATAAATGCCCGCGTTGGCGTAGTCACCGGCGCCGCCTACGGCCTGACCGATTGGCGACAGGCCGGATTCGATCTTGTTTTTGTAGTCATTGCGAAAGTACGTCAACCCCGCGACAACGCCGTCCTTGTTGTACTCAATGCCCAGTTCTTTGTTGACGCTGGTTTCTGCCTTGAGGTTGGCGTTGCCTTGCAGGTAGCAACTGGTGGTTTGCCCGTAGCAGCCCTGCCCGCGGCTATACAGCAGGTAGTTTGGATTGAGCTGGTACAGATTGGGCGCTTTGTAGGCACGGGCGATACCGGCTTTAAGCGTCACGCTGTCGGTCAAGGCGTGCGACAGATTGAGCGACGGGCTCCAGTTGTTGCCCACGATACTGTGGTGGTCCAGGCGCAAACCCGGGGTGAGCATGGTGCCGGGCAGCAGCTCGATATTATCGGCGGCGAACAGCGAGAAAATCTGCGCCGAAGAGCTGGTACTGCGGTTGGTGCTGCTCAAGCCGGAGATGGCGCCGCCTTCGCTGGTGGCCTGGGTGTTGGCGCTAGGGTCGTCGAGTTTTTGCTGGGTCCACTCCGTGCCCACGGTCAGGGTCTGGTCGAAACCAGCATGCAGCGGCAGGTTGAGTTCGCCATGGGCGGTCAGGTCCTTGAGCACGGCGGTGTAAAAACCGCTGTTGCTGAAGATGCCTTCGGTGCCCCCGGCCAAGCCTTCATTGATCCGCGTGTTGCGGGTCTTTTCGTATTGCAGGTAAGCCATGCTGCTGCCGATGTCCCATTCGCCGCGATGGGTCAGCGCATAGGTTTCTCGGTAGGTGCGGTTGGTTTCGTGGCCCATCAGATTTTTGACGTAGGCGTTGCTGTTGGTGTTTTGCGTGTCGCCGGTATAGATATTGCCCTGACGGCTGTACCCAGCCTCGAATTCCAGGGTCTGTTCCGGGGTCAGGTGCCAGCTCAGCAGGCCGTTAATGTCCTTGTTGCGCACGCCTTCGCGGCCAGCGGGCAGGGTCCCGACCTGGTTGCCGGTACGCAATGATTCATGGCCCTGGTTGATGTCCCAGTCATCCGGGTCAGTCTTGGCGATGTTGCCGTAGACCCGATAGCTCAGGGTGTCGGTCAGCGGGCCGTTGAGGCCGAAACTCATGCGCTTGCTCGCGCCTTCGTCTTTGTGGGTCGGGAAGTTGCTGTAGACCGTGGCCTCACCGTGGGTTTGAGCCCCTGCCTGCTTGGTGATGATGTTGACCACGCCACCAGCGGCACCGTTGCCGTACAGCGCAGCGGCTGGACCACGCAGCACTTCGATACGCTCGACCTGATCGGCCGGTACCCAGTTGGTGTCGCCACGGCTATCACGCTCCCCGCGCCAGCCGTACCGTACCGAGTTGCGGCTGTTGACCGGCTTGCCATCGACCAGAATCAGGGTGTTTTCCGGGCCCATGCCGCGAATGTCGATCTGGCGATTGTTGCCACGCTGGCCGCTGGTGGAGTTACCCGTCAGGTTGACCCCTGGCATGGTGCGAATGATCTGCGACAGGTCATTGGCCGGCGGGCGTTTTTTGATGTCTTCTGCGGTGATGATCGACACCCCCGGCATCTGCTTGGTTTCTTCCAGAGCCGTGGCCACGACGTTGGTGTTTTCCAGTTCCAGGGCCGCGGGCGGTGTGTCCTGGGTCGCAGCATGAACGGAACTGGTCAGCAACCAGCAGCTGGACAAAACAAAGGGGGCGAAAGGGCGCAGCGCATGTAACGACATCGGGTGATCTCCGAGACAACCAGATACAAGAAGATCACGAATGATAATGACTGCTAATTGAGAGTAAAGCTCATTAACTTTCTAAACACTTCCCGGCGGGTAGCAGCAGGTGCATGCACAAGCCACTGTCGCCGTTGGTGGCCCATAAGCGGCCGTTTTGCAGTTCGATGCCCCGTTGCGCAATCGCCAGGCCCAAGCCAAAACCCTCGCCAATCGAGCCTGTCAGGCGCTGGTAAGGCTCGAACAGCCTGGGCAAGTCTTGGGGGGCGACGCCGGGCCCTTCGTCCTGCAGGCACAGATGCCAGGCATCGCCCTCGCGCCAACCGCTCAAGGTGACCTTGCCCTGCGGCGGTGAATAGCGGATGGCATTGCGCAAGAGGTTTTCCAGCGCGTGAGCCAGGCTGTCGAGGTGCACGTGCACATAGCAATCGGTGCCCAGCAAGCAGGGCAGTCGCTCGGGCGTCCAGCCACTTTCAAAGCAGGCGTCTTCGCACAGGGCTTCCCACACCGATCGCACCAGTACCGGCTCACGATTCAGTTGTGGGCGCTCGGTGTCCATCCAGGCGAGGTTGAGGGTGTCTTCGAGCAGATGCTGCATGTCGTCGATTTCGCGGTCCAGGCGTTGGCGTAATTGTTCGACCGGCAAGTGGCTGTCGTGGGCGATGCGCAGACGCGCCAGTGGCGTGCGCAATTCATGCGACAAGGTGCGCAGCAACAGACGCTGCTGATTCAGGCTTTGTCGCAGGCGGCTGGCCATGTGTTCAAAGGCGTTGGCCAGTTCACCCAGTTCATCGCGCCGCTTGATCAACGGCAGCGGTATTTCGCTGTCCAGATCATCGGCACGCAAGGCGTCGGCTCGATCGCGCAAGCGATTAAGTGGCAGCACCAGATGCCGATACAGCAGCAAACCGAGCAATGCAGCCAGCAAGGTCGGCATCACGCCATGGCTGAGTACGTGGGTCCAGGGGGTGAGGCCGCTGGGCAACAGGCGTTCGGGCAGCTGGATGACCAACTGACCGTGTTCCGGATGGTTGGGAAACGGAATGCTAACAAAGGGCAGTTCGTCTTGCAGGCGCCGGCTCATGGGCCAGTTGAGCTGGCGCATAAAGGTCAACTGGCGGTAGATCTCGGGTGTCAGCGGTGTGTTGCTCAAGCTTTCCAGATGTGGCCCCAGCACGGTGACCCACGTGTCTTCCTTGGTGGCCAGTTGGTGGGTAAAAAGTTCCAGAGCGTCGGTGCCTTGATCCTCCCAAATGCGCTCGGCTTGCTGGGCATAGTCGGCCAGGTAGTCGCGCTCCTGGGGCGTCAGGAAATAAGTCTGGCGCTCCGCCGACAGGCCCCAGATCCAGATAATCCAGGTCAACAGCAAACAGAAGCTGATCTGCAGCAGCGCCAACTTCCACAGCAACGGGTGACGGCGCATCAGTGTCTGTCCGTATCGACCAGGATATAGCCTTGGCCGCGCACCGACTGGATCTGGATATGTTGCGCGCCAATCGCCGCCAACTTGCGCCGCACGTTGCACACATGCACGTCCAGGCCGCGGTCCAGTCGCGTGTAGATGCGGTGCAAGACCTGCTGATACAAAAACGCCTTGCTCAAGGGTTCGCCACCGTGTGCATGCAAAGTGATCAGCAGCCGAAACTCCGAGCCGGTAAACCCGGCAGACTGGCCGTTGTGCAGTACATCTTGTGCGGTTTCATCAAAGATCAGCGAGCTGTGACGCTGCGCTATGGAGGCGGGCTTGAGCATGGCCATGCGCCGTAACAGGGCGTCGGTGCGGGCGTCGAGTTCCGCCAGGCTGAAGGGCTTGGGCAAGTAGTCATCGGCGCCTCGGGTGAAGCCTGTGATGCGGTCCTGTTCGTTGCCCAATGCGGACATCAGCATTACCGGCACATCTTGATGGCTGCGTAACGCTTCGAGCAGTGACAGGCCGTCCATGCCCGGCAACATGATGTCCAGCAGCACAAGATCAAACGACTGTTGTTGCAACGCGTTGAGGCCTTGAGTCCCGTCCGGGCAACTGGTGACGGCAAAGCCGCGTTGTACTAGATGGCGTTCCAGGTCGTGGCGAAGTCTGAAATCGTCTTCGATCAATAGCAGGCGGGTGGACATAGGCATAGGGAAGGGTATCAATGAGAATATTTCACATTTGCGAATATCCCATTAATACCGATGCTGTGCAATTGCTATGAGGGGGCGGCGTGTCAGCGTGCACCCCTCTGGCCAGAGGGATGCACAGCGGATCTGATCAACTGCAGGTCGGATTCGCACAAAAAAACCGGGCGTGCATCTGTTCGAATGATCCTCACGGCCGGCCCCGCTGGCGGCTTTTCAAGTGCGATCAACGACAAGGGTACCTGACATGCAAATGCCTAAAACCATCCAGATCAAGAACGGCGAAAAGGTCACGCCAACGTTCTCTGCTCAGGAATACGCCCATCGCCAGGCCACGCTCCGAGCCTACATGGCGCAGAACAATATCGATGCCGCGGTGTTCACCTCGTACCACAACCTCAACTATTACAGTGACTTTCTGTACTGCTCGTTTGGCCGCAACTACGCGTTGGTGGTTACCCAGGACCGTGTCGTGACCATCAGCGCCAACATTGATGGCGGCCAACCATGGCGCCGGACGATGGGTACCGACAACATCGTGTACACCGACTGGCAGCGCGACAATTACTTCGTTGCCATCCAGCAAGCATTGCCCAAGGCAGGGCGCATCGGCATTGAGTTCGATCATATGAACCTGCTCAATCGCGACAAGCTCGCCAGCTGTTACCCGCAAGCGGAGTTTGTCGACATTGCCGCGCCGTGCATGCGCATGCGCATGATCAAGTCCGCTGAAGAACACGCGATCATTCGCCACGGCGCTCGCATTGCCGATATCGGCGGGGCGGCGGTGGTCGAGGCGCTAGGTGATCAGGTGCCGGAGTACGAAGTGGCACTGCATGCCACGCAAGCCATGGTTCGGGAAATTGCCCGTACATTTCCCGATTCCGAACTGATGGACAGCTGGACCTGGTTTCAGTCGGGCATCAACACCGATGGTGCGCACAACCCGGTAACGACCCGCAAGGTCAACAAGGGCGACATTTTGAGCCTGAACTGCTTCCCGATGATCGCCGGTTACTACACCGCGCTGGAGCGTACATTGTTCCTCGATCATTGCTCCGACGCACACCTGCGGCTCTGGGAAGTGAACGTTAAGGTGCACGAGGCCGGGTTGAAGCTGATCAAACCGGGCATGCGTTGCTCGGACATCGCCAAGCAGTTGAATGAAGTCTTCCTGGAACACGATTTGCTGCAATACCGCACTTTTGGCTACGGCCACTCCTTCGGCACGTTGAGCCATTACTACGGGCGTGAAGCCGGGTTGGAGTTGCGCGAAGACATCGACACGGTACTGGAGCCGGGGATGGTGGTGTCGATTGAACCGATGATCATGATCCCCGAAGGTCGCCCCGGTGCCGGAGGCTATCGCGAGCATGACATCTTGATCGTCAACCAACAGGGCAGTGAAAACATCACCCATTTCCCGTACGGGCCGCAGCACAACATCATCAAGAAGTAACTCTCTGTGGGCGCTGGCTCGCCGGGATACAGGTGAGCCAGCGCCCACAGGTTTGGCATATATCGCATGCGCGCCCAGACGCGCAGCGTTTCTGACCCATGACCCCTGCCAAAAAAACACCAATGAGGGTATTTGTCATGTCCACAGTCACGTCCGCGCTGTCCCTGACGGCGGAGCAACAACAGGAACTCACCAGTGAACGCAAAGCCTTGCGCCGCGCAGCCACTGCCAGTTTTCTGGGCAATTTTGTCGAGTGGTTTGACTATGCCGCGTATGGGTACCTGGCGACGGTCATTGCCTTGACGTTTTTCCCGCAGACCGATGCCGCAACCGGCTTGCTGGCCACCTTCGCGGTTTTTGCGTTGTCGTTTATCGTGCGCCCTGTCGGCGGATTGATCTGGGGGCATTTTGGCGACAAATATGGGCGCCGCAGTGCCTTGGCCTGGTCGATTCTGATCATGACCGTCTCAACCTTCTGTATTGGCCTGTTGCCGGGTTACCAGCAGATTGGCCTGTGGGCTCCGGCCTTGCTCCTGGTGATCCGGTTGGTGCAAGGGTTTTCTGCCTCCGGCGAGTACGCGGGGGCTTCGGCGTTTCTGGCCGAATACGCGCCTCAGGGCAAGCGGGGTTTCTACACCAGCATTGTCCCGGCCAGTACGGCGGCTGGCCTGCTGTTCGGGGCGGTGTTTGTCGCCGGTCTGCACGCGTTGCTCAGCGTTGAGAACCTTCACGAGTGGGGCTGGCGCCTGCCGTTTCTGCTGGCCGCGCCTTTTGGCCTGGTCGGGCGTTACATTCGGATGAGCTTGCAGGATTCGCCCAAGTTTCTGGAGATGGAAAAACGCCTGGAAGCCAAGGAGTGCGCGACTCATGCCCCGATTCGCGAGTTGCTGACGGTGCACCGCCGTGCAGTGGTCATCGGCATTGGCGTGACTTGTTTGAACGCCGTGGCGTTTTACCTGCTGCTCAGCTACATGCCCACCTATCTGTCGACTGAAATGGGCATGAGCGAGAGCGATTCATTTATCGCTTCTACGGTATCTCTGGCGACCTACATCGGTTTGATCTTTCTGATGGGTAAACTCTCTGATCGCTGGGGTCGCAAGACCATGCTGGTGGCGGCGTCAGTGTTGTTTCTGGTGCTGACATTCCCTTTGTTCGGGATGCTCGGTAACACCTCGCTGGTGGTGATTTTGCTGATTCAGATTGCCTTTGGGGCCATTCTGGCGATGAACGATGGCACCTTGCCGTGTTTTCTGGCCGAAATTTTCCCGACGCGGGTGCGATTCAGCGGCTTTGCCTTCAGCTTCAACATGGCCAATGCGGTATTTGGCGGGACGGCGCCGTTTATCGCGACCTGGTTGATCCAGCTCACCGGCAACAAAATGGCACCGGCCTGGTACTTGCTGGCCGCTGCGGCGGTAGCGTTGATGGCGATGCTGGCCAGCCGTGAAACCGCATACAAGGCGTTGCAGGATTAATAAAAGCGGCGCGGAACTGCCGAAGGCTGCAATCTTTTGATGGAGTAGAAGATTGCAGCCTTCGTTTTATTTGCCTGCAAACACTCAGTGCAACGCTACCTGCTTGCGCTCGCCGATGGGCGAGACGCCGAACAATCGGCTGTAGCACTTGGAAAAGTGCGCCGCCGAGACGAAACCGCAGGCCAGGGCGATGTCGCGCACTTGCGATTCGCTGCGCAGTAATAACGTGCGGGCGCGGGCCAATCGAAGTTCTAGGTAATACTGGCTCGGCGTACGTTGCAGATGCTTGTGAAACAGTCGCTCCAACTGGCGCACCGACACTTCGTTGAGGCGGGCCAGATCTTCAAGGCTGACGGGTTCTTCTAGGTTGGCTTCCATGATGGCGACCACCTGGCTGAGCTTGGGTTGGGAAGTACCGAGTTTTTGGCGCAGGGGCACGCGTTGCTGTTCTTGCGCGCCCCGTGCCCGATCACAGAGCAGCAGCTCTGCCGCATGGGCTGCGATTTCCCGGCCGCCTGGTTCGCGGGCGATGATTTGCAGTGTCATGTCCATGGACGCCACACCGCCTGAACAGGTGTAGCGGTCGCGGTCCATCTCGAACAGTTGGTTGGAAATGATGATTCCTGGGAAGTGGTCCTTGAGGGTTTCGATATCCTCCCAGTGGATGGTGCATCGATAGCCCTTGAGCAGCCCGGCGCGAGCCAGCCAGTAACTGCCGGTGCAAATGCCGCCTAGTGTGACCTTGTCGTGGGCCAGCTTGCGCAGCCAGTTGAGCAGGGGGCGGCTGCTGAGGTGGGACACAATCGGGTTGGAACCGACCACCAGCAAAATGTCCAGTTTTGGTGCGTCATCGATGGCGTAGTCCGGCAGGATGCGCATGCCATTGCTGGCGATGACCGGGTCCAGGTTGGGCGCGATGATCACCGAGCGAAACAGTTCATGACGCGCGGCCATATTCGCCATGCGCAGGGTTTCAATCGCAGAGGCAAAACCGATTGTGGTGAAGTTTGGTATCACCAGAAAGCCCACGGTTTTCACCGTGGGCGCATTCAGCGTTGAACCTGTAACAGGTGCGGGCATTCTCGGCTTGCTCCTTACGCTTCAGGACGCGTCTAGCGTCGGGGTTCACGCAGTACGTTGCATTTTTGTTCCCGTGTGCGGGGGCAACCTGCGGTGATCTGCAGCGTAAGGAAGCATTTGTTATGCCAGAGGTTAAGCGTTTGTTATTGCGGCACAAATTTATCGCTGACAAAGGCCGAATAGTCCGGCAATACGCTTTCGATCTTGCCTTGTTCTTTCAAAAATTGTGCGGTGTGTGCGATGTCCTGGGCGGTCCCGCCGCCGAGCAATTGCGCGGAATGCTGTTCAGCTGCCGAAGGGAAGTGCGCACCGTGCAGCAACTCCGGGATGTCTTCTGGGTTGGCGCCAGTGAGACGGGCGATTTTCTGCACCTGCTCCGAATTAGCGGTCCAGTCGGCCTGGTGTGCGTTGTAGTCGGCAATGGCATCCAGGCTTACTTTGGCAAACTTGGCCACGATTTCCGGGTGTTTCTCAGCAAAGTCCTTGCGCGCAACCCACACCTCAAAGGTCGGTGAACCCCATTCGCTGACCTGGCCGGCATCGGTGAGGATTTTGCCAGTCTTGCGGATTTCGCCCAGCGCTGGCGACCAGGTGAATGCACCGTCAATGTCGCCGCGCTTCCAGGCTGCGGTGATCTGGGCCGGGCTCAAGTTGATCACTTTGACTTGCTGTGGCGTAAGGTTCCAGTGCTTCAGCGCGCCAAGCAGGCTGTAGTGCGAGGTCGACACAAAGGGCGTGGCAATGGTTTTGCCGATCAGGTCTTCGGGTTTCGTGATGCCGCTGCCATCGCGTACCACCAGCGCTTCGGAGCCTTTGATCTGCGCGGTGACGATAAACGTGACCAGTGGCACGTTGCGCGACGCGGCGGCGGCCAGCGGGCTTGACCCTAAATTGCCGATTTGCAGATCGCCGGAGGCCAGCGCCGAGACCACGGCCGGGCCGGAATCGAAGCGGCGCCAGTCGATTTTCTCGCCAATGGCTTTGTCGTACGTGCCTTCGGCCTGAGCCAGCTTGGTCGGATCGATACCGGTGATATAGCCGATGGTAAGGTCGCCAGCGTGGGCGCCGAGGCTTAGCCCTGCGAGTGAGAGAGCCAGCAGAAGTGTACGCACAGACATGGAATCAGCCTTGTTGTGAAGGTGTTGTATGAAAGGCACGGTACGCGCCCGGTCATCCGTTGGGCTGAATCTAAGTGCTTTAAAAAGAAGGGGACAATACCGTTTTGGAACTAGCTTAGAGCGCCAGTCGGTGTGAGGTGCGGCGGGTTCTTGAGATCAGGCAAAACAGCCGTGAGGATACGATTAAAAAAAGCTGGCCTGCACCGTACTCAGTAAACCAGTGTAGGAACGAGCTTGCCTCGCGATCTTTTAAAAGATCAAAAGATCGCGAGGCAAGCTCGCTCCTACAGGGCATTCGTCAGACATCAAAAGACCGAGTGATGTCAAACGTGCGGAGTGGTGTGCGGTTTTTCCTGGGGGCTGGCGTATTGAGGTTTGAGTACGCCATGGCTGTCTAGTAGCCAGGCGTCCATCACTTTTCGCACTACCGGCCCGGCTACGCGGCCACCGGCTTCACCGTTCTCGATCATCACCGAAATCACGATTTGTGGGTCTTCTGCCGGGGCAAAGCCGACAAACAAGGCGTTATCGCGGTTGCGCTCGGCGGTTTTCAAACGGTCGTAACGCTCGCCTTGTTTGATCGCCACCACCTGCGCCGTACCACTTTTACCGGCAATCCGATATTGCACACCCTGCGCCGCTGCCCGGGCAATCCCGCGCGGATCGTGCATTACCAATTGCATGGCGTGGTTGACCTGTTCCCATTCCTTGGGGTCGTGCAGCACGATATTCGGCATGGGGCTGGCGTCTACGGGCGGGGTGCCGTCGATGGTCCTTGCCAGGTGCGGACGGTTCCACACCCCTTTGTTGGCGATCAGTGCGGTGGCCTGGGCCAGTTGCAACGGTGTGACCTGCATGTAGCCCTGACCGATCCCCAAGATCACGGTTTCACCGGGGAACCAGGCCTGGCGACGAGTGCTGCGTTTCCACTCGCGCGATGGCATCAGGCCGGGGGACTCCTCAAACATGTCCAGGGAGACTTTTTGCCCGAGGCCGAACATCGACATGTAGTCGTGCATGCGATCAATGCCCAGTTTGGACGCCAAGTCATAAAAGTAGGTGTCGTTGGAGCGCATGATCGCAGCGTTCAGGTCAACCCAGCCGTCGCCGCTGTGGTTCCAGTTGCGGTATTTGTGGTCGACGTTGGGCAGTTGGAAGTAGCCAGGGTCGAATACGCGGGTCGAGGCGGAAATCACGCCGCTGTCCAGGCCGGCAATGGCCACCTCCGGCTTGATGGTCGAGCCCGGCGCATACAGGCCGCGCAAGGCACGGTTGAACAAGGGTTTGTCCACCGAGTCACGCAGTGCCGAGTAATCCTTGGAGCTGATGCCGGTCACAAACAGATTGGGGTCGAAGCTGGGCTTGCTGACCATTGCCAGCACTTCACCGGTTTTCGGGTCGATGGCGATGATGGAGCCGCGACGGTCGCCCAAGGCCTCTTCGGCGGCTTCTTGCAGGTGGATATCCAGACTCAGGACGATGTTCTTGCCCGCAACCGCATCATGGTGGCGCAGCACGCGCATCACCCGGCCCTGGGCATTGGTCTCGACTTCTTCAAAACCTACCTGGCCATGCAGTTCGGGCTCATAAAAGCGCTCGATGCCGGTTTTGCCGATCGACTGCGTGCCCCGGTACTCGGTCGGGTCCAACTGCTTGGCTTCTTTCTCGTTGATCCGACCGACGTAGCCCACGGAATGCGCAAAGTGATCGCCCTGAGGGTAATGACGGACGAATTGCGCTTCGACATCAATGCCCGGCAAGCGGTACTGGTTGACGGCCAGCAGGGCAATTTGCTCTTCGGTCAGTTCGTACAGCAAGGTCGAAGGGTCAAACGGATGGCGGGCCTGCTTCATGGCCTTGGTGAACACGGCGCGGTCTTCTTCAGGCAGGTGCAGGATGTTCATCACGTTGTCCAGCACCTTGGCGGTGTCACCGGCCCGCTCACGGGTGATGGTCATGTTGAAGCTTGGCTGGTTATCGGCCAGCAGCACGCCGTTGCGGTCATAGATCAGGCCGCGTTCCGGCGGTATGGGCAGCACGTGAACCCGATTGTTCTCAGAGACCGTCGAGTTGTAGTCGAACTCGGTGACTTGCAAAAAATACAGTCGACCGATGAGCGTGCAACTGATCGCCAAGACCAGCAGGGCGCACGCAATCAGTCTTTTATTGACCAGCCGTTTCTCGGTGTCGTGATCTTTAAGAGGGATCGGCTCGGGCATGTTCCGGGTGTCTCATGTCAGTAAACAAAAATGAAGCAGCCAGCGGGGGCGACAACGGGCAGCAAAATCGGCGCACACCTTACCAAGAAGCTCGAGTTCAAGTCGGTTTATTGGTCGGCAAATCCGCGCAAGCCGACAGTCTGCTGTTGTCACAGCCTGCTGTAAACTTGCTTCCTTTTAAGGAAACGGTGTCGATGCTGCCTTTGATGGATTGGCGCCCGCGCGCGTTGTTGCAGAGCTTACACCTGGATTGGCTGCAACAGGCCGGTGTTGAGGTGGCCGTCTTGCGCCTGGATCAGATCGACCCGCTGATCAGTGGCAACAAGTGGTTCAAACTCACCGAGCATCTGACGGCCGCACGCGCCGCTGGGGCACAAGGTTTGATCAGCCTTGGCGGAGCCCATTCCAACCATTTGCATGCCCTGGCGGCGGCGGGCAAGCGGTTTGGTTTTGCGACTGTCGGGCTGATGCGTGGTTACGCCCAGCAAACCCCGACCACGCAGGACCTTGAGCGTTATGGCATGCAACTGCACTGGCTGGGTTTTGCCGGTTATCGGGCACGGCACGCACCGGGTTTTTGGGAGCCCTGGCAGGCCCAATACCCAGCGTTGTATCCCGTGCCGGAAGGCGGTGGTGGGCTGCCGGGTGCGCTGGGCTGCATGACGCTGGTGCATCAGGTGCAAGAGCAATTGGCCACGCTGGGCTGGGCCGATTACGACGCTTGGTGGCTGGCCGCCGGTACCGGCACGACCTTGGCCGGGTTGGTACTCGCAGAGGCAGGGCAGCGCCCGGTGTATGGCGCGTTGGCGGTGCCGGACGATCATGGCGTGGCGCCGCAGGTTGAGGCGATTTTGCAGGCGGCGGGGCATGCAGGGCGCCATTTTGAACTGATCGACGCCAGTCGTGGCGGTTTTGCCAAAGTGGATGAGGCCTTGCTGGCGTTTATCCAGACCAGCGAAGCGGCCAGTGGTTTGCCGCTGGAGCCGCTGTATACCGGCAAAGCCCTGATGGCGCTCAAGCAAGCGATTGAGGCGGGGCGTATCGGTCGTGGGCAGCGTGTGATATTTGTGCATACCGGCGGTTTGCAAGGGCGCCGGGGGGTTACCTTCGCTTCGTAGGAGCCGTTCAGCGTTTTGGCAGCATGCGCAGCAGGGTGTTGTCTCTGATCAGGTAGTGATGACCGAGCCCGGCGAGCGCGTGCAGGCCGATCAGCCAGTAGCCCAGGGTTGCCAACAGTTCGTGCCAGCCTTTGATTTGCCTGGCGAGGTCTACGTTTTTCGCGGTCAGGGGCGGGATGTCGATCCCATAGAAGAACACGGGCTTGTCGTTATGGCTAAGAATCAGGTAACCCAGCACCGGCATGGTGATCATGAACAGGTACAGCGCCCAATGCATCACGGTGGCCAGCGCCGTTTGCCAGGCGGGCGGGGCGGGTACGATGTCGGGTGCCACGCCCAAGGTTCGCGCCAGCAGTCGCAGCCAGACCAGCACAAACACCGTCAGGCCGAGCATAAAGTGCGCGTCTTTCATCAGTGTTCGGCCGTCGCTGTCTTTAGGGAAAATTCCCCGTAATTCGATCGAGGCGTAAATCAGAATAAACAGCAGGACCATCAGCCAGTGCAGCGCAATGGACGCCCGGCTGTAGCGATCAGCGGTGCTTTTCCAGGACATGGCGTTTCCTCACGGTTCAGGTTTTAGCCTCCGTTCTTGTTCGACGGAGTGCCTTAACTGTAATACGCCTGCCGGTGAAAAGGCTGAGCTGGGTCAGCTTTCTGGGTTGCCGGGCACCTTTGGCCATAGGTCGGACACTAAAAACAGCCGCTCAGCCTCTTCCCACTCGCCGTTGCCGTTTTCGACCAGGCGCACCATCAGTTGCGCCGGTGCCTGCGGGTGCAGTTCGGCCAGCCATACGCTGAGCTGTTGTTCGCTCCACAAGCCCTCTTGCTGATAGTGCGCTGGCGCCAGCCAGGCATGCCGGGGCAGGGGCTGCCAGCAACCGGCCGCACTTTGGCGCACAAAGGCTGGCCAATCACACTGGTGCAGCCAGCGGCCGCGCAGATGCTGCGGGTGTGCGCCTTCTGGCGGCAGTGAATGCCCCGGCCACGGGTATAACAGATAACCTCCCAGCCACATCTGGGCGCTGAATGCCTGGATATCCAGCGCATTCAGTATGTCGCGACTTTCAGGGCGGTTAGACATGGGCAACTGATGCTGGCTGAAGTGTTTGAGTTTGCGATCCAGTCGGTCATTGCTGCCAGGGCCCAGCCAGTTGGCCGGATCCCGGCCGTCATCTTGCTGCGGGCCGAGGTAGAGCTTGATAGCCAGCTCCAGGTGGTGAACCCCGTCTCGGTCACGCACCAGCAAATCCAGCTCGCCCAGCGTATGACCTCCCAGACGGATTGGCAGATTGGCTGCAATCAGTTCTACGCCTGGGGCGTGTTGGATGGCGTATTGCCAGAGCCGTTCGTAGTATCGCCCCAGGCGACGGGTGGTTGCCTGTTCCAGCCAGTGTTGCAGCGGCTGGCTGTCCTGGTCGAGTTCTCGCAGCCAGCGTTCCAACTGGCCAGGGGCCTGGACCCAATCACTACCCGCCAGAGGATGACGCTGCGGCCAAGGGGTTTGGCTGAGCATGGGCGGAGCGAGTATTACCCACGCCAAATCACGCACCTGCGGGTGACGCAATTGGCGGGGCAGGTTGAGCAAGTCTGGAAAGAGGGTCATTGTGCGAGCATAGCTCCCATCGCCTGAAAGGGTTTTGTCTATTGTCGTGTTTCGACCATAATCGCTGTTTTCGCACGCCTAAAACCTTGCAGGAGCCTCATGGAGCAATTTCGTAATATCGGCATTATTGGTCGTTTGGGCAGTTCACAGGTGCTCGATACGGTTCGCCGACTGAAAAAATTTCTGCTTGAGCGGCACATGCACGTGATCCTTGAAGACACCATCGCCGAGGTGTTGCCTGGGCACGGCCTGCAGACCTCTTCGCGCAAGATGCTCGGCGAGGTCTGTGACATGGTGATTGTGGTCGGCGGCGATGGCAGTTTGCTCGGCGCGGCCCGTGCACTGGCCCGTCACAATGTTCCCGTATTGGGCATTAACCGCGGCAGCCTGGGTTTTTTAACCGATATTCGCCCGGATGAGCTCGAAGTCAAGGTCGCAGAAGTGCTCGATGGCCACTATAAGGTCGAAAATCGCTTCTTGTTACAGGCCGAAGTACGTCGCCACGGTGAAGCCATCGGACAGGGCGATGCCTTGAATGACGTGGTGCTGCACCCCGGCAAGTCCACGCGGATGATCGAATTCGAAATGCACATCGACGGCCAGTTCGTGTGCAGCCAGAAGGCTGACGGCCTGATCGTGGCCACGCCTACGGGCTCCACTGCCTACGCCATGTCGGCTGGTGGCCCGATCATGCACCCCAAGCTGGACGCCATCGTTATCGTGCCGATGTACCCACATACCCTCAGCAGCCGCCCGATTGTGGTCGATGGCAACAGCGAACTGAAGATCGTCGTGGCCAAGGACATGCAGATCTACCCGCAAGTCTCGTGCGATGGCCAGAATCACTTCACCTGTGCGCCGGGCGACACCATTACTGTCAGCAAAAAAGCGCAGAAGCTGCGCCTGATTCATCCGTTGGACCACAACTACTATGAAGTGTGTCGGACCAAGCTTGGCTGGGGCAGCCGACTGGGCGGTAGGAGCGACTGATGCTCGATCCTGCGCGCAGTTACGATCTGATCGGTGACGTGCATGGCTGTGCTCATACCCTTGAGCACCTGCTGGAACGTCTGGGCTATCGAAAACTCGCCGGTATCTGGCGACACCCGCAACGGATGGCGGTGTTTCTGGGTGACATCATTGACCGCGGCCCGCGTATTCGCGAGTCGCTGCATATTGTGTACGACATGGTTCAGGCCGGTCAGGCGCTCTGCCTGATGGGCAACCATGAATTCAACGCCCTGGGCTGGTGCACACCGGCCCCGCCGGGCAGTGGCAAAGAGTATGTGCGTGAGCACAATGCACGGCACACCCGGCTGATTCACGAAACCCTGGAGCAATTCGCTCATTACCCGGGCGAGTGGCACGACTTTGTGCAGTGGTTTTATGACATGCCGCTGTTTGTCGATGCGGGTCGCTTCCGGGTGGTGCATGCCTGTTGGGACCCGCAGGTGATTGCCGCGCTACGTTCGCATTACCCGGATGGGCGTATTGATCAGCGCTTTCTGCAGGCCGCCGCGGACTCAGACAGTTTTGCCCACCTGAGCTTCAATCGGCTACTGCGGGGCACCGACATGCGTTTGCCGGATGGCATGACCCTGACCGGCGGTGACGGCCTGACGCGAGCGTTTTTCCGCACCAAATTCTGGGAAGACGACCCCAAGACCTACGGAGATATCGTGTTTCAACCTGACGCACTGCCAGAGCGTGTGGCGCAAAAGCCGCTGTCGCCGACGGAAAAGGGCACGCTGCTGCGCTATGGCAGCGATGAGCCAATGCTGTTTGTTGGCCACTACTGGCGCAGCGGCGAGCCAGCGGCCATACGGCCAAACCTTGCCTGCCTGGACTACAGCGCGGTGTTGTACGGCAAGCTGGTGGCGTACCGGCTGGATCAAGAAACCCGGCTCGATCCCGACAAGTTTGTGTGGGTGGATGTAGAACGCCCGGAGGCTGTGCAATGAGTGTGGTGGCTGTTTTACGTTTACCGATTTCGGTCGACCTGGGCGGATTTGTGGCATTGCTCAAGCGCCTGCAAGTCCCGCATCGGGTCAGCGAAGAAGCCGGGCAGCAGGTGCTGTGGGCCCCAGAGTCCATTGCCGATGATGTCCGCAGTCTGTATCAGCAATACCCGGCGGGTGACCCCAATAACGAGTTACCGATAGCCGAGCGGCCTGCCGCAATGAGCCGCCCCAGTTTCGCCCAGCAACTGCGGGCCAGCCCGGCGACCGCGTTGATCTTGCTGGTGTGCATCGTCGTGGCGGTGATCACCCAGCTGGGCGAGAACCTGTCCAGCCTGAGTGCGTTGACCTTTGTGGGCTTCAATATCCATGGGCAATACGTCGAATTCACGCCTTTGTCGGAAAGCCTCGCCTCGGGGCAGTGGTGGCGGTTGTTTACGCCGATGTTCATCCATTTTGGCGTCCTGCACATTGCCATGAATGGCATGTGGTTCTGGGAGCTGGGGCGTCGGGTTGAAATACGCCAGGGCAGCATCAACCTCATTGGCTTGAGCTTGTTGTTCAGCCTGGTGTCGAACTTTGCCCAGTACCTGTTTGGCGGCCCGAGCCTGTTCGGCGGTTTGTCCGGTGTGCTGTACGGTTTGCTCGGGCATGTGTGGATTTACCAGGTGATGGCACCCAATCCGGTCTTTCACTTGCCGCGCGGCGTGCTGGTAATGATGCTGGTGTGGTTGGCACTGTGCATGTCCGGGCTGGTGTCGATGATCGGCTTTGGTGAAATCGCCAACGCGGCACACGTCGGCGGGTTGTTGATTGGCTGCCTGACCGGCTTGCTGGGCGGGCTGTGGGCAAGCCGCAAACAGGTTTAAGACCGTGTAGGAGCGAGCTTGCTCGCGATCTTTTGAGCTTTGAAAGCTCGCTCCTGCAGGGGTTTAATTTCATGCAAATGTTATCGAGCAGGAAAAGAAGCATGTCCTCTTTCAATGAAATGATTAAAAACATCACCCCTGATATCTATCAGAGCCTGAAGCTGGCGGTTGAAATCGGCAAATGGGCCGATGGCAACAAGCTGACTGCCGAGCAGCGCGAGCTGTCATTGCAGGCGATGATCGCCTGGGAAGTGCAAAACCTGCCCGAAGAGGAGCGTACCGGCTACATGGGCCCACAAGAGTGCAGTTCCAAGTCGGCGCCCGTGCCTAACATCCTGTTCAAGTCGGATGCTATCCATTGATTGAGATTGGTCGCGGTGCAATCAGCAAAATGTCGGCAAGCCTTGAAACGCCGACCGTTCAATATGCGTTTCGTTTAGGCGATACCCAGGTGCCGGTCAATCCGTTGATCGGTACCAAATTGCGTCTGGAGTTCTTGGGGGAGATCAACTGCACCCACTGCGGACGCAAAACCAAAAAAAGCTTCAGCCAGGGATATTGCTACCCGTGCATGACCAAACTGGCGCAATGCGATGTGTGCATCATGAGCCCGGAACGCTGCCATTACGATGCAGGCACGTGTCGTGAGCCATCGTGGGGCGAGAAGTTTTGCATGACTGACCATGTGGTCTACCTGGCCAACTCGTCCGGGATCAAGGTCGGCATTACCCGGGCAACGCAACTGCCCACTCGTTGGCTGGACCAGGGCGCGAGCCAGGCATTGCCGATTGTGCGCGTGGCCACCCGCCAGCAATCGGGTTTTGTCGAAGACCTGCTGCGCACTCAAGTGGCCGACCGTACCAACTGGCGCGCACTGCTTAAGGGCGATGCCGAGCCGGTGGATCTGGTAGCGGTGCGTGATCAGCTGTTTGGCAGTTGCGCCGAAGGCCTGCAGATCTTGCAGGAACGTTTTGGCCTTCAGGCGGTACAACCTTTGCATAGCGTCGAGCCCATCGAGATTCGCTACCCGGTCGAGCAGTACCCGAGCAAGATCGTGAGCTTTAATCTGGACAAAGACCCTATCGTTGAAGGCACGTTGATGGGGATCAAGGGTCAATACCTTATCTTCGACACCGGCGTTATCAATATTCGCAAATACACGGCCTACCAGTTGGCCGTGCATCAGTAAAAAGGATGGCAGCATGCGCACCGAACAACCGCAAATGATCTACCTGAAGGATTACCAGGCGCCCGAGTACCTGATTGACGAGACGCACCTGACCTTCGAGTTGTTCGAGGACCACACGCTGGTCCATGCGCAACTGGTGATGCGCCGCAACCCTGAGCGTGGCGCCGGCTTCCCGGCCCTGGCGCTGGACGGCCAGCAACTGGAGCTGTTGTCGGTCAAGCTGGACGATGTCGAGCTGACAGCGGCGGACTACGAACTGACCGACAGCCACCTGACCCTGCACCCGACCCGTGAGCAGTTTGTGGTCGATACCAGCGTCAAGATCCACCCCGAATCCAATACCGCGCTGGAAGGCCTGTACAAGTCCGGCACGATGTTCTGCACCCAGTGCGAGGCCGAAGGCTTTCGCAAGATCACCTATTACCTCGATCGCCCGGACGTGATGAGCAAGTTCACCACCACGGTGGTGGCCGAGCAGCATCGCTATCCGATCCTGCTGTCCAACGGTAACCCGATTGCCAGCGGCCCCGATGAAGACGGTCGTCACTGGGCGACCTGGGAAGACCCGTTCAAGAAGCCTGCCTATCTGTTTGCCCTGGTGGCCGGGGATTTGTGGTGCGTGGAAGACACGTTCACCACCATGACCGAGCGCACCGTGGCGCTGCGCATTTATGTCGAGCCAGAGAACATCGACAAGTGCCAGCACGCAATGAACAGCCTGAAAAAGTCGATGCGCTGGGACGAAGAAACCTACGGTCGTGAATACGATCTGGACATCTTCATGATCGTTGCGGTGAACGACTTCAACATGGGCGCCATGGAAAACAAGGGCCTCAACATTTTCAACTCCAGCGCCGTGCTGGCC
This sequence comes from Pseudomonas sp. 7P_10.2_Bac1, assembly GCF_025465935.1. Taxonomy (GTDB): domain Bacteria; phylum Pseudomonadota; class Gammaproteobacteria; order Pseudomonadales; family Pseudomonadaceae; genus Aquipseudomonas. The sequence continues at coordinate 300,815 of NZ_JANLNV010000058.1, read as the reverse complement.
CGCGCCGAAACGGCGACCGACGCCGCTCACCAGCGGGTTGAAGCGATTGTTGCTCACGAATATTTTCACAACTGGTCGGGCAACCGCGTGACCTGCCGCGACTGGTTCCAATTGTCGCTCAAGGAAGGCTTCACGGTGTTCCGTGATTCCGAGTTCTCGGCCGACATGAACTCGCGGGTGGTCAAGCGTATTCAGGACGTGGCCTTCCTGCGCACCAACCAGTTCGCCGAAGACGCAGGCCCGATGGCTCACGCCGTGCGCCCTGAGAGCTTTATCGAAATTTCCAACTTCTACACCCTGACTGTTTACGAGAAGGGCTCGGAAGTAGTGCGCATGCTCCAGACGCTGTTGGGCGCAGAAGGCTTCCGCAAGGGTAGCGATCTGTACTTTGAACGCCATGACGGCCAGGCCGTGACCTGCGATGACTTCATCAAGGCCATGGAAGACGCCAATGGTGCTGACCTGACGCAATTCAAGCGCTGGTACAGCCAGGCCGGTACCCCGCGTCTGGCGGTCAGCGAGCATTACGACGCTGCACAGCAAACCTATAGCCTGACCTTCGCGCAGAGCTGCCCGCAAACCCCGGATAAAGTTGAAAAACTACCGTTCGTGATCCCGGTCGAGTTGGGCCTGCTGGATGCACAGGGCGCCGAATTGCCGCTGCAACTGGTAGGCGAGCAGGCTGGCGTGGGGACAAGCCGCGTGCTGTCGGTCACCGAGGCTGAGCAGACCTTCACTTTTGTCGGCATCACGGAAAAGCCGCTGCCGTCGTTGCTGCGGGGGTTCTCGGCACCGGTCAAGTTGCAGTTTGCGTACAGCAGTGACCAACTGATGTTCCTGATGCAACACGACACAGATGGTTTCAACCGTTGGGACGCCGGTCAGCAACTGTCGGTACAGGTTCTGCAGACGCTGATTGGCCAATATCAGCGCGGTGAAACACTGGTCATGGACCCGCGTTTGGTTGAGGCACTACGCAGCGTGTTGACCAACACTGAGCTGGATCAGGCAATGGTCGCGGAGATGCTCTCGCTGCCGGGTGAAGCCTACTTGACCGAAATCAGCGAAGTGGCTGATGTGGACGCTATCCACGCTGCCCGTGAGTTTGCTCGCAAGCAACTGGCAGACGGCCTGTTCGACGCGTTGTGGGCGCGCTATCAGGCGAACCGCGAAGTGTCCAAAGTGACGCCGTATGTGGCCGAAGATGAGCATTTTGCCCGTCGCAGCCTACAAAACATTGCGCTGTCTTATTTGAGCCTCAGCGGCAAGCCTGAAGTCGTGGCAGCCACCCTGGAGCAATTCGAGCACAGCGACAACATGACCGAGCGCCTGAACGCGCTGGCCATTCTGGTCAACTCGCCATTTGATACCGAAAAAGCCCTGGCGCTGGCCAGCTTTGCCGAGCACTTCAAGGACAATCCGCTGGTCATGGACCAGTGGTTCAGCGTGCAGGCGGCCAGCCCGCTGCCAGGTGGTTTAGGTCGGGTCAAGCAACTGATGGAGCACCCGGCATTCAACATCAAAAACCCGAATAAGGTCCGGGCCTTGATCGGTGCCTTTGCCGGGCAGAACCTGGTCAACTTCCACGCGGCCGATGGTTCGGGTTATCGCTTCCTTGCCGACCTGGTGATCCAGCTCAATGCGCTGAACCCGCAAATTGCCTCCCGGCAGTTGGCTCCGCTGACCCGCTGGCGTAAATACGACAGCGCCCGTCAGGCGCTGATGAAAGCCGAGCTGGAGCGCATCCGCAGCTCCGGCGAGCTGTCCAGCGACGTGTTTGAAGTGGTCAGCAAAAGCCTGGCGTAATCCGCGCTAGCCCTGTGAAAGCTGGTGCTTCTTGCGCCAGCTTTCACGCTTGGGGCACCTCTAGATCTCTCACACCACGTCGTCGCTGAAAAGCGAAGCGTGCCGTCACCTGCATGCGCCGCAGCAGTGGTTGCGCATTCCCTCCCGGCTGTCTCCATTCTTGCTCATGACCCAGAACCAGAGATCTTTGACGAAATACCCGTTGCTGCTTGGTAGATAACCCGCTACCGCCTGCACCCGTTCAAAACCTCTCACTCTTCCTGTCAGGCAGGGGCTGATCCCTGTTCGATGAAAAGGAAGAGATCATGACGGATTCCACTCCCGTATATGCCGCGCACTTGATTCAGCAAGCGGTGGCTGCGCAGTTCGCATCGCGTCCAACCGTACGTTCGGCGGTGACGCAACTGCTGACGGAACGCTTGAATACCAAGTTCTGGCAGCACGCTTTTGACGTGAACACCACCTATGTGGTGCTGACCGTAGACGACGAGGGCAAACCTCTGGGCCGTCAACGTTATCGTTTATTGCTGGATATTGTGCTGGAGCATGTAGCCAATCAAAAACCGCTCAATTACCGGTATTACAGTGCCAGCGAATGTTTTGTCGCAATGAGTGAGCACGTGCCGCCCGCAGGAGGGTTCAGCGCAATTGAGGCGATGAGCGCAATCGAGCCGGTACTGCTGAATGTCATTGCCGTGTGGCAGGTGGCTCTGCAAGACGCGCTCACCACCTACTGGAATCAACCCGCCGATACCGGTGGCGACCGTCTGCACTGGTTGGCGCAGATGATTCAGGATCAGTTGCGCCAGGGTGTCAGTGTGACGCCTCACCTGTCGGACGGGCAACGTACTTTCTTGCTGCAAATGCTCAACTATCCCAATCGCAATGATCGTTTGAACAAGTCCACCCTTGATCGTCGTACCAAGGTCTACAGTGTGGCCGGCACGTTTGAGGCGGAGCAAACCTACCATGTGCTCACGTCAGAGATTCTCATCGAGTGTGTTGAAGGTCGCAAAATCACCTATTGCCACTGCAAGGTCAATGGCTCAATTGAATGGTTTTCCTTGCTGGACCAGTTCACTCTCGCCTGGAGCACAAGGTTTACCGACAGGTATGTGCTCAAATCGGTCAAATGCGAGCTTTACGAGCCGGGCAGCGACTTTCTCGACACGCAGGCGATGTGCATATTAGAGCGCCAACTGGCTGCAATCATGGCATTGAATCGGCCGTTGACGCTGGCCGAACTGGAGCGCCAGGTGGCCATTGCCACTGACCCGGTTGTTGCTTTTTCCGCGCTGGGAGAAAGCGATCCACCCGATCTGACGCCTGTCTATAACGCGTTGCCCGAGTGGTTGCGTGGGGCATCCATCGCAGACCGGTATGCCTACCGTTCGCACCTGATCGCCCTGGCCAGTGTGTACAAAGAGGCCAAGGGCAAGCGCTTCAACGATGACATCAGCGATTTGTATACTTTTGCCGCGAATGCCTTGCAGGCACAAATGCGCAGGGATCAACCGCTGGCACCGGGCTATCACGCGGATGACCTGTTGCTCACCTTCGTCGACCCGCTAGGCCCGGGGGGCGAGGGGACGGTGGGCACGCTCAACAAGTACACGCTGACGCTTACGGAACTGGCTGTGGAGAACCTGACAGCCGTTCGTAGCAGCCATATGACCATCACCCATGCCAAGGGGCAACTGATCCAGTCGTGGTGGTTGACGCCGGCCTATATCAAGAACCTGGTTACCCGCGTCAATATTGGTCAGCGCTACCCGCAATGGATTTATCAGCGGCTGCTCAGTACGGTTGATGAAGCCCAGCGTCGGGAAAAACTCTACAGCGATGAACTGCGCGAATTGCTTGTGCTACAAGCGCTTGAGTGCAAAGTGCTCAAGACGTCGTACATGACGGAGTCTGGGTATCAGATGATCAAGGCACTCATGCAGCTTCATCCTGAGGGGCGCGTGGTGGGCGACCAGGCCATCTGTATCCGGCCCCTCACGCTGTTATCGGTGCCTTCGCTGCCTCCCCACGTGGTTGCCGGTATGTTTGTGATAGGCCCTGTCAACGTTAACGCGGGTCGGCATGTCTTGTACCGGCCATTGCATCGCCAGCCATTGATCGAATACCCCAGTTGGTCTGCGTTGTTTGCCGGGATTGCACAGCCAGGAGCCGTGCAGAACAGCGTGCTGCAATGGCTGCCGGACAGTGCGCGTCGGTTGTATGAGGCGGGTGGGTTTTACCGGATGAACCTGGCGTCCCAGAGTGTCCATGAGTCCTCTTCGTTCCCGATTCGGGCTGGTGCGGCCAAGTTGTCTGAGTCAGCCTTGAGTGCAGATTTCATGCATACGTTATATGCCAGCATGAGTGCAACGTTAACCGAGCTGGCCGATCGGCAATCGGTGTCCAATACCGAGCAACGCTGGCAGTCCTTGATCACCGGTGGTTGGTTGCTGTTCAGTACGGTAATTCCCAACCTGCCCTTGACCTGGCCCTTGCGTATGTTGACGGGCATGACGTTCACGTATCTGGCCGTGCAGAAGGATATTGAAACGTTGCGCTCGATGGATGAGCAGAGCAAAACTCCCGTTGTGATTGATTTGCTCTTCAACTGCGCCGTGGTCCTTTTGCATCTCACGCCGGCGACCACGCGTCTTGCACCGCGATCGGTCGTATCAGACAGCGACTGGCTTCCGGGAAGCGTTAAAACGTTAGCCGAAATGACGTCACCGGTGAGATCAGCGGCCGTTGAACTGGCCAACAGTAATCCTGTGGAAGTCCCTGTCGGCAACCGTCAAACCGCATTGGATTTTTCCTGGTTCAACAACCCCCGAATAAAGCTTACGCAATGGCAGCTCAGTTGGTTGGATCGAAACCGTGCAGGAAACGTGGCCGGTGAAATGGTGGGCGTTACCCGCGGGGAATATAAAGGGTTGTTCACCGCCAACCGGAAGATGTACGCCGTCATTGATGGCTTTTTATACCCTGTGCAGTTTGAAGATGACGATGTTTACCTGATGAGCCCTCACGATCCGCAAGACCTTGGGCCACGTATTGTGGGCGATGATGCGGGTGTCTGGAGATTTGATGTTCGTGCCCGTTTATTGGGCGGAGGGCCAAAAAGACGTTTGTGGGCGATGAGAGAACAACGCAATAAACGTTATGACGAACTGCGTGAAAAATTGACACGCTACAACTCGCGGGCCAAAGAGCTGGAAGCTGAGCTTGAAATCGCTCAAAACGCCAGTGACCGTTTATTTCATAAGGATGCTGCCGAGCTATTGCCCGAGCGACGCGCTGCACTCAAAGAGTTGATCGCGGTACTTGAACGGCAAAAGCCGGAATACACTGAAGCGCTTGAGCTGTTTCTGGAAAAGCAGACGATACGGCCCGAAGATAAGGATCCGACCAATTTAATCGGCTTCTATAAGTACCTGGTGCGCCTTACAAGTACGTTGTACGACTGCCACATCCTGCTGACAGGTGTGCATCAATTGCAATATCCCGAGGTGTACAGCATTGAGGGACGCTTCATCAGGGTCGATCTGCTTGAATCGGTAGCCTATCGGCTGGATTGTCTGGCGCAGGTTGCAACGCTGGAAAAGTCGGCTGGTTATTTCCTGGAGATGGACCGTTATATTCAAAAACTGCGGGATGTCCCCAAACTGGGTCATGAAGCGGCAGTTGAAGCTAAAAAGCTCTATGTCGGTGACAGTTCGACCTTCTACCGTTCAGCCGTCATTTGCCGGGCCCATCAGCTGGTTGCTTACATTGACCTGATCGTGCAGACCCCGGGCAGTGAAGAGTGGATCACTTTGCGGCAGATCCTCTCAGAGTTGTACTACACCGCTGACAGCCAGCATGAACTGGTCGACCCCGATTTATTCAGTGCCGCAGAGCGCACTGAAATCCTCAATGATATTCGCGAGCGTTATGCAAGGGCAGAAGACCGGCTGGGGATCTTCCGCGAAGGAGCCAGTTCGCGCTTGTTCCTGCCTGTGTTCGAACGCATGCTGTTGGTCATCAAAGAATTGGATCGAAATGCCGAGACGATGCTGCTGGAGCAAGCCAGGCTTGACTCAGAGTGGTTGCCGGCGCAATCCGTGCCTGCGCGTGTCCCTCACTACACACGCAAAATCATTCGCACCCGTAAAAGGGGGATTTTGATCGGTAAGGGCAGAAGCGCGGAAGGGCAAACCGATATCGCGGATGTTGGAGGGGCAGCAGAGGCTCAAGGTAGCCATAGCGGCCCTTCTTCATTTGTGACGGCATCATTCCAGCAAACAGCGCCTGGCCAGTGGGTAGAGGTGCAAATACCGCAATTGCCTGTCAGCGCGAGGCCACTGGGCGTGCTCAAGGCAGAGGCCAACGCACTGATCGATAGCGTGAATACCCAGATACATCGGGTCAAGAGCTACGCCAAACGTTCAAAGTTCCCCCTGGAGCTCGAAGAAATTCTGGATCGTTATGCTCAGAAGCTCGATAAGCTCGGGCTCGAAATCAGGCATGCTGCGCCGGACCAACCACCCGTTGATACGCCGCGCCCGGGTACCGTGCCGATGTATCTCAAGCGCCTTGCAGTGGGAGCCAGGCATCTGCGAGAGCAGGGCGTAGAGCTGTTATGGTCGTTGCCGCCTACGGCTGCCACCGTTGAGTCCTTGCTGGAGCGACAACAGGTCAGCCTTGTCAAAATCAATGCGCGAATTTCCATGAGGGGGGAGCGTCAGGATTTTGTCCAGGAGTTCGAAATCAAAAACACCAAGGGGCGAGTGCTCTGGTACGCGCACTTGCATTACCCGGACCTGAACACCCCGGCACAAAAGGTCAACACGGCACATTTCAAGCTGGCTTCCCAGCGTTACATGAGCCAACGCGCCGAAGACGCCAAAGCCAAACCGGGCAGCGTCCCTACCCAGGTGTATTACGGCGCTATCCACCCGGCGATGCTGACTCGGCGTTTTCTGCCACTGGAGGTGCAGTAACACACAGACAGGCATGGGTTCATGCGCGGCTTTGACCTATCATTACGCCTTTCTCACAGGTGAATGATTAATGAGCGATTCAAACCAGACCTTGCGTGCAGCCCTTGAAACCAGCGACATGCTGGAAATTGACGGGCTGCATGCCTTTGACTTTACCCTTGATGCCAAGGGGCTGCTCATTGAAGCCATGGACGGTCGGGCGAATAAACGTTGGAGTATCACCCCCGAGCAGGTCGATGCTGCTGTGTATGACCAACAGCTGCAAAGCTGGACATTGACCGGCGACTCGAGTGAACACCGCCTGGTTTGCTTTAGCGCGGTGTGCGCGAGCAACGATGATGACGAAGAGGTGCTGGATGAAGCTTAGATGGTTGCCCCTGTTGATGGCCTCGAGTGTCGGGGCCATGTCTGCTCATGCCGCCTCGGGCCCTGATGTGGAGCTGCTGGTGGGCTCTTACACCCAAGGCACGAGCCAAGGGATTTATCGCTTGCAGTTTGACAGCCAAAGCGGACATATCACGCCTGAGCCGTTGCAAGTCTTCAAGGCCGCCAACCCGTCATGGCTGACCTTGTCCCCAGACCAACGCCGTCTGTTTGTGGTGAATGAGAATGGGCAAGGCCAGGCCGATGTGGTCGGGCGCGTTAGCAGTATTGCAATAGACCCTGCTACCCACACGTTGCGCCTGATCAGTCAGGTCAATACGTTGGGGGAGAACCCAACCCACTCCAGCCTCAGCGCCGATGAAAAGTACCTGTTTGTGGCCAACTACGGCGTAGGGGCCGATCCGGGTGGCAGCCTTGCCGTGGTGCCGATCAATGCCGACGGCCAGTTGCAGCCTGTGACGCAAATGAGCAGCCATCAGCCGAGCCGGGTCAACCCCGAACGCCAGATGTCCGCCCATGTGCATTCGGTGGTGTCGTCGCCTGACGGCAAGTTTGTCTACGCCAGTGATCTGGGCGCCGACAAAGTGTTTGTCTACCGTTACGACCCAGCGGCCAACCCGGAACACCCTCTGGTTGCTGCCACGCCTGCGGACATTGAGTTACCACCGGGTAGCGGGCCTCGACACTTGTTGTTCTCCAAGGACGGCAAGCACGCGTACTTGACCACTGAAATGAGCGCCCAGGTGTTTGTCTTCGACTATGACAACGGTCAGCTCAAACAGCGTCAGGCTGTGGATCTGGCCCATGGCATGCCTGCCCAGAACCGAGCCGCGGGCGCGTTACATGCATCCGCCGATGGCAAGTTCCTGTATGTGAGCAATCGCGGCAAAGCCAACGAGATACTGGTGTTTAGCATCAACCCGGCGAATGGAGAGTTGAGCGAAATCCAGCGTCGCTCGGTAGACGGTGATCATCCGCGTGAATTTACCCTGAGCCCCAACGGCAAATTCCTGCTGATCGCCAACCAGATGAGCAACGAAATCGTGGTAGTGGAGCGAGATCCGACCACCGGCAAGCTGGGCAAAACCCTGCAAAAGCTGGCAATGGATGCGCCCTCAGACGTCAAATTCATCAATCGCCCATAAGCGTGCAGCTGGAGGCTAAGCCTTCTATCAATCGCAGTAATACTGGTTAGTGGCGCAATGAATTTCAGCGCGAAGACCCTTGGCGTTAAGTTGGTTCCACGGCCTGAACAGGCAAGCAAGCTAACTGAATCGTCGAGGGTTACCGCTATGAACTTCAATCTTTTCTCTGTGATCGCTGCTTCTGCCATTTCCGCCACCGTGGCCTTGCCAGCCAGTGCCAGCTCGGTGGCGAGCGACAAAAAGTCCACGGCCTATACCCAGAAATACCTGCAGCAAAGCGCCAACTTCTATGCGGCCCTGGACCCTAAAACCCACTCCTGAAACCCGTTAGGGGTGGGGCTGCCTCGCGATCTTTTGACCTATGATCGATCGCGAGACACTAAAACCTTCTCCCGCCCTAACGTTGACAGGTCTGCATATGGATGCAGCAATCCAGTCCTGCGGTCCCCCCCCACGTAGGTGTGAACCTGTTGCGCCTGACACGCTCGTTTATGGCACGTATTGCCGTCAGTCACTAGTCAGTATCCAACCAGGGCCGGGTCAAAAGCTCAGCGTGTTCAGCAACTTTGCAGTCGGCCCTTCGGCGGGGCCGACCATGGCGTAGTTGTAGCCGGAGCCTGACCAGTAGTCTGCCTGCAAGTCGCCGTCGCGTCGGATACCCCGTGCCAGCAAGCTGTTTTGCGGGCCTGGCGGGCGGATGTAAAAGCTGATTTGCTGACCCTGAGGGTTTTCATATAACACCATTGCCGCGCCGCCCTGATCGGTGCTCAGCAAGCGGCAACTGATTGGTTCAAAGCCTGCACGGCTCAAGTCCGGCAAACGTTCAGCATGGCTGAAATAACGGTCCATCCAGGCTTGCATGTCGCTGCTGTGCTCGACTTTATAGTCGGCAGGCAGAAACCCTTGTTCGGCAAACATGCGGTGCGCCGCCAGTGCATCGGTCATCGGCAAGATGGCCGGGCTGAGGGTCATTTGCCGGGCCTGCCAGCCGCCGAGCCCACCCACGCTGACCGCAATCAACAAGACTGCCGCCGTAGCCCAATGACGCATTACCTGGCGACGTTGGCGCTGGCGAATGGCCGCGGGATCGAGTGTCGGGTTGTCTGGTTGTAGCAGGGTTTGCTGCAATGCCGTGCGCAGGTTTTGCGCATCGCGTTGCCAGGCATGAACCTTGGCGGCAACCTCGGGGTGGGCGTCTAGATAACGCTCGACATGTTGTCGTTCCGACTCGCTGAGCGCGTGATCGACGTAAGCATGCAGGTCGTGCTCACTGGGCGGGATGGTGATCATTTAAGTCTCCGCAAAGCAGGGCGGGTAATGTCGCCTTCACTGAGTGCGCGCAGGGCCTGGCGTGCGCGTGACAGGCGCGACATCACCGTGCCGATCGGCACTTCGAGAATGTCGGCCACCTGTTGGTAACTCAAGCCCTCGACAGAAATCCATAACAGCAGCGCCCGTTGCTCGGTGCTCAACTGGTCGAATGCTTGCAGTGTGGATTGGGCTATCACGGTGCGCTCGGTGGACGGTTGCGCGTCGTCGCGGCCAGTAAAGAATTCCAGCATGCGCGCATAGCGCCGGTTACGCCGATGGTGGTCGACAAACTGGCGGTACAGGATGGTAAACAGCCAGGCGCGTAAATCACCGTCCGGGCGTTTACTGGCGGCATTGCCGAGCGCGCGCTCAAGACAGTTTTGCACCAGGTCGTCGGCATTGCTGGCGTGGCGCGTCAACGACAGGGCAAAGCGCCTGAGGCTCGGCATTAGTTCGCGCAATTGCTCGTCAAATGAGGGCATGGTGACTGGCGCCGGGTGAGGTCGTTAATCGGATCAGCGTCATGAAGACGGCCAGGTTTAACTTTTATTCCACGGACTTGAAAAATAAATAATCAGAAAAAATTGCCTTGCGCCGGGAATAAGCCTGATCGACCTGCGTCTCACAGGCCATATCCACCTGATGGCCCATGGCCTCGGAGCGCTTTATGGTAGATCAATTGCCGCCTGTGCGGCCCCTCAAGGCTGCACTGAGCCCTACCAGCATGATGCTGCGTCTGGCGGCTATCGGTGCAGTGGTGGCGGCTATCGCCGCAGCCTTCTATTACGTCAATGGCACCCTTGATGCGCAGCGGTTGCGCCCCAAGACCCTGGTCAACGCACTGGAGCGCAACAACGGCGTACACCCCGGTTATCGACGCAACCACGCCAAAGGCATGTGTGTGATCGGTTATTTCGAGAGTAACGGTAGTGCACAGGCGTTATCGAATGCGCAAGTGTTTGCGGCTGGACGCACGCCGGTTGTGGGGCGTTTTGCCTTGCCGAGCGGTAACCCTTATGCGCCGGACAGCAGTGTGCCGATTCGCAGTCTGGCGCTACGCTTTACCCAGGCCAATGGCCAGCAGTGGCGCACCGGGATGAACAGCATGCCGGTTTTCCCGGTGGGCACGCCTGAAGCGTTCTATGCAATGTTGCAAGCGGGGGCGCCGGACCCGGCCACCGGCAAGCCGAAGCCCGACGCCATGCCGGCGTTTTTTGCCGCGCACCCGGAGACGGCAGCGTTTCTGCAATGGGTGAAGACCGCTAAACCCTCTGCCAGCTTTGCCACCGAAACTTACAACGCAATTAACGCTTTTTATCTGGTCAATGAGGCCGGACAACGTCAGGCGGTGCGTTGGGCAGTAGTACCAGAAGGGCGGGACGCAGCTGACGCGAGTGCACCAAACGATGCTGACTATCTGCAAAAAGACCTGGTGCAACGCTTGTCAGCCGGCCCATTGCGATGGCAGTTCAACCTGACCTTGGCCGAGGCGGGCGACCCGGTAAACGATGCGAGTAAAACCTGGCCAGCCAGCCGTAAGGTGGTCAATGCGGGAACCCTGGTGCTGCAAAGTGCGGAGCCACAAAACGATGGGGAATGCCGTGACATCAACTACGATCCGTTGATTTTGCCCAATGGCATCGAAGGCTCGGATGACCCGCTGCTGGCTGCGCGCTCGGCCGCTTATGCCAGCTCTTATTTGCGGCGTACCAGTGAAGTTGATCAGCTGTCCCAGGAGAAACGTCCATGAGCACACCGAATTCGCATTTCGCACCTCTGGCGCGCCTCCTGCACTGGCTAATGGCGCTGATGATCATTGCCATGCTGTTTATTGGGGCTGGGCTGGCGGCTTCGGTCTCCGAGCGGCATGAATGGCTGTTGAACCTGCACAAACCCTTGGGCATTGCGATTTTGCTGCTGGTGATCGTGAGACTGTTTGTGCGTTTCACGACCCGACAACCGTCGCTGCCTGCTGATATGGCGTCGGTACAGGTGCTGGCGGCAAAACTGTCGCACCTGTTGCTGTACGCGCTGATGTTCGCGTTGCCCGTCGTGGGTTGGGCGATGATCTCGGCGGCGGGAGACCCGGTGATGCTGAGCAGTTCGTTGCAACTGCCAGCCATCCTGCCTGCCAATCCAGGCACCTTTGCATTCTTGCGCAAGGCCCATACGTACCTGGCGTATTTAATGTTCCTTACCGTGCTGCTGCACTTGGCCGCGGCGTTGTTCCATGGCTGGGTACGCCGTGACGGGGTGTTGGAAAGCATGGTCCGGGGCAAGGATTAAAAGCCCTGTAGTCGCTGCCCAAGAATGAGGCTGCGATGGGGTGCGCAGCGACCGCCAAGATGGCGGTCCTGCGCGCCGCATTACTGACAGATCGCGTACGCAGCGTCCCCAGTCAGGCCGTTTTGGCCATGACGGAGGTAAACAGTTCTGACGCTAAAAACCGTTCAAGCCAGGCATTCAGGCGCGGGTAGGGGGCTTGATCAAACCATTCACGGTCGACGTGGGCGAATTGGCGTATGAATGGCGCCAGGGCAACGTCCGCCAGGCTCAAGCTGTCGCCTGCCAGGTACGGGGTCTGTTCAAGCAGGCCTTCAAGCCGCTGTAAAAACGCCGCGCCTTGCGCCCGATAATGCTCCATCGGCTGTTCCGGGTAGCGGATGGCGTATTTGTAACGGTCCAGATGGGCCTTGAATTCAACGTCGTTGGCTTCAATCAGCGCCGCACTGTCCGGGCCAAGCCAGTTGTCCGGGTCATGCTGGGCCAAGGCCCAGTGCATGATCTCCAGGCTTTGTTCAATCACCCGGCCATCGGCACAGGCCAATACCGGCACAGTGCCTTTGGGCGACAGCTCAAGCATTTCTGGCGGTTTGGCCTTGAGGCTGACTTCTACAATCGACAATGGCACGCCGCTGTAACGCAGTGCCATGCGCGCCCGCATGGCATACGGGCAACGGCGGAAGGAATACAGCACTGGCGCGGTCATTTCACTTGCACCGTGCTCAAGCCATTGCCTTGGCGCTGCACCTGGATTTGTACCGGAATGCGTTCATGCATTTCCTGCACATGGGAAATTACCCCAACTTTGCGTCCCTGGGCTTGCAGGCCGTCGAGGGCATCCATTGCCAATTGCAGGGATTCGGGGTCGAGGCTGCCAAACCCTTCGTCGATAAACAGCGACTCGATTTTCAGCGTACTGGACGCCATCGACGCCAGCCCCAACGCCAGTGCCAACGACACCAGGAAGGTTTCACCACCGGACAGCGAGTGTACGGAGCGCAGTTCGTCGCCCATTTCAGTGTCCATCACCAGCAAACCGAGCATGCTGCCGCCGCGCTTGAGGCGATAACGTTTAACCAGTTGGCGCAATTGGGCGTTGGCGTGGTGCACCAGCAGGTCGAGGTTGTAGGCCTGGGCGATCTTGCGGAATTTGTCGCCGGTGCCCGAACCGATCAACTCGCTCAGACGCGCCCAGCGTTGCCATTCGTCATAGGCTTGGGCGATGCGTTGCGCGAGCGCGTGGTTGGCGTCCTGACGACGCTGGTCTTCTGCCTGTTGCGCCCGCAGTTCTGCCACATTTTGCTCGCTGACGGCGAGCAGCTCGTTCAATTCATTCAGGGCACCCTCAAGCGCTTGGGCATCAAGGTTGCCATTGGCCTGAGCTTGATGCTGCTTGAGGCGTTGCTCACGTTCCTGGAGCAGGACGCGGGTTTGTTCTACAGCTTTTTCGCTGGCTTGCAGGTGCTGACGCAGGTCGCGGATGTGCGTGTCGTCGAAGCTCAGCAATTGTTGTAAACGGTCAGTGTCGAGGGCTGAGTGTTGCCCGCGCCATTGCTCGACCTGTTCGTTCAAGCTGCTGTGTTCAGTGTGCAGGGCGTGCAGGCGATCTTGTTGCGCCTTGAGCTGGGCCGCCAGTTGCACCAATTGGTGGGCGGTGGCTTGCAGCGTTTCGCTGGCGTGCGTCTGGGCGTTGCGAGCCTGCTCAAGCGCCTGTTCCAGATGCTGCTGCCACTGTTCGGCGCTGGTGTGATCGCCCAGTAGGTGCATGAGGCTTTGCTGGCCTGCCTGCTGTTGCTCGAGCAGTTCAGTCACGCTGTGTTGCAGGGCGTCCAGTGCCTTTGTATGAGTGGCTTGCTGATACTGCTCACGCTCGATGCGGCTGGCGCGCTCGGTTTGTTCAGCGTGTTCATCGCGCTGCTCTTCCAGTTGTTCAAGGCGATGGCTGACCTGTTGATCAAGCTGCATGAAGCTCGCGGATGCGTTTTCACGCAACGCCGCCAGAGTGGTCTCGGGCAGCAGGCTGACAAACCCGGCAAGCTCTTCATCAAAGCGCAAGGTGTCGGCTTTGAGGTGTTGTTGCTGCTCGTTGAGTTGTTGCTGGGCTTGCTGGCTGGCTTCGGTGCTGCGTTGCAGGTGTTGCTGCAATGTGGCGGCTTCTTTTTGCAGGGCGAGCAAGGCGTTTTGACGTTGTTCGTCTTGGCTGATGCTGTGCTGTAGCTGGCTCAAGCGTTGAGTCAGCCAGGCTTCGCGCTTGGCCGGTTCTTGCGCTTGCCATTGTGCATACAGCGGGTGGGCTTCCAGGCCTGGCGCCAGTGCCTGTTGCTCTTCGCCAAGCTGCTGGTGCTGCTGAATCAATTCGCGTTGCTGCGCGTTAACCCCGGCGAGTTGCTCACGCAATTGGTTGAGTGTTTCCTTGAGGGTATCGACCGTCTTGCGTGCGTTGGCCTCTTCTTCCTCGTCAAAGCGCGACAGGCTCTGCAACAGCGCTTCAGGCTGATGATAGGGGTGCTCATGGCTGCCGCAGACGGGGCAGGGCTGGTCGTCCTGAAGCTGTGCGCGCAGCTCTTCGACGCTGGCGCTGCGGGCCAGGCGCTGGCGTTCAAGCAGTTGCTGGGTCACGCGCAAAGCTTGTTCGGCGGCTTCAAAGGCGCTCTTGGTCTGCGTCCCTTGTTTGATCAGTTCCTCGCGCTCGGCTTGCAGGTTGTGCAGTTTGAGCTGCACCGCCTGCAAACGCGCCTCAAGGGCCAACTGGCTGCCGCTCAGGCGCTGTAAGTCTTCAAAGGCACGTTGTTGCTGACGGTTGTCAGTCAGCAGGCTGCCCAGAGTCTGGATCTGTTCATTGACGGCGTGGGGTTCGGCGCCAGCTTCCTGGAATAGGATTTCCAGGCTGTTGCGCAGCTCCGTGAGCTGTTGGGCCGCCTGGCTGGCGCGCTGTTCCAGAGCCGGTAATTCTTCGCGTCCTTTGTTCAGCGTAGTGCTCAGGCGCACCAATTGCTGCAGGCTGCGACGGTAACCGTCCCAGGCATTGGCCAAGGGGGCGAGATCGGCACTGAGTTCCAGTTGCGCAGCAATGTGCGCCAAGCGTTCTGTGCCTTGCTGTTGGCGCTCAAGCAAGCCGTTCAAGGCTTTTTGCCCTTCGGCGCAGGTGTCTTCAGCCTGCTTTTTAAGGGCTTGCTGCGCATCCAGAGCCAGGGTCAGGCGGTTGAGGTTGGCTTGTTCCAGATGGGCTTTTTGCAACTGCGGTGCGGCATCACGCAGCCCGGCCTGTGCCTGATCGGCCGCCTGCTGCGCAGTCTGGAGAGCGTGCTCCAGCTGAGTTTGGCGTTGACCCAGTTCGACTTGCTGTTGCAAGTACCCGGCGATCTGTTCGGCCAGCGGGGTGAGTTGCGCGTCCAGTTCGGCCAGGCGCGTGAACTGATGGCGCTGGGGCGCCAGTTGCTCAAGCCAATCGAGGGTTTGCCGTTGTTCGGCTAGACCGTCCCACAGGGTTTGCGCCTCTTGCAATTGCTCGGTAGCGCTGTGGTGTTGTTCTTGTAGCTCACGAAGACTCTTGAGCCACATGTGTTGCTGTTCAAGTTGCTTAAGCTGGCTTTGCCGGGTCTTGAGCAGGTGTTGCGCCTCGTTATGGCGCTGGTCCAGCTCTGCCCGTGCTTCGGGCTCCAGCGGGGTCACCCCGACGGCCTGATCTTGCAGTTGCTTGTGGGCGTCGCGGGCCTCTTTGGTCTTATCAAACGCACGTTTGCCGAGGCGGGTGTATAACGCGGTATCGGTGAGCTTCTCCAGCAGTTCACTGCGCTCGTTGTCATCGGCCTTGAGAAACGCGCTGAACTCGCTTTGAGCGAGCATCACCGCACGGGTGAACTGTTCGAAGTTCAGCCCCAGGCGTGACTCCAACTGCACTTTGTAATCGCCTTTTTGACTGGCCAGTAATTGATCGCTGTCCAGATCACGCAGACTTTGACGGCTGGCTTGCAGCTTGCCATTGGCTTTTTCGCGGGCGCGGTTGGCTTCCCAGCGGGCGCGATAGCGGCGACCGTCAATGCCGACAAAATCGACCTCGGCATAGCCTTCGCCGGTGCCACGGCGCAGCAGGGTACGTGGGTCCCCCGTGGCAATCTCGCCGTCGGCATCCGGGACTTTGGCATCGCGGCCGGTGTGGTTCAAACGCGGCACTGCGCCGAACAAGGCCAGGCACAAGGCGTCGAGCAAAGTACTTTTGCCAGCGCCGGTGGGGCCGGTAATTGCAAACAGCCCCGCGCTGGCCAAGGGCTCGGCCGTGAAGTCCAGTTCAAACGGACCGGCCAGTGACGCCAGGTTTTTAAGGCGAATGGCGAGAATCTTCATGGCTGTTCACCTTCCAACTGTACTTCCTGTAGCAGGACGGCAAAGTCCTTGAGGGTCTGCTCGTCGGCTTCGCTGCCGTAATTGTCTTGCCAGGCGCGGCTGAACAGCTCCTGCGCAGTCAATTGATCGAGTTCGATCAGGCGCGCGCCGTCATCGTCTGCGGACCGTCCGCCGTTACCCGCGTATTCGGCAGAGATACGCACCAGGCGGACCGCTTTACCCTGTAAGGCACTTTCGATTTGCTGGCGCAAGTCGGGCTGTGGTTCATCCAGTTTGACTCGCACTTCGAGCCAGGGCTGGCGTTGAAGATCGGCCAGCAAGTCGATATCCGGCAGATCGGTCAACTGGCTGAGAATGTCTGCCATAGGCGCCGGGCCGATACGTTGCAAGTTAACGGCCCGCGGGATCAGGCGCGTTTCAACGCTGACCAGGCTTTCACCGTCGAGGGTGACCTCGAGAATCTGGTGCTGGTAGCTGATCTCGGAAAACGACAGCGGGATAGGCGAGCCGCAATAACGGATGCGCTCTTCGTTGTTGACCCGTTGCGGCTTGTGCAAATGGCCCAGCGCTACATAGCTGATGCTGGGGCCGAACAGACTGGCGGGCAGGGCTTCGGCATTGCCGATGATCAGGCTACGTTCGGAGTCTTCGGACACTGAGCCGCCCGCCATATGCGCGTGGCTGATGGCAATTAATGCTTGGCCTGGCTTGCGTTTGGCATTGGCGGCCTCGATCAGCCACTCGTGAACCTGGCCAATACCGCGCAGGTAGTCATCACCTAAATGCGCGCCGGTGACTTCTGCAGGCCGTAAAAATGGTAGGGCCAGGCACCAGGCAGCAATGTGGCCGGTGGCGTCTGGCAGTGGAATAAGCAAGCGTTCGGCATCCAACTGGCCATCATCAAGCCACAATACACGGCCCAGCGCGTGGGTGCGCAAACG
This sequence comes from Pseudomonas sp. 7P_10.2_Bac1, assembly GCF_025465935.1. Taxonomy (GTDB): domain Bacteria; phylum Pseudomonadota; class Gammaproteobacteria; order Pseudomonadales; family Pseudomonadaceae; genus Aquipseudomonas. Next base: position 283,619 of record NZ_JANLNV010000058.1, on the reverse strand, counting down.
GCGCATAAGCGGTGCGGGCAATTCGATCCGCGAGCCAGAATCATGGTTGCCGGCGATCATCACGATGGTCAGCTTGGGTTGCTGCTCGTGGGCGCTGACGATGAAGTCGTAAAGACGCTCCTGGGCTTTGACCGGGGGGTTGACGGTGTCGAAGATATCGCCGGCGATCAGCAGGACATCGGGCTGAGCAACGGCCAGTTGGGTCAGCAGCCAGCTCAGGAAGCAGGCATGCTCGAAGTCGCGTTCCTGGCCGTGGAGGTTTTGCCCCAGGTGCCAGTCGGAAGTGTGAAACAGGCGCATAACAAAATCCGTTTAAAAGGGTAACGCCTGATCTGTAGGAGTGTGCTTGCCTGGCGATCTGTTTAACAATCAAAAGATCGCGAGGCAACCTCGCTCCTGCGGATTTAGTCGTTACCCGTGATTATTTGGGGTAGAGCGGCGGCAGGCTGCTGGACTCGCTGGCAGTGTCTTGCTCACGCTCGGCGGCCGGAATGCTGCGAATCGCTTTCCACAGCTCTTCACCTTGCCAGTAATGGCCGGTTTCGCTGTACAGCGCGCCATTGAGGCCGTCCAGTGCATCGGACAACAGTACAAAACGTGCCGCCATTTGGGCCAGGGTTTCAGGTTGTTGCCGTGCCCAGGCATCCAGCGCCTGGCGCGTCGCCTGCGGGTCGTTGGCCAAACAGGCGCGCTTGATGTCGTCAAGCAGCGTCCGCGGGCTCGGGCCGGTCTGCGTCGCACGCAGAATTGCCGGTTGCCAGCGCGCGCGCCACCACAGGGCAAAGCCAATCAGCGTGGTGAGGGCCAGCAGGAAGGTGCTGAGTTGCCACAGCCACAGCGTCGAGTCATCGGCCGGTGCAATGGGTTCAGCGCTACTCGGGGTGTCTGCTGCCAGTGTAGTGCTAGGCGCCACCTGCAAGGTGCGGGCAGGCAGGTAGCTGCGCTCCAGGCGGTCTTCGTGAGTGTTCCACCACACCACTTCAACGGCGGGCAGTTCGAGTTGGCCCACACGGGTCGGCACCAGCGCTTCACGCTCTTCGCGGCTGCCAAGCATGCCGTTGTCGGTGACCTGGTTGCTCAGTTGCGGCAAATCCGGATAGCGTCGCAGGCCGCTCACATCGGTGGCAGGCAGCGGCGGTAACTGGGCGCTGGACAGGCCCTCGGCCTTGAGGGTCAAGGTACGGGTGAGCGAGTCGCCCACCTTGGTGTGATCCGGCTCGGGGTTCCAGCTTTCGCTAAGGCTCAGGCTTCGCGCCGGCAACCAGGGGGCCGTAGCGGGGTAGTCTTCCGGTTTGGGCTTGACCTGTAATGGAATCGGGGATGATGTCACGTGCACCATTTTTCCGGGCTTTGGGCTCCCGGGAGCCGGTGAATCGGCCGGTTGGCTGTCGACCTGGGTGGCGCTAAAGGTCAGCTCGGGTATCTGCAACTCGCCGCTGTGTTGTGGGTAGATGCCGTAGCGCACTTCGATCACGCCATGGCGCACGCCATTGATCAGCTTTTCGTAGGTACGCGAATCGCCTAGCTGTTCGACGATGGCATCCTGCAGGTGCAGCGGGGTCAGGTTGCTGTCGTCATACAGCGCCACCGAATGGTAAACCCGCAAAGTCAGGATCGCCTGGGCCTGTACGTAAACGCTTGGCTGGTCGAGGCTGGCTTCAATGAACACGGGGGCCAGCTCGGTTTGGCTGGCGCTGCTTTGCGTCACCGTGAGGTTGATCGGCAGGCTGTGGTAGTCGCCCACTTGCAGGGCTGGAATGGTCACCGTGCCGGTTTGCTTGGGTTGCAGGGTGATAATCCACCGAGTGGTGGCCTTGTTGTCATCATTGAGCGTGGTCAGTTGGTTGACCTGACGCGTGCCGCGCACCTCGAACAATGTGTCCAGAGGCGTAAGGTCGGGCTTGCCGAATAACGTGGCGTCGTTGGTCTCCAGCGTCAACTCGACGGTTTCACCGGAGTTGAGCTGATCGCGATCGACACTGGCGACCAGCCCCGATGCGTGGGCAGGCAAGGTCCAGCAACAGAGCAAAAATAGCAAAACGCAAAAGCGATTCATTGAGGCGTGTCCTGATGTTGCTGCTGTTCGTACCAAAATTTTCGTCGCAGGAGTTCGCTGGGGTTATCGGGAATCTGTCTGAGCCATTGCTCCAGGGCCTGATGCTGTTCGTCATCCAGTACATCGCTTGAGGGCGGCGCAGGTGGCTGGGTGGTCGATTCGTCGTCTGGCCCGCTGTCAGGCTGGGTAGCGGCGGCAGGCGGCGGCTCGAGTGAATCGTCGGAGTTTGCATGGGCGGCCGGATCGGTGGCGGTGCTGCTCTCTTCATGCGGACCGTTTTCACCTGTGGTCGTGGCGCTACTGCTGCTGACTGAGGGCTCGGCTTGATCAGGCTCCGTGGTTTTTTCCGGCGCCTTGTCCGGCGGCGGGATGTTTTGTTCACGTTTTTGTTCAAGCAACTGCACGACCAGAGCTTTGTTCTGTGTTGCCACTTGCAGGTCCGGCTGCAACTCCAGTGCTTGCTCATAGGCGTCAATCGCCGCTTCGAGTTCGCCACTCATTGCCAGGGCGTTGCCGCGGTTGTAGTGCGCGCTGGCCGTGTTGACCTCGGCAAAGCGCTGGGCTGCGGCGTTGTACTCACCGGCCTGGTACAGCGCCAAACCTTGCCACAGTGGGTCTCTAAAGTGTTCGACGGCTTGTAACGGTTTTTTCTGCTCAAGCAGACGCTGGCCCTGTTGATCGGGGCGTAACCACAGATCGGTGAAGCCCAGGGCATAGCTGGGTTGGGGCAGCATCAATAACAGGGGCAGGCAGAACAGCCAGCCACGACGCCCCGCACAGGCGGCCAAAAGCAGCAGTGGCAGCAGTAGCCAGTACCCTTGATCAGACCAGGTGTCCAGGCGCAGGGTCTGGCCATCATCGCGCAAGTGTTGCGGGCCATCGAGCAGGCCCAGGCTGCGCAGGTCGTTATCATCCAGTTGCGCTTGCCGATAACTGCCGCCGACCTCTTGGGCAAAAGCACGCAGGCTCGGGCTGTCCAGGCGCGGCAGAAGGATAGCGCCCTGAGCATCCTTGAGAAACTCGCCGTTTTCTTCGACCACTGGCGAACCTTCGCTGGTACCGACACCGAGTATCAGCAAGGGCGGCGTATGGCCGTCCAGTTCACGCTCAATACCGGCGCGCTCCTGCTCGCTGAGTGAGGAGGCGACCAGTAGCAGGCGACCTTCACCCAGCGCTCCTTGATCCAGCAGTTTCAAGGCTTTGTTGACGGCCAGGTCAGCGCGATTGCCGGGTTGCGGCATGATTGAGGGTTTGACAGCCTCAAGCAGGTTGCGGCTGGTGGCCATGTCATCAGACAGCGGCACCAGCGTATGGGCGCTGCCGGCGTACACAATGATCGCGGTCTGCGCATCGCTGCGGTTTTGCAGCAGGTCGTAGAGTTTTCGCCGTGCTTGCTCCAGCCGGCTGGGCTGGCTGTCGGTGGCAAGCATTTCGGGCGTCAACTCCAGCATGACCACCAGCGGGTCGGCAGGTTTTTGCGCCGATTGCTCAACGCGCTCCCAACTGGGGCCGAGCAGGGCGAAGAGGGCCAGCAACCACGCCAGGCCGAGGGCGATCCAGGGCAGTTTGCTATCGCGGCCATTGCCGCCACTGAGCAGCACACGATGAAAGGCTTCGGGCAGGATCATCTGCCAGCGGCCCGCACGTTTTTGCCGGTGCCAGAGTTTCCAGAGCAGCCAGCCAAGCAATGGCAAGGTCAACAGCCATTCTGGGCGAAACCAATGGGGCCAGAGCGCGCTCATCGGCGTCTCCGCAGGCGCAGGCGTTTGAGTCGCGAGCGCCATTCAGGGCTTTGTGGCAGAAAGTGTTCCTTGCGCAATATGCGTTGCAGCGGATGGTTGGGCCACAGTTCACGGATCACCAACAGCACGCTCAATAACAAGGCGCCCGCCAATGGCCAGCTGTAGAGCGCTTGCGCCGGGCGAGCTTGAGTGGGCTGCTGGGCCACGGGCTCGAGTTGGTCGATGGTGTCTTTGATGGCGGACAGTTCGTTACCGTCGCGGGCACGGAAGTACCGTCCACCGGTGATTCTGGCGATTTCTTGCATGGCCGGTTCGTCCAGGTCAACCCCCGGATTAATACTGAACAAGCCCTTGGCGGTGTTTTCCTGTGGGTCGGCACCTACCCCGATCGGATAGATCCTCACACCTTCCTCTGCCGCCAGGCGAGCCGCCGTCAAGGGATCGATCTGGCCGCCGTTGTTCGCTCCGTCAGTAACCAGTATGAGCACACGGCTCTGTGCCGGGCGTTGACGCAAGCGTTTGAGAGCCAGACCAATGGCGTCGCCGATTGCGGTGTTTTTACCGGCGATGCCGATGCGCGCTTCATCGAGCCAGGTGCGTACGGTGTGCCGGTCAAAGGTCAGCGGCGCTTGCAGATACGCCTGGCTGCCAAACAGGATGAGCCCCACACGGTCGCCTTCGCGGTGTTCGAGAAAGTCGCCCAGAAGTTTTTTCACCGAGTCCAGGCGGGTGATGTCTTCGTTGTGCCAACGCATGTCGGGGTAATCCATCGAGCCTGACACATCCACTGCTACCAGCAAATCGCGGCCACTGGCCGCAATGGGCAGCGGTTCGCCAAGCCATTGCGGGCGAGCCGCAGCGCTGAGTAGCAACAACCAGAGCATCACGAATGGGATTTGTTGGCGCAAGGAAGGCAACGTAGGTCGGGCCTTGCGCCGCGCCAGCTCCTCGAGATCACCCAGAAAGCTGACTTTCAGCGCCGCTTCGCCGCTGTCGGCAGGCGGCAGTACCAGGCGCATCACCCAGGGCAAAGGCAATAAGGCGAACAGCCAGGGCCAGGCGAACTCAAACATGTTTGCGAATCCAGGTTTCAACCGCTTGATTAAGCCCGGCGATGGCCTTGTCATCGAGCTTGCATTCGGGTTTATAGGCGCCTTCAACCAGCACCATCCAGCGAGTCAGGCCCGCGGCCGGGCAACGGTTGTCGAGGAAGGCGAGCCATTTGCGACCATTGAGTGTGTGGCTCTGGCTGTACGGGTAATGGCTGCGGCATAAGCGCTTGAGCAAGCCGTTAAGTTGTTGTAGCCAGGCCCCGGCCGGGGCGCCGTCGTAAGGTTTGGTGAAGCGTGCGAGCTCTTCAAGGGCGGCCATGCGCACCGGGTCCAAAGGCTGCTCGCTGGTTATCAGCTCGCGTTTGGCTGGCAGGTAGCGGCGCAACCACCACAATCCCCAACCCAGCAGCGCAACCAGCACCAACAGCAGCCACCAGCCTGGCGCAGGCGGCCACAGGCCAATCGCGGGTGGGGTGATCAGCGGTTGCAGGTGTTCTAACTCATTCATAACGGTTTGCCAGGGCGTTTGGCGTTGAGGAACTCACGCAGCTGTTCGATCATTTCGCTTTGTGTGCTGAGGGGCATCAGTAACACCCGCAGCTTTTGCGCGAGCAGTTCCCAGCGGGCGATACGCGCCTCGGCCTGCGCGCGATAGGCCTGACGCAAGTCATAGTTGAGAGTGTCCAGCTCCAACTGAGCGCCGCGTTCGGCAAAACGCAACTGCCCTGCAGCAGGCAATGCATGATCCAGAGGGTCGGACACCGGCAGCAGAATCAAGTCGCAATGGCGTGACAACAGGCTCAATTGCTGCTCAGCGGCGTCGGTCAGTGCACGTTCATCGCAAATCACCACCACCAGGCTGCCGGGACGCAGCACTTCTCGAGCACGGATCAACGCCATGCCCAGCGCATCGCGGTCAGACTGCCCCTCGGTGTGCAGCGACTGATTGACCCGCACCAGACGATTGAGCAACTGCAAGAGGCTTTGTTTGCTGCGTCGCGGCTTGATTTCGTAGTGCTCGTGGTCGCCGTACACCAAGCCGCCGACACGGTCGTTATGGCCCAGCGCTGCCCAGCCAATCAGGCTCGCGGCCTGGGCAGCGAGTACTGACTTGAACATGAGCCCCGAACCGAAGAACAGCCGGCGGCTTTGTTCGGCAAGAATGAAGATCGGCCGTTCGCGCTCTTCATGGAACATCTTGGTGTGCGGTTCCTGGGTGCGAGCGGTGACGCGCCAGTCTATGGTGCGCACATCGTCGCCGGCCTGGTAGATGCGCACCTGGTCGAAGTCGACCCCACGCCCGCGCAGTTTGGAGTGATGCAGGCCGACCAACGGGCTGCGGTGGCCCGGGGTCGAAAACAGTTGCACTTCACGCACGCGGTGCCGCATCTCGATAAGTTCGGCAAGGGTCACGCGAATGCCGGGTTCGGCGGGCAGGGGGGTGTTCATCGTCAGGCAACAGCAACAACGTCAAGGATGCGTTGGACCACGCGATCTTGGTCGATGCCAGCCGCCTCGGCTTCAAAGGACAAAATTATCCGGTGGCGCAGCACGTCGAACAGCACCGCCTGGATGTCTTCGGGGCTGACGAAGTCGCGACCGGCGAGCCAGGCGTGGGCCCGCGCGCAGCGGTCCAGGGCAATCGAGCCGCGGGGGCTGGCGCCGTAGGCAATCCATTCGGCCATTTCGGCGTCGAATTTGCCCGGCGTGCGGGTCGCCATCACCAACTGCACCAGGTATTCCTCAACCGCATCGGCCATGTACAGGCCCAGGATTTCCTTGCGCGCTGCGAAGATCGCCTGCTGACTGACCCGCCGCTCGGGTTTGGTTTCGCCGTTGAGGGCTTCGCCACGGGCCTGTTGCAGAATTCGCCGTTCAACGGCGGCATCCGGGAAGCCGATCTTGACGTGCATCAGAAAACGGTCGAGCTGGGCTTCTGGCAGCGGGTAGGTGCCTTCCTGCTCGATGGGGTTTTGCGTGGCCATGACCAGAAACAGCGGGGACAGGTCATACGTGCTGCGCCCGACGCTGACCTGACGTTCGGCCATGGCCTCGAGCAGAGCAGACTGTACCTTGGCGGGAGCCCGGTTGATTTCGTCGGCCAGCACCAGGTTGTGGAAGATCGGCCCTTGCTGGAACACAAAGCTGCCGGTTTCTGGACGATAGATCTCAGTGCCAGTGATGTCGGCAGGCAACAGGTCGGGGGTGAACTGAATACGATGGAACTGTGCCTCGATACCTTCGGCCAGCTCTTTGATGGCTTTGGTCTTGGCGAGGCCGGGCGCGCCTTCGACCAGCATATGGCCGTCAGCCAGCAACGCGATCAACAAACGGTCAATGAGCTTTTCTTGACCGAGAATCTGCGTTGAAAGAAAGGTTCGCAGCGCCAGTAGCGCTTCACGATGTTCCATCGATGACTGTTCCTGAATAGGACTGCAACGGCGTATGAATTACGCCATTGCCGGGGGCGTTACTTTAATCCATTGCGAGGGTTTGGGACTAATCGCAGGCGGGCTTTTTGTGGAAAAAGCCCAAAACAGCCGGGTTGTTGAGAATGGTGCTCATCTGTATAGGGTTTGTAGTCGTAGACGAGGCTACGACTTCAGGGGTTGGCGGTTTAATTGGCAAAATGCTCGGCCAGCAGCGCCGCAAACGCATCCCGTGCAGCGTGCACACCGGTGTCGCTGTGCCAGAAAAACGAGTTGGGCATGGGGGCCAGTTCCGGGAATCGATAGGCCGTAAGGTTTGCACAGGCGCCAAATTGTTCAAGCATTCCCTCAGGTATCAGCGCTAACCCCGCGCCAGCATTGACACAACCGATGATGCTGCCCCAATTGGCGTAATCGATTTTGATCACTTCGAGCGTGTTTTCGGTGACCCAGTTTTCCAATGCTGCCCGGTAGGGGCAACCCGGCGGCCACATAAACACGGTGTGCTGGTGTACATCGGTCAATTGCGTGAGTGGTGCGATTTTCGGGCTCGCAATCAACACTAACTGTTCACTGTAAAGCATTGTTTTTGAAAGTTTTGGTGAGGTTATGGCGCCGGCTACCATTGCCCCGTCGAGGCGATGGTGTTTAACGTCCTCGAGTAATTGCCGCGACTTGCCAGTGACCAGCTCCAAAGTGACCTGCGGATACCGTTGATGGTATTCAGCCAGCAACGGCGGCAGTCGACCGGTGGCACACGATTCGATGGCGCCGATACGCAGCTTGCCGCTGGGCACGGCGTGTGGGGTGACGGCGCGCTTGGCCTGATCGACCAGCGCCAGGATCTGCTCGCTGTAGCCCAAAAAAACCTGTCCGGCCGCACTGATGCGCAAGCCGCGACCGGCGCGGGTAAACAGCGCGGTGCCCAGCTCGCTTTCCAACTGTTTGATACGTGTGGTGATGTTCGACGGCACGCAGTGCAACTGTTCGGCGGCCAGCGCAATACTGCCGCACTCTGCCACGGCCTTGACCATGCGCAACTGGCTGAGCTCCATTGTTCACTCCTGATGAATTCTGGGCTCTTTATATCTCACTTGTGGCCCTGCGTGAGCGCGATAAACACTGATGACCTCTTTAATGGTTCGGGATTGTTTACGTGTCGCTACCTCTCAAACTTGTCGCGGCCATGGCGGCCGTCGTGTTGTGTTGGGCTTACTCACCGATTGGCATCCATATCGGTCTTGAAAACTATTCACCGGGGCATTTGGCTTTGCTGCGCTTTTTGATTGCTTCGGCTTTTATGGCGCTGATTGCCTTGTTCAGCGGTATTGGCCTGCCGCGGGTGCGTGATGTGCCCTGGCTGATGTTGCTGGGGTTGTTCGCGGTGGCGCTGCATCACATGGCGCTGAATATGGGGCAGCGCTGGGTCAGCCCCGGTGCCTCAAGTGTGCTGGCACAGACGGCGCCCTTGTTCAGTACCTTTATTGCGGCGGTGTGCCTGAAGGAGCGCGTCAGCGGCTGGCGCTGGTTGTGGGTGGCAGTCGGACTGGTCGGGGTCGTGGTAGTGATCTGGGGGGACAAAGGCGTTGGAGCATTTCACCCGCAGGGGCTGGTGCTGTTATTGGCAGCGTTGTCTTGGAGTATTTATTTTGTTCTGCAAAAGCACATATCTACGCGCTACACCCCGTTGACCATCGTTTGCTACATGATCTGGTGCGGCACGCTATTGCTCTGTGTCTACTGGCCCGGGCTGACGGATGAAGTGCTCAAGGCGCCGGTGCGGGTGAATGTGGCGGTGCTGATTCTCGGGTTGTTTCCCAGTGCGCTGGCCTATCTGTTGTGGGGCTTTGTGCTCAACCACACCGAGGTCAGTCGCTCGGTCAGCGTGATGTACTTGATCCCGCCGGTTGCAATGGTGTTGGCGGCAGCGGTGCTGGGCAGCGAAGTGTCAGCCGGTGTGGTGGCAGGGGCTGCGATTGTGTTGGGCAGTGTGATTGCGATGAGCCGTGAGCGCGCGTAGTCGCGGCCTCACGTCTCATCAACAACAATGGGCGAGTGTTAATCCAGGCGGTAGAAGTCGCGAGCGTTTTGCCAAAGAACCTTTTGCGCCGCTGGTTCACCCAAAGCATTAACTATGATGGCTATATCATTGTTTTCAAAGGTTCTTGGTGCGCGAGTTGACGGTAAGTCTGTGCCAAACATCAAGGCGTTGGGGTTGGCGTTGTGGATGACTTGAAGCACGTGCGCCACGTCAAAATCCACCCGGCCAAAGCCACAGGCCTTGATGCGTACGCCGTGTTCGGCAAGGCGCAACAGGCTCGGCAAGCCTTCTTGGCTCAACCCCAGGTGATCGATACTCAGCGCAGGCAAACGCAACAGGCGTTCGTAGAGCGGGGCCAGTTCGCGGGAGTCGATGTACAGTTCCGAGTGCCAGCCCACACATTCGTGAACGCGTTTGGCCAGTGTTTCAAGTTGATCGAGCTGTTCCGATCCGCCGCGCTTGAGGTTGAAGCGCAGGGCACGCACGCCGTGTTTATTCAGTTCTTCGAGTTCTTCATCGGTGACGCTGGCGGGCAGTTGGGTGACGCCCACAAAGCCTGCGCCAAGACGTTTGAGCGCTTCAATCAAGTAGGTTTGATCAAAACCCTGGAACGAACCTGAAACCACTGCACCACCAACAATACCCAGCTCCCGGGTGCGCGCCAGATAGTCATCAACGCTGAAAAAGTCTGGCAAATAGCCGTTGTTAGGTATTAGCGGATAAGCCTTGTCGATGATGTGGCAGTGGGCATCGAAGAGTTGGCGCATGGTGTTCCTACCTGTCGGGGTGTGGGCAGTTGCGGGTTAGTTCAGCTCGCTGATGTAGGTGCCGGTGCCGTCGAGTATGTTGATCAGAGTCTGTTCAATTTCGGCGAGCTCATCGGCGTCGGCGCTATGGATGATTTCAAGATGATCGGCGCCATTCAGGGCATCCGTATCTGCGGGGGGCACTTCGATCAGCAGGCGGGTGGGGCTGAGCGTGACCTTCACGCCATCGAGGGTCGCAGGTTCATCATCCAGGGTGATTTCCAGTTCGTCTTCGTCCGGATAACGGGTCATCAGAAACATTTCGCCCTTATCGCTGTGGCAGCACAACATGGCCATGTTGTCTTCTTCGTCGTCACACGGGTTGGCCATGAGCAAGGCGGTGGTCATTTGCATGTTGGGGAATTCCTGGCGCTGGGCGCATCTAATAACTGAACAAACGGCAATTTTGCCAGCCCGCGCATTTTTATGCTGGCTCAATCTTGGTGTATGGCTCATGGCCTTTTATTTTGTGTAGGTCATTTCTGATACTAGCGAGAGAAATTAAGGCATTTTCATGAAGTTTTATGAATACAGACTGCTAGGGTTGTTCCTGACCGGGCCGCAAGATTACCTCCCCATGACCGAATATGTCGCCGCACCGCAAGCAGGCCGGGCGATGCAGTCGTTAAGCTGCATTGCAGATCGTTATCCCTAAAGATCCAGCCCATGAATGGGGCGGTTTTTTACCGATAGCCATCCCGGAATGAGGATGTGACCCCAGGGTCACTGTCAGCTTCACCTCCCTGTCACGCTGTGTTCTTGAAGATTGAGCACAGTGGGGCAACTCCCCAAGCGGGAATAGCACGCGACGCTTCTCTCAATAACAAGCCCAAGCGGAGTACCACAGATGGCGTTCTTCACCGCAGCCAGCAAAGCCGACTTCCAGCATCAACTGCAATCTGCACTCGCCCAGCACGTCAGCGAACAGGCACTGCCACAAATAGCCCTGTTTGCTGAGCAATTCTTCGGCATCATTTCCCTCGATGAGCTCACCCAACGGCGTATGTCCGACCTCGCCGGTTGTACGTTATCGGCCTGGCGGCTGCTGGAACGTTTTGATTCGGCCCAGCCCCAAGTGCGGGTTTTCAACCCGGACTACGAGCGACATGGCTGGCAATCCACCCACACCGCGGTTGAAGTGTTGCATCACGACCTGCCATTTTTGGTGGACTCGGTACGCACCGAGCTGAACCGGCGTGGCTACAGCATTCATACCCTGCAAACCACTGTGCTGAGCGTGCGTCGCGGCAGCAAGGGCGAACTGCTGGAAATCCTGCCCAAAGGCACCGCCGGCGAAGGTATTTCGCAAGAATCGCTGATGTATTTGGAGATTGACCGTTGCTCCAATGCCGCTGAATTGAATGTGCTGAGCAAGGAACTGGAACAGGTTTTGGGTGAGGTGCGCATCGCCGTGGCTGACTTTGAGCCGATGAAGGCCAAGGTGCAGCAACTGCTTGCCAGCGTCGACAGCTGCCCTTACGCCGTGGATGCCGGTGAAAAAGCCGAGATCAAGAGCTTTTTGGAGTGGCTGCTGGACAACCACTTCACGTTCTTGGGCTATGAAGAGTTTGTGGTGCGTGACGAGGCCGAGGGAGGGCATATCGAATATGACCCGCAGTCGTTCCTGGGCCTGACCAAGCTGCTGCGGGTAGGCTTGAGCGCCGAAGACCTGCGCATCGAAGATTATGCAGTGAGCTACTTGAGTGAGCCGACGCTGCTGTCGTTCACCAAAGCCGCGCACCCCAGCCGTGTGCATCGCCCGGCGTACCCCGACTATGTGTCGATTCGCCAGATCGACGCCGATGGCAAGGTCATCAAGGAGTGCCGCTTCATGGGCTTGTACACCTCGTCGGTGTACGGCGAGAGCGTGCGCGTCATTCCTTTCATTCGTCGCAAAGTGGACGAGATCGAGCGTCGCTCGGGCTTTCAGCCCAAGGCTCACCTGGGCAAGGAGTTGGCGCAAGTCCTTGAAGTCCTGCCCCGTGATGACTTGTTCCAGACGCCAGTTGACGAACTGTTCAACACCGTAATGTCGATTGTGCAAATCCAGGAGCGCAACAAGATCCGCGTGTTCCTGCGTAAAGATCCGTACGGGCGTTTCTGCTACTGCCTGGCTTACGTACCGCGAGATGTGTACTCCACCGAGGTGCGCCAGAAGATCCAGCAAGTGCTGATGGAACGTCTGCAGGCATCGGATTGCGAATTCTGGACCTTCTTCTCGGAATCGGTGCTGGCACGCGTCCAGTTGATTCTGCGGGTTGATCCTAAAAACCGCATCGACATCGACCCGCTGTTGCTGGAAAAAGAAGTGGTTCAGGCGTGCCGCAGCTGGAACGACGACTACGCCAGCCTGGTGGTTGAAAGCTTCGGTGAAGCCAATGGCACCAAAGTGCTGGCGGACTTCCCGAAAGGCTTCCCGGCAGGTTACCGCGAGCGTTTCGCCGCGCATTCGGCCGTTGTCGACATGCAGCATTTGTCGAATCTCAGCGAAAAGAAACCGCTGGTGATGAGTTTTTATCAGCCGTTGGGCCAAAGCGCGGGGCAGGAGCTGCATTGCAAGCTGTACCACGCAGACACGCCGTTGGCGCTGTCTGACGTCCTGCCGATTCTGGAGAACCTCGGTTTGCGCGTACTGGGCGAGTTCCCGTACCGCCTGCGCCACGCCAATGGTCGTGAATTCTGGATCCATGACTTCGCCTTTACCGCTGGCGAAGGGTTGAACCTGGACATTCAGCAGCTCAATGACACGCTGCAGGATGCCTTCGTGCATATCGTCAAGGGCGACGCTGAAAACGATGCCTTTAACCGTCTGGTGCTGACCGCTGGCTTGCCATGGCGCGATGTGGCTTTGCTGCGTGCTTACGCTCGCTACCTCAAGCAAATCCGCCTGGGCTTCGACTTGGGTTACATCGCCAGCACCCTGAACAACCATACCGATATCGCCCGCGAGCTGACCCGGTTGTTCAAAACCCGCTTCTATCTGGCCCGCAAACTGACAGCCGATGATCTTGAAGACAAGCAGCAGCGCCTGGAACAGGCGATTCTGACCGCACTCGACGACGTTCAGGTGCTCAACGAAGACCGTATCCTGCGCCGTTATCTGGACCTGATCAAAGCCACGCTGCGCACCAACTTCTATCAGCCGGATGCCCACGGCCACAACCGTTCGTACTTCAGCTTCAAGTTCAACCCGCACTTGATTCCCGAGTTGCCCAAGCCGGTGCCGAAGTTTGAAATCTTCGTTTATTCGCCGCGGGTGGAAGGGGTGCATTTGCGTTTCGGCAACGTGGCCCGTGGTGGTTTGCGCTGGTCAGACCGTGAAGAAGATTTCCGTACAGAGGTATTAGGGCTGGTAAAAGCCCAGCAAGTGAAGAACTCGGTCATCGTGCCGGTCGGCGCCAAGGGAGGTTTTGTACCGCGTCGCCTGCCGCTGGGCGGAGGCCGGGACGAGGTCCAGGCTGAGGCGATTGCTTGCTACCGGATCTTTATTTCCGGGTTGCTGGATATCACCGACAACCTCAAGGACGGTGCGCTGGTACCGCCGGCGAACGTGGTGCGCCACGACGACGATGACCCGTATCTGGTCGTGGCTGCCGACAAAGGCACGGCCACCTTTTCGGACATTGCGAACGGCATCGCCATTGATTACGGCTTCTGGCTGGGCGATGCGTTCGCGTCCGGCGGTTCTGCCGGTTACGACCACAAGAAAATGGGTATTACCGCCCGTGGTGCCTGGGTTGGCGTGCAGCGCCACTTCAGAGAGCGCGGGATCAACGTTCAGCAAGACAGCATCAGTGTGGTCGGCGTCGGCGATATGGCCGGTGACGTGTTCGGCAATGGTTTGCTGATGTCCGACAAGCTGCAGCTGGTCGCAGCCTTCAACCATTTGCACATCTTTATTGACCCGAATCCGGATCCGGCCACCAGTTTTGCCGAGCGTCAACGTTTGTTCGATTTGCCGCGTTCGGCCTGGAGCGACTACGACACCGGCATCATGTCGGCCGGCGGCGGTATTTTCTCGCGCAGTGCGAAAAGCATTGCCATCTCGCCCGAGATGAAAGAGCGCTTTGCAATCACAGCCGACAAGCTGACCCCAACCGAGTTGCTAAATGCCTTGCTCAAGGCGCCGGTGGACTTGCTGTGGAACGGCGGTATCGGGACTTACGTCAAGGCCAGCAGCGAAAGCCACGCCGATGTGGGTGACAAGGCTAACGATGCGCTGCGCGTCAACGGTAACGAGCTGCGCTGCAAGGTGGTAGGCGAGGGCGGTAACCTGGGTATGACCCAGCTGGGTCGAGTCGAATTCGGCCTCAACGGGGGGAGCTCCAACACCGACTTTATTGATAACGCGGGCGGTGTTGACTGCTCTGACCACGAAGTGAATATCAAAATCCTGCTCAATGAAGTGGTGCAGGCTGGCGATATGACCGAGAAGCAGCGCAACCAGTTGCTCGGCAGCATGACCGACGAAGTCAGCGCACTGGTATTGGGCAACAACTATAAGCAGACACAGGCCATTTCGCTGGCCGAGCGTCGCGCTTATGAGCGCATTGCCGAATACAAGCGCCTGATGAGCGATCTGGAGGCCCGTGGCAAGCTGGACCGCGCCATTGAGTTCTTGCCCTCTGAAGAACAGTTGAATGAGCGCGTCGCTGCTGGTCATGGCCTGACGCGCCCTGAACTGTCGGTCTTGATCTCTTACAGCAAGATCGACCTCAAGGAGGCGTTGCTCAATTCCCAGGTGCCGGATGACGACTACCTGGCCCGTGATATGGAAACGGCGTTCCCGCCGATGCTAGTCAACAAGTTCGCGGCGGCCATGCGTCGTCACCGCTTGAAGCGCGAAATTGTGAGCACTCAGATCGCCAACGACTTGGTCAATCACATGGGCATTACCTTTGTGGAGCGCCTGAAAGAGTCGACCGGCATGAGTGCGGCCAACGTGGCCGGGGCTTATGTCATCGTGCGCGATATTTTCCACCTTCCGCACTGGTTCCGTCAGATCGAAGCGCTGGACTATCAGGTGCCTGCCGAGATTCAGTTGGCCCTGATGGATGAACTGATGCGTCTGGGCCGCCGTGCTACGCGCTGGTTCTTGCGCAGCCGTCGCAACGAACTGGACGCCGCCCGTGATGTTGCGCACTTTGGGCCGCATCTGGCTGCGCTGGGTCTCAAGCTCAATGAACTGCTGGAAGGTCCGACTCGCGAAGGCTGGGAAACTCGTTATCAGGCGTACGTAGATGCAGGCGTGCCGGAGTTGCTGTCACGCATGGTGGCTGGCACCACGCACTTGTACACCTTGCTGCCGATCATTGAGGCGTCTGACGTGACGGGCCAGAATGCGGCGGATGTGGCCAAGGCTTATTTCGCCGTAGGTAGCGCGCTGGACCTGACTTGGTACCTGCAACAGATCAGCAGCTTGCCGGTCGAGAACAACTGGCAGGCACTGGCTCGCGAGGCGTTCCGTGACGATATCGACTGGCAGCAACGTGCAATTACCGTGTCGGTGCTGCAGATGGCAGATGCTCCGGTCGAAATCGAGGCTCGTGTGGCCTTGTGGCTTGAGCAGAACCAGTCGATGGTTGAGCGCTGGCGGTCGATGTTGGTGGACCTGCGTGCAGCTTCGGGTAACGACTACGCGATGTATGCCGTGGCCAACCGTGAGTTGCTTGACCTGGCGTTGAGCGGTCAAACAGGCCTCTGACAGCCTGAGCTGTAAAACAAAGCCCCGGCTCAGTTGAACTGAGCCGGGGCTTTTTGGTTTTAGGGCTTGGCGGCTTGTTAGATCCCGATGTTGCCCAGGGTTATGGCTATGTTGCGCAGGCTACCGGCGAGGGAAGGGTGCTCTAATTCAAAGCGTTCAACGGCGAGGTTAACGCTGTCAGAAAGACTGGTGTCATTGGAGGCTTTCTCCAGAGCGATCTCGGCTTCAATTTGGCTGGCGAGTTCGTGCAGATGCTGACGGTCAGCTTCATTGAGCGGTGGATTTTGATCCAGTTGCTCGCGCAAGGTGACGAGTTGTTCTTGCAGTTCGCGGGCAGGCATAGCATTCATCCTTTATTGATAGGCACTGTTGTAGACCTTCGAGTAGCGCAAAAGATCTATAAGCGGGTGCCTAGATTAATCCAGTCGTGCCGGCAGTGCATGATCTGTCTCACAATTGCTGCCGGGCGACTGCGATACCAAGCCCCAAACGGATTGCTAGCGTTTGATCAGTCAGGTATCAACGCCTCTGCCTCGATTTCAATCAACCATTCGGGAAGTGATAATCCGCTGACAATAATCCAGGAAGAAGGCGGCGGGTTGTTTGGGAACCGTCTGCGTAGAGCTGCGGCAATGGGTTCTTGTTGATCGCGGGCAGATTCAACGATATAGATTCGCAACATGATGACGTGTGCCAGGTTGCCTTGCGCATGAGCAAGGATTGACTCGATATTATTCAGCGATTGTTCGGTTTGTTCGGCAATGCCTGGGCCGATGGTGTGTTCGTTGGCGTCCACGCCAACTTGGCCGGATAGCAGCAGGCGTCGGCCATCACGTACTTCGATGGCTTGGCTGAAGCCGTATTGCAGGGAGTTGAAAACAGTGGGAGGGTTGATAACTCTTCTGTTCATGGCGTCTATCTATCCCTGGTCAGTTATTTGAGCGCAGGAGTCTGCAATTTAATCCATGAGAACGCAGTCCCCGCCTTGTAACTGGGTATTTCGTGTATGCGGCTATTTTTTGGCCTGATTCTGAGGGGATTGGGGATGAACCGTTACGATCTATCGCAAGTTAATCAATACAAATGTATCGTCACGCCTGGCAGGTGAGCCCGTTGATGCGTTGCATGAGGGGGCTGCCAAAAATGCAATTGCCGTTATACTCATCGCCTGACCCCGGGGCGTAGCGCCCAAGTGATAAGTATTCTCAAGGAGTTTTGCTATGCGCTGGACCAAGCGTCTTGCTCAAATGTGCCTGTGTGCCACTGTGACCATGGCTCCGTTTGCTGCCAACGCAGCCACCGAGGATGACCCATGGGAAGGTTTCAACCGTGCCATGTTCACCTTCAACGACACGCTTGATACCTATGCCCTGAAGCCGATTGCTCAGGGGTATCAGTTCATTACGCCGCAATTCCTGCAGGACGGCATTCACAACATGTACCGAAACATCGGTGATGTGCGCAACCTGGCCAACGATTTGTTGCAAGGCAAGGCGCATGCAGCCGGTGTCGACACTTCCCGCATGCTGATGAACACCATTTTCGGCATCGGTGGTTTCTTTGATGTGGGCACCAAAATGGGTCTGCAACGCAATGATGAAGACTTCGGCCAGACCCTCGGTCGCTGGGGCCTGCCAAGTGGTCCTTATCTGGTTCTGCCGCTTCTGGGCCCAAGCACCGTGCGTGACGCAGCCGGTATTTACCCAGACTCCTTCACCAAGCCTTACCGCTACATGAACGATATTCCGGCGCGTAACATGGCGATCGGGATGGATGTGATCGATGCACGTGCCAGTCTGTTGTCTGCTGAGAAGCTGATTACCGGCGACAAGTACGTCTTCATTCGTAACGCTTACCTGCAAAACCGTGAATTCAAAATCAAGGACGGCGAGATCGAAGACGACTTTTAAGTCATTCGTGTTGCCCACAGAAAACGGCCTCAGGGCCGTTTTCTGCTTTGTGAGCCATGAAAAAAAGGCATCTTTGTGGGCGTTTAAATCAAAGTTTTAGTGGCTGTTTTCGATGTTCTTATAACCCCACGGAATTTAAGCGGGTGAACACTTAAGGCCACTATCGGCCTGAGCTTGAAACCCCCCGCAGATGGGAGTACCGTCTGCGCCTTACACGAGCACCTTTGTAGGAACGAGCACGACAATCGTTCTGGCAGCGTTGTTCAAAAGCCAATTCAGTCGTTGAGCCCGATGTGTTCGAGCTTTGACGCAAACCTAATTCTGGCGCCGTTTGCCCACATGCAAAAAACCAGTGCCACGCTGCTGATCATTGATGACGACGAAGTAGTGCGTGCCAGTCTGGCAGCCTATTTGGAAGACAGCGGCTTCAGCGTCCTGCAGGCCAGTAATGGCGTGCAAGGTCTCAAGGTGTTCGAGCAAGAGCAACCGGACTTAGTGATCTGCGATCTGCGCATGCCGCAAATGAGCGGTCTTGAGTTGATTCGCCAGGTTGCACAGCGCTCGGCGCAGACTCCGGTGATTGTCATCTCGGGGGCTGGCGTGATGAGTGATGTGGTCGAAGCGCTGCGTTTGGGCGCAGCGGACTACCTGATCAAGCCGCTCGAAGACCTGGCCGTGCTGGAGCACTCCGTGCACCGAGCCTTGGATCGTGCCCGCTTGCTGCTCGAGAACCAGCGCTACCGCGAGAAGCTGGAGTCTGCCAACCGCGAACTGGAAGCCAGCCTGCATTTATTGCAGGAAGACCAGAACGCAGGCCGGCAGGTGCAGATGAATATGTTGCCGACCAGCCCTTGGTCGCTCGACGGGTTTAATTTTGCGCACCAGATCATTCCGTCGTTGTACTTGTCGGGCGATTTCGTCGATTACTTCAAAGTCGACGAGCGGCGAGTAGCGTTTTACCTGGCTGACGTTTCCGGTCATGGTGCGTCTTCAGCTTTCGTAACCGTGCTGCTCAAATTCATGACCACGCGTCTGCTGTTTGAGTCCAAGCGCAATGGCACCTTGCCAGAGTTCAAGCCGTCCCAGGTGCTCGCGCACATCAACCGCGGCCTTATCAACTGCAAGCTGGGCAAGCATGTGACCATGGTGGGCGGTGTGATAGACCAAGAGAGCGGGCTGCTCACCTACAGCATTGGTGGGCACTTGCCTTTGCCGGTGCTCTACACGCCGGATGGCGTCTCTTATCTGGAGGGTCGAGGTTTGCCCGTTGGCTTGTTTAACGAGGCGACTTACGAAGACCAGGTGCTGAAATTGCCCGAGGCGTTCAGCCTGACGTTGCTGTCTGACGGAATTTTGGACCTTTTGCCCGAGCAGACACTCAAAGAGAAAGAAGCCGCTTTGCCTCAATTGGTGAAGTCGGCGGGTGGCAGCCTGGATGGTCTGCGCCAGGTTTTTGGATTAGCTACGCTAGGGGAGATGCCGGATGATATCGCCCTGTTGGTGTTGAGCAGGAATCTTACATGAGTACCGGTAGAATTCAGTTCGCCGAACAGGATGGCACCTTTGTCCTGAAATTTGTGGGTGAAGTGCGTCTGACACTGTGTTCGGCACTGGATGCGACAATCGAAAGGATTTTCACGGCGCGCAACTTCACCGCCATCGTGATTGATCTGACAGAAACCCGCAGTATCGACAGTACTACCTTGGGTTTGCTGGCTAAGCTGTCGATTTTGTCGCGTCAGAAAATAGGCCTGCTGCCGACCGTCGTGACCACCCATGAAGACATCACACGGTTGCTGCAGTCGATGGGTTTCGATCAGGTCTTCAACATCATCAACAGACCTATTCCTTGCCCCGAGTGCCTGACGGACTTGCCGTCGCAAGATGCGTCTGAAGAAATCGTGCGGGTCAAAGTGCTCGAAGCGCACAAAATCCTGATGGGCTTGAACGACTCCAATCGCGAAGCCTTTCACGACTTGGTGAATGCTCTCGAGCGCCATTGAATCTGGGGTAGCACACAGCAAAAAGGGGCCGTCCTTGGTTGGATCGGCCCCTTTTGCTTGCCTGTGATTTACCGGCCTTGCAGCAGCTCTGCGGCTTGATCCAGCAGTGCCAGAGGATCCTTGGCTTTATGAATGTCAGCTGAGAGCAACTGACGGAAACGTCGTGCGCCCGCAAAGCCCTGGCCCAAGCCCAGAATATGCCGGGTGACGTGATGCATCGCACCGCCCGAAGCGATATGCGCAGCAATATAAGGGCGCAGTTGCTCAAGCACTTGTGCACGGCTAATAACCGGCTTGGTGCTGCCGAACAGCTGTTGATCAACCTCGGCCAGCAGGTACGAGTTGTGATACGCCTCACGGCCCAGCATCACCCCGTCAAACACGTCTAAATGCGATCGGCAAGCTTCCAGGGTCTTGATGCCACCGTTGAGAATAATCTCCAGGTTGGGGAAATCAGTCTTCAACTGAGCAGCCACGTCGTAGCGTAACGGCGGAATATCACGGTTTTCTTTAGGCGAAAGCCCTTCCAGAATCGCGATGCGCGCATGCACGGTAAAGCTTGTACAACCAGCATCACGCACCGTGCCGACAAAATCGCACAACTGGTCGTAGCTATCGCGGCCATTGATCCCGATTCGGTGCTTGACCGTCACTGGAATCGACACTGCATCGCGCATCGCCTTCACACACTCGGCAACCAGCGCTGGATGGGCCATCAAACAGGCGCCAATCATATTGTTCTGCACACGATCACTTGGGCAGCCGACATTGAGATTCACCTCGTCATACCCTGCAGCCTGTGCTAGGCGTGCGCACGCCGCCAAATCAGCCGGTGTGCTACCGCCCAATTGCAATGCCAGCGGATGCTCAGTCTCGTCATGCCGCAAAAACCGCTCGGCATCCCCGTGCAGCAAAGCACCTGTGGTAACCATCTCGGTATATAACAGCGCATGTTTGGACATCAGACGCAGAAAGAAGCGGCAATGACGATCAGTCCAGTCCATCATGGGCGCAACGCTAAAGCGGCGGGACAGCGCAGGGCTTGATTCTGCTGGGCTATAGCTCTGTTTATCTAGCATTTTATTCAACGTGTTCTGGGCGTGTTTTGGGGCGTTTTCAGGCGTTTTTGGGGGCTCGGTGGTACGATGTACCACCCAAAAACTGACGCGTACCACTCTCGATATGGCGACCATCAGGGCAAGAAAACTGGCAGATGGGACGGTGAGCTATACGGCTCAGATCCGCATCAAGCGCGACGGAGTGCAAGTCTACCAAGAGAGCCAGACTTTCGCCCGTAAACAGGCTGTCCAGGTATTGGCGCGTTAGCGCTAGTCGCAGTTGGGTGTTAGGGATACCACGCTTAACTTTCGATCAATTATGTTCGGGATCTCAGGTCGCACCACGGTGGCTTTGTGTTGGTATGGGAGCTCGGTTGTTTTCTGATTAGGTTCATCTCGCGCATCAACTTACTTACCTTGAATCACCCGATCAGGGGGGGGGCTATCGACAGTACGCGTAGTAGTAAGATGGGGTGACTTCAAATATCGAGCACAACATATTAACCGGCTTCTCGGAGTGAAGCTGATTGACTAACGCGGGCTCTCCTGCTCCTCGGCCATCAAGAGCGCGGTGAGCAGTATGAGCCAGCTTCGCAAGTGCTGGTATGAACTCGGCCCGCTGGCTAGGCCTAGCGATGCTGCAGATCATTGATTGTTTTGCCACGTGGAAAGCGGACGCCTAGCGTTACGGCAAGCAACTAGCTGATCTGAATTCAGAACATCAAACAGTACTTACTCGGGCCGCCAACTTCAACTCCGCGCTAATTCTGGAAGAGCAGGGCGCGCGCTTTACCCTTGAACAATGATTGATAGTCAGCGATCAAGCCGACTATAGAGTCTTGGCCGATTAAAAAACAATCAAACCTGTCTGCATGACCGCCTTGCAGCGACTGTAAACCCTCCTTTACGCCGCGAAATCAGTTGGCTGTTACCCAATGCAAGCCACTATACATGCCACCAACGTGGTTTATAGCTTCTGTAGAGCCCAACTTGCCGCTGCGCATGCTCAACGAATTATCGGCATCACCGGCGATGGTCATCAAGTACCGATCGCTCTGCATGCCCGGTAGGTCTACGCACAAGATGTATCAGTTGCTCGTTAGAGTGGCATGCATCCTGGCAAAACTCCTTCCTTCATCGTTTGTTGTTTTTCCAAACCGTGGGAACAGTGTGCGGTGGACGAGATGATGGCTACGAGATATCGTTTGGCCATCCGCTGAGCTGGCACTTAATTCATTAAGTTACTTCTCTATCTTGCCCAATACCGTTGTCAGCACACGTTCAGTTGCACATGGACAGCGCTGCAAGCTTGACCCATAGGATTCGTACATGAGTAACCACACCACCTCGGTCGATCATTTCGCTGCTCTGCGTCTTGAGATTGACCGTTTTTCTGAAGTCAGGGATTGGGAGCAATTTCATACACCAAAGAATCTCAGCATGGCCCTGAGTGTGGAAGCGTCAGAGTTGATGGAAATCTTTCAGTGGCAAGATGGCAATGAGGACTTTGCCCTGTTGGCTGATAGTAAGAAAGAAGCTGTTGCTCATGAAGTTGCCGACGTATTTATCTATTTGATGCGTTTTTGCTCTGTCACGGGCATTGATCCCCTCAAAGCGGCCGAGGAAAAGCTCAAGCTTAATGATGCCAAGTACCCTGCAGGCGTTGTGAAGGGCAAGTCTTACAAGTACTCGGAGTACTGACGGATGCGCCAGATTTTTATCTTCACCGCCGGCGACAAAAAAGCCCGTGTCCACCTGGATGATTCGATCCTAAAACCGGTTGTATTCGAACGGATGCACGAGGCTTTAGGGCAGGAGCAAACCCAATATTACCAATCACTGATACCTGATCAGCAGGGCTTCCATTGTTGGGGTGCGGTGCCAGGACCTGTTAACCAGCGCACATGGACAGCCATGCAGGCGGGAGATTTGGTACTCACGGTATACGCCAATAAATACCACTTCTTGAGCACGGTCATTGGCAAACTCCATAATAAAGCTTTGTCCAGTCGAATTTGGGGCAAGGACGAGGAGGGCAATACGTGGGAGTACATGTACCTGCTCAGCCAACCGCAAAGCATTACTACCGACGTACTGAATTCTCCCGCAGTTGATTATCTGAACAAAGGCTATCGGGGTTTTACCCGGATCTCGGATGACAAGGTTCAAACCATTGTCAAAGATTTTGGCAGCCTGGATAGCTTCGTGAAGCAGGTTTTCCAAGCCCATATTCCAGCGGGCCATATTGAACGTGAGATTGAGCAGGCTGAAAGAGAAGCCGATGCGTCAGTTGCTTTTACCCCCAAAGACATGGTCGATGGACGCAAAAAAGTCCTTCAAGAAGTTGTGCGTCGTCAAGGCCAGCCCAAGTTCCGCAAAGAATTGCTTGTCGCCTATGGCAAAACATGTGCGGTGACAGGCTGTGACGTAGAGAGCGTGTTGGAGGCTGCTCATATCGCTCCTTATCTCGGGAAGGAGTCCAATACTGTACAGAACGGGCTATTGCTGCGCGCAGATATTCACACTTTGTTTGATTTGGGCGAATTGAAGATTACGGCACAAGGACAAGTTCAGCTTCACGAAACGCTTTACGGTACCGTTTACGAGCAATACCAAGGCCAACAGATCACATTCCCAGCCAATCGGGCTTTTGCACCAAGTGTTGAGGCGCTGGCGCTTAAATTCGAGCGAGGTCTGTAGCGTATGGCGGCTCTGGAACAGTTAACCATCAAGGAGTTTTGCACCGCCGCAAAACGAGATAATTTTGCATGTGCACTTGAAGCGCGTTTCCCCAGCGTATTTGGTCAAAGCAAACTTTCTGACTCGGAGAAAACCTCTTGGGCCAGCTCTCTGCCCAAACTAGCCAAATTACTCGAGAGGTTACCTATTGATGGCCATATTCTGATCGAATATCCAATGCCTCTGGGTACGCGGCGTGCGGATTGCCTGCTGATTGGAGCTGACGGTTCAGGCAGCACCCACATTATTGTGGTTGAGCTCAAACAGTGGTCTCAAGGCCGGGTTCATATTAACGATCGCTTTGATATGGGCTGGCTAACGGTCGAAGCCAAGAATCCTTACAGCGCTGACCATCCTTGCGAGCAAGCACACGTTTATCGTTCGGCACTTGAGCATTTGCTTGATTTTGGTGAGCAAAAGCCTGAGATCCATACGCTGGCGTATCTACATGAATACGAAGAAACCAGCAATGAGTTACTGCGACAGCCTCAGTTTGCGGAACATCTTCAACACACGCATTTGCTGACCCGAAGTCACGGGCTTGAAGCAGCAGAGCAGATACTAGGTAAGCTCCAATATGCAAGTCCGCTGCTTGAGTGTCTGGTGTCGCCAACGCTTAAATATTCAGGGGCCTTTATTGCTAACTTCAGCAATAAACTCAATTGCAGCGCCCTGTTTGAGCCTTCGATTGAGCAAGTCCAGACCTTCAGGGCGATTGCGGCTACCCTGGATCAGGTAGACCATCCTACCTGTGTGATCGTCAAGGGCATTGTCGGGACAGGTAAAACCGTGCTGGCCATGCTGTTGATCAGGCATCTGATGGAGCGAGGTAAACAGCCAATGTATTACGTCCTGTCAGCTGCCATCAAAGCCTGCATACAGGAACTGGATTTCTTCTCCAGTGGCCGTGCGAAAACCCAATACCTGGTAGTTGATGAGGCTCACCGCCTTAGAACAACAGGATTGCCTCAACTGGTTAACGATAAACGACTTACCGTTTTCTTCATTGACGACAATCAGTGGCTCCAACCGAAAGAGAATTGTCGTAGCCACGAAATCAAGCAGGTTGCAGAAGATGCCGGCCAGTTTGTACTTGAGCTTTCTTTGGCCAAACAGCTGCGGTGCCAGGATGCAAACGCATACATTGCTTGGGTCGATGCTTTCATAAACCAAGGTGAAATTACCAAGCTCAAGACTCCGGAAAGCTATGAGGTCAAAATAGTCGACTCACCGCAAGTCATGACCGAGCTTCTGAAAGCACGAGCTCTGGGTAATGCTACATGCCGAATTGTCGCAGGCTACTGCTGGCACTGGGAAACCAGAGATACACCGGGCAGAGGGCATGACATTGAGATCGGAGACTGGAAAGCACGCTGGAATGCCAACCAGTCTTATGCACTATGGAGCCGTCAGCCAGGTCTGCACGAGGAGGTGGGTGCGATCTACACCGTACAGGGATTCGAGTACGACTATGTAGGCGTCATCATTGGTGAGGATCTCGTTTATACAGATGGTAGCCTTAGAGTCCGCCCCCCAGTCCAACAGTATCCAGCCCTTAAGGCATCCCTACGCTCTGCTGGAAGGGACAATTTTGCGAGAGCCATTCGCAATATTTATTACGTGCTTCTGACGCGGGCCAAGAGGGGTGTTTTTATTTACGTGGTTGACCCAGGCTTGAGGGAGGAGATCAAAAAGTCTCTGTCTGAGGGTAGATAGGGTTAATACCGTGTGTGCCTTTTGCGTGAGTGCCTCAGGCACTCATGTGTATCTATGGCTCTTGGATTGCAGAAAGCTCCAGATAAAACTCATATTTTTCAATTCGTTACCATGTTTTGGCGGGCGCGGGTTGCTCGACTGCAGGTAATGGGCGGCAGGAAACTTGGGAAGGGCACAACAAGCTGCCCGTTCTGGCTCTGATTGGGCGGACTGAACGGATGTGGCTTTGCTTAAAATGCCGAGGGTTGTTGAAATTTTGCTACAACGCCCAAACCCTTAAAATCATTGAGATTTTTTGCCCGGACGATGCAGGTGAGAAAGGCTAAAAACAAGAAAGCGGGCGGGCCGCACGTTTGGCTGTGGCGCAATGGGCGGGAATTTATCAGGATTCACCGTGGCTTGACTTAAGTCATGGAGAATCCCGCGGTAGCGCTAGCCCACGTTATGCTCCCATCATCACTCAAGAGCGATTCAGGCAATGCCAGACATTCAAGATCGCAATTCAGAGGTCGTCGTCATCGGTTCAGGAATTGTCGGTCTCTGCACGGCTTTGCCGCCAGTTGAAGCTGATTGGTCAAGTGCCTGAGCACAAAGGGCTTTGGTGTGCGTTTGGCCATGGCCACTTGGGGCTGACAGGGGCTGTTGGTACAGGGCTGTTACTGGCGCAGGCCATGTCCGGTTCAGCCCCGGCGCAAAAAGTGCTGGAGCTGTTTGCTGTCAATCGTTTCTAGAGCACCTGCACGTCTGTACTGCCGTCGTGATAGTGCCCTTCATCGTCGATCAGTGTGTAACTCACCGCCAGGCTCGACTGGCCGTTGAAGTTGAGCGATTCCAGTGGGTAGGTTTTTTCGCTCAGGGGCGGGGTCATCATGTCGAGTGTTTTCGCATTGACAGCGTCGAGCCCTTTGGCTGTGACTCGTAGTGAGGAGAATGAGGCGTGATAAGGGGTCGGGTTGTGGCAAACCAGCACCCAGGCACCGGCCTGTTGTTTAAGGCTGAAACTGAGCGCCGCGGCCATTTTTTCGGGAGGCATGGGCAGGTTGGCCGGGCGATAGAACACTTTCATCTGGGTGTTCATGGCCACGGCGACTTGCGTCGCAATCAGCGGGGCGACGGCTTTGGTCGGTGGTATCTCGTAGAGATTCAGCCAACTGACGGACTCCCGATCCTTGGGCAGCGAACGAGCATCTTGAACAATGCGCAATCCCTGTATGGCGCCAGATTGAAGTCGGAAGACCGAGGGCAGGGCGACCATGGTCGAAACGGCATTTTCCGGAGCCTGGTTGCCTTCGCCGTTATCGATCCAGGCTTGCACCACCACGGGATAGGCGTTGGTATTGGCCAGCATCAGCGATCGCTGGGATTGTCCTTCATGGAAAATCAGCCGTGTACGTTCCGGCATGATGCCAGCGTGGGCGCTCTGTAAAGCGCTTGCTATCAAGCTCGCCCAGACCATCCATTGCGTGAGTGTGCGAATAATCATTGTACTTTCACCAAAACATAAGCCGTTGCGTTGACCTTGCCCGGTTTGGCTGTCATGCCGGGCAAGGTGCTGAGGGTGGCGGTGATGGTCTGTGAGTAGTTGGTGTAGTTCTGTGTGGTGCTCCCCGTGTTGTGCGCACCTGCCAATACCGGGTACCAACCGCTGGAGGCGCCCGAACTGGTGCCCGACCAACCCAGGAAGTTCATGGCTGAACCGTTGGCGGCATTGCGCAAACTGATCCCTACGCCGGTCGCAATTGACGGGTCGGTTCCATAGCCGTTGGAGAGTAAGTGCGTGACTGCACCGCCACTGGTCACTAGGCCCATGGACTGCGCTTGTGCATAGGTGCCTTGAGCCACCTGAATACCCAGTGCAGTCTGGTTGTTGGCGGTTCCGGAGTTAACCGCGTTATCGCATTCAAGATCGATGGTGAAGTCATTGCTGCGTGTGACGCCCTGGTTAAGCTCTGCGGCGGTAACTGGCAAAAAAGTGACGACTGGTGTGACGTTTCTGGCCACACAGGTTGCGGCGTAACTGATAGAAGAGGCGCTGCGCATACCAAAGCCGACCCCGTTTCTGTCAAACCAGAATTTGTAATGGTTCATGGAGTCTTCCCCAACATTGTCGGATACGATGCCGCCGCCTTGAAATTGGGTGTAACCGTTGGGCTGCGTACAGGTATAGGAGTAGTTTCCGTTCCCGGTAGTTGGGGCCATACCCCCGCAATAGTTAGTGACAGCACCCGAAGTGGGCGGGAGGCTTGATACACGAATGAGCTCGGCTTGAATCATGCTCAAGTGCTTAGCCTTGATCTGAATCTTGGCGCCTACGGTGTCATACTCCGTAATCTTGGCTTGCTGCCAGTAGCGAGTGTAAACCTGGCCTGAGTTCACATGGGTCAGTCTGACCGCCACATAAGGAAACCAGGTGGCGTAGTAATTCGGCAGGCCATCAGCCGTACCGATGTCCCAAAAGCCGCCTACTCGGTCGTCACCATTGGTCGCGAAGAGTTCGTGAAGGTCATCTGCATCCGAGAGATCACACTCCCACATGACGGTTTCGCTGTTGAGGCCGGGGGCGGAAGCGGGTGAAACCACAACGGTGCCAAGGGGTGTGCCCACGGGCTGCAAGTGCACTGACGTCAGGTTGACACGGCCGAAATTCAACTGTGCCGAGTAAGCGTCGCGCGTCTGATTGCCGTTGTACATTCTGGTGCATTTAGCCTGCACATCGGTCATCACTGCTGCGAAGGTCATAGCCATTGTTAGCGTCAACAAAGTACGAGCAAAGGTCATGGAAGTGTTCTTCTTTTTAAACGGCATCATGGGTTACGGCACTCGCTGTTGACCTTGATCAGGGCCTGGCTGACATCGTGTTGAGCCAGGTCGAAATTCATCGTGCACTGATCCTGCGGCGCGTCTCCCCAGCGTGCAGTCAAGGTGCCTTTGAGCTTGTCGGTCCGCAGGTAGGCCTGGCTGCCTTGACCGACCATGCCGATGACGCTGTTGCTGTCGTCCAGCACATCGGCGCCCATGGGCACCGCTTTGCCGCCACTGCGTAAGGCCTTGACCAGAATCGCGTTGCCGATCACGGTGTTGAACTTCACCTTGACGGCAGCGCCTGCATAGGGCGCGATCCGCTGCTGGCTATTGTCCAGTTCGGTCTTTTCACTGATGCCTTCCGGGTTGATGACCACGGAGTTGTAGCGGTAAGGCGTGAGTGACGCTACCAGTGCGTAACCACGGCTATCGATGGTCGCTCCTCGGCCATTCATGATCTGTGCGCCGCTGGCGCCCTTGGCTTCGACCAGTGCGAAAGTGTCGCTCAGGTAAGGCCCGAACGTGACACCTCCCTCGTGTATCGCCAGGGCACCGCGAGCGCTGCCAGAGGCTTGCCAGTAATCCTGGCTTTTGGAAGCCGTAGCGCTGAGGGACATCTTGGGCAGGGACTTTTGAATATTGCCGCTGAACACGTTGAGTTTTTGCTGGGTGTCTCGTGACGCATCCATGCCGTAGCTTAGCGTCTGGTCAGCTCCCTGGGTGCCTGATAACGAAGTTTGGTAGACATTACCGGAGGTCGAACTGTGGGTGACCGAACTGCTCAGGTAGGGCACATTCGGGCGAGCGGGGCTGCCAAGCGGGAAAGACACGGACAGCAGCGTGACGGTTTCGCTTCTGCCGTCGGTGCGCGTGATGCCAAGCCCATTGTTGGTGAGATTGTCATACGGGTCGTCGTAGTAGCCGTTTCGGCGGTTCAGGTAACTGCCGGTGGTTTGTCGGGATGCCGTGAGGTTGAGGCTGATGTTATTGCTCAGGGTGTTGGACCAACCCAGCTGGAATTGCGTGTCTCGCTCTCGATCATTGCGATAGTCCTGAGTGGAGCCTGACAAGAACACGTTGCCCCAGTCGTCAAGGCTCTGATTGATCGAGACTTCAAAGCGCGAGCGTTGCATGTAACTCGTCGATGCCCAGTTTTCGTGCTTGCGGGTGGATTGGCGTACCCCCAACACGTCGCCCAGGTCGCGGTAGCCTTCTGTGGAATAGCGATATCCGGCAATCGACAGTGTGGTGTTGGTGGGCTGAAACGTGCGGCTGAAAGAGAGGCGTCCCATCCAACCATCCAGTTGGCCTTCGTCTGGCAAGTCGGCCCGTGAATAGGTGGTATCCAGACCGAACGCTCCCAGACTGCTGGTATACACTCCACCCAGCACCAGCGCCTGATAACGGTCAGCGATGCGTAAACCGCTGTTGGCCGTGATGCTGTTGCTCACGCCGATCTGGTACGTCATCTCGCCAAACGGGTCGTGATCACCCATGTCGCGGGTTCGCCCCAACGCCAGGCTGTAACGCGATATGCCCGGGCGCAAGGATTCGGGGACGGCCGAGAAGGGCACCGTGAAGGTACTGACGCTGCCATCAGCCTCGATCACAGACACGTCCAGGTCTCCGTTGTAGTTGGTCGAGTAAAGGTCGTTGATTTCGAATGGACCGGGCGTCACGGTGGTTTGATAAATGATGTTGCCATTCTGACGAACGATGACTTGAGCATTGCTCGTGGCGATGCCCCGCACAGTCGGTGCATAACCGCGTTGGGATTCAGGCAGCATGCGATCGTCCGAGGCGATTTCTACCCCGGTGTAACTCAGGCCCGAAAAAAAACGTCCCGAGGTGAAACCCTGGCCTGCTGTCAGATCCCCCTTGATGCCCGGCAGTGCGCGCTGGGCGTAGGTGCGCGTGGTGTTCCAGTGGGTGCCGTTGTCATTGTCATGGCGCAGGTTGCCTTGTTGGCGCAAGCGCCACATGCCGACGTTCAAGCCGCTGTTGAGCGCCAGGTAAGTGGAGTCAGTGGAGCTGCTGTTCCTGCCGGTGCGTGACACGTGATATTGGTTGGCGTTGTAGTTGACGAAGCCCATGAGGTTGCCGGCGTCCAGGTTTTGTGTGGGCACAGACCCGCGTGGGGTATTGATCATCAGGCTTTGTGGCACGCTCAAATCCAGCCTCAAAATCGAAAAGTCGAATGCGGTTGAGGCGCCCTCCACGGCCTTGGACAGGATCAGGCATTGGTTGTCTTCAGGGGCACGAATGGCACTCTTGAGAACACCGGAAGCCTCCAGCATTTTTTCCGGCAGGCAGGGCTGGATGTCGCCGTCCTTGAGGTCGACAAAGCGCAAGTCAACGCGTTCCACGAAACGCTTGTTGAGAAACAGGTCGACTTTGTATTGCCCTGGCTCAATGGCATTGATTCGATTGAAGCGCGATAACGAACCACCCCCGAACGACAGGCTGTCATCAAACACATACACGTCATCGGCAACCAACGCGGCGGGTTCTGCAAGTACAAAGTCAGGGCACAGCAAGCTGAGCGTCGTGAATGTTGATGCGCTCAATAAGTCGCGTAATCCCACTAAACCCGATACTTTAAAATCCTTTTTAAATACACCTACGCGACGCACAAGCATAAACGCTCATCCCGGGCCATCAGTTTAGGAGAAGGTCAGAGGTGACATCTGCACCGTAATCGTTGACCAAAGTCAGGCGTAACGTGTCGCCTTTACTCGCCAATGTGCTGGATGGAAGTGTCCAGTCGACCTCACTCAGAGGGGGGATCATCACCCCTTGTTTCAAGGGCAGGGGCTTACCTGCATGCAAGATTTTGGCGTCGCGCACGGTGGCAAAATAACCACTGTTATTACTGGCGATAATTGAGTTTCCCTTGACTTTAAAACTCAGTGACTGACTCAGCTCATCAGGGTTTCCAGCCAATTGTTGGGGGCGATAGAATAACTTCATCCGGCTGTTGATACTGAGCAATAACTTATTAGCCTGCATCTCGCTGGCCTTGATCGCCGGTATTTGCAGGAAACTCAGGTAGAACAGTGTTTCTCTATCTTTGGCCAGATTATTTCCGGTAAATATAAGACGTACCATTTGTCCATCATTGGGGTTTATCCGGAAAATCTGCGGATTTGCAATGAAGGGAGCACTGGCCTTTTGCGGCTCGTTATTGTCGGGTTTGTTATCGACCCACATTTGAATCATATAAGGTAGTGCATTTTTATTGCTTAGTTGCACGGTTTTTTCTTGGGCTTGAGCCGGATATATAACTCGCGTGCCGGTCATGACAACGCTGGCATTTGCGGTATGAATTGAAAGGCTGCAAAGAAAAACAGCGAGAGCGGCAGAGGCTTTTTTCAGACGAAACATAGGTACCCATACACGACGTGCAAAGAGAAGTAGGGGAGGTGAGAACTACCGGGCATCCAGCCCGGTAGAAAAGACTACGCAGTTACTGGTAATCCAGAGCGTATTGCACGCTGGCGGATACGGTACCCGCAGTTGCTCCACCCGCTTCGCTGATATATCGAACGGCGAAGTCGTGACTGGTTGAAGTGCCATTGATAGGCAAGACCAGACCGGGCACAGAGGTTGTTCCGTCAAGCACAATAGCTGTTCCGTTTGGTGCTGTTAGTAATTGCACTTGTACGTTTTCTGCACTACCTGTATTGCCAAGATTGCCTTGTGTAGTCACGTTATTGCCCAAGAATGCCGTTTTTATCGGCAAGGCAGCAGTGGGTGAGTTACAGCCGCTGACACTTACTGTGAACGTTGTATCTCCTTCGGTGTTACCTGATGTAGCCAGCGATGCGGCACTTACCGTGGGCAGCAAGATTATCGGGTTGGCATCATTGCCGTTGACCGAGACCTGGCATGTTTGATCAGACACTTGCCCGTTGAAAGTAATGGTGTTTTGTGAGGCCGCAAAAGCCATAACAGGGAATGTAGCAGCGATAACGAAGGCTATCCGTTTCATGGTGTATCTCCTGTGTGACGTTTAGATGTACTCCTGAAGCCGCGGTGAGTTAAGAAGGCGTTTGTACAAAATGCAAGTATTAAAAAAAATTAGATTTTTGAATACTCGTGGCTAGACTATGGCTTCTCAAATTGGCGGGATTGCGAATATGGATAATTCAATGAACGATAAATACGGTGTCGCGATCAATGACAGCGGGGGTATGGCGTGGATGATCTCATGCGCTAACTCCGGCGTATCGACCGATATACGTCCGCCCGTGAAGTGGGAGCTATCGCTTTATAATTAATGACAATGTATGAGGAACTTTTCAAGTTGATATCAAATTGCTGGCACGGATAATTATATCCCTGGGAACTATAGGTGCTATTCGTTTGATCAATGCACACCGACAGTCCCCAGGCGCCCGTTTTAGTCAGGCAGGTTCATGTGTAAAAGCGGGAAGGGCCTTCCTTCACCGTCCAGAGGGGAACGGCCGGTTTGAATAAACCCGTAGCGCTGATAAAACCCAACGGCTTGCGGATTCTGCTCATTGACATCAACGCTCAGGGTTGTCCGTGACGTGCGGGCAAAGTCCAGGAGGGCGCGTCCGATGCCTTGGCCCTGCAGGTCTGGGTCGACGAACAACATTTCCACGTGGTTTTCACTGAGGCCGATGAAACCTTGAGGGCAATTTCGAGCATCTACTGCAATCCACAGTTCGACAGCGGGCAGATACATGTCTCGCAACTGAGGGATCAATGCGTCGATATCCGAAGCCTGCAAAAAATGATGACTCGCGCGAACGGCGCGGAGCCAAAGGTTGAGCAACTGCGCAGTGTCCGCAGCATGGCCCTTGCGAATGATCATGAAATCATCCTTCTTCTCTTGAGGTCTGGGTACGGGGCGCCTGTGATTGGCGACCGATGATTAAGAGCCGGCGTCATGTATGCCCGCTTCGCGAATTAACGCCTGGGCGGTGCACTGAAGAGAGGCCGAAAAAGAATGGGCGGCCAATGTGCAGGGGGCTAGTGGTGATGTCAAGGCGCCAGGTGCAGCGAGCGTTCAGCCGGCTAACTGAGGATGATCACGACACTGCTTTCGAACAGTACCGGACGCACCAGGATCTTGTAGCAGTCGGCGTCGAATGCCTGGGCACTCATTCTGGGCGCCAGCCTGGCCTCGGCTTGCGTGGCATAGGTGCCAATGTAGTGCCAGCCGTCCACTACGTGATATTCCTCCAGTTCGCCGTAGCGTTCGTACAGCGCTATCGCGCCAGGAAATGGCCAGCGGTGCACCGCCCACTGGGCAAGGGCTTCAAGCAAGCGTTCGGAATGAGCGTCATGGCTTTCATCACCTCGACACGCCCCCGCACACTTACCGATCTGGGCTCTGAAGCAACTGCGCCCCGCGGATTTTTCAATGCCTAGCAGGTGGTGACACAGCCGATGCTCGTCAGCGATGAGCATCAGCGCTTCGATGGCCGTGCGCCTGTTACGAAATAGCCCGTACAGCGGCACCTGACCACTCAGCGTGGTGGTATCGATGATCTCTGCAATTCCGTTGCTGACGCGTATCGAGCACAGGCGCCGCTGCTTGCGCAACCGTTTGTTCTTTAAAGGTTGCAGCTCTTTGATCAGGCGCGACTCCAGCAGCAGCGCACCGATTTCTCCGGCTGTTTGTACATATTCGATCCGCTGCGCTTGCCGCAGCATGCGGGCTTCTTCAGGGGTTCGCAGGTGAGCCAGAAGCCGACTGCGAATATCCACGCTTTTACCGATATACAGTGGCATCGAGTCGTCTTGCGCATAAAACAAATAAACCCCAGGAGCCCGCGGTGCCGCATCGACTTGAGCGCGCAGGTGGTCAGGGTACTCATAAACAGGGGCGAGTTGTGCAGGGCGTATAGGCATGGTGGTTATAGTGAGGCATAGGTAACGGCATATGACGGCCACCGGTCAGAATCACCTGGCTCCTTGTCGATAGAACCTGTCATGGAACCCGGATAGAGTTGTTCCCAACTGGACCTCTGGAGTGAAGGACTGCCAATGAATTTGACACCTGAACACTTTATCAGCCTGGCGATGAGCAACCCGATTAACGCTGAACTCTTGGATCGCTTGCCTAAGCTGGGCGTTGACCAGTGCTTGCTGACAGCAGGCAGCCTGTTTCAGGCGGTCTGGAATCACCAGTCGAACCTGCCTCCGGCGTTTGGGGTCAAGGATTATGACGTTTTCTACTTTGATCAAGACTTGTCCTGGGAGGCAGAGAACGAGGTCATTATCAAGTCGCGGCGGTTGTTTGAAGACCTTGGAGTGAACGTCGATATCAAGAACCAGGCACGGGTGCATCTCTGGTACCACGAGCGATTCGGCAGGCCTTATCCGCAGTTGCTTACAGCCCGGGACGGTGTTGATCGATATCTGGTGGCTGGGACCTGCGTCGGCCTTTGCACTGAAACCGGCGAGGTCTATGCGCCATATGGTCTGGAGGATATCGGGCAGGGGCTGC
Organism: Pseudomonas sp. 7P_10.2_Bac1; assembly: GCF_025465935.1. GTDB lineage: Bacteria > Pseudomonadota > Gammaproteobacteria > Pseudomonadales > Pseudomonadaceae > Aquipseudomonas. The sequence continues at coordinate 249,080 of NZ_JANLNV010000058.1, read as the reverse complement.
TACGCCCTAATCCGAATAACCCGCAGCCTGACCTGTTTATTCAGAAGGCCAGAAGTTATCAGCAGCGTTGGCCATGGCTGACGATTATTGATCTGTAGGAGCTTGTCTCGCGATTTTTTGATCGTTTAAAAGATCGCGAGGCAAGTGGGCTCCTACAAGGGGTAACCGTTTTATACGGGCGTTATGGGCGCTTGCGGGTGGCTTTGTGCAAAGTGCTTTTCATAAGCCCGACAAACCCGCAGCACGTGATCGTCGGCAAATCGGGCGCCGACCACGTGCAGGCCAACCGGCAGGCCATTTTCGGCCAGACCGCACGGCACCGATGCCGCCGGTTGTTGGGTCAGGTTGAACGGGTAGGTGAACGGGGTCCATTGCATCCAGTCGGTCATTGAGGACTCGGGCGGTACGTTATGCCCGGCGGTAAATGCGGTGATTGGCAGCATGGGCGAAACCAGAATGTCATAGCGCTCATGGAACGCGTTCATGTGCGCAACCAGCGCCGCCCGTGCTTCCAGTGCGCTGCTGTATTGCTCGAGAGTGATGCGTTCGCCCAACCCCGCGATGCGCTGCAAGCCCGGGTCCATCATTTCGCGCTGGGCACTGCTGAGCTGGCTGGCCAAACGTGCGGCACCGGCGAACCATAGGGTATTGAAGGTTGCCAACGGATCGCTGAAGCCCGGGTCAACCAACTCGACGTGAGCGCCCAGCTCGGCCAGTCGTTCAACCGCGCGGGCCACGACCAGGGCGACCTGCGGGTCGACATCGACATAGCCGAAGTTCGGGCTGTAGGCAATGCGCAAGCCTTTGAGGTCATCGCTGTGGTGCAGCCAGGGCGTGTTGCGCGGGGCACCGATCAAACCGTCGCGAGCATCGGGCCGCGCCACGGTTTGCAGCATCAGGACGGCATCTTCAACGGTGCGGGTCATCGGCCCCAAATGCGACAGGATGGTCATGGCGCTGGCCGGCCATTGCGGCACGTAGCCAAAGGTCGGCTTGATACCGAAGGTCCCGGTCAAGGCACACGGGATACGAATCGAGCCGCCTGCATCGCTGCCCTGATGCAACACGCCGAGGTTGAGCGAAGCAGCGGCTGCAGCTCCGCCGGAGGAGCCACCCGCGGTCAGCCGGGTGTCCCACGGGTTGCGGGTAATGCCATACAGCGGGTTGTCGGTGACGCCTTTCCAGCCAAACTCCGGGGTAGTGGTTTTGCCCAGTAATACCGCGCCGGCCTTACGCATGAATGCACTAAATGGCGCGTCAACCTCCCAAGGCCCTTGGCTCGATGTCGTGCGTGAGCCTTTGCGGGTGGGCATGCCTTGGGTGAGAGTCAGGTCTTTGATCGAAGCGGGCACGCCATCTAGCGCTCCGCACGGTGCGCCTTTAAGCCAGCGTTGCTCAGATGCGCGCGCGGCCTGCAATGCACCTTCCGGGTCCACATGGCAATACGCATTGACTGCTGGGTTGAAGCGTTCGATGCGCAGCAGGGCATCTTCTGTCACGTCCACCGGCGACAGGCTTTTATCGCGGTAGCGGGCTAGTAGTTCGACGGCGTTCATCTGGCCGATGTCGGGTGTTGTACTCATGGTTTTTTCACCCCTTGCGCGGCATTGACCATGGCCCGCAGCAGTACCGCGCAGCCATCGGCCAGGTCCTGAGGGGCTGCGTTTTCGATTTCGTTGTGGCTGATACCGCCTTCACACGGCACAAATATCATCCCGGCTGGGCCCAGTTCGGCCACAAAAATCGCGTCATGCCCGGCGCCGCTGACGATATCCATATGGCTCAAGCCCAATTGTTGTGCGCCCTGGCGCACCGCCTCGACACACCCAGGGTTAAAGTCCAGCGGCGGGAAATCCGCGGTCGGGGTCAGCTCAAAACTCAAGCCGTGCTCTGCACAAGCCACTTCAATGGCATGACGTACCTCATCCACCATGGCTTGTAACTGATCAGCGTGCAGGTGCCGCAGATCGATGGTCATGTGCACCTGACCGGGGATCACGTTGCGCGAACCCGGGTGCAGGTTCAGACAGCCGACGGTGCCGCAGGCATGGGGTTGGTGCTCAAGCGCGGTCCGGTTGACGGCGCTGATCACCTGTGCGGCGCCCACCAGTGCGTCCTTGCGCAAGTGCATGGGGGTAGGGCCTGCGTGCGCCTCGACGCCGGTCAGTGTCAGGTCGAACCATTTCTGGCCGAGGCAGCCCATGACCACGCCAATGGTGGTGTCACGATCTTCCAGCACCGGCCCTTGCTCGATATGCGCCTCAAAATAAGCACCCACCGGGTGCCCGAGTACCGGGCGGCTACCTGCATAGCCAATACGCTGCAACTCGGCACCGACCGACAGGCCCTGCTCATCAACCTTGTTCAGCGTTTCGTCCAGATCGAATTTACCGGCAAAGACCCCGGATCCCATCATGCAGGGCGGAAACCGCGAGCCTTCCTCGTTGGTCCACACCACTACTTCGATCGGGGCTTCAGTGGTCAGTTGCAGATCGTTGAGGGTACGGATGACTTCCAGGCCGGCCATGACCCCAAAGCAGCCGTCGAACTTGCCGCCGGTGGGCTGGGTGTCGATGTGGCTGCCGGTCATGACCGGTGGTAAATCCGCTTGGCGCCCCGCGCGGCGGGCAAAAATATTGCCGATGCCGTCAATGGTGACGCTGCAGCCAGCTTCTTCACACCAGCGCACAAACAAGTCGCGGGCCTGGCGGTCGAGGTCGGTCAGGGCCAGGCGGCAGACACCGCCCTTGGCCGTGGCACCAAGCTGGGCCAGATCCATCAGCGATTGCCACAAGCGGTCGCGGTTGATCAGCGCTGCGTTGCTGTTGAAAAGGTCGGATAACACGATTGGGCTGTTCATGGGGCACGAGTCTCCCTTCAGGCGCTAAGGGCCAGGTAGCGGTTCTTGATCGTTGGATTGGCACGGAAATCGGCGGCGCTGCCTTCGTACACCACGCGGCCTTGTTCGAGCACGTAATGGCGATCGGCAAGCTTGTCGCAGACCATCAGGTTTTGTTCCACCAGCAGCACGGGCAGACCGTCGTCCTTGATCTTGCGCAGGATCTTCACCAGTTCATCGACGATGACCGGCGCAAGGCCTTCTGTGGGTTCATCGAGAATCAGCAGCTTGGGATCATTGAGCAGGGCGCGGGCGATGGCGAGCATTTGCTGCTCACCACCGGACAAGGCATGGCCGGCGTTTTTGCGACGTTCCTTGAGGCGTGGGAACATCCCGTATACGTCTTCCAATTGCCAGCGGCTGCTTTTGCGCTGGGCAATACGCAAGTTCTCTTCCACGCTCAGCAAACGGAAAATGCCGCGATGCTCCGGCACCAGTGCAAGGCCTTCGCGGGCGATTTCGAATATCTTGCGCCCGACCATGTCCTGGCCGTTAAAGCGGATCTGCCCTTTGCGCGGGCAGACAACGCCCAGAATACTGCGCAATGTGGTGGTCTTGCCCGCGCCGTTGCGGCCCAGCAAGGTCACCAGTTCGCCGGGATTGACCTGCAACGTGACGCCTTCGAGGACGTGGCTTTTGTCGTAATAAGAGTGGATATCGTCGACGATCAGCATCAGGCGGCTTCTCCCAGGTAGGCGGTGCGCACACGCTCATCGGCGCGCACGAATTCAGGGGTGCCTTCGACCAGGATCTGGCCGTGGCTCATCACCGTGATGCGTTGGCTGATGGACATCACGATGCTCATGTTGTGCTCGATCAGCAGCACGGTGTGATCGCGACCCAGGTCGCTGATCAGTTGGGTCATGATCGGAATATCGTCAATGCCCATCCCGGAGGTCGGCTCATCGAGCATCAACAGTTTGGGTTTGGAGCAAATTGACATGCCCACCTCCAGTACCCGTTGCTGGCCGTGGGACAACTCGCCCGCCAGGGTGTTGGCGCGTTGGGTCAATTGCAGACGCTCAAGCACTTGGTCTGCCATGTCCACGTGCTCGCGGCGGCTGTCTACGCGACGCCAGAAGTTCAGTGCGGCCAGTCCGTCACGGCCCTGTGCGGCGAGGCGCAGGTTTTCTCGCACGCTGAGGTTCTGGAAAAGGCTGGTGAGTTGAAAGGAACGCGCCATGCCCAAAGCAACACGGCCATGGGACGGCTTTTTGATAATGTTTTTGCCGCCAAACATAATCGTCCCGTCGGTGGCCCGGCGTTCGCCGGTCAAACAGTGGAACAGGCTGGTCTTGCCCGCGCCGTTGGGGCCGATCACGGTGTGGATCGTGCCTTGCTCGACCTTCAGATTGACCCCGTTCACGGCATTGAAGGCGCCGTAGGAGAGCTTCAGGTTCTCGGTTTCCAGCAAATAAGGGGTATGGGTGCTCATGGCTGTTCCTCCTGAATCGGCAGGCTTTGTTTGCGCGAACCTTTGATGCGCTCGAACAGGCTGGCAAAGCCACCCCACAATCCGCCGCGCATAAACACCACGACCACGATCAAAATCAGCCCGAGCAGCATCAGCCAGCGCGGCCACAAATCAGACAGGACGTCACCCAGCAGCACGATTGACCCGGCGCCCAGCAATGAACCGAACAGCGACCCGGTACCGCCGACAATGGTCATGATCAGAATGTTTTCCGACATCATCAGGTCGATGTTGGACAGCGGCACAAAGTGCAGCAGCATGGCGTACAGGGCACCGGCAATACCGGTGACAGCGCCCGAGAGCATGAACACCAGGATCTTGAAGTGACGGGTGTCGTAGCCGATGGCGGCCGCGCGGGTTTCGTTCTCGCGGATCGCCATCAGCGTGCTGCCAAAGGGCGAGGTGATCACCCGGCGTGCGCCTATGAAAATCAGCAGAAACAGCACCGCGACAAAGCCGTAGAAGTAGCGCGCATCACTGAGTGACATCAACAGCGTGTCACCGATGCGGATTTCAGGCCGTGGTACATCGAGCAAGCCGTTGTCCCCGCCGGTCCAGTCGCTCAGGGTGTAGGTCAGAAAATACGCCATCTGGCTGAACGCCAGGGTCAGCATCACGAAGTAGATGCCGGTGCGGCGAATCGCCAGGGCGCCCACCAGGAACGCCAGCAAGGCTCCGGCGATGGCAGCGCCCAACAGCGCGCTGAACAGGCCCCATTGCAGATGAATCATCAGCAACGCGGCGCAGTAAGAGCCGGCACCAAAGAAAATGCCTTGCCCGAACGACAGCAACCCGGTGTAACCCAACAGCAGGTTACAGGCCAGCGCGGCCATGGCGAAGATCAGAATTTCAGTGGCCAGAGTGGCGGATGGCAACACCAACGGCAGGCCGATCAAGACCGCAATCACCAATAACAGCATGGAGCGGGACTGAGTCTTGGCAAAGGGAAGGGGATTTTTCTCGCTCATGTCAGGCTCTCCCAAACAGGCCATAAGGTCGCAGCAGAATCACCACGGCCATAGCGCCGTAGATCATAAGACTCGCACCTTGAGGCCATATAGTTGTCATCAGGCTTTGCACCACACCCACCAGCAAACCACCCACCAGGGCGCCGCTGAACGAACCCATGCCGCCGATGACCACCACTACGAAGGCCACGCCGAGAATCTCCGGGCCGACAAAAGGCTGCGCACCGCGCAAAGGGGCGAATAACACCCCGGCAATGCCGGCCAGCCCTGCGCCCAAGGCGAAGGTCATGGAAAACAGACGGAAGATGTTGGTGCCCAGCAACGACACGGTCTCGGTGCTTTCGCTACCGGCGCGCACCAGCGCTCCGAAGCGCGTCCGCTCCAGCAGTAGCCACAAGGCAACACCCACCAGCGCCGAGAAAACGATCAGGAACAAACGGTAGTAGGGGTAGATAAAGTCGCCGATTTCAACTACGCCGCGCAGTAACGGCGGGACCGCGACGCTTTTGCCCACCGGACCCCAGATCATCACACTGGCTTCCTGAATAATCAGCGCAATACCCAGCGTTACCAGGATCTGGAACATGTGGGGCAGGTTGTAAATCCGCTGAATCAGCACTCGTTCAATGACCCAGGCGAGGGCCGCGACCAGCAATGGTGCGATCAGCAGTGACAGCCAGAAGTTACCGGTCAGGCTGACGGCGGTGTAGCAGAGGTAGGCGCCCAATAGGAAAAACGCACCATGGGCGAAGTTGACGAAGTTCAGCAGGCCAAAAATGATGGTCAGTCCGACGGCAATCAGAAAGTAGATCATTCCCAGGCCCAGGCCATTGAGAATCTGGAACAGATAGAGTTCGAGCATGCAGATACCCTCTGCAGGCGGTCGTGTCTGACCGGCTGCGTGTAGCAATCGCAAAATAATCGGGGGTTAGCGCATCACACAGCCGGTGTCGGCGAGCGGGGTAAACGACTGACCGGAGCTGACCACCATGGCCAGATCGTCCTTGTCACTCATTTCGCTCTCCGGTTTGCCCAGCATCAGGTAGTAATCCTTGATCACTTGATGGTCGCCGGCGCGGATGGTTTCTTTGCCGGTCGGGCCTTCGTACGTCAGGCCCTGCATGGCCTTGGCTACCGTTGGACCATCGAAGCTGCCCGTGGCTGAGATGGTGTCGAGCATGACCTTGGTGCTGATGAAGTCTGCTGCCAGCGGGTAATTGGGGTTGATACCGTATTTGGCCTGGGTGGCTTTAACCAGTTCGCGATTGAGCGGGGAGTCGACCTGGTGCCAGTATTGGGCGCCGAGGTACACGCCTTCGAGCACATCACTGCCCAGCTCTTGAAATTGATCCAGCCCGGCTGACCACACTAGCAAGATCTTCATTCGCTCTTTCATGCCGAAATTCACGGCCTGACGCAGGGTATTGTTCGATTGGCTGCCAAAATTCAGCAGCACCAGCACGTCGGGCTTTGCAGAAATGGCGTTGGTCAAATACCCGGAGAACTCCTGCTCTTGCAGCGAGTGGTAGCTGTTGCCGACAAGCTCCAGGCCATGCTCCTTGAGCACTTCGCGGGTGCCATCGAGCAGAGCTTCACCAAACACGTATTGCGGCGTAATGGTGTACCAGCGTTTGGCCTCCGGTAGACGTTTGATCAGTGGTACCAGGGTTTCACGCACCGCGCCGTAGGTGGGCACCGACCAGCGAAACGTTGAGCTGTTGCAGTCCTTGCCGGTGACCTCGTCGGCGCCCACCGGGGTCATGAAGACACCGCCGCTCTTGTTGACTTCCTTAGCCACGGCCAGGGCAGACGACGACAGCGTACAACCCTGGAAAAAACGTGCGCCGTCCTGGCCGATTGCTTCCTGAACCTTGCGTACTGCCTTGCCGGCATTGCCTTCGGTATCGATGACCTTGTAGACCAATGGCCTGCCTAACAGCTGCGGGTATTGATCGACGGCCAGACGCGAGCCCATGTCGGCAAATTTGCCATAACTGGCAAAGGCTCCGGACATGGACTTCAACCCATAGAAGGTAAAGGGCTCTGCGGCAAAAGCCTGGCGTATGCCAAGCGGAAGGCTTAAAGCGCTGGCAGCAGCCAGGCCAGCTTTCAACAAAGTACGACGTTGCATGGGGTAACTCCCTGGTTTAATTATTGGCAGGAGTAGCAATGGCAAACGGCGGATCAGGTCCTGTGGGCAGGCCTTTTATTGGATGGGATCTATTGCACGGTTATGGCTGAACGGGTCAGTGGTGGTGATCGAACTCCAGCAAAAAGTGCGGATTGACCTGGCCTTCGAGGGCGCTCATGTGGTGTTCGGCGTCGCACATATGCTCATGCATCAAACTGCGCACCTTCGCTTCATCTTCAGCGCGAAAGGCCATCAGCAATTGCTTGTGATAATCGAGGTTGGCGGCATCGAACTGCTTGCGCTTTGGTTTGTAGGCCTTTTTCAGGACCACCAGATCGCGCAGCAAGTCGTTGAGAAACTGCGCCATGAAACTTAACAGCGGGTTGGGGCATGCGCGGGCTAGCAGGTTATGAAACTCAAGTTCGGCCAGACGCTGCTCGCGCTGACCAGCCTCGCTGTCTTCAGGGGTGCTGCAAAAATCTACGTTGGCCTGTAGGGCTTGATAGTCCTCGGCGCTCAAACGTCCGATCACGGACACCGCCAACTCGACTTCAATCACCTTGCGCAACTGATAGACCTGCTCGCCATCCAGATGCTGGAAGTGCAAGTAATTGCGCAAGGCACGACTGGCGGGCTCTGTCCCGGCCTGATTCAGATATGCACCGCCGCTGGGACCGGTGCGCGTACTGACCAGGCCCTCGACCTCCAGCGCCTTGAGTGCTTCCCGTGCAGAGCCCTTGGAGCACTGAAAGCTCTCCATCAACTCGCGTTCAGTGGGCAGGCGATCGCCGGGCTTGAGAGCGTCAGTGACAATCGAACGCTTCACCGACTCGACAATCACATCGGACAGCTTCTGGCGTTTGCGGCGAATTGGGCGGTTAAGCATGTTTTCTATTTATCGTATTAATGCGGATAAATAGTAATAAATAGATGTGCGCAGGCTCAGTCAACCATCGACCGAGTGAGGTGTCGTTTTCAGAGAAATGGGGTCGGGAATGGATATGGCTGTAGGCGCTTGCCTCGCGATCTTTTAAAAGATCGCGAGGATCAGGCGTCGTAGTAGAGGCAGTTTTTACTTAGTCGAAACGATGCTCGCCACCAGCTGCGGCTTGCAGTTCAGATATGCCGAGGACTTCAACCAGCGCTTATCGGGATACCAGGCAAACATGAACTGTCCGTTCTTCAGGTTGTCCACTACTTGGCGCGCCACTTGTGGACGTACGGCCGGGCAACCCTGGCTACGACCGATACGGCCTTGGCGCTGGCTCCAGAGCGGGTTCACATAACTGGCACCATGGATCACGATGTCGCGATCACGGGCCCGATCGTTGATGCCCGGCTCAAGACCATCCATACGCAAGGAGTAACCGTTTGCGCCCTGGTAGCTTTCTTGAGTACGAAACAGCCCCAGGCTGGACTGAAAGCTGCCCTCGCTGTTGGAGAAGCGGGTGGCAAAATTTTCACCTGAGTTTTGACCATGAGCGACCAGTTCACGCATTACCAGCTTCTTTGAGGTCAGGTCGAAAATCCATAAGCGTCGGGCGGTTGAGGGCAGGGAGTAATCGATGACCGCCAGGTGCCGAGCCTGGGTGGCGCCATTGCTGACGGCGCATTGCATGGCGCTAAGAGCGCTTTCAAGAACTTGGGGATTGAGCTCCGGGGCTGCCTGGGCAAGGCTGTTGTAAAGCACCGGACTGGAAGGGTTGGCGGCGAACGCTGGGCTGCAGAGAGTGCCCAGGGTCGCGGCGACCAGAAAAAGTCGTCGCATGAAAATCAGCATATAAAGAGGGTTTCCACATTAAATAGACTTAAGACATTGAGCTGATCCAATAGCAGCCGCGATTTAGATGCTAGCCTGAATGTATAACGCGACAAGCAACACAGTGACCCTCACCTAAAGGCCACGGACTGGAGTTAAGCAGTTGATCAAAAAACACGCATGTTACTTGACCCTTGCCTTGCTCGCTGCGCCACTGGTCGCACTGGCGGATGACCAGCCAGTCGAGCTCTCAAGCCCGGTGCAAGTGGCGTTGACGCAACTGCCACAAGCGTGCCCGAGCCTGGCAGGCCGTATCGACGAACCGACACAGGCGCTGCTTGAGGCTTTTTACCAGAGCCAGAATTACCAGCCAATCTGGGCCGACAAAGGGCGTTTGGCGGCTTTGCAGGCGGCATTGCCGAGCTTAGCGGACGATGGCCTGGATCCGCAGCACTACACCTTGCCCAAGGCTCAGGACCTGTGCGCCGATATCGAAACCAGCCGCCAGTACCTGCAAGCCCTGCAGGACCTGCACTTTGGCCGCTTGCCCCAAGCCCGCTTCGAGCCAGTCTGGCATGCCAATGAAGTACCGCCTGACAGAAGCCAGATTTTGCCAATTGCCGAATCGGGTCTGAACACGATTGAGCAAGCGTTCGCCCAGGCCCGCCCGGGGTTTGAGCTCTATAAGAATTTGCGCCAGGTGTATGCCCGCGAGCGTCTGCAGCCATTACCCAAATGGCCGACTATCCCGGATGGCCAAGTGTTACGCCCCGGGATGCAGGACCCTCGAGTTCCAGTACTGGTCCAGCGCTTGTTGGGCGAGGGTTATCTGGACCACAAACTCGCAACCCCCGACAACCTCTACACCAATGAATTAGCGTCAGCGGTCAAAAGCTTCCAGCTCAACCATTCATTGCAGGCGGACGGGATCATCGGTGCAGGCACGGTCAAGGAGCTGAATGTCAGCCCGGCGGTGCGACGTGAACAATTGCGTGTCAACCTGGAACGTTTTCGCTGGATGGCCCAGGATGTAGAGCCATCCATGTTGCTGGTAAACGTGCCGGCGGCGAAGTTGACGGTCTATGAAAATGGCCAGCCGGTGTGGCAAACCCGTACTCAGGTAGGTCGTGCAGACCGGCAGACGCCGCTGCTCAAGTCACGGGTCACGCGCCTGACCCTGAACCCGACCTGGACCATCCCGCCGACGATTTTCAAAGAAGACAAACTGCCGCAAATTCGCCGCGACTCATCTTTCCTGAGCCGGCATGACTTGCAGGTTATTGACAGCAACGGGCAGCCAGTCTCGCCGCAGAGTATCGATTGGGATCGCCCCGGCAATATCTTGCTGCGCCAGGGCGCCGGGCCGAGAAACCCGTTGGGCAAGATTGTATTGCGCTTCCCCAATCCGTTTTCGGTGTACCTGCACGACACGCCAAGCCAGGCGCTGTTCAGCAAAGGCCCGCGAGCATTCAGTTCGGGGTGTGTGCGCGTTGAGTCGGTCTTCCAGCTGCGCGACGTACTGGTCACCCCAGCGGAAAAAAGCCGCACCGAAGACCTGCTAAGCACCGGTAAAACCCATGAGTTTCGCTTGTCCAACCCCAAGCCGATCCTGATGACCTACTGGACGGCCCAAGCCGATAAAACCGGCAAAGTGATTTACACCCCGGACATCTACAACCGTGACCCGGCCCTGATAACGGCGCTCAGCAGCAAGCGCTGACCACAACGGTAGCGAGCTTGCCTCGCGATCTTTTGCTGCTTTAAAAGATCGGGAGGCAAGCTCGCTCGTACACGTTACTATCCAGATTCCGATTATTGACCGTAGAGAGAATCCCCATGGCTCAATGGCCTGACTCGCGTTTTATCGACCTGGTTGGCATTAGCGTCCCGATCATTCAGGCACCCATGCTCGGTGCCGGTGCTGATGTCATGATCGGTGTGGCAAAGGCGGGTGGTCTGGGCTCTCTGGCATGTGCAACGTTGAGTCATGACGCGATTCGTGAAGAGGTCGCAGCCTTTCGTGCAGCCACTGACCAGCCGTTCAATTTGAACTTCTTTTGTCACCAGGCCCCGGCATACGACGAGGCGCACATTCAGCGCTGGAAGGCATTGTTTAAAGATTATTACGACGAACTCGGCGCTGACTTTGATGCTCCAACTCCGGTTTCCGTTCGAGCGCCTTTTGACGAGGCCACGTGTGCGCTGGTTGAGGAGCTGCGACCTGCAGTGGTGAGCTTCCATTTTGCGCTGCCAGCCCCAGCATTGATGGCGCGGGTCAAGGCCACGGGGGCGAAGATTCTCAGTTCGGCAACCACTGTCGAAGAAGCGCAGTGGCTCGAACGCCATGGTTGCGATGCCATTATTGCCATGGGCAATGAAGCGGGTGGCCATCGAGCGATGTTTTTAACCACTGAGTGGACTAGCCAGATCGGCACCTTTGCATTGGTGCCACAAATCGCTGATGCGGTTTCAGTGCCGGTGATCGCCGCAGGCGGGATCGCCGATGCGCGTGGTATCGCAGCAGCCTTTGCCTTGGCTGCAAGCGCCGTACAAATCGGTACCGCGTACCTGTTTTGCCCGCAGTCGAAAATCTCCAGGCCTCATCACCGCGCGCTGCGCGAAGCCAGCTCAAGTGATACGGCCCTGACCAACCTGTTTACCGGTCGACCGGCTCGCGGGATTCTTAACCGGGTAATGCGTGAGGTTGGGCCGATCAACCCGCAAGCCCCCGCGTTTCCGTTGGCTGGCGGAGTGTTGCTGCCCCTGAAGGCCAAATCTGAGCCCGCCGGCTCTGGGGATTTCATCAACCTGTGGGCTGGGCAGGCATTCCCGTTGAGCCCGGGCCGCACCGCTGAATTGTCGTCGTTTGAGTTGACCCGCAAGTTGATCGACGACTATCAGGCGCGTTCAGCGGGTCAATAACCACAGGGTGTTCGAGGCTGCGGCGTAAACGCCGCAGCCTTTGTGCTCACCCAAGGCTCAGGGCAAATGCAACAACACATAGTCGTTTTTGTCGAAACTGCCGCTCAGTGCCGGGACGATATTGCCCAGTTCGGTGCCTTGCAGTGCCTGGTAGTCCTTGCGATCCATGACGATCCACACAGGGGCTTGCAAGGCCGTCAATTCAACCGCTGACTGGGTGAATACCGGTAGCAAGTCGCGATCCACGTTAACCATGAATTTGATGGCCTTGGCGTCTTTACCCATGCCATGCAGTACCAGCGGGGCGGGCGCCTGGTCGATCAGGTGCAGCGCGTTGACGGTGAAATCGCGGGTGTTGTAAGCATTTTGTTCAGCGGGTTCCAGCACCAGGATGTAGCTGCTCCACATCGCCAGTACCGCACAGGCACCCAAGCCAACGGCCCGCAGGTGGGCTTTGAACAACAGCCCCACTGCAATGACCTGCAACACGCCGAGGATGACGTAGATGATGTTCAAGGGCGGCAGTTGATCGCCCAGGCGTTTGTTCGCGACAACCAGGCCTGCGATGAGCAGTGAGGGCAGCGCCAACAGAATCGCCTGGATAATCACGCGCAACACGGCGAATACCCGGTTGTGTGCAACCTGGAATGGATACGCCGCAATGATCGCTGCCATGGGCAGCATCGGCAGCACATAACGGGCCTTTTTCGCTTGCGGAATCGACAGGCCTATCATCACGATCAAGCCTGCTGCGGCGCAGTATTTGACCAGATGCAAAGCTGGGGTCGAAGGTTTACGCCCGGCGATGAGGATAGCCACCAGTACTAGCACGGCCAGCGGATAGGCGAGGGCATAGTTGCCCATGGAACTGGTGAAGTAATAGAACGTGCTGCTGGCCCCTTCGGTGCCGTCGATACGGCCGGTGACCTGCATACGGATTACGTCCTGGACAAAAGCGTGTCCGCCACTGAGCCAGGCCAAAAACAGCAGCAGGCCAATGCACAGCACCAGGATCACCAGTGCCTGCAAGCCCACGCTGATCATGCGCCGCCATTGGCCGCTGAGCAGGAAATAGCTGCACAGCATGCCCGTTGGAATCACCAGGCCAATCGGGCCGCGGATGGCGAAACCCAGGACCAGCAAAACTAGTAGCCAACCATGTCGGCGCGGCGTATCGAAGTGGTCGTGGGCATATGCCTGATAGAACGCCCCCAGGCTGACTGCGGCCAGCATTTGGTCGAGTGACACGGCGCGGGTTTCAGTGATGAAGGTCATGCTCAACAACAGCAGTGCCACGCTGAGCAGGGCCCAGGTGGTGGACTGCGGGGCAACCAGCCGATAAACCAGCATCACAATCAATGCACTGGCAATGGCCGTGGGCAGCCAGGCGGTCAGGCTGTTGACTTCGCCAAAGGGCAGGGACAGTAACCAGGTAAACACCGTGGTGGTCGCGTTGTAGTCGGCGTATGGCTCGCCATAGGTGGTCGGGAAAAAGCTCGGGCCATGGCGCAGCATTTCCTTGGCAAACAGCACGAAGCGCGAGTCAAAGCCGATCGCGGCCTGATGCATGTCGCCCAGAATAAACAGCAGTAATGTCAACGCACCAAGCAGCAGAGACTGTCGGTGCAATGCACGTAAAGCGCTGGGAGAAGAGAAAGCCGGCATGTCGAGTTTCCTTGACTCAATAAGGGGGCAAGTAGGCGCAAGCTTTTGATCTTTTGAAAGATCGCGAACACGCACTTACACAGTAATCAGTCGAATTTCATCCATAAAAAACGCCGCCATTGTTGCCAATGGCGGCGCTGTTGAAGCGTTAAGCGGCGGTTGAGCCTTTGGAGACCGGCAAGTTGATGGACTCACCACGCCCCATAGGGAAGTACTGCAAGCCAACGCGGCTCAGGCGTTCGCCGTCGTACAGGTTACGGCCGTCGAAAATCACCGGAGTCTTGAGGCGCTGCTTGATCAGGTCAAAGTCTGGCGCTTTGAACTGCTGCCATTCAGTGCACACGATCAAGGCGTCGGCGCCCTGCAGTGTGGACTCGGGGGTGCCCATCAGGCTCAGACGCGGTTCGTCACCGTACAAGCGCTGGGTTTCCTGCATGGCTTCGGGGTCGAAGGCGCGCACGTCGGCACCGGCGGCCCACAGGGCTTCCATCAGCACGCGGCTAGGTGCATCGCGCATGTCGTCAGTGTTGGGCTTGAACGCCAGGCCCCACAAGGCAAAGGTCTTGCCCTTTAGGTCACCCTTGAAGAAGGCATTGATACGATCAAACAGTTTGTGTTTTTGACGTTCGTTGATCGCTTCAACGGCTTGCAGCAGGTCGCTGGAGCAATTGACTTGCTGGGCGCTGTGGATCAATGCGCGCATGTCTTTAGGGAAGCACGAACCCCCGTAGCCGCAGCCAGGGTAGATGAAGTGGTAGCCGATACGGGTGTCGGCACCGATGCCCAGACGTACCGACTCAATGTCAGCGCCCAGGTGTTCGGCCAGTTCAGCGATCTGGTTGATGAAGCTGATTTTGGTCGCCAGCATGCAGTTGGCCGCGTACTTGGTCAGTTCAGCGCTGCGCAGGTCCATGTTGATGATGCGGTCATGGTTGCGGTTGAACGGGGCGTACAGGTCACGCATGACATCACGTACTTCTTCACGCGCGCAGCCAATGATGATGCGGTCCGGACGGCGGCAGTCGCTGACCGCCGAGCCTTCCTTGAGAAATTCGGGGTTTGAAACCACATCGAACTGCAGAGAACGACCGGTTTTGCTCAGGGCCTCGTTGATGTGCGCAGTCAGTGCGTCACCGGTGCCTACCGGTACGGTGGATTTCTCGACCAGAATTACCGGCTCGATACGGTGACGGGCCACGGCCTCGCCTACCGAGAACACGGCTTTAAGGTCGGCCGAGCCATCTTCGCTTGGCGGGGTGCCCACTGCGATAAACAGTACCTGGCCATGCTCAACGGCGAGTTTTTCGTCGCTGGTGAAACGCAGGCGTTTGTTTTCGAGGTTTTCACGCACCAGGCTGGAGAGGCCCGGCTCATAAATACTGACGTGACCTTGCTGTAACAGCTCGACCTTTTTCTGATCAATGTCCATGCAAATCACGTCGTGGCCGACTTCCGCCAATACCGTTGCCTGCACCAGGCCTACATAACCACTACCGAATACACTGATTTTCATGCGCTGTTCCTGGAACTTGGGGTACGTCGAGAGTTGATCGTCAGCACCCCCAGAATGACCAAGGCCACTCCTAGGGTTTTTGAAAGGGTGAAGCTTTCATGGAATACCGGCAGGCTGGCGGCCAGCAAGTAGACCAAAGCGTAGCTGAAACTGAGCAGCGAATAGGCCCGCCCCAGCGGCAGGTCACGCAAGGCCAGCAGCCAGCAGAGCATCGACAGCGCGTAAGCCATGATCGAGCCAAACACGACTGCCAGTGCGGGCAATGAAACGTCACTCTGGCTGATTGCGTTCAGCCATTGTGTAGGCTCCGGCAGACGCGTCATGCTCCAGCGCATGCCCAGTTGGGCACTGCTGACCAGCAATACGCTGCCAGAGGCAAAGAGAAAACCGCGACGCAGGCTCATGCGTGTTGCCCCAGCAGCGCGACACCTGCGATCACCAGGCCAACCCCGCACCAGTGGCGCAGGTCGATGGTTTCCTTGAACAAATAACGTGCTACCAGAGTGATCAATACAAAGTTGAGGCTGAGCATCGGATACGCGATACCCACTTCAAGCCGTTGCAAGACCAGCAACCACACCAGCAAACCGAGGCCCAGACACAGCAGGGCCAACCACAACCAGGGGGAGCGCAGTTTGTCTGCGATCCCCGATTGTGGCCCTCGCCAGCTTTCGACGGCGTACTTCTGGGCCACTTGGCCTGCGCATGTGAGCAGGCAGGCCATGAACAGCAGGGTCAGGGTCATGGAGTGGTCTGCGGGTAAATCAGGATCACCATGTTGCCTTCGTCAAAACGTTGGGCGTCTTTTGGCAGCATGTCCATTTCATGGGTTTCGTCGCTGTCCTTGACGCGCATGACGACACCGACCGGGCCTTTGAGGCGCGCGTCGGCAAGCCAGGCCTGAATGTCATCCAGGCCAATGCTCTTGCCCTTGGCATCGTCATAGGTCAGGCCGTATTTGACCTCGCCCTGAGTGTTGTACAGCGTCACGTCCGGGCGGCGCAGGCGCCACGACAGGGCAGAAGCTGCGCCCAGATCGTTACTCAGCAGCGCGGTGGCAGGCTTCAACGCATCCAGATGATGCAGCACAAACTGATCAGGCATTTTGTTGTGCACTACGCTGCTCGGCATGCTGGCTGGCAAGACCAATACCAGAACACCCATGGCGATGGCTGGAGCGCCCCACATTTTGACCGGACGGTACATAACCAGCAGCCCAGTGACGATCCAGGTCAGCAGCACTACGACCAGCAGCGAGATATGCAGCGGTTCGTTGTCGTAAAACGGTTTTTTGATCTGGAAGAAGATCAAGGCAAGCAAGGCACCGGCGCCGAGCAACAGGTTGACCAGGCCGTTCAAACGCAGCGACAAGGTTTTGGTGTGCTCCACGCGCTCCATCAGGGCATGGCCCAGCAACAGGGCCAGCGGCAGCATGCACGGCATGATGTAGGTCGGGAGTTTGCCTTTGCTCAGGCTGAACAAGCCCAGCGGCAGCAGCAGCCACATCAGCACGAAGATCACGCTCACCTGGCGCTTCTGGCCCCAGGCATCTTTGAGCGTGGCAGGCAGCAGGGCAGCCCATGGCAAGCTGGAGACTACGATCAGCGGCAAGTAGAACCACCAAGGACGACCGTGCTGAGCATCTTCACCAGCAAAGCGGCGGATGTGCTCGTGCCAGAAGAAGAAGCGCCAGTAGTCCGGCTCCTGGGCGTGGACAGCCAGTACCCAAGGCAACGACACGATGGCGGCGACCAGCATGGCAACCAGGCCGTATTTGACCAGTTCCAGGAAGCGCTTTTGCCAGATCATGTAGGGCAGGGCGATCAGCACCGGCAGCAGCAGGGCCAGGAAGCCCTTGGTCATAAAGCCCATGCCACAGGCAAAGCCCAGCAGTGCCCAGCAGAACAGACGCTGACGTGAATCCTGGGTGTCGACTGCAAACCACAGCGAGACCAGGCTCAGGTTAACCCACAACGTGAACTGCGGATCGAGGTTGGAGTACCCGGCTTGACCGGCGATGAGGCCGAAAGTCATGTACACCAGCGCGCAAGCAAAGCTTTTGCGCGGGTCATTCCACAGGCGGCGAGCAACCAAGTAGGCCAGCAGTACGCTGAGGCCAGTGGCGATTGCCGAGGCAATTCGAACGCCAAACAGGTTTTCGCCAAAAATGGCTTGCCCGATAGCGATCATCCAGTAGCCGGCAATCGGCTTCTCGAAGTAACGAATGTCCATGAAATGCGGGGTAACCCAGTTACCGTCGACCAGGATCTGCTGACCGATTTGCGCATAACGTGTTTCGTCAGGGATCCATAGACCATGGGTACCCAGGGGTAACAGGTAGAAGGCAATGAATGCCAGAACCAGCAGGGGAATCATCCAGCGTTGAGTCATGGCTTTTGCACTCCCAGCCAGCCTTCACGGCCTTCCAGTACGCCACGGCTCAATTGGCCGGCGGGCAGGCTGTCGAGGTCAGCGGGAAGCAAGTCCCGCAGGGGCTGAAAGTGAATGTCGCGGGCACGGGCCTGCGTCAGCAATTGACGAAAGTCATTGGCCATTAGAATCCCTTCTACTTCTGCATGAATGGTGTACGCATTCAGCTTGTGTGGGCTGAAGCGATCAAGAATGTATGAATTGAAATCGGCAGCGCTGAGCTCAGGTCCGACCACTTCATCGAATGTGGGCAAATCAACAGGGATCTGCGGCGCGCCCAGTCTGCCGTCGGCCAACCTTGGCCGAAACAGACTGTGCCCGCGGCAATCACTGTTATAGCGAAAGCCAAAGGTTTCTTTGGCCTGGACTACGCGCTCATCTGCGCGCCAGCCGGCGGCGGCCGAACATTCGACGGCCTGGCCGGTGATGTCGCTCAGGGTGTCGACACCCTTGCGAATCTGCTCGATCAGTTGTGCTTCGCTCCAGCGCCCGGTGTTGGCCTGCCAGCCGTGGTGATCCCACGCGTGCAAGCCCACTTCATGGCCCGCGGCCAGGGTCTGGCGCATCAAGTGCCCCAGATCCTTGCCGATCGGTTTGCCAGGCCAGGCAGTGCCGGCCAGCAAAATATCCCAGCCATACAGGCTGGCAGCTTTGGAACGCATCATTTTCCAGAAGAACTGGGGTTTGATCAGGCGCCATAAATGGCGGCCCATGTTGTCCGGCCCCACGCTAAAGAAAAATGTGGCTTTTACGCCTGCTTCGTCGAGCAGTTCGAGTAACCGCGGCACCCCTTCACGGGTGCCTCGGTAAGTATCGACATCAATACGTAGTCCAGCTTGCATTAACGTTTTTCCGCGATTTCAACCATGGCTTCACGCAGGAAGAAATCCAGAGTTTTGCCGATGGTTTCGCTCAGTTCGGTGGTCGGCGTCCAGTCAATCAGGCGACGTGCGTTTTCAACGCTTGGTTTGCGGTGACTGACGTCCTGATAGCCGGTGCCGTAGAACGACTGGCTTTCAACATCGCGGAAACCAGCGAACGGCGGGAAGTTGTCACGCAGCGGGTGCGCTTCGAACTGACGCAGCAATTCTTCGCCCAGTTCACGAATGCTGGCTTCGTTTTCCGGGTTGCCGATGTTGATGATCTGGCCGTCGCACTTGCCGTCTTTGTTTTCGATGATGCGTGCCAGGGCTTCGATGCCGTCAGCCACATCAGTGAAGCAACGCTTCTGGGCGCCACCGTCAACCAGACGGATCGGGGTGCCTTCCACGAGGTGCAGGATCAGCTGAGTGATGGCGCGCGAGCTGCCAACACGAGCCGAGTCCAGACGGTCCAGGCGCGGGCCCATCCAGTTGAACGGACGGAACAGGGTGAATTTCAGGCCTTTGGTGCCGTAAGCCCAGATCACGCGGTCCAGCAGTTGCTTGGATACGGAGTAGATCCAGCGCTGCTTGTTGATTGGGCCAACAATCAGGTTGGAGGTGTCTTCGTCGAAGTTCTGGTCCTGGCACATGCCATAGACTTCGGACGTGGACGGGAAGATCACGCGCTTGTTGTACTTGACGCAGTAGCGAACCAGCTTGAGGTTTTCTTCGAAGTCCAGCTCGAATACGCGCAGCGGGTTGCGGGTGTATTCGATAGGGGTCGCGATGGCCACCAGCGGCAGGATCACATCGCACTTCTTGATGTGGTACTCGATCCACTCGGTGTGGATGCTGATGTCGCCTTCCACGAAGTGGAAATTCGGGTGGCTGCGCAGGCGGTCGATCGCGTCGGAACCGATGTCCAGGCCGTACACTTCGTAGCGGTCGTCTTGCAGCAGACGCTCGGACAGGTGGTTACCGATGAAGCCGTTAACACCCAGGATCAGAACGCGGGTGCGACGGGCCGGCCGGCCTGATTCGCTGCCACGCAGACGGGAACCGTCAACCAGACCCAGTTCGCGGGCCAGTTGCGGGCCGCTCAGGTACAGGCCGTTGTCGTTGCGCTGACCGGCGGTGATTACCAGCGAGTCTTTACCGCAGGCGATACGCAGCGGGTCGCAGCTGATCACGTTGCCTGGTGCCTGGCCTTCGTTGCCGGCAACCACTTCGCTGGCCCAGACAATCAGTTTGTGCTCGCCCACGGCGCAGAAAGCACCTGGGTAAGGTTGGGTCACAGCACGGACCAGGTTGAACAGTTCTTCAGCAGGGCGATTCCACTGCAGCAGGCCATCAGCCGGCGTACGACGGCCAAAGTAAGTGGCCTTGGATTCGTCTTGCGGGGTTTCCTTGAGCTTGCCTTCAGGCAGGGCTGGCAGGGTTGTAGCCAGCAACTTGGCAGCGGTGTCACGCAGTTTGGCGTGCAGGCTCAGCGCGGTGTCGCTGCGCTCGATGCTGATGCGTTCCTGGGCAACGATGTCACCGGCATCCGCGCGCTTGACCATGCGGTGCAGGGTCACGCCGGTTTCGGTTTCGCCGTTGACCAGTACCCAGTTGGCCGGAGCGCGACCACGGTAGCGTGGCAGCAGGGAGCCGTGCAGGTTGAACGCACCTTTGCTGGCGCTGGCCAGCAGTTCTTCGCCCAACAGGTTGCGGTAGTAGAACGAGAAGATGTAGTCGGCATTCAGCTTGCGAATACGCTCGATCCACAGCGGGTGGTTAGCATCTTCCGGCGCATGTACCGGAATGCCTTTACGGGCGCACAGTTGGGCCACAGAACCGTAGAAGTTATTTTCCGAGGGGTCATCAGCATGGGTGAACACGGCAGCAATTTCATAGCCTGCATTGAGCAGGGCTTCGATGCCTGTGCAGCCAATATCGTGATAGGCGAAAACAACGGCTTTCAAACTCATGGTTAGACCTGTGTCGAAGTAGAAGAAGACGAGTTGCAAGTTGGAGCAGTATCTGTCGCAGGTTCTGCGCGCACGATTTTCTCAATGAAGAACCGTGGGCGGGCTCGCACATCGCTGTACATGCGCCCCAGGTATTCACCCAGCAGGCCCATGCCAATGAACTGGCCGCCGGTGAACACAAACAGCACGGCAAACAGCACAAATGTACCGTCGCCAGCCCAGGTAGCCCCAAAAATCAGGCGTAGCAGGATCAGCAAAATCGCGAATATAACCCCAAGCAAGGCCATGCTGAAACCAATGATGCTCAGTAGGCGCAAGGGGGTTGTGGTCATGCAGGTGATCAAGTCAAACATCAGATTGATCAAGCGCATCGGGCTGTATTTCGAATCACCGTGTTCACGCTCGGCGTGTTGCACCAACACCTCGGTGGTGTGGCGGGCAAAGCTGTTGGCGAGAATCGGAATAAAGGTGCTGCGCTCGCGGCACGCCAGCATGGCGTCGACAATCGAGCGGCGATAGGCGCGCAACATGCAGCCGTAGTCGCTCATGGCAACGCCAGTGGAACGTTGCACGGCCAGGTTGATGAGACGTGATGGCCAGCGGCGCCAGGCAGAGTCCTGGCGGTTGTTGCGCACGGTGCCGACCACGTCGTAACCCAAGGCTGCCTGGGCAACCAGGCGCGGAATTTCTTCAGGAGGGTTCTGCAGGTCAGCATCCAGGGTGATGACCACGTCGCCCTTGGAGTTTTCAAAGCCGGCCATGATTGCGGCATGTTGTCCATAGTTGCGGTTGAGGATTACCGCGACTACTGGGCTGCCTTCACGCTCAGCAGCTTCTTGCAGGATTTGCGCCGATTTGTCCCGGCTGCCATCGTCGACCAGTACGATTTCGTAAGCTTGGGTTAGCTGGGCACAGGCTGTTTCGGTACGGCGCAGCAATTCGGGCAGGCTCTGTTCTTCGTTGTAGACCGGAATGACGATCGACACGCACTGGATAGGGTAGGGTTTCAAGGTATTCGTTCCAGTCAGTTGCTATGGCTCAAGATGACTCGTCTGAGAAGTCGGCCTGTTCAGGCGCACTATATAGACTACGCCCACAGGCATTAAAGCCTAAAACTGACGAAGGTAAAGTCATCGAACTACGTTATCTACATGATTTTTCTTACAAACTATTTTGGTTTTTCCCAAAAGCTGACGCATACGTTAAACGCAGAGGTGTGAAAAGCCTATGAAAGTTGAAACAAATTGCCATGTTTTTCAATGACTAGACAGGTGCTATTCAGGAAACCCCGTGTAGCGCCTGGGCTGCGTGGTTTGCAAGTTAGAGTGGGGGGAATACATCGATTATTGCGGATGGGGTTCGAGCGATTTTAAACAATGACCCAAGTCAATCATTAAACAAAAAAAGGACTTTTTTTAACGAACAAAGAAATACAGCGCCAACCTGTCGATCTGTGACGCAGATCACACAGGTTGGCGCCGATCCTGCAGCTATTAATCCAGGCCCAGCTTGCCGCGCAGGGTGGACAGGTCTTCGGCCAGGGTGTTGACTGGGCCGACCAGCGCTTTACGGTCGTTTTCCTTGACCTTGTCGTAGGTTTCAAAACCACCGTCCTTGGTCTTGTACTTGGCCAGGATCTTGTCGACGGTGGCGAAGTTTTTGTCGACCTTTTCAGCGAATGCTTTGTCATTCGCTGCGATTTGCGGGCGGAACAGGTCGAAGATCTTCTTGGCGCCGTCTACGTTGCCCTGGAAGTCATACAGGTCGGTGTGGCTGTAGCGGTCTTCCTCGCCGGAGATCTTGGTCGCAGCCACTTCTTCCATCAGATCAGCTGCACCGCCTACGACTTTTTCTGGTGGGAAGGTTAGATCGGCAACGCGGGTTTGCAAGTCCTTGACGTCTGCATTGAGCTTGTCAGCCAGTGCATCCAGGCCCTTGGTGGTGTTCTCGGAGAACAGGGTGTATTCGATGCGGTGGAAACCGGTGAAGTCTTCAGCGGTCACGCCTTTCTCGTGGTCATCAACCCGGGAGTCGACGGATGCATCGATATCACTGAACAGCTCGGCAATCGGCTCAATCGACTCGTAATGCACGCGAGTCGGTGCATAGAGCTTCTTGGCTGTGTCCAGGTCGCCCTTTTTAATTGCGTCGGTGAACTTTTGGGTTTCCGTCACCAGCGTGTCGATTTCTTCGGTGACGTAAATTTTGTAGTCCGAAACAGGTTGCACCAGGTCCAGTGGTGCATTCGCCGCGAATACCGAGAGCGGGGTGTGGAGCAAACCTAGAGCGATAAACAGTGCAAGCGGCGTCTTCTTCATGGGACTTTTCCGGTTTGTTTTAGGTTTAGGTTGGGGGTGAGATCAGGTTCGAGTCGTAGGTGCAGCCGCATTGAGCAACGAGCGCCCAATGAAGTCCTTGTCGTCGCGCACACCCGGGAGGGTGAAGAAATAACCTCCGCCAATCGGTTTGAGATATTCCTCCAGAGGCTCGCCATTGAGCCGGGTCTGTACGGCGATAAAACCGTTGTCCAGGTTGCTCTGGTAGCAAATGAACAGTAAGCCCATGTCCAGCTGACCGTTCTTGTTGACTCCGTTCGAGTAGTTGAACGGGCGACGCAGAATCAGGTTTTTGTTGGTCTGAGCGGTACGCGGGTTGGCCAGGCGGATGTGCGCATCCAGCTTGGTGACTTTGCCCTCGGGGTCTTTGCTGTAGTCCGGCACATCGGTTTCGTGATGGCCATCCATTGGGGCGCCGCTGGCCTTGTTGCGGCCGAAGATGCTTTGCTGCTCTTGCAGTGGCGTGCGGTCCCACCGTTCAACGAAATTGCGAATGATGCGTACCGCCTGGTAGCTGCCATCGACCGCCCACTTTGGCTCGTCACTGCCAGGCTGGACCCAGACGATGCTGTTCATCAGGGCATTGTCGTTGGAGTCCGGGTTGGCCGAACCATCGCGAAAGCCCAGGAAGTTGCGTGCGCTCTGCGGCGGCACACCCGGTTTGGTCGGTGCTTGTGGCGGTACAGTGCCTTCTTGCTTCCAGCGTACCAGCAGCAGGTCTGGCAGGTTTTTGACGATGTCACGCAGGGCATGAATGTTGGTATCGGCAGTGTTGGCGCAAAATTGCAGGCTCAAGTCGCCGTGGCAAAGAGCGGGCTCCAGTGCGTCGTTCGGGAAGCCTTGCATACGGCTCAGATGCTTGGGTTTGACACTGCCCAGGCCATAACGTTCATCGAACAGCGATTCACCGACAGATACCGTGATCGTCAGGTTGTCGGGGGTGACTACAGGGCCGAGGATGCCGGAGTCGGTAGGCGGCAATTTGGGGTCGACTTGCGGCACCGGACCGCCCTTGGTCAGGAACGCAATTCGCTCGTTCAGGGTGCGGAACAGTCGCTCAAGGTCTGCGCGATCGGTGGCCAGCACATCGAAGGAGACCACCATGCCTGCTGCCGGGCGAGGGGTCACGATGCCATTTTGATGCTGGCCGTAGAAATCGTGGTGGTCTTGTGTTTTGTCGCTGCTAGGTGCCTGAGTCACCTGCGCATTGGTTGCGCCGCTGGCGGCCATTGCCGGGCAGCTCAGGGCGCTACCTGCCAGTGCTGCACCAGCCACGCCCATGCCGAGCAGAACGCGACGACGTTGCAGGTTGATATCATTCTGGGTGTTGTCTGAATCGCTCATGTGCGTCTCGTCTGCAATTACAGGCCGGAAAGGCCGAGGGCTGGATCGATTCCATCGAGTGCATCGGCCAGAGCCTTGGCCTTGTTACTGATTTCTTGACGCTGGGCAGCGCTTACCGTGTCGTAAGTCGCGTAGCCCTGTGCGGTTTTAAAGGTGTTGAGTTCGTTTTCAAGTGCGGTGCTGGCGTTATCAATGTTGAGCAGAAGATCGGCGTTATTTTTAGCCAGCAGCGGGCGCAGCAGATCAACCACTTTGCGCGTGGTTTGCAGGTTGGCGGCAAAACCGTTGAGGTCGATATGGCTGTAGCGTTCTTCTTCACCACTGGTTGCGCGGGTATCGGCCAGGTTGTGCAACGTGCGCGAAACAATATTGACCAATTGCTCGGGCGGTAATGACTGGGCCAGCAGTTGCTGCTTGAGCAGTGCGGCATTGGCTTGCAATTGTTCAACAACAGGGGTCAGGCCTTGGGTGCTGCGCTGATCAAACAGCCCGTATTCGAGGCGATGGAAACCGCTGAAGCCTGGGTCCTGTTCTCGTTTTTCAAAATAGTCAGCGCGGGCATTAAGGGCGTTATCCAACTCGCCCAAGCGTTGTGCCGCTGGTGCCAGGCGTTGATAGGCCTCACGTGCCGGGGCATAAAGCGCTTGCGCCTGGGTGAGGTCGCCCTGGCTGATGGCTTGCGACAGGGCATCGATAGCTTTGATCAGTGCGCTGCTCTGGCTGCTCAAATACACCCGGAACTCGGACAATGGACCGATAAACGCCACCATCGATGGGCGTGCCTTGGCTTTGGCTTCGGACTCGGCGGTAGGCGTTACATGGAGTGTGCCGCGCGGGTTGCTGAGCAGGCCGCAGGTAATCGCATAGTCGCCAGGGTTGAGTGTGGCATTGATCACTTGGCTCAGGCCTGGAGCAATGTTTTCGCGCTCTTCAACGACCAGCACTCCGTCCAGAATCTCCCATTCCACGGCGCGTTGTGAAGCGTTGACGATGCGGAAGCTATTAAAGCCGGCAGGCACCGTCAGTTCATTGGGCTCGCAGCTGTGGGGATGAATCGTCACAGTGATTTCATTGCTGTGAACCTTGCGTTTGGCGGCGGCCAGTTGCGAGGCGTAATAGAACAAACCGCCGGCTGCGATCATTACGATCACTGAGCCGGCCACCGCCCAGCGCAACGCGCGAGGAGGTGTACCGCTTGCAGGGGTAGACATGCAGGACCTTATGGGTTCGTCACTGAAGAAGGTTGGGTGGCCTTGGGGGCGGGCGGCGTACGAAAGAACATCACCAGGGCCACCACCAGATAAATCACGTAGGCGCCAAGCACGCTGACGGTCGGCGCATCCTGATAACCGAACATGCCTGCCAGGACAGAGCCGAGCGGGCCGTCCATGGGCAGCGTGCCGCTGATGTCAAAGACCACGCCTTGCAGGTAATTCCACAGTCCCGCCTCGTGCAGGGCCTGAACCGAGTTGGCCAGGATCCCGGCTGCCACCACCAGAATGAACAGGCCGGTCCAGCGGAAAAACAGGCCCAGGTTCAGGCGCATGCTGCCGGTGTAAATCGCGAAGCCGACGAAGATCGCCAGGATCAAGCCGAGCAGGGCGCCCAGTGGTGCCGCGGGCCCTTCGCTTTGCTGGAACACTGCAAGCAAGAAGAACACCGTTTCCAGGCCTTCGCGAGCCACGGCAAAGAACACCATGGCGATCAGGGCGGTAACCTGGTGTTTGGAGCCGGTGAGGGCGTGATCCAGAGAGGTGTGCAGTGAGTCCTTGATGGAGCGCGCGACTTTGCGCATCCAGAACACCATCGAGCTGAGAATGCCGACGGCGATCAGTCCGACAATGCCTTCAAACAGCTCTTGCTGTTTTTGTGGGAATTCGGCGCTCATCAGTTCCAGGCCGCCGCCAACCAGTAAAGACAGTGCGGCAGCGAGAAAAACCCCGATCCATACTGCTGGCATCCATTGACCGCGTCCGGTTTGCTTGAGGTAACTGGCAATGATGCCGACGATAAGCGCGGCTTCAATGCCTTCGCGCAGCATGATCAAAAATGGAACCAGCATGAATAGAGCACCGCGTCACGAATGATTAGTGGCTAATTTGTAACATACTGATACGTATTGCTAAACAAGAATCGATTTCATTGGCTGAACGGTCGCTGAACGAAGGTTTTTCGCGGTCTATGGATGGGGTCGGCGGCATTGCTTGCCGTGCCATCAGCCTCGCTGCAGTTGCTGTCTTTGCGAGGCTGAACAGTCGAGAAATTACTCTCCTTCTTCGGTTTTAGGGGCTGCGGGTGGATGGGCCTTAAGGCTATCCAGCGCAGCTTCGGCTTTCAGGGCGCGAAGGGTCAGCGCAGCGTTGGCTTCCAGGGTCTGAGCGTGTGCATCTTTTAACGCTTGGCTCTCTTGACTGGCTACTCGCAGGCGTTCCTGCAGGAGTGTGCGCTCGCTGTCCAACTGGTTGGCGTGTGTGTTCAGGCGTTCATTGAGGTTGCTGAGTTTGTGTTGCTGATCGTTGGCCTGGTTCAGTTCTTTGCTCAATGCGCGGCTTTCGCTCAGCAAGCGTTCGTTGTCACGGTGCAGTTGAGTGATTTCATCCTGGCGAACCAGGGCGCTTTGTTGTGCTTGACGTAATTCCATCTGGATCTGTTGCAGTTGCCCTTCATGGCGACGTTGATCTTGCTCGCGCTGTTCTTTGACGGCGCTGCGGTAATGCTCGAGTGCATCACGGGCGTGAAGGTGTTTTTCTTCCAGAGAGCGGATTTGCTCGTCGCGGTCATTGAGGCGCAGTTCGAAATCGCTGCAAGCCTGATTGAGAGCGGCGTTGCGTGTCTGCTCGGTTTGTAGCATGGAGCGCGTGGACTCCAGGTTGGCAGACTCTTGCTGCAGGGCGTTGGTCTGGATTTCAAGCTGCTGCTGCAAGTGTTCTTGAGCCTGTTGCGCCTGTGCTAGCTGCTCACGAAGCTCGGTCTTGAGTTGTTCGTACTGCGCCTCGGCGCGGTCGATTGGTTCCTGCGCCTGTTCCTTGAGACGTTGAGCGAGGCGGGCGACCAGTTCGCCAAGCTCGTCGCCCAGCTGTTCTTGCGGAATGACGCGGCGCGAGTCGGCCTCATCCAGCTCCTTCAGGTAACGGTGGATCGTGGTCTTTGACCCGGTGTTGCCGATTTCAATACGTACTGCATCGATGCTCGGGTGTTCGCCACGAGCAAGAATCGCCGTGCGCGCAATTTGCACCACTGCCTTGTTTACGCCGCCACGAGCCATGGTAGTCTCCTATGATTATGTACTGTGGTATGTACCCTGTAATTACGTACTATTCTAGCATCTAAATTTTATCTTTATCTGTGAAATATGAGGCGGGATATACTGGTATTATCCCGTGCCAGTGTCTGAATTGTGTTTTTCAGGCCCTGATTCAGTACGAAAACCACAGAGAGCAGTGCATGAGCGAGCTGGATCGCTACTTAAACGCCGCGACCCGCGATAACACCCGTCGCAGCTATCGGGCGGCCATTGAGCACTTTGAAGTGACCTGGGGCGGTTTTCTGCCCGCGACCAGCGACAGTGTGGCGCGCTACCTGGTGGCTCACGCCGGGCAACTGTCGATCAACACGTTGAAGTTGCGGCTGTCGGCCATTGCCCAGTGGCATAACAGCCAAGGTTTTGCGGACCCGACCAAGTCGCCGGTGGTGCGCAAGGTGTTCAAGGGCATACGCGCGTTGCACCCGGCGCAAGAGAAACAGGCCGTACCGCTGCAATTGCAGCATCTGGAAAAAGTTATCGACTGGCTGGAAGGTGAAGCGCTTGCCGCACAGGCCAAGGGCGATCATCCGGTTTTGTTGCGCGCTAGACGTGATGCAGCGCTGATCCTGCTGGGCTTCTGGCGAGGGTTTCGCAGTGACGAGTTGTGCCGTCTGGAGATAGAGCACGT
The DNA here is from genome assembly GCF_025465935.1 of Pseudomonas sp. 7P_10.2_Bac1. Lineage (GTDB taxonomy): Bacteria > Pseudomonadota > Gammaproteobacteria > Pseudomonadales > Pseudomonadaceae > Aquipseudomonas. The sequence goes on along the minus strand of NZ_JANLNV010000058.1, from coordinate 220,874 downwards.
ACAAGCGGTGGCGGGTTCAGGCATCACCCTGTATTTGCCACGCAGCAAAAGTGATCGCGACAACCTGGGCAAAACATTCCAAACCCCGGCGTTGCTGAGGCTATGCCCTGTGCGGGCATACATAGAGTGGCTCAATGCATCGGCGCTGGTGCGTGGCCCAGTGTTCAGAGGCATTGATCGCTGGGGCAACCTGGGCGAGGAGGGGTTGCACGCCAATAGCGTGATCCCGTTGTTGCGCCAGGCATTGGAGCGTGCAGGCATTGCGGCAGAACTTTACACCAGCCACTCGCTTCGTCGCGGTTTTGCAACATGGGCGCATCAAAGTGGTTGGGACTTGAAGTCGCTGATGAATTACGTCGGCTGGAAAGACATCAAGTCAGCCATGCGCTATGTTGAATCCACCCCGTTTGCCGGGATGAGCATGACAGCGGAAAAACGTATTGGAAGCTGATCGACGTCAACTTGAAAGTCGGCCACTCGGTCCATATTTGGTTTTTAACTATTTATAGGGTCGGCTGATAGTCAAAACCAATCGCCAGCATCAGCTTTACCAATGAGCCAGATACGAAATGAGTTGTTAGGATTCACCCCATCAACTTTTCAACCCTGACGGAGAGTCAACGATGCCTATCATCAACAGCCAAGTAAAACCGTTCAAAGCTACTGCATACAAAAACGGCAGCTTCGTGGAAGTGTCGGACGCTGACCTGAAAGGTAAGTGGTCTGTCGTGTTCTTTTACCCAGCCGACTTCACTTTCGTTTGCCCAACCGAGCTGGAAGACCTGGCTGACAACTACGAAGAGTTCAAAAAACTCGGCGTGGAAATCTACAGTGTGTCGACTGACACCCACTTTGCTCACGCTGCCTGGCACAACACTTCGCCAGCCATCGGCAAAATCCAGTACACCATGATCGGCGACCCAACGCTGACCATCTCCCGCAACTTCGACGTACTGATCGAAGAAGCAGGCCTGGCTGACCGCGGTACTTTCGTGATCAACCCAGAAGGTCAGATCAAGATCGTTGAACTGAACGACGGCGGCGTTGGCCGTGACGCTTCCGAGCTGCTGCGCAAAATCAAGGCTGCTCAGTACGTTGCTGCTCACCCAGGCGAAGTTTGCCCAGCTAAATGGAAAGAAGGTGAAACCACCCTCGCTCCTTCGCTGGACCTGGTTGGCAAGATCTAAGTCTGTGAAGACTAGGGCGGTGATCCGCACCTGAGTTGTAAGCAGCATCGCCCTCAAAACGCCCGGGCGACATTCGCTCGGGCGTTTTTTTTGACACAGAATTAATCAGTTAGGAGATCGCCCGTATGTTGGACGCCAATCTAAAAGCACAGTTGAAGTCATACCTGGAGCGGGTCACACAGCCGATCGAGATCGTTGCGTCACTCGACGACGGTGCGAAATCCCGTGAAATGCATGACCTGTTAAAAGAAATTACCAGTCTGTCCAGTCAGATTACCCTGCTGGAAAACGGCTCCGATGCGCGCAAGCCATCCTTCTCGCTCAACCGTCCAGGCGGCGATATCAGCTTGCGTTTCGCCGGTATCCCGATGGGCCATGAATTTACTTCGCTGGTGTTGGCCCTGCTGCAAGTCGGCGGCCACCCATCGAAAGCCAGTGTCGAAGTGATTGAGCAAATCCGCTCCCTTAAAGGTGAGTTCAACTTCGAGACGTATTTCTCGCTGTCATGCCAGAACTGCCCGGATGTGGTGCAGGCGCTGAACCTGATGGCGGTATTGAACCCGAACATTCGCCACGTGGCGATTGACGGTGCGCTGTTCCAGGACGAGGTTACCGAGCGTCAAGTGATGGCGGTGCCAAGTGTTTACCTTAACGGGGTTAACTTTGGACAGGGCCGCATGGGCCTGGAAGAGATCCTCGGTAAGCTCGACACCAGCGCCATTGAGCGTCAGGCCGAGAAGATCAGCGCTAAAGAAGCCTTTGATGTGCTGGTTATCGGTGGCGGTCCCGCCGGTGCAGCAGCCGCTATTTATGCCGCGCGCAAAGGTATCCGCACCGGTGTCGCAGCTGAGCGCTTTGGCGGTCAGGTGCTCGACACCATGGCCATCGAGAACTTTATCTCGGTGCAGGAAACCGAAGGCCCGAAACTGGCCACCGCACTGGAAGAACACGTCAAGCAGTACGACGTCGATATCATGAACCTGCAACGCGCCGACAAGTTATTGCCGGGTAAAGCGGGCGAGCTGCACGAAGTGAAATTCGCCAGTGGTGCTTCGCTCAAGGCCAAGACCGTGATCCTGGCGACCGGTGCCCGCTGGCGCGAAATGAATGTGCCGGGCGAGCAGGAATACCGCAGCCGTGGCGTGGCTTACTGCCCGCACTGTGACGGCCCGCTGTTTAAAGGCAAGCGCGTTGCGGTCATTGGTGGTGGCAACTCGGGTGTTGAAGCAGCGATTGACCTGGCGGGTATCGTGTCTCACGTGACCTTGCTTGAGTTCGACACCAAATTGCGTGCTGACGCCGTGTTGCAGCGCAAGCTCAACAGCTTGCCAAACGTAACGGTAATCACCAGCGCCCAGACCACTGAAGTTACCGGCGACGGACAAAAAGTGAATGGTCTGCGCTACAAAGATCGTGCAACCGACGTGGAGCACAACGTCGAGCTGGAAGGCATTTTTGTGCAGATCGGTTTGCTGCCCAATACCGATTGGCTTAAAGGCACCATCGAGCTGACCCCGCGTGGTGAGATCGTGGTTGATGCGCGCGGTGAAACCTCGATCCCGGGCATCTTTGCTGCCGGTGACGTGACCACCGTGCCTTACAAGCAGATTGTGATTGCGGTCGGCGAGGGTGCTAAAGCCTCTCTGAGTGCTTTCGATCACCTGATCCGTACTTCCGCGCCGGATTGATTGCTTGGCAATAGAGTCGCGTTGCGTTGGCAACGCTTCTCTGGCATCAAAAGCGCAGCCCGCAGGCTGCGCTTTTTTTATGAGCGAAAAATGGATTACACCTTGGCGGCGTTGAGGGGCTTTGAATCCTTCAGCAAACCATTGGCCAGCGCCACGAATGCACTTTTTGCCTTGTCCAGCGCGGCCAGTGGCTGTGGGTCAGCGGCGATCCATAAGGCGGCACTCAATGTCGCGCCATTCAAGAGTCTGGCCGTTGCTTGAACCTCAATGTCCCGGATGACGTTCTCGTTTTTAAGCTTTTGCAAACATTCCATGGTGCCCTGGAGGCAGGCGTTCTGGTTCGACCACAAGGCAGGGTTGCCCAGTACTGCCGGGCCATCGAGCAAGACAATGCGCTGGATTTCCGGCTCTATGGCCATCTCCATGTAGGCAATGTTTTCATTGATAAAGCCTTCCCAGGTGGAATGGGCCTGAGCGGTAATGGCGCGCAGGCGCACAGATGTCTCGCCGTCTATTTGCTGGATGACGGCCTCAAGCAAGCCTTTTTTGTCGCCAAAGTGGTGATAAAGCGCTCCCCGGGTCAGGCCGACATTGGCAGTGAAGTCATCCATTGAAGACTCGGCATAGCCTTTACTCGCAAATGCTTGCCTGCCTGCCGCCAAAAGCCTGTGCCGCGTGTCTTCGATCATCTCTTTGCGTGTTCGTACCATAGAAGCGCAGATCTCCTGAATCCAAATCAACCCATACAACATACGTGGCGTATCTCATGCTACGGGCTTGATCGATTCTGAACAATGTTCAAATTTCAGGTATAAAAAAACCCATGAGTGAACATGGGTTTTTGGCGTCTGACCGTTACAGCGGGGTCGGCTGAATAATCTCGACCCAGTAGGCGTCCGGGTCCTTGATAAAGGCCAGGGATTTCATGCGGCCGTCAGTCAGGCGCTTCTGGAAGTCAACGCCCAAGGATTCAAAGCGCTCGCAGGCGGCGACGATATCAGGCACCGCAATGCAAATATGGCCGAAACCACGCGGGTCAGTATTGCCGTTGTGATAGGCGAAATCGGCATCGTTTTCGGTGCCGTGGTTGTGAGTCAGTTCCAGGATGCCAGGGATCGACTTCATCCACACGGTACGGGCAGCATCGTCAGCTGGAATCGTGGCTTTATCAACCAGCGCCAGGAAGTAGAGGCTGAATTCTGCTTCCGGGAACTCGCGCTTTTCCAGCAGCGAGAAACCCAGGATGCGTGTGTAGAAATCGAGGGACTTTTGGATGTCCTTAACGCGCAGCATGGTGTGGTTGAAAACGAATTGATTGGTAGCGCTATCCGGTTGTGCGGTTACGCCAGGGACGTTGTTCAGATCTTGCAGGCTCATGAACCCTCCGAATGTGATGCATGGGTAAACAGTCGATGGGTGAATGATACGGAATGTGACGAGCTGCGCGAACCCCGTAGGCAATAAAAGATCGATGTCGGCGTGTGTGCAGCGGCGACCCGAGGCGGGGAGATGGCAAATTTCAGGCAAAAAGAAGCCCGCCGAAGCGGGCATGGGGCGCTAATCCTTTAGCAGCCTCTATCCTGTGATGATGCGTGTGAAAAAACTGTGAAAGGTGCCGGGTTAATTTGGCCTTTCATCAGGGGAAATACCGCAAAAAGACATTTGACTGGAATTGAGCGTGAAGGTGGTCATAGTTATGACAATTGATGGTCGATGATTTATAACATTTTCGTTACCGTGGGAGTGCCTATATCGCCAAACTGGCAAAGAGTGTGGGCGCGATACGATACTGATAGTCCGTCATAAAAAAACCCTGACGAGCAGGGTTTTTATAATGCTAAAGCATTAAGTGTGAACCCAGGATTCAACAGTGGCTGCGCCATACTGTTCTTTCCAGGCTTTCAAACCGCGATGATTACCGCCTTTGGTTTCAATCAACTCACCGGTGTGCGGGTTTTTATACACTTTTAACGTACGTGCCTTGCGTTGCTTGGGCGCTGTAGCATGTCGCGCGGCCACAGGGCTTGGATCCAGAATGGCAACTATGTCTCGCAGACCTTTGCCGTAGGACTTCATAAGCGCCTGAAGTTTTTGTTCGAACTCGATTTCTTTTTTCAGCCCTGCATCATTCTTCAAGGTTTCCAGCTGGGCCAGTTGCTCTTGAAGAGCCTTTTCGGCGGCACGGTATTCAGCAAGTCTAGACAAGGTCATTACTCCGGTCATGGCTTCGGCCTTGAGCATGCCGAAGTGAATTAATGAGACGTTCGATACAGTCGGTAGACAGGGCCGTGAGACAACAGTTCAGCCGCAACAGGAAGACTCTTAAACACCTTTCCAAGAGGCTTCAAACAGTTGAGCAAAGTGTAGTTGTAAATTTTCCGTGCGCCAGCGGATATTTGAATTTACGAGGCAAACATCGCACAGGTTTAACTCTGGGCTTGATGTTGTGCCACTACTGAGGTGATGAAGTCGTCAGGGCTTAACGGCCGGCTATAAAGATAACCCTGTAGAAACTCAACGCCTTTAAGCGCGAGATAGTCACTTTGCTCTTGAGTTTCTACACCTTCGGCCACGATCCCAAGATTCAGCTTGGTGCTCAGGTCAATGATGCTGTCCAGAATAGGGCTGGACAATGCATCGGCGCCTATCATGGCCACAAAGCTTTGATCGATCTTCAAGTAATCGACGTTAAACTCTCGCAAATAGCTCAAGCTTGAATGGCCGGTACCAAAGTCATCCAGGGCAATCATCACACCCATTGCCCGTAGTTGCGCGAACAGCTGGTGAGTTACAGCGCTGGGCACTACCAGTTCGCGCTCAGTGAGTTCCAGTACCAGTTTGATACGCTCAGCGGGGAAGCCCTGCAGAAATTCCCGGCAGTCTTCGATCAGTTCAAGGCTGTGACAGTGATGGGCACTGATGTTGAATCCCAAATGGAAGCCTGGCGCCATGCTGTTGGCATGGGGCGCCAGCAAACGGGCTGTCTTGCGCATCAGTGAGCGGGTCATCGGCACAATCAGCCCTGAGTGCTCGGCCAGTGGGATAAACAAGTCCGGGCGTACCAATCCCTCGGTTGGATGTTGCCAGCGCATCAGTACTTCGGCACCGGCCCATTGCTTAGTGTTGCCGCGCACTACCGGTTGCAAGTAAGGAATAAACTCTTCGGCATCCAGTGCGCGTTGCAACTCGCTCGAAGGCGATGATAACGACAGGCGTTTTTGCAGCCAGCCCACTGTTGCGCCCGAAACGCAGCCCAGAAATATAAACAGTGCCAATAACCCCAGGTACCGGGCCTGAACAAATCGCCATAAAGTGCCTTCAGTAAAACCGGCCATTACGCGATAAGGATATTGCATGGAGGGTACTGTCACAGGCGCAACAGGGTAGGGCGCAGGCGGTGTGATGTGCACAACGCCGTAGCGGTCTATCGAGTTATTGCCCACTGCAAACATTAATTGCGTGTAAGGGTTGATAAGGCTCAATACATTGATCAAATGCAACCCATAAAGACTGACAATAGCCCCAGCCTGATCTCGCTCCTGCCGATAAACCAGCAACGGTTGGTCGGGGGTGACCGGGTTGCCAGGCATCAGCCACAAGACTCCCTGATTATAGTTGGCGGCATCGACAGGCTCTTTGAAAGTGCCGAATAGCGACGTGCAATAAATTTCGTTATTCCAGACCAGATTCACCGAGCGCACAAACGGGCGGCGGGTCACCTGTTCGCGTAAAGCCAATTCCACCTGATCGCAAGGCTGACCGGCAAACGGCAATACGGCGTCAGCGGCCAACAGGGCATTGTCCAGCATCAGATTGAACTGACGCACAGCCTCTTCAGCGGTAGCGCGGGCTTCTAACTCAAGTGATCTGCTGGACTGCCAGATGATGATGCCAATCCCCAGAACAACGGGTAGCAGTGTGCTCAATACAACCAGCGCGTAGCGATGGGTCCATTTTCGGGTCTGTTTAAACGTTAATAGCATTCAAGATCCCGAGAAAGGCTATGTGGCGCTGCAGGGTAAAGTCACTACACAAGGCTAGCATTGGTTGAGAGCTATTTCACATGACGTAGGACAAACATGATTACGCCATGTAGAATCGGCTTACGCATACAAGAATAATGGCTTCTATCTTCAGGAGTCAGCACCGCGTAAGAGATTGAAAAATGAAGATATTTGGGTTTCAACTGATCTACGGAGATTTCCTGGCGCGCAGTGTACGCGGAATCTCCTGTGCGCCACCTGTGTGCCTCAGCATTCTTGGCAAATAACCAACCGTTAATTGTAAAAATGACTCTGATGAGGCGCCAAAATGGCCGATCTATATGAAAACCCAATGGGCCTGATGGGCTTTGAATTCATCGAATTCGCCGCCCCGGTACCCAATACGCTCGAACCTATCTTTGAAATCATGGGCTTCACCAAGGTGGCCACCCATCGATCCAAGGACGTGCACCTGTATCGCCAGGGCCAGATCAATCTGATCCTCAATAATGAGCCACACAGCATTGCTTCCTACTTCGCAGCCGAGCATGGGCCTTCCGTGTGCGGCATGGCGTTTCGCGTGGCTAATGCGCAAAAAGCCTACAACCGTGCGCTGGAACTCGGCGCACAGCCAATCGAAATCAAGACCGGCCCCATGGAGCTGAACCTGCCAGCCATCAAAGGCATTGGCGGCGCGCCCTTGTACCTGATTGACCGCTTTGGCGAAGGCAGCTCGATTTATGACATCGACTTCGTGTTTCTAGAAGGCGTTGAGCGTAACCCGATAGGCGCTGGGCTTAAGATCATCGACCACCTGACCCACAACGTGTATCGCGGTCGTATGGCTTATTGGGCCAACTTCTACGAGAAGCTGTTCAATTTCCGCGAAATTCGCTATTTCGATATTAAAGGCGAGTACACCGGGCTGACCTCCAAAGCCATGACCGCACCGGATGGCAAGATCCGCATCCCATTGAACGAGGAGTCGTCCAAGGGCTCGGGCCAGATCGAAGAATTCCTGATGGCATTCAACGGTGAAGGCATCCAGCACGTGGCGTTCTTGACTGACGACCTGATCAAGACTTGGGACGCCCTCAAGAAAATCGGCATGCGCTTCATGACCGCGCCGCCCGACACTTACTACGAAATGCTGGAAGGTCGCTTGCCCAACCACGGTGAGTCGGTTGAGGCGCTGCAGTCGCGCGGCATTCTGCTGGACGGTTCTTCGATTGAGGGAGATAAGCGTCTGCTGCTGCAAATCTTCTCTGAAAACCTCATGGGCCCGGTGTTCTTCGAATTCATTCAGCGCAAGGGCGATGACGGCTTCGGCGAAGGTAACTTCAAGGCCTTGTTTGAATCGATCGAGCGTGACCAGATCCGTCGTGGCGTACTTGAAGCCAGCTAAGTAAGACCGTGGCCGCGGGGTTTAAAACAATCCCGCGGCTATGTTGATCGAAAACCCCAGCACCGCCGTATTGAACAAAAAGCCCAGCAGAGAATGCCCTAGCACGGCTTTGCGCATTTTGCGGGTGGCAACAGCCACGTCCGACGTTTGCACCGCGACGCTCAGGGTGAACGAGAAATACATGAAATCCCAGTAATCGGGGTTCAACTCACCTTCGGGGAAGCGCAACGCTGGCTCCGTTCCCTCATTGTTATAAAACAGCCGCGCATAGTGCAGGCCGAAAATAACCCCGACCATCAGCCATGAACCGATCACGGTCAGCCCAGTGAAGGCGTAGTGCATCAGTTGTTGTGAATGGCTGAGCTTATTGTTGCCGGCGAGTTCCAGAGTAATGGCCGCCAGACTTGCAACCGCAGCGATGCTGACGGTAAGCAGCACCATACTGGCATTTTCGTCTTCTATTTCAGCCGTGCGTTTGACGTCGCCCACTTTGGAGCGAAGCATCAGCCACAGCGTCAAGACCAGATACAGCCAGACACCGGCGTTCCAGCCCAGGAGAAATTTGGTGGTCAACGACGCTGCGGGGCTAAGGATGCCAACCGCCAGCCCCAACAGGGTGCCGGCGGTCAAGCGAGGGTGAGTCCGTGCAAGATGCGGCATCGTCAATACAATCCATGTGACTGGGCGTTGCCGAACCTTAGCACGTGAAACACGACTTAACGCTTACGGGGTTTACTGCGCGTCACTTTCATCACCACCACAAAGAACACCGGCACAAACACTACCGCCAGTGTGGCGACGATCATGCCGCCGATCACTCCCGTACCAATGGCTTGCTGGCTACCCGAACTGGCGCCTGTTGCAATTGCCAGTGGTACAACGCCCAGGATAAAGGCCAGCGAGGTCATGACAATGGGGCGTAATCGCAGGCGGGCCGCCTTGACGGTCGCCTCCACCAGATCATGGCCTTCGTCGTACAGGGATTTGGCGAACTCGATGATCAAAATGGCGTTCTTGGCAGACAAACCAATGATGGTGATCAAGCCCACCTTGAAGAACACGTCATTGGGCATACCGCGCAAGGTCACGGCCAGCACCGCACCGAGGACGCCCAGCGGCACGACTAGCAAGACTGCGGTGGGTATCGACCAGCTTTCGTACAGCGCGGCCAGGCACAAGAACACCACCAGCAACGACAGACCCAGCAACAACGGAGCCTGGGAGCCAGAAAGCTTTTCCTGGAGCGACAAGCCCGTCCATTCAAGGCCGATACCGGCAGGTAGCTGATCAACCAGGCGTTGCATCTCCTGCATGGCTTCACCGGTCGTGTGCCCCGGGGCTGCCTCGCCCGAAATACTCACGGCCTGATAACCGTTGTAGCGGGACATCTGCGACGGGCCTTGAATCCAGCGCGCCTCGACAAATGCCGACAGTGGCACCATTTTCCCCAGGTTGTTGCGCACATTGATCTTCAGCAGGTCTTCAACCTGGCTGCGTTGGTCGCCCTCGGCCTGGACCACGACCCGTTGCATGCGCCCCTGGTTCGGGAAGTCGTTGACGTAGGCCGAGCCCACAGCGGTCGATAGCACATTGCCGATATCTGCAAACGAGACGCCCAAGGCATTAGCCCGCTTACGATCGACTTCAAGCTGCACTTGCGGGCTTTCTGCCAGCGAGTCTTCGCGCACGTTGGCCAGTACTGGGCTTTTTTCGGCCAGTGCCATCAGCTCGGTACGCGCTTGCATCAGCACGTCATAACCTGCGCTGCCGCGGTCTTGCAGGCGCAATTCAAAACCGCTGGAAGTGCCCAGGCCGCTCACCGCAGGCGGCAGGATGGAAAACGCCACGGCGTCCTTGAGATCGCCAAACGCAGCGTTGGCTCGATCTGCGATGGCCGATGCGGAGTCCTTGATGCCACGGGTGGACCAATCCTTGAACGTGGTAAACGCCAATGCGGCGTTTTGCCCGCTACCGGAGAAGCTGAAGCCCAGAATCATGGTGACATTACTGACGCCAGGTTCTTGCGCGTAGTGATCCTCGATCTGTTTGGCCACAGTGATCGTTCGGTTCTGGCTGGCGCCGGGCGGTAACTGAATGTCCGTGATGATAAAGCCCTGGTCTTCAACGGGCAGGAAAGAGGAGGGCAGGCGGGCGAAACACACTACCATCACCACCACCAATGCACCGTAGAGCAGCAGATAACGCCCGCTGCGCTTGATCAGGTGCACCACCCAATGCTCGTAGCCTTCGGACAGGCGATCAAATGTGCGGTTGAACCAGCCAAAAAAACCGCCTTTGGCGTGGTGCTCACCCTTGGCAATGGGTTTAAGCAGCGTCGCGCACAAAGCTGGGGTCAGTGACAATGCCAGGAACGCCGAGAACAGAATCGAGGTCGCCATGGCCACCGAGAACTGCTGGTAGATGACGCCAACTGAGCCCGGCATGAACGCCATTGGGATAAACACCGCGACTAACACCAGGGTGATACCGATAATCGCTCCGCTGATTTGCGTCATGGCCTTGTGGGTCGCCTCGCGGGGCGGCAGGCCTTCGCTGACCATGATCCGTTCGACGTTCTCGACCACTACAATTGCGTCGTCCACCAGAATACCGATGGCCAATACCATGCCGAACATGGTCAGTACGTTGATCGAGAAGCCCAGAACCAACATGGTGGCGAAGGTGCCCATCAGCGCCACCGGCACCACCAGCGTCGGGATCAGGGTGTAGCGGATGTTCTGCAAAAACAGAAACATCACGGCAAACACCAGCACCATGGCTTCGATCAGGGTATACACCACTTTGGTGATCGAGACTTTGACGAACGGCGTGGTGTCATAAGGGATCTTGTACTCCACCCCCTCGGGGAAGTAGCGGCTCAGCTCATCCATTTTCGCGCGGATCAGGTTGCCGGTACTCAAGGCGTTTGCCTCGGGTGCCAGCTTTACGCTGAAGGCGCTGGATGAGTTGCCGTTCAGGCGCGTGCCGTACTGGTATTCCTGGCTGCCGATCTCGACCCGCGCCACGTCTCTGACCCTCACGGTGGAACCATCAGGGTTGGCGCGCAGAACAATATCGCCGAACTCTTGCGGGCTCGACAACTGGCCTTTGACCAGCACCGTGGCGGTGATTTCCTGGGTGGAGCGCCCCGGCAAGTCGCCGATGCTACCGGCCGACACTTGTGCGTTCTGACTGGCAATGGCTTCGTTGACGTCCGCAGGCGTGAGGTTGAAACCGATCAGCTTTTGCGTGTCGATCCATATCCGCATGGCGCGTTCAGAGCCGTATTGCTGGGCTTTGCCGACCCCTTCAACACGCTTGATCTCGTTCATGACGTTACGTGCCAGATAGTCACTGAGGGCGACCTCATCCAGCCCGCTGCTCGGGTCGGCAGTCAATGTCACCAGCATCAGGAAGCCCGAGGATATCTTCTCAACCTGCAGACCTTGCTGAATGACCGCCTGTGGCAGACGGGGCTCAACCGCCTTGAGGCGGTTTTGCACGTTGACCTGGGCCATTTCCGGGTCGGTGCCCGGCTTGAAGGTTGCGGTAATGCTGGCACTGCCAAGGCTGCTCTGGGACTCGAAATACAACAGGCCGTCGGTGCCGTTGAGCTCCTGCTCAATCAGGCTGACCACGCTTTCGTCCAAGGTATGCGCCGAGGCCCCCGGGTACACCGCATACACTTCAACCTGCGGCGGAGCCACCACCGGGTATTTGGCCACAGGCAATTGCGGAAGCGCCAAGGCACCGGCCAGCACAATAAATAACGCTACGACCCAGGCGAAGATCGGGCGGTCGATAAAAAACTGCGGCATGCTCACCGATCCGTGGAGTGTGTGGGGGGAGGTGTTGGGTCATCAATTTGCACCTGTGCGCCGGGGCGTGCGTGTTGCAGACCTTCGATCACAATGCGGTCGCCTGGCTTGAGGCCTTCGTTGACGATCCAGCGGTCATTGATCACGCCACCCAGTTGCACCGGCTGCTGCTTGATCCGGCTGTCGGCATCGACCAGCAGCACCTGCGCCACGCCTGCGCTGTCACGCAAAATGGCCCGCTGAGGGACGCTGATCCCTTGCTTGTTGACCGCTTGTTCCAGGCGCACACGGACAAAGCTGCCCGGCAACAGGTCGCGCTCCGGGTTGGCAAACTCACTGCGCAGAATGATTTGTCCGGTGCTCGGATCAACGCTCACATCGGTAAACAACAGCTTGCCGGGCACCGGGTAAAGGCTGCCGTTGTCGCGGATCAAGGTGACGCGCGCCTGGTTTTTGCCGACTTGCTGCAACTCTCCGGCGCGGAATGAATCGCGCAGGTTATCGAGGTCGCGTGTCGACTGCATCAGGTCGACCTGAATCGGGTCCAACTGCTGGATGCGGGCCAGTGGCGTGACCTCGCCCTGGCCCACCAGTGCCCCTTCAGTCACCAGCGCTCGACCAATACGCCCGGAGATCGGTGCGGTAACGGTGGCATAGCCCAGGTTCAGTTTCGCGCGTTGTACTGCTGCCTTGTTGGCCGCGACTTCAGCCTGTGCCTGAAGCGATTGCGCTCGGGCATTGTCGTAGTCCTGACGGCTCACGGCATTGCTGTCGACCAAGGCGCTGTAGCGCTGGTCCTGGAGTTTTGCCTGGAGCGCAAGTGCCTCGGATTTGCGCAGTGCTGCCTGAGCGCTGTCCAGTTCGGCTTGTAATGGCGCCGGATCGATAATGAACAGCACATCACCTTGTTTGACTTCGCTGCCTTCCTCGAAGGCGCGTTTGAGAACCACCCCGGCGACCCGGGCGCTGACCTGGGCGACACGTGGCGCCACCACGCGACCGCTGAGCTCGTTATTGATTGACAGAGTCTGTGGGACGATGACTTCAGTGCTGACCTTGACCAGTGGTGTCTTTTCTTCAAGGGGCTGGGGTTTACCGCAGGCAACAAGGGCTAAAGCCAGTGCCGAGAGACATAGCGGGACGAAGAGCTTTTTCAACGTTCGTGCCTTCTTATATATGCAGGGTAAGTCTGTAAAAGACCTTGGCATGCTAAGCGCAGCACGCAAAAGGCGTTGTGAAGCTGTGTAGGAGGTGTGTGAAAAAGTGTGAAGGTTCTGCTCCTATCCTTGTAAGGTTGTATATCCTTCGGGTTTTCCCCGGTTGTAAGCATTTATTATGCCCACTATCTTGCTGGTCGAAGACGACGCTGCACTTTCCGAACTGATCGCCAGTTATCTGGAGCGCAATGGCTACCAGGTCAACGTGATTGCACGGGGTGATCAAGTCCGTGATCGTGCCAGAAGCAACCCCCCGGACCTGGTAATTCTCGACCTTATGTTACCGGGCCTTGATGGCTTGCAGGTCTGTCGCTTGCTGCGAGCCGACTCGGAATGCTTGCCGATCCTGATGTTGACTGCGCGCGACGATAGTCATGATCAGGTCTTGGGGCTAGAGATGGGGGCCGACGATTATGTGACAAAACCTTGCGATCCCCGCGTTTTGTTGGCGCGTGTACGCACCTTATTGCGGCGTAGCAGCCTGATAGAGCCGCAGGTTGCCAATGATCGAATCCTGATGGGTAACCTGTGCATCGACTTGTCGGAACGTACTGTGACATGGCGCGGCGACATCATCGAACTGTCCAGCGGCGAATACAACCTGTTAGTGGTGTTGGCCCGGCATGCGGGTGAAGTGCTGAGTCGCGACCAGATTCTGCAGCGTCTGCGCGGTATCGAATTCAATGGCACCGATCGCTCGGTGGACGTGGCCATTTCCAAGTTGCGGCGCAAGTTTGATGACGACGCCGGTGAAGCCCGCAAGATCAAAACCGTGTGGGGCAAGGGTTACCTGTTCAGCCGCTCGGAATGGGAATGCTGATCTGTGTTCAAAATTCTCATCCGCCTGTATCTGGTGACGATAGTGACCTTTGCCGGGGCCATTTACCTGATCCCGGAAATGATCGTGACGGTCTTTCACGACCGCTTCATGAAGTACAACGTCGATATGTCCCGTGGCATGCAGGCCTTGCTGGTCAAACAGTTTGATCATGTGCCGACAGCGCAGTGGCCCGCGCTCGCCAGTGACCTTGATACACAATTTGCGCCGCTGCGGATCAACCTGCTGCCCATTACCGATCCGCAGTTCAGTACGGCTGAACAGCATCAGCTGCACCAGGGGCAGGGCGTACTGCGGATCGGCGAATGGGGCTGGCGTACACGAGTGGTATCGCCACTGAATCGAGAGCAGGCAATCGAGTTAGTGATGCCGCCTGATCCCTTTGACTTGAACGTGTTGTACTGGAGTATCAACGTGCTGATCGGGGCGGCCTTGCTGGCGGGTCTGCTGTTATGGCTGCGCCCGCACTGGCGTGACCTTGAGCGACTCAAAAGCACGGCGGCGCGCATTGGCCAGGGCCAGTTGAGCGAACGTACGCAGATCTCCCCGCGCTCCAACATCTACAGCCTGGCCAGCGCGTTTGACACTATGGCCCAGGACATCGAGAACCTGCTCAACCAGCAGCGTGATTTGCTCAATGCGGTCTCCCATGAACTGCGTACACCGTTGACCCGCCTGGATTTCGGTCTGGCCCTGGCGTTGTGTGATGACCTGCCGCCGGCCAGTCGTGAGCGCTTGCAGGTACTGGTCGGGCATATCCGCGAGCTGGATGGGTTGGTACTTGAATTGTTGTCGTTCAGCCGTCTGCAAAACCCGGCGTTGGTGCCTGAGCGGATCGAGGTATCGCTGGCCGAGTTTATCGACAGCATCCTGGGCAGTTTTGACGAAGAACTCGAAACCCCGGAAATCGTCCTGGACGTGTTATTGCAAGGCGCCGAGGAGCGTTTCGCCCTCGATCCACGCCTGACCGCCCGCGCGCTGCAAAACCTTTTGCGCAATGCCATGCGTTACTGTGATCGACGGATTCAGGTCGGCGTCAGCCTCACCGCCAAGGGGTGTGAAATGTGGGTGGATGACGACGGGATTGGCATTCCCGAGCAAGAACGCGAGCGTGTTTTTGAGCCGTTCTATCGTCTGGACCGCAGTCGTGACCGTGCTACCGGGGGCTTTGGTCTGGGATTGGCGATCAGTCGGCGCGCCCTGGAAGCCCAGGGCGGTACCTTGAATGTTGAGCAGTCGCCTTTGGGCGGGGCGCGCTTCAAGCTGTGGTTGCCTGCCTGAAGCGGCGTGGAGCGGGCGAACCCGCGCCCGTCATACAGAGCGGCGTTGGCGCACCAGATGCTTGAACCCTTCGAAGATCAGCACCATTACCGCCAGCCATATCGGTATATAGGTCAGCCATTGGCCAGAACTGATACTTTCGCCCAACAGCAGGGCGACAATAACCAGCAGCACCGGCTCCACATAGCTGAGCAAGCCAAACAGGCTGAACGGCAGCATCCGGCTGGCGACGATATAACTGATCAGGGCCAGCGCACTCAGGCCCCCCAGAATTGGGATCAGGGTGTACAGCGCGTGGCGCTCGCTGGCTACGTCAAAGCCGTGCTCGCCGCTTTGAACGAACCACCACGCCACCGGGATCAATAACAGCATGTCGAACCACAGACCGCCGAGGTTGTCGGTGGCCAGGCGCTTGCGCAACACGAAATACACCGGATAACCGATGGCAACCAGCAGTGTGGTCCATGAGAAACCACCCACGCGGTAGACCTCGTTGGCAACCCCGATAGTGGCCAGCGCGGCAGCTATTTTTTGCAGGTGTGACAGGTGCTCGCCGAACACGATACGTGCCGTCAGGAGCATGGTCAGCGGCAGGAGGAAATAACCCAGTGAAACATCCAGGCTATGGCCGTTGAGCGGAGCCCACAAAAACAGCCACAACTGCACCCCGACCAGCGCACTGGAGGCCGCCAGAACGCCCCAGAGTCGAGGTTGTTTACGTAACCGCGAGGCAATCACTACAGCGTGCCGCCAGTCCCCCGAGATACACATGAACAGCGTCATGCAGGGCAGTGTCAGCAGCATTCGCCAGCCGAAGATTTCCGCCCCGGTCAGGGGCCAAAGCATGGACGTGTAGTAATACATGACACCGAACAGGCTCGATGCCAGAACCGATAAAGCAATACCTTTAGACACAACAGCCTCGTTGAAACGCACTTTATGATTTTTAGGAAGTGCATAGCTTGAGGCTATGGAGGGAGTAGGGCAATAACATAAAAGAGGTAGGAGGTTTCATTACCTCATCCCTGGTATCCGCTGGCAGCGGACTTGCTCGCGATCCAGTCGAGGTTGTCGGCTTGATCGCGAGCAACAGGTATTCCTCAGGCGTTGGTCATGCCCCGAGTCATGCGCAAGGCCAGCAGGCTGCCGCCTACAATCACCGCAGCCAGCATGTACAGCGCCACATCGGTCGAGCCGGTCGCATCTTTGACGAACCCCACCAGGTAGGGGCTGAGGAAGCCCGCCATCTGGCCCATCGAGTTGATCAGCGCCAGGCCACCGGCAGCCGCGCCTGCGCTGAGCAGGGCGGTCGGCACTGGCCAGAACATGGGCAGGCCGGTCAATGCCCCCATGGTCGCGATGGTCAGGCCGAGAATGGCAATGGCCGGTTGCGTGGCGAAATTGACGGCAATGATCAAGCCGATCGCGCCCATCAGCATGGGCACTACCAGGTGCCAGCGACGCTCTTTACGCAAGTCGGCAGAGCGCCCCACCAACAGCATGAACACAGCCGCAAGCAGGTAAGGAATCGCGCTGATCCAGCCAATTACCAGTGCGTCGCTGAAGCCCAGATTCTTGATGATCGACGGCAGCCAGAAGTTGATCGCGTACACGCCGCTCTGAATGCAGAAGTAGATCAGGCCAAACGCCCAAATCGCCGGGTTCTTGAACACGGCCAGCAATGAGTCGGACACCGTAGAAGGGCGGTTGGCAGCGTCCTGGCGGTGGTCAGCCTCCAGCACGGCACGCTCGTGGGCGCTCAGCCATTTGGCATTGGCAAAGCTGTCGCTCAGCAGGAAGATCGCCAGCGCGCCGAGCAATACGGTCGGAATCCCTTGCAGCAGGAACATCCACTGCCAGCCAGCAAGGCCGCCCTGGCCAGCCGCGAAATGGCTCAGGATCCAACCGGAGAAAGGCCCGCCCAGCAAGCCCGACACCGGTATGGCGGACATGAACAAGGCCATGATGCGGCCGCGGCGGAAGGTCGGGAACCACTGCGAGAGGTACAACACCACGCCTGGGAAGAAGCCCGCTTCAGCGGCACCGGTAAACAGGCGCAAGGTGTAGAACTGGGTTGGCGTGGTCACGAACATCAAGCAGGTCGACAGCAGGCCCCAGGTGATCATCATCACCGCAATCCAACGTCGCGGACCGAATCGGGTCAGGGCCAGGTTGCTCGGTACACCGCACAACACATAGCCGATAAAGAAGATTCCCGCGCCCAGCCCGTAGACAGTCTCGCTGAATTGCAGCGCATCGAGCATCTGCAGTTTGGCAAATCCAACGTTTACCCGGTCGAGGTAGTTGAACAAGTAGCAGATGAAGATAAAGGGGATCAGGCGCAGCGTTATGCGCTTGTAGATAGCGTTTTTATCGTCATCGCTGATCAGCGATGCGTTGGCGCTCTGTGACATCTTTTGTCTCTCTTTATTATGATTTTTCACGATCCGAGGTTAACGTTGATCGCTGCATGAGTCTCGGTCACCTCGGCGTTGCTGTCTTTGTGCTACTGCACAGCATTTCGGCGCGCCACCTGTGCCCATGAACAAATGTTTCCAAGGATAGTCACCCCATGT
The DNA here is from genome assembly GCF_025465935.1 of Pseudomonas sp. 7P_10.2_Bac1. Lineage (GTDB taxonomy): Bacteria > Pseudomonadota > Gammaproteobacteria > Pseudomonadales > Pseudomonadaceae > Aquipseudomonas. The sequence goes on along the minus strand of NZ_JANLNV010000058.1, from coordinate 202,881 downwards.
TTGAACTGGATCATGATCTGGCGCAGGACATCGTTGATCGAGCGATGGCCATCTTGCCGTACAACGTAAACGTGATGGACAGCCAAGGCCTGATTCTAGGCAGCGGTGAACCGGAGCGCATCAATACACGGCACGAAGGTGCGCAACTGGTGCTGGCCAACGGACGGGTGGTCGAAATCGACGCACAAACGGCCAAGCACCTCAAAGGGGTGCAACCGGGGATCAATCTGCCGCTACTGCTTGACGAGCGCTTGATAGGTGTACTCGGGTTGACCGGTGAGCCGGAGTTGCTGCGCACCTATGCCGAACTGGTACGCATGACCGCCGAAATGCTGGTAGGCCAACGTCACCAACAGGCGGAGCAGCAATGGCGGCGCCAGCGCTGTGATGACCTGGTGGCGTTGTTGCTCAGCGATGCAGGTGACTCCCCGCGCCTGATTGATGAAGCCCAACAGTTGGGGCTCAAACCCCAGTTGTCACGGATTCCCTACCTGTTTGAACTGAGCGCCGGGCAAAACGCCGAAGCCTTGAGTACCTGGCTGCAATCACGTTATCCGGACAGTTGGTGCGTGACCCCGGCAACCGGTTCTTTGCTGTGGTGCCGGCCTGCAACCATTGCGTTGGATGACCTGCGCCTGCTGGAGCGCCTCGATGGGTTGGGCTGGAAAGTCCCTCGCGTGGCTGCTGGCGGCCAGGCCGATGGGCTCAAAGGCTTGCGCCGTTGTTACCGGCGGGTCGCTGACCTGCTGGCGTATGGGCGCGATGTGTTGCCGCACACACGATTATTGACCCTCAATCGCTACCGTCTGCCGGTCATGCTCTGGCGTCATCGCAATGATGATGCCCTTGAAGAGCTGCTCGGGCCGTTGCACAAGGTCGTCGCCAAAGACAATAACGGCCAACTAATCTCCACCCTTCGCAGTTGGTGCGAGCATGACGGCCAGAGCCAGCCATGTGCCGATGCGCTGGGCATACACCGCAATAGCCTGCGCTACCGCATGGAGCGCATCGCCGAATTGAGTGGCGTTGATCCGCTGAGCCTGAATGGCATGCTGGCGCTCTACCTTGGAGTGCAGTTGCTGCCCCACAGTTAGCCGGCTGCGCCGCTGATTGTAAAAATGAACAACAAACCCTGTGATTGCTTGTGCACCAGACCGGCGTGTTTGCAGCTGATTACTGGCAGCATGGAAGGCATAAGAACTGGAGATTCGCCCATGAAAATCGTGATTGCCCCCGACTCGTTCAAAGACAGCCTGAGTGCCGAAAAAGTCGCCGATGCCATTGCTGCCGGTTTGAGCGATGTACTGCCTGATGCGCAGTTGATCACGTGTCCTATGGCCGATGGTGGCGAAGGGACCGTCGACGCCATTGTCGCTGCCGGTAACGGTCAACTGCGGGTTAATCGGGTGCAAGGCCCGCTGGGCCAACCGGTTGAGGCCAACTGGGGCTGGCTGCCAGACAGTCACACGGCAATCATTGAAATGGCCGAGGCCAGCGGGTTGCAGTTGCTTGCTCGCGACCAGCGCGATGCTTGCCTGAGCAGCACATACGGCACCGGTGAACTGATCAAGGCAGCTTTGGAGGCCGGGGCCCGGCGGATCATCCTGGCCATCGGTGGCAGTGCCACTAACGACGCAGGAGCCGGGGCCTTGCAGGCACTGGGCCTGGGCCTGATCGATGAACACGGCCAGGCATTGGCACGAGGTGGCCTGGCACTGGCCAAGGTGGCGCGCATCGATCTTGCCGGTCTGGACCCGCGTTTGGCTGAAGTGCGTTTTGAAATTGCCGCCGACGTGAACAACCCGTTGTGCGGCGAACATGGCGCCTCAGCCATTTTTGGCCCGCAGAAAGGCGCGTCCCCCGAACAAGTGCGCTTGCTGGACCAGGCCCTGGGGCATTTTGCCGATCACTGCGCCAAGGTCTTGCCCAAGGATGTGCGTGATGAGCCGGGTTCGGGTGCTGCCGGCGGGCTTGGGTTCGCCGCCAAAGCGTTTTTGGGAGCACAATTTCGTGCAGGTGTTGAGGTCGTCGCGGAACTGGTCGGCCTGGCGGAAGCGGTGCAGGGGGCCGATCTGGTGATTACCGGAGAAGGACGTTTTGATGCGCAAACCTTGCGGGGCAAAACCCCGTTCGGCGTGGCGCGTATCGCCCAGAGCCAGGGTGTGCCGGTACTGGTGCTGGCCGGTACATTGGGCGAGGGCTATCAGGCGCTGTACGCGCATGGAATCCATGCCGCCTTTGCTTTGACCAGTGGCCCCATGAGCCTGGAAGACGCCTGCACCCAGGCCGCACAATTGCTCACCGACCGTGCGCGGGACATCGCCCGCGTGCTGATGCTGAAAACGCCTATGCACCATGAATAATCCGCAGGCTGCGATCTTTTGATTATTAAAAGATCGTAGCCTGCGGCGGCTCCTACAGGTTCGACGCCAGAATCGTGTAAGCTGTGCGGTCTTTTGCATTCGACCCTTTGCGAGCCCTATGCCATCGCTTTTCAAACGCTCCTTACTGCCTAAACTGCGCAGTTTTCCGTTGTCCGCCGATGCGTTCAGCATCCTTCCCAGTGCTGCCGAGTTCCGCCGTAGTCTGCTGGAACACATTGCTGGCGCTCGCCATCGCATCACGTTGGTGGCCTTGTACCTGCAACAGGATGAGGCCGGTCAGGAAATTCTCGATGCCTTGCATGCCGCCAAAGCCGCACGTCCCGAGCTGGAAATTGCGGTTGTGGTCGATTGGTTGCGGGCGCAGCGCGGGCTGATCGGGGCGGGCAAGCAACCCGGCAATGCGGCCTGGTATCAGGCGCAAACCGCAGCCCACGACACGCAAGTACCGATTTACGGTGTCCCGGTGCAAACCCGCGAACTGTTCGGAGTCTTGCACCTCAAGGGCTTCATTGTTGATGACTGTGTGATCTACAGCGGCGCCAGCCTTAACAACGTGTATCTGCACAAGCTGGACAAGTATCGCTTTGACCGTTATCACGTGCTCAATAACAAAGCGCTGGCTGACGCGATGCAGCGTTTTGTTCATCAGGATCTGATTCAAGCCAAGGCCGTGCACCGCCTGGACCTGCCTTCGCTGCCGACCACCCGCAGCTTGCGCAGTGCCATTGGCAATTTGCGTAGCCATCTGAAAAAAGCCAGTTACGACACCACCGAAGGCACGGTTGGGCACTTTGGCCTATCGGTCAGCCCGCTGCTGGGCGTGGGTAAGAACAACCCGCTCAATCGGGTGGTCTGTGAGTTGATTGCCAGCAGTCAGCAACAACTGACTATTTGCACGCCGTATTTCAACTTGCCACTGCCCGTGACCCGCGAGATCAACCGCGCGCTGGAACGTGGGGTAAAGATCGACATCGTGGTGGGCGACAAGACGGCCAACGACTTCTATATCCCGCCGAGCGAACCGTTCAAAGTGATCGCCGCGTTGCCTTACCTGTATGAACTGAGCCTGCGCCGTTTTGCCAAAAGCCATCAGCGCATGATCGACAGCGGCCTGTTGAACCTGCACCTGTGGCGTGACGGTGACAACACCTATCACCTCAAGGGCATGTGGGTCGACGATCGCTACACTTTGCTGACCGGCAACAACCTGAACCCGCGAGCGTTCCGCCTTGACCTGGAAAACGGCCTGCTGATCGACGATCCGCGTCGCGAGTTGCTCGAGCCACGGCGTAAAGAGCTGGAATCGATTTTCGCCCACACCCAACGCATCGAGCACTTCAAACACCTCGAAACCCTGACCGACTACCCACCAGCAGTGGCCAAATTCCTGCGCCGGGTCAGCCGGGTCCGGATCGAGCGTCTGTTGTACAGGATTCTTTGAATTCAGCTGCTAACCACGAGCTACAAGCCTAGCGGCTTGCAGCTTGCCACTAGAAGCTCCCGCCGACGGCGGGAATATAAGCGACGTTCAACACATCATGGTGATGCAGTACGCGGTCACCATTGTTCATTTTGCTGCTGACTACTTGATGATCCGCACTCAAGTAGCTCAAGGGAAGCGGGTCCCCACTGTGCTGTTGGGCGAAGATCAGTGTTCGTTGCGGATCAAAGTGCTGGCCGCTGGTTTTATCCAGCCATGCAAACAGGGCGGCGCTGTCACCTTGGCGGGGATAATCCTGATCCTCGCTCACAAAATAAAACGGCTGGTTGTCGTTCTGCACATAAAAAGGCAGTTTGTTGTCGACTTCTATCATGACCATCCGCCAGTCGTCCCACGGTGCTTGTGCGCTGGCCTGCGCTTGAACGTCTTTGCCAAACTGAATTACGCCACCGCCGCCGTTGAGCCACGGTGATAGCACTCCGAACACTACTATCAGCAAGCTGGCACTCAGCCCGAAACCTATTTTCCAGCCACGGCCCAGTTTTGTTTGGCGCTGTTGCAGGTGTCGCGTCACCCACCAGGCGGCCAGTAGCTGGGCAAATGGCACCAACGGCAGCACGTAATAACTGCGTCGACTGCCGCTGGCCGTAAAGAACGCAAACACCAGCACCAAGCCCCAGACCAGCCAGCGGCTATTGGGCTCGATATGTCGCCAATTGCGAATGGCCACCCACAAGCCGATCATCCACAACGGCGCCCACGGCAGGGTGTAGACGGGTAAATAAATCAGATAGGTGTAAATCGGCCCCAGATTGTCGAAAGGGGCAAAAAAGCGCACCACGTTTTCACGCAGCACCAGACCTAATCCACTCTCGCCGTAGTTTGCCGCGCCATACAGGTGCGAGAGTGCAAAAGGGCTGAGGTACACCATCAAGGCAATAACCAGCGCGAGAAACAGCCGGAAATTCAAGTGGCGCTTCCAGCGTTGCTCAGTGAGGAGGTGGGGCAGCAACACCAGGCCCGGCAATATAAAGCCGATCAGCCCTTTGAACAGAGAGGTGAGGGCCAGTAACAGGAAGAACACACAGTACCGGCTAAAACGTGTGTCTTCAGGGCCTCGCCAATACCACCAGACGGCCGCCAACAGCCCGCATACGGTCAATATGTCGGCGGTCGCCACTCGCCCCCAGAACACAAAGTAGAAAGTGGTGATCAGCATCCACCCGGCAATTAGCCCCGTGTCTTTGTTGAACAATCGTTCGCCGATCAGATAAATCAGCCAGACACTGAGCCATGCGCAAATGGCAAAAGGCAGTCGTAATGACCAGTGGTTCAATTCGCCGAGCACCGAGGCCGTAGCAGTGATCAACCAATAGGATGGCAAGGGCTTGTCGTAATAGGCCGAGCCTTTGAGGTAAGGGTCCAGGTAATCGCCGCTTTGCAGCATTTGTAGCGCGATATTGGCCCAGCGGGTTTCAGGCCCCCAAACTTCGCGCGCGCCCAAGCCCAGCAAGAGCATGACTGCTGACACTGACAATAAAATCAACAATGCCCGATGTTGCGTGATCCAGCGTTTTATAGCCGTCATTCAAGAGGTGACCTGAGGGGAAACATAAAGCGCCCGGCAGCCTGCGAGTGCGCATCTTTCGTCTGTTTTATGAATGTTATCCATACCCACCTTTCGCTGAGCTGAATCGGTGTCGAGACGCTCACGGTGAGCACGTTAAAAAGGGGTGGGTGAAGCGAGTGTGAAAAAAACATGCACCGAATCATAACGTGCTTGCTGGATGTATTTTTCTGCTCTGAATTTGAGAAACTTCACACCGCTTTATCAGGGTTGAGCCGAAGATTGACTAACAGCCTGTATTGACTGGGTCGAGGCCCTGGCGTGAGTCGATTTGTCGCACCGCGCCCGCGCTGCCCGAGTTTGCTGGCGTTGGGCGTTTAGACGCACCACAACGGGGCGTGCCTGCCGTGCGACAGGGGCATGAGAGTGGTAGATTCAGCGTCTATGAAACGCGTTGATCCCACAGCAATCGTGTGCAAGCGGTTAGTGGCACTGCCATTGATCGAATAATGCGCACACCTGCGCTGATCGCGCAGGGCAAGGGTCCGGCTTGAAGAGCCCGGCCGCTTAAAGGAACCTGACATGAATGCATTACTGACTCGCCGCCATGTAGTAGCCGGTCTTGGCTTGCTCAGTCTCGGCTTGCTCGCCGGCTGTGATCCGGGCAGTGGTCTGTCGTACAAGTACGGCAAAGACCTGAGTAACGAGATTCTGGGCCGCAAATTCAAGCTACGGGATGCTCAAGGCAACGAGATGATGCTCGGCAGCTTTCGCGGAATGATGCCGATGATTTTCTTCGGCTTCACCCAATGTCCGGCAGTCTGCCCGACCGCATTGGCCCGTGCTGCGCAAATCAAGAAAATGATGGGCCCGGACGGTGATCGCCTGCAGGTGGTGTTCATCACCCTGGACCCGGAGCGCGATACCCCGAAAATGCTTGATGCTTACGTTAAAGCCTTCGACCCAAGTTTTATCGCGCTGTCCGGCAACCTTGAAGAAACCGCGGCCACGGCCAAGGAGTTCAAGGTGTTCTACGAAAAGATCCCGACCGGATCGTCATACACCTTGTCGCACACGGCCACCAGCTTCGTGTTTGATACACGTGGTGTGCTGCGCTTGGGCTTGTCGCCATCACTGACGGCCAAGCAGTGCACTGAAGACCTGCTGACGGTGATGTCGGTCTGCTGATCTCCGCTTCCTTTGAAAGAGCCCGCCTAATGAAAACTATAAATCGCTTGATGTTGCTGTCGTTACTGGGTCTGAGCCTTAACGTTTCTGCACAGACCGTTATCGATGATGCCTGGGTGCGTGCGACGGTTCCTGGTCAGCACTCTTCCGGTGCTTTCATGCATATCACTGCAAGCACTGACAGCAAACTGGTTGAAGTCAAATCCCCGGTGGCCAAGACCGTGGAAATTCATGAATCGACCATGAAAAACGACGTCATGAGCATGCAGGCCGTTCCTTTTGTGGCGTTGCCAGCGGGCAAGACCGTGAACATCGAACCTGAGGGTTATCACGTGATGCTGATGGACCTGGTCGGCCAGGTCAAAGACGGTGATCAAGTCCCGCTGACGCTGATTGTGGAAGATGCCAAGGGCACTAAAGAGTCGATTGAGGTCAAGGCTCAGGCGCGTGCGTTGAACACCATGCCTATGGAAATGGACATGCATGATCACGGCGCAGCGCACTGATAGAACCTCAGAAGCTGTAGACATTGCATAAAGCTGCGATCTCAAAATCTGGATCGCAGCCCTGCAAACGCGTCATTCAATCGGTTATTGCCTTCAAAACCTGCCAGTCAGCGGGTATTCCACAGCCAGTCGAATCTGGTCAGCGTCCAGCTCTGCCTGCGCAGCATTGCCGCGATGCACGTTATAGCGCAACGAAAGCGTCGTCCCCTTGGCAGTACCGCTCTGCACCACATAACGCGCTTCAAGATCGCGTTCCCAATGCTTGCCGCCCTTGCCATAGCCCAGGTAGGCATAACCCCCTTTTGGGTCTACATGCGTGCCGTTGATCTGGCTGCCGCGAACATAGGCCGCACTGAACATCAGACCCGGCAGATTCCAGGGCGACATGTCGAGGTCGTACCGGGCTTGCCACGATTGCTCGTTGGGCGCATTGAAGTCAGATAGCTGCACTGCGTTGCTGATGAAAATGGCGCCACGGGTCACATAGTCGAAGGGCGTATCCCCGTGCACCTTCTGATACCCCAGACTGAAACTGTGCGGACCTTGAGCGTAGGTACTCATCAGGCTCCAGGTGGTGTTGTCGATGTCGCCCGATAACGCCTTGCCTTGATCTGTGGTGCGGTACAGGTTGAAGTTAAAGCTCAGCGAGCGGTTTTCATCGATGGGTTGACTGAAAAGGGCACCCGCATATTGCTGGTTCCAGGTGTCCTGATAGCGCGAGGTATAGAGGCTGGTACTCAGCTGTTTGGTCGGGGTGAATACCACGCCGGCCAGGTCGAAAGCGTCACCTTTGGGGCCGTTAGAGTAGTTCACCACAAACTCCTGGTTGTGGCTGCTGGCGTTGCGGTCGGTGCTCCCGGTGAAGTGGCCGCCGACCATTTTCAGGGTGCTGAACTCATTGCTGGTAATGAATAATCCCGTTGCGGTTTCTGGCAGCAAACGGCTGTCGGATGAGCTGAACACCGGGGTCTTTACCCGCTGTTCGCCATACGAAACGACGGTGTCGGACATGCGTAGCTTGAGCGCTGCGCCCCCTCGGCCGTAGTCGTCCTTGGGGTACCCCTCATTGTCCAGCCCCAGCAAACGTGCCTTGCCCGCACGACCGCCGCCGCTGTCGAGTTTTACGCCCAGATAGGCGTGGGCATCTACACCGACACCGATAAGACCCTGAGTAAATCCGGACTGGAAAGTACCCATCAAACCGTAAGCCCATTCTTCGGCATAGCGGTTACGCTCGGATCTAGGTTTGTAAGCATTGCGTGCGCTGCTGTTGCTGGCACCGTGCTGGTAATCGCGACGGTCGTAGACCGTGCGGTTGAGCACGCTCCACGTACTGTCTTCGATAAAACCATTGGCTCGCGACTGCGCGGAATCCGCCAGGGCCATGGGGCTGGCCAAGGCCAGCAAAAAGACTGAGCGACCCGGTATCAAGGTCATTGCGTAACCTGCCTGGCCAAAGCGGCGTTCATGCGGTCCAGCGCGCGCTTGGGCAGGGTCGCTGGGAGTTGTACCGTTTGTGGCGCAGGCTCACCCACTTGAATCAGCATCACCATCCCCATGGCCAGATGGGGCGTGCACTGAACGCCGTATAAGCCGGGAACAGTGAACGTCTGCTCGAACGTCTGATCGATCATGCTGATGAAGGTTTGCGCGCCTTCGGGCCAGAGCGAGGGCAGGCTTGCGGCGTTATGACCACTTTGCGTGGGCACAAATCGGACCGTGTCGCCGGGGGCAATCTGCAGGTAATCCGGCTCGTAGACCATTCCAGCCTTGGCGCTACGCGTGAGCATCTTCACTTCGTAAGTCTGGGCCAGGGCGGATGAGCCGATCAGGGCAGTGGTCAGGAATAAAGTCAGGGATGAAATGCGCATGTCGGGATATCCATAAAGTCTGAGGCCAAAACGGGGGCTGGCGGCATGTTAGAGCAACAGGCCGCGCTTGAGAGGCAATCCCCCTATCAGAAGTATTTCAGCCAAGAAATATCTCGGCGCCGCGCCTTGAGGGCAGCAAACCAGCGCACCGGCAGGTACAGCGCTGCCGCCAACACGATGGCTGTCAGCCACACGGCAGCCATGCCGTCATAGCCGAAGTAAGCGCCTTGGTTCAAGCCAAACACCCCCACGCAGGCCAGGTAAATGACCTTGAGTACATACAGGTGCAGCAGGTAGAAGAACATCGGCGCTGCGCCGAATACTGCCAAGGTACGGATCCAGCGTTGCTGACCGGCACGCTCAAAGCCCAGCAACAACAGCAGGCCTACGCCCAGGTTAAGGGTCAGAAACAGCAATGAAGGCGGGTACTTGGTGATATTGAAGAAGCTCATCAGGGTTTGTGTGAAGTTGTTGTAGCTCGTCCATTGCGCTTCGCCATAGCCATTGAGCAAGCGCAGGGCTACAAACCCCAGCAAGGCGCCGGTGCCGGCCAATAGCAGATAGCGCTGGCGCAGGGCGGCTGAAGCCGAGCGGGCGAACCAGGGGCCGAGGCAATACCCCAGGGCAATCACCCCGATCCAGGGCAGTACCGGGTAAGAGGTGCGCAAACGCAGGTTCTGCGAAAATTCGATCCAGCCACGATCATGCAAAATGGCCCACGGCACATGCATCGCAGAGTCACTGGCAAAGTGCAGGTTGTCGAGCAGGTTATGCCCGGCGATGATCACCACGGCGACCAGAAACAGGGCAGGGCGAGGCAGCCAGACCAGCACTGCCAGGGCAATCATGCTTACGCCGATGGCCCAAATGACCTGCATGTAAATCACAGTGGGCGGGAACTGGAAGGTCCAGGCGAAGTTCACCAGCGTGAACTCCAGCACCACCAGAAACAGCCCGCGCTTGAACAAGAAGGCCGAAACGTCCCGAGTGCCTTGATATTTCTCGCCGTACAGATACGCCGACAAACCGGTCAGCAACACAAAGACCGGGGCGCACACGTGAGCAAGGGTGCGACTAAAAAACAGTACGGGTTCAGTAGCATCTATGTTCATTGGGTCGGCCACTTGGCGATGCAGAAAGAACGTTTCGCGCACGTGGTCGAGCAGCATGAAGAGAATGACAAGGCCCCTAAGGGCGTCAATGGATAACAGGCGTTGATTTGAGGGTGGGGCTTGGATTGCGTTTGGCATTTAAGGATCACAGGCAGGAATGTCATAAGAGGTTACTTTATAACGTTCCTCAGGCCTTGTAATCCATTTGAGACATATTCTCATCATTTAACTGGACGGTTGAGTCGTGAGAACGGGGTGATGATCAACCCGTTCTCGATGACTGGCCAGGGTTAAAGGCTTTGCTTCAGCGTCGCACCTTGACCCAGGCCATCAAGATCGCCGACGACAGCACACCTGCGAACATGAAGATGTACGCTGCGCCAGGATTACCCGTGAGGCCGATCAGGTAGCCGACGATCCATGAGCCGACAAAGGCGCCCAGGGCCCCGCAGGCGTTGATCAGGCCAATCGCACCGCCGAATACATTGCCTGGGAGGATTTCCGGGATCAGCGCAAAAAATGGCCCGTAGGGGGCGTAAAGTGCTGCACCGGCAATGCTCAACAGCCCGAATGACAACCAGAAATGCTCCGAGCCCAACCAATAAGAGCCCAGGAAAGCCAGTGCCCCCAGAGCCAGCAATGGCCAGACAAAGTGTTTGCGTTGCTGGGTTTTGTCCGATGCCCACGACACAGCCAGCATCGCCGCCACGGCAGCCACATAAGGCACGGCACTCAACCAACCGACGGTTACGATATCAGCCGCTGCCGCCTGTTTAATGATGCTGGGTAACCACATGATGAAGCCGTAAACGCCGATGCTCCATAGTGCGTGTACACAGCACAACTGAATCACCACCGGGCTGGTGAAGGCTTGCCGGTAATTACGCACCTGCTGCAAGCCTTTCTGCTCATCGGCAAGGGTGGCGGCCAGTTGAGTTTTTTCCTGCTGTGTCAGCCAACTGACCTGCTCTGGCTTGTCACGCGCCATGCGCCACCAGACGAAGGCCCAGAGCACGGCAGGTGCGCCTTCGATCACGAACATTTCGCGCCAGCCCCAGGCTTGAATCAGGTAGCCCGAGACCACCGACATCCACAGCACGGTGACCGGGTTGCCCAGCACCAAAAAAGTGTTCGCCCGTGATCGTTCCTTGCGAGTGAACCAATTGCTGATAAAGATCAGCATCGCCGGCATCACGGCGGCCTCGACAATTCCCAGTGACACCCGTATGAACATCAGCATCGGAATGTTGGTAACCAGCCCTGTGGCCATTGCACAAAAGCCCCACAGAATCAGGCTCCAGAACACCAGTTTGCGCACGCTGTACTTCTGCGCGTAAATCGCCCCCGGCACCTGGAAAAAGAAATACCCGAGGAAAAACAAGGCGCCGATCAACGATGACATGCCCTTGGTTATGCCCAGGTCATGCTCGATACCAGCGGCACTGGCGAAGCCATAGTTAGCCCGGTCCAGATAGGCCAGGCTGTAGGTGATGAAAATTACCGGAATCAGGTATAGCCAGCGTTTGGGTGCAAAACCTTTGGCTTTTGTCGGCTGCTCGGTGGCGCCCGTCAGCGGCAGTGTGTGTTCTTTAAGAGTGCTCATGGGGTTGCCCTTGTTATTGTTTTTTTAGTTGCAGGTTCAAACGACGCTGGTCAGGCCTCCATCGACAAACAGCGTTTGGCCGTTGACGAAGTCCGACGCCGAAGAAGCGAGGAACACGGCCGCCCCGCACAACTCTTCGACACGGCCCCAGCGACCCGCAGGCGTACGTTTGCATAACCATTCAGAGAACTCCTGGTTGTCCACCAGGGCTCGATTCATCTCGGTGGCAAAGTAGCCCGGTGCCAGGCCATTGGCCTGGATACCGTGCCTGGCCCATTCGGCGCACATGCCTTTGGTGAGCATTTTTACCGCGCCCTTGGAGGCGGCGTAGGGCGCAATGGTCGGGCGTGCGAGTTCACTTTGCACCGAACAGATATTGATAATCTTGCCGCGCCCACGGCCAATCATGTGCCGCGCTACGGCCTGGGAAACATGGAACACACCGTCAAGATTGACCCGCATCAGGTCGTGCCAGTCATTGGCGTCATAATCTTCCAACGGCGCCCGGCGCTGGATACCGGCGTTATTGACCAGAATGTCGATGGCACCTGTTTCGGCTTCAAAGGCATTGATTGCGTGGAGCAACTGTTCTCTTTGGGTAACGTCAAACACGGCGAACTCGGCTTTGAGCCCTTCATCACGTAATTGGCTGGAAACAGCGCGCGCTTTTTCAATATTGCGATCGTTGATTACCACGCTTGCACCGGCCGCACCCAACCCGCGTGCCAGCTCAAGACCAATGCCTTTGCCGGAACCGGTGATCAGGGCACGGCGGCCATCGAGTCGAAAACTGCTGAAATTGAATGACATGCTGAGCTCCAGATATGTACTCCCAGTAGGCGCGAGCTTGCTTCGCATTCTTTTGAGCGTTACAACGCTCAGGCGGGCCTACAGGGGTCGTGTTGTTTGCGCCACTTCACCGCAGGTCATTGCACGCGTCCAATCGTCATTGATGATCTCGTGATCAAAAACACTGATAAGCACTGCGGTGCGTGTATTTCATGTGGAGCTAACTGTTGGAAATCAAGCATTTACGATCATTTGTTGTCCTAGCACATGAGCTTCACTTCGGGCGCGCAGCGCAGCGTCTGTCCATTGTGCAACCGGCGTTGAGCATGCAAATCAAAATGCTTGAAGAGGAGCTGGGTGTGCGCCTGTTCGAGCGCAATCGGCATTCTGTTGTGCTGACGGAGGTGGGAGCGGTCTTCCTGCCCGAAGCCCAGGCGACCCTGCACCAGGCGGCCCATGCGCTGGATGTCGCGCGGGCCAGCGGGCGAGGGGAGATTGGTCGCGTGCGGTTTGGATTTGTCTCGTCGGTGCTACCAGCGTTTTTACCGAACCTGATCCGCGCCTTGCACGCACGCTTTCCGCGCATTGAGCTGGAACTCAAAGACATGCCTGGCCCGGATCAGGCCAACGCCTTGAAAAACGGTCAGCTCGACTTCGGCCTGATGCGCTTGCCAGCCGTGATCCCTGGCATTCAAACCCGTGAGGTTTTGCAGGAGAGCTTTGTGGTCGCACTGCCAAACGAACACCCGCTGGCAGCCCTTGAGCGTCTACCTGCTGCCGTCTTGGCGCACGTACCGGTGTTTATTCTGGCCCGACGTTACGCGCCCGGGTTTCACGACGCGCTGATGCAATCGTTACGCGGCCAGGGCGTGCAACTGCAGATCGGCTCGGAACTGGGCGAATTCACCACCATGCTTGCGCTTGTTTCTGCGGGATTGGGCGTCGGCTTGCTACCGGCCAACGCGGGGCGTGCGTTACCCGCCAATGTGATCTCACGGCCGCTGGATTTGGGCGGCTATACAGCCGCTACCGGTCTGGCCTGGGTGGACCTCAATAGCGCAGTGAAACAGACGGTGTTCAACCTGATCAGCGAGGTACTGGAAACCGAGGCCAAGGCGTAGAGGTTTATTGCAGCGGAATCGGGAACAACCCATGAACGCTGGCATGCCAAACGAACTCCAGCCCAAACGCCTGCTCCAGCCAACCAGCCTCGCGCACGGCTTGCGGGCTACCGTGCCCCAGTAGCTGACCATCGGCCAATACGGCAATCCGATCGGCAAAACGCATCGCCAACCCCAAGTCATGCAGAACCAGAAGCTGCGCGCACTGCGTGAGACGGCTGCGCAAGTAATTCAAGAGCTGTAATTGATGGGTGATGTCTAGCGCGGCTGTGGGTTCATCGGCCAGCAATATCGCTGAATCGGCCGCCAGCGCCCAACCAATCCCGGCCCTGGCTCGCTCGCCGCCAGACAACTGCGACAGTCGACGTTGCAACAAATGGCCAATATCCAGTGATTCAATCAACGCGCCAGGCAACGGCTGGCCAACACGGGCAGCATTACGCCGTGTTCCCAACTCCAGCAGCTCTTGGACCTGCAAATCCCACTGGCTGCGAAAGTCTTGCGGCAAGTAGGCCAGGATTTGCGCTCGTTGTGCTGCGGGCCACGCATGCAGACAACGCTGTTGCAACTGAACGTGCCCTGCACTCAGCGCTTGCACTCCGGCCAACGCGCGCAAGGCGCTGCTTTTGCCCGAGCCATTGGGGCCAACCAATACCAGTAATTCACCGGGCATCAGGTCAATGTCGAAACTGTTCAGCACTGGCCTGTTTGCGTGGTGCACACATAAGCCCTTGGCTTGTAACACGGGAACAGCACTCATGCCGCAGGCCTCGCTCGGGTCAATAACAGTAGAAAAAACGGCGCACCCAGCAGGGCCGTCAGGAGCCCCAGAGGAATTTCTGCCGGTGGCAACACACTGCGAGCCAAACCATCGAGCAACGCCAGCAAGGCGCCGCTGGTGAGTGCGCTGGCGACAATCAGGCGCTTGTGGGTGGGGCCAATCAACCACCGCACCGCATGCGGGGCTACCAGCCCGACAAAGCCCACCAGCCCGCCCCACGACACTGCCAATGCAGTAATCGCGGCGGCCAGCAACAACGACAGATTGATAAAGCGTTGCGGCCGCAAGCCCATACTGAAAGCCACATGATCGCCCAGCCCTAACAGGTCCAGGCCATGGGCCAGACGCTGTGCGCAGAGCAGGGCCAGCCCCGTCAGCAAGGCCAGCAAACCCAATGCCGGGAAGTCCGGAGTGTGAATCCCGCCCAGAGTCCAGCTCAACACCACCTGCAAATTCACTGTTTCATCGGACAAAGCCAGTAACAACAGACTGCGCAGGGCGCCGAGCAATGCAGCCACGGCGATCCCGGCCAGCAACAGGCCGCTGGTGTCGCTGATTTTGGTCAGGCGGGTGATCATCAGCACCAGCAGGGTTGCCCCCCATGCGCCGAGAAACGCCAGCAGCGGCAAGCTGATCGACATCGCCACCGGCAATGGCACCAGTAACGCAATGGCCGCGCCCACTGCCGCTCCGGGGGCGCTGCCCAGCAAGTAAGGCTCAGCCAGCGGATTACGAAACACACCCTGAAAAATCACCCCGGCCAGGCCCAGACATGCCCCCACACAAAAAGCGGCCAGCACCCTGGGCACACGCCAGGTCATCAGCAACTGAGCAAAGGGTGTTTGATCCCCGCTCAACAACGCCCACCAGTCACTCCAGTGCGCCAGTTCGGCCCCCAGCCACAGACCGATAAAAATCGCAGGCAAGGGCGTCAGGCACAGCAGGCGATAGTGTCTGTTGACGGTACTCATGGCGGGGGCTCGGCAAAGGGTGGGAACAATTCCGGGTGCAGGAGCGCAGCCAACTGCTCGACACCGTCGACCACACGCGGGCCGGGTATCAGCAATAAGGCACTGGGTATGCTGTCGATACGGCCTGCAGCTACCGCCGCCATGGTGTGCCATCCAGGACGCTTTGCCAGGCTGGCCGCCTGTTGCGGGCTGCCAGCAACGATGATGCGTGAAGGGTTGGCCTGGAACACTGCCTCACCGCCAACCTGACTTAACCGGCTGCCCACGAACGGGTTGGTACCGCCCGCCAAACGCAAAATGTCGCTGGTGTAGTTGTGCCCGCGCAGGGTCAGGTAATGGCCACGATCAGTGCTGCCGGTTTCCAGGTACACCGACACGGGGGGGTGCCCGGCTAGCCGTGCTTGCACCGCATCAAGACGCGCTTGCATGCGCTCGATCAACTGTTCGGCGCCCACCTCATGGCCGGTGGCCTGACCCAACAGGCGGATATTGGCCAGCACGGCTTCAAGGTCGCGATGGTTGAGCACTAGCGCAGGGATGCCAATGCGTTGCAGCGGATCGACCAGCGTGGCGGCCTGACGGGCAGGGGTCATGACCACCAGATCGGCCTTAAGGCGAGCGATGGCCTCCACGGAAAAGCCCAGGCGACCGCCGACCTTGGCCCGCTCGGCAATATCGGCGGGGTAACGGGTAAACGCCTCGACACCGACAATGGCATCCCCGGCGCCAATCGCCGCCAGCATCTCGACGTTACTGGCGAAGATGGCGACGATCCGTTTTGGTGGGTGCGTGAGCGTGACCTCGCGTCCAAGGGCATCGACCACGGTCCGCGGAAAGCCGCCATCCGCCCTGGCAGCAAGACTCACCAGCAGGCACAGCAGCACAAGCCAGCGCATGCGCATCAGAACCGGTAATGCGCGCCGAGGTACAGTTCGCGCCCCGGATTGCTGTTACCCAGACCGCCATTGGAAGCACGCGGATCGGCCAGCGGCGAGTCGTTGCCGGTGGCGATAAACAGCGTGCTACGCTCGATATCGAACAGGTTGTTGACACCGCCAAACAGGCTCAATTGCTCGCTCAGGTGATAATTGCCGCGCAGGTTGAAGACCCAGAACGGGGCCTTGCGGTACACATAGTTGGTGTCCGGGTTAAGCAGTTTTTCCTCGGTGCGATAGTACACAGGCCCGCGCAAAATACCGTTCAAGCCGACATCCCAGTCACGTTCGCGTCCATAAGTCAGCGCCAGGCTGGCCTGGTATTGATACATGCGCTGGATCTTGTCGCGGTACGGTCCGGTCAACGTTGAGGCGGCACCTTTGTCGTCCATGTCGAAGTTCCATACCGCATTGGTATTGAGCCGCAGTATGCGTTCGTCACCCAAGGCCAATGCGCTGGCCAAGTCGTACTGCCATTGCGCCTCAAGGCCGCGAATCACCGCGTCGCCGTCACCATTGACGTATTGGCTGATGCTTTTTGTGACCGGTTGGGTGGTGATGCGGTCCTGGATGCGGTTCTGGAATAACGCCAGGTCAAAGAACTGGTTGGCATTGCTCAGGGTCACGCCGGTTTCAAATTGCAGGCTGGTTTCGGGCTTGAGGTTGGCATTGCCCAGTGTCTGTGTGCCGCTGATGGTGGTGAAATCCGCTGCCAGTTCACCTGCCAGCGGTGCGCGAAACCCGGTCGAGACACCAGCCCGCAGCTTGACGCCCGGCATGGCTTCATAGGCGGCGCCCAAGCTGTAGGTGACCTTGTCAAAGTCGCGGGTTTTCTCGTCCAACAGCGGCATATAGTCGGTCTTGACTGTACTGGACTGGCCGTAGCTGTAACGCGCGCCGGCGCGCAAGGTCAGGCGATCATCCATCAGGCGCTGGATGAGTTCGGCGTACAGGGCAGCACTCAGGTCATCGGAGTTGATGTCATACGGGGCGACCTGGCTGCTGGTCGAACCGTTGACTGCAATGCGGAAGCGATCGTTGCGCAGCTTGCTCTTTTCCAGGTCCAGGCCGACCAGCAGGTCAGTGCTTGGCGTCAACAACAATTGCGGCGTCAGCTTGATGCCATACGCTTCAATGCGGCGTTCAATATGGTCCTTGCTAAAACCGGGGCTGCCATTGCCCAGCACCGGCGAGCCCCAGTGCAAGTCGTCAATGTCACGAAACGCATATGCCTGCGAAGACCAGTTCAGCCAATCGGTTGGCTTGGCGGTCCAACTGAGCTCTGCCGACTGGTTGTAGCGGTTATCGTAGTTGCCGTAGTTCCATTGCGAGCCACGAAAACCCGCGTCGTAGATGCCATCGGAGCGCAGCGTCAGATCAATGCGTTGATCCTCTGACAGCTCATACCCCAGCGCCAGCAGGCCACCTCGACGTTTCCACGAGGTGTTTTTCTGTGTGCCGTCTGCGCTGTGATAGTCATTGCGCCGCCCAGTGTCCAGGCCCACGTAATAATCCAGCGGGCCTTGGCTCCCGCTCTGGTACACACTGCCTTGCGCCAGGCCCCATGAGCCGCCTTGCAACGTTGCGCCGCCGCCTTCGGTGTTGCGGCCATTGCGGGTGATGATATTGATGACGCCACCAATCGCCTGGCTGCCATAAATGACCGAGGCCGGGCCACGGATCACTTCGATACGCGCCACTTGCGCCGGCGACAGTTTGGAAATATTCGCCGTGCCTGCGCGGCGGCCGTTCACCAGCACTGTCACCTGGCTGCGATAGTCCCGGCCCTGGCCGTCAGTGTTGCCGCCACGGATGTTGATCGAGGTCTGGCCCGGGGTCCACTCACTGAAGAAGCCCACGGCGTTCTCGGCCAGCAAATCGGTGAGATTGCGCGCCGACGAGCGTTCGATCTGATCACTGTCGATCACCTGCACGGTACTGGTGACATCCTTGAGCGACTCACCGGCGCGCGGTGCGCTGACCAAGGTGGAGTCCATGTGCAGGATCGATGGGTTTTCTGCGGCGAAGGCCGCGAGGCTGGTACCTAGCCATAGCGGTACGGCTGCGCAAATCGAATGGCGCAAAGGAGCGTTGCGTGGGTTAAGCATGGAAACTTCCGAAGGCATTTTTATAGGAGTTATTACGCGTGCCAGATCAGGCTGGCCGCCCGTTTCGGGGCACTGGCAAGCCAACCCCCGGGAACCTTTTGTAGGTTGTCCTGCAGGTGGCGTTCAAGCAGCCCCTGTGCCGCGCCATCCAGAGCGCCGAGCTTCTCCATGAAGTGCATCAATGCGGCGTCCGGTGAGGCAAACAGCGTGCTGAACGCCCAGTCGGTGAAGTGAATCTGGTCGGGTTGCCAGCGCTCGGGCAGCTCGGCCAAGGTCAGTTGATAGCCGGGCGTCATGTCGCTGCCATGCAGTTGCGGCGGCAGAAACCCGGACAGGCAATACGTGCGCGGGCCTTCTTGGGCGGGCAGGTTCCACACCAAGGTGCGTTTGGCCAGCGGTCGGACCTGTTCCAGAAAGACCTGCGCCTGACCGTCCGCAACCGGGATGTTGGCGCACAGCACGGTAGGTACAGGGCTGATTGGCAGGCTCGCAAGTTCTTGCCAGAGCCCGTCGTGAAGGGCCAGTTCCACACTTGGAGCCTGGCCTGCCAGATGCTCGATGCTGCTGCGCATGAAGGCATTGGGCTCAACCACCGTCCACTGACCACACGGCATCAGCAAATGGCGGCCGAGAATCCCTGAACCGGCGCCAATGTCCAGCAACTGCTGTTGTGGGCCAAGCAGCTCCAACAGGCGGCCGCCCACGCGCTCCACATAATTGGAGGCTGCCAGATGCTCGGCGTAAAACGCAGCCTCACGGTCGGGCCAGACAAACGGGGCGGGAGGGGGCGACAGAGTTGAAGAGTTCATGGGTGAGCCGTCGGGTTGAGCCAAAACGGACACGCACGCAAGTGAACGCAGAAAAATGACGGGCACGGAAGGACTTCGCGCGCGCCAAGGCCTGCATCCGCCCACCGCGGAGTGCCATATGTTGGATCAGGCCGGTCTCCGGGCTCACGAGGGTCATGAAACATTCGCCTTCCCATGCACAGAGCACAGTGGCCGATTGAATGTTTCGCTCGCATACCGTTGCGGGGGCAGCGCCGGATTGACCTCTAAGGCGTACCGGCTTCCCGTTTCACCCTGGGCACGATGGCCAAGGACGCCTGAAACAGGCGCGCATCTGACCATTGGTCGCCAAATGCGTCAACCACGAACATGAATATTTATTCATGATTTCTCGATCTGTAGGCGCGAGCTTGCCTCGCGATCTTTTAAATCATCAAAAGATCGCGAGGCGAGCTCGCTCCTACAGAGATTCATATTTATCAGTTATTTAAGTAACAAATCTAATGTGAATTATTGGTCGCGATCATGCGCCTCATTCGCCAACTTCCCGGCATCGACCCGGACAAAAACTGAATCTCCGACTGCCGTCAGCACCTCTCCTGCATACACCTCGCAGATCACCCGGGTCTTGCGTCCGACATCACCTTCTACCCAGGCCCGCAGCGTCAGCGGGACGCCCATCGGTGTCGGTTTGACGAACTTGATCCCCAGGTTGCCGGTCACGCAATTGATCCTTGGCAAGCTGTGAGGCTCACGATTCTCCGCTCGGTAGTGATAGGCCATCACTGTCCAGTTCGAGTGGCAATCCACCAGCATGGCAATCAACCCGCCGTACACCAGGTCAGGCCAGCCGCAGTAGCGAGCATCCGGCAGATGCTCAGCAACCACATGAACGCCGTCCTCATGCCAGTAGCTCTTGATGTGCAGGCCATGGGCATTCTGGCTGCCGCAGCCATAACAAACGCCTTCGGGCGCAGCGGTGTCTTGCAGGGAAGGGGGGATGTGGTGCATACCGTGATCGTCCTTAACTAGATTTCAAATCTTGCCATTCCCCTTACGTTAACGTAAAGATTGGTAACAGTGCGCAGATCTAAAATAAAAATCGCAAAGCTCACTGCTGTGGAGCGCCTGATGACTCTTATAAAAACAATTCAGCCCAAATCTCGTCACGAAGCCCGATTGGCCCGTGAAAAACTGCACCTTGAAGGCCAAGTGCCCAGAGGTGTGCTGCGTGCCGAAATAGATGCTTCCTGGCGACGTAGCCTCAACCATGGTGTGCAATTCAGTGCTCAGCATGAGCTGAGTCTGGAAACCGGCGCGAACCTGGAACTGTTGCTGGCCAATAATCAGTTGCTGATGGATGCCGCCCTGCCAGCCATCGATTACCTCGCCCAGCGCCAGGGCAAGGAAGGTCTGATCATTTTGGCCAATGCCGAAGCCACCATCCTCGCTGTCGAAGGCCGTGCCGATCGCCTCAAGGGCAGCGGTGTGAAAGACATCACCCTCGGTGCCTGCTGGAGTGAAGCCGCACGCGGCACCAACGCGCTGGGGACAGCGCTGGTCGAAGCACGGCCTACGCTGATCGATTGCGGCGAGCACTACCTGGATCGCCTCAGTGACTTTTCTTGTACCTCGGTGCCGATTCACTGCCCGCAAGGTGACATCCTGGGTGTGCTCGACCTGACCCGTGAAGGCCCGCTGGGACGTGTGCACGACAGCACCGCGTTGCTCAGCATGGCCGTCAGCCAGATTGAAAGCCGAGTGTTCAATGCCAATTACTCGGAGCATATCGTGCTGGCCTTCCATAGCCGTCGACAGTATTTGGAGTCGCCGTGGCAAGGCCTGTTGGCGGTCAGCTTGAGCGGTCAGATCCTGGCAGTCAGTGCCCAGGCCTGCCAATTGCTGCACGCTGAACGCTCGGCGCTGATCGGTCATCGCTGTGAAGAGTTTCTCGGGCTCGATGGCTTGCACCTTTTGGCCCGCCTGCAACAGGGCGCCACCGGCAGCCTGCAAACCGCCAAGGGCGAGTTTTTCTATAAAACCCTGAGCGCGCCCCAGCGTTCAGCTGCTTTTTTCTCGGCGCCACGCCCTGCGCCTAAAGTACAGGCACTCACGGCGGATCTTGACGCCCTGGCCGGCAGCAACGCCCGTTATGCCCGCGCCTTGCGCATGGCGTGCCAAGGCTTGGCCAATGAGCTGCCCGTATTGTTGCTGGGTGAAACCGGCACCGGCAAAGAGGTCATTGCCCGCGCCCTGCACACGGCTGGGAGCCGCAGCGCCAAGCCTTTTGTCGCGGTCAATTGCGCCGCAATCCCGGAAGGCCTGATCGAGTCGGAATTGTTCGGCTACCGGGACGGGGCGTTTACCGGCTCGCGCCGCGGCGGGATGATCGGGCGGCTGCAGCAGGCGCACGGCGGCACCTTGTTCCTCGACGAAATCGGCGATATGCCGCTGGCCTTGCAGGCGCGTTTACTGCGCGTGTTGCAAGACCGCAAAGTCGCGCCCTTGGGCGCCGGGGAAGAGCAGGACATCGACGTGGCGATCATCTGCGCTACGCACCGCGACCTCAAACAGCGGGTGCAGGAGCAACAGTTTCGTGAAGACCTGTTTTATCGCGTCAATGGCATCAGCGTGACGCTTCCGGCCTTGCGTGAGCGCGAAGATTTCGGCGCTCTGATAACGCGTCTGCTGGGCAAATTGAACGCGCCCGAGGTCACCGTGCATGCAGATTTACAGCGGCTGCTGGACGGGTATCACTGGCCAGGCAACATCCGCCAACTGGAGATGGTGCTGCGCACCGTGCTGGCCATGCGCGGGCCCGGCGAACGCGAACTCACCCTGGAGCACCTGCCCGATAACGTACTCGATGACTTGACGGCCAGCGAACGCCCGCCCGCCGGGAGCATTCGCGAGAACGAACTGGAGCTGATTCGCCAATCGCTGGACAACCATCAGGGCAACGTTTCTGCCGCCGCTGACGCGCTGGGCATCAGCCGCGCGACGCTGTACCGCAAACTTAAACAGTTGCGCGTGTGATGCGGCGCCTGATCACCGCGCTGATCGAAAGCCCCGACCCGCAAGCTCTGCATCGGGCTTTGCAGTGGCTTTACAGCTTTGTGCGACCGCATCGCTGGGCGATTGCCGGGCTGCTGGGGTTGTCGGTATGTGCGTCATTGCTGGTGCTGGTGCAGCCGTGGCTGACCAAGCAATTGATCGACGATGGTTTGTTGGCACGTAATTTCCCAGTTCTGGCCACGGTAGCCGGCCTGATGATCATCGCCGGACTGCTGGGGACGGCCCTGTCGGGGATCAACCGCTACCTGCATACGCGGCTCTCCGGGCGGATTTTGTTTGCCCTGCGTGACGACGTCTACCGACACCTGCAAACCCTGCCGCCGGCGTTCTATGGCCAGCGCCGTATGGGCGATCTGATGTCGCGGATCGACGGTGATGTCGCCGAAATCCAACGTTTTGCCGTGGATTCACTGTTCTCGGCTGTGTCCAGTGTCATCGGTTTGCTGGTGGCCTTGGGCATGCTGCTGGCCTTGTCGTGGAAGCTGTCTTTACTGGCCTTGGTGCTGATTCCGCTCGATGTACTGTGGCTGCGCTGGATGCGGCGCAAGGTGGAGCGTGATGTGCGGCAATTGCGTGAGCGTTCGGCAGATGTCTCATCGTTTCTGGTCGAGACATTGCCCGTGATGAAATTCATCCAATCCGCCGGTCAGCAGCAGCGCGAAGCACAACGTCTGCACAGCCTCGGCCAAGGCTACATGAACCAACTGCTGCGCCTGCAAGTGACCGAGTTTTTCACTCAGGCGGTGCCGGGCACACTGACGTCGCTGTCACGCGCGTGCGTGTTTTTAATCGGCGGCTATTGGGTGGTGCAGGGCACCTGGCAACTCGGTGCGCTGATTGCCTTCTCGACCTATCTGGGCATGGCCATCGGCCCGGTACAAAGCCTGCTTGGTCTCTATGTGGCGATTCAACGCATGACCGTCAGCCTCGGGCGGGTCATGGAGTTACGTGGGGAGTTGCCTGCGATTGTGAGTCCGGCGCAGCCCAAACCACTCCCCGGCAATGGCGACCTGGTTTTCGATAACGTGCACTTCAGCCATCCTGGGCGCCCCAGCACGCTGAATGGCATCAATGCGTACATCCCCTACGGGGCAAAAGTGGCCCTCAGCGGCGGCTCGGGAGTCGGCAAGTCAACACTGGTCGACCTGTTGCAACGTCATCATGACCCGCAGTCAGGGCGGGTCATGCTGGGCGGCACCGATGTGCGTGAATTGGACCTGCTGGAGCTGCGTCGGACCATCGCCGTGGTCAGCCAGGACATTGTGCTGTTTCGTGGCAGCCTGGCCGATAACCTGGCCTACGCGGTGCCGGAGGCCAGTCGCGAAGCGATAGCTGCTGTTGCCAGGCTGGCGCAACTCGATAGCTTGATTGCCGACCTGCCGCAAGGGCTCGACAGCCCGTTGGGTGAGCGCGGCCAGCAATTGTCTGGCGGGCAAAAGCAACGCATTGCCATTGCCCGCGCCTTGCTGCAAGACCCGTTGATCCTGGTGCTGGACGAGGCCACTTCAGCCGTTGACGAGGCCACTGAGCGCGAAGTGATTGAGGCCATCGACCGCTTGTTTGCCCACCGTACGCGCGTCTTGATCAGCCACCGACCTTCAACCCTGATCAATGCCGATCTATGCTTGTATCTGCAGGATGGCCAACTGACATCAACTAAGGTGCTGCATGAGGCATGATCTACGGATAGGCGTAGTCGACAGCGGATATTCGCCCGCGCAACGGCAAAAGGTTGTGGCTGGGCGCCGGTTTTCGCTGCTCGACGACCAACTGCTGCAAAGCGATGTGCAGGCTGATCACTTGGGCCATGGAAGCGCGGTGATAGAGGCCATTGCGCAGCGGGCACCCGAGGCGGTGTTTTGCGTGGCGCAAGTGTTCGACCAACGTGGCGTCACCAGCGCCTTGCAGATTGCGGCGGCAATTGACTGGTTGCTGACGCACAACGTGCGACTGATCAATTTGAGCCTGGGCGTGCGTCAGGACCGTAGCCTGTTGCGCGAAGCCTGTGCGCTGGCCGTGGCGCGCGGGGTGCTGGTATGCGCCGCTAGCCCGGCCCAGGGTGAAGGCGTGTTCCCGGCCAGCTATGCGCAGGTACTGCGAGTGACCGGCGACGCCCGTTGTGCTGAGGACCAGTGGTCATGGCTCAATACCGAGCAAGCTGATTTTGCCGCCTGCGTGCGTTCAAGCAGTGCCGGACAATCAGGGGCAAGCCTGGGATGTGCAGCCTTGAGCGGCCACCTGGCAGGGCAAATGACCGTCCAACCACACGCGAGCCATGAGCAACTGATCCAGTGGCTGAAAACCCATGCCCATTTTCACGGGCGTGAACGGCGTAGCGGGTCATGAGTGCGATCGTGGTGCTGGGCGCAGGACCCGCGGGTGCTGCCGTGGCCATGGGTTTGCGGCGGCTTGGCTACCCGGTCACGCTGGTCAGCGAGTGGCGCCGGTTTGCTGCTTTGGAAGGTATCTCGGTACGGGTCCTGGATGCCTTGCGTGCCGTGGGGCTGCATCACGCATGCACCGATGCGTTGTTGCCATCCCAGCGCCAGGTGGCCTGGAATGGCCAGCAGCACGCGCAAAATGTCGAGTGGCTGCTGGATCGGCCGCGCTTTGACCGAGGGTTGCGCGAAGACTTGCGGCGGGCAGGGGTCGAGGTGATTGAAGGGCGCGTGTTGTCGGTGACGACTGCCGCGACCGGGCATGGCATCACCGTCGAAGGACGCGCCCCGTTGCAGGCAGACTTCTTGGTAGAAGCACGAGGCCGGCAGGCACCTGCGTTGGGCAAGGGGTTGCGCGGGCCAGAAACCCTCAGCCTGCTCACCCGCTGGCAGGCCACACCGGGTGCTACTGCCAGTGCCATAGAAAGCCTGGCACAGGGCTGGGCGTGGATGGCACGCCGCGCCGATGGCCAGTGCTACTGGCAATGGACTGTGGATGTGGCCAGTGCGCAATTGCCGGGCAAAGCGCAGTTGCCGGGTTTGTGCCGCCAGCAGCGCTTGGCATCGCCACTGGCGCAGGTGTTTTTTGCCGATACAGAGCCCCAGCATGAGCAATTTCAGGCCCGCAGTAGCACGGCGACTCTGTGTGCCCGGGTGTGTGGCGACAACTGGATTCGGGTCGGTGATGCGGCGATGGCCGTGGACCCGTTGTCTGGCAACGGAATCTTTCAGTCCCTGTCATCCGCCTTGCAGGCTCCTGCGGTAATCAACACGTTATTGCTCAAGCCTGAGCGCGCGGCCTTGGCTCAGCGTTTTCATCAGCAAAGGGTCGAACAATTGTTCATGCGCTTTGCGCGCATTGGCCGCAACTTTTACGCCGAGGAACAGCGCTGGCCAGACCAGCCATTCTGGAGGGCGCGCCGCCACTGGCCGGATGCACAACTTGCCCATGCCGAAGCGGACTTCACCGCGTTGAGCATTGAGCGGGCGCCGGTGTTGCGTGACGGGTTTATCGATGAAGCCGATGTGGTGATGACCCCGGACCAGCCCATGGGGGTCTGGCATGTACAAGGGGTTGAAATCGCGCCTTTGCTACGGCGACTGCGGTTTGAACCGGTGCAAGAGGTGCTGGCGAGTTTGACCCAAGAGCAAGCGCGCAGTATTCGTGGGTGGTTACTGGCACAGGGTTACCGTCCTTCGCTGTAGGAGCCGCCGTGCGTTGCGGCCCCTACACGTGGTGTGCAGCAGGTTAGAGCTTGATCAGCACCGACTTCAGTTCGGTGTAATGCTCAATTGCCGCATGACCCATCTCGCGCCCCACGCCGGACATTTTGTAGCCGCCAAACGGCAATGCCGGGTCCAGGGCACTGTGGCAGTTGACCCACACCGAACCGGACTTGATGCGCGGGATCATCCGGTGCACCGCGCCCAGGTCGTTTGACCAGATGCTCGCACCCAGCCCGTAGGGGCTGTCGTTGGCCATGCGCAGGGCATCGGCCTCGTCGTCAAATGGAATCGCCACCAGCACCGGCCCGAAGATTTCTTCCTGAACTAGCGAGTGTTGTTGATCAACGTCGACAATCACCGTCGGTTTGACAAAATACCCCGGGCCAAATTGCTCACCACCGCAGGCAATGGTCGCACCGCTTTCGCGGCCCATTTCGATGTAATGCGCCACGCGCTCCTGCTGGCGAGCGGAAATCAGCGGGCCCATGTCCACGCTTGAATCCAGGCCATTGCCCAGTTTCATGGCGTTAGCGATATCCGCAATGTCGGCGACCACATTGTCGAAATGCTTGCGCTGCACATACAGGCGCGATCCGGCGCAGCAGACCTGGCCCTGATTAAAAAAGATCGCGCTGGCCGCCCCGGCTGCGGCAGTTTTGAGGTCGGCGTCGGCCATGACGATGGTCGGTGACTTGCCGCCCAGTTCCAGAGTCACGCGGGTCATGGAGTCCATGGCGATCTTGCCGATCTGCTTGCCCACGGCGGTGGAGCCGGTGAAGGTGAGTTTGTCGACCAGCCGATTGTGGGTCAGCGCAGAGCCTGCAGTGATGCCGGTGCCGGTCACGACGTTGAGCACGCCTTCTGGATACCCGGCTTCCAGCACCAGTTCGGCCAACTTGAGGGCGCTCAACGGGGTTTCATCGGCAGGCTTGAGCACCACGGTGCAGCCGGTAGCCAATGCCGGCCCGAGTTTCCAGCAGGCCAGCAGCAGCGGGAAGTTCCAGGCCACGATGGCACCGACAACGCCCACGGCTTCGCGGCGAATAAAACTATGGAATTGATCGTTGGGCATCAGCGGTAACGACACGTCGACACTTGAACCCTCGATCTTGGTCGCCCAACCCGCCATGTAGCGCAGGAAGTCGATGGACAGTTGCACGTCCATGGCCTGGGCCACGGCGGCACTTTTGCCGTTGTTCAAGCACTCCAGTTGCGCGAGCAGTTGGGCATCGCGCTCCATCAGGTCGGCCAGTTTCCACAGCAGATTTTGCCGCTCCCGCGGGCGGGTACGGCTCCACGCAGAATCATCGAATGTCTGGCGGGCAGCGAGGACCGCGCGGTCGACATCATCCGGCGTGGCTTTGGGCACCACGCACAATACGTCGCCGGTGGCCGGGTTATGCAGGGCCATGGTCTGGCCATCGGCAGCCTCGACCCAGGTGCCGCCGATGAGCATGCGCGGGGCACGTTGGAGAAAAGCCGTGGTGGCGGGTAGCAGAGCAGCAAGCGACATGATCAAACCTCGTCTTATTAGTGTGACGAGGGCTTCGCAACGGTTGTGCCAGCTTGCTGTGGCCCCGTGTTTAAAGGGACATGGACGACTGTTAATGAGCAAAGAGGGGGGTGAATGTCGCAATCTGCGACGAATTTGAGACGGTTTTCGCAGGCAGGGTGTGCAGAGGCGTCGTCTCAGAGTGCAACAGCTGTCGCGTTATTAAACGCTCCGCGGCTCGAAATACCCGCGCTCAAAAACCATTTTTGGCCGTATCTGGCTGATTTAAAAGGTTTTAACTAAGCTGGCACGCTCCGTGTATTACTCGCTATAGACGTTTCTCTAGCCTGTGTCAGTGGCCCGCCAGTGATGCCAGAAACCATCAAAACGATAGCGACAACAATAAGAAAGCACCGTGCGAGGTTCGACGTTGATGAACAGAAAACTCCGATCAGGCCTGAACGCCAGCCTGTTGTCCCTGGCGGCTTGCGTCGCGTTGCATGCGCCGGAAGTTATGGCTGCCCGCGACGCCCAGAGCATCCTTCAGCAAAACTGTATGGGCTGCCATATCCCGGAAGCCAACAATGGTCTGAGCCGCATCAGTCACCAGCGCAAAACCCCGGAAGGCTGGCTGATGAGTATTGCCCGGATGCAGACCATGCATGGTTTGCAGATCAGCGATGAAGACCGTCGCACCCTGGTCAAGTACCTGGCCGATACCCAGGGGCTGGCGCCTAGCGAAACCGACGGCGTGCGTTATGCCCTGGAGCGGCGTTTGAACACGGTCGAACATTTCGACGAAGACACCACGCAAATGTGCAGCCGCTGCCACTCGGGCGCGCGGATTGCCCTGCAACGTCGCCCGGCTCAGGAATGGGAGCGGCTGGTGAACTTCCATCTTGGCCAATGGCCGTCGCTGGAGTATCAGGCGTTGTCACGCGATCGTGACTGGTTTGATCTGGCCCGCAATAAAATGGTGCCACTGCTGGCCGAACGCTATCCGCTGGACAATCCCGCCTGGCAACAATGGCTGAAGACTGCACCCAAGAGTGAGGCACTGGCAGGCGAGTGGAGTTTTAGCGGGCACCTACCGGGCAAAGGTGAGGTGTCCGGTGTGATGAGTGTGGTCGCTGACGGTCACGACACCTTCAAGGTCACGGTAAAAGGTCAGTACGCTGACGGTGCACCCTTCAACGGCAGCGGCAGTGCGTTGCTGTACAGCGGCTATGAGTGGCGCGGCAACGTCAATATCGACGGTGTGAACATGCACCAGGTGTTTGCGGCCAAGGACAACATTCTGCAAGGGCGCATGTTTGAAGCGGATCATGACGAACGCGGACTGGACTTTATCGCGGCCAAAGAGGGCAGCCAGCGCCTGCTCGCGGTGCAACCGAGCTACGTAAAAACCGGCAGCGAAAGCGAAATCACCCTGATCGGCAGTGGGCTGAGCGGGACCCCGGACCTGGGGCAGGGCGTACAGGTACTTGATGTACTGGAACAGAGCCCATCGCGTATCAAGCTGATGGTCAAGGCCGCCGGCGATGCCCAACCGGGCCTGCGTGAAGTCACTGTGGGCGCACTCAAGGGGCCAGCCCTGGCGGTGTACAACCAGATCTCTGAGGTCAAGGTGGTGCCCGAGTTCTCGGTGGCACGTATTGGCGGTGGCGGCGGATCAACGCCCAAGGTCCAAGGCCGCTTTGATGCCGAAGCCTGGGGTAAAGGGCTGGATGGCAAGCCGTACCGTATCGGGATCGTGCCCGCGCAATGGCATGTGGAGCCCTTCAACGAGCAGGCCCGCGAAGACGAGGACGTCAAGTTCGCCGGCATCATGAAGGCCGACACCGGCGTGTTCACGCCGGGCGATGCAGGCCCCAACCCGGCGCGAAAAATGTCTACCAACAACGCCGGTAACCTCAAAGTGATTGCGGCCGTGGATGACGCCGGCAACGCGCTCAAGGGCGAGGGCCACATGATCGTGACCGTGCAACGCTGGAATAACCCCCCCATTCCTTAAGCACGCGCAAGCACAGCACGTACTGGCTACAGACACTTTTCGGAATGATCGCAAGCCCGGTTGTCGGGGCTTGCACTGGAGGTTTGGCATGGGCGCAATCTTGAATCTGGTCGAACGCAACTTGCACGAAGTGCACGTGGATGCCGACCGCATGCTGTTTCACATCCCCAGCTCATCGTTGTTTGCCAGCGATGAACTGACCGGCACCATCATCGATACCCTGCGCGGCCCCGGTTGCTCATCGGATGACCTGATCCAGCGCTTGGCCGCACGCTTTAACGGTGATGAGGTCACCGAGACCCTGCGCGAGCTGATGTCCCTGGAGCTGGTGAGCGATGGCTCGCCGCTGACCCCGGACATCGCCGCCAAGCGGGTCGAGCGCACCGCAATCAACACCGTGGTGCTCAACGTCAACACCGGTTGTAACTTGAGTTGTACCTACTGCTACAAGGAAGACCTGGACAAGCCGTCCGCGGGCAAAAAGATGGACATCGACACCGCCGTGGCGTCGGTTGAAATGCTATTGCGCGAGTCCCCGGACGAAGAGCGTTTTACCGTGGTGTTCTTTGGTGGCGAACCTTTGAGCAACCGCAAATTGATCGAGCACATGGTCGATTATTGCGAGAAGCGCTTTGCCGAGGCGGGCAAGTCGGTGGAGTTCGTGATGACCACCAATGCCACGCTGCTGACCGAAGACACGGTGGACTACCTCAACGCCCACCGCTTCGGCTTGTCCGTGAGCATTGATGGGCCAAAAACCGTGCACGACCGCAACCGTATCACCGTGGGCGGGCAGGGCACCTATGACGTGGTTCGGCGCAAGGCCCAAATGCTGTTGTCGCGCTACAACAGCCGCCCTGTGGGCGCCAGGGTAACCTTGACCACCGGTGTCACCGATGTCGAAACCATCTGGGATCACCTGTTCAACGAGCTGAAATTTGCCGAAGTCGGTTTTGCCCCAGTGACTTCCGGCGACATCAGCAGCTTCAACCTGAGCAACGACGAACTGATTGAAGTATTCGCCAGCATGAAGCGCCTGGGGCGGCGTTATCTAGCCGCCGCACTGGAGCATCGCAACATAGGTTTTTCCAACCTGCACCAGTTGATCACCGACATCCATGAGGGCCACAAAAAAGCCCTGCCATGCGGTGCGGGCCTGAAAATGCTGGCCGTCGACTACAAGGGCGAACTCAACTTGTGCCACCGCTTTACCGGCTCGACCTTACCGACCTTTGGCAATGTGCACAGTGCGGTGAAACAAGTGGAGCTCAACGACTTCCTGTCGCAACGCCTGGACCGGACTAATACGGGCTGTGAAGACTGCCAGATCCGCAACCTATGCTCCGGCGGCTGTTACCACGAGAGTTACGCCCGCTATGGTGATGCGACGCACCCTACTTATCACTACTGCGAACTGATGCGTGACTGGGTCGACTTCGGTATCGAGGTGTACACCCGGATCATGGCCCAAAACCCTGCGTTCATCAGCAGTTACATCACTTCGCGCAAGGCTCACTGATATGAAACATCTCAAGGCAATCAATAATAAAGCGTTGAAACTGGATGAGGCTGCGGCTGAAAACCGCATCGAAGAAGTGGTGGCGATGAACTCGGTAGCAGGGTGCACCTCGACCACCGACCCGGGCTGGGAAATTGATGCGTTTGGCGGCGTCTCGTCGTTGTGCCAGCCCATGGAGTCTGATCTGTACGGCTGCTCAGACCCATGCTGGTGGCCAGCCCAGGTGCCCGACATGATGAGCACCTACCCGGACTGGAACAAGGACGCCCAGGCATCCAATGACAACTGGCGCAACCTTGGGACTGTCTTTCCAAAAGACAAATGACCTGCCTGGGCAAAAAATAAGAAGGATTCCAGCATGCCAAGCATCAAAACCTGCGGCCAGGCCGCGCTTGCCGTACTCAGCGCCTTTTCGCTGACCGTGTTGGCCGATGACAATCGCGCCTTGCAAACCGGCCATGAGTACATGGTGCTCACCAACTACCCGAACAACCTGCACGTGGTGGATGCGGCCACCGATACGCTGTTTAAAACCTGCAAGATGCCGGACGCATTCGGCCCGGGGTCGGTGCAAATCTCCCCGGACCACACTGTGGCCTATGTGCTCAACAACCATTACGCCGATGTTTATGGCGTTGAGCTGGACACCTGCAAGCAGGTGTTCCACGCCAGCATTTCGCAAAAGCCGGGAGAGAAGGCGCGCTCGATGTTCAGCTTCACCCTCAGCCCCGACGGCAAGGAGCTGTACACCGTTGCCAACCCGACGCTGATGCTCAACGACCACTACGAAGTGCAACCGCCCCGGCTTGATGTGTACGCCACCGATGCCGGACTGGATGCCAAGCCGATACGCAGCTTCCCGGCCCCACGGCAGCTAACCATTATGCAAGCGGGCGACGATGGCACGTTGTACATCGCAGGAGCCGACATCTACAAGGTCAACCCGCAGACCGGCACATTCGACGTGCTGATCCCGGCCCGACACTGGAAACGCCCTGACCACGGTGCACCGGACGTGTTGTACTTCTGGAACCACCAGAGCTATCTGCATGACTTTTCACTGCTCTACACCGCAGCCAAGTTCAAAGACGAGAAGCATGACCCGGACACAGCCGACTACGTGTACGGGCAGTTCAGTGTCGACTTGAAAACCGGGAAGCCTTCCACCACCGACTTCGGGCCGCTCACCCAGATCTACTTCAGTGGCATGCGCTCGCCGAAAGACCCGAACCTGATGTTTGGCGTGCTGAACAACCTGTCCAAGTACGACATCAAGCAGCAAAAACTCTTGCAGTCGGCGCCCCTGGATCATTCCTACTACTGCATAGCGTTCAACAAGGACGGCAGCAAAATCTACCTGGCCGGGACTTATAACGATGTGGCGGTATTTGACGCCGACAGCATGAAAAAAGTGGCCAATATCCAGTTGCCGGGTGGCGATATGGCAATTACAACCTCCCAGCTGTTTGTGCGTTAACGCCATCCTCAAAGCAATTGTGGGAGTCGGCTTGCTGGCGATGCGGACCAATACGATCTGCCGGTGACAGCGTGTTGGTTTAATCGCGAGCACGCCGAACTGGTCTGATGATTCTGGACACTTCAACCGGGCGCTATGACTGCGTCCAAACCTGAGGTGTCCGGACAGGTTCAAATCTTATTCGCAGCGGACAAGGGGGCAACCGTGCTAGCACCGCACGTACTACCGAATTCGATGTCTGAACAAACAGATACTTTGCTGCAGGTGAATAACTCAAGAACAAGTCCAGGTCAAAAGTTAATTTACAGACGCCTTTGCTCTGGAAATTAAAGATGCTTGTTGGAGGTGCAGTTCAATAACTCATCTTTCAGATAGAAACAATGCAGTGCGCCATTAAAGCTGGCTAAATCCGGTCCTTGGGTCGTTCGATGTCCCTGCAAGCGCTCATGCCCCACCCATTCATCAGCAAACAAGAATGAGACACTCAGTTCGCCAGTCCCTTGTCCCACATAGGCGCAATACAATCTATCGTTATGAATACACAGTGAAGGCGAACCGTCTGCCGTCATCGACGTTCGTCTATGTTGTGACCATCCACCGGCTTCATAGGTCATGTACCAGATCGAATTGTCATTGTAACCATGAAACACGCAATACAACTTGTCGTTGTACACGGCCAGACTCGGCGCATAAGCCATAAGGGGACCTTTAATGAGGATATGATCGTGCCAACCATTGACGTCAAACACCTTGTACCAGATTTGACCATTCTCAGCGCCTTGAAACACCATGAAAAGCGAGTCTTTATAAACAGCGATGGCGGGGCGGTCAGCTGCTACAACGCCCAGTTCGGGCATCCGCTCATAATCGTCTTTGCCATACACTTGAACGCCTTTGATCTGTCGCTGATTGTTTAGGTAAAAGCAGTACAAGATATTTTGGTAAGCAATCGCTGAAAAACGGGTCTTCGGTTCGATGACCACGTTCCTTAACAGTCGTGTGTGCTTTTCCTGAATAGACGTTCCATTGCAGAACACCACATCATGGTTGATCACAGGCCCCACTCTTTTGAAGTGTTGCAGCACTTGTATCTGCCCCTTGTTGACAACTGCGCAAGGTCCCAAATCATATTTATAAGGGCCAGTTGTTGGTGCAGACCATTGACCGTTCATGTTAATGGAGCGGGGAGAGTTGATAGGGGGTTGCTTGTTTTCTTCCGATTCAGCAAAAGTTTCGCGGGTCATCACTAATATCCTTATTGTTAAGTGCAAGTCACTTTGCACTTAACAACCTTAGTGTGCGGTCTATTAAATTTCCAGCTGTCGCAATGTTCGGTATAACTTTGCGCGCTTGCGCTGTGATCATTATTAATTATTGGTACTAGGCAATATTTGGTATGCACGTAAAATATTGTTACCAATACCGCCCGGTACAGGCCAATGCAATAAAGGATGCGAAGATCGCTGTTGAGCATCAGGCGATCAGTCACTCGCGAAGGCCCGTTTTCATACCGCTTCGCCATTGCGGCCTTCTGGCGTTAATGGCGGCGGATTCCAGGGGCTGCTTCGGATGTTTTCGAGCGAAGATCAGGCAAGTTGAAAGCAGGCAGGAATGCAGAATTTACGGGGTGTAAATGAGCATTCCGAGCCTGCTTTCAACGCCGCATAATCGGTTACAGGTAAATTTTTACAGGCCTTGCGGAGCCGATGTTTCAAGGCGTTAGTACAAAACCTAGTTACTGATGCCTTCGCAAAACCTGCGAATCGCCTCACCCGCCGCATACAGTGAGGCGTCATCCAGGGCGTAGGCAATCCGGATATACGGCGCCAGGCCAAAGGCGCTGCCCGGTACCACGGCCACATTGGCTTCGTCGAGCAAGGCGTGAGCAACGTCTTCGTCGGTGTGCAGCGCGCGGCCTCCAGCAGAGGTTCGACCTAACAGGCCTGCGCAGTTGGCGAACACATAAAAGGCACCCGCCGGTGCGTCACACTTCAGGCCCTCAATGGTGTTCAATTGCTCGACCAGATTGTCCCGACGGCGCTGGAACGCTGCGCGGCTGTCTGCAATGAAATCCTTCGGCCCTTCCAGTGCCGCCAGCGCTGCCTGTTGCGACACAGAACACGCCCCGGACGTCTGCTGGCCTTGCAGTTTTTCCATGGCGTCGAGTAGCCAGCGAGGCCCGGTGGCAAAGCCGATGCGCCACCCGGTCATGGCATACGCCTTGGACACGCCGTTCATGGTCAGGGTCCGGGAGGCCAGGCGGGGTTCAACCTGAGCCAGGGTGAAGAACGGCTGATCATCAAAAATCAGGTGCTCATAGATGTCGTCCGCCAGGATCAGCACATGCGGGTTGTCCAGCAGCACCTGTGCCAGCGCCTGCATTTCCTCGCGGCTGTACACCGCGCCAGTCGGGTTGGACGGCGAATTGAGAATCAGCCAACGGGTTTTAGGGGTGATCGCGTTGCTCAGCAAGGCCGGTGTCAATTTAAACCCGGCATCGGCGTCGCACGTCACAATCCGGGCTTCGCCGCCGCACAGCTGAACCATCTCCGGGTAACTGACCCAGTAGGGCGCCGGAACGATGACTTCGTCACCTTCGTTCAAGGTGGCGGCAAGGGCGTTGTAAATCACTTGCTTGCCACCGCTGCACACCAAGGTGTCTGTCCAGGTCACAGGTAAGTCGTTCTCACGCTGGAACTTGGTTGCGACGGCTTCGCGCAATGAACGCACGCCCGCGACTTGGGTGTAACGAGTATGGCCAGCCTCAATGGCTTGGATGGCTGCCGAGCGCACGTGTTGGGGAGTGTCGAAGTCCGGCTCGCCCGCGCACAGGGAAATGATCTTGGCACCTTGCGCCCGGCGTTCTGCCACGCGGTCCATGATGCGGTAGGTAGCAGAGGGCTGGGCGCTGGCCAGGCGTTGGTTCAGGCGTTGGATGTCTGTACTGAAGTTCATCAGCGCTTACTCTGCAAATGATGGTAGCCCAGCGCCTCACGGGCGTCTTTCAAGGATTTGCCTTGGGCGATCTGCTGACGGATCTGGGCTTCTACCGACTCAATCTGACGAGCACAGGCGGCGACTTCTGCTGCGCGATCACGTGGCACGATCACCACGCCGTTGGCATCAGCCACGACGATGTCGCGGGCGCACACTCGAGCGCTGCCGATGGACACGGGTTGATTCACCGATTGCACCTGCACACGGTCTTTGCCGGTGCGCATGAAGCGGCCTTTGCTGAACACGGGGTAACCGTCATTCAACGCTTTACTGACATCCCGGCACACGCCGTCGATGACGGTGGCGGCAATCTCACGGCTGCCCGCGTACTGGGTCATGATGTCGCCCCATACTGTGCAGTCGGTACGCCCACCGTTATCAATGACCACGACATCGCCCGGGGCAACATCATCAATAAAATCGCCGACCGTACCGGGTGGTGTGCTGGCCGATACGTACTGCACTGTGAATGCTGGCCCGACCACGACCGTGCTGTAGTCGGCCAAGGGGGCGATATTCAGGCATTGACCTGGCAAGCCGAGTTTATCCAGCGCATCAGACACACCCGGTGTATCCAGGCCCTCGAACAAGGCAACCAATTGCTGATCATTCATTGTGCGTGCTCCGTCTGGATGGCATCGAATTGCGTGTCATGCATCACCTCGGCCACTGAGCGGCCAGAGCGCACGGCCTCGACCATGGCGTTTTGACGGTGATTAATGCGCTCACCGAGCGCCAGAACCTGCTCAATGGAGGCCTGAGAGACAAAGACCGTGCCGCAGTTATCGGCAATCACGTAATCGTCCTCACTAACCTGAACGCCCGCAACATTGATGGTCACTGCCGAATCAATCTGGACCACCCGGTTACGCGCGCTGATCATGGTCACGCCACGACCAAACACTGGGTAGCCGATGGATGAACTGCCGTCGATGTCACGGCTGCAACCGTCGATGACGGTGCCGCGAATGCCCTTGCTAAGCGCGGCGTTGGCCAGGATGTCGCCCCAGCATGAGATACCTTCGAGGCCGCCGGCAATCACCAGAATCCGGTCGTTACTTTGGACTTGCTCAACCACCGGCGTAATCAGGTGCACAGTTGGTCGTTTATCGGTTTTGGGACCGAGCAATACAGTACTGGCGCGACCGACGATTTTCGGGCAGTTCCACAAGGGCCTCAAGCCGGTGGTTGCGCCCTTCAGACCAAGGAAGTCAAGTGCGTCAGACACCGTATTGGTATCCAGCGCGGCCAAACGGTCGAGCAATGAAAGCTGCTGCATGGGTTTGCCCCTGTGTGATGGAGGCGCCCAGTGTCGATGACTCAGTTTGATAGGTATATTACGATTCAAATAAGCCTTTTATACGCCAAACCTATGGAAATCTCATGATCAATTTCCGTCTGATCCGTCACCTCTGGTTGTTCCTGGCGGTGGCCGAAGAGCAAAATTTTGGTCGCGCGGCCAAACGTCTGGGCATGTCGCAACCGCCCTTGAGCGAGCAGATTCAAGTGCTTGAGCAAGCGCTCAAGGTCAAGTTGTTCGAGCGTTCCCGGCGCGGCGCAAAATTGACCCCGGTGGGCGCGGCGATCCTCCCGGCCGTGCGCAAATTCGCTGAACAGTTGGAGCGGCTCGAACTGGCCGTTGAAGAAGCCGTGGCGGGGCAGTCCGGGGTGTTGACCATCGGTGCTATATCCACGGCGATGTTCGATGTGCTGCCCGGGTTGATCGAACACCTTAAAACCGATTACCCGCACCTGACGGTTTCGGTTCGGGAAATTGACAGCGTCGAGGCCATTCCGGCACTGGAATCCTCGGACATTGATCTGGCCTTTGCCCGGCTGGACGGTGATCTGGGGCTCTCGATCAAGTCCTTGCCGTTGCTCGAGGATCGGTTGGTGGTGGCCATGGCCGCGGATCACCCGCTGGCCTCGCGCTCGCGCATAAGCCTGTCGAGCCTGGCCAATGAACCGCTGGTGATGTTTGCACGCAAGGTCAGCCCGGTGTATTTCGACAACCTGATCGCCACCTGCAAGGCCAGCGGATTCTCGCCACGGGTGTTGCATGAGGTCCGCTCGGTGGCCTCGCAGATTGCCTTTGTCAGTTATGGACAGGGGATAGCGCTGGTACCGGCGTCGATGAAAAAAATGGCCCCCGCCAATGTGGTTTTTCGCCCACTGAGCCAGAGGCTCAATGTGGTGACCACTGCGGTGGCCTGGAACGCTGAACGTCCCAACCCGCTGATCGACGAAATCATTGCCTGGTTTAGGGATAGACCTTGAGGCCAATTCTGGGGGTTGGATAGGTTTGGCCTATCATCGCCTAACTCAATAAGGAATTTACACGCAGGCAAATTGACCAGACATTGGCGCATTCTTTTTGCTGTAGAGGTTTACGTGCCAGCCGTTGCCAATTTTACCCATAGCCTGTTGCCTATTTGCGTTGAAGGCGTGTCATTGAAAGTCGCCAGCCTCCACCGTGAGGGCACTTTAGCCCCGATTGTGTTTCTGCATGGTTTTGGCTCAACAAAAGAGGACTATGCCGACATCACGTTGCAGACGCAGTTCGATGGTCATCCGTTTCTGGCTTTCGATGCACCCGGTTGTGGTGAAACCCTGTGCGATGACCTGTCGGGCATCAGTATCCCTTTTTTACTGAAGACCGCACTCCAGGTGCTGGACCATTTCGGTATCGAGCGCTTCCATGCGGTGGGGCATTCCATGGGCGGACTGACCGCGCTGTTATTGGCCCATCAATGCCCTGATCGGGTGCTGAGCTTTGTCAATATCGAGGGCAATATTGCCCCCGAAGACTGCTTCCTCAGCCGGCAGATCTTTGATTTCCCGGACACGGACCCCGAGGCTTTTTTCAACGCATTTATCGAGCGCACCCGGCATGCCCCAGCGTACGCCAGTGCCCTCTATTCGGCCAGTTTGCGTCACAAGGTCCGGGCCGGGGCGGTGCGAGCAATCTTTGAATCGATTGTGGACCTGTCCGATAACGCTGGCCTGATGGACACGTTCCTGGGGCTCAATTGCCCGCGAATGTTCATGTATGGCGAACAGAACGCCGCCTTGTCATATTTATCGTTTATTCAGGCTGAAGGCGTCGAGCTGGCGCAGATCCCTGCCTGCGGACACTTCCCTATGTATTCCAATCCGCAAGCCATGTGGCGCTTCATGAGTGACTTCTACGGCCACTGAGTTCACGGCGGCCATGGTGGGGCTCAGTTAATGCAGGCAATGCCCGCGACGCACCCTTCGGTCGGCGCGGACATTGACGATGCAGGGGTTAAATTACGGCCGGTAAATGAATCCGGTCGGCAGATCAGTTGACGGCGTGCTTTGCACGCCTCCCAAGAGCATGAATAACTTGCCCTCCGCTTTTGCCGTGGTCATAGCCAGTGACAGCGGCGACAGCGGATTGCGCTTAATTAATTCATCGACAGATTCCGACAGGCTTTTAACCAATGGAATATTTGATGAACGTAGTTGGTGCAACTGCATGTAATTCATGGTTTGTGAGGCGCGTCTGCGAAAGACCAACTCGATCCCTCCCGCTATTTCGGGATAGATTTCGTAGCCGAGTCGTTGCAACAGTTGACGCATCATCTTGTTCAGGCCATCAGGCTCTTTGAGCAGCAGGCGCTCGCTCGCCGACAGGTTCAAATCCAGACGGTCAAACAAGCTGTTGCGCGTATATTGCCCCACCCTGTACAGGGTATCGCTGAGCCTTGGCCCTTGCGCCAACAAGGCAATCGGATCGCCTAGCAGAATGCTGGCCGGTTTGGCTTTGCCTTCCCGCCAGCCATGCAGCGTGTTGTTTATGTTGAGCATGCGCGTGTGTGTCAGGGAGCGGCTGGACGTATCGGCGTAGGTGTACAAACGCTTGGCCAGCGCTCTCTTGGAGTTGGTTTTCAAGGCCGGCAGGATGGAGCCTACGAAATGGCTGAGAGGCATATGGAAAAAGGGGCTGTGCAGGTGCCATCCCTGATTGCTGAACTGGGCCAGTCGTGGTTGCAGGTATTTGTTCTCCTGAAGCAGTAACCCAAGCTGTTCATAGCTATCGCACGGCTTGTCCGGGTACTTGATAAAGACCCGGTTGCCTTGAGTCAGTTGGCCTTGAGGCAAGATTTCGTAATACAACTGGTCTATCTCAATGACGCGGTAGGTGCCCTGAGGTCCGGTCACCTTGAAGATAGGCGGTGTGATGCTCTCTGTGCTTAATTGCGCTGCATCATACGTTTTGCCCCAATGTTTCCAGCTCCCTTCATTCAGCGGTTCAACCACAGCTATGGTGGTTGAGATAACAGGCTGGCGGGTGCTGGGGCCCGGCTGCTCTTCGGGCGCCGCAGGGGCCTTGCGTTTATTGCTCAGCCTGCTGGCGACCGAACTCGGCACCACTTGATCCAGATCTGGCCCTGGACCTGACCGGAAGTACGGGTTGGACCAAAGGGGGAACTCTTTGTGCTTGACCAGGTATTCAGCCAGGTTCAACTCGAAGGATTGTTGATTGACCTCCGGGAAATCAAACTTATCCAACAGCTTTCTGGCTTCCTCCAAGCTGAAATTTTGAAAAGCAACACGTATACGAAAGGGCGCAAGTGTCGACTTGACGCCACCCCGCAGGCCCAGGTCAAGGGCACCGATTCGCCATAGACCTGTGCTGTCCCTGGAAATGGGCGAGTGGTACCAGGCCTGCGGATTGCGCATGTCCAGAACCCGCCACACGCGTTTGACCGAATCAAATTTGACTTGATACCAGTGGTTTTCCTGCTGAATAAAGTACAGCGATGAACCCGGGCCCTTGGCGGCCTTTTCATAAATACCGGCATAAATGCCATCTGTGCGCAGTGTCAGCTCTGGCAGATCTTGCTTGTAGCTCAGTTTGGTATCTAGCGCCGATACCGCCGGCTTGGTGACTTTTGCGCCTCTGGCAATCGCCACGCCGATATCCACCCCGGCGTCTACCCAATGCGCAACCATGCCGACCATGTGCCCCAACGCTTCGCGCTGACTATCACGTTTCAGGGCATCAGCGAAGTTCCAGAGCGACAACAGACTGCGACCCAGTGCTATGGGTGCGGTGACCTTCAAAGGCAACACCGCGGTCACGGTGTCGACCGTGGTTTCAATACTGTTCCACACGGTCAGATGATTGATTTCAGAAGTGGACGTAATGAGCGCGTCGGCATTGGCAATGGCATGGCGAGCCTCGGCCAGGCAAGCCTGCTCGATCACGTTGCCCGGAATCAGTGATAGCCGCACATCAGGCGCACGCGTTCCATCGTTGAGCAACGAGCGAACGCGTTCCTTGTCGCCCTGGCCGACCCGGTTGACGAAGTATTCTTTAAACGACACCTCGTTGATAAACCGCCGGGCCATATGCCCACGGTTTTCGAACTCGCGAAAGCGCTTGCCGTCTGGGGCTTCTGGGGTATAGACCACCAGCGACGAGATAGGGTAATGAACCGCTGGGGCGAGGATATCCAGCTCCAGTGGCGAGCCTGTGGCGTTTGGCACCGCCGGGGTCCCTATGACCAGTACCCCGCGTACCGTGGCCTGGCTGATCAGCAGTTGGAAAACGCTGAGGGCGTGTCCTTCGACCCTGGCGGGTTTGGACGGGTCCTCGGCCTCGTTGAGCACAGCTTCAACCCAGCGATAGCCACGGTCCAGGCGATCCGGGGAATAATCACTGGAGATCTTGGCTTCCAGCGCATCGACACGCATTTGCGCGATCATTTGTTGGATGGCAGTTTCACGGCGCGCGCTGGCTTTGGGGGAGTCGATAAGGCTGTCTTGAAGAAAAGCCTCGTAGTTATCGCCGATATTGACGGCGCGGATAATCTGTTTGACTTGGTCGGCGTTGAGCGGTGCCAGGGCCGGTTCAGTGCCGGTACGCGTGCTGACCCGTGCGGTGAGGGCGTAGTCGATATCAAATTTGCTGACATTCTCCAGTGCCAGTTCAGACATGCTGCGCGTGGTGCTGATCAATCTGACCGGTGGGCCTGTGCGCGAAAGGCTGTTGACGGCGGTATAGGACGACGGTGCCCACGGGGTAATCGGAATGATCGGCCCCGCGCCGCGCTCGCCGGCAGACACGGTAATGAGAATGTTGTCTGGATCGACCTCCAGCCCATACTCCAGTTGCATATGTCGCTTGAGCTGTTCACGGGCGTAACGCAACACAAACGTCCGGTCACCAAATTGATAAGGCGCAGGCTCGCCGTCCTGATTGGCAATAAGGCTGAGGGCTCGGTATTGCTCAGAAGCGTTGAGCCAGGCCTCGCGGTCTTCGCTGCTGGCCTTCTGAAGCCAGTCGCGGGTTTTCTTCGCGATGTGCTTGTAGGCGCGCGCGCTGATAGCGTTGGCCTGTTTGAAGCGCCGAACATAATCGAGGGTGTGTCGCAGGTCTTCTGTGAACACGGCTGAGGGCACTTTCGCACAACGCAGCACGGTGTAGATCATGTCCTGCTGACGCTGGTTGTCATGCGCGGTGAACACATGCTCCAGGAATGATTCCTGGATTTCCGTGAACACCAGTTCGAGCGGCGATTGTGGCCCGCGCGGCCATTTCTGGACGCGCTCCAGATCTTCTGTCGAGAGCAGTTCGAGCAGTGACTCGAACTCGATGATGCCCTGCCAGCGTCGCTCGATTTCGCTGTTCAAGGCCTGCAAGGAGTCAAAGCCCACCAGGCCACCTGAGGGTGTATACAGCACTACTCGGCCGGCACTGGCGCTGCTGCTGATCTGCACCGTGGAGGTTTTTAGTGGAATCGTAAACGCACCAAATTGATCACTACTCCCACTGCCATCTTGTTCCGTGATGACCAAAGCACCTGCGAAAGGGATGGGTTGCGCCTGCTCCTTGGCTTTGAGCGCCATAGCGTAGACCGCAGGCCGTGAATGGGTGGGCAATGCGCCACGGGCGGTCAGGGTCGTGTAGCGCAGCACCTGATCGACCATCAAGACGTGTTCGGCAGGCAAAGTGCTGTCATTGGTCAGCAGTCGCGCCTCGGCGCGCAAGACTTTACTCAATTTGTCCAATAACCAGGCTTTTCGGGACTGTGTCCCGGTCAATGGGCCTTGTTCTTGCCAGTACTCGACATTCTGTTGGATGACATGGGTTTTCAGATTGACGAGCATGTCTTCGGCAAACACCTGGAAGCGCGCAACATCCAGTGCAATCGCAGCGGGGCTAGCTGGCATTGAGACGCTCAGGTTTTTTTTGGGGTAAAAGGGGAAGTAGATCCCTGTGCGCAAGCTGTCGAGTACGGTGTCCATCACTGTCAAAGGTTGTACCGCGTCGAGGGTTGCGGGCGCGCTGTCCTTTTTGAGCTCGACCATCACGCGCTCCGGGTCCAGCGCACCTCCCGCCTCAGGAAACGCCCGGTTAAGTTCGTTTTGAAGAACGGATTTAAAGCTAGGTTGATCTTCCAGCAAGCTTTGAATATCGGCATCCAGCCCGATCCATTGCTGCATCTGTTGTTGTTCCGTCACGCTGCTCAGCGCCACCAGTTCGGCGCTCAGGCTGTCCGACAAATGAAAAATATCACTCATAGATTTAACTCACGAAAGCTTATGTGACCCGGGCTGAACGGTGCTGCCAGACAGGCTGCCGGGGGCGATAAAGAGGTGAGCAGTGTGAGCGTGCCGCAAGGTGCGAAAGCGCTAGATATATAGCGCGTCAATGTTTTGCGGGATTCTTTGCGCACGTCAATGACAACGTTAATGGCGCGGCTGCCGGAATGAACGGGGAATCAATCCGGTTGGCTGAAGGTCGAACTGCGTGTGCGTGTGCGTGTGATCAATGAGCGCGCAATCCATCTGTATCGCAAGTTCGGCTTTGACGAGGCAGGGCGCCTGTAGAAGCGCATCAGCGTGCCAGACGGGACACGAGTGGCCTGATTCGCTTCGCACAAGGACTCACGCAGGGGTCTGTCAGCGCAGCCGGACGATCAATCTTGAACAGGAGACAGGATGAACATCCAATTCAATGACAAACGCGCGCTGGTCACAGCGTCAACAGGCGGTATCGGTTTTGCGATTGCCCAGGGCCTGGCTGAGGCGGGTGCTGACATCATTCTCAATGGCCGCAGCATGGAGTCGGTGGCCGACGCTGTTGCCCGGTTGGCAGAAGCGGTACCGGGCACCTCGGTGCAAGGCGTAGCTGCGGACCTGAGCACCGCTGAAGGTGTTTCGACGCTGGTTCGCGAAGCCGGTGCGGTCGACATACTGGTCAACAATGCCGGTATTTATGGCCCAAAGGACTTTTACGACGCTGATGACGAGGTCTGGGACAGCTATTGGCAAACCAACGTGATGTCCGGGGTTCGCTTGAGCCGGGCATTGCTGCCGGCCATGGTCAAGAAAGGTTGGGGCCGCGTGGTGTTCATGTCGTCAGAGTCGGCGCGCAACATCCCGGCTGACATGATTCATTACGGGGTGTCGAAAACGGCGCTTCTGGCGCTGGCGCGGGGGCTGGCCAAGCATGTCGCGGGCAGTGGCGTGACGGTCAACAGTGTGTTGCCGGGGCCGACGCTGTCTGAAGGCGTTGCAAACATGCTGAAAGACGAGGTTGAGCATACGGGTAAAACCCTTGAGTCGGTGGCGACTGCATTTGTTTTACAACATCGGCCCAGCTCGATCATTCAGCGCGCAGCAACGGTAGAAGAAGTCGCCAACATGGTCGTCTATGTGTGTTCGCCTCAAGCGTCTGCGACGACGGGGGCGGCACTGCGGGTAGACGGCGGTGTCGTGGATGACATCGTCTGAAGTAACGCTTTTGATGCGGTCGTTATCCAACCACAGGTGATTCAACGTGGCGGGATAACGACTGAGTTATCCAACCGGGTGACCGTCACTCTTTCACATCCATGAACTCTTTGGCCCAAGCCA
The DNA here is from genome assembly GCF_025465935.1 of Pseudomonas sp. 7P_10.2_Bac1. Lineage (GTDB taxonomy): Bacteria > Pseudomonadota > Gammaproteobacteria > Pseudomonadales > Pseudomonadaceae > Aquipseudomonas. The sequence goes on along the minus strand of NZ_JANLNV010000058.1, from coordinate 158,585 downwards.
CGTAGTCTTCTGGCTGGGTGTAGGTGTGTGTCAGTTCGGTAGCACTGAGGTTATCGGTGCTGTTGGTCAGGTGACGCTGTGCACGCAGGCTGTCGTAGGTTGCTTTGATCGAAGCAAAATAGGCGGCATGACCGGCTACCACAATCCGCACGCCCAAGCTGGCCAGGCGTTTACTGTCACTGAGTTTCGGGTTGCCGTAGGTCACCAGCATCAGTGGCACTGTGAGCTTTTCAGAGATTTTTTCGAGCTGTTCGAAATCGTCTACACCAACGATACAGATGCCGTCGGCACCGGCTTTTTCGTAAGCCTGGGTGCGCTTGATCACGTCTTCGGTTGAGAGTACACCGGCGTTAGTGCGCGCGATGATGGACAGTGAAGGGTCGACACGGGCTTCAATGGCCGCCTTGATTTTGCCGATGCCTTCTTCGACAGAAATCAGGTCAGTCGATTTACGGCCAAATTGCGCGGGCAGCAGGGTGTCTTCAATCGTCAGTGCAGCAACGCCGGCACGTTCGAGTTCTTCGACGGTGCGCATCACGTTGAGGGCATTGCCATAGCCGTGGTCGGCATCCGCGATAAAAGGCAGTTGGGCAACGCGGCCGATACGGGTGGCCTGCTCGACGAACTCACTCAAGGTGATAAGGGCAAAGTCGGGGGCTGCCAGGACCTGCAGCGAGGCTACTGAACCCCCCAGGATGCCGACTTCAAAACCCAGGTCGGCAGCGATGCGAGCAGACATCGGGTCAAAAACCGAGGCCGTTTCGAAGCACGCAGGGGTGGCAAGCAATTGGCGGAAGTTATTACGAAGAGCTGTGTGGGACTTTTTGGGCATGATCTTTCCTGTTTCTGGCCATCATCGAAATACGATCTATGCCTGTTCATGGTTCATTGAGACTACCACGCAGCAAAACACAGAAATATGACGTTTCAGAATGGGTTATGCCGGATCTGCATAGGGTGAAGCAGGAGGGTAGCTTAAATGAAGAAAATTTCATCATGTGCGATCGCTACTGAGGCTGAAGCGTTTCCGTCACCAGTCGGTTTGTCGCAGATGTTCGCCAGGCTGTAGGCACTGCCGAGAACCGCGGCTGTGATCTTTTGGGAAGCAAAAGACCACAGCCGTCGGCAGTCAGGCAGAGTGTTGATCAGAATTGATAATTCAAGCCCAGGGTCAATGAACGCTGCGGTGCAGGTTGACGACCCCATGGGCTGGTGTCGATACCCCGGAAATAATACTCACGGTTGAACAGGTTGCTGATCCCCGCAGACGCGGTCAACACGCTGTGGTCTTGCAGCTTGAACTGGCGCTCGATGGCGGTGTTCCACAGCCAATACGCTGGCAATCTGCCTACCGAAGCAATGGCGTCTTCATCCACCGTGTTGGCGGCGTCAGTGTAGGCGCTGCTCACGTACAAGCCATCGAGGTTATAGGTCCAGTTCTCGGCAAAGTGATAACGACCGTCAACGCTGAACTGGTTACGCGAGGCGAACGGTACATCGTTGCCTTTGTACTGGCCGTTGCGCTGCTTGGCATCCAGATAGGCATAGCTGGCGTGCAGGTCAAGCGTGGGCAGGGCTTGCGGGGTCCAGAAAATTTCACTTTCGATACCCTGGTGGCGGGTGCTGCCCAGGTTGACAAAACGGTCGGTGGTGCCGTTGTAGACGATCTGGTCATCAAAATCGATGCGGTACACGCCCATATCGACCCGCAGGCCATCCCAAGGCGTATAGCGCACGCCAGTCTCATAGTTCCACGCCAGTTCAGCACCGACCTGGCCTTCTTTAACGATCTGCGTGACTTGCGGGGGACGCAGTGATTTCTGTGCGTTGGCATACACATACCAGTCATCCGTGGCCTGGAAGCCGACGGTCAGGCCAGGCAACCATTCCCGGGATTCGTTTTCGTTGGTGAAACCGGTGATCCCATCGTCGTAGTCCATGCGTGCGTTTTCATAGCGCACACCGGGGGTGATGGTCAGGCGGTTATCGAGCAGACCGATGGCGTTACTGATGTAAAAGGCTTTGGCCGAATCATTGAATTGCCAGTCGCGGAAGGGGGTAGTTTTGCCAGTGGCAACGCTTTCGCGATCCACCTTGTAGTCGATGTCTTCCTTGACATAGCGGGCGCCCACCAACCAGGTCTGGCTGACCTGATCGCCGTCGATGTTCATGCTCAAGCGCGGCTCGGTGCCCCAGACCTTAAAGTCACGCGGGCCATCTTGTTTGGTAACGGCAGTGCCATCGGGAGTGAAGGGCAGGCCCACGACAAAGTTGCGATAGCTCTTGTGCGCAAAGTTGGTCCAACTGAACTGTACCGAGTCGAATGGCCCAATAGCGCCCAGTTGCTGGGTGTAGGTGCCCCATACACGGTCGGTATTGCCTTCGAAGTTGTCCAGCGGGCGAGTCGACTGGCGCGGGTTGTCTTTATAGTCGCGCACGCTGAGTGCGCCGGGCAGGTCCATGTCGGCCCGGTAGTGCTGAATGCCGAAGCTCAGATCGCGGTCATCGTCGATATTCCACTGGCCACGCAGCCGGTAGTTTTGGATATCGGTGTCGGAGTGCTCGCGCCCTGTCTCGCCGTTGATGCTGTTGAGGTCCAGTTGCAGGCCAAAATTGTCGGTCAGGTAACCGCCCGTTCCGACGTAGGTGTCCCATAACTGGCGGCCACCGGGGTTGAAGGTGGTGCGCTCTTGAATGGTGTTTTGCCACTCGCGGGGGATCGGTTTGCTGATGAAGTTGATGACACCGCCCACGTTGTTCGGGCCATATTGCACAGCAGCTCCGCCGCGAACCACGTCAATGCGATCAACCGTCGCCATCGTTACCGGGAACAAGGACAGGCCGGTCTGACCATAAGGGGCCAGGGCCAGCGGAATGCCGTCGGACAACGCCTGGACCCGGCCACTGCGGCTTTCATACAGGCCACGCACCGCAATTTGCGGCAGCGCGCCAGTGCCGGTTTCGTCAAACACTTTGACCCCGGGCACGCGCTGCAAGGCTTCGTCGACACCTCGAACACTGGCTTTTTGCAGTTGTTCGTTGCCAATCACCGTCCGGCTACCGGCGTAAGTGCGCACCTCTGGGTCGGTGGCGCTGCCGAGTACATCGCCTTTGATCACCATCGTGCCCAATGCCAATGACTCTGCCGGTGGTTGCGGCGTTTGGGTGGCGGTCTGGGCATCTTTCGCGACAATGAAGAACGTCTGCTCATCACGCTTTTGCACTTGCAGCCCGTGCTTGTCGAGCAGGCGGTGTAAAGCTTCTTCGGCGCTGTAGCGGCCTTTGAGCGCTGGCGTGGTGCTGTTGCCGACCACATCGCTGGCAAAAATGATTTGCACGCGGGACTGTTGCGCCAGCGTATTCAGCGCTTGCTCCAGGTTGCTGCTCGGCAAGTCGACGTCGAACGTGTCCTGGGCATTGGCCGAGAGGGCTAACAGAAGGCTGGTGGCGAGTACAGACATTGACAGCGACTGACGACGCGCCGGCAAGCGATGTTTCATGGACGGGGCTCCTGGGAACATTGGGGTTTACTGACTTGCCGTTACGAGCGCGGCAAAACCCTACCTCGTCCGCGAATTATTTTTTTCCGGCCCGATGCATGAGGTGCAACGTGCCGTCCGCATCCCGTGCGAGAGTCAGTGGCAGGATATGCGGCAACAAGTCGAGCAGGTCCTCAACGTTGTCGGTTTTGAACACGCCGCTGATCGGCAGGTCAGCCAGGCCCGGATCGTCAAGGCGGATGGGCGCCTGACGGTAGCGCTGGATCTGCGCGATGGCTTGTGACAGAGGGGTACGTGAAAACACCAGCTTGCGATCTTGCCAAGCCAGCACTCTGGACGTATCGGCGTTATCTGTTGGCTGCAACTGACCATTGAGCACCGCCAGCTGTTGCCCGGGAATCAGTCGCCGTTGCTGGGCCGGGTCGGTAATCGATTGCACATCGACGCTGCCGCGCAGCAATGCTACGTGTACGGCTTTTTCCTCACGGGCCACGTTGAAAAGTGTACCCAGCACCGTCACCCGGGCGGCACCGGCGTCCACCTGGAATGGCCGGAACACGGTTTTACTGATATCGAACAGGGCCTGGCCCGCGTTGAGTTCCACACGACGCGAACGCAGATGCCAACTGACTTCTACCTGCGTGCCACTGTCGAGCACCACCCGGCTGCCATCCGCCAGATCCAGCACGCGCCGCTCACCGATCGCACTTGTGTACTGCTCCACACGATAGCTGGGGTCCGTCCAGAACAACCCGACACCCACCAGCACCAATAGCGCACCTGCGATCACAGGTGTACGAGATTTGCGAGGCTTGGGTGTTGGCATCGGGAAGCGCTTGCGCAGCTCTTCACGATGGCGTGCCAGGGTTTCGTCTTCGGCAGACAGTGGTTGGTCGGGAGAGGAGGGTGTGTTCATGAATGGGTATGTGGACGATCCAGTTGGGCGCGGCAGGCGGCCAGCCCAAGGCGCAGATGCTTTTCAACGGTTTTAAGCGATATGCCCATGCGTTCGGCGACCTCAGCCTGGGGCAACTCGTGAATCTTGTGCATGACAAATACCATCTGGCAACGCTCCGGTAGCTGGCTGATGGCTTCGGTCAGTAGTTCCAGCTCCCGGGCAGATTCGTACTGACGTGGCGGCGAAGGGGCTGTGCAAACCGCTTCCAGCGGCTGCGGCATTTCTATAAGCCAGGACTGGCTGCGACGCTCACTGCGATAGCGATTGATCGCCTGATCGTGGGAGATCTTGCGCAACAGTGCCAAGGGAGTTCGCACGTTATCTTTTTCGCGATTCTCCAGCAATTGCACACAGACATCATGCACCACTTCGCGCGCGAACCCCCGGTCACCAAAGCGCCGACGCACGTGGTCCACCAGCTCGTCGTAATGACGCACTAGCGTACTGAGCAGTGAGGGTTTGACGGGATCGAAGGGCATGATCGGCCTGAGGGGAAGCAGCACGGCAGCAAATATAAATGAGAAATGTTTCCATTCATAGAGGGTTGCCCTCATTGCGCGAGAAACTTCTTGACGCAATCTTGCCCTCACACTGGAGTGACCAAACGGTAAGACCTGGGTTTTTCGATCATTCAGATTCTTATTGCGGCGGTTATCAGAACCACTGGTCAGTCCATGAGGTATTTTTTGAACATTTAACTCTGCGTCCCAGACAGATAAATCAGGTGCTGCGTCTGCAGTTCTTAACTGTTCACTGACTTAGGGGAACTGTCATGTCTCAAGGTGATAAGGACAACTATACGGCCAAGCAAAAACGCAAGGCTCAGCACATAGAACACAGTTATGAAGATAAGGGTGTGCCAAAGGATGAAGCTCAAGCGCGCGCCTGGGCAACGGTTAACAAGCAGTCAGGTGGCGGTGAAAAGGCTGGGGGCGGCGGCGAGCGCACCTCAAGCCATGAGAAAAAAACGGTCCGATCCGATTCCGCCAAACGTGCAGCCCAGACCCGTAAAGGCCATAGCCGGACGTCTCGGCAATCACTGGAAAGCCAAACCAAGGTGAGCCTGATGAAAGAGGCCAGGAGCAAGCAGATTCCGGGGCGTTCGAGGATGAACAAAGCAGAGCTTATCGCGGCACTGAGTGAGCATCCTGACTCAAGGGGCTGATGAGTGTGACTCAGTGTTTAAAAAACGATGTGTGTGATCAGCAGCCGGCAACCGACATGAATCATAGCGGCCAAACAGCCGATAACGGTTCAAAGCGATTTTGTCGTAGAGCCAATCCCGTAACGGTCCCGGAATCACCCGCGCCAACATTACCCAATGCCAGTACCAGGGGAGGCGTTTGACTATCTGAAACATCGCCTCTGAGCGCACGTAAAACAGACCGTTACTGATGAGTACAATCGTATTGAAATTGTCTTGAGGCAAACCTGCCCACGCCAACAGTTTTTGCCCTTGTACTGACTGCACCGTGGCGAGTCTGATACGCCGCGCGGTGTCTTGGCTGATGATGAAATGCGCCCATCCGTTACAAAGGCGGCAGGTACCATCAAAAAGTACGACCGTTTCAGTTGGCTTGTCGGTGTCCATTGTCATCTCTTTGTGCGTCCGGCGCCCATTGAGAGGCGCTCGTGGAACTTTGCTTAAGGGCCATGCTGAAAAAAGCAGGCGAGCATCACGTTGCAATCGTACATAGAAATCAGTAGAAATCCACGGCACGAACCCACGGTCAACCAAGGCATAACAATGATCGAATTGAACCAGGTCAGCGCTTTCCAACAGCAAACCCAGGTCTTTGACCGCGTCTCGCTGCACATTGGTTATAACGAGCGCGTCGCTATCCTGGGCCCCAATGGCGCTGGTAAAAGTACCCTGTTAAAGCTGATCAATCGCGAGATTTACCCGGTTGAACGGGAGGGCAGCTACCTGAAACTGTTTGGCGATGAAACCGTTAACCTATGGGCTTTACGCAGCAAGATTGGTTTCGTATCCCAGGACATGCAGGAAGACTACACGCCGTATACCTCCGCCCTGGATGTGGTGGTGTCCGGTTTCTTCGGCGCCATGGGCGCGCATGCGCATTTGCAGCCTAGCGAAGAGCAGATCGCCCTGGCCCGCAGCCTGATGCAGCAATTGGGCAGTGACATTGACGAACAACGCATGTTTCAGCGTTTGTCCACGGGGCAGAAGCGTCGCTTGCTGTTGGCCCGTGCATTGGTGCATCACCCGCAAGCGCTGATCCTCGATGAGCCCACCAGCGGTCTGGACATGGGCGCGAGCCTGGGATTGCTGTCGCTGATGCGCAATTTCTGCGGCGAAGACCGCGCGATGATCATCACTACTCACCATATCGACGAGATCATTCCAGAGATTGACCGGGTGATTCTCATCAGCCAGGGCCAGTTGATCGCCGATGGCCCGAAGAACGAAATTTTGACCAGCGAAAAACTTTCGGCGCTTTATCAAACTAAGCTGCAAGTCTCGCAGAACGATGGTTGGTATCGATGCTGGCATGCTTGAGCACGCCGCGAACAAACCTCTAGCGAGTTTTTGAAAGGCCCGAGTCAATCTCGGGTCTTATGCGCGATAAGGAGAAGTCGAAATGCTCAGTGGAGAAAAACCGCTCTGGTTGACGTTTGATTGCTACGGGACCCTGATCCAGTGGGATGAAGGAGTACGCAAGGCGTTAACGCACATCTTGCAAAAGTACAGTCGTAGCGACGTCGATATCAAAGACATCGTCGCCTGGCACGACAACATTGAACATGAACTTGAGCAATCTGTGCCGTTCATGACGTTTCGCAAGATCGTGGCTGAGAGCCTGGGTAAAGCCATGGCCCACTTTGGTGTCAGCACCGATCAAGCTGATTTCGACACTCTCCTCCAGGGCATCTCTGCCATGCCGCCTTTTCCAGAGGTGGTTACCGCGCTGACCGAACTCAAGCAAATGGGCTTCAAGTTGTGCATCATCTCCAACACCGAAGACTCAGTGATTGCCGGCAATGTTGCGCAACTGGGAGGCACTATCGACCGGGTCATCACCGCAGAGCAGGCCAGGGCCTACAAGCCGTCCCCAACACTGTTCAATCACGCCTATCGGCAATTGGGAGTCGACAAAAGCAAGGTCGTGCATATCTGCGCGTCGCCACTGTTGGACTTGACTGCGGCTCGAGACATTGGCTTTCGCTGTGTATGGATCGATCGAGGTACCGGCCGTCAGGCGCCAGAGGACTACACCCCCGATGCAGTCCTGCCAAATCTGGCCCACGTACCCGCGTTGTTCAAATCCCTGGGCTGGTAACGGGGATTTTGGTGGATATCGTTTGATATCCACCGACTTGGGATCTCAGCAGGCAGGAGTGTGCAGTTTCACGCTTGGCACCCGATGCCGTCTTGCCGCCCACACCACGCCGCCCACCAGTAATGAAATCGACACCAGCTCAATAACGCTGGGCAGACGTTGGGCGTAAAAGAAGCCATAGACGCAGGCGAAGAGCGTTTCAAAGACAATCAGTTGTGCGCTGAGTGATGCTGCCATGCGCCGCGAGCAAGCATTCCACAGGCCGTTGGCGATCCATGAACCGCACAGCGCCAGGAACAGGCACACCCACAGGAAGTCCATCCAGCGGCTGCTTTCAACGTGGACGGGTACCAGGTTCGGGAACAGTAACCAGGCGACGAAGCCAAACGCCACCGCTACCGTACCGGTGGTAATTCCCAGCAGGGTTGACCATTCGCTGCTGTTGAACGCACTTTGTTTAAGGTAGCGGGCGTTATGGGTGGCGTACCATGACCAACTGACTACGCCACAGAAACCGCAAGCGATCCCCAACAGTTGCGTAGTCAAGGCGGTGCTCGAGGTGTGGCTGCCCGTATGCTCCAGACTGATCGATACGATTCCAAGGAATACCATCAGTAAGGGCAACTTGAGTTTGCTGATCGGCAGGGAGCCCGCATCGGCACGTCCCAGAAAGGTGATGGCCACCGGCATCACGCCATTGATCAAGGAGGCCGTAGTGACTCCGCTGAGCTGAACCGACGCGCCCAGCAGCGCATAGTTGAGTACGTTCCCGGTCAATGACAGGCGTACCAGCATGCCGACATCCGACCGGTTCAATTTGGCAAACAAGCGTGATGCCATGGGCAGCGCAACGGCCAGGGAAATCAGTCCATACAAGGCAAACCGAACGCTACTGATCAACACCGCATTAAATTCCGGCAGCAAAGAGGGGCTGAGGATCACGCCTCCCCAAATCGCTCCCGCCAACAATGCAAACACCATCCCACTTTTCATCACGACAACTCAGATAATGATTTTGGCGTGATTGTATCGATAGCAATTCAACGCCACCTGCGATAAAAAATCAGTCACCCATTCCGCCACGGCATATCGTCATCAGGAGTCGTCCCATTAACCGTTATCTGCGTGCCTTGCCGCCATTAGAAACGTTGATCACCTTTGAGGCGGTTGGCCGTCACTCCAGTTTTACCGGCGCTTCCAAGGAGTTATTCCTGACTCAAAGCGCCGTGAGCAAACAGATGCGTCAACTCGAGGAGTGCATCGGCGTGCCGCTGTTCGAGCGAAAACCACGGGGCGTGACCCTCACGACTGCAGCGCAAGAGCTGTTGATTACCGTCAATACGCTCCTGACATCGTTGCACCAGAGCGTCACGCGGATTCGAAATGTCCATCAACCCAACACCGTCTCGATTCTCGCAACCCATGCGCTGGCACAGTTCTGGTTGTTCCCTAAGCTGATCGAGTTCAACAAGGCTTATCCCGACATAGCTGTGCATGTGCACGCGATGAATGAATTCGATGATGCCAGCCTCAAGGATTACGATCTGGGCATTCTTTACGGTAACGGTGAGTGGGGCGCGTTAAACAGCGACTTCCTGATCCCGGAAATCGTGTTTCCGGTTGCCCATGCGGCACTGGATACCACCGGCATTGAAACCCTTGAACAACTGGCCAAGGCCAACCTTGTGCAGATCGACACCTCGGCCTGGCATTGCCTGGATTGGGAGCAGTGGTTCCAGCACTTTGACATCGACTACACCGCCCCGGAAAAAGCTCCGGTCTTCAACCAACTGACACTGGCTTTTAGAGCGGTGCAACAAGGCATGGGCATTGGGCTGGCCTGGACGTTTATGGGCGACGAAGTTTTCGCCAAAGGCGAACTGCAGCGAGTCACCGGCTTTGAATGCGTGACAGGGCGTGCCGAGTACCTGGTGTCGGTCAAGCATCGGCCGTTGTCGCCCTGTGCTGAGGTGTTTAGGGAGTGGGTATTGGGGCAGGAATGAAACTCAAATCCTGCGGGGCAGGGTTCATACGCGCATGTACCCTGCGCGATCAGACAAACAAATGTTTGTTCATCATCAAATATTCCCGCAGCGTTGTCGTGGGGCGCCCGGTAATTTGCTGCACTGTGTCTGTGACGGGCACATTCTTGTAGGCCTCAACCTCATGCCGGTAATACGTCATGACTGGCTCAAAATACTCACCAAGGGTTACCCGCAGTGATTGGTCACTGTCGACGTAAGTCACCTTGTCTTTGATGACTTCGCTGATCAGGTCTGTCACTTGCCGGTAGTCCAGGCGTTCAGTGCCTGTAATCAAATAATGCTGGCCGGCATGTTGCTCGATATTGTCGGAAATAACTTTGGCTACAACTGCTGCAATATCGTGCTCTGAAAGGTGCAGCCGCGGAGCATCACTAATCGACGGCATCACGAACTCACGCTTGTTTTTAACATCTGCCGCAACGAACCAGGGAAGATTGAACATGATCCAGCAGGCCGCATTGATATAAGTCACCGGTAAGCCACTGGCATCCAGCAGTGGTTTTGCCAGTGTGTGCAGATTCGCCCCGCAGCGGGTGGCAAGGAACTCTGGAGTCAGGTCTGCTGACGTCAACCCAGGTGGTATGGCGATAAAGCGTATGACCTGGCAAGCACTGCCCGCACGTTTGATGGCGTTGATGATATTGGGCGTGACTTGCAGTTCATCCGTCACAAAATCTGGCGTAACGATAAATACTTTATCTACGCCATTGACTGCTTTAAACAAACTCTCAGGGTCGTACCAGTCAGCTTGAACGACGTCGGCATCGGCAAAACGCTCCTTCAATTTGGTAACCCCTTCCGGTCGGCTACTGGCAAGCCGTAGCTTCACAGCTGGATACTCTTGAGTCAGTGTTTCAGCAGTGAGAATGCCCAGGTTACCCGTAGCGCCCAGTATCAATACGTTGGTCATGATTCACCCTTGGAAATACGCAAAACCATGAAAGGGGAGTGAACCCCTTTCGTTGCCGAGCAATCTACCAGCGCTCTCTATTCATGATTAGACGGTATGATTGGAATGCACTTATAACCCTGAGGCATTAATTGTGCTTAGTTCAGTCAATGACTTGATCGCTTTTCTGACGGTTGCGCGCCTGCGTAGCTTTACCAGAGCGGCTGCGCAGATGGGCGTTTCGCAACCAGCCTTAAGCCGGACCATTCGTAAACTTGAGGCGCGGCTTGGCGCTCAGTTACTTACCCGCAGTACGCGCAGTGTCTCGCCAACGGATGCTGGTGAGCGATTGATTGAAACCTTGGGCCCACATTTCGACGGTATTGAAGCTGGGCTAGCAGATCTGGCAGAAATGAGCGGCAAGCCCGCGGGTAGCTTGCGAATCACTTCGCTGGAGCACGCATCTAAGGGGATTCTCGCTCCAGCCGTGTGCAAGTTGATGCTTGAGTACCCACAGATAAACGTCGAAATCAGTAACAGTTATGAGTTGATCGATATCGTTGCAGAGCGCTTCGATGCGGGTGTGCGATGGGGCGAACAAGTGGCTCAGGACATGATCAGCCAGCGTATCGGGCCTGATTTTCGAATGACTGTAGTGGGAGCGCCGGCCTATTTTGCAAACAGAGCCATTCCGTTGACGCCGTATGATCTGACGGAGCATGTCGGAATCAATTTACGTTTACCGACTTCCGGAGGTTTGTGGGGATGGCCCTTCGACAAAGACGGGCATGTCGTTAAAGTTCGGCCACAGGGGCATGTTGCGGGTAACAGCGTTTCACTGATTATTGATTTCGCACTGGCAGGGATAGGGCTTGCGCATTTACCTGAAGATACCGTGGCCGATTACGTCAACCAAGGCCGATTAGTGCGGGTACTGGATGATTGGTGCACGACGGTGACGGGCTACCATCTTTACTATTCGAGCCGTCACCAACCCAAACCTGCCTTTCGCTTGTTGCTGGATCAATTGAGGTACAGCCACTGATAGAAACTGAATTCAGATCTCGCCCAGTGGATACAGACGCAAAAAATATCTAAAGGGCGCACTGGCCATGAATGCGTGAATTTTGAGGCGAGCATCTTGAAATCGAGGAACGGTTCAATGCCTGGGCGATTAAATAGCGGTAAGCTTTTGGACGTCTTGGGCGTCCAGTCCGGATAAAAAAACAATGACCGAGATTAGCCACATGAACCTGAGTAACGCCCCTACGAACGTCGAACAGCATTTGCGTGAAGAATTGGCAGCCTGTTACCGGTTGATCGCGCATTTCCGGATGACCGATCTGATTTTCACCCACATATCGGTGCGCTTGCCCGGCCCTGAGCACCACTTCCTGATCAACCCCTATGGGCTGTTGTTCGAGGAAATCACAGCGTCCAACCTGGTCAAGATCGATCTTGACGGGAACGCAGTCGAGGCATCGCCTTACCCGGTCAACCCGGCCGGCTTTGTGATTCATAGTGCCATCCACGGCGCCCGTGATGACGCGCAATGTGTGCTGCACACTCACACAAAGGCCGGTTGCGCAGTGGCGGCCTTGAAGGATGGATTGCTGCCTATCAATCAGATTTCTATGCAGTTTTATGGGCGAGTGGCTTACCACGACTATGAAGGTATTGCCCTGGATCTGGACGAGCAGCGGCGCCTGGTAGAAGACATGGGCGACAACTTCGCATTGATCCTGCGTAACCATGGCTTGCTTACCGTGGGGCAATCGGTGGGCGAAGCATTTTTGCGCATGTTCTACCTGGAAAAATCGTGTGAAATTCAACTGGCAGCCCAGGCCAGTGGTGAAGTGCTGCTGCCCCCTGCAACTGTTTGCGCGCACACGGAGCAGCAGTTCAACAATCCGGGGCGCTCAACCAAAGAAGGTGAATTGAAAGACCCGGACGCAGTCTCAATGGCCTGGGCCGCCTTGCTGCGCCTGCTGGATCGGATCGCTCCGGATTACAAGGATTGAGGTAATCGGGCATGCAACGCCTGATGAAGATGGTCAGGGAGGCTTTAAGTACCGTGTTGCTTGAGCCGGCACTGGCCAGTCGCTTCCGGGCTGAAGGCAACTGGATCAATGACTACATCAATGACGAACACAACTGGGTCACCAACGAGATCGCTTCGTCCTTGGCGCTGGTGATAAAACCCAAAAGATCGATAGGTGGATACCTGATCGTCCAAATCAGCCTGACGGGTCCGGGAATAAACGCGGAGGGTAATCAAGAGCCCTTGGTGCACATTGGGTGGTGGGGCAGCGCCATTGACTTTGATTCAACCCTGATGGGGTTCCCGCTGCACATAGAACTAGGCTACGAGCTTGCACTTGAGGGCGAGCGCTTGTTTCGCTGGACGTACCCTGAATTCGAGAGCGAGTGGTGCTACAGCGTTCGCTTGACTGACATCAATAGCCCGCTGGATGTGCATACTCACATCGTCAATCCTGTTAAGGCGCTTTTACTGGGCAACGATGCTGGTTCGGCACTTTCTGACACGGCAGCGATCCGTTATGAAATTGTTATAAATGGCCAAGGGGAATATCGGGTTCTACCTTAACGCACGAGCATGTTTGTAGCTCATCTGACCTCATGAGTAGCGCTAATGTTGCGGTGAAATCAATTCATTTTCCATCAAGCATTAGCCCTGCCTAAAATACGTCTTAATTAAAGAGAATATTAATTCTATTGGGGCAGCAGCCTGATCCGGGATACGGACATTCAGGCTTGTCTCAAATAATTAAGGCGTCAGACCATAATGAGCAAAGCATTCACGTTTACTATCAGTAGTATTTGTTTTGATGAGCACTATCGCCCATCCGAAAATACTCGTACCACTACCAACTTTGCTAATTTGGCCAGGGGCAAGAGCCGCCAAGAAAATCTGCGTAACACCTTGCAGATGATCGACAATCGCTTTAATGCTCTGGCGCACTGGGATAACCCCAAGGGCGTCCGTTATACGGTCGAGCTTGAAATCATCTCCGTAGAAATGAACATGGATGCTCATAGCAGCGGTAATGCCCTTCCTTTGATCGAAATACTGAAGACGAACATTGTCGATCGCAAGACCAGCGAGCGTATCGAAGGTATTGCTGGTAATAACTTCAGTTCTTATGTGCGCGATTATGATTTCAGTGTGCGGTTGCTTGATCACAATAAAGGCAAGCCCGGGTTCAGCACGCCAGACGATTTTGGGGACCTGCATGGAAAACTGTTCAAGTGCTTCGTCAATTCTGATGAGTACAAGCGACACTTCAACAAATTGCCCGTTATTTGCTTGAGCGTTTCGAGCAGTAAGACCTACCATCGGACCGAAAACCAGCATCCGGTATTGGGCTTTGAATATCTGCAGGATGAATACTCTCTGACAGATGAGTATTTCAAGAAAATGGGGCTTAAAGTTCGATATTTTATGCCGCCAAACAGTGTTGCGCCCTTGGCGTTTTATTTTGCCGGCGATTTGCTGGGCGACTATACCAATCTGGAACTGATCAGCACCATCAGTACGATGGACACGTTTCAGAAGATTTACAGACCTGAAATTTATAATGCGAATTCAGCTGCTGGCAAATCCTATCAGCCAAGTCTAAAACACCAAGATTATTCACTGACTCGAATAGTGTATGACCGAGAGGAACGTAGCCAACTGGCTATAGAGCAGGGACGGTTTGTTGAAGAACACTTTATCAAGCCCTATCAGTCAGTGCTTGATCAGTGGTCCGCAAACTACGCGCTTTAACTATCAAAAATTACTGGGTCATTCATTATGAAAAAACTGTTACCAACCTCAACTGCAGGCAGCTTGCCAAAACCTTCCTGGCTGGCAGAGCCCGAAAAACTCTGGTCACCGTGGAAACTGCACGGTGAGGAATTGGTTGAGGGCAAACAAGATGCGTTGCGTCTGGCGTTGCAAGAGCAACAACTGGCAGGCATCGATATCGTCAGTGACGGTGAACAGACTCGCCAACACTTTGTGACCACGTTTATTGAGCACCTCAATGGGGTGGACTTCGAGAAACGTGAAACGGTCAGAATCCGCGATCGCTATGACGCCAGCGTACCGACGGTAGTAGGCGCTGTGAGTCGGCAAAAGCCCGTGTTTGTTGAAGATGCCAAGTTTTTGCGTCAACAGACCAGTCAACCCATCAAATGGGCACTGCCGGGTCCTATGACCATGATCGACACCCTTTACGACAACCACTATAAGAGCCGCGAAAAACTGGCCTGGGAATTTGCCAAGATCCTCAACGAGGAAGCCAGAGAGTTAGAGGCGGCAGGTGTAGACATCATCCAGTTTGATGAGCCTGCGTTTAACGTGTTCTTTGATGAGGTCAATGACTGGGGGGTAGCCACCCTGGAAAGGGCAATCGAAGGCCTTAAATGCGAAACGGCGGTGCATATCTGCTACGGCTACGGCATCAAGGCCAACACGGACTGGAAAAAAACGCTGGGCTCAGAGTGGCGGCAATACGAAGAAGCCTTCCCTAAGTTGCAACAATCGAGCATCGATATCATTTCGCTGGAGTGTCACAACTCCCATGTCCCAATGGACTTGCTGGAACTGATTCGCGGCAAAAAAGTGATGGTTGGGGCTATTGATGTGGCTTCTAACTCCATTGAAACCCCTGAGGAAGTCGCCAATACCTTGCGCAAGGCACTTCAGTTCGTCGATGCCGACAAGCTCTATCCTTGCACCAACTGCGGGATGGCCCCGTTACCGCGAGACGTTGCACGCGGCAAATTGAATGCCTTGAGTGCTGGCGCTGAAATCATCCGTAGAGAGCTTGCCAACTAACGCTCGATTCATTGCAGCACTCGATTGAGGGCAGGGCAGGCAAAGGGAGCGGCTAAAACTGACTCCCTGAGCCTGCCGATACTTCCACCATTCAGGACCTCCTATGTCACTTGCCAGCACGGCTATCGAGCCACTGCGCTTTCGCGAAGCGCTCGGGCACTATGCTTCCGGTATTACAGTCATTACTTCTAAAGTTGAAGACGAGCCGATTGGCTTCACTTGCCAGTCGTTCTACAGCGTGTCGATGAGCCCGCCACTGGTGTCTTTCAGTGTCATGTCCAGCTCGGCCAGCTACCCGAAAATCCGCCAGGCCGGCCGGTTCGTCGTTAACATCCTGTCCGGTGAGCAGGTCAGCATTTCCAACCAATTTGCCCGCAAGGGCACCGACAAATGGCACGGTATCGACTGGCATGAATCGCCCTTGGGTAATCCCATCATTGCAGGCAGCCTGCACTGGCTGGATTGCGAAATACACGCCGAACATGCTGCTGGAGATCATGTGATTGTGATCGGGGAAGTGAAGGCATTGGATCTGCAAGATGTGGCCAGTACGCAGCCGTTGCTGTATTTCAAGGGCCAGTATCGCAACCTCGGCGCTTAATCAACTCTGCCGAGAATGCATTCAAGCTGTTGATGAGTCAGAGCCCTCAAGACCTGGAGCTCTGACTGAAACCCGACGCCAGGGCTATAAAAGCGGCGGGATAGTCGCCTGCACCGGCACTTCCAGCACCGTTGGTCCCTTACGGGTGAAGGCTTCTTCACAAACCGCACGAATTTCATCAAGGGTAGTGGCGCGTACCCCGTAGGCCCCATACCCTGTTGCCAGCGCGACAAAATCCAATCCTGGCAAGTCCAGTCCCGGCACGTTAGGCGTTTGCTCAAGCACGGCAAAGGACTTCAAGATGCCGTATTGCCCGTTACGTGGCACGACAAAGAGAATCGGCAACTCGTGTTGCACCGCAGTCCATAAGCCTTGAATGGAGTATTGGAACGAGCCATCGCCGATGATCGCGAGTACCGGGCGATTGCGGCCACTGTCGCGCTCGGCCAGGGCAACCCCGATACTGGCTGGCAGGTTCCAGCCCAGGCTGCCACTGGCAAAGGTATAAAACGAATCAGGCTGATCCACAGGCCAAGCGCTATGCAGCTCTGCTAGGTTTGAGGGCGACTCTTCAATCAACACGGTATTTGCCGGTGTTGAAGCGCGCAGAGCCTTGAACACACTCAATGATGACAAAAGCCCATCGACGCTCTCTGCAGGCTCAGGCGCGGCTGGGTGCGGAGCAAGCCCATGTGCCTGGCGCTCGACCTTGGCACTCCCATTCGGGCGTGACTTGACCTGAGCAGCCAGCGCTTCGAGAGACAATACGGCATCACCCAGCAAGCTATCGCCGACCGGGGCTCGCGCCGCCTCGCTCGGGTCATCGGTGATATGCAAAAGGCGTAAGCCCGCAGGCAAGTAGTCGCCCGCAACGTAGGGATAGTAGCGAAACACCGGCGCGCCTATGACGATCGCAAGATCATGGCCAGCAAGCCTCTTCGATAAGGGTTCAATGGCAAAGGGCAAGCCGCCTGCATAGAGCGGATGGGTCTCTGGAAAGGGAGTCCGCTCAGAGGCCGGCGCAGCGTATACAGGCGCTTGTAACTGTTCAGCCAGCGCAATGGCTTGTGGCCAGCCCTGACCACGGGCGATGGCAGAACCATAAATCAGCGCCGGGTTACTGGCTTTTGATAAGGCTTGAGCAAATTCGCCAAGCACATCAGGGTCTGGAGCAATCCGCGTGGCCACTTTACGTACCAGTGCAGGCCCTCTGGCAGGTTTGTCCCAATCATCCAGTGGAATCGATAAAAATACCGGGCCGGCTGGTGGCTGTATGGCGATGGCGTAGGCGCGCATGAATGCAGCCGGTACATCTTGCGCGCAGACCGGTTCATAGCTCCATTTGACCCATGGTTTGGGCAATACAGATGGCTCAATATTGGTCAACCACGGCTCCATCAGCAGCATGTCCCGCGTTTGGTTACCGGCGGTGATAATCAACGGCGTTCTGTTCTGGAAGGCCGTCAAAATATTGCTCATGGCGTTGCTCAGCCCTGCACTGGTATGTACGTTGACGATTGCCGGTGAGCGATTGGCTTGCGCAAACCCATCGGCCGCGCCGACCGCTGAAGATTCGTGCAAGGTCTGGATGTAGCGAAAATCGGCTGGAAAATCCTTGAGAAAGGTCTCTTCAGTCGAGCCTGGATTGCCGAACAGAGTCGTAAGGCCTAGCTCTCTTAGCAACTGATAAGTTACGTCGCGGACGGTTTTGCCTGTCATGAAAACTCCGATCATGAATAGGGGGTGACAGTGTGAAACAGCACGCAGGATCAATTGTGCAGATCCTGTGTTTCGCATGTATTCAGCGCAGTTGGTGCAGAGCCTGCGGAGGCGATCGGGAATTAGGCTAGGCGAAGAGGGTGCTTGTGGGGCTGTGGGCGACGAATGGTGATTGTCTGGGTTTAGTTGAGACAGAAGATCAGTTGCCTGCATCCAACAGCATCATTCGATATTTGGCGAACCACTATGATGGAGCCGCCATCTATCCAGCGCACGCTCAGACACGGGCGCGAATCGACCAGTGGATTGACTGGCAGGCGTCGGACCTCAATCGCTCCTAGAGCTATCCGTCTATGTCGCTGGTGCGTCATTCCCCAGTGCACCAGGACCCCAAGGCACTGGACGCCGGGATTGTGGAGTGGGGACGGTTCATGACGATTCTTGATCAGCAACTGGCCAAGACCGGGGCCTATGTAGCCGGTGATCGTTTCACCCTCGCCGATATTCCTGTGGGGCTGTCGGTCAATCGCTGGTTCGACACACCGTTTGAGCACCCGGCATTGCCGGCTGTGGCGGATTATTACCAGCGTTTGAGTGAGCGTGAGGGATTTGTGCTGTATGGGGGGTAATGGGGTGGTGTAGGGGGCGGGTATCGTGAGGCATTGTTAAATCATACTGCGCAGGTAGTCAGCGCCTGCCCATCAGTTCACCTCGAAAAGGGGGACAGATCTTGGGAGAAGAGCGCCTTGGGCATTCGCCTTGCGCTACGGTTTCTCGCTTAGACGTTGCGCTGTAGTGACCGCGGCTTGGAGATCAAGATGGCTTGAGGCAAACGACTTCATGAGGAGCGAGCGGGGAAGAGCCCAATCCCACTTCTCTCGGATCATGTTTTCGACATTTTCCAAGATCGGCTCTACATCTGAGATGTCCATCTGGCCGATCACGCCCAACGCTCGCAACGTGTCCTCCCTGCCAAATGCAACTTCCAAGAATAGCCCGGTGTTTTCACACTGAATGCCCACATGTTTGAGCAATAACGCCAGCGCATCGTTGGTGTAATCACCTCGCCAGGTTGCCACACGACTTACGCTGGCAGAGCCAATAATCGCCGCATCACCCAAGCCGAGGGCATGGAAGTTACTCCGAGCCTCATCGAGGAGCGCTTGAGCATGTTTGTCCAGGAAGGGACAAGATGTGGTCTCCATCAACACGTTTCGCATTTCAAGCCTGACACGATCATCCACCTGGGCACCAAGCCCATCAAACTGAGGGGGCTCGCCGCCCCGCGCCGGTGTGACCACGATCACCTTTGCTTCGAGGTCGACATCCTGAACCTGCCAACGCCTTCCGCCGAAGATGATGCGTTGTCCCTTGGTAAGGGGTTTGCTGACGGGCAGCGAGCCAAGTGGCTTCCCATCCCGGAGCAAACGAAACTCTTCATCGCTTGTGAAGGCGGTGTAGAACTCATAGTGGTTGATCAACCGCTCCCCGAGTTCGCCTGGTAGCAGAAGTCCTGAGCTGTCCTGGACGATCAATTCCTTCTCACCCATACCCTTGAGCAAAGCCAGGAAATCAGGCTTGGTGACGCTCGCAAAACTGCCGCTTGCGATGAGATTTGCCCATAATTGCGCCGCAGAAGCACCGCCGAGCTGAGCAATTGAGGATAGGAACTGTTGCACCAGTGTCGAGGCGTGTAGGCCTCCCGATCGAGGCGGCTCAAACCATCCACTGATCAGCAATCGGATCATAGCGACCGTTTGGACAAGGCCCTCACGTAACTGATCGGAGAGATCCGACTTATCTGTTAAAGAGCGCTCCCGGCAGTACGCCCTGAGCATCGCAGGCTCACCGGGTCGGCGACCAGAGCGGCCAAGCCGTTGCCTGAGACTTGCCACAGAGGGTGGACAGCCGATCTGTGCGACCGTCCTGATGCTACCGATGTCTATACCCAGTTCCAGGGTGGTAGTGCATACGGCAGAAGCTGGAGGATCTCCCGCTTTCAACGCCCGCTCGGCATCCTGGCGTAGCTCCTTGGACAAGCTACCGTGATGCGGCCAGAACTCGTTCGGAACACCATCGTTCTCGCACAGTGAGCGCAGACGGTCGGCAAACAATTCAACCTCTTGGCGCCTGTTGGGGAAGATCAGGTTGTTATGCCCCCTCAGCACCTTGTACAGGTGACCTGCGATAGCCACTTTGGTACCTGAGGTGTCTTCCTTCTCTGCGCCTTCATCTGTCATGTCGGAGATGTGGACGAAATTCGACTGCACGTCGTCGCTGGCGAGAATGTCATGGTCAGCCATTCGCAGCATTTATTGATTCCGTTGGAAGTGCTCGCGAAAAGTGTCAAATCATTCATTGGTAATACTGTTCCTGGTAAGGCTAATAAAAATTACGACGCAAAAGTTCGTTTTGTGCAGAAAGAGATGGATGATATTGCCGAGATTTTCGACTATGTCGCGGATCTTATGAAGCATCTCGATATGTACTGCGACAAGCCTAGTTTAAGGCTTGATGGCGTGGTGTATGAGCTTGGTTTGGATATATATAAATTTGTCTTCAATATTACGAATATTATTGCCGATAAGTGTCGTAAAATTCCGGAACTCCAAGAGAAGAAGGTGATTCAGGATCTGAATTGGTCTTATAGAGTCGAAAATAATATTGGCAAGCATGATGTGTTTTGCAGTCCGTATAATGTTCCGATCACTACGATGCAGGGGTTCATCTATGCTAAGGATATAGCGTTAGCGCGGTGATAGGTGAGCTGAAGCCTCTTTCAAACTTTAAATGGAAAGCTCAAAGTGCTGACATGGTTGACGCTCCCGAGAGGAGGGTTGACCTCCATTGAGCCTCATTACGATAGATTTTTCTTCATGTCGAAAAGCGCCTGTTCACGTGGATAGTATCGATCCGCTGTAATGGCAGGCAATAATATAGAAGACGAAGTTGGACTAATCGAATAGCTCAGCCGGCTTGGTGCGCAATTCTTCTTGAATGGACATTATTCCTAGTCCTTGGTTGGAGTCGCAGACAACAAGCCGGAAATCGCCGGTCGGCCAACTAGAATCTGGATCGTCCTCCAGCGCTTATAACCGCGAGTTGCCGCGCCACAGATTTTCTGGTGGCGAGTGTAAAAATCGTACCCTGCTATGCTGTGGGCTGCATTTGTGAATGCCAAGTGGCCGAAAGTCTCTCAGTCAATAGCAGGTTGCCATTCACGTGCGCTTTTCTAGCGTGCGGCGCATTTCGCAACACGCTGGACGCGCTGCTCGACGCTATAGCTGGACATGTCCTTTCCCGACTGGTCGTGCCCGCTCCGTCCGGAAACCTTCGCGCAGACATCATCGCTATCGCCCAGGCATTCAGGGCTGCCGCGATGTCTTCGCACAGGGAGGCGGCTCTCCTGGTGCTGAGCAGGCCTATTGAGTCGTCGGCACATGTCATGCCATTAGAGGCCACTCTTGCAGTGTTGATGTCAGCCGCAGCTGAACCCGAGTGGGCAGTCCATGCTTTACGTGCCACGCTTGCATTCATCAGCGGCAGCCTGATTCGCGAAGCCTCGACCGGACTAACCTTGGGTGCTGGCGATTCGGCTATAGTTGGGCAGCGCGAGGCGGCGCTTGTGAAATTAGGGTTACCGAACATTGCCCTTGTCGCGAATCACCTCAGCCACCTGGATCACGACCGGGAGTTCGACTTTGGTATTGGGGTATTGGCCGACGCTTTTGTGGACAAACTGCTCACTCAAGCTAAAAACGCATGAGTTCAGCTTGGCGATGTGCCATTTGTGAACTCCGAGATCATCAACTAATACGAACGCGTTCGTAGCTGCCTACGCCAATGGCCCCCAACACCGTGCCCCTGAGTCCCCGTCCTAGTAGCCCCTATTTGAAGCCGCTTTCCTTCCAGGTGCCTGTAAAATCATCCTGGCGGCTAACCTCATAAGCGATTTCTGTATTGCCTAGGCAGGTGATCCAACTCACCTCTCCCAAAAGCCTTTTTGGATCAGGAGTGAACCCTCATGATTCGCAGGGCCCCCGTGGATGTATGCACGGGAGAGGCCTTGGTTGAATGTCTCGCAGCCGATTTCGATTTGAACGCAACCACTGCAGGAGTTGCCGCCATCCGTGCACACGGGGTCGAACGCGCAGTTGAAGGCGAACATGCTAGCGTCGTCAAACCACGGCTGCAGGTAGTGTTGGAACAGGGTCAGGAGCCCGCCAGCGGTGTAATTCTGAACCGACGACACATAGAGGATTACCGAGAGATCCATCGGGATCAGGTACTCCTGGATGCTCTTGGAGTCGTACCCCGTATGGCGCCGCGCGGTCAGCATGAGTGCATGGCTGATCGTGTGTAGCAGGTTAAAAGGGGCGCCTTCTTCAGGGTTTCGGGATGGGATTTCCCTCGCCGCTTTGCCAGGCAGCATGGACAAGACGTAGTAATGGCTCAGGAGGTAGGCATGGCTGCGGGCTTTGTCGGTAAACACTTCTTCGCCCGGCGGCTCCAAAAAGGCAGAGTCGACGCACCAACGCAACACCTTGCGAGGATCCAGTCGGATCCATAAGGCTTCGGTTTTTGCAGACATTGCATAGATGGAGGTTTTACCTTTCATAGCCTCATCGACACGGTCTGCGAATGCGTTGAGCAGAACAGGCGGGGTACCGGGATTTACCGACGGCGTACCTTTTTCGCGTGTATAGCCCAACGTGGTCAAGACCACCCGCAGGTCTGGGATGTGGGTCACCGAGTCGATGCCGTACCGCTCCTGGACGCTCTGCCATTGTGTTGCAAGCAGATCTCTTTGCACGCTGTCGTTGGTCTCAGCAATCTCTTGAGCGATCGTTCTGCCTTGTACATCATGAGGCAGGAATACGGCTTCCAACGTGCGCCGATTGCTGACCAGGTCAATGAGCCTGCCCGGGTCTGATATGAATTTTCGAGCGGCGCTGAAGCATCCTGATGACGCTGCGAGCTGGGACTCGATTAGGGCGGCCTGCTTGCGAGTTGCGTCGAGTAACTCAGCCAAGAAATCATCATCTTCGGCCTGGAGTTCGTATTTGGCGATGCTCAGTCGCTTTCTCTCTAGCTCTGCACGCAGTGCTGTCTGCTCCTCAGCATCGCCCACATTCGCTGATAGCAGCAGATCCAGTTTCTGCTGCAGCTCACGTCCCGACATCAGCTTCAGTAATGCAAGCGCAACCCCTTCGGATACGTCCTTGCCCACCCCCTCAGGCCCTTCGGGACTGCCTTGCAAGCTTTGTAGGAGAGAAGCAATGAGTTTTCCAAGCTCCTCGCTCAGTGCGATGTATTGCGTGCTCTGTGCGTAAAAGGATTCGCCGCTCGTGAGAGGTGTCCCACGTTTTTGGATTTCGTCCTGGTACTGGTTGCTGCAGGCCGGGCACTTGTCTTGGGTTGACCCGGAAAGCTTGTTGCCCGATTCCACATCAAAGAAAGATGAGTGGAAGAACGAGCCCTCGTCGCGATAGCCGATATTGGTCGAGCGGCGCGCGGCAGGATGGATGTGAATGGGCTTCGCCAGTCCGCACCGATGAACAGACACATACGGAACCTGGATCATTTCGCCCGAGCAACCTGGACGCTTGCATGCAATGAAGCTTCTGCCGTTGCGCGCCTTGATTCGAGCCTGCATCTTTGCAAGTGTTCGGTCTTCGGGTTCTCGCGAGTCGTAAAAGTCCAGCACTTTGCACAGCCTGCAGGTGAGAATCAGTGGGGCAGGCGAAACCGAAATTTCTGAGGGTGACTGGATCTCCAGGCGTTTTTTTTCGGCGGCGGTCATGAAGGCGGGGTCGACTGCCCCCCCCGCGTGCCCCCAGTCGATGACGAAGTTCAAGACAGCCTCACGCAGTTGCTCTTTGTCGACCCCGTCCAGAGCGGATCCGCTGTTGATGACCCCCATCACCTGACCGTAAGCCTGATTTCGAAGCCGCGTGTACGCCCCGGGCAGGAAGGCTTCCCTAAAGAGGCGGCTGCGACTCACATATTCCTTATCCATTGCTACTTCCTCACCGGGCCAGGGCCATGAAGACTTGGTCTGCCGAAGGGTTGACCGACTTGATCAGAATCTGGTTCTCGATGTCCCGGAACGAGCGGAACGGAGCAAATCCAAAAATATCGCCCAGTGCATCCCTCAGCTTCTGATCGTTCTTACTGCCGGGCCAGCGCGCCAACTCATAGAGCGCGTTGTCCACACGTGATATCAGCGCCGCGTTGAAGCCTGCTATGACGCGTGAATCGAATTTGCTGTTCAAGGCTGCCGGGATACGCAGGGCGTTAACCACCACGGTCTTGATTTGCTCTGCTGCAGTCTTTCCAATATCACTGCGCAGCAGCGCAACCAGGTGGGTTACCTGGTGGTTCAACCCGCCCCCCCATGGTTGTTGAGGCGCCCAGTTGAGAAGCACCGCAGACATGATCCCGGGGAGCGTGCGGTCGATGATGTTCGGGGCAAACCGGTTGATGGGAACCGAGTCCACGAGGCGATCAAGGAAGGTGTGGTAGTCGCCGAAGTTCATGAATACGCCGGACTCGAAAAGCTGATGAGAGGAGAGCACGCACAGGACGATTCCTGGATGAACGCGACCACTTCGGGCAGAAGCCTGAATATACTCGGCTGTCGATTTCGGCCAGCCTGCGACGATCATGAAATTCAGTTCCGCGATGTCGACGCCGTGCGACACAACGCTGGTGGCGATGATGTGCCGGCAGGTATCGTCCGCGTCTTTGCTTTCAACATGGCGGATGGCGTCGAGGATCATGTCCAGCCGTGTCTCACCATCCAGCAAGCGGGCTTTTCGCTCGACATCAGTTCTGGAGTTGACTTCCTCCATGTACCGCTGGATTTCGCTGATGCTGCGTTTGCTGTTGGCGTACACGAGATCAGTGTTCAAGTTTTTTTCGATGTAACGCAGGGCGTCCTCGGCTTGGTCACTGCCAAGGCCAATGGCTTGAAGGAGTTGCCCATCGCTTTTTGCCAGCTTGGTTCGCCAGTCATCGACCTGATCCAGGAATCGGGAGCTTGCCTCTGCCACCGCCTTCATGGCGACTCTGCTTCGACCGATTGGGAGAATGCCTGTGAACCATCGACGAATCAGCGCTGAGCCTGTTTCAACATCCTTCGCTTTACGGGCGTAGAAAGACTCGCCCTGGTTCACGCCAGGGGCTGGAAACCGAACGGCATTGCGCAGGTACAGATGATGAATGTGGTCTTCAAAATCTTTGATCGTTGCCGTTGCCGAAAGCACTTTAGGCGCACGACCGCCATGGCTGATCTGCAGCGCGTTGAGCAGCGTCTCGTAGTGAGCGTCGAAATTACCCAACGACTCGCGCAGCAGGTGTAGTTCGTCTTGTACCAGGAATGAAAATCCTAGGTCTTTCATGAGGCCGATAGGCACCACTCTGATGGTGCTTGTCCGGGTATTATTGCCGCACTCGACCGCTTCCGATTTTTCGCCCTGCTTCCCGATGCGGCGATGCTCGCATTTGGATCGCTGAGAGAATCCGTGCTCTGGGCAGAAGAACCGGGCGCCGCCAAAGAAATTGACGAACCGGTGGTTGTGGCCGATGACGGCCAGCTTGTCGACGGTACCGACCAGCACCGAGGGGAGATACCGGTAGCATTCTTCGTCTGATACGTAGATTCCTATTTCGCCCTTGATGCCTTGGCCATGCTCGCCAGGGTCGGCATCACAGTTAGACCAGCACTCAGGGTTGTTGCACACATGCTTGATGCGGGCCTGCGCCATGTCCGTTTCAATGCTGATCGACCCGACGGTACCGCAATATGGGCAGTCGGTGATGAATTGATACGACTTGAGGCGATCCCCACTGAGCGATGGTAAGAAGCCTTTGTATATGTCTTCCCCGTAGGTGCTGCTGATGCGATTAGGCGTGCCTTCCCCTGTGTAATAGCCAATGGTGAGCGGCCATCCACCGAGCCGTTCGCAATGACGGATCTTGTTGGTCTGAGCCAGCACGTAAGACAGGCGTTGGAACTGCTGCACCGACAGCATACGCAGGGGAAAGCGCAGCCAGGCAGTTGTGCCGTGTTCGCGCCCCTTCAGTCGACTGTAGAGCAGCGCCATGCTGATGATGCCGAGATACGCCTCAGTCTTGCCACCGCCGGTGGCGAACCAAAGCACATCGGCTGTCTCCATGCTCCCTCGTAGCTCATCCAGAGGAGCATGGCGTTCGTAGACTGATCGGATCTGAGTCAGAATGAACCCTAGCTGGAACAGGTGCCAACCGGTGAATTGTTTACCTTGGATCTTGATGGCGGCTGCCATCGCTTCGTTCATCCACTGGAAGCATTGGCGCAGGTCGCCATGTTCGCGCAGAAGATCAACGCCATCGCGTATCCGGGCTGTTTCCTGGCGGAAGGCGTCCCGATCAGCCAGTGCAACGTCTCGGTCGGCCATCAGTCCAGCGGACTCCAGCGCACTGATGCGTTGCGCCCACTCTCCCAGATAGCGTTCCTGAGCCTTCAAAAGGCTGTCGCAAACCAGTAGAGGGTCACGCGCGAGTAACTCATAGCTTGGGGCATACTCCATCTTCATGTCAGCCGGCGATGGCGCCTCAACACGAGGCTGAGCGAAGGTGGGCATCCCATCTGTCATGAATTGGTTCTTGTCGACCTCCAGTACTGCGCAACTGATGCCATAGCCTGGAAGACCATCATCATCCCGGTACCTGTATTCCTCGGGCTGCAGCCGATGTGGAACCTTGTGGCTCTGGCCTGCGGTGAGCTTCACCACCAAACGGGCATCCAGGAGATAGGGCGAATCAACACCAAACGCGCGAGCATGCTCAGTGGTCGTCTGATTCTCCAGAAAGACTTCCAACAAGAAGCTACCGTTGGCACTCGTTCCGAATGCCGAAGGAGTAGGGCGGAGGCGACCTCGCAGATTGACTCCATAGTTCAGGATCGCGCTTCGGTCGCTGATGATTTGCTCATGAACCGTGCGGTTGAGGCTCACCTGATCGACAAGGGCGGTCTCGCTCCAGTCGAAATTGAAGCGCGCATTACCGTTGGCGTTGGTCTGGCAGCGACGCATGACTCTTGGGTCGCTCATCCAACGTTGTTGTTCATCATTGAGAATGGCCGACATCTCAGTTCTAGCCGATATCCACTCGTTTGGTTTCCTAGGGTCTAGATCCAGGATGATCGAAGAGAAACTGATGGAGTATCGCTTGAACGCTATGGGAAGGGTCTGAGCTTTCTTAGGCGAACCTTCTTCCAGCACGAGATTTTCCTCCATGCTGCGCAGATCAGGGATATAGCGATGAACTACGTCGAACTGGCCACCCAACTCACACTTGATCACACCCTCTTCATCGGGAGAGACCAGCAACACAATACCAATCGAGTTCGGGGGTTGCGGCCCGGTGTAGTCAGGATCAGGGGCTGGGCCAAGGCAGCCAACCAAGTTGAGGCGACTGGGCTCGATGCCGTCATACAGCTTGCCATCCGGAGGTAGTACATCCACATCCTTGTCGCTAAGCCGTAGGCGCATCTCTTTCAGAAAAGCTGCCGTCAGCCCCATCTTCTGCCGATAAGTGAGATCCATCATTCGTCCTTAAGATTGAGTGGTTTCCAGGTGTTTACCGGCGTGATGGATCACGAGCAGCTTGTCATCGGCGTCCCATTCGTAATGAATGCGCAGGGTGCGTACCGGGTCGCGAGCATTGCCCAGGCAAAAGTGCTTGTTCATGTCGGCGGGCTTGCCCTTGTACCTGCGATCGTCCGCATACATCCCCATCGTTACGGGGGACATCTGGGGCTTGAAAACGATAAGCTCCTGTTCGAAATGCTTGAGCACTTCGTTAAACCGGATCGTCCTGTTGTTGTAATGGTCATAGAGCTGCGTGGCCATGAGCGACAAGCACGTCCTAAACCTTGTGACATTCGCGTACACCGAGTCTCGCATCGATTTGACTGCCGGGTTGGTCAGGCAGATGCGTCCCGGGTGGGCTTGGATAATGTCGTTCGCGATATCAATCAGTGCCTCATCTTTTGACGCGACAACGTGAACGGAGGGGGCGCGTATTGACGATACCCGTGCGAATTCGATCATGTCGTCGAAAGCATGGCCATCGACCTTCAGCTGGCCAATCTCGATGGTCGTCGCACCTTTACCGCGTTCCAGAATCGCCTTGCGAAGCTCCTTGCCAATTTTTTGGTGAGCTACACGTAACTGCTCGATGCCGTTGCTCACATAGACCGAAGCTTTTTCGGGTTGCTTTGTGCCGGAGAGCCGGGCAAAGACTGTGACCGCTGCTCGATCACGGGGGCCGTAGACCTTGTGACGGTACCAACTGGCAACCGTGGCATCGCCTACCGTCACACCTTCCTTGCGTAGGTGGATTTGAACCTGCGCTACTGACATTCGAGCACTGACGCCGTCTACCATTGTTTTCCAGCGGCCTGCGGCACGAAGAAATTGCTGCAGGCCTTCCGAGACAGCCACCATCTCGAAAAGTGTTTCTTGTGTAGCGATTCGCTCGTCTGTGTGCTTGAGCAGTATGATCTGGTCACCGGCAGCGAGATCATCCGGTTGGGTCGGGTGTATTTCCTCCTCCCGTAGCACAAGCACCGGACGAGTTTTGCTCCAGGGCAACTCTGCATCTGCCCCTTCGATGGAGATCCACACCAGGTCGGGAGCTAATGCCTCTCCACCCTGGACTGACGCCTTGGGCTCTACGGGTTGCTCTACCAGTAAGTCGAACCAGTTCTCATACTCCATATCGAGTGGTATCGCCACGTGGCGTACGCGGGGCGGGTATTGGCTGCAATCCGGGTAGTAGGTTGGCTCAAGGGCCAGTGATTGCGAATCGGTTTCGAGATCTTCGCAACGGCGGTCAGTCCAACCTAGCTGCCACTGCGTGAGCTTGTCGCCGTCTCTGTAGCTCTCGGCGCCATGGTTGATCCACCAAAGCTGAAGCATCCGCTGAAGGTAAGGTTTCTCGTATTCATAGGAAGGGATCATCAACCGCCTGCAGGGCGTCGCAAGCCAGTGCTGTCTGCTGGGCCACAGCATCCCTGTGATAATCACGTCCGTAACGGGGCCACCATACTGCCGATAAGCCTTCACGCCATCCATGGCACTGATCTGGATCGTGCCGTTCCATCCCTCATCAAGCTCACTGTCGAGCCAGTCCTGTAGGGCAGTTACTTCATGCGGACTACCACACAACACCAATGTGGCACGCTGCTCAGCAAAGGCCCCCTGGAGATGCTTCAGCAGCCATGCCGCTTTTCCAGTGGTGGACTCCCCAAAGAGTTGATGCACACCCGTCATTTGGTTAATCAGGTTGCGGGAGTTCATGTCCGACTGCGCGTACAGCGTGCTTCCTTGTCCCGCGATTTCCAGCCATCGCTCCAGGCAGCGAATGGGATAGAGGCCCGGGCGTGTCGCCGCTTGCAAAGTGCTTTCCAGATACCGCAGTGGGACGGGCAACTCATTGAAGCTGCGGAAGACTTTTCCGATGACAGCCAGGCGGTTTTTCAGCACCACGTCTTGCCGTTCAAGCTCTCGCCTTAGTCCAAAGAAACGATCAGCTATCTGTCCCAGCTCAGCGTTGGCTCTGGCATCCTGAATTACCGTCAACGCAAAATGGCATCCAGGTATGGCAGGAGGGTGCAGCAAATGCTTGTCACCCATCCTCATGAGCCAAAGGTGACTACGTGATCCGTTTGTACGCATCTTGCCCAGGGACTCGTTGTCCCCCAGGGAGAGCAGAGTAATTCTGGGAACCTGCGGAAAGCTCTCTTCTAGCGCGCTATCAACGGCAGCAGCGTTGTCATTGCCCCCTCGGGTGCCGTCAATGACGAATATGAAAGGCTTGCTACCTCTGCCTATGGTTTCAACCAGATCCATCACGCCGGATGAACCATCGACTACGAGGGTCTGAGATGTCGATGCCTTGGTGCGTTTGGTATCCGAGCCTCGCAGCACGCGAGCACGCAAATCAGCCACTCGTGAAATGTCATGGAATCCGGCCCGAGGGCGTGAGATGAACACGACGTGTGGCGATTGCTCCATGTTCGAGGGGTTCAGCCAAGGCGAGCGAATGCCTCCCTGCAGGGCGTCCATACGGATGCGGTGAAGGTACACCATCAGTCGGGTCAGGGCTTCCCCACCCAGCACCGGGAGCGCTATAGCCATTGAACGGCCATATTTGAGTGCTCTGCCGGCCATGGCGAAACTTGCGCACTCGGCGCTGTCCGGTGCGGACAGGTTAATCACGCCCCAATACTTGGAATCCGGATTGAGCAGGTCACTGGCCGGGACAGAGCCCCAGGCATCTTTCATTGCCTGAACCCAGTCTCCTTGGCCTGCAATCGCTTTGGACATGTTCATGCCCTGGCTTCCTGAGGTGACTTAACGAGAAGGGCGGCCTTGATGCTCTCCGGAACGCAGTAGAGGCTCTTCTTCGAGCTACTTTTACAGGGCACAATCAAGCGCAAACGAGACAGCCAATGACGAGCTTGCTGCGGGTTGACGTGATCATAGGACTCCATGAGTTGAAGCTCAAGATCGTCCTCGTCGAATCGCTCCTCTTCGCATAGCGCGCTCAGGACAGGCTTTGCCCATTCCACTGCATAAACACCGGCCTTCTGCAGGAATTCCTCCATGCTTTTGGGCTTGGCATTCAGTAAAGAGGTGTAGGCCTGGCCAAATGAGCTGATACGCACCACATCGGATTTTTTGTCCTTGGCCGTGAGCAATTTGTCCAGCGAGAAGTACCAACCTTGGCTGTACTTCTCCAGGGTCGCCACCGATGTGGAGGTGTTCTCTAGCTCAAGCTTGTTGAGCAGGTGCGCCAGGGCCGTTGTCTTCCACACATCCAGTGCGATGAACGGCTGCTGGGACTCTCGCCCGGCGATCAGCTCTGGGTGCGACTCCCATTGCCAAAGCGCGCGCGGCGTCATCAGGAACACCAGCCGGACTCGGTTGCGTTTGGCATTGCTGTGCAGCCTTGCCTCATGCGCAACATCAAGCAAGTCCAGAGTGTTGGTCAGAGGACGATCACCCGTAAGCTCCACGAACAGCATGATGTGCTTGTGAGCGGACTGAACGTTAAGCACGCTTTCATGTAACAGCTTCTTGAAGTCGCTGGACGATCCCAGCTCCGTGTCTTTCTTCTGAAATGCGTGATAGCGACCGTAGTTATTGTTGTTGATGACGGGCTCTTCCTCACCGATCGCCAGCAACGATTCTTCCATCCACTGTGGGTTTAAGCCCAAGGCTTCAGAGCCTGTGATAACGCCTACCGAGTAATTCGAGGAGCGTGCCTCGATCACTCCTGCCAGAGGCTTCTCTCGCGCATCTTCACTGATGAGCAGCTTCTCATCTCGCAGCGTGAGCGGAGAGGGGCGGGTGGCGTTTTCAGGATAAGCGTGAGCTGACAGGGGATCGTTTTCGTGAATCGCGTCTACGGCTGCAAAGAGCTTGTCAGCGATCTTCTGGGGCCCGCCTACGAGGTTCATGATGTTGGCGTTACGCAGCGCATATTCCTTACCGCCCTCAGCGCGTCGCATGTGCTGCAAAACACCCAGGCCGCAAAGCTCATCGAGGAAGGCCTCGAACTGGGCTTCGGTCATGGGTTCAAACAGTTGAGGTGCCCACTCTTCAACGATTGCCTTCGCTCGGCTCGGTGAGAAGCTGCTCGTGCTCTGTGCGATCAAGCTGTAGGCGATCAGCTTGTAGCGCAGGTCGAGGTTAAGGGTGATGTCGAACCGGTCGCAAATCAGCTGACGGATGAGTGGATCCTTGCGAATCTGCTCAATATCGTCAGCTGTGATAGTGGTCGAGCCAATCCGTCGATCGTGTCGAGCGCTGAGCATATGGATCAGCTCATGGCAGACGATGTGAATCAATCCAGGGTGACGGTTTGTTTCGACAAGGATCCGGTTCATCAACAAGGGCGAATCAAATTCATAGCCCAGGTAGCCAAGCGGCTCGCGGATGAGCTGCAGGGCTTCCGCTGGGCTCATAATTGAGACCTGGATCGCACTGCCAAGTTGATGCAGCGGATAGTTCGGTGCATCCGCGAATCGGCGAACGTTCTCAAGTCCGGCAATGACGACTTTGAAGCGGCCATTGCTGTTGTTAACCAAGCCGCTCAGCTCGCGGAAGATCCGGAAACCGTTGGCGGCATCAAGACCTAGGATGGGGTCGATTTCATCCAGGCACACCATCAGAGAGTCGGGATTGTCCTTGCGGAAATAATCCGAAAGCGCAGTCACCATTGCCGCCGTATCGAGCCCGTAAGAAGCCTTGATCAGCCCGCTCGAAACGGCGTCATTGTAGATCTTGCCCCAGACATGCTTGCGGTGCTTGTCCAGCTCATCGCCCGACAGATTCGCCCGGTCGAGGTTGCCATCCATCTGGTGCAAGAACGCATGGCGATGCTGCTCAGGGTTGTGGAAGCACCGTCGCGTCTCGTTCAGAAGGGTGGTCTTGCCTAGCTGACGGCCCCCAAAGATCATGGCAGCACCGTTGCGCATGGTTATGAGCGACTTGATGTCACTTTGGCGACCGTAGCGCATTTCAGGAGGCGCAGGCTGCATCTGGTTTCCGGTGTACGGGTTGCTGAATGTCCACGGTAAACTCAGTTGCAAGAACGTCTTGAGACGGAATTGTTCGGGTACCCCAAGACCGGCAAGCATGGCCAGCAAAACGGGGTCGACATGCAGCAGCGTATGCTTCTGCTGCTTGGAGAATTTTGCCAGCCCGTTTCGCTCCTCGTTGGAAAGCTCCCGCCCGGAGATGAGAATCGTGCGGTCGTAGAGGAAGTGGGTTTGCTCTGTAACCAACGCGCGAAGCTCTTCGATCGTCCAATCCGTCGTTGCCAGCAGGATATTGACGGCCTGGGCTTCCGATTTTTCGTTGAAGAACACGATCCCGCGCCCAGTGTCGCGTGGTTTTACGGTCATGCTCAGGTGTGAGATCCTCCCGTGGGAGGTAAACCCTGTGCGCCTCGGCGTGTCGCTAGTAAAGGTAGGGTGAACAGCCTCCAAACCCAGAGCGTAGAAGATCTTCACCAGTTCTTCGTAGGTCGATTTGTCCAGCGCTTTGACTCGGCGGCGCAGACCAACCAGATCTTCAATAGCCGATTTGAAGTAGGAGGGCAGCGACTCCAAGGACAGTCCATCGATGTGTTCGCTTGCAAGGTGTCGGACGACTTCTCGCTTGTTTCGACTCTCGGCAAGTACCGAGTGCAGCTTGGGTTCGAGTGTCAGGAAGCGCTTGAGCAGCTCGGATCCACTTTCGGTGTCGCTCTCCAAGGCGGATCCCGATTCCAGGGAGTACTTGAGATGGCCAAGCATCTCCTCGGCGACTGTGGTGTCGTGTGTGCTCAGCGCTGAGCGGATTTGAGCCAGCCAGGCGGCAGGCACCCAATCGACGCCTCGGTCGACCAGCGCCTGCTTGGTCAGAGCCTCCAACGATCTTTCAAGCTCCTCCCTTTTGAAGCTGAATTTGGCAATGATGCTGGATTGCAGCTCATCGAGGCTTGCGTGAATCTCGCTCAGGTCGTCCAGCATCCGAAGGTTCTTGAGCTGATCTTGCAGGTGTTCGAGCTCACCGGTGAGTTGATAGTGACGTTCATCATCAATCAGGGAGGCGATGTTCGCGTCATCAAGTAGACCGCGCATCTCTACGCTGCGGGTGTTGCATTGATAGACTTCTTCCGAGAACAAGCGCTTGATCGCCTTGATGTTGTCTGTCACCGACCCTTTGTGTTCATCCTGGTGATTGAGGGTCAAGAGCAGGGCGTGTCGAAAATTCTTGCGTTCCAGCGCCTGCTCGGCGAGCACCAAGTTGTCGATACCGTTCTCAAGCATTCCCGTGAGGGAGGCGAGTTGATGCTGTGCGTCATCGTCCGTTGACGTCGCCAACCACTCAGTCGGCCACTGAAGCCAGCCACTGACCCGTGAGATGTCCCAAACGGTATCGTCGTGCCGCTCCGCAACTTTGGTGATGCGCTCCAGTGCGCTGATGGCAATTCGTAGGCCGGCGTGATGCTCTAGGTCTGCCGTGCGGCCTGCGCGTTCTGTCAGGTGGTTGGCAGCTGCGCAGAGCATGGTAAGTAGGCGCGGGGCGAATTTGCTGACTTCGCTGCTGCGCCGACCTTGAAGGTTGTGACCGTCTACCCATAGGTCTGCAATCCCCACAATTTCATCCATGGATCGCAGGAACCAATTTCGAGCGTTGCCCTCGATCTGCGGGACGGAAGTGCTCTCGTTCATCACCTTGTGGATCTCAGATGACATGAGGCGATTCTGCTCTTCCTTCTCACGATAGAAGTCAGCAAAAGCCCGTACTTCATCTACTCGACTGGCGTCATCTCTGGTGATGCTTTGGTAGGTTAGCTCAAAGTCATCGCGTGCCAGGCACTCCTTCATCGCCTTGCGCGCCGGAGCCCAGCCAGTCTGCTTGTTTAGAATGCGGTCATGCCATTCCACGAGGCGACCCGCCAGCTTGCTGCGCGCCTCTTTGTCATGGCTCGTCGGTTGCTCACGCAATGTGTCGAGGTCGAGACGTGTATTGTGGCTGGCAAAGTTGACCACTTCTTCGATGAGCTTGGCGGTCGCGCCGTCGAAGTAGTGGAGGACGGATGAAAGCAAACGCGGTGCGTTGGTCATCGTGCCGCAGAAAAGCGTCGGCTGCAGTGTGGCGGCAAACACCAGGTAGGGGGCGACACGTCCACCCCGACGTCGATCCATCCAGCTCTCGATAATCTCGGAGGAAAGCTGGTTCATGCTTTGCTGAACCCGGGTGACGGTTGCTGAGTCGCCGCGCCACACGTGCATGCCCTGATAGGCTGCTTGAACCAGTGGGAGCGACAGCAAATCACCTGCGACGCCTATTCGCCCGGCCAGCTCCAGCATCTTACTCGCCAGCGGAAGCTGTCCTTGCTTGATCCACAGCAGGGCTATGTTTTCCACCGCGATCGCGGGCATGACATCCATGGTCTGCTGGCAGTGCTCCAGGCGTTCACGAGCCTTATCTGGAGCGCTCAAAAATTCGGAGACGTTGACTTCCTCATCTGCTGGTTCAGGGGAAGCGGGGGTGTCTGATTGATCGAGCTGGATTACGTAGTCGTCCATGGTGCCTGATAGGACAATATCTTGCGGCTCTAGAGTCTCTGCAGTGTGCGTGAGCTCAGGCTCAAGTCTTGCTTCCATTTCAGATTCGAGGTGGTCATCGGCTTCTGATTCATTCGGGCTTTCGGGCTCTATGAGGGCAAGCGTTTGCGATTCCTCAGGCTGGTCGAGTGGAGTGGTGCAGTCTTCAATGTTGTCCGGGTCAGCTACCTCATCAACCTCAGCCGTCGACTGTGTCTCCGGTTCGAGTTCCGTATCGGTCTCGTGAGCGACGGTGTGCTGTACGACTTCCTCCTCGGTGGCACTAGGTGTTGACCATGCCTGGATCGCCGCCTTTGCGGATGGGTGATAGGCGGTGACAGTGAGGAGGGCTTCATGGCCGTCAGTAGCCAGGGTGTCAATATCGTAACCGGGCGGCAACAGTAAACTGCAACCTTCCTGTTCAACCTCTTGCAGCTGTTTTCTGGTCTTTACCCGCGCTTCCTCAGTAGCTGTGATGCTATTGCGGATCTCGCTCTTTTCACGGAAATTGGCAGCGTTAAGCTTCTCGCCAAGATCAACTAGCTCACTTTCGATTTGGCCGCGAAGCGCTTCTGTTTCCACGAGCCGGGCTTTGACGCTCAGCGACTCAGACTCTCGCTGCTCGGTCAGGTCGCCAAGAAGCGTCTCAGTGACCTCTTCCTGCAAGCACTCGTCGAGGTATTCCAGCCAGGCCGTTCTGAAAGCCACCAGGAATTCTTCATCAGCGAAAATCTGCAAGGAGAGATCGCGCCCGATTCCGATCAGAACGTCGACGCACTCGTTGAGAATTTTGCGAACGGCGTCCTCGCTGAGTGAATACTCCTGCCTCAGGCGAGGCAGATTTGAAGTGATCAGCGCCTCGATCTGCTCGGCATACAGCAGGTTGCCGGAATCGCTTTTCGCTTGCTGCGCGAGCTGGAAAAGTTCGCTGTAGAGATCGTAGAGGCTAAGGGGCTTGGCAGTCGTTTCTGAACATGCCCGCGAGTCTTCGGTCGCCTCTATGGTGGCCTCCCCCGCTTGATCCGCCGTCCTTGCTAGGCGCTCATTTTCCAGCATGATGGAGTAATACTTCATCAAGCCTGGCTGACGAGTCACGAATATCCCCAGCAACTCATTGCCAAATGGCGTCGCTGCAGCATAGGCACCGTCTGCCAGCAGTTGTCTCTGACTATCGTTAAGCGAGTCCCATCCTTCCAGCTGATCCAGTAGAACACCTACCATCCCACCCAGAGGCTTGAAGTACTCACGGCGCTTGACGTATTCACGTTTTTCGCTTTCCAGGGTTTTAGCCGACTCCGCCCACTCCAGCCGTTTGGAGAGCATGGCCTCAAGCGCTTCTCGATCCTCCTGGGTGAATGCATTGAACCGTTGAGCGACTGCGCTTGTGGGCTCAAGCCAAGTTGAGTCGATCGCGCTGAATATGACGCCTTCCCAGCTGCGCACACCGACTACTCTCTTGGCCTTCTTTTGGGAAAGCACATGGAGGTTGTGGAGGTCGTTGAGTAGAAGCTTGAAGCGTCCAGCGGATGTCTTTTGAAAATCCGACAAGCGTGAGCCTGGCTTTAATTTCGACTCCAATCGGCGGATCGCACGGCTAATGCCAATCATTTTTTCGAGCACCGAGATGTCTGGCTTTCCTGTCTGGGGATTCAGGATTGTCTGGTCAGGGAACCCAGTGCCTTCGGCTGAGAATTGATCAATCAGGGCGTCATCGACTTCGACGGTGAAAATCGGATTAGGCATTTGACTTCCGTATCAGAAAGAGGGAGTGGTGGGCAGCTCTAATACAGGCAGTGGAGGTCGTTTGCCCTGTGCTGAGGGAGCGCACTGCCGTAAGAAATGGAAAGTATAATGGCTGAAAGCTACTACACGGTGAATAGCTCGGCTAGCCATGTTTCCGGGCTATTCGTCGAGTAAGTGCGGCTCTGGTCGAAATATTTGTAAGCGTGCATGACTGCGGCCACCATTTTGCAATGTCT
Organism: Pseudomonas sp. 7P_10.2_Bac1; assembly: GCF_025465935.1. Taxonomy (GTDB): domain Bacteria; phylum Pseudomonadota; class Gammaproteobacteria; order Pseudomonadales; family Pseudomonadaceae; genus Aquipseudomonas. The sequence goes on along the minus strand of NZ_JANLNV010000058.1, from coordinate 121,591 downwards.
ACTCAACTTTGGTCGATAGGCCTGCATTTCAGTTGATAAGCATTTAATTAAATATTGCCTGCTGTCAGGGTATGGTTTGCTTTCAAATTTTGGCCGATGCCTCAGGCCTGGTGGGAGGTACCGGTTTGACCGGGGTTCCGGGTATTGATGATGGTTGGTGTGGGCTGAGGGTGCTGTTAGCACCGGCTCGACGCAGTCGCTCGGTGGCAATTGTTGGTTAACTCGCGCGATTGGCTGAAGGTCACCTCGAGGACACATTTTAAAAATTGAGTGGAAAATCACGAATGGTTTTTCCACTCAAAGATTTAAATGGAAAAGCCACTCGGATTTTCCACTAATTCCTTTAAATTTTGGGAAGTGCCCGGTTTTCGGGGGAGTTCAGGGCGTTTTGGGGGGAATGGGCGTATGGTTTTTCCACTAATTGTTTTAAAGGATGGCCGGAAAATCTGAGGAAACGGAGATCGGGCTGTACAACGCCATCGTGACGATTCGCGTGTCGTTGAGTGTGTTTTCGGTTGGCGGGATCGACGGCGAGCAGCTGTGTTCGCGATCAGCCGGATAGGCTTCGGGCCAGGGAGTACGGGGCTCTGAGGGGATTTCGCTGCAGTAGATGACGGGTGTTCAGGGCGCTCTTTTTAACCTCGGCACAAGGCCATTGGGAGCCGGATGGAAAATATTGAGAGGGTCGGTGTTTGCATGGAATGTCCACTAATTTCGTCTCAGGAGTTGGTAGCTTGGAATTTCCACTTATTTCTTCAAAAAGCCCTGGAGGCCTTGTGTTACAAGGGCTCCAGGGTTGGTGGGGTTTCGCAGCGTGAACACGGATTCCACTAATTTCTCCTTGGCCAAGGGAGCTATTCCATTTGGGGTGGCTTCTACAAAATCCTTGTAAATCAAGGAGTTACTATTTCATGGTCGAGGAATTTTTCCACTTATTTCGTTAAAAATCCGGCTAAATCAGGGGGGATGATGTGCTGGAGCCCCCTGGATATAAGGGCTTGAGGGGGTGGAGGGGGACTTTCCACTCAAAACGCGATTGGTGCAGAAGCAGGTTTGTCGAATCAGTGGTTTAACACGCTCATGAACGTATCTGATATAGCACATGATTTAACATAATATACATTATGCGAACCTTCGTATTGGAGCGTCAGGGTCAGTGGGGGCTGCTTTTCAACAGGCAGACTGGCAATGCTTGGCGATACCTTTGCTGCATGATTGAATGCCAGCCATTAGCAATGCTATTGCCTTCATTCGGCGCCGGAGAAATAGAATGTGGCTTTGTACGGATTGGAACATTGACTGGAACGCAATCAGCGCAGTTGCCACTGCTGCAGCGGCATTAACTGCAATTTCCGTATGGCTTTTCGATAAGCATCAACGAAAGCTGGAGCGCAATGCTAGCGCTAGGCTCTTAGCCCAGATCATGACGACTCCAGTGGGTGCTGCACATATCCAAATTACTAAATTCAGGAGCGATATTGTTCCAAATGGCAGCGATAAGCTGATAGCAACTTTGCGAGAAGACGAATCTGCTCGAAAGCAATTAGTCGAAAAAGTATCGGCTATTACAATCGAGCTTCCACCTCAGTTCTTGGACAAAGCAGATTTATTCAGTGAAAGTTTGAGCAGCAGTTTGGCCTACGCTTTCTCTCAAGTAAATCGCCTGAAACAAATGGTAGGCTTGTTAGGGGATCTGGCAGATCAAGAGACACAAGAGCTGATTGACGTACATTTAATGGCCGTACTCAACCAAATCAAGGAGGCCGAGACAGGTGCTGAGATTGCCTTCAATGCTCTTCTAGTAGTTGGGCGGACAAGCAGATAACCCCTTCTTTGTTATTCTCTATGGTTATAACTCAACTAAATGTCTGTTTAGTTGAGTTATTAATAGCAACCTATAAACACCGAACATTTCCCGGCATCTTCCCCCCCTGTTCGAGCACTACTATTTCTAAAAACTCCTCCGGCTATTTGCCACACTTGCCCCCAGTGGTGTGCACTGTCAATGTCTAAGCTACTTCGCTCGGGATGGTTGATTTTGATGCTGTTGGCTTCCTATGGTGTCTTCGCCCATGCAGATACCTTGCGGATTTACATGTGCCAATCGCTTGAAGATTTCAACGCTGTGTGCAGCCAATGCCCACCTTTAAGATCAGCCCCCTGCACCTTACCTGCCTCCACAGCTCGCTGTACGCGTGCATCGATTGATACTGTCAGCGGGAAAATACCCTAGCGTTACGCTGTTTTCCCCGCCTACGCCCCCTGCTCTCCCATCCGATTATTACGCCTGCCACAAGAGTGTTTCTTGCTCACGGTCGCTGACAATTTGTCGCAGGATGATTTTTTTTGGTATCTTATTGTTAATTAACTATCTAGTTCAAACATACATAGCTCTGCTCCCGATCAGACATTGCGTCTCAACGTTGAGCCTCTGTTTCGGGAATCAGAGCTAGTGTTTGAAGGCTGATCACTTCGTATCTCCTCGCCATTTCATGCATCAATAGGGTCAAGCACCATGAATACATCTCAACCTACGGCCTCTGTGCGCCGTTGGCCCATTTGGGTCGCCGCTTTGGGCGTGCTGGTTTTCGGTTTGCTGTTTATCGCCGGCGGCGGTTATTTGGCCACTCTCGGCGGCAGTCTGTACTTCGTGCTCGCGGGTATCGGGATGCTCGTCGCTTCGGTGCTGATGTTCAAACGCCGTGTGGTCGGTGCCTGGCTGTTTGCAGCGGTGATGGTGGCATCGGTTATCTGGGCGGTGGCGGATGCCGGGCTGGTGTTCTGGCCGCTGGTATCACGTCTGTTTGCCTTGGCCGTGCTGAGTCTGGTGGTGGCGTTGGCTTACCCGACGCTGCGCAAGGCTAATGGCCTGCATGGCAACGGTGGCTATGCGTTGAGCGCTGCTCTCGCGGTGGCCATTGTTGCCGGCTTCTGGGGGATGTTTCTGCCCCACGCTTCGGTTGCTCCAACCGGCGACGGTCCTGGCTTGACCAAGGTTGATCCGGCCAAAGCGCAGAAAAACTGGGAACACTACGGGAACGATGAAGGCGGCAGCCGCTTTGCTGCGCTTGATCAGATAAACCGCAGCAACGTGTCCAAACTGGTTCCGGCCTGGACCTACCACACCGGTGACATCGCGTTCAGTGACGGCAACGGCGCTGAGGACCAGATGACCCCGCTGCAAGTGGGCGACAAGGTTTTCATCTGCACCCCGCATAACAACATCATTGCGTTGGATGCCGACACCGGCAAAGAGCTGTGGAAGAACGAAATCAACGCCAAGTCAGCGGTGTGGCAGCGTTGCCGTGGCCTGGCTTACTTTGATGCCACGGCTCCCATTGCAGCACCGACCGATGGCAGCACCCCGGCCGCAGCCGTCAATGTTGCTCCGGGGGCCGCTTGCCAGCGTCGCTTGTTGACCAACACTATTGATGCCCGCCTGATTGCCGTCGACGCCGATACCGGCAAACTCTGTGAAGACTTTGGCAACAACGGCCAGGTAGATCTAAAGGCCGGCCTGGGCGATGTGCCCGACTCCTACTATCAATTGTCGTCCGCACCGTTAATGGCGGGTACCACAGTGGTGGTTGGCGGCCGTGTTGCCGACAACGTTCAGACCGACATGCCCGGCGGCGTGATTCGTGGTTTCGACGTGGTCACCGGCGCTATGCGCTGGGCGTTCGACCCGGGCAATCCGCAGGACAAACAAGCCCCGGCTGACGGCAAAACCTACGTTCGCAGCACGCCTAACAGCTGGGCGCCGATGTCTTATGACCCGCTGATGAACACCGTGTTCTTGCCAATGGGCAGTTCGTCGACCGACATTTATGGTGTCGAGCGTACAGCACTGGACCACACCTACGGCGCCTCTATCCTGGCCCTGAACGCCACCACTGGCGATGAAAAATGGGTGTATCAAACCGTCCACAATGACTTATGGGACTTTGACCTGCCGATGCAGCCAAGCCTTATCGACTTCACTAAGGCCGACGGCTCCAAAGTACCTGCCGTGGTGATCGGCACCAAGGCCGGGCAGATCTATGTGCTGGACCGCCACACCGGTCAGCCACTGACAGAAGTGAAGGAAGTTCCGGTCAAGGCCTCGAACATCCCGAACGAACCGTACTCGCCAACTCAGCCAAAATCGGTGGGCATGCCGCAGATCGGCGCGCAAACACTGACTGAGTCAGACATGTGGGGCGCCACCCCGTTTGACCAGATGCTGTGCCGTATCGCCTTCAAGAAAATGCGGTATGACGGCCTGTACACCGCGCCGGGTACTGATGTTTCGTTGAGCTTCCCGGGATCGCTCGGTGGCATGAACTGGGGCAGCCTGTCGACTGATCCGGTACACGACTTCATCTTTGTGAACGACATGCGCCTGGGCTTGTGGAGCCAGATGGTGCCTCAGGATAAAGACGCCAAAGCATCATCAGGCGGTGAAGCCCTTAACACTGGTATGGGCGCGGTTCCGCTCAAGGGCACACCGTATGCAGTGAACAAAAACCGCTTCCTGTCTGTAGCCGGTATCCCTTGCCAGGCTCCGCCGTTTGGCACTCTGACTGCCATCGACATGAAAACTCGCAAAATCGCCTGGCAGGTGCCAGTCGGTACTGTGCAAGACACCGGCCCTCTGGGCATCAAGATGAAGCTGCCACTGCCGATCGGTATGCCAACCCTCGGTGGCACGCTGTCCACTCAAGGCGGCCTGGTGTTTATCGCCGGCACACAGGACTACTACCTGCGCGCCTTCAATTCGGCCAACGGTGAGGAGGCCTGGAAAGCTCGCCTGCCCGTGGGCAGCCAAGGGGGGCCGATGACCTTTGTATCGCCCAAGACCGGCAAGCAGTACGTGGTCATCACCGCTGGGGGCGCGCGTCAGTCCCCTGATCGCGGCGACTACGTGATTGCCTACGCGTTGCCTGACAACGAGTAAGCCGCTAAAAAAAGACCCGCCTGATCAGGCGGGTCTTTTTATTCAAAAGCACGTAACGGGGTAATCACCCCTCCTTCGTCAACAACACCCGCGTCACCCGCCGCTCCTCGACTTCAACCACGGTCAGGCGCCAGCCATTCCACGACAGTGTGTCGCCAATCACCGGCAAACGATCCAGCAAACTCATGACCATGCCGGCCAATGTCTGGTAGTCATCCGTTGCCCTGGCAGGAAAACCCGTGTGCTGGCTGATCTGGCTCAGGTTCAAACCGCCACTCACCCGAAAACCACCCGCCTCGGCCTGAATATTCGGGCCTGCAATTTCACTGGCATCCGGTAGCTCACCGGCGATCGACTCAAGAATGTCGGTCATGGTCAGGATGCCGATAAAGTCGCCAAACTCGTTGATCACAAACGCAATATGGGTCGACTCTTTGCGCATCTGCTCCAGGGCATTGAGGATGGTAAAGCTGTCGAGCAAGTTGATGGTCTTGCGGGCCATCGCTTCAAGGTCAGGTTGATGACCGGCTAAGAGTTCCTTCAACAGCTCTTTTTTATGCACGAAGCCCAACGGCTCATCGATGCGCCCTCCCCTGATCAATGGCAATCGTGAGTACGAAGAATGCATCAGCTTGGTGCGGATCTGTTCCTCAGAATCTGTCAGGTCAATATGATCAATCTCGGCACGCGGAGTCATCACCTTGCGAATCGGGCGCTCTGCCAATTGCAGCACACCGCTGATCATGATCCGTTCACGTCGATGGAAGACTTCTTCAGCCTCCCCGCCTTCGAGCATGTCGGCAATTTCCTCACCCACTTCATCCTCGTTCAGCTTACGGCCGCCCAACAGACGCATCACCGCATGTGCCGTGCGCTCACGCATGGGGCGCAGGCCTTGCAAGCTGCGTTTGCGACGTGAGCGGGCAATCTGGTTGAACAGTTCGATGAGAATCGAGAAGCCAATTGCCGCATACAGATAGCCTTTGGGAATGTGGAAACCCAAACCTTCCGCCGTGAGGCTGAAGCCGATCATCATCAAAAAGCCCAGGCAAAGCATGATGACGGTCGGATGGCTATTGACGAATTTGGTCAACGGCTTACTAGCGATGATCATCAGGCCGATGGAGATCACCACAGCAATCATCATGACCGACAAGTGCTCAACCATGCCCACCGCTGTAATCACGGCATCGAGGGAGAACACCGCGTCCAGCACGACAATTTGCGCAACAATCGGCCAGAACATGGCATACACCGCATTCGACTTGCGCTCGGCCACGTGGCCTTCCAGGCGTTCATGCAACTCCATGGTCGCCTTGAACAACAGAAACAGGCCGCCGAACAACATGATCAGGTCACGGCCGGAAAAGGATTTCCCAAACACTTCAAACAACGGTGCGGTCAGCGTGACCATCCACGAGATGCTGGCCAGCAGACCCAAGCGCATTAGCAACGCCAAGGTCAGGCCGATAACCCGCGCACGGTCGCGCTGCTCAGGCGGCAGTTTGTCCGCCAGGATGGCAATAAACACCAGGTTATCGATGCCCAGCACCAATTCGAGCACGATCAATGTCAACAGGCCAAGCCAGGCCGTGGGATCTGCAATCCATTCCATATCGGTTATTCAGCCTCTCGACAAATCGGGGTCAACGAGTGACGCGCACAAGCATGCGAAGCGACGGGCTTATAGCCCGCGCCCAATAAATTTGGGAAACGCGTTGAAGATTCAAGAGTGGCGGCAAAGCGCAAGACGGATGCAGGGTGCAAGGAAAAACTGGGAGGCTCCAGGAGGGTGTTCATATAGGCCTTGATGAAATTCGGGAGGCAATCCTACAGCGACTCCCGCATTTACCCGCGGTTATTGTTATTACAAGATTTTGCACCGCGGCCTGGCCCATTCAGCAAGCGGGCCTCGCGAAGGACGTCGGCGATTACCCGGGCCAAGGCTAATCGCTCCGCTCTCGATTTTATCGCGAGGCGCTGTGCTGCTTATGGTTAAGGCTTAGGATGTGCATGCTGTTTGGCGCCGACGATCAGCCAGGCCAACATGCCAAACAGAGGAACAAAGATCACTACCGCCACCCACATGCACCGACTGTTCACTGGCGCATTGCTTCTCAAGATCCCGCGGATGGTCCATAGCTCCAGTAGCAATAGAATGACGGCTAACACAGCCCAAAACGTAGGAATTTCCATATATCACCTCACTAGAGTTGTAAAACTTTAGGTAGGCTGTGGCCGCGAGGGTTCATTAATTTTTCAAAATGCTTCTGAAATGACCGCTGACTACAGCAAAAAACGGTCTGTGGCATTGCGGCGCTCGTTGTCATCACGCATGTCATAGCTGACCGTGGTCGCAATATTGGCGTGATGTGCCAGTTTCTGGGCAATCGAAACGTCGTACTCCTCAATGACCCGGGTAATGAACGATCGACGAAAGTCGTGGGGCATGATATCCACGCCGACCTGTTTGCCGCGCTGCTTGGCGATGTAGTAGATCGCGTGCTTGGTGATGCGTTCACGGGTGATGTGGCTGCCGCGACGAATTCGATTGAACAGGAACGCATCGTCGCTGACGCCTTCAGGCAGTTGTGCACGTCGATACTCAAGCCAGGCCTGCAACTTTTCGAAAGCCCAGGCGGGCGCGAACTTGATCAGTTCCTTATTGCCCTTGCCCAGCACTTGCAAACTGCGCTCGGCCATATTGACCTGGCGCAACTCCATATTGACCGATTCGGATTTGCGCATGCCCGAGCCGTACAGGATCGCAATAATCGCTGCATCCCTGAGCCCTTGCGGGCGCGGGTCGGCAGCGCAGACATCCATGAGTTCGCGGATCAACGTGCGTCGCAAGTTGCGCCCCTTGGTCAGGCGCGAACCGCCGCCAGACTTGACGGCACGAATCTTCAGCAACTGGTCCTGAGTGATCAGGCTCTGTTGCCAGGCCTGATTCATCACCCCGCGAATCGCATTTACATACAACGATGAGGTATTGGGCGCATAACCGTCGGCACGTAACGCAGAAACCAGCGCCGTGATATGCCCGGGTTGCAACTGATGCCAGGGGAATGCCTCGATGGCGAGGTCATCGACGCCCAAGCGATCTGCCGCATCCTGCAGTACATAGCGCATGGTCTGACGGCTGGAAGGCGCTAATTGTTGCAGGTATAGCGCAACGGGCGTTTGAAGAAGCTGTAATGCTGCGGGGTCAGTAATCGACACAACCACTCTCGGTACGGGCTGAAACACGACGTAATATAACGCAAACCCATAGCGCCCATGGGTACTTATAGCTTTTCAATGCTTCGTAGCGCTACCAGGGTACCAAGGCTGTGATCTGGCGATGTGTCTGATAAACGATCGCAACCTTCGCCAGTTCCCAAAGGGAAAGAGCGTAATCAATTAATAATTTTTAATTGTCACATTACTGCCTTGTTTAACTTGCCAATGAATCAACTCTGAACGTTTCCTGTACCGCTGGCACTTGCCGTTATTTAACGTTGACTTGATATAGGCCTCTAAGTAGATTGCATGGGCTGGCTCAGCCGGCACTTTATTAACTGACATAAGAACCTAATGGACACAGTATCTAGTCGCTGCCCGGTCGCCGAACAAACGGCCGATCGGGCGCCCAATCCAGACATTGACGGGACTCGCCGACAGGGCGAGGTCAACTGCGCTAGAGCTTGACGCTCCAACGTAACGACCTCGCCTGGCAGTTGTCCGGTCGTGAGGTGTGTTATGACTTTCAAAGCCTATGTTTTACCCGGCGTCCGCGCCTTTACTTCCAGCATGCGCGTCAAGTTGTCCCGCGAGCCAAGTGCTGCGCGCCAAGCCCGTACGCCCTTCTCAACCCCCATATTCGGCCTCAAGCCTTCGCACCAGCAGGTGCAATGGCGCGTCAGCCCTGCCACAGGTCAACTGGAGCAGCGCTGGAGCATGGCCGATCTTCAGGAGCCTCAGAGGCGTGCCTTGCGCTAACCTCTCACCGGCTTGAAAACCACTGTTGATTCACTGGAGTTCCTTATGGAAGAAGCCAGTAGCCGCCCGCTGCGCGAACAATAAGTTATTCGTTGTAGCGGGATTTTAAAGCGCACTTAAACACTTATTAAAACCGATCGCATAGTTTGCGACGCGGCATGCTTTAGCTCGTCTTTAAATAGATAAGCCACGGTATGTTGTGTCGTGAGTTGGCGACAGGAGTATTACCATGAGCGCGGTAAAAAACAGCAAAGTTCGAGACAAGAACAACGCGGGCGAAAACAGCAAACTGTCGATGCGCGCCGCTCGAGAAGCGCAAAACGGTCTGGCGGCTACCCTGGCCAATGTTAGGGCCACCACTGATGGGCTGACTGTGCTGGATGCGGCTGATCGTCTGGAGCACGAAGGCTATAACGAGGTGGCTCACGACAAGCCGCCGCACGCACTAGTGCAGTTCCTGATGGCCCTGCATAACCCCTTTATTTATGTCCTGCTGACGTTGGGCGTTATCAGCTTTTTCACAGATTACTGGCTGCCATTGCGTGATGGTGAAGAGACCGACCTGACCAAGGTCATCATCATCGCGCTGATGGTGGGGCTGAGCAGCTTTCTGCGTTTCTGGCAAGAACACCGCTCGGCCAAGTCCGCCGAGGCCCTCAAAGCCATGGTGCGCACCACTGCGACGGTGTTGCGCCGCGAGCGGGTCGGCACCCCAGCCAAGGTTCTGGAAATCCCGATGCGAGAACTGGTCGCCGGGGACATCGTGCAATTGTCCGCCGGGGACATGATCCCCGCCGATATTCGCCTGATCGAATCCCGAGACCTGTTTATCAGCCAGGCCGTGCTCACAGGTGAAGCATTGCCCGTAGAAAAGTACGACACCTTGGGCAATGTGACGCAAAAATCAGCCTCGGGCGCTCCCGCCGATCAGAGCAACCTGCTGGACTTGCCCAACATCTGCTTCATGGGCACCAACGTGGTCAGCGGCACCGCCCGCGCCGTGGTCGTCGCAACTGGGCCTCGTACCTACTTTGGTTCGCTGGCCAAGGCCATTGTCGGTTCACGCTCGCAAACTGCGTTCGACCGCGGAGTTAACAGCGTCAGCTGGCTGCTGATCCGTTTCATGCTGGTGATGGTGCCGGTGGTGTTCTTCCTCAACGGTTTTTCCAAGGGCGACTGGGGTGATGCCTTCCTCTTTGCCCTGGCCGTTGCGGTTGGTCTGACCCCAGAAATGTTGCCGATGATTGTGAGTGCCAACCTGGCCAAAGGGGCAACCGCCATGGCCAAGCGCAAGGTCGTGGTCAAGCGCCTGAACGCGATCCAGAACCTCGGTTCGATGGATGTGTTGTGCACCGACAAGACCGGCACCTTGACCCAGGACCACATCATTCTGGAGCACCATGTCGGCCCTGACGGCCAGCGAGATGAATCGGTCCTGGCGCTGGCCTGGCTGAACAGTCATCACCAGAGCGGCATTCGCAACCTGATGGACCAGGCGGTGGTTCAGTTCTCCGAGAAAGACCCCAAGTTCAAACTGCCGTTCGCCTACAGCAAAGTCGATGAACTGCCCTTTGATTTCGAACGCCGTCGCCTGTCGATTGTGGTCAAGGACAACCGTGGCGATCACCTGCTAGTGTGCAAAGGCGCCGTCGAAGAAATGCTCGGTATTTCGACGCACGTGATGGAAAACGGAGTCTGCGTGGCCCTCGATCCAGCGCGGCGCGTGCAACTGCTGGAACGGGCCACCGAGTACAACGAGGACGGCTTCCGCGTGCTGGTGGTTGCTACCCGCGACATTCCCAAGGCACAAGCGCAAAAGCAATACACCACCAAGGATGAGCGTGATCTGGTAATTCGCGGCTTCCTGACGTTCCTCGATCCTCCTAAAGAAACCGCAGGCCCAGCCATTTCTGCACTGCAAGACATTGGTGTGGCAGTGAAAGTGCTGACCGGCGATAACGCCGTGGTCACCAGCAAGATCTGCCGCCAGGTGGGTCTGGAGCCAGGTACTCCGCTGTTGGGACCGGAGATCGAGGCCATGGATGAGGCAACCCTCAAGCGTGAAGTCGAGCAACGCACCGTCTTTGCCAAACTCACGCCATTGCAAAAATCCCGGGTGCTCAAGGCGCTGCAGGCCAATGGTCACACGGTGGGCTTCCTCGGTGACGGCATCAACGACGCCCCGGCGTTGCGTGATGCGGACGTCGGCATCTCTGTAGACAGCGGCACCGACATTGCCAAAGAATCGGCGGACATCATCCTCCTGGAAAAGAGCCTGATGGTGCTCGAAGAAGGCGTTCTCAAAGGTCGCGAAACCTTCGGCAACATCATGAAATACCTGAACATGACCGCCAGTTCCAACTTCGGCAACGTGTTCTCGGTCCTGGTGGCCAGTGCCTTTATTCCGTTCCTGCCGATGCTGTCGATCCACCTGCTGCTGCAAAACCTCATGTACGACATCTCCCAACTGGCCCTGCCATGGGACAAGATGGACAAGGAATACCTGCAAAAGCCGCGTAAATGGGACGCCAAAAACATTGGTCGTTTCATGATCTGGATCGGGCCGACCTCGTCGATCTTCGACATCACCACCTTTGCCCTGATGTGGTACGTGTTCAAAGCCAACAATGTTGATGTGCAGACCTTGTTCCAGTCGGGCTGGTTCATCGAGGGGCTGCTGTCGCAAACGCTGGTCGTACACATGCTGCGCACCCGCAAGATCCCGTTCTTCCAGAGCAACGCGGCGTGGCCGGTCATGATGATGACCGTTGTCATCACTGTACTGGGGATCTACGTACCGTTCTCACCGCTGGGCACCATGGTGGGCCTGGAGCCACTGCCCTTGGCGTACTTCCCGTGGCTGGTCGCAACCCTGGTCAGCTACTGCTGCGTAGCGCAACTGATGAAGACTATTTACATCCGCCGTTTCAAACAGTGGTTCTGATGTGAATCGCCTGGCTGGCGCCGTGTGGCGCCAGCCCGGCGAAGCGTCTGTCGATGTCGTAAACATGAATGTTGGTTTTGTGGAGATTCCTCATGTCAGGAACCACTCTCTTGCTCAATCTCGCCGGTGCCATTGCACTGCTGCTGTGGGGCACTCATATGATTTCTACCGCGCTGCTGCGCGGTTTTGGCACCCAACTGCGCAACTGGATGGGGCGCAACCTGAATAACCGCTGGATGGCACTGCTGTCCGGCATTGGCATCACCGGCGTGCTGCAAAGCAGCACGGCTGTAAGCATGATGGCCACCTCTTTTACCGCCGCCGGCACCTTAAGCCTGGCACCCGCCCTGGCCGTGATGCTGGGTGCAAACATCGGTTCAACCCTGGTGGTGCAGCTACTGAGTTTTGACACTTCGCTGGCCACGCCCATCATGCTGTTGGCCGGATTTATCGTGTTCCGCCTGCGTGACGATTCGCGCTACGAAAGCATTGGCTGCGCGCTGATCGGCCTGGGGCTGATGCTCCTGGCGTTGGGGTTGCTCAGTGCAACCTTGAGCCACATGGAAGCCACGTCGGTGTTTCGCGCCGTCATGCAAAGCCTGGATGGCGATCTGATCATTGCCGTGGTGACGGCTGTTTTGCTGACCTGGTTGTGCCACTCGAGTGTGGCCGTGGTGCTGCTGATCGCATCGTTGGCCGGAGCCGGGATGATGGCGCCGGTCACCGCCATGGCCTTGGTATTGGGTGCCAACGTGGGCGGCGCCCTGCCTTCTGTGCTCAGTGCCGGTTCTACCGTTGCGCGGCGCCTGCCCGTGGGCAATCTGCTGATTCGTCTACTGGGCTGCGTGGTGTTACTGCCGTGGCTACCGCTGTTGGCCGAGCATCTGTCCGCAACCCAGTTTAGTCCGGCACACCTGGTGGTGTTCCTGCACACAGGGTTCAACCTGGCATTGGCGGTGGTGTTTATAGGCCTGATCGAGCCTATGGCCAACGGGTTGAGCCGCCTGTTTCCCCAGCAAGAGCGTCCTGCCGATCCGGGCATGCCGCAATACCTGGATGAAGCCGGGCTGGAAGTGGCCAACATCGGGCTGTCCAACGCCGTGCGTGAGGCCTTGCGTGTGGCGGATATGGCGTCACTGATGCTCAACCAGGTCTTGCAACTGTTTGAAAAGCCCGAGCAGGCGGCTTTCGACAAGGTTCGACAACTGGACCACTCGGTCGACTTGCTCAGTGCGGCAATTCGCGCCTATCTGGCAGACATTGGCCAGGACGGCTTGAGCGATGAGGACGCCGATCGCGCCCAGGAAGTGCTGATGTTTGTGATCAACCTTGAACATGCCGGCGACATCCTCAGCAATCTTGCGCAATTGGCAATTCGCCGGGCCCGTCGGGGCGAACACTTTTCCACCTTTGAAATGCAACACATCGTGGCCTTGCACCTGGCCCTGCTGGACAGCCTGAACCTGGCGATAACGGCGTTCCTGCGCGAAGACATTGCAGCGGCAACTACGCTGGTGGGTCATAAGGAGATCGTGCGCCAACTCGAAGCCAGCGCCAGCCGCGAGCACTTTCGCAAACTGCAAAACGACAAAACCGCCTGGGCCGAGTCAGGCGACATCTTCCAGCGGGTGCTGCGCGACTACCGTCGCGTGCATCACCACATTGCGGCGTTGGGTTACCCAGTACTGGAGCGCAACACATCGGATGCCTCCCACCCGTAAGAGCGAGCCTGTCTTGCGATTTTTTGATGTTCTAAAAAGATCGCAAGCCAAGGTTTACAGCCTGGCCCGCAGCTTGAGCGGATCAACCAGCCCCGCCGCTATCGCCATGCCCACCAGGTCCGGCAAGTGCTCGGCCTGCATGCGTTTCATGACCCGCGCGCGGTACAGATCAATGGTTTTCGCACTGACCTCTAGCTGCTCGGCAATTTCGCGGGTGGTATAGCCCTGCACCAGCGGGAGGAACACATCACGCTCGCGTGGAGTAAGGCTTTGCAGGCGCGCTTGCAGTTCGGTCAGTTCCTGGCTGGCAGTTTGCCGTGCATTCCCACCGCTCAAGGCCTGCTGAACGCTGTCGAGCAGTAACTGCTGGTTGTACGGCTTTTCGATAAAGTCATGGGCGCCCGCCTTGAAAGCGCGAACCACAATCGGCACATCGGCGTGACCACTGACAAAAATCACCGGCATTGTGATGCCACGCTCCTGCAACGCCTGCTGCACATTCAGCCCGCCCATGGCGGGCATGCGGATGTCGAGCACCACACAAGCGCTGCGTGTTGGGTCCAGGGCTTGCAAAAAAGCCTGGCCGCTGGTGAATGGCAGCGCATTCAAACCGACCGACTCCAGCAGCCAGACCGTCGAGTCGAGCATGCCCTGATCGTCATCGACGACATAGACCACCTGTTGATCCGGGGATGTCATGGACTAATGGCTCTCTTCTTGTTGTTGGGTTGTCATCATCAACGGCAGACTACAGCACATTCGCAACCCTTGGCTTTGCGGCTCAACATTGAGCTCACCGCCAAAGCCCTCGATGATACTGCGGCTCATCGACAAACCCAGCCCAAGCCCATCAGCCTTGCTCGTATAAAACGGTGTAAACAGGAGCTCAAGCTGCTCGGCGGTCACACCCGGGCCCTGGTCTTGGACACTGACATTCAGCCAACCCGCGCTCACAGTTTGCACGCTCAGGCTGATGGATGAGGGCTGCCCCGGCTGTTGCTCACAATTGGCGTCTATCGCATTGCGCAACAGGTTGAGCAATACCTGCTCCAGCAAAACCCGGTCGGCATACACCAACGGCAGAATCGGTGGCAGATGCTGCTCAATCGTCACCAGCCGCTCGCGGGCCTCCCAAGCACAGAGGTTGACCGCCTGCCGGATGACCTCGCTCACATCCAGTGCCTGCAAGGTGCGTCGGCCCTTGCGCAGAAAACCGCGTAGACGCTTGATCACCTGCGAGGCATGGTTGGCATGCAGGGTGATCCGCTCCAGACCCTGCGCCACGCGGGAGGCAGCATCGGGCATGTGTTCGAGGTTTTGCAGATAACGCTGGCTGGCATTGGCGTAATTCATCACGGCGGCCAGCGGCTGATTGATTTCATGGGCGATTCCCGACGCCAATTCCCCCAGGGTCACCAGCCGCGCGGTGTGGGCCATTTCGTCTTGATGGTGACGCTGCTGAGCTTCACGCAGTTCGCGCTCACGCATATCACGGGCCACCAGCGAGAAATACCGCTCACCAGACGTTGAACGATGTGCCAGCAGCAACAATGAAACAGGCACGGACATGTCGCCATTCAGCGGCTGCAAGCGCGTTTCGCTGCTCCATAAACCGTGTTCTTCGGCGCTGCTCCAGCCTTTGGATTGCAATTGCTCCAGGTCATGCTGACTTAAAACCTCCGCCAATCGAGGTGCCTGCCCCCTCGCCCCCAAGCCGAGGATTCGACGCGCCGCCGGGTTGAGGTACGACACCCCGCCAGCCGGATCGATAAACAGCACGGGATCTGGATTGACCTCGACGACTTCGGCCAGTCGTCGTTTGTTCTCCTCAGCCTGAATGCGCGCGGTAATGTCACGCGACACGCTGACCACCTCGACCACCGCGCCGGTATAGGTTTCGCGAATCGCCCGGCTGGCAGTTTCAAACCACAAGTAATGCCCGGCGTGATGGCGAATACGGTAAGTCATGGTGTGATAGCCGTCCAACTCCAGCGCATCGCCCGCCTGGCGCAACACCTGGGCCATATCATGCGAATGAAACAAACGCTGCGCGCGGCTGCCGCGCAGTTGCTCAGGCCAGTAGCCCAGCAAAGTCCAGGAAGCCGGTGAGGCATCCAGAAAGCGACCGTCTGGCGTATGGCGCGAGATCAGGTCGGTAGTGTTTTCGGTAATCAGCCGATAAAGACGCCGAGCCTTGGCGGCTTCACGGCCGGCCAGCAACTCGGCGCTCGCTTCGCGCCCTCGAACCACCACACAGTGCTGTTCAGGGACCGGTATCAGTGTCCATAGCCATACGTGCTGATTGCACTGCGCTTCGACCTGCTCGATGGCCCGTCCTTGTTCCAGGCAAGCGCGAACCAGCTCTTCCAAGTTGCTCGGCATCCACCTGCGCACCTGGTCCAACGGCTGGTCCGCCAACAACCGGGTCATGGCCGGATTGGCCGTCAACGGCAGCCCATGAGCGTCAAGCACCACCGACGGTTGCGGGTCTAAGCTGAGTAACGAAACGAGCATGGGTAATCCAGCAGTCAAAAAGCGAATGGATATAGAACAATTACCATATTGCTTAGGTATTACTTCCATATCAAATACAAACTGAGCTATAACTCAGACCGGACATAAAACTGCCCCGAACGATCAGCAGCACGTGGGCAGCCATTAGAGCTAACAATCAGCCACCGGAATGACCATCATGTCGATTTTTGAGCAGGGCCTTGAGCCTACTGCCGTCAACCATATTGCCCTGTCGCCACTGAGTTTCATCGAGCGTACCGCCAGCGTCTATCCCGACTACCCTGCCGTGATCCACGGCTCCATCCGCCGCACGTGGGCACAGACCTACAGCCGCTGCCGCCGTTTGGCCTGCGCGCTGGCCGGACGCGGGATTGGCAAGAACGATACCGTCGCAGTGATGCTGCCCAATATCCCCGCGATGCTGGAGGTGCATTTTGCAGTGCCCATGATTGGGGCCGTGCTGAACGCCCTCAACGTACGTCTGGATGCCGAGGCTATTGCCTTCATGCTCGCCCACGGCGAAGCCAAGGTACTGATTGCCGACCGCGAATTCCATGAAGTGATCCACGCAGCAGTGGCCATGCTCGATCATCCGCCATTGATTATCGACGTGGATGACCCCGAGTACGGTGAAGGCCAGGCTGTCAGCACACTGGATTACGAAGCGGTGCTCGCAGAAGGCGACCCGGACTATGAGTGGCAATGGCCTACGGATGAATGGCAAGCCATTGCCTTGAACTACACCTCGGGGACTACCGGCAATCCCAAGGGCGTGGTGTATCACCATCGCGGCGCCTACCTCAACTCACTCGGCAACCAGATGGTCTGGGCCGTGGGCAACCACCCGGTGTACCTATGGACCTTGCCGATGTTCCACTGCAACGGCTGGTGCTACCCGTGGATCATCACCGCATTGGCCGGTGTGCATGTGTTCCTGCGTCGGGTCGACCCACAAAAAATCCTCAACCTGATTCGTGAACATCAGGTCACTCACTTGTGCGGCGCGCCCATTGTGCTGAACGCGCTAGTCAATATGCCGGAATCGGCCAAGGCCGCTATCGATCACCCGGTCAACGCCATGGTCGCCGGCGCGGCACCACCGGCCAAAGTGATCGGCGCAGTGGAAGAAATGGGTATCAAGGTCACCCACGTCTACGGCCTGACCGAAGTCTATGGCCCGGTGACCATCTGCGCCTGGCATGACAAATGGGACGAACAGCCTCTGGCCGAACGCGCCCAGATCAAATCCCGCCAAGGCGTGCGCTACCCCACGCTGGAAGGCGTAATGGTGGCCAATCCAAAAACCCTCGAACCCACCCCGCGTGACGGGGAAACCATGGGTGAGATTTTCATGCGCGGCAACACGGTGATGAAGGGTTACCTGAAAAACCCTAGCGCCACCGCCGAAGCCTTCGAGGGTGGCTGGTTTCACACCGGCGATCTGGCCGTTTGCCACCCGGACGGTTATGTGGAAATTCGCGACCGCCTCAAAGACATCATTATTTCCGGCGGCGAGAACATCTCCACCATCGAAGTCGAAGGCGTGCTGTATCGCCATCCTGGCGTCATGGAGGCCGCCGTGGTCGCTCGCCCGGATGAAAAATGGGGCGAAACACCCTGCGCCTTCATCACGCTGAAGGCCGATCATCAGCAAGTTCGCGACACCGACATCATGACCTTTTGCCGCGAGCATCTGGCCGGGTTCAAAGTGCCGCGTACGGTGATCTTCACCCAGTTGCCCAAGACCTCCACCGGCAAAGTCCAGAAATACGTGCTGCGTGACATGGCCAAAGCCCTGTAACCCCCCCTCAGTGTTTTGTGAAGCGAGCCAGGCTCGTGATCTTTTGATTTTTACGAGGTTTTGTAATGCCTGAATTCAATGCGCCACTGCGTGACATGCGTTTTGTGCTGCACGAAGTCTTTGACGCGCCAACGCTGTGGGCGCGCCTGCCCGGCCTGGCTGACCACGTCGATGCCGATACTGCTGACGCGATTCTTCAAGAGGCGGCCAAAGTCACCAGCCAACTGATTGCGCCTCTAAACCGTAGCGGCGACGAAGAAGGCGCGCGCTGGCAGGCGGGCAAGGTCAGTACTCCCAAGGGCTTCAAGGCGGCTTATGACACTTATATAGAAGGTGGCTGGGTCGGCCTGTCGGGCAATCCCGAGTTCGGAGGCCTGGGCATGCCGAAAATGCTCGCCGTGCAATTTGAAGAAATGCTCTACGCCGCCAACTCAAGCTTTGCCCTGTACTCGGCGCTGACTTCGGGTGCCTGCTTGGCTATCGACGCTCACGCCAGCCCGGCGCTGAAGTCGACCTACCTGCCGCCGATGTATGAAGGTCGCTGGGCGGGCTCGATGTGCCTGACCGAAGCCCATTCAGGCACCGACCTGGGAATTATCCGCACCCGTGCCGAACCCCGGGCCGATGGCAGCTTCAGTATTAGCGGCAGCAAGATATTCATCACCGGCGGCGACCAGGACCTGACTGAAAACATTGTCCATCTGGTACTCGCCAAGCTGCCGGATG
Source organism: Pseudomonas sp. 7P_10.2_Bac1 (assembly GCF_025465935.1). Taxonomy (GTDB): domain Bacteria; phylum Pseudomonadota; class Gammaproteobacteria; order Pseudomonadales; family Pseudomonadaceae; genus Aquipseudomonas. Next base: position 102,968 of record NZ_JANLNV010000058.1, on the reverse strand, counting down.
CCCCCGCCGGGCCGCGCGGCATATCGTTGTTTCTGGTGCCCAAAGTGCTGGTCAATGACGACGGCTCTCTGGCTGAAGCGAACGCGGTGAGCTGCGGCTCGATCGAGCACAAAATGGGCATCAAGGCGTCCGCCACCTGCGTGATCAACTTTGATGGTGCCCGCGGCTGGCTGATCGGCGAAGCCAACAAAGGGCTGGCGGCGATGTTCACCATGATGAACTACGAACGTCTATCCATCGGCATCCAGGGCATCGGCTGTGCCGAAACCTCTTACCAGAATGCCCGCACCTACGCCCGCGAGCGCCTGCAAGGGCGAGCGTCGAACGGCGCGGTGGCGCCCGACAAAATGGCCGACCCGATCATCGTCCACCCTGATGTGCGGCGCATGTTACTGAGCATCAAAGCCATGACCGAAGGCGGCCGCGCGTTTGCCAGCTATGTCGGACAGCAACTGGACCTGAGCAAGTACTCGACCGACCCACAAGAGCAACAGGACGCCAGCGCTCTGGTGGCCTTGCTGACGCCGGTGGCCAAGGCGTTTTTCACTGACACGGGGCTCGACAGTTGCGTGCTTGGCCAACAAGTGTTTGGTGGCCATGGCTATATCCGTGAATGGGGCCAGGAGCAATTGGTACGAGATGTGCGCATTGCGCAAATTTACGAAGGCACCAATGGCATTCAGGCGCTGGATTTGCTGGGTCGCAAAGTGATTGCCAATGGTGGCGTGGCGCTGCGTTTGTTTACTGCGCAAATGCGTGAATTTGCCGAACAACCCGACAAACCGTATGCCCGCCAATTGTTGCAGGCCGTACAGCAGCTGGAAGACCTGAGCGACTGGCTGCAAGCGCGAGCAAAAGCCGACCCCAATGAAATCGGCGCGGCTTCGGTCGAGTATCTGCAGGTCTTTGGCTACGTGGCTTACGCTTGGCTGTGGGCACGCATGGCCGATGTGGCGCAACGCTCAATGCCCGATGACCCGGACTTTTATGCGGCAAAACTGGCGACGGCGAAATTTTATTTCAACCGACTTTTGCCTCGTACCGCGAGTCTGGAACAGTCGATTCGCGCGGGCTGCGAATCATTGTTTGAACTGGATGCCGCGAGCTTTTAAACGCAGCATTGAAAAACGGCGGCCTTCAAGGCCGCCGTTCATGCATCAGAGAGTCAATTCGTCCAGCACCAACACTTCGCGATGCTCAAGCAGGTCACCTACGGCCTTGCCCATCGCCAGATAGTGCGGGGTGGTCTTGTGATGTTCGATGGCTGCCAGGTCCTTCCAGCCTTCGACAAACACAAAGCGCTGGGGATCGGCACGATCGATGTGCAGATCGTAAAACGTGCAGCCCTCCTCTTTGCGTGAACCTTCCACACACGCCAGCAGTGCTTCTTTAACGGTCTTTTCATGACCAGCCTTGGCACGCAATACGGCAACGATTTTGATGATGTTGGACATTTCAGCTTCCTGGAAGTGGTGTTCTTGAACACGCCAACCCTACTACGGCAACGGCGGGATAAACACCTGCACCTTGCAAAAAAGAGCAGTTGCCAAGAACACCGTCGAGGTATCAGTGACGTGCCTGGCCGTCCAGGCGGCTCACAATGTCATCCTTGATTTTCAGGCGTTTCTCTTTCAGAGCCACCAATACTTCATCCGTCACGCCGAGCGCATTGTGGGCTTCTGCTTCGAGGACCTTTTGGTCGGCCTCTGTGTATTTCACAATCAGGGCGGCCAAATGCGGGTCTTGGTCTTTCAGTGTGGCGAGGGCCTCTTTAGTGAAACCCAGATCCTGAGACAAATCGTGTTTGACTGGCATATCTGCACCTCGTTTAACGTTTCGGTGAAGGTTTCAGACTCTGAGGGCGAGTCTGCGCAAAAGGTTCCATCCTTGATGAAGCCCTTTAAGCAATAGCACGCAACCCGGCATTGAGAAAGCCGCACGATGCCTCATGACGGTAAACGAACGTTTGATCAAGAAGAGCAAATAGAAGCGCTAACCTCGTCAATTTAATGACGCTAGAAAATAAATCGCTGATTTTTTGACATTTTTTGCTTTTACGCATGGACTAACTTCATCAAAGTGTAAGAAAATTCGCGCACCAAAATTGACCCTGATTAACTGTCTGGTGTGTAGAAAAGGACTGATACACGTGAGGTTAACAAGCCTGCACATCACGACACGGAGCACGTCGGCGAAGGACCAATCAAGCATGATTGACGCCATTGAATAAACTCAGGCTTGAAGCGGACGCTGTTCGCTCTGCAAGCACCGATTGAATGGCGCATCACATAACAATTCCGCCATTCGCTCGTGAACCTCCTGGAAGAGAACGTTGCGTTTGCCATATATCAATCTCGGCATCCACGGATTACTGGATCAACACATTGCTTTGCGTACTGGCGGCTTGTATTGGGTTACGGCCAACCAGCCTGGTGATGCAAGACTGTTGGCCCGTCAATTTCTGGAGAGCCTCCCCACAAGCACGCAGACCACACTGATTGTGTGTGCAGACACCGTGCAAACGGTCATCGACGAGATGCCCGCTGATCGCGGCCCTGACAAACTCAAGCTCTTCGAAATCGAGCAAAAGGGCATCGAGCCCGGGCTGGCCACGCTTGTCCGCGATCTCAACCGTGCACAGATTGCAGCCAACAGCCAGATTCTATTGGTGCTACCGGCCAACAGTTGGGCTGACACCAATGTCTCGAAACGCTTACAGCACTGGTTTGGGCAACTGCGTGCGTGGCTACGACAAAGAAATGTCACGCTGCTGGTGATCGCCCATGGTGAAGCCTCATCGCTGCATACCCATTTGCTGCAGCTCAATGAACAACTGTCCGGTTTGAGTCGGCTCTATCGACATAACGGTGAAACGCGCTACCACTTGCATTTCTGGCACAACGACACCGGCGTGAGCGCTGGCCTCGAGTTCAGGCTGGCCATGCGCAACCATGCCCTGACCTTGATTGCCGAACCCGTCGCCGATGCCACGCCGCGAGTGGCCGACGATCAGCATGTCTACCTCGCAGAGCGCACAGTGCTGGAAGGCAGCCCGCCGCTGTCCAACCATTGGTACCTGTTCAATGACCGTCAGGCGTTGCTCCAGGAAGCGGCATCTGCCAGGGCTGCCACCGTCATCGTGGGTATCGACAGCAGCCACCAACTGCTGGATCTGGCTCAGCAACTGCACGACCTGCGTGAACAGTGCGGTGCTGATTTGAAGATTGTGGTGCGTGAGCTCGAACCTGCCGTGCGTTATCGCGACGAGCGCTTGCTTCTGGCTTGCGGAGTCAACCTGATCATCCCAGACGGCACCCTGCTCTCACGGTTTTTGAGCCTGATCGAAAGCATTCAGGGCCAACGCTGGCAACACACTCAGGGCACCGACTTCGCCACGTTACTTGAACGTCAGCGACCACCGGCGATTCGCGGGCTGGTGAGCCCCAATACGTTCTTCACCCAGGTAGAACACATCTACCAGAACAGCTCGGGCGAAGTACCGCATCAACTGCTCAGGTTCCAGCCCGCTCCCGGCCTGAAGCAAGAGCTATTGCTCAACCAGATGTGCCTGCGCCGACTGGGTGATTTCGCCTGCTTGGTCAATGGCGAGTTGTATCTGTTCCTCTTTGCCTGCCGTGCCGACGCCCTGGAACCGGCGCTTGCCAATATCTGTCGCCTGCCCTGGCGCGACCTGTTCTCGAGCCGCCAGGCACTCAGCAGCCCGGCAGAACTGGACCAAGATGCCTTTTTGGATGATGCCTCAGTGCCAAAACACCTGAACATTCCCGTCGAGCCCCTGATCATGGCGCAGCCCGCCTCTGGCAGCCGCGTTGCGCTTAAACCGCAGCCCATCACGCTGCCTGTAAGCGAGTCACAACCATGACCTTTATGGAACTGGTGCAAGTCATCGCCCTGACCTGTGGGGTGACGGTGCTACTGACGCTGTTTGCACAGCGTATTCGTCTGTATCTCAAGGCGCGTTTTGAGCAGTACTTGCCGCCGCGTTATCTCAAACCCCGTGGTGTCAGACGTCGTGCACCCGCCAGCCCTTCGATGAGAGCGCCGGATGAATCTGTCTAAACCTGCCACTGACACACAAAAAATGACGGCCCCATGGCGTGGCCTGGGCGCCTGGAACCTGTACTTCCTGGGTAAATTCGTGCTGACCTGGACCGGTCACCTGAATTTCCAAGTCGTGCCCAACCTGATTTTTGCTCTGGCATTGCTGATCCCCATTGCCCATCCAATGCTGCGCCGTGCCCGTACGGTCCTGGCGATTCCAGTCGCTGTAGCGTTGCTGTACCAGGACACCTGGTTCCCGCCTTTCAGCCGTTTGCTGGCGCAGCCCGGGGTGCTGGATTTCTCTTTCGATTACATCGTTGAGTTGCTGGGGCGCTTCATTGACTGGCAAGTCTGCGCCCTGCTGTTGATGCTGGTGATCGCCTACCTCTTTATCAGCCCCTGGCTTCGCCTGACCACCCTGACATTACTGGGCTTCGTCTGGCTGAGCCTGGGCAGCTTGCAATGGTTGCTGCCGACGACAATCAATGCGCCGATGGCCAGCACTGACAAGGGTGCCGCGACCACTGCCAGCACTGCAGGTGAACCGGACGATGCCACGCTCAACAGCTATCTCGATACGTTCTACAAGAACGAAGCCCAGCGTAGGGTTGAGTTCAAACAGCCTGCGGTCAAGCCGGAGCCGTTTGACCTGCTGGTGATCAATATCTGTTCATTGGCCTGGGATGATCTGGACGAAGTGGGTCTTCGCAACAACACCCTGTTCAGCCAGATGGACGTGATTTTCGATAACTTCAACTCGGCCACGGCCTACAGCGGTCCAGCGGCCATACGCCTGCTGCGCGCCAGCTGCGGCCAGACCTCGCACTCGCAGTTGTACAAACAGTCGGCCGATCAGTGCTTGCTGTTCGACGACCTGCGTCAATTGGGCTTTACCGATGAGCTAATGCTCAACCATACCGGCGAATTCGATGGCTTCTTGCAGGAAGTCCGCGATCAGGGCCAGTTGCCTGCTCCAGCGCTGGGCACCATCCCGGCAGGTTTGCAGCGTACCTATGTCGGCTTTGATGGTTCACCGATCTGGCGTGACCGTGATGTGCTGAGCAAATGGTGGCAACACCGCTTGAACACTGACAAGCCGAACATGGCGCTGTTCTACAACACCACTAGCCTGCATGACGGCAACCGTCAGGTGAAAGCCGATGGCGGCACCCAGGTGGCGGACTACAGCAGCCGCGCACAGGTATTGCTCGATGATCTCAACGGGTTCATCAAAGAACTGCAAAAAAGCGGACGCCGCGTGGTTATCGCGATCGTGCCGGAGCATGGTGCTGCCCTGCACGGCGACCGCATGCAGATCTCGGGTATGCGTGAGATCCCCAGCGAATCCATCACTCATGTCCCCGTGGGCCTCAAGCTGATCAACATGGGCGACAACGACCAGACCCAGCCGGTGCATATCACTCAGCCGAGCAGCTATCTGGCCGTCGCCGAGATCATTGCGCGCCTGTATGCCAGCCCGGCGTTGAGCAACGGCCAGACCGTGGATTGGTCGGCGTTGTTGGCTGACCTGCCGCAAACCGCAAAAGTATCGGAAAACTCAGGGACTGTTGTGCTCGATTACAACGGCAAGCCTTATGTTCGAATCAAGGAGAACGGTGGATGGCTACCTTACCCACAGCAGCTCAAATAAGCGCGGACATCCTGTCGCGCAATGAGCGTGCCGATGATATTGAACGGCTCAAATTGATGGTGGACCTGCCAGAGCTGGGCTATGTCGATATCTCGGCGCAAGTGGAGTTACTGCAAGCCCTGGAACGCTGGCCATTGCTCGCGCACCTGCAAGCATGCACCCCGCCGGCCCCATCGGACGATACTCCATGATTGCCCTGAGTCTGCAAGGTATACGCGGTGGTGTGGGCACCAGCTCGACACTCGCCGCACTGAGCTACGCGCTGTCCACCCTCGGGCAAAAAGTGCTGGTGGTCGACCTGTGCCCGGAAAACACCCTGGGGCTGCATTTCAACCTCGACTTCGCGCTGCCAGGAGGCTGGGCCCCCGCCACACTTGCAAACACGCCCTGGAATGAGCATGCATGGCGTATCGAGCCGGGTCTGACCGTAATGCCCTATGGGACGCTCACTGCACAACAGCAGGCGCAGCTTGAGGTCATGCTGCGGGACAACCCGCACCTGTGGGCCAAACGTCAGGCGAGCCTGGCCGAGCACTTCGACTGGATACTGTTTGACCTGCCGCAGCGCCTGCCGGGGCATGCGGGCAACCCGCAATGCGACATTGCCCTGACCGTGTTGAACCTCGACGCGGCGTGCCATGCCCTGCTTCACCCCCTGCGCGACAGGCCCGGAGTGTTGCTGATCAATCGCTTTGACCCGGCCAGCCAGTTGCAGCGTGATCTATTGCTGCTGTGGCAGCATCAGCTGGGTAGCGCATTGGTGCCCGTCCATTTGCACGCCGATGAAGCCATGGCCGAAGCCCTGGCCAAGCGTGAACCCGCGGGTCGATATGCTCCCGGCAGCCTGATCGCTCAAGACATGGTCAGCCTGGCCAGTTGGTGCCTGCTACGTGGCGGGAGGCTTGAATGATCAAGCGCTGGTTTCCCTACACCTACTTGCGGCGCGAGCAAAATTGCACCCGTTTCACGGCATTGATTCTGGCTTCGATCCAGGCCCTGGGCTGGATCTTCCTGCGCCTGGAGTCACCTGCCTGGAAAACCTTGCGAGCACAACAACGCAGCCTGTTTCCGCACCTGGCTGACAAGCGTGCCACCATTGGTGACCCGCTGCGCTACACGATCCAAACCGTGTGGCTGTTGCTGGTGCGTCCTGGCGAACAGACCTTGACGCAGCGCCAACGTCGACGCCGCCGTGTGGCTGGTAGCTTCAAGGCATTGCTGGGCATTGTGAAACGGCCCTGGAACCTGTTGGCCAACAGCTTTGAACAGCTCCCCTCGGCAATCAGCCCGCAAGTGAGCAAAGGCACGCGCTGGTGGAACGCCATGCACTGGCCGATGCGTAAAATCCTCTATATCGCCATCGGTGCGCTGGTGGTGGTGCTGGTCTTCATCTGTGTGACCGAACCCTTCGGGTACTTGGCGCAACTGGTATTTGTGGTCTTGTTGTGGGCCATCGCCATGCTGGTACGCCGGTTGCCGGGACGTTTCCCGACGCTGCTGTTGATCGCCTTGTCCGTGATCATTTCGTGCCGCTACCTGTGGTGGCGCTACACCTCGACACTGAACTGGAGTGACAGCCTGGACTTGACCTGCGGGTTGATCCTGCTGTTGGCCGAAACGTATTCCTGGTTGGTACTGATCCTGGGCTACGTGCAGACATCCTGGCCGCTGAACCGCAAACCGGCACAGTTGCCAGCAGACTCCAGCCAGTGGCCGACCGTCGATCTGCTGATCCCCACCTATAACGAAGAGTTGTCGGTGACCCGTGGCACGGTATACGCCGCACTGGGCATCGACTGGCCAAAAGACAAGCTGCGCATTCATTTGCTCGATGACGGTAACCGTCCAAGCTTCAAGACATTTGCCGATGAAGTGGGCATCAACTACATCGCCCGGACCGATAACCGCCATGCCAAGGCAGGGAACCTCAACCACGCCTTGACGCAGATCGACGGTGAACTGGTAGCGATTTTTGACTGCGACCACATGCCTGCCCGCTCGTTCCTGCAATTGACTGTGGGCTGGTTCTTGCGTGATCCGAAACTGGCGCTGGTACAAACCCCGCACCACTTTCTTTCACCTGATCCGTTTGAACGCAACCTGGGTACTTTCCGCAACCGTCCGAACGAAGGCGAGCTGTTTTACGGCCTGGTACAAGACGGCAATGACATGTGGAACGCCGCGTTTTTCTGCGGGTCGTGTGCCATTGTGCGACGCACTGCGATTGAGTCGATTGGCGGTTTCGCAGTAGAGACAGTGACCGAAGACGCCCATACCGCCCTGCGCTTGCACCGCAATGGCTGGAACTCCGCGTACTTGCGCATCCCGCAGGCGGCCGGTCTGGCGACCGAAAGCCTGTCAGCGCACATTGGTCAGCGGATTCGCTGGGCACGCGGCATGGTGCAGATCTTCCGTACAGACAACCCGTTGCTGGGCAAAGGGCTGACGGTGTTCCAGCGAGTCTGCTACGCCAACGCCATGCTGCACTTCCTGGTGGGGCTACCTCGGCTGGTGTTCCTGACCGCTCCCCTGGCCTTCCTGTTGCTGCACGCCTACATCATCTATGCCCCAGCCCTGATGATCCTGCTGTACGTGTTGCCGCACATGATCCATGCCAGCCTCACCAACTCGCGGATGCAAGGTGCTTATCGCCAGACATTCTGGGGTGAGGTGTACGAGACCGTTCTGGCCTGGTACATCGCCAGACCGACCACCGTGGCCTTGTTCAGCCCTTCGCGCGGCAAGTTCAACGTCACCGCCAAAGGCGGGATGATGGAAGAAAACCAGTTCGACTGGCAGACCGCCAAACCGTACCTGGTGCTGTCGATCCTCAACGTGCTCGGCCTGGGTTTTGCTGTCTGGCGGCTGTTTACCGGCCCTGCAGACGAGATCATTACCATCATCGTCAGCGTCCTGTGGGTCATCTATAACCTGCTGATTATCGGTGCAGCGGTCGCGGTGGCTGCCGAAGTGCGCCAGGTTCGTCAAACCCATCGCGTGCAAACCCGGTTGCCAGGCGCCATCAAACTTGCCGATGGCCATCGCTACCCATGCGAGCTGGTGGACTACTCCGACGGAGGCGTCGGCTTGCTGCTCAATCAGCCGTTGCCGTTACCAACAGGCTCGGTGGTGTCGCTGATTCTGCAGCGCGGCAACCGTGAATTTGTGTTCAACGGCTCGCTTACGCGCTCCAAGGACCTGTTCATGGGCCTGAGCTTTGCCGATTTGCCGCCAGAGCAAAAAATCGAGTTCGTCCAATGCACCTTTGGTCGTGCAGATGCCTGGCTCGATTACAACAGCGGTTTTGAAGCGGACAAACCGGTTCAGAGCCTCAAAGAAATTCTCGCCTTGGGCGCTAAAGGCTATTACCGCCTTTATGAGTATTTGCCGGCGTGGTTGCGCCATCTGGCACGCCCTTTTGTGCGAGTACTGCAATGGCTGGGCAGCTTTTTGCCGCGCATGCCTAAAGCGTCCACCCCTCTTATTTCCCGGCCAGTGAGTAAGTCATGAGTCGTTTTGCCAAAAAATCCATTTTCACCAGCCTTGCGCTAATGACCCTGGTCTCAGAATTGATGGCCGCGCCCCTGCCCTTGCCTACCGTCGGTTCGGCAGCGGCGCCCAAGCCTGCGCTTGCGCAGCACGAAGACCCGCTGCCCAACTGGACAGTCACGCGCACCTTTGAACAATTGGGCCGTCCGACAGACACGTTGCTGTTGGGTATCAACAGTGCCGAGCAGGTCGAGTTCACCCTGCGCCGCGACCGGATCGCGAGCGATGCCAGCCTGCAACTCAATTACACGCCCTCACCGTCTCTGATCCCAACGCTTTCGCATATCCGGGTGTACCTCAATGACGTGCTGATGGGCGTCGTGCCGATCGAAAAAGAGCAATTGGGCCGCCAGACTCAACAGAAAATGGCCCTCGATCCGCGGATGATTACCGACTTCAACCGCATTCGCCTGGAGTTCATCGGTCATTACACCGACATCTGCGAAGACCCGGCCAACAACACCCTCTGGGTCAATATCAGCCGTGGCAGCAGCCTGACCCTGCAAGAGCAGGCGCTGAGCCTGACCAATGACCTGGCGTACTTCCCGCTGCCGTTCTTTGACCCGCGCAACAGCGGCACGCTTGAGTTGCCGTTCGTGTTTGCCGCCAACCCGACCCTGGGCGAACAACGCGCCGCGACCATCCTGGCGTCGTATTTCGGTAGCCAGGCCAACTGGCGTGGCTCCAAGTTCCCGGTGCTGTTTGACACCCTGCCCAGCGTGCAAAGCAAGGAGGCCACCCAGCCTTCTGTGGTCTTCGCCACTAACGATCACCGCCCGGCCTTCATGAGCGACCTGGAAAAGTTCCCGGCTGTTGATGCGCCTGTGGTTGAGTTGATCAACCACCCCGATGCGCCCTACAGCAAAGTCCTGCTGGTCATGGGTCGTAACGAAGACGACCTGGCTACTGCTGCCAAAGCGTTGGCTTTGGGCGGCAACCTGCTGCGTGGCTCACGGGCCACGATCAACAAGGTTGAAGAACTGCAACCGCGCAAACCATACGACGCCCCGGCCTGGATGCGCACCGACCGCCCGGTGCGCTTCGCCGAGCTGATCACCTACCCGCAGCAACTGCAAGTCAGCGGTCTGCAGCCACGCCCGATCACCCTGGACGTGAACCTGCCGCCAGACCTGTTTGTGTGGCGTAACCAGGGGATCCCGCTGCGCACTCAATACCGTTACACAGCACCATCGGCCAATGATGATTCACGCTTGAACATCAGCCTCAACGATCAGTTCATCACCAGCCTGCCGTTGACCCGCAAAGACAACAGCCGCTTTGAAGAACTGCGCCTGTCGGTACTGTCCAATGACTCGGCCAACGTCAACGACAAGCTGATCGTGCCGTCGCTGAAAATCGGCGACCGCAACCGTTTGCGCTTCGACTTCAACTTCGCCAGTACCATGGGCAGCGCTCAGCGCGACCATTGCCAGACCATTTTGCCAGCCAACACCCAAGCGATTATCGACGAAGATTCGACCATCGACTTGTCCGGCTACCACCACTACATCAGCATGCCTGACCTGAAGGTCTTTGCCCGTAGCGGCTTCCCGTTCAGCCGCATGGCGGACATGTCGGAATCGATTGTGGTCGTGCCGAGCAAAGGCTCGCCCACTCAAATCAGTACCCTGCTAGAAGCCGTGGCCAGTATCTCGGCACGCTCTGGTTACCCGGCCTTTGGTGTACGCCTCAGTGATGACTGGCAATCGGCCTCCAAAGAAGATGCCGATCTGTTGCTGTTGGGCACCATGGCCCCCGAGATGCGCGACAACCCGGACCTGAGCCTGTTGCTGCAACGCCAGCACGACATGCTGGTCCAGCCATACGGCAACACTGCCATTGACGCCACTAACCGCCGCGGACCTTCGATCGACGGACGCAACCAACCAGCCAATCGGGTTGAAGTCACCGCACAGGCCCCCATCGCCGCAATGATTGGCATGCAGTCGCCGTCTCATAACCAGCGCAGCATTGTGGCCTTGCTGGGCAATGACGATGCCGATTACGGCCTGTTGCGTGAAACCCTGGTCGACAGCGGCAAAATGGACGCTGTGGCCGGCTCGGTGGCCGTGCTGCGCAGCAGTGGTATCTACAGCCAGTTGGTGGGTGATCAGTACTACGTCGGCAACCTGCCATGGTACCTGCTGATGTGGTACCAGCTGTCCGAACACCCGGTCCTGCTGGCCATCCTGGCGGTGATCAGCGTACTGCTCAGCGCGTTCCTGTTGTGGCGTGCACTGAGCTGGGCTGCCCATCGTCGCCTGAACAAGGATGAATAACAGATGGTACGTCTTGCAGCGCTCGCCATGACCCTGTCCCTCGGCTTGTTACCTCAGGCAGCCAGTGCTGCAAGCTGTGACTGGCCGGCCTGGGACAGCTACAAGCAAGCCATGATGAGCAGTGACGGGCGCATCATTGATCGCTCGTCCAAGCAACTGATCACCACCTCGGAAGGCCAGAGCTATGGTTTGTTTTTCGCCTTGCTCGCCAATGACCGGGAGAGCTTTGCGCAGATGCTCAAATGGACCCGCAACAACCTGGCTGACGGCAATCTTGAAACCCGTCTGCCGGGCTGGGAATGGGGCCGCTCCGAGTCCGGAAAATGGCAAGTGCTCGACAGCAACAACGCCACGGATGCTGATCTGTGGATTGCCTACAGCCTGCTTGAAGCCGGGCGTTTGTGGCAGTTGCCCGAGTACCAGGCGCTGGGGCAGAACATGCTCTGGCGCAGTACCGCGCAAAGTGTGCGGTTGATTCCAGGGCTGGGGCTGATGTTGATGCCGGGTGATGTGGGTTTTGACAGCGACGCAGGATGGCGCCTCAACCCCAGCTATCTGCCGCCACAACTGTTGGCACGCTTTGCCAAGGTGACCCCGGTGTGGGGTGATATTGCAGCGAATCAGCAACGCATGTTGCTCGAAGGCTCTCCCAAGGGGTTTGCGCCTAACTGGTTGCTGTGGGAAACCGCTGGCGGCTGGAAGCCTGATCCCAAGTCTGCGAGTACCGGCAGCTATGACGCGATTCGTGTGTACCTATGGGTTGGCATGCTGGCCAAGGACGCGGCAAATCGCCAGGCCTTGCAAGCGCACTTCAAGCCCATGGCCGCCCTCACCCAGACGCTGGGCTACCCGCCTGAGTCGGTCGACGCGCTGACCGGCCAATACACCGGCAAGGGCCCGGCGGGTTTCTCTGCTGCACTGTTGCCGCTACTCGCCAGCACCGGCTCACCCGCCTATGACGTACAGCTGGCACGGGTACAGCAAGATCCCCCGGCGGCGGATGCTTATTACAACCAGTCCTTGCTCCTGTTTGGCCAGGGCTGGAATGAACAACGCTATCGCTTTGACAAGGATGGTCAGCTTTTACCTGCGTGGGTCAACACATGCAAAAAATAATGGCGTGGGCATTGTTGTTCGGTGGTATTTCAACCCCTGCCCTGGCACAACCGGTCAGCATCCAGGATCAACAGCAGTGGTTGCTGGAACAGGTGCGAATCGGCGAAGCCTTGTACCGGGATGATCTTGTTCGCGATTCCCTGGCGCGGCTTTCGTTGATCGCGCCAAACAACCCGCAAGCCTTGGCAGCGGCTGTGCGACAGGCGTTGCTGGATAAAAAACCGGAGCTGGCCCAGCAACGCTTGAGCCAGTTGCAGCAATTGGCGCCAGGCTCGGCGGCGTTGCAGCAGGCGCAAAACCTCATGAAGCTGCAAGACCCGCAAAGTCAGAAGCAATTGCAGCAGGCGCGCCTGTACGCTGCTGGTGGTCGCCCAGAAGATGCTGCGGCCATCTTCGAGCAATTGTTTGGAAATGCTGCGCCGGACTTCGCTACATCACTGGAATACTTGCGCATTCGCAGTGCTATTGCTGGGCAACGACCCCGCACTATCGAGCAAATGAAAGCGCTGGATGCGCAATATCCGGGCAACGTCGGGCTGCGCCAAACCCTGGCCGACTTATTGTTCAGGGAAAAACGCGATGGCGAAGCGCTAGTGGTTTTGCATCAACTATCGCAAGACCCCTATGCCAGTAACGCAGCGGCAGAGCGGGAATATGAGTACATCAGTACTTTGCCGGTCGAGCGCTCCACAATGCTGGCATGGCAAGAGTACTTGCAACGCTATCCTCGGTCTCCAGTGCGCACCGAGGCCACTCAAAAATTACAGGTCCAGCAGCAATTGCTCGCAGACCCTGCGTGGTTAGCTGGAGCTCGCGGCAAACAAATGGTTGAGCAGTCACGCAACCCGGTTGCAGCTGAAGACCTGTTGCGCCGAGCACTCAAGCGTTACCCCGATGACGCTTCGTTTCATGGCGCACTGGGTATGGCCTTGTTTGCACAAGGCCGGTATGACGCAGCTTATACCGTGTTCAATACCGCACGCAGCAAAGAGCAAGACACCTCCAAAATCAGCAAATGGCAAGACCTGGTCACCTCTAGCCGTTACCAGATGCTACTCGCACAAGGCGAGAAAGCCCTGCAACGCAGAGACTATATTGGCGCAAACAATACCTTCCAACAGGCACGCAAGATAAAACCTGAGGATGCGGAGTGGCTGATCGGTCTGGCTGATGTTGCTGTCGCACAACAAAACCCGACACAAGCCGAGTCCTTGTTGCAGCAAGCCAGGCGTATGGAACCGGCCAATGCCAGTGCCGTCCGTGGGCTGGTGCGCATCTACTTGGCGCAATCACCGGACAAGGCCAAGTCCTTCCTCGATAACTTGCCGCCTTCCATGCAAAAAGAATTTACTGGCGAGAGGCGAAGCCTGGAGGTGAACGAGTTGAACCTCCAGGCTGATGCAGCCAGCGAGCGCAAGGACTGGCCTCAAGTGGTGGCCCTGCTGACTAAGGTTCGCAACCTGACACCGGATGAACCCTGGCTGACCTATCGAATGGCCAATGCCCAGCGCGAGATAAACCAGCCGGGTGCAGCTGACGACAGCTTCAAACAGTTGATGCAACGCCAAGGCCATAACCCTGAAGCGCTGTATGCCTATGCGCTGTACCTCTCCAGCACCGAGCGTGATGCCAGCGCCTTGAGCGTACTGGAACAGCTGCCCAAGGCGCAGTGGAGCGACTCGATGCGCGAGCTCGATGCACGCTTGCAACGCAACGTGCTGCTGGCCCGTGCAGAAAGCTTGCGTAAAGCCGGCCAGGAACAGCAAGCCATTGCCCTGCTGATGCAAAAGCCCAGTCAGGACGACCTCTTGACCCTCGCCGGTTGGGCCCAGGAACGCCAGGATTACCCGCAAGCACAAACACTTTATGCGCAAGTACTGCGCCAGGCGCCTGATAACACTGATGCACAATTGGGGCAAATCGAAACCCTGATCAACACTCGGCAACTCGAGACTGCACGGCGCCAGTTGGCACAGTTCAAGCCCGCGCAAGACGCTGCCTTGACGCCCTCGCAACAACGCCAATTAGCCAATGCCTGGGCTGGCGTCGGCGAACCCGACAAAGCTCAGGCTTTGTATGCCGAACTGCTGAAAACCCCACAGGCAGATCCGTTGCTGTACCGCGATGCCGCGCGGCTGATCTCCGCCACACAACCGCAACAGGCGCTCGATTATTACGCCAAAGGCATGGCCGGTGCCGGCTTGCTGACACCCGAGCAAGCCAACCCCCGTGATAACCGCGCCATGACCTTGGCCAGCCGTGAAAAGGACAACGATGAGTGGCTGCAAAGCAGCCTGCGCCGGGATGTAGACGAACTCTACCAACGGCAAACTCCGACTTTGCACCTGTATACCGACTACGGCTGGCGCGCTGACGATGCTTCGGCGGGCACCTCGGACACCGATACCCAGACCACCATCCTGCAACTGGACTTGCCCATAGCCGATGGCAGCGGATTTATCCGGGCCGAGCAGATCGACATGGATGCGGGCAAGTTCGACACAGACGAAGATGGTGTGGTCAACGAGAACTACGGTACGTGCGCAATCGCCATCAAACCCAAGGGCGCCGATGACCCGGTGCTATCCGGCTGTGAGGACCGGTCCCAGTCAGCCCGGGGCACTACCCTGGCCGCCGGTTGGAAAAACGAAACGTGGAACATCGACCTTGGCCGCACGCCAGACACCTTCAAAGTGCCTAACTGGTTAGGCGGCGTGGCCTACAGCAGCAAAATAGGTTCCTTGGGCTGGACCCTGACCGGCTCGCGTCGCCCCATGAGCAACTCAATCCTGTCGTATGCCGGCGCCAAAGACTTGAACACCGGCGTGACCTGGGGGGGTGTGACCTCAAACGGCCTGACCTTGAACCTGAGCCATGACGAAGGCGGTGTAGACGGTGTCTGGGCCAGCTTCGGACAGCATTGGCTGCGCGGCAAAAACGTCGCGAACAACCACAAGAGCACGGCCATGGCCGGCTACTATTACCGCCTTGTGGAACGGGCCGATGAACGCATGCGCACGGGCTTGACCGTGATGTACTGGGGTTACGACAAAGACCTGAGCGAATACACCCTTGGCCAGGGTGGGTATTACAGTCCGCAGCAATACTTCTCGGTGGGCGTGCCATTGACTTACGCCTGGCGTACCCCGAACTGGTCGGTGTCACTGGAAAGCTCGGTGGGTTGGTCGTTTGCCAAAACCAAGTCCAATGACCTTTACCCCTTGCATGGGTTGAACGACAAATTGCTGAGCGCGGTCGACGAGCAAGGTTTCGAGCTGGTCGACGCATTGGGCAAAACCAAGGGCGGGACCAGTAATGGTGTCGGCATTCGCTTGCAAGGCCTGGCTGAACGCAGGCTAACGGACAATCTGGTGCTAGGCGGCGGGTTGCTCTATCAGCACAGTGAAAGCTACGCCCCGAGCCGAGCCATGCTGTACCTGCGCTATACCTTTGATGCCTGGCAAGGCAACTTGCCTTTACCGGTAGAGCCGCTGGTACCGTACGCAGACTTCAGATAGTCGTTAAGCGCAACGGCCTCGCGATCTTTTGAAGAAAAGATCGCGAGGCATGCTCGCCCCTACAGACGCTCAAGTACCTTGGAACAGGCCGTGATCATGAATGGCTGCTCCAGAACACCGCTGTGGCCGCGACCAGTATGACCAGGAACAATATTGCCCACGCGTCGACCCGGCTCGTGGTTTTACGCACCTTCATTTGAGTTCTCATCGCATCGCCTTTTTTCGGTTTTATGGGTGAATGCTTAGAAGAATGTCTTTCAGTTAAGTCCAGTAATACCCTTTCTACAAGTAAGTGATTGAGAATCAACCTCTTATAGGCGGTTTGGTTCTTTGCATATGCTTAAACATCACTTTTGCGCATAACTACAAACTGGTATCTTGCCACCGCTCCGTGGGGAGTGCGCGGCCGTGCGCGCAGATAAGCTGTAAGCAGCCTGAGAACAGGACCTATATGTACGTATATGACGAGTACGATCAGCGGATCATCGAGGACCGCGTAAAGCAGTTCCGTGATCAAACCCGACGCTACCTGGCAGGGGAGCTGAGCGAAGAAGAGTTCCGCCCCCTGCGCCTGCAAAATGGCCTTTATGTTCAGCGTTTTGCACCAATGCTGCGGGTCGCCGTGCCGTATGGCCAGCTGACTTCGCGTCAAGCGCGAATGATGGCAAAGATCGCCCGCGACTATGACAAGGGCTATGCCCATATCAGTACCCGCCAGAACGTACAGTTCAACTGGCCGGCTCTTGAAGACGTTCCCGATATCCTGGAAGAACTGGCCACCGTGCAGATGCACGCCATCCAGACCAGCGGTAACTGCCTGCGTAACGTCACCACCGACCAGTTTGCCGGTGTCGCCGCTGACGAATTGATCGATACGCGCCCATGGTGCGAAATCGTTCGTCAATGGACGACCTTCCACCCAGAATTCGCCTACCTGCCGCGTAAATTCAAGATCGCCATCAATGGCTCGGCTTCTGACCGTGCAGCCATCGAAGTGCATGACATTGGCCTGGAGCCAGTGTTCAACGAAGCTGGCGAGCTGGGCTTTAGAGTCCTGGTCGGTGGCGGCCTGGGGCGTACTCCAGTGGTCGGCGCGTTCATTAACGAATTCCTGCCGTGGCAAGACCTGTTGAGCTACCTCGAAGCCATCCTGCGTGTGTACAACCGCTATGGCCGTCGTGACAACAAGTACAAGGCCCGTATCAAGATTCTGGTCAAGGCGCTAACGCCTGAAGTGTTCGCCGAGCGCGTTGAAGCAGAAATGGTTCACTTGCGCGGTGGCTCGACCACACTGACCGAAACTGAAGTTCAGCGCATCGCCAAGCACTTCGTTGACCCGGCGTACAAAGACCTGCCTGACTTCAGCGCAGAGCTGGCTGAACTGGACCAACAGCACCCAGGCTTCGCTCGCTGGCGTACCCGTAACACCCTAGCCCACAAAAAGCCGGGCTATGTTGCCGTAACCCTGTCGCTGAAACCGACCGGCGTAGCGCCAGGCGATGTGACTGACAAGCAGTGGGACGGTATTGCCGACATGGCAGACCGCTACAGCTTCGGCCAACTGCGGACTTCGCATGAGCAGAACATCATCCTGGCTGACGTCGAGCAGAACCAGTTGTTCACCATGTGGGGCGAGTTGCGCGAGCAAGGTTTCGCCACGCCTAACATTGGCTTGCTGACCGATATGATCTGCTGCCCGGGCGGTGATTTCTGCTCGCTGGCCAACGCCAAGTCGATCCCGATTGCCGAATCCATCCAGCGCCGCTTTGATGACCTGGACTACCTGTTCGATATCGGCGAGCTGGACCTCAACATTTCCGGTTGCATGAACGCCTGTGGCCACCACCACGTCGGTCACATCGGAATCCTGGGCGTAGACAAGAAAGGCGCCGAGTTCTATCAAGTGTCGCTGGGCGGTAACGCCAGCCGTGACGCCAGCCTGGGCAAGATCCTCGGCCCGTCGTTCGCACAAGAAGACATGCCGGATGTGATTGAAAAGCTGATCGACGTCTATGTCGAAAAACGCAACGAAGACGAGCGTTTCATCGACACATACCAACGTATCGGCATCGACCCTTTCAAGGAGCGCGTCTATGCAGCGAATCATTAAGAACAACGAAGTCATCGACGAAACCTGGCACCTGCTGCCAAAGGACGCGACCTTCGATGGCATTTCCAACTGTGATGACCTGATCGTCCCGCTGGCGTTGTGGCGCGAGCATGCTCACGCCCTCAAGGCCCGTGACGGCGGTTTGGGTGTATGGCTGGACAGCGATGAAGAAGCCGAAGAAATTGGCGAGGACGTTGCGCACTTCCAGGTGATTGCGCTCAACTTCCCGGCCTTCACCGATGGCCGCAGCTACTCCAACGCCCGCCTGCTGCGTGATCGCTATGGCTTTAAAGGCGAACTGCGCGCCATCGGCGATGTACTGCGCGACCAATTGTTCTATCTGCACCGCTGCGGCTTTGACGCGTTTGCCATTCGCGCCGACAAAGACCCGTACGAAGCCCTGGAAGGCCTGAAAGATTTTTCGGTGACCTACCAGTCTTCAACCGACGAGCCAATGCCTCTGTTCCGTCGTCGCTAAGCCTCAAAACCGTGCCCTGAGCCCACGCGCCCTGCGTGGTTCAGGGTATTGGCGCCCTCCTCATGCATCTGTTGGTCTGGAACTGCCAGGTGACTGGATACCAGGCAATGGATGACGTTCAAGCTCCATCTTGGTCAGTAAAGTGACCACATCAGCGATCGCTTTATTGCGCTCACGCCCCACCCGGTCTGACTCGCGCTTGTACTCCTCACTGCTGAGTGTCGTGCGTTGCGAATACACCTCATCCAGCGACTCTTGATACCTGGCCAGCACCGCTGAGAACGACTCCGGTGTTTTCTTGCGCAGGTATTCGCTCCAGAAGTCTTGTCCGGCAATGGACTCCACCAATGCTGGCATTTGCTCTTGGGCCAGGACATAACCCTTGGCGGTTTCCAGTTCCGCGTCTGACACGTTGGCAATGTTTTCGAACCGCATGCTGGTCGGCCTTGACGGCAGTTCCAACTGACTGGACAGGTTAACGTGATAGAACATCTGGATCTGCATCGGATCAAGCCGGGCAATCTGGCGCTGTACACTGCCCGGGCTGAGCAACGCAGCCAGCCTGATGCCTTCGGAAGTCCCCAGACGATAGCCAACCCCCTGAAGCTCGACGGGGTCCATCTCGGCCAGAGGCTGCGGCGCAAAGTCCGGGCTTACCGTATCAATCAAGTCTTGCAACTGTTGCACGTACTCCCTTTGCGTCGCGTGAATGGTATTTATCCGGGCCTTGATAATGCTCAAGACATGCCGATTGAGAACATCAATCCGGTACAACCCCCGCGCCAGGGTTAGCAATGCCCGCTCACTCTGTGCTGAGTGCTCCGCCATGAACACCTGGTAGTCCAGCTCCAGATCGGCAAATACCATGGCAATTCCGTCACTGCAGGTGCGCAGGTGGCCGGCCAGGGTGAACAAGCGTCTACGCAAGTCTGTGCTTTCATAAGCGGCCCGCAACAACGTCCAGACACGCCGGGTCAGGTCTTCCTTGGCTCTGGAAAACTGTGAGGTGGTGCTCAGATCATCGATCAATCCGAAGAAATCCGTGGAATCCGAGTGACGCAGCAATTCGTTCCACATATTGCTTTGCTCGGCAGAGGGCTCGTCGGCCCACAGGTTGATCCCTTGCGTACGGGAGCCATGTTGATGTGCGCCCGCGATGCCTGCATCAATGAGCTGAGTGTTGCGGTACAGCTCCATACGCCTGACCGAGTCGGGGCTCAATGGATTGTCATGCAAGGACGTCACCCTATTGATCGGCGCCATGGCCTCGGTCAGAAGTTCAGCCGGAATATGACTGATCGCATTGTTGCGCAAGTCCAGTGTTTGCAAGTTGCTCAGTGACTGAATCCCTTCAGGCCAAGTATTCACCCCGGTATATCGCAGGATTAAATGCTGCA
This sequence comes from Pseudomonas sp. 7P_10.2_Bac1, assembly GCF_025465935.1. Classification (GTDB taxonomy): domain Bacteria; phylum Pseudomonadota; class Gammaproteobacteria; order Pseudomonadales; family Pseudomonadaceae; genus Aquipseudomonas. The sequence continues at coordinate 82,808 of NZ_JANLNV010000058.1, read as the reverse complement.
AGTTGGCCATTTGTTGCACTGAAAAATTGTGCCCGAGGGGGTTGCCGGTCAACACCACAGATTTCAACTTGCTCAAGCCTGACAACACGGTTGCGCTCTCAGCGGTCAGTACCATTTGGTTGTTGCGCAGGTTTAAATACGTCAACTCTGGCATCGTGGCAATCGAGGACGGAAATTCAACGAGCTGGCAGTTATTCAATGACAGATCACGCAACTCCGGGAATTTTGCCAATAACCTGGCCGGAATCGCGCATGAGATATTCGCCACGTGCAAGGAAATGACATGCCCAAAATCAGCCCTCAGGCTCGGTAAAGCATCAACCGGCCAACCGTTGAGATCCAGCTCGTAACCGGCGTGCCCCTCCAGGGTCACACTGGTGCTCAGTCTGCGCCAGGCCCGGATCAACGCCCGACTCATACTGCGCTTGGTTTGCGCTGGCACCAAGACACGCGGCCCCCTGACTGGATGAGTCCAGACGCTTGCCTCCTCCCATTCGAGCAATGTCCTGCGCAGCCCCTCAAGCTCTGCTTTGAGCCGTACCAATTCACGCGCCGCCAAGGCGGGTGTCATCTGCAGGCGGCTTAAATGCTGCGATACCTGGACATCCGACATGTTCGGGTACAGCTCACGAACCAGGTCTTTCAAGACCAAGGCCTGGTTTTCAACACGCAGGTGCCCGGACCGGCCGCCCAACGTGTACCCCACCCGGCCGTCAGCCAACTGCATCGGGGATCTGAACCAGGGTTTTATCGGTTGCATGCCCAACGCTTTCGCCGAGTTGGCCCGTTGCCCGGCTGCCAGTGTGGCAATGCGAGACATGAATGCTGGATAGGTAAGCACAGCCCCCGAATTCAGCGCCAGGCGCTCGTTGTCGGTCAGGGACGCGAATACACATGCAGTCAAATCTGTGCTGGTGATAGTGCTTCGAGTCCTCGGATCGTAATACTCATACTGTTCGCCCTTTTTAAAAATCTCACGACTCGGCTGCCCCGCCATACCCTCAATCACACTGATCCGCTGATTGTTCAGTTGATTACGTACTTCCAGTCGTAACGTACCTGGCCATCCCGGCAACGCTTTCAGCGTATGCCAGGCCAGGGTTTGGCTATCCGCCGTGCTCAAGGCGTCACAAAATATCCCTTCGATGGCCCGATTCAAGCGCAACCGCTGCGCATAGCGTCGCGATTCTTCCAGCGCGTGCAGGGGCAAACGGCCCAGATTAGTGAGCGCCAAGACTTCATCGGGGGTCAGATGACTGATTAGTTCGTCGAGGACATTGACTGGCAACGTGGAAAATTTGTTTCTGATATTTCGTTGCGCAGGCGTCAAGACGCTATCAGACGCATAAAAACGGGACACCAGCGTGCGCTTGGTCGCTTGGGCGTGATTGCCCAACTTGATGGCCAAGGCTTTTGCCTGAGCTTCAGCGCCGCTAACTCCCTCGCCGAGTAATGTCTCGACTTGCGTATTGGACAGGGCTGCAACCGTTGTTTTGAGCAATTCGCCGGCGTCGATCTGCGCCTGGGTGACCTCGACCCGTGCATAAGCGCGCAGAGCGGGTGGGCCATAGTCCTTGAAGGTCCCGCGCTGCAAGTCAAGTACGCGCAGCGTGTGATCATGTGGCCAACCTGGTAGTTCAGTCAGCAACTGCAGCTGTAAGGGGGCAAAGTCCGGCTTGTTGTACGCCGGGCGTTTCATTTCTGTGCAGAAAGTCTCGATCTGGACGCTCGAGCGCACTCGTTCAATCCCATCTGCCAGTAACGGCGGCCTGGACAGGATGTCAATGTACAGACTGCGAAGCTCACCCTCCGTGGTGTCGGTGGTCAACAGGATTTGCTCACACGCAGCGTCGGTAAATAGCTCGGTATCTAATCCAAGGCGCCTGAACAGTTTCAGACGCGACCATTGCATCGGCTCATCCAGTTCATGGGTCCAGGCGCCACTGCCGTTATGCCGCAAGACAGGGCTGTAGCCTTCGGGGTGTAGTGCGTCGATCGCCATTTGAGCGCTATTGAGGTTCCCTTTGACCCTATACACCTTCTGGTCGAGCTCCAGATACTGCCGGTCATGGATCGTGTACAGACCTTGAGCATCCGGTTTGAGCCCGTCGAGCAGTTCCGGGGGTTGTTCATAAGGCCGCAGGTCAGGCTTCCACAGCCGTTTCTGACCATTGCCAAGCGTCACTTGGACCATGCGGTCAACGGCCGGTGTCGGTTTCAGGGTTTTGAACGCTCCAGGCGCAGCGACGAGGGCAAGGTTCTGCGCTACATCAAAAAGGTGCTCAAGTGCTGCAACCTTGTCATCACGCTGCCAGGCTTTAATGCCTTCATAGATATCGACACCCAACTGAATCACGCCAAACAACAGCATCAACTCACCGACCACAGGAACAAACCCAACCGCCAGGGCCAAGGCACTCAAACCGGCATTCCAGAACGCGGCCTGGCGCTCGAGGCGCGCCTTGCTATCTTCGTCAGCGGTTGGAATGGCCAGCATGCGGGCGTCATCTTTTATCTGTTCCAGTTGCAACAGCCAGGCTATTTCAAAGGGGTCACCCAGTTGGGGAATCAGACGGGACTCATTGAACAGTGCCGGCTCAGTTACCACAGGGGCCCTAACCAGTAACAGCGAATCCCAGCTGACGTTTTTCAGGTCTGTCCTTCGGATAAATTCGGCGCGATAACGCAAAGGCACGTATTTAACGAAGTAGTCGGAGAATTCACGTCGCTTGAGCCACTCGCGTAACTCAACCTTGAACTGATCGAAATGCGCGAAAGCAAAAAAAGTCCGGTCCGGCGCTTGTGGCAGGTAAACGATGCAGCGCTGGGCTTGAGTGGCCGGCCGTTTTTCGGGCCACAGCACAATCATGCCCGGGACTTCAAAGCCCATAAGTTCAAAGGTGCTGTGCAGGTTGTGCCGCGTATCCCATACCGCGGACGGAGCCACTACCGCATTGAGGATGAAGGTAAAATCCTCAAGCACCAGATGGCCCTTCATAAAGGCCACGTATAGCTCAGCCATAAATTCATAGCGCTTGTTCAAACTAAAACTGGTTTTAAGCTTATGAGCCTTGGAGCGTGGGTCGGTGGCAGCGTATTCATTTTCCACCGGATTGAACACGCGGCTTAAATGCCACTGATACTGTTCGCCAATATTGAGATCGCTACAAATTCGCGCAAAGGTTTCTGGCTCAAACTCAGGTACATCAACGAACTGATTATTGTCCACCCGGTAAATGGATGAACCAGCTCCCATACCGCCTTTGACTGTTTCGGCGGCTGCAAAACTCTGCAAGGCGGCTTGCAGCAGATCATGGCGGCTAATATTTGAAACCAGATTAACTTCCAGAGATGCAGGTATCCAGGATTCGGGCAATACCCATTGCGCCACGCTATCAATGAGATTGAGTTGTTGATTCGCGATAAATATGACGGGGTTATCTAATAACCGAACCTGTTTCAAACCATAGGTTCTTGGGTTGATATGGCTCCAGCCATAGGCGGCAAGGGCCGTTTTTAGCAGCGGTTCTGCAAATTTTTCAATCGGCGTGACCCGGGCATACACGGCTGCAACTTCCGCTTGGGCTGCATGCCACTGCATCATGGTCTGGCGCAATCCCGCCCGTATATATTCCGGTGCGCCCTTGAACCACTGAGGCAGTTGTTGAGCAATCAACGCTTCGTGCTGCTGGCTGACCACGGCGTCGAGCAGTTCAGACGGTTTGAGGCGAGGCGTTGCTGCGGGGGGCGTGACAGGTAATTGCGGGTTGTCCGTCATGGTATAAGTCTGCTTTAAAGTTGAGACTCAAGCTTATAGACAGGCAACGCGTTAATTTAATTGAATAACCAATGAGTCGAGCATTCAAAGCAGCAATAATTCAACCCTATAAAACAAATATATAACGCACTTTTAATTTAAACCCTGTAACGGCCTTGTGGCCGCAACAGGGTTTTAATTTACCAGAAGCGTTGCTGAGTCAAACGGCTCCACAACGAATCGGCCACACGTTCAGCCGAGTGGCTCGCCGCGAGCCCCACTCGCTCTTGCAAACTTTTACGCTGAACGTAGTGCAAGTGAAACAGTTGTGCCTGCTGAGCACGCTCGGACAAATATTCATCGCTGGTTTTCAACTCATCCACCAGCAACTTATCGACCGCAGCCACGCCCAACCAGACTTCCCCGGTCGCGACCTGATCAATCTCCAGTTGCGGCCGATATTGGGCAACGAAATTCTTGAATAGCTGGTGAGTGATATCCAAGTCTTGCTGAAACTTCTCACGGCCTTTTTCAGTGTTTTCACCAAATACGGTCAACGTGCGCTTGTACTCGCCAGCCGTCAGGACTTCGTAATCAATATCGTGTTTTTTAAGCAGGCGGTTGACGTTAGGCAACTGCGCCACCACCCCGATCGAGCCCAGGATGGCAAACGGCGAGCTGATAATTTTTTGCCCGATACACGCCATCATGTAACCGCCACTGGCAGCCACTTTGTCAATGCAGATGGTCAGCGGAATACCGGCTTGGCGAATACGTGCCAGTTGCGATGAGGCCAGGCCGTAGCTATGCACCATGCCACCACCACTTTCCAGACGCAGTACAACTTCGTCAGTTGGAGTGGCCAGGGTGAGCAGCGCAGTAATTTCATGGCGCAGGCTCTCGGTGGCGGAGGCCTTGATATCGCCTTCAAAATCCAGGACGAAGACCCGCGGTTTTTCGTCAGGTTGCTTCTTCTGCTTCTTATCCGCCTTGGCCTGCTGTTTGCGCAGTGCCTTGAGTTGATCCTTGGACAACAACGACTGCTCGAGTTTGTCGCGCAGACCTTTGTAGAACTCGTTCATTTTGTTGACTTGCAGTTGCCCGGCAGTTTTACGGCCTCTGCCACGTAATGCCGCCAGAGTTACCAGGACCACCAGAATGGCAACCACCAGGGTGACGGTTTTAGCCAAAAAACTGGCATATTCGGCAAGAAATTCCACAGCCTCTCCTTACAAACGCTTGCAGCCCTCGGGTTAGGGCCACGTAATGTTGCCCAGCATACCGGCGTGAATCAGGTGCTGCCAGCCGTGAAACACCTTGTTGACGGTGCTCGCCGGCAATTCAAACAAGCGTATGTTTTTTTATTGACAGGCTCCCGGCATCCTCCTAACCTCGCCTGACTTTCAACGTGCCGGGAAGCGGACGTGGGCAACATTTACTTGATTCGACATGGACAGGCTTCATTCGGTGCAGACGACTACGACGTTCTGTCACCGCTGGGGATTCGTCAGGCGCAAATCACCGGCCAGCACCTGGTTGACTTGGGTGTACGCTTTGATCGCTGTCTGTCGGGTGATTTGTTGCGTCAGCAACACACCGCCGAACATGCCCTCGCCCAATACCACGCTGCAGGGCTGACCACGCCCAAGCTGGAAATCGATCCGGCCTTCAATGAGTTCGATGCATTCGGTATTCTCGATGCCCTGCTGCCCGGGATCCTGCCGCAAGAACCGCAAGCCCTGCAGATTCTTGAAAATGCCGCCCAGCAACCTGAAGAGTTCCAGCGCATCTTCGACCTGATCATCGCGCGCTGGCTCAGCGGCACCTACGACACTGCTCAGATCGAAAGCTGGCTGGCTTTTGTCGAGCGTGTGCAAGGTGGCCTGAACCGCGTACTCGACCAGGCCGGGCATAAACAAAACATTGCCGTGTTCACCTCCGGCGGCAGCATCACCGCCCTGCTCCACCTGCTGACCCAAATTCCCGCCAGCGAAGCGTTCAAACTGACCTGGCAAATCGTCAATACCTCGCTGAGCCAACTCAAGTACCGCGGCCGCGATGTAACCCTGGCTTCTTTCAACAATCACGTACATTTGCAGTTGTTGAAGACGCCATCGCTGATCACTTACCGATAAGCGCTGGCACCCGCGACCCAAGCGTCGCTGCAACCCACCCTAAAAAGGATCGAACCATGACTTCTGTAGCTGATGCCGTTCAAGCAATGAAAGCTAAATTCAACCCAGCCGCTGCTGCGGGCCTGGACCTGGTTTTTGGTTTTCGCATTGATGAAGACAAGCACTTCTCTCTGATCGTTAAAGACAGCACCTGCGAACTGCAAGAAGGCGAGAACCCGGACGCTCAGGTCACTCTGGTCATGGACGGCGAAACGCTGGAAGGCATCGTGAGCGGCGAAACCGACGGTATGCAAGCCTTCATGGGCGGCAAACTGCGCGCTGAAGGCGACATGATGCTGGCCATGAAGCTGAGCGAGCTGTTCCCTTCGTAAGCCACACGTAACGCCCTGAAAACCGAAGCCCACGCGCTTCGGTTTTTTTTTAAGTGTGCTTCACTCAATGCCAATCAAGGACACTGATTATTCACTAACACTCACACCTATTAAGGCTGTGCTGGCCGTCTCGGCACATTAGATTAGCGAATGTTGTCAGGTCACAAAAATAAGCAGAAGAGATAAACATGACGCTTACCGACTCCTCTACCCGCATCCGTTCTGGCGAAGAGCTCAACGCCAACCAGATTGACCCTTACCTCAAGGCTCATGTCCCGGGGCTTTCGGGGCAACCGGTGATCAGCCAATTTCCTGGTGGTGCTTCCAACCTGACTTACCTGATCGAGTACCCAGGTGTTGAGTTGGTCCTGCGCCGCCCGCCGTTTGGCCATAAAGCCAAGTCAGCCCACGACATGGGCCGCGAGTTTCGCATCCTTAACCAGCTCAAGGACGCATTCCCGTATTGCCCCAAGGCGTATGCCCATTGCACCGACACCCAGGTCATCGGTTCGGAGTTCTACGTGATGGAACGGGTCAAGGGCATCATCTTGCGCTCAGACCTGCCCGGCGAACTGGCTTTGACCGCCGCCGACACGCAAACCTTGTGCAAAAGCTTCATCGACAAACTGGTTGAGTTGCACCGGGTTGATTACAACGCTTGCGGTCTGGGCGATCTTGGCAAGCCTGAAGGTTACGTGCAGCGTCAGATCTCGGGCTGGAGCGATCGCTATGAAAAGGCCCTGACTGCCGATGCCCCCCTCTGGGAAGAGGTCAAGGCATGGCTTAATGACAAAATGCCCACCGACCACCCGACGCCGGCGCTTGTTCATAACGACTATCGCTTCGACAACGTGATCCTCGACCCAAACAACCCGATGCAGATCATCGGCGTGCTGGATTGGGAGCTGACCACCCTTGGCGACCCGTTGATGGATTTGGGTAATACCCTGGCCTACTGGATCGAAGCCGATGACCCGGCGCCGGTTCAACTGATGCGTCGCCAACCGAGCAATGCTCCCGGCATGCTCACCCGTCGCCAATTCGTCGACTACTACGCCGAACGCTCAGGCATTGAGATCGAAAATTACGATTTTTACTACACTTACGGCCTGTTCCGTCTGGCGGGTATCGTCCAACAGATCTACTACCGCTACTACCACGGCCAGACCCAGGACAAACGCTTTGCACCCTTCGTGCACATGAACGCGCTGCTTGAGCAGATGAGCCTGAAAGTCATCCGCCAGTCCAGCCTTTAAGCCCGCGATAAACAGAGAATCAGCATGTCCAAGACCCAACTGTTCGACCTTGACGGCAAAATCGCCTTTGTTTCCGGTGCCAGTCGCGGCATTGGTGAAGCCATCGCTAAACTGCTGGCCCAGCAAGGCGCCCATGTGATTGTTTCGAGCCGCAAGCTCGAAGGTTGTCAGCCGGTTGCCGAGGCGATCATCGCCAATGGCGGCAAAGCCACTGCAATTGCCTGCCACATTGGTGAAATGGAGCAAATCACCCAGACCTTTGCGCGCATTCGCCAAGACTTCGGACGCCTCGATATTCTGGTCAACAACGCAGCGACCAACCCACAGTTTGCCAACGTGCTGGACACCGACTTGGGCGCGTTTCAAAAAACCGTGGATGTGAACATTCGTGGCTACTTCTTCATGTCCGTTGAAGCCGGCAAGCTGATGCGTGAGCACGGCGGCGGCAGCATTATCAACGTGGCCTCGATCAATGGTGTCTCGCCAGGTCCGTTCCAGGGCATCTACTCCATGACCAAGGCTGCCGTCATCAACATGACCAAGGTTTTTGCCAAAGAGTGTGCGGCGTTTGGCATCCGCTGCAACGCACTGCTGCCGGGCCTGACCGACACCAAATTCGCCTCGGCGCTGGTCAAGAACGAGGCCATTCTCAAAGGGGCGTTGCAACAGATCCCGCTCAAGCGCGTGGCAGACCCGAGTGAAATGGCCGGCGCAGTGTTGTACCTGGCCAGTGATGCCTCCAGTTACACCACAGGGGTGTCCTTGAATGTCGATGGCGGATTTTTGTCCTGAGCCAAACCGAGCCCTATGGCGGGTTTGTCGTGCGATCTGTGGACTGATCAATCGACAAGCCCGTAGCTTTAGTCCCTGCGCGCCGCCGGTAACATTTAGCCAGCGACGCACCTTGCAATAAAACGTGAACAGCCCCTAGCGATGCTGCGCTGACCAGCGACGCGCCAGATGGCTGTAGCCCTCTCTGGCCTTCAGCAGTAAAACCCCGCGCAGTTCCGTGAATGCCGACAACACGCCGCGCGCAGCAGCTACCCAGCTTCGAACGCGGGCACTTTGCCCAGCGGCTGATTGCCCGGTGGCATAGTGAGCGATCGATTCGACCCCAACGCCCGCCCAATACCCCCACACCTGATTGAACATCCGGCTCAAACCGCCGTGAGCAGTGCCTGCCGGGTCGGGCAACTGCAGGGCATCCACATGGGATTCATAAACCGAAGAGCCGTGCCCCGCGCGCAGCATAGTCGCCGCTGCCGCATCGTAGCCCTCAATCAAGGGCCCGAGATTCGGCAGTAAGGCCCCAGGTACCAGGCGATTGAAAATCGCATTGGGAACCGTGGCCAACCCGTAAGCCCCGGCCGCCGCCAGGGTTCTGGGCACCCTGCCGGCCAACGGCGTTTGCCCCCATGACACGCTGGTCCCCAGGCCACGCACAACTTGCTGCATAACCTCTCTGGAGACCGCGCGCACATGGCCCACCAGCCGTTCCCGAGCGACCGGGTCCCATTCATCTTCATGACTGTCCTGGTCCTGAAGCACAAACCCCCTGTCGGCTGCGACTGAGCCGATAAAACCAATCACCGGGCTCCAGCGAGTCCAGTTGCTGGAAACACCGACGGACATATGCAGCACCGCCATTGCATCCAGCCCGGCCACTACCTGTCGCAAAAGCGTATTGAGCATGCGCGTCGGTTGCCTGCCGGCAAACAGCAGCAGATCAACTCCGGCGCCAATTGCATTGCTCGCGTACGTCGCCAGCGAGTCACGTATAGCCGCAGAACTCGCGGCCTGCACCACCGGGCGAACACGCTGTGCGAGTTGGCTGAGCACGCCGCGAAAACCTGAGAAGCGCGTAATCTTTGGCGGCTCACTTACCAAACCTTGGCTATCGCGGTAAGACACGGGATTGCCGCGTGCCATGGCATACAGATTCAAACCATCAATGGCACCCGCAGGGTCGGTGCTGATCCAGCGCGAAAGCCAGGGAGCATAGTAGCGATAGCCAAAGTAATACAGGCCACTGGCATCACGTTCCTTGCCTGAAAAACGAATGGTTTTGAAGGATGCCTGGAGCGTATTTCTGGCCGCCCACCAGGCAGTACCGCCATAGGGGTAGTAGGTCTCCTGGCTCAGGACAAGCGCTTGATCATCCAGTTCCAGGGTGCTGCTGCCCAGATGATCTGAGAGGGAATAGCGCACGTGCTCATTTTTAACGCCTGCGGGGCAACCTTGCTCCCATTGCAAGATCCGCACGCTGTTTAATCCCCCGGCGACCACGAGTGCATTGAGCCACTCGCCGGTGGCGCTGTTGCGGCGAATCTCCAGGCCCGGCAAGTAGCGGACTTCACTGCAATGACGCTGGTTTTTGGCCAGGCTGCAGCGAACTTTAAGCACACGCTGCCCTTCGCCATCGTAGCGGTAGAATTCGTGATCATCTTCACCCTCGGCCCGCACGACCTGAGTGACCCGCAGCAACTGGTTGCGCACATTCCAACTGAGCGTCTGCCCCGACTCCAGTGCTATCTGATTACCGTTTTGATCAAACCCGCTACCCAGCCCAGGGCTGTCAGCGCCCAACGCCCATTGCAGGCTGTGATTGCTGCGAGGGGCGATACTCATCTGCCGTGTATAACCCGTGGCTTGCGCAGGCAGGTGCTGCAAGGTGCTCAGGTTGCCACCCGCATCGTAGGCATAGTGTTGGCGATAAGTACGACACAGATGCTCTTGGGTCGAACCAAAGACCACCGGCACCAGAAACTCAGGCCCGCGCACGGAGCGCGCACTTTCTCGTCCCGTAGCCTCGATCAGTTGATAAAGGGTGTCATAGCGATAGGTGTTCTGCGCCTCGGTCCGCGTGTTGCCAGACCACTGCACCGGCTGGGCTGCGTCTCTCACGGTTAACACATTGCCCACACGGTCATACACATAGTTCAGGTCTTGCAAGGGCTCAGTCGCCCGTCCAGCACGGTAGCTACGCAAGCGCTGCAGTCGCTGATCACGCGCGTTGTAATCCAGCACACTGATAACGCCATTGCCGGCCTGCTCGCTCAGCACCTGCCCACTGGCGCTGTAGGTGCGCTGTTGCAACAGGCTTTGTTCACGCCCCCCGGCGAGCGTTACGCCGACACTGGCCAGCAAACCATCTACCGCGTAGCGCGAATGCTGCAGGTTGCCCTTGGCATCGGTCTGCTCGACAAGCTGCCCCAATGCTTGATACCGCCACGCGCTGGTATGCCCTGCAATGACTGGCAAGGCGTCAGTGAAGTGCCGTGTCTGGATCGAGAGTTGCCCCAGCAAATCGTACGACTCGAAGGTTAACTGGCCCGCCGGATCGTCATGAATGATCAGCCTTCCGCAACGATTACGCGCCGCGTCGATGGGGGTAGACGCGGCATAACGCAGTTGCTCGACAGTCGTGAAGGTTTCTTCATTGCTGGCTTGCTCAGTTCTGCGGGTCAGGCGTAACAATTCGTCGTACGCAAACGCCTGGCAAGCCCCCCGTGAATCCCGGCATTCAATCAACTGCCCGGCACTGCCCAGCACACTGATACGCCACCCCTGGTCAACGCCGTGCGTCGACAGCAGATGACCCGATAGCGAATGCTCCAAACGCTGACTGGGCCTGAGGCTGGCATCGAGTTCATGCAGGGATGACAAGCGCGGGTCCCATTGCTCCTTGAGTGTACCTCGGGAGCTAAATACGTTCCGTTGTATGCGCGACTGTGGCTCGTCTTGGGTGTTTTCGCGGTGATAGGCCACCGCACGGACGTTCAACCCGCGAGGATCGAACGCGGTCAACGACGGGGTATGTTGGTGCAAAAGTGAAGGCATAGGGTGATGTCCTGAACGGCACAATAATTAAAAAGTGTAGAGATCAGGTCCCATGACTCCTGAGGAATGGAGGCTGGTTTTGTTTCCAGATAAGTGCGGTTACAAAATTTCAGGCTGCATCTCAGGCCCAATGCCGTCTGTGTCTGACAGCCTGCAGAGCAGTGATGTGCTGCAGGGTACGTGACTTAAACAGGGTCACCCCCAGCTTCCCAAAGACCCAGCCACTGCAGGTACAATCCCCGGCTTTCTTCCTCTTCCAAGGGTTACCCATGTCCGGGCTTGAATTGTTTGCCGCCGCACTCGGCGTGATCGCCGTCTGGTTAACGGTCAAGCAAAACCCTTGGTGCTGGCCCATTGGGCTGGTGATGGTGCTGCTCTATAGCTGGATCTTCTTCGAGGTAAAGCTGTATTCGGACATGTTGCTGCAAGTGGTGTATGCCGTCTTGCAGTTATATGGCTGGTGGCAATGGACTCGCGCCGGAGCACAGCATCAGGGCCGGCAAGTGACGTCGCTGAATGCACGGCAAATTTCCTTTGGCCTGGGCATTGGCGCCATCGGCAGCCTGGCGCTCGGTGCCGCGATGGCCCACTGGACGGACGCCGCACAGCCGTGGCTTGACGCAGCGCTGACGGCGTTCAGTCTGGTCGCGCAGCTGTGGATGGCGCAGAAACGTCTGCAGTGCTGGGCGCTTTGGTTTGTCGTGGATGTGATCTTCGTTGGCCTGTTTATCTACAAAGGTTTGTACCTGACCGCCGGGCTGTATGCCTTGTTCACGGTCATCGCCATCCAGGGCTGGCGTGACTGGCGCCTGGACCCGGCGCTGCGCACATGAAAGTGGTGGTACTGGCAGGGCCGGAATCCAGCGGCAAAAGCTGGCTCGCAGCGCAGTTGCAAGCCCATTTTGGTGGCGTGATGGTGGGCGAATATGTGCGCTACTTCATTGAGCAGAACCCCCGTGATACTTGCTTGGCCGACATCCCAACCATCGCCCGCGGGCAACTCGACTGGGAAGATCAGGCCCGTACCCGGCAGCCTGAATTGTTGATTCTGGATACTCACTTGCTGAGCAACATACTCTGGAGCCAAACCCTGTTTGGCGACTGCCCGGACTGGCTGGAGCCGCAGTTGCTCAGCCGTCACTACGACCTGCATTTGCTGCTGTCACCCGACGAGGTGGAATGGAGGCAAGACGGTCAACGCTGCCAACCGCTGCTGGCCGAGCGACAACGGTTTTTCAATGCCAGCCGAGAGTGGCTCGAACGCCACCAGCAACCCCTGCAGATCATTACGGGTGACTGGCCGACTCGACAGCGTCAGGCCTTTGCAGCCGTGCAACGTCTGCTCGCTGAACCTTGAACGTGTCCGTTATTGAAACACTCCATACGCTGCAAAACCCTGTAAAAACTGAGGCTTTCTGTTCTAAGGCAAAAACTGTAATGACCGTGATACAGCGTTAAGCGGTTTAACACCTGTTGGCGTTCAAGTTTGAAACACCGTTTCGACCAGTATTTAAATATCGTTCATAACTTATTGTTTTATAAGACTTATTAAAAGCGGCATGTGAATTGCTCTTGTAATGAACAGTGTTCAATTGAATAAGACACGCATCACTCTGGTCGGCCATGAAAACGGAGTTTGCAATGAAATCAACTGACGCTCTAAAGCCATTGGCCTACGCCCTTGCCGCTCTGTTTGCCGCCGCACAACAACCGAGTCCTAGCGAATTTGGTGCTTGTGCAACAGCCGATAAAAAGTAGGCCGGGACACTCCCAGCACTTTGGCTGCAGCACTCAGGTTACTGGAGTGGCGAAGCAATGCATCGCACAGCGCCTGCCGCTCGGCCCGGTGCTTGTAGTCTTCGAGGGTTTCCATTGCCAGCGGGGCATTGGCGTACGACTCCAGGCCCAGATCTGCGGCTTCGATTTGCCGGCCTTCGGCCATGACCAGCCCACGTCGAACGCGATTGGCCAGTTCGCGAACATTGCCTGGCCACACATGATTGCCCATCGCGACCAGCGCGCTCTCGCTGAACGAACGTGGGCGGCGTCCGATTTCTTGGCTGTAGAATCGGGCAAAGTGGTTGGCCAACAAGCTGAGGTCGCCATGCAACTCCCGCAGGGGAACCGTGGAGACTTGTAAAACGTTGAGCCGGTAGTACAGATCTTCACGAAAGCGGCCGGACAGGATCGCGGCTTCGAGGTCGATATGGGTGGCTGCCAGCACACGCACATTAACGGGTATCGATTCACCACCGCCGACCCGTTCAATGTGTTTTTCCTGCAGGAAACGCAGAAGATTGGCTTGCAATTCCAGCGGCAAGTCGCCGATTTCATCGAGGAACAGCGTGCCACCATTGGCCGCTTCAATACGCCCGATCTTGCGCTGGTAAGCACCCGTAAATGCGCCTTTTTCGTGGCCAAAAAGCTCGGATTGAATCAAATGTTCGGCGATTGAGCCGCAATTGATCGCGATAAAGGGTTTGTCGTGGCGCAGAGACTGGCGATGCAGCGTTTGGGCAACCAGCTCTTTGCCGGTGCCGCTCTCTCCACGGATCAGGATCGGTGACTCGGTAGGGGCAAATTTGCCGAGCAGCTTGCGCAACTCGCGCAGGGAGCGGCTTTCGCCCAATAACTCATGGGGTTGGGTATCGGCCGGGTTCAACATCTTGTCATGCAAGCGGGCCATGCCGAACGCCCGACCAATCGTGACCTGCATCCGCGGCACATCAAAGGGCAAGGTATGGAAGTCGAAGAACCATTCATAAACGAAGTTGCCGACATTTTTGAGTTTGAGCACGTCAGGGCTTACAACGGCGATCCATTGCGTACCACTGCGGTTAATCATCTGTTTAAGCGCATCAGGCCGCTCTAGGTGCTCGGGTAACAACCGGAACAAACCCACGTCACACGGGCGATCACTCACGGATTCCAGGCTGCAACTGTCCACTGACCAGCCAATGCTTTGAAGCCCGGGTAATAACTGGTGGCAATCTTCAAAAGGATCAACAACTAACAGACGTCGAGGAGATGACATTGCGAGCATGGAGGCGTCTTCACGTGAGTGAACAAAAAGGTGGAAAAACAAAGTGTTGATAACGGTGAGCGTAACGTTAGCTACTCAATGAGTAGGCCTTGTACCGTTTTTTTATAACGCTAATAGCCAATTGAGATTTGCCAACTCAAAGAGACATATTGCCGCAGTAACAACTATTTAAGTGGATATGGCTAACGGTCCAAAAGTGATTGAAATCGAGGCGGGTTAAAAAAAATTAAAAAAAATGACAGGCGTGTGTGACCTGAAGCCGGTCTCGGGACATCAGTACAAGTAACCAACCGAACGGTACGCCCAGCCGACGGTTAATCATTTGATGGGCACACATGAGAGACGACACTATGAACGCCCCGCTCCGTATCAACGAAGCACTTTTGATTGCCGGCCACGCCTTTGAACCTTTCCAGTGCGTTGCCTGGGAAGCGCCCAATGGCCAGGGCGAGTTGAGCCTGACCGTGATTGACCGCACCAGCAACCGTATCGGTCACAAACAGATCTCGCGCAGTGCCTGGGCCGATGCCGCCCAGTTCAAAAACCTGCTGGCCCAGACCCGCAACGAATTGAGCGATGAAGGCTATGCACTTCAACCTTGGGTAATACCGGCTTAACAGCTCCGCACGTGTTGGAGCGAGCTTACCTGGGGATCTTTTAAAAGATCAAAAGCTCGCTCCTGGCGTCAGCAAGTCAGGTGTCGATATGGCGGTAATCGATTTGCAGATCCGCTGCTATTTGCACTGAACGCCCCAACCGAATCGGGCCGCGCTCGATATCAATCAACAACCCCGTACAATCCAACCGTGGCAGCTCGGGCCCTTCCTTCAATCGGCCGTCTGTTACCAGTAAAAAGCGCTGCAGCTCCTGCGGGAACTGTTTTCGACGCACACCCAGCCAACGCCCAGCCTCTTGCAAAGCCTCCAGCAACGGCGTCCCACCACCCGCCCCCAGATTGATCAGCCAATTATCCAGAGCCTTTGACGCCTTGGTTCCGCTGACGTGCCACTGTGGTGAGCTACCGCTGGCGGTCATCACCGCGATGCGCGCACGTTGCCGATAGGCGTCTTCAAACAACTGAGCCAGCAAGCCTTTGGCATCGCTCAGGGCCTGGTGCCTGCGGGTTGAAGCCGACGCATCAATCACCACCAGCCATAGTTCCTGTGCAGCCTGTTGACGGGTTTTGTGGGCAAGGTCCTCGCGTGAATGAGGGCGGCCACGCAGCAGGGTCTGCACCCAATCAACTGCCCCGCTCTCGGCACTGCGACTGGCGCCGTGCTTACCCTGCTCAAGTACGCCTGGCTGAGGTCTGGCATCCGCCCCCGGCGTTGAGCGAGGGCGGATGCCTAAGGCTTTTTTGGCCAGCTCGGTACTTCTCGGCGAGCGCCCATGGCTTGTGGCTGTGCAGGCAGCTCACCCCACTGGCCTTGACCGGAACGCCCAGAGCTGCCCGCCGACTGGGATTGCGGCTCAGGCTGATCCGGGCTTGGAGCGTGTGGCGGCTGTTCGCGGCGACGATGGCGCAAGGCAAATTCGGCTACTGCATCAATGTCTTCCAGGCTGATAGCGCCTGCGCCCCGCCATGCGGCATGAGCGCGCGCAGCGCGCAACCAGACCAGATCGGCGCGCAGACCATCCACGCCCGCAGCAAAGCAGCGCTCGGCAATCACGGCCAGTGAATCATCATCCAGGGCGATCTGCGGCAAGCGGCTGCGAGCTTGCTGGCAGCGTTGACGCAATGCCTCCTGTGCCGGTTCCCACTGCGCACAGAAACCTTGCGGATCGCTATCAAACCCTAAGCGACGACGGATGATTTCACCGCGTTCGGCCGGTTGCGGCTGGCCGCTCATGGCCACGTTCAGGCCAAAACGGTCCAGCAGTTGCGGGCGCAGTTCACCTTCTTCGGGGTTCATCGTGCCAATCAGTACAAACCGTGCCGCGTGCCGATGGGAAATACCATCACGCTCCACTACGTTGGTGCCACTGGCGGCAACATCCAGCAGCACGTCCACTAAGTGATCGGCCAGCAAGTTAACTTCATCGACATACAACACACCGCCATCAGCCTTGGCCAGTACCCCGGGGGAAAACTGCGCCTTGCCCTGACCCAACGCTGCATCCAGATCGAGGGTGCCCACCAGGCGTTCTTCGGTAGCGCCCAACGGCAAGGTGACAAACGGCCCGCCGGCAAGCACATCAGCCAACCCCCGGGCCAGCGTTGACTTGGCCATGCCGCGCGGACCTTCGATCAACACTCCGCCGATCTTCGGGTCAATCGCCGTCAGGCACAGCGCCAGTTTCAATGGATCTGCGCCGACCACCGCCGAAAGCGGGAAATGCGGGGTGTTCGTCATGTGTAAAGCCCTTTCATATAGGTACTTCCCTCTGTAGGAGCGAGCTTGTTCGCGATCTTTTAAAGATCACAAGCCCTCTCCTGCAGAAGAAAAATCAGTCTTCTTCTATGTCCAGCAACAGGTTTTCCAGCGCCTCGCGGTACTCTCCCGGCTCGCTCCACAGACCGCGTTGCTGGGCTTCCAGCAAGCGCTCGGTCATGTCGCGCAACGCGTGGGGGTTATGTTGCCGGACGAAATCACGGGTGTCGGGGTCCAGCAAATACGCATCTGCCAGCAATGCGTACTGGTGGTCTTCGATCAACTGGGTGGTCGCGTCAAACGCAAAGAGGTTGTCGAGGGTCGCGGCCATCTCGAACGCGCCTTTATAGCCGTGACGTTTAACCCCTTCAATCCATTTGGGATTGGCCGCACGGGAGCGGATCACCCGGTTCAACTCTTCCTTGAGAGTACGCACCTTGGGCAAGTCCGGCTGGCTGTGATCGCCATGATAGCTGGCCGCCGTAGTACCGCTCAGGCTCTCAACCGCTGCCAGCATGCCGCCCTGGAACTGGTAATAGTCGTTGGAATCAAGCAGGTCGTGCTCGCGGTTATCCTGGTTCTGCACCACCGCCTGCACCTGGCTCAAGCGCTGCGCGAACTGCTCGCGGGCGGCCGTGCCTTCATCCGCCCCGCCATAGGCGTATCCCCCCCAATTAAGGTAGACCTCGGCCAAGTCCTCGCGGCTTTGCCACAAGCGTCCATCAATCGCATTTTGTACCCCGGCCCCATAGGCACCAGGCTTGGCACCGAAAATACGCCAGCCGGCCTGACGCGCAGCTGTTTCTGGGGCCAGACCGTCACGCTCCAACTGCTCGCGTTCGCTGCGCACTTTAGCCGCCAGCGGATTCAGATCATCCGGTTCATCCAGCGCAGCGACGGCCTGTACAGCCGCGTCGAACAGACGGATCAGGTTGGCAAAGGCATCGCGGAAGAACCCCGAAACCCGCAAGGTCACGTCTACCCGAGGGCGGTCGAGCAGGCTAATCGGCAAAATCTCGAAGTCATCGACTCGCTGGCTGCCTGTGGCCCAGACCGGGCGAACACCCATCAATGCCATGGCCTGGGCAATGTCATCCCCGCCGGTGCGCATCGTGGCCGTGCCCCACACTGACAAGCCCAGTTGGCGCAAGTGATCGCCATGGTCTTGCAGATGACGCTCCAAAATCAGGTTCGCAGACTGAAAGCCGATACGCCACGCGGTAGTTGTGGGCAGGTTGCGCACGTCAACGGAAAAGAAGTTACGCCCGGTGGGCAGAACATCCAGCCGCCCGCGACTCGGAGCGCCACTTGGCCCGGCAGGAACAAAACGCCCGTTGAGAGCGTCCAGCAAACCTTGCATTTCCGCCGGCCCGCAGGCGTCCAGACGCGGCGCCACTACGTCCAGCAAGGCCTCGACAATGGCACCAACTTCGCCCCACTGCTCGCCATCTGGCAATTGCAAAACGCCGTCCAGTGCCTGCTCGATTAACTGGGCAGCGAACAATTCAAGACGTTCGCGGGCATCTCCAGCAGTGCGCCACAGCGCCTCGCTGACGGCTTGTAGTGCCGGCGGCTGACGTTGAGTCCAGGGTTCGGCCAGCGCACAATCCAGCGGATCAAACCCCAACTCAAAGGCTTTGGCCAACGCCCGCAGCAGGCTGGATTGAGCGCCACGGCCATCACCACGCGGGATACGCAGCAAGGCCAGCAAGGTATCGATGCGCAACCGCCCGTTGGGTGACTCACCGAAAATATGCAGGCCGTCGCGGATTTGCGACTCTTTGAGGTCGCACAGATAGGTATCCAGACGCGGCAGCCAAATAGCCGCATCTGCGTCGCTGTCGAGATTCTCGTCAAGCTGCAGTTCACGGTCGATGTGGGTGTCACGCACCAATTTGAGGATGTCGCGTTGCAGTTCCCGGGCACGGCGCGGGTCCAGCAATTGTGCTTCGTAATACTCATCGGCCAACAGTTCCAGATCCCGCAGCGGGCCGTAGGTTTCGGCGCGGGTCAGCGGCGGCATCAAGTGGTCGATGATCACCGCCTGGGTCCGCCGCTTGGCCTGCGCGCCCTCGCCCGGATCGTTGACGATAAATGGGTAAACATTGGGTAGCGGACCGAGAATCGCATCTGGCCAGCACTCTTCAGACAGACCGACGCCCTTGCCCGGCAACCATTCCAGATTGCCGTGTTTGCCCACATGCACCACGGCGTGAGCGCCATAGGTGTGGCGCAACCAGAAGTAAAAAGCCAGATACGCGTGCGGCGGCACCAGGTCCGGATCGTGATACACCGCGCTGGCATCCACCTGATAACCACGGGCGGGCTGGATGCCGATAAAGGTCAAACCAAAGCGCAGCCCGGCAATCATCATGCGGCCACTGCGGAACATCGGATCGTTTTGCGGCGTACCCCAGCGCTCGATCACGGCCTGACGATTGGCTTCGGGCAACTGATTGAACATCGCCCAGTACTCATCCAGCCCCAGACTCTGATGGCATGGCCGTAGATCAAGGCTGTCCAGATCATTACTGACTCCGCCCAACAGCGCCTGAATCAACGCAGTGCCAGAATCAGGCAGTACATCTTCAAGGGGGTAACCCTGGGCTTGCAGGGCGCGCAAAATATTCAGTGCCGCCGCCGGGGTGTCGAGGCCCACACCATTGCCGATTCGCCCATCGCGGGTCGGGTAATTGGCAAGAATCAGGGCGATACGTTTTTGCGAGTTGGGAATACGGGCCAATTCGACCCAGCGCCGTGCCAGGTCGGCGACAAAGTCCATACGCTCGGGTTGGGCGCGGTAGCACACTACGTCTGACTGGCTGCGCTCGCTGCGCCAAGCCAGATCTTTGAAGCTGATGGGACGACTGATGATTCGCCCATCCAGCTCGGGCAAGGCAATGTGCATCGCTAAATCGCGCGGGCCCAGGCCTTGCTCGCTGTCGCGCCAGCCGGGCTCATTGTCTTGAGCACAGATAGCCTGAATCACCGGGATATTGCGCCGGAACGGACGCAGATGCGGCGCTTCCGGGCTGGACTGGGCAAAGCCGGTGGTATTCAGGATGATCCCGGCTTCTACCTCATCGAGCAGGTCTTGAACCACTGTCAGGCAGCCCGGCTCTTTAAGGCTGGCCACCGCCATCGGCAAAGGATTAAGCCCGGCCGCCTGTAAACGCTGGCAAAACACATCGACAAACGCGGTATTGGCCGCCTGCAAGTGCGAGCGATAGAACAGCAATGCCGCCACCGGCTGTCCGGGCTGCCAATCGGCCTGCCAGTGGGCAAGGTCGGCGTTGACGTGCTGCGGGTGATAAATCGCCGTGCGCGGCAAGGTCTGCGGCTCGCCCCACGGGTAATCTCGGCCCAACCAGAGGCTGGCCAGGCAACGATAGAGCTGCAGCGCGTTTGCCCGCCCGCCCTGGCGCAAAAAGTGCCACAGGCGCTCGGCATGTTCGGCGGGCACGGTGCTCAATGCGCTGAGTTCCGGGTCGGGACGATCATCCCCCGGCACTAGGATCAGGGTCACGCCGCGCTCGGCCAGTTGCATCAGGCGTTCAATGCCGTAGCGCCAATAGCCAATCCCGCCATGCAACGACAGCAGGATCACTTTGGCGTGTTGCAGCACTTGATCGACATACAGGTCGACCGAGCCATGGTTTTGCACCTGCATCGGGTTGGCCAGACGCAGGCTTGGATAATCTTCAGGCAACTGCTGCGCGGCGTCCGCGAGCAGTGCCAGGCTTGAATCACCGCTGCACAGGATCACCAGCTCGGCGGGTGTCTGGCCCAAGTCGGCAATGTTGTCGTCCGATACAAAGCCACCGGGCTGGGTCCTGAGCAAATGCATGGTTTATGCACCCAACGCTTGGCGCAGGCTGGACTCGAGCAAGGCGGCGTCCAGGTCCTGACCGATCAATACCAGCTTGGTGGTACGGGCTTCGTCGCTGCCCCAGGCACGGTCAAAGTGTTTGTCAAAGCGCGTCCCAACACCCTGAATCAGCAGGCGCATCGGCTTGCCCGGGATCGCGGCAAAGCCTTTGACCCGCAGGATGTCATGCTTGACCACAAGCGCAGTGAGCGCATCCAGCAACAGACGCTCTTCTGCTTGCGGCAGCTCGATGGAGATCGAGTCAAAGGCGTCGTGGTCGTGATCGTCGTGGTCATCATCGCCATCATGGTGATGGTCGTGATGGCTGTGGCGGCTGTCGATATGGTCTTCAGAACCGGCACCCAGGCCCAGCAGCACGTCCAGCGGCAGGCGCCCGCTGCTGGCTTCGATGATTTTGACGGCTGGTGGCAGTTCTTCGGCAACTTCGGCACGGACCTTGGCCAAGTCTTCAGGCTTGATCAGGTCGGTTTTATTGAGGATTACCAAGTCTGCACTGGCCAGTTGGTCAGCAAACAGTTCGTGCAGCGGCGATTCGTGGTCAAGGTTCGGGTCGAGTTTGCGCTGGGCGTCAACCTGATCCGGGAATGCTGCGAAGGTGCCGCGTGCCACCGCTGGGCTATCGACTACGGTAATCACGGCGTCGACGGTGCAGGCGCTGCGGATTTCTGGCCACTGGAAGGCCTGGACTAACGGCTTTGGCAGCGCCAGGCCCGAGGTTTCAATCAGGATGTGGTCGATGTCGCCACGACGGGCAACCAGCTCACGCATCACCGGGAAAAACTCTTCCTGCACGGTGCAGCACAGGCAACCATTGGCCAGCTCGTAGACGCGGCCGTTGGCTTCTTCTTCGGTGCAACCGATAGAACATTGCTTGAGGATTTCACCGTCGATGCCCAGCTCACCGAACTCGTTGACGATCACCGCAATACGACGACCTTGAGCGTTGTCCAGCATATGGCGCAGCAAGGTGGTTTTGCCCGAGCCGAGAAAGCCGGTAACGATAGTGACGGGGGTTTTGGCCAGTGTTTTCATCGGATGCCCTTTGGCAAAGCGGCGGGCATACGGGACGAGAACCGCCCGGTGTGTGCGGTTACTCTTCGCCACCGGATCACCCCGCCCGGTTGAAGTAAGAATCTGGTACGAGGCAGGTCTCCTGGCTCACGGCTGGAAGTCTGCGCCAGGCTGACCTCTGCCCTGCGCCTTCCCGCTGAATCAGCAGTGGCCTGGCAGGGTTATTGACCGTTTACAGTTGCGGGGGCAGCCGCGGCATACCGCGTTCCCGTCTTAGCTTCGCAGTGCGAAGAACCTCGAACGTGCAAGGCTACGCAGTGCGTTGTAACAGGTCAATGTCGAGGTACGTATCCAGCACACGCTGCCATCGCTCGGCCCCACAAACGAATTGGCCTTAAACAACCGACTGCGCGACAATCAGCGCTTTTTCAGCCCGCCTGCTTCAAGGATCTCCCATGCCGTTGTCCCGCCCTACCCGCGTCCTGATTATTGGTTACGTGTGGCCCGAGCCACTCTCCTCCGCAGCGGGCGGGCACATGATGCAAATCATCGAGAGCTTTTTGCAGGCAGGCTGGCAGATTACATTCAGCAGCCCCGCCGGGATTGGTGAACACAAGGCCGATCTGGCAGCGCTGGGCATTGATGAGGTCACGATCGAGCTCAATAACAGCAGCTTCGATGCCTTTATCAGCGATCTGGCTCCGGATATCGTACTGTTTGACCGTTTCATGATGGAGGAGCAGTTCGGCTGGCGAGTCGAGAAACACTGCCCCAATGCCTTGCGGGTACTCGAAACCTCCGACTTGCAAAGCCTGCGTGACGCCCGCCAGCAACAGCTCAAGGCGTATCTCAAGGACAACACTGAGCAGGAGGACTTCAGCCCGCTGTTCGCCCCTTCCCCCGTGCAAACCTTCGAGCACATGGCCGATGCCGACCTGGCCCAACGGGAAATTGCCGCGATTTACCGCAGTGATTTAAATCTGATGATCTCCGAGTACGAGATTGATCTGCTGGTCGAGCAGTTCCATGTGCCCAAGGCCTTGCTGCATTGGTGCCCGCTAATGGTCGAAAGCGTCCCGGACGCCTTCGTGCCTTTTGAACAGCGCCAGCACTTCCTGAGCATCGGTAACTTCCGGCATGCGCCCAACTGGGACGCGGTGTTATGGATGAAAACCCATATCTGGCCGTTGATCCGCCAGCAACTGCCCGAGGCGCAATTACACGTTTATGGCGCTTACACCCCGCCCAAGGCCACTGCACTGCACAACCCCAAGCAAGGCTTTCACGTGTTGAACTGGGCCGAAGACGCGCTGGCGGTGATGAGCAATGCCCGTATCTGTCTAGCGCCCCTGCGCTTCGGTGCCGGGATCAAAGGCAAGATTGCCGACGCCATGCTCTGCGGTACGCCCAACGTGACCACTCCGATCGGCGCCGAAGGCATGCACGGCGAACTGCCGTGGGCCGGCGCCATTGCCCAGAGCGCCAGCGCCATTGCTGCCGCAGCCGTCGAGTTGTACCAGAACCCACAAGCCTGGCTCCAGGCGCAACACAATGGGCAAACTTTACTGCAAGCCCGCTACTTGCAGCGCGAGCATGGCCCGGCGCTGGTGCAGCGCATCAACGCCTGCCTTGCCGGGCTAGAGCAGCACCGACGCAATAACTTCACCGGCGCCATGCTGCGTCACCACCAGCACAAAAGCACCCAGTACATGTCGCAGTGGATCGAGGCGAAAAACCGCGTCTAAGGTTTGCCCCATATGCTGAGCAGTGCAGTGCTGAAAGAAGCCTCGAGTACCCGGTTGCCATGGCCGCTCAGGTGATTTGAGTCAAAAAACAGCGGCAACTGGCTAACGTCAAACGCAGAGCAAAGCGAATCGGGGCATAACAGCGGGAACGGGTCCCATACGTACAAGTTGGAATACTCGCGCTGCAGGTGCCCCAACAGGCGCATTTGTGGGGCACGCAGTTGTTCCAGTACGTCGCGATTGATGGTCAGGCCCGCGGCACAGATCGGATTCATATGGTTGAACCAATCCGAACAACGGTTCGCGGGGGCTTTGAATATCGGTTTGGGGGCGTCGATCAATACGTTCAGGCCCGCGGCTTGCAGACGGGCTAACAGCGTCTCGGCTGAGTGCCGAGCGGCAAGACTGCGGCCTGGTGTCTGCTCACCAAGGATCTCGCTCACCATCGCGTCGTCCCCAAGGGCCCAGTTGCGCCCCTGAAGCTGGGGCATTCGCAAAGACGCCAGCAACACAATGTCGCCAGGTTTCGCCTGCGCTTGCAGGTGTTTCAAGTCAGCTTCGCGGCGCGAGGCACAGCCCGCCGGATCAGCAGTCATCAAGTTGACTACGCCACAACCGCCCTGCTCGTACTCAATGATCTTGATCCCCAGCTTGAGGGATGCCCACTTAAGTAATGTCCGATAGCCCGCCGTGTGCGAATCACCGATCACGAACAACTGGCGCCCGGACAGATTTGGATGGCTGACGGGCTCAACTGGCTCTCGGGGAAAGTGCTTGTAGGCGTACCAGGTGTAGCTGTCGCGTGTCTGGCTCAGTGACAGGCGCTCAGTGTGTTGACTGATCCACCAAGCGCAGCCACCGAACGCCACGATTGCGGCGAGGCTCACTATCACAGTTGCCCAGGCACGCCTTTGCCAGAAGCTTTGGCCAGACCGTAACGGTGTTTCGATAAAGCGATAAGTAGCGGCGGCCAGTGCAAATACCACCGCTGGATACAGCCATTGCACGATCAACCATTCAGCCCCCACGGTCCATCGCACAAACACCAGCACCGGCCAATGCCACAGGTAAAGCGAATAAGACAAACGACCGATGTATGTAAGCCACGGGGCTTGCAGTAAGCGTTGCCCCACCGCGCCATAACCTTCTGCGGGCAATACCACGGCCGCGATGCTCAATAGCGCTCCGGCCACCGTGATCATCGCCCACGGAAACGGAAAGCCTTTGGCCTCCGCAAACAGAAAACCCACCACCAGCAACCCGAAGCCGCAACCCAGCAGCCCGTTGGCTACGAGCTTGGAGCGAATGGCGCCGTGTCGTTCTGCAACGGCCTGGAATAACAAAGCCCCTGCCGCCAATTCCCAAAAGCGCCCCGTGAGCAAGTAAAAGGCAGATAGCTGATCGGTATGGGTCTGCCAGGCGCTGACTGCCAATGAGCCGCCAGCTATTGCCGGCAACAGCGCCCATACCAGTTGGGTGCGCGCCCTGAAACGTAGCCAGATGAGGTAAAGCGCAGGAAAAACCAGATAAAACTGCTCTTCAACTCCCAAGGACCAAGTGTGCACATACGGGTTAAGGGCATTACCAGGAGCAAAGTAGCTGTCGGTGACCGAGGCCAGCAGCACATTGCTTACGCCCAGGAAGGCTGCCAACCCAGTGTTGTGGATTTGATCACTGAGCCAGAACTGCGGCACAAACAAGGCGCCAAGCAAAAAGCTGACTAACAGCACCACCAGCAGCGCCGGCAAGATCCGTAAAAACCGGCGGCGGTAAAAGTCCATTAAAAAGCCGGGGAAGTCGGCGTGGCTACGCTGGCTCAGGGACTGACTGATCACATACCCGGAAATCACGAAAAACAGATCGACTCCGGTAAATCCTCCGGGAAGAAAGTCCAGGTAATCGGCATGAAAAATAATGACCGCCAGCACCGCAATTGCGCGTAGACCGTCTATTGCGGGGATGTAAGCACGCAGAGGCTCACGCATGGTTGGTTTCCTTGTCGGAGGTCAGTAGCACGCAGCGAAACTAACCTTCCAACCCGGATGAGCGCCGTAATCACAATCCCTTTTATGCGTAGGACGCAGATCTAATGAACGTCCCTCAATGCGATTTCTCCTCGCGCCTACGTAACAAGTACGTATCCATGATCCAGCCTTTTCGCTGTCGGGCGGCCTCACGGACCTGCTTGATCTGTTCGCAGACATCCTCCAGCTTGCCTGCGATCAACAGTTCGTCCGCAGTGCCGATGTAAGCGCCCCAATAGATATCGAGGTTTTCCTGCACAAACGCCTGAAACGCACAGTGGGCATCCAGCATCACCACCACGTTGTCCAGGTCATCGGCCACCAGACGGCGCCCGGTGGTGATACGAATGGGCTGTCCAATACCGTTCAACGGCACCCGATGCCGGGCGGCCAGGGCTTGCACACTGCTGATACCGGGGATCACTTCGTAGTCGAAGGGGCTGCAGCCATTGGCCCGGACCCGCTCCAAAATACGCAAGGTACTGTCATACAACCCTGGCTCCCCCCACAGCAGAAAGGCTGCGCACTCACCGTCAGCCATTTCATGTTCAATCAGGCGGGTAAATAGGTCGGCGCGTTGTTCATGCCAGTCTTCGACGCCCTGAATGTACGAAAGCGTTGTGCTATCACGCTGCGGATCGCTGACCTGAACCACCCGGTACCCAGGCTCGCGGATGTAACGCTCACAGATTTCCAGACGCAGACGCACCAGATCGTCTGTGGTCTGGCCCTTGTCCAGCACAAAAAACACGGAAGCGCGATTCAGTGCGTTAATCGCCTGCACGGTCAAGTGCTCCGGATCACCGGCCCCGATGCCGATCAAAAGCAGTGTTTTCATGGTGTGTTATCCCGCAGAAATATCACCGTTGCTGGTAGGAAAGTTGATAAGGCGGCATGATCAGCCGACAACACCTCTAACAAGCGCGAAATCATGACACGACTCGCCAGAGCTACCGACCCTTCTTACGAATTGATGGACGACCATAACGGGCTGTCGATTATTTATCGACAGCATGGTTTCCCCTGCCCCCTGGTTCGCTGGCATTTCCACAAGGAATACGAACTGCACCTGATTATGGCCAGCAGTGGCAAGGTGTTTGTCGGCGACTATATCGGCAATTTTTACCCGCAAACGCTGTTTCTGACCGGACCCAATCTTCCGCACAACTGGATCAGCCAGGTCGCCGAGGATGAAGTGGTGCCTTTGCGCGACATGCTGGTGAATTTCACCGATGAGATGTTGGAAAACGCCAGTTCAGTATTTGCCGAGCTTAAAACCCTGACGCCAATGCTTGAGCGTGCACAGTACGGCATCGAGTTTCGCTGCAAGAACACCCTGCGCCGGGCGGTCGACCTGATGCAGGCCATTGCCGATTCCACGGGCACCACCCGCCTGGGGCATTTTTTGATCCTGCTGCAATTGCTGGCTGACTGCGATGATTACCAGTTGTTGTCCGGGGTGACAGCTGGGCACCTGGCCGACGAACACACCATCGACCGCACCAACCGTGCCGTGGATTATATTTTTACTCACTACGGCCGCGAGCTGACGCTCGAAGAAGTAGCCGCTTACATGGGCATGAAACCCACCTATTTCTCCCGGGTGTTCAAGCAGGCCACTGGGCGGTGCTTTATTGAATTTGTGAACCGCCTGCGCATCAGTAAGTCGTGCGAGTTGCTGGCCGATGGTGAAAAAGCCGTCACCGATGTCTGTTTTGAGTCTGGATTCAACAATATTTCCAACTTCAATCGGCGCTTTCAGCAGCTCAAAGGGATGACTCCATCACACTACAGGCGCCTTGCCGTCCAACGTTTGACCGAGCAAAACCTGCCGGTGCTGAGCGAACGTTTGCGCAGTGCAAAATAGTATCGGTTGCAGTGTTGCCAAAGCTTTGTCACGACGGTGATTGAGGGCTGTAATCAGCCCACGTGCGGGGCTCTAGACCCGCAGTTATAAAAACAATAACCGTCCTTCAAACGCCGCAAGGCCGATGAAGAGGAGTGCTCAATGAATATTCCTGTCAAAGCGTTCTGTGTGGCGACTTGCATGACCCTCAGCGGCATTGCCCTGGGCGCGCAGACCCTGACCATCGCCACGGTCAACAACAGCGACATGATCCGCATGCAAAAGCTCTCGAAAACCTTCGAAAGCGAGCACCCCGACATCAAGCTCAACTGGGTGGTCCTGGAAGAGAACGTCCTGCGCCAACGCCTGACGACCGACATCGCAACCCAGGGTGGGCAATTCGACGTGCTGACCATCGGCATGTACGAAGCTGCACTGTGGGGCGCCAAGGGCTGGCTCGAACCCATGACCGATCTGCCTGCCGCTTATGCAATTGAAGACGTGTTCCCGTCGGTACGCGACGGCCTGTCAGTGAATGGCACGCTCTACGCCCTGCCGTTCTACGCTGAAAGCTCCATGACTTACTACCGTACCGACCTGTTCAAGGACGCCGGGCTGACCATGCCTGAGCACCCGACCTGGGAACAGATCGCCGAGTTTGCCAAAAAGCTCAACAAGCCCGACCAGGAACAGTACGGCATTTGCCTGAGGGGCAAAGCCGGCTGGGGCGAGAACATGGCCTTGATCGGTACGCTTGCCAACGCCTACGGTGCGCGCTGGTTCGATGAGAAATGGCAACCGGAATTCACCGGCCCCGAGTGGAAGAACGCCTTGAACTTCTACGTCAACACGATGAAAGAGTCAGGCCCGCCGGGCGCCACCAGCAACGGTTTCAACGAGAACCTGGCGCTGTTCAACAGTGGTAAATGCGCGATTTGGGTGGATGCCAGCGTCGCTGGATCGTTTGTCACCGACAAGACCCAGAGCAAAGTCGCTGATCATGTCGGCTTTACCTTTGCCCCGCACCAAGTCACCGACAAAGGCAGTGCATGGCTGTATTCCTGGGCGCTGGCCATCCCAACCAGCTCTAAAGCCAAAGACGCCGCAAAAACCTTCAGCACATGGGCAACCTCAAAAGAGTACGCCGCATTAGTCGCTGATAAAGACGGCATTGCCAATGTGCCGCCAGGCACACGCAATTCGACCTACACCGATGCTTATCTAAAGGCCGCTCCATTTGCCAGCATCACACTGGAGTCGCTGAAAACCGCCAACCCTAAAGACCCGACCCTCAAGCCGGTGCCTTATGTGGGCATTCAGTTGGTGACGATCCCTGAGTTCCAGGCCATCGGCACGCAGGTGGGCAAGTTGTTCTCGGCGGCGTTGATTGGCCAGACCACGGTGGATCAAGCCCTGGCGGCAGCGCAACAGACCACCGAGCGCGAAATGAAACGCGCGGGTTATCCAAAGTAAGCCTACGTGCCCTGCAGGAGCGAGCTTGCCTCGCGATCTTTTAGAAGGTCAAAAGATCGCGCGACGAACTCGCTCTTACAGTAGATCGACCCGCTCAATTTCAGGTGCTTTCCATGACGACTTCGACTGTTACGACAGCCATCGACGCCTCGCCACCGGCGCGTAAATCCCGATTGCTGAACCCCGGCTGGTTTCTCGTCTCACCGTCAGTGGCACTGTTGCTACTGTGGATGATCGTGCCGCTGGGCATGACGCTGTACTTTTCACTGATCCGCTACAACTTGCTGTACCCCGGTGAAAACCAGTTTGTGGGGCTGGAAAACTTCACCTACTTCCTGACCGATTCGGGCTTCTTGCCCGGCGCCACCAATACCTTGCTGCTGGTGGGCAGCGTGTTGCTGATCAGCGTGGTGTTTGGCGTATTGATCAGTGCCCTGCTGGAGGCCACGGATTTCCTGGGCCGCGGCATTGTCAGGGTGTTGCTGATTTCGCCATTTTTCATCATGCCCACCGTCGGCGCGTTGATCTGGAAGAACCTGATTTTCCATCCCGTGTCCGGAATTCTGGCAGCGGTGTGGAAACTCTTCGGCGCCCAGCCCGTGGATTGGCTGGCGCACTACCCGCTGCTGTCGATCATCATCATTGTGTCGTGGCAATGGTTGCCCTTCGCGATCCTGATCCTCATGACCGCCATGCAGTCACTGGACCAGGAGCAAAAGGAAGCCGCCCGCCTGGATGGCGCCGGGCCAATTGCGATTTTCTGGCACCTCACCTTGCCGCACCTGGCCCGCCCGATTGCTGTGGTGGTGATGATTGAAACCATCTTCCTGCTGTCGGTGTTCGCCGAGATTTTTACCACCACCAACGGCGGCCCCGGCTACGCCTCCACCAACCTCGCGTACCTGATCTACAACCAGGCGCTGGTGCAGTTTGACGTCGGCATGGCCTCGGCCGGCGGGTTGATCGCCGTGGTCATTGCCAACATCGCCGCCATCATTCTGGTGCGCATGCTGGGCAAAAACCTGACAGACAAGTCGTGAGGATCCGCTGATGACACTTCAACAAACCCGCCGCCTGCAAAGCGTGCTGCTCGGCACCCTGGCCTGGGCCATCGCGATCCTGATTTTCTTTCCGATTTTCTGGATGGTGCTGACCAGCTTCAAGACCGAACTCGACGCGTTTGCCACGCCGCCGCAATTTATCTTCACCCCCACGCTGGAGAACTACCTGCACATTGAACAGCGCAGTGGTTACTTTCACTTTGCCTGGAACTCGGTGGTGATCTCATTCACCGCCACCGCCCTGTGCATGTTGATTGCGGTCCCGGCAGCCTACTCGATGGCGTTCTATGAAACCCAGCGCACCAAAGGCACGTTGTTGTGGATGCTCTCCACCAAAATGCTGCCGCCGGTGGGCGTGCTGATGCCGATCTACCTGCTGGCCAAGACTTTCGGCCTGCTCGACACCCGTGTTGCGCTGATCATTATCTACACCCTGATCAACCTGCCGATCGTGGTCTGGATGATCTACACCTACTTCAAGGACATCCCCAAGGACATCCTCGAAGCCGCCCGTCTCGACGGTGCCACGCTGTGGCAAGAGGTGGTTCGTGTCTTGCTGCCCATCAGCAAGGGGGGTCTGGCATCCACCCTGTTGCTGTCTCTGATCCTGTGCTGGAACGAGGCCTTCTGGTCGTTAAACCTGACGTCCTCCAGCGCTGCCCCGCTGACCGCGTTGATCGCCTCTTACTCAAGCCCTGAAGGGTTGTTCTGGGCCAAATTGTCAGCGGTCTCGACATTGGCCTGTGCGCCGATCCTGATTTTCGGCTGGATCAGCCAGAAGCAATTGGTGCGCGGTTTGTCTTTCGGCGCCGTTAAATAACAACAATGACTGGAGGCCCATCATGGCCCACCTGAAAATCAAGAATTTGCAAAAAGGCTTCGAAGGACTCTCAATCATCAAGGGCATTGACCTTGAGGTGAATGACCGTGAATTCGTGGTGTTTGTCGGGCCGTCAGGCTGCGGTAAGTCCACCCTGCTAAGGCTGATTGCCGGGCTGGAAGAAGTCACCGGCGGGACCATTGCCCTGGACGGGCGAGATATTACCGAGGTCAGCCCGGCCAAGCGCGACCTGGCAATGGTGTTCCAGACCTACGCGCTGTACCCGCACATGACCGTGCGCAAGAACATGTCATTTGCACTGGATCTGGCGGGCGTACCCAAGGCTGAGGTCGAGAAAAAGGTCAACGAAGCGGCGCGCATCCTCGAACTGGGGCCCCTGCTCGAACGCAAACCCAAACAGTTGTCCGGCGGCCAGCGTCAACGCGTAGCGATTGGCCGGGCGATTGTGCGCAACCCCAAGATCTTCCTGTTTGACGAACCCTTGTCGAACCTCGATGCAGCGCTGCGGGTGCAAATGCGCCTGGAACTGGCGCGTCTGCATCAGGAGCTCAAGGCAACCATGATTTACGTCACGCACGATCAAGTTGAGGCCATGACCCTGGCCGACAAAGTAGTAGTGCTCAACGCAGGCAAAATCGAACAGGTCGGCTCGCCGCTGGAGTTGTACCACCACCCGGTCAACCTGTTTGTCGCAGGTTTCCTCGGCACGCCGAAAATGGGCTTTTTGAAAGGCAAGATCAGCCGTCTCGACAGCCAAAGCTGCGAAGTCTCGCTGGATGCGGGCACGCGCGTTCAACTGCCATTAAGCGGCCCTTCGCTGAGCCTGGGCAGTGAGGTGACGCTGGGCATTCGCCCCGAACACCTGAACCTGGCGAAGCCCGGCGAGTGCACTCTGACCGTCACGGCCGATGTCGGTGAACGGCTGGGCAGTGACACCTATTGCCACGTAGTGACCGCCTGCGGTGAGCCCCTGACCATGCGGATTCGCGGCGATATGGCGAGCCAGTACGGCGAACAACTGCACCTGCATCTGAACAGTGAACACTGCCATTTATTTGATGCCCAAGGACTGGCCATTAGCCGTTCCTTGCGCGCTGCTGCCTGACATTGACGCGCTTTTTTTGAGATCGCACCCATGAAATTGAACCGTCGCAACCTCGACAATCTAACCCCAAAAGTAGCCAAACCTACCTACCTGGCCAGCGATACGCAGCACGGCATCGCACACATAGGGGTCGGCGGCTTCCATCGCGCGCACCAGGCGTTTTACACCGACGCGCTGATGGATCAGGGACGCGATCTGGACTGGAGTATCTGTGGCATCGGGCTGCGCCCGGAAGACCGCAAAGTACGTGATGACCTGGCGGGCCAGGACTACCTCTATACCTTGTTTGAACTGGGCGACAGTGACGACACGCAAAGCCGCATCATCGGGTCGATCAGCGATATGTTGTTGGCCGAAGACAGCATTCAAGCAGTGCTCGACAAACTGGCCAGCCCGCAAATTCGTATTGTTTCGCTGACCATCACCGAGGGCGGCTACTGCATCGACGACAGCAACGGCGAGTTCATGGCCTCGTTGCCGCAAATCCAGCAGGATCTGGCCAACCCAGAAGCACCACGCACGGTGTTTGGCGTATTGTGTGCGGCCCTCGCCCTGCGCCGTGCCAACAACACCCCGCCGTTCACCGTGATGTCCTGCGATAACCTGCCGCATAACGGCAACGTCGCCCGCAAAGCCCTGCTGGCGTTTGCCGCCCTAAGCAACCCGCAATTGCACGACTGGATCGCCGCTAACGTCAGCTTCCCCAATGCGATGGTCGACCGCATCACCCCCATGACCAGCAACGCTCACCGCTTGCAACTGCATGACCAACTGGGCATCGACGATGCCTGGCCGGTGGTGTGCGAGCCGTTCATCCAATGGGTGCTGGAAGACAAGTTCGGCAACGGTCGCCCGGCCTGGGAAACGGTGGGCGTGCAGCTCACCAGCGACGTCACGCCCTATGAAGAGATGAAAATCAAACTGCTCAACGGCAGCCACCTGGCGCTGACCTATCTGGGCTTTTTGAAGGGTTATCGCTTTGTCCACGACACCATGAACGACCCATTGTTTGTGGCGTACATGCGCGCCTACATGGACAAAGACGTCACCCCGCAACTGGCCCCCGTGCCGGGCATTGACCTCACGGTCTACAAAAACACGCTGGTGGAGCGGTTCTCCAATCAGGCGATTGCCGACCAATTGGAGCGTGTGTGCTCTGACGGCTCGTCGAAATTCCCCAAGTTCACCGTACCGACCATCAATCGCTTGATTGCCGACGGTGGGGAGTTGAAGCGTGCCGCCTTGGTAGTCGCGGCTTGGGCGTTGTACCTCAATGGCGTTGATGAAACCGGCCAGACGTACGCGATTCCGGATCCACGGGCGCAGTTCTGTCAGGCGCTGGTGGCTGATGATGAGCTCATCGTGCAGCGTTTGCTGGGGGTAGAGGAGATTTTTGGCACGGCGATCCCGCAATCCGCGCAATTCGTGGCGGCGTTTGAGTGGTGCCTGAACAGTCTGCGTGACGTGGGGGTTAGCGGAACACTGGAGAGGTTGACGCAGTTGTAAGAGCGCCCTCACCTCAGCCCACTGCCAACGGGAGAGGGAGCTGATCGCTGGTGCTGCATCTATCTGCTTTGACCTTTAGTCCCCTCTCCCTCCGGGAGAGGCGTGATGAGGGGCTTTTGATTTAAGGCTGCTTATAAATGGACCATATATACCTAGGCATTGATTGCGGCACTCAAGGCACCAAAGCCCTGATTCTCGACAGCCTCACCGGCCAGGTGCTCGGGCTGGGTGCCGCCCCCCATACCTTGATTCAGGGCGAACACGGCCGCCGCGAGCAAGACACCGAACAATGGCTGCACGCCTTGCACGTCGCCACCCGCCAGGCCTTGGACAACGCTGGCATCAGCGGCCAGCAGATTCAGGGCATCGGTGTCAGCGGGCAACAGCACGGGCTGGTATTGCTGGACGCTGACGGTAACGTCCTGCGCCCGGCCAAGCTGTGGTGCGACACCGAATCCAGTGGCGAAAACCAGCAACTGCTCGACTGGATGGGCGGCCACTCAGGCTCGTTGGAGCGCTTGGGGTTAGTGATTGCGCCGGGCTATACCGTGTCCAAACTGCTGTGGACCCGCACCCACCATCCACAGGTGCTGGAACAGGCCGCGCACATTCTGTTGCCCCATGACTATCTGAATTTCTGGCTGACGGGCCGCTATTGCAGTGAGTTTGGTGATGCCTCCGGCACCGGGTATTTCAACGTGCGCACCCGCCAGTGGGACCTCGACATCCTGAGCCATATCGATCCCAGTGGGCGCCTGGAGCACGCATTGCCCGAGCTGATCGAGCCCCAACAGCCGGTCGGTACATTGCGCCCGCATGTGGCACAACTGCTGGGGATCAATCCCGATGCCGTAGTGTCCTGCGGAGGCGGCGACAACATGCTGGGCGCCATCGGCACAGGCAACATCACCCCGGGGATCATCACCATGAGCCTTGGTTCGTCGGGCACTGTGTATGCGTTCAATGCGCAGCCGCAGGTCA
Source organism: Pseudomonas sp. 7P_10.2_Bac1 (assembly GCF_025465935.1). Taxonomy (GTDB): domain Bacteria; phylum Pseudomonadota; class Gammaproteobacteria; order Pseudomonadales; family Pseudomonadaceae; genus Aquipseudomonas. The sequence goes on along the minus strand of NZ_JANLNV010000058.1, from coordinate 48,552 downwards.
GCCCGGATGCCTCGGTGGCCAGTTTCTGCTCTTCAAGCGGCGGTTGGTTGCCCTTGATTTGCACCCTCAACCTGACCAACGCCACCGGTGCCGTGCGCGAGTTGCTGGGCCTGTCCCTCGAGGCGTTCAATCACTTGGCCGGCACGGCGCCCATCGGCGCCGACGGTGTCAGCATGCTGCCGTTTTTGAACGGTGAACGCGTACCAGCCCTGCCCGACGCCACGGGCAGTTTTCAAGGGCTGACCCTGACCAACATGACCCAGGCCAACGTGTGCCGGGCTGCGCTCGAAGGCACCACCTTCGGTCTGCGTTATGGCCTTGATCTGTTGCGCCGCAACGGCTTGCAAAGCCAGGCCATTCGCCTGGTGGGCGGCGGCTCGAAAAGCGCGCTCTGGCGCCAGATCGTTGCCGACATCATGAACACCCCGGTGGTCTGCACCGAGCAAAGCGAAGCCGCCGCATTAGGGGCGGCGATTCAGGCTGCGTGGTGCGCAAACCCCGCGACCGAGACCCTTGAGGCGTTGTGTGAACGCTGTGTACGGCTCGACTTGAGCAGCCAGGCACAGCCCGACGCAGCGCATGTTGCCGCCTATGAACAGGCCTACCAGCGCTACCGAGAACAGGTAGACGCCTTAACCGAGTGAGATTTATGTATCTGGTATGCGGTGAAGCGTTATTTGATTTTTTCGCCCAGACGGACGACAGCGAGCACGCCAACACCCTCGGCTTTAGTGCCATTGCCGCAGGCTCGCCTTTCAACGTGGCCGTGGGCTTGCGTCGACTGGGCATCGAAGCCGGGCTGTTTGCCGGGCTCTCGACGGACTATCTGGGCAAGCGCCTGAAACAGGTGCTGCAGGCCGAAGGCGTGGCTGAGCAGTATTGGCATGAGATCGATGCCCCCACCACGCTGGCCATGGTCGCCCTGGATGCCAACGGGGTGCCCAACTACAGCTTCAGGGGTGAAGGTTGTGCCGACCGACAGTTACGGGCGCAGCACCTGCCGACACTGGGGCCTGAAGTGCGCGGTTTGCACGTGGGGTCATTTTCGTTGGTGGTACAGCCAATTGCCGATACGTTGCTAACCCTGGTGCAACGTGAAAGCGGCAAACGCCTGATCACACTCGACCCGAATGTGCGGCTCAATCCTGAACCGAATATCGAGGTGTGGCGTCAGCGAATCAATCAACTGATTCCCTATGCAGACCTGATCAAAGTCAGTGATGAAGACCTTGAGCTGCTGTATCCCGGACAAGACCCGCAACAGATTGCGCAATCCTGGTTGAGCCAGCGCTGTCAGTTGGTCTTTTTGACCCGGGGTGCCCAGGGCGCGAGTGTATTCAGTCGCGAACACGGGCAATACTCAGTGCCTGCGCAGCCGGTGCAAGTGGCCGACACCGTGGGGGCCGGTGACACCTTCCAGGCTGCGGTCATCGCTTGGCTGACCGAGCAGCAACTGGATTCAATTGAGGGTCTGCAGCAGTTGAGCAAAGCGGACATCGGCGCCCTGCTCGATTTTGCCTGTCGCGCAGCAGCGCTAACCTGTAGCAAGACCGGACCGGATTTGCCGTATAGGCAGCAACTGAATTAACCCGCCCCCTCCCTGTGGGAGCGAGCTTGCTCGCGATCTTTGAGAGATCGCGAACAAGCTTGGTGGTTACCAGATTGACAGGGGATAACCGACGATCACCCGCGTTTCATCAACGTCACGGGCGAATTTGGAGTAGTTGGTGCGATAGGTCGCGTTACGCAGGCGCACGCTGACGTTTTTGAACGTGCCGCTTTGCACCACGTATTTCAGCTCGCTGTCGCGCTCCCACTCTTTGCCTTCTGCATTGCGGCCCACCACCTTGATGTTGTCGCCATTGACGTAGCGGGTCATGAACGACAAGCCGTCGATGCCCATGGCTTTGAAGTCGTAGTCGTAACGCAGTTGCCACGAGCGCTCTTGGGCGTTGGCAAAATCGTTGACCTGCACGTAGTTGACCAGATACGGGTTGGTGCCATCCAGGTAGGGCATGGATGTTTTGCCGTTCAAGGTCTGCCAGCCAGCGGCCAATTTGTGCCCGCCCAACGCGTAGGACAACATCGCACCCACGGCGCTGTTGTCGATGTTCCCGGCTTTGGATGAGCCGGCGTCAGTGCTTTTCAGCAAACGCACATCCGCGCCCAACACGCCCGGCCCTACTGGCTGCTTGGCCAACAGCCCAATGAAGTGCTGACGGTAAATGTCTTCCAGCTCAGCGTAGTGATACTGCGCTGTCAGGTGCTCGTTAACCTTGTAATCCAGGCCATACATCGTGAAATGGTCAGCGGTGGTGTTGCAGGCAAAGCGCTTGTTCTTGCAGTTCAGGCGCAGACGCTGGGAGTCGGTAGAATCCCGCGCGGTATACCGGTCCAGACGCGAAGCCATGAACGTGAGGTCTTTGATTTCCCGGGATTCAAGCATCGCTCCGTTGAAGATGTTTGGCAGCAGACGCCCATCGTTGTACTTGAGCAACGGCAGGTCCGGCAGCAAGGTGCCGTACTTGAGCACGGTCTGGGATATGCGCATTTTTGCGGTCAGGCCACCTTTGGCGTACTCATCTTTGGAACGACGCGGGTCACTGCCGGTCGAAGGCAGCAGGCCGCTGTTGCTGTTGGCCGGGCTGGAGTCCAGTTTGATGCCGAGCATGCCCAGCGCATCGAGGCCAAAGCCAACAGTGCCTTCGGTGTAGCCCGATTGCAGGTTGAGGATAAAGCCTTGCGCGGTCTCGTCACGCTTGGAAGCGCCTTGCGGACTTGAGCTGCTGCCATCGCGAAAGTCACGGTTGAAGTACATCGTGCGCGACTCCAGTGAGCCGCTGCTGTCTTCAAAAAAACCTCCGGCCTGGGCCTGAGCCGCAAAACCGGCACAAACGGCCAGCGCACTCATGCGCGCCATGCGGTTTTGTTTCAACGATGAAAAAGGATGAACCATGTACAAGCTCCAGCAGCGAATCTTTCGCACAACAAAAACAAGGGAAGGCGCACCTGCGGTGGAATACCGAAGCGAGTCCATTGCGTTTAAAAAAGGGGCGCAATTGTACGAAAGGCTATGCTGGACACTCATTCGACCTTAGTCGCACGCTCAAGATCGGGCTTCTCAAGATCATTAATAGCCTTTAGCCGCTATCCAGCATTAAATACACCTCTTTCAGTTTCACACTCGGGACTTTTCCATGAGCGCCGTTTTTTCAGACCGCCAACTCGCGGCGTTGGCACGCAGCCCTTTGGGCCCTGTCACTGACTGGCCACACAGCCTGCGCACCAGTGCGCAAATGGTCATGCACTCCCCCATGCCGATGTTGCTGCTGTGGGGAGATGAGTTGACACAACTGTACAACGACAGTTTTGCGGCCTTGGCGGGGAACAAACACCCGGCCGGTTTTGCCCAGCCAGTGCATTTCAGCTGGCCTGAATACGCGGAGTTCAGTCGCCCCGTGATTGCCGCGGTACAGGCGGGTCAAAGTCGTTCGTATCTGGATCAGTACTTTCTCTACCCGGACCACAAACACGCCACCGAACTGTGGTTGGATCTGACTTTCAGCCCCATACATGACGAACAGGCCAATGTGGCGGGCATCCTGATGACGGCGGTAAAGACTTCACGTCGCAGGCGCACCGCAATCAAGCTGCGGCAACGCTCGCTGGCCAGTCGCAAGGCGCAGCATGACACCGAGGAACGTTTGCAACTGGCACTGACCGCCACCAATGGCGTCGGCACCTGGGACTGGAATATCGATCAGGATCTGTTCGTGACCGATAGCCGTTTCGCACAAATGCACGGCATCGAACCACAACTGTCCGGGCAACTGCCGATTACTGCCTATTTGCAGGGTGTACACCCTGAAGACCGTGGGCTGCTGACCCGCTCGATCAAAGACTGTGTATTGAGCAACGGCGAGTACGCCCAGGAATACCGTCTGCAGAACCTGGACGGCAAGGTACGCTGGATTTTCGCCCGGGGTCGGTGTTTTTCGGGTGGTCCGGGCAGCGTTCAGCGCTTTATGGGCGCGGCGCTGGACATTACCGAGCGCAAAAAAACCGAACAGGCTTTGCTCAATCTCAATGAAACCCTTGAAGAACGCGTGGCTCAACGCACCCAGGCCTTGGCCGAGGCCAACGTGCAACTGCAGCGCGAAATGCAAGAACGGGAACGCGCCGAAGAGGCCTTGCGCCACGCACAAAAAATGGAGGCCGTCGGCCAGTTGACCGGCGGGATCGCCCACGACTTCAACAATATGCTCACCGGAATTCTCGGCAGCCTGGACTTGATGAAGCGCTACATAGCCGCGGGGCGCATCACGGAAGTGGGCCGGTTCACCGATGCCGCCGTGTCTTCGGCGCAACGCGCGGCGGCGCTGACCCATCGTCTGCTGGCTTTTTCTCGCCGCCAGTCACTGGACCGCAGGCCGCTGGACCCCAACCAACTGGTGAGTTCGCTCCAAGCACTGTTCAGCAGTACCAAAGGCGCCCTCATCGACTTGCGTGTCGAGTTGGGCGACGACATCTGGGCGGTCAATACCGACAGCGGGCAACTGGAAAGCGCCCTGCTCAACCTGATCATCAATGCCCGCGATGCCATGCCCGACGGGGGTGAACTGGTGGTCAAAACCGCCAATGCCTACCTCACCGATAGCCATACCAGCACCCTGGAACCCATCAAGGCTGGCGAATATGTGATGTTTGAGGTCAGCGACAATGGCTCGGGCATGACGCCGCAAATACTGTCCAAGGCCTTTGATCCCTTCTTCACCACCAAGCCGGTGGGCCAAGGTACAGGGCTGGGGCTGTCGATGATTTACGGGTTTGCGCAACAGTCCGGCGGGCATGTGAGCATTATCAGTGAAAGTGGGAGCGGCACCCGGGTGCGTTTGCACTTGCCGCGCTACCAGGACAAAACTCAGGCATAATCCGCGCCCTCGAAAAATGCTCCACAGTTGCAAGGTATAGGTCTTATGAAAGCTCAAGCTCGCCATATTCTGGTGAAAACCGCCGAAGAAGCCGAGTCGCTCAAGCAGCGCATCGCCAAAGGCGAAGCCTTCGATGTGTTGGCCAAAAAGTTCTCTACGTGCCCGTCCGGCAAACGCGGGGGGGATTTGGGAGAGGTGCGTCCGGGGCAAATGGTGGGCGTGATTGATCAGATCATTTTCAAAAAGCCACTGCGGGTGGTGCATGGCCCGGTGAAGAGCAAGTTTGGGTACCACCTGGTGCAGGTGTTTTTCCGCGACTGATCCCTTGCCCACGAAGCGGCCAGATGCTGCTAAGTCACTTTGGCTGCGATCTTTGAAGGATCAATAGATCGCAGCCTGCGAAAGCTGATCATGCGGCGTTTGACAGGGGCGATCAGAACTCGATGTCGATGGTTTCAACCACATTGAATTGTTCGTCCACCAGGCAACCACGGCGCCATTTATCGAAGGTCAGGCACGGGTGTGAGGTGCCAAAGCTGATAATGTCGCCAATGTTCAGTTCAATGCCCGGCGCGACAGTCATGAAGGCGTGCTGGTCCATGACGGCAGTCACTCGGCAGTCGCTGATGTCGTCGCTCACGGCAGGTACGACGCCTTCGCGGTAACGTTTCAACGGCATCGGCAAGCCCGCATCGTAGGCCACGTCGCGTTTACCCAAGGCCACTACGGCAAAGCCCGGCTCTGGCAGCGATTGCACGTGAGCCCAGACCTCCAATGCCGGGCGCAAGCCTTCGTGCAGATCGCCGCGTCGCTCCAGCACACAGCACTGCGCGTCTTTGTAGATGCCGTGGTCATGCACCACATAACTGCCGGGGCGAAGAACGCTGAGGAAGCGTCCGCTGGCAGACTCGGCGGCGAATGCTTCGGCGATCAAGTCATACCAGGCCGAGCCCGATGCGGTGATGATCGGCGTGTCCAGTGCAAACGCGCCATCTGCTTGCAGTTGCAAGGCCAGCCTTACCAATGACGCGGCGAACGCACGAATCTCGCTGATCGCCTGGTCACCACGAATCACTCCCTCGTAGCCTTCGATCCCCGTCAGTGCGAGGGCTGGCTGGGCATTGATCGCCGCCGCCAGTGCCAGCACTTCTTCTTCGGTACGGCAACCACAACGCCCGCCCACGATGCCGTATTCGATCATGACGTTGAGGCGTTGACCCCGCTCGGCAAAATAGGCGCCAAGCGCCGCGACGTTGTCGGGGTGATCCACCATGCAATAGAACTCGAACGCCGGGTCGTTTTGCAGCTCGGCAATCAGCGCCATGTTAGGTCGGCCCACCAACTGGTTGGCCAGCAGCACCCGGCGTACGCCTGCTGCATACGCAGCACGGGTCTGCACGGCAGTCCCCAAGGTCATGCCCCAGGCGCCCTGCGCCAACTGGCGACGGAACAGGGCCCCCGCCATGCTGGTCTTGCCGTGCGGGGCCAGGACTGCGCCGCTGCGGCTCACGAAATCCTGCATCCAGCGAAGGTTATGGTCCAGCGCTGAGCGGTGGATCACCAGGGCGGGCAAGCTGACGTCACGCAGCAGATTATCGGTGACGCTGGCAGCCCCTTTGGGCACTAGGGCAGTGTTCAATGGCATCGGAAGACCTCGTCTGTCAGACCTTGGCTTTGTAGGCAATGCAGTCGATCTCGACTTTGCAATCGACCATCATCATGGCCTGCACACAAGCACGGGCCGGGGCATGCTCACTTTTGAAGTACGAGGCAAAGACCTTGTTGAAACTCCAGAAGTCGCGCGGGTCTTGCAGCCACACACCGGCCCGCACGACATCTTCGAGGCCATAACCGGCCTCTTCAAGAATCGCGATCAGGTTCTGCATGGTTTTATGGGTTTGCTCGACAATCCCGCCATGGATGATTTCGCCGTTCTCCATGGCCACCTGACCTGAGACGTGCAGCCAGCCGTCGGCCTCGACAGCACGGGCGAAGGGCAAGGGTTGACCACCGGCGCCCACTGCGCCAGTACCGTAACGTTTGATGCTCATAAGCAGGTCTCGGTAGGTTGATTAGGGGCTGTTCCCGGCAGTGTGGCACATGCCTGGCCATCAGCCCAATTGCCACCACGTTGGCAATAACTGTTGCACCTTGGGGTCGGCAAAACGATCGTCGATCAAGAACAAGGTGCCCTGATCACTTTGGGTGCGGATCACCCGTCCTGCTGCTTGCACCACTTTTTGCACCCCCGGATATAGGTAGGTGTAGTCATACCCTGCCCCAAACAAACGGGCCATGCGCTGTTTGATCTGCTCGTTGACCGGGTTCAATTGCGCCAAGCCCAGCGTGGCTACAAATGCCCCGATCAAGCGTGTGCCCGGCAAGTCGATACCTTCGCCAAATGCTCCGCCCAGGACGGCAAAGCCAACCCCCTGACTGGACAAGGTGAACTGATCAAGAAAAGCCTGGCGCGCGGCTTCATCCATCCGCCGGGATTGCAGCCACTGTGGTACCTGCGGATGCCGCTCTGCCAGCCGTTGCGCCACTTGTTGCAGGTAGTCAAAACTGCTGAAAAACGCCAGGTAGTTACCGGGACGCCGCTGGAACTGGTCAGCGATCAACTTAACAATCGGCGCCAGGGAGGCCTCGCGGTGTACATAGCGGGTGGAAATCTGGCTAACCACCTGTACTGAGAGTTGCTCGGCGCTAAATGGCGATTCAACGTCGATCCACACCGTATCCTCAGGCAAGCCCAGCAGGTTGGCGTAGTAGCCACGCGGGCTCAGCGTAGCCGAGAACAGGACATTACTGTGCGCACTGGCCAGCCGCGGGCCAATAAACCCAGCCGGTACGATATTGCGAATGTTGAGCTGCGACAAACGCCGCTTGCCAACGTCGCGCACGCTGACATCGAACAAAAAGTGCGCATCAAACAGCTCTGCGACCCGGTTGAACTGTAGCGCCTCAAAATAAAAGGCCTGCAGAGGACCGCTCAGCCCTTGAGGATGATCGTTGAGGTAGTCACCGATTGCAGTCACGCACCCAGACAAGGCGTTGAGCCACTTGGCGGGCAGTTGCGGGTGAACCTGATAAGGCCCGGACTGATCCTTGTGCAGCGCGTTCCACTCGCGGTTCAGGCGCTTGAAGGGTTTGTCCAGCGGCGCTGGAGCGTTCTGGCGCACGGTATTGAGTGTGTGCTGATCAAGGCTGGCGCTGTACATCTGCCTGGCCCGTTCCACCAGGTTGTGCGCCTCATCCACCAGCGTCGCAACCCGCCACTGGTTGGCCTGAGCCAGACCATACAACAGCGCCGTGAAGTCGAAGTAATAGTTGTAGTCGGCAATCACCAGATCTGACCAGCGGGCCATTTCCTGGCTCAGGTAGTACGGGCAGACTTGATGTTGCAAGGCAATACTGCGCAGTGCCTGCTGGTCCAGTCGCGCGTGGGCCACCGCTGCCTGACGCGCGGTAGGCAAACGATCATAGAAACCCTTGGCAAGTGGGCAGGCGTCACCATTGCAGGCGTTTTCCGGGTATTCGCAGGCCTTGTCCCGCGCGACCAACTCCAGCACCCGCAAGGGTGTTTCAGCACCTCCTGCAAACAACACCTGCGCGGCATCCAGCGCCAATTTGCGGCCCGGGGTCTTGGCGGTCAGAAACAGCAAGGTATCCAGTTGCTGCCTGGGCATGGCCTTGATCAAGGGAAACAAGGTGCCAATGGTTTTGCCGATGCCGGTCGGCGCCTGGGCCATCAGACAGCGGCCTCCGCTGGCGGTCTTGTACACCGCCTCGGCCAAGCTGCGTTGCCCGGTGCGAAACTGTGCATGCGGGAACACCAACTGCTGCGCCGCCGCATCACGAGACTGGCGATGGTCAACCTCTTGCTCGGCCCATTTTAAAAACAACGAGCATTGCTGAACGAAGAAAGACTCCAGGTCGGCGGCGCTCCAGGTTTCTTCGATACGGGTCTCCTTCTCACTCACGATGTCGAAATACACCAGCGCCAGATTGACCTTGGGCAGTTGCAGGCTCTGGCACAGCAACCAGCCATAGACCCGGGCCTGAGCCCAGTGCAATTGGCGATGATTGGCCGGGATCGAGGCAAAGTCGCCACGAAAGGTTTTCACTTCCTCGAGCACGTTTTCCTGCGGGTCATAACCATCTGCACGCCCGCGTACCGTCAAGCCCTGGTACTGGCCTTCAAGACTCACTTCAGCCTGATACCCGGCACTGCGCCGGGAGGCCACCGTCCGATGCCCGGCAATACCCTGCTGGGCCGTGGGCGACGGGGTAAAGCGCAAGTCCAGATCACCGACCTTGGCGGTGAACTCACACAAGGCGCGCACGGCTACGCGATAACTCAAGCGACGTGTTCCTGCCATTGCACGTAACACACGGTGACCGGCATTTGATGTTGCTCACACAGTGCGAGCCAGCGCAGTTGGTTGTCTTGCAGACGGTCGCCTGGGCCTTTGACTTCGATCATGCGGTAAGCCCTTTGCGCCGGCCAAAACTGAATCAGGTCGGGCATGCCGGCCCGGTTGGTCTTGATGTCTTGCAACAAGCGCCGGAACCACACTTTCAAGTGCTCAGGCGGCAAGCACAGCAAGGCATCCTCCAGCAGGGTTTGGCTCACATAATCCCAGGCCACAAAAGGTGACTGCACGCCGAATTTGGCCGTGTAGGTCGCGCGAATCGTGTTCTGGTAATCGCCGCTGTCGAGTTGGGCGAAACAGGCCTCGAACACGTCGGCACGCCGGGCGAAGAAGTCCTGCTCCAGCAGATCGGCCGGGCCGCTCTGGTAAGGGTGGAAAAACGCCCCCGGTAGCGGTGCAAAAATGGCTGGCCAGCAGAGCAGGCCAAACAGACCATTGATCAGGGTGTTTTCAACGTAATACACCGGCGCTTCAGGCGCTTGCAGATGGCTCGCTACCTTGAACTCTACCGACAGCGCTTCATCGCGCTCAAGGCTCAGGTCCAGCCGCTCGGTTGGCAACGCCTTGGGACGTTCAAGGGCCGCCAGCCCCAGCTTGCGGCGCAGCCGCGGGAGCATGCGCAGCAATTGCTGTTGCTCGGCATCAGTGAATGGGGCTTCAGGCGAAGGCTCGGCCAACGCCATAGCCTGGGCAAACTCGCCCAGTAATTCATGCACCCGGATCATGCGCAGACGCGCCTCGGGGTGCTGGCTATGGCGATACACCTCCAGAGCCTGGGCCAGTTCACCAGCCCGCTCGTAGTATTGCCCCATGTGAAACAGCAGACGGGCACGGCGGCGTTGCAACCAACGGTTATCCGTATGGTAGGCGAGCACCCTGGCCTGTATGGCCTGCACCTCCCCTCCCGCTTCAAAGGCTTCGCGGCAAGCGTAAAGGTGCAAGTAACCTTCAATATCTTCCCGGCAGCGCAAGGCCCGTGATTCTGGGCTGAAAGCCACTGTTTCGTAGGTCAACAGCCCCAGATCAGCCAACACCAGATCTGGCCAGCCTTGGCTCAGATTGCCAAAGAACATCAGCCGCAAACGATCGCTGACGTCCCGGTAATTAAGGGTATAGAGGTGCTCATCCAGCTCGGGATGCCACGCGCCCAGGCTTTGTTGATCCGCGAATTCGGCCGACAATTGTTCCAGCCAGTCAGTCTTTTTACCTTTTGGCTGGTCAATATGCGCTCTGAAGCGCTCCAGTATTTCGGGCTTGGTCAGCACATCAAACACTTCGGCCAGTGCCAGCGGCGCTTGATCATTCACCCATCCACTGGTCACCAGAGCTGCTGCAGCGGCCCGAATGTCGCCGATCTCCGGATAACTCAGCTTGCTGGCTCGAAAATGTGCCCCCTTGCGCATGACCATGCGAACCCACAGCGCTTGCGAGGCAGCAGGCAATAGACGGAAATCGGCAATGAACTGCTGCTCATCGACGCTCAAAACGTCGTCATAGCGGGCCGCAACCCAATCGAGTACGTGCTGGAAGTTTTTGAGGTAATAAAACGGATCTTGCAGGGGATCTGAAATCACGGGCACAACAAACCACTGGCGTTGGTTACTGGTTATGCATACAGATAGCAGTTTGCCTATTGTCCTGGCAAACCCTATTGGATGAGTGGTTTGTCAGCGTCCCTGCAAGAGCAAGCTCGCAAGCGATACAAAGATCGCCAGCAAGCGTGCTCAGGCTAGCACCGGTTTCAGGGAGGGTTGATCGGGTCATGTACCCAGAGTTTGGCCAGCAAGGATTTACCGGACTTGAAGTCTGCTTTAGGCATATTGAACAGCACTTGTAGTGACGACAATGGAAGCCCGCTCACCGACTCAAGCCACTCGACGTCGCCCTCTGAAACCGCGCCAGTGCCCATCAGGGCCTGTCGCAACGCATGCTTGGCAGGCTGTTTTTCGGGATAGCACTGCTGTAAAAAACGTTCAAGGCCGCTGGCCTGGTCAGTAAAAGGTGAATACAAAAAGCACATCAGGTGTTCATCTGTCACTCCATGCAACTCAGCCAGATAGAGAGTGATTGTCTGACGCAAATTGTCGATGCGTTTTGGGGTATTAAAATTGCTGACCAACTGTTTGATCAACTGCCCTTTATATCGCTCATTGGCCTGATTGTCGGTTGCGGCCTTACGCAGAAAATCATGCACCCCTATATGGTATTCAACGCCCATGTCACAGACACCGCGAAGTCCTTGCAGATGAGCGGACAATAAAACGACGGCAGCCTGCGGCTCTTCGACATCCAATACTTTTATGTTCCAGTTCCCCTCTACAAACATCAGCACCTGTGAGCTCAAGATATCCGTTTCATAAGAAAGGCAATCAAACACATTGATCACGTTGACCTCATTGCAGGCATTACGGGAACACGTGGGCTTCAACGGTACGGGTAAGTTCAACCACTGTTTGAAGTCATCATCGAGCTTCGAACATAACTTGACGGCACTATCAAAACCTTGTGAATACAGCTTCGTGAACCCATGCCCCTGCTGCAGTGCCACTTGATGTATCCATTGGCTGTAACGCCCCAGATGTTCGCTCGGACGTCGATCAATCAAGGCATCAACCGGTTCGCCCCACTCACAAGCCCGCCAATAGAGCTTGGCCCGTGACAGCAGGTCGCCATAGAAGAACGTCGCCCGTGGCACCCCTCCACAAACATGCCCCGACATCAGGATTTGAGTGCGGTCCATGACTGATGGCAGTGGCTCGAAAGCCACCGGTATATGTTTGTCCAGACGCCTGACTTGTGTTTCGTCCACCAATAGCAGCTCCACCCGAGGATCGTCATACACAAACAGTTCATTGCATTGTGTCTGTATTCGCTCCATGACCTTGGCCGTGACCCGCGGTTGACGTAATACAGCAATACGCAACACAAATGTCTCCGGCGTTCGCCCGGCAATACTCAATTGTGCAGCACGCAGAAATGCCAAGGTGTAAGCGCATTCTTTGCCGCCTTCATGTACCACCAACACCCTATAACGTCCAATACGCTCAAGCCCTCCTGCAGCGACTAATATACGTTGGACCAATAACTGCAATGCGATGCGCTCGGGACGATTAAAGAATCCCAACAGCCGGTGTAGAACTTGTTGATAAACAAAACGCATGGCTTGTTCATGAAAGTTGCTCATGGGCTATTCCTCCAGTTCGACCGCCATATTATCGACAGCCCTCTGCGACAAGCACACCGTTACCTTATAGGCTCACCACAGAACAGATGAGCCCCACATACGCATAGGAATTTACCTACATATAAAACACATACAAAAGAATGTTTTTATAAAATAGAAATACTTGAATGAATCGATCATCACTCCCGCAAACACTTCAAGTGACAGCCAATAAGCCTACTCAGACCAAGCGTTTAATGACGCATAAACAAAGATGCCCTTGACCGGATGGGTCAAGGGCATCGTTTCAAGGGGGAAATTTGGGTCTGTATGAAATGTTTTTCTAGCCAGCCCGACAATACGAGAACAGACCCTAAGCCAGCTCCAGCGCCACGCGTCCACGACATGGGCAGTCATCCATGTAGCGATGCGCCTCGACGCAATCTTCAAACGGGAAAACTTTCACTTCCAGCGGCAGCAATACCTTGTCGGCAGTCAACTGGTTGATTTCGCGCAGGGCGCGCTGAATGGCCTCAACGTCCTGGTCAATGCCCAGCTCCGGTTTGCCAGTGAAGTTACCGATGCAATGCACAAAGAACTGAATGTTCTTCTGGAAGCACGCGCAGGCCGGCAATCGCGTCTGATTCCCCCCTTGCAGGCCGTAGAGCACCAGGCTGCCGCGTGGTGCAAGCACGTCACCCAACACCGACATTTGCGGACCACCCAGTCCATCGAAAACAGCATCCACGCCTCGATTGTCGGTGATCTTGTTGATCTGCATCAGCAGGTCCTGCTCCTCGGTCACGATCACGTGATCGGCGCCCAGACCCAGCAGGTAGTTGCGTTCTTCACTCTCCTTGGTTGCTGCAATGACCTTGGCGCCCAGCGCCTTGCCCAACTGCACAAAAGAGGGCCCCGCACAGTGGCTGGCATCAGTGATCAACACCGACTGTCCCGGCTTGACCCTGGCCAGATCGACGTAGGCAAAGTAGGCGATCAGCAAGGGGGTGTAATGGGTGCAGGCCTGAACCGGGGTCAGAATGTCCGGGTAACGGGTGAGCGCTGAGCGCGGCATCAGGATCAGCTCACCGTAGGTGGGGTAATCGTTGGCACTCTGAGCCGGGAAACTCGCCACCTTGTCGCCGACCGACAAGTCATCAACACCAGCGCCTACGGCAGTTACGATACCTGCCATTTCATGGCCGATACCCGCAGGCAAACGTGCCTGGGTTGGGGCCAGATTCTGGCGCCAGAGCACGTCATACCAACTGATGGCAATCGCTTCGACACGCACCTGCACTTCGCCAGGAGCAGGCGCAGCGACCTCGTGCTCTTCGCACTTGAGCACCTCGGCTGCCCCAAACTTGTGAAAACGGATCGTGCGCGACATCACAAACCTCGCCTTATTAATCGCAATACCACGGGACTTTATCCGGGCTTTGTGCGCAAGACTAACAGACAGCATTAATAGTCGACATGCCTGACATTGATCCGGCGCGTTTTTTTAGTCATGAAAAGGCCGGATACGTTCCCCTAGACGGCAAGAAATTTAGGGCTGAAAGCCCCGAAAATGGTGGCTTCTATCCCAGAATGGCAATCTACTGAGTGACGATTTATCAACTTTGCCAGTAAGATCCGTTCCTGACTACCCGTTGACCTTTCAGTGAATCCTGCCAGATGAACCGTAACGACTTGCGTCGCGTCGATCTGAACTTGCTGATCGTCTTCGAAACCTTGATGCATGAACGCAGTGTGACCCGTGCCGCCGAGAAGCTTTTTCTGGGGCAGCCGGCAATCAGTGCGGCCCTTTCACGCCTGCGTAATCTGTTCGACGACCCTTTGTTCGTACGCACGGGGCGGAGTATGGAACCGACTGCGCGGGCGATCGAGATCTTCGCCCTGCTCTCCCCGGCGCTCGACTCCATCTCTACGGCCGTCAGTCGCGCCTCCGAATTCGACCCGGCCACCAGTACCTCGGTATTTCGCATTGGCTTGTCAGACGACGTTGAGTTTGCCCTGCTGCCGCTGCTGCTCAAACGCCTGCGGGCTGAAGCACCAGGGATTGTGCTGGTAGTGCGTCGGGTCAACTACCTGCTGATGCCGCCCCTGCTCGCCTCTGGAGAAATATCAGTGGGCGTCAGCTACACCACTGACCTGCCAGCCAACGCCAAGCGCAAAGTGCTACGCCGCACGCAATACAAATTGCTGCGCGCTGACACCATGCCGGGCGCACTGAGCCTGGACGATTTCTGCGCAAGACCGCATGCCCTTGTGTCCTTTGCCGGAGACTTGAGCGGCTACATCGATACCGAGCTGGAAAAAACCGGACGCAAGCGCCACGTCGTACTCGCGGTGCCGCAGTTCAATGGGCTGAGCACACTACTGGCCGGTACCGATATCGTCGCCATGGTCCCTGACTACACCGCCGAAGCTCTCACAGCAGCGGGCGGCGTGCGCGCCGAAGACCCGCCGCTTGAGTTGCAAAGCTATGAACTGCACATGGCCTGGCGCGGAGCGCAGGACAACGACCCGGGTGAACGCTGGTTGCGGTCGAGGATTCAGATGTTTTTTGGCGACCCTGAGAGTCTTTAGGCGTTGTCGGGCAGGGTGTTAATTTGATCATTTCTGGTTTTTCATAGGCCATGGAGGTCTACACACTTCCAGAGGATGAAATACTTGGGGGCATATCTGAGGGCATGTATTGGGAACGTTGAAACAGATGCCCCCAGTTCAAGGTCCAACACACCCCTTCGCGAAATATCACTCGCGGTTGCTCCCAGCCGCCGTAGAGCGCTATACAGCTACCTCGTTTGATGGCCGACTAGCGCTGGAGGCCTTGTCGCTAAAATGGTCGCTTGAAGCTATCCTCGCGGATAAGCTGCCAACTTCCGACTACTGTCATAGCTACAAGTCTTTAACTTATCATTAGAATGGCTGGCAT
This sequence comes from Pseudomonas sp. 7P_10.2_Bac1, assembly GCF_025465935.1. Lineage (GTDB taxonomy): Bacteria > Pseudomonadota > Gammaproteobacteria > Pseudomonadales > Pseudomonadaceae > Aquipseudomonas. The sequence goes on along the minus strand of NZ_JANLNV010000058.1, from coordinate 33,081 downwards.
CACATGGCTCGCACCCCCAAACCTTTGTTCGAAACTTATGATATTTTTATCGAACAAGAAAATGCTGCGAGATGCGGGCATTACTGTTGTTGTCGGACTCTTGGCCGAGGAAGCCGTTAAGGACTTGGGTGGTTTTTCGTAAACAAATCAGGTGAATCAGTGGATCGCAACGATGAATAGATCGCTAACCAGCAGCTTAGTATCGCCTTCGGCTATATCCACGCACCTGGCTTAGCTCGTGGACTTTATCGTAAATTATTCGATTGGCTCAGCCGCCGCACGGCCTGATGATTCAAGCCATCAGGCTCGCGCGTGGTTTGCATTGATATAGGGCGGCTCACCTATTATTGCTAAGCGTTACCTGACAATCATCTTATGTCTTTACTTCGTCGTCAGTCCGTCGAACTGACCGAACCAACTGCGCCAAATCGACTTTTCCATTTGCCGACAATGGAAGGCTGTCGAGGAACTGGATTTGGCCGAACATGTAGTCAGGGTCGACCTCTTGCTTCAGCCACGCCTTCAAAACGCATTCGGTATCTCTGCCTTTTTCCGTTAAAGACACAAACAGCTTCGCGACCTCGTTTCCTTCATCGTCTGTAATACCGACTACGGTACAAAGCTCCACTAATGGATGGCGGTAGACAATAGCTTCCAAGTCACGTGGGTAGAGGCAAAAACCGCGCTGTTTGATAAGGTCTTTGCTTCGCCCTTTAAAATGCAGTAACCCCTCTTCGTCCTGAATGAACAGATCTCCCGTCGCCAGCCAATTATCATCGCGGTACAGGCCATTGTGCAGGCGTGCACCTCCATCGTTGTCTTGATTGAAATATCGTTGGAATACAGAGACCCCGCGGACAAACAAGGTGCCAACTACACCTCGAGGCACCTCTTGCAGGTACGTAGTATCATCATGTTCCCTTACCTCGTGAAAAACTTTGGCATCCAGCCCCGGCATCGGTATGCCTACCGAATCGGGAGATTGCGCAAGCTGCTCAGCGGGCAGGTACGACACACGCTTGGATTCAGTCAGGCCATACATCTTGACAACCTGTGCATCCGGAAAGCGCCGATCGAGGCCAAGTGCCGTGGGTACAGGCAACACCCCTCCAGTACTGGTGATCAAACGCACGCCTCGGACTTCGATACCAAATTTGTCCAGGTACTTGTGAAGCGCGGTAGCGAGTGCAGGAATGAGTGGAAGCACTGTGACCTGCCGTTCCTCAACCAGCTTCAACAATGAAAGAGGGTTAATACCGCGTGAGCACATTACCAATCGACACTCAGTGGCCAGGCAGAAAAGCAGTTGGTAAAGGCCATAGTCGAAGGAAAGCGGCGAAATCAACAAAACCGTGTCGCTCCTACCTATCTTTAAATAGGCCAGGATCGAGCGTATCGAAGAAATCACGTTTGCGTGGGTAAGCATAATTCCCTTTGGCTTACCGGTACTGCCCGAGGTGTAAATGATCAGCGCCAAGTCTACTCCGGTGAGGCCAGGAGCAGTCAGGTAGCGAAAGGGAGACGGCATCAACTGTGCACTGTCCGGTCGTTGCAATCTCAGCTCTCCTGTGGCCGGGTTAAGCACATAGTCAGCTACACAGTCATCAGCAATCCCCTGCAACGCTGAAGGGGCTACATCACTCTTCACTGGAACTACGACCCCACCGTGGTACCAGACAGCCAGCAACGCAGCGACCGTCTCCAGGCTGTTCGAGACTCGAACCACAACCCTACTTTGGTGACGGATCGCAGCACAGTTCTGCACCATTGCCTCCAAGCAGGGATGTAGGCAATCACCGTTTTCTTGATCAGTACTGATCTGCCCGCTCCAAGTCCCCTGGATAAGGCCAGCCACCAAGTCTTTCAACGTAAAAATGCTATCCATTAACGGTCACTTCCATTTAAACGTTTTGACGGCAATGACGAAAAGCACCAAGCACATCGCCAACAGGACAACAAGGCTGGGCATATTGCTGGTCAGCCCCTCGTTGTAATAGAGCTGAGCTTCCAACAGATCAAAAAGGTGGCTCGCGGGCAAGACTTGCGCGGCATTGATGAGCCAACCAGGGAAAAAGGCTTTTGGAAATGTGGAACCACTGAGAAAAAGCATGACCAGAAAGATCGCGTTGGCGGTCGCTGTAGCCGTGGGTGGGTGAGCGCACAGGTTGGCGATAATCAAACCAATGGAGCAGAACAACACAGTGGCGACCACTGTGAGGAAAGCGATAGCGAAGAAGTTGCCATGGGGCGTAACCGAGAACAATAACGTTGAGCCTGCATACACCAACGCCATGCCCAGGATGACAGTCACCAACTGACGCAGGATCAGTGCAGCCAACACCTGCGCTGGTTGCAGGTCAGTCAGTTTGAGTCGCTTGTATATGCCCGAATGCAGGTCTGCCGACAGCACAGTAGCCAACGCGAAAATACCACCGGACATCATCGTCAGCACATAGACGCCCGTGACCGTTATCAGCCTGGGATCGCTACCTGTGGCGTCCGACTTCCCGCTACCACCGAATACTGAAAGCATCAATAACAGCATTGCCACCGGGTAGACGAACGACCAGAATAAAGCGATCCTGCTGCGTGAGGCCAGTACGCACTGAGCAACGAAAAAGCTTATGAATAATCTCACGACACCGCCTCCTCGGTTATTTTTACAAATACACTTTGCAGAGACTCTTTTCCGATTTCGATCCTCGACAAAGGGTAAAGATCGCAAAGATCGCTGAGCTTGCGCATCACGTCAGCATCGATAGCTTGCACATTGAATGAACAGACGCCGTTAATTAACTGTACGTTCGCAAAACCATAGGCTTCTATCGCAGGTATCGCCACATCACCCTTGAAGCACAACTCGACATTGCACCGATTATTATACCGGCGAATTATATTTTGAGGTGTATCAGTCACCACCAATTCGCCTTTACTCAATATGGATACCCGGTCCGCCAGCGCTTCCGCTTCCTCGATGTAATGCGACGTGAAAATAATAGTCTTCCCCTCTTCTTTTAGAACACGAATAAGCTCCCAAATTTTGAGCCTTACTTGTGGGTCAAGCGCCGTGGTCGGCTCATCGAAGAATAAAATTTCAGGATCATTAACCAGTGCCAAAACAATTGCCAGCTGTTGTTTCTGCCCCCCCGAAAGATGCCTGAAGGTGCTGCCGAGCTTGTCCTTGAGATTCATCATCTCTAAATAGCGCGGAATGGCAGTTGAGGGCGAACGGTAAAAGTTGCTGTAATACTTTATCAGTTCTCTGACCGTCAGCCGGTCGTAGTACATCTGGCTCTGAAATACCGGTCCGATTCGCGGCATTTCGGACACCTCCCCGCCCTTGTCGACATACTCAACGGTCCCCTCATCTATAGAGCGCAGGCCCATCAAGATTTCGAGAGCGGTCGTCTTGCCTGAACCGTTGGGGCCCAGCAGCGCGAAAACCTCGCCTCGTTCAACCGTGAGAGAAATACCTTTGAGTGCGTGCACATCACGATATCTCTTTACCAATCCATTTACGCGAATGACATTCACCGAATGCGCTCCTTCAGTGGGGACTCAAACAACCATCTCGAAGGCAATCATTTGGTTATGAATGTCCAAGAGTGAGGTCATCTCGTCAAACTCCAGACGAGAAGGGTCGATCTGAAAATCGCTGTAGATTTCCTCGCAGCCGATAATGACCTCGACGATATTGAGAGAATCAATGCCTATCTCTGACAGCGGAACGGTCGCGTCCACCGTTTCAGTCTTTACCGCCTCGGCGGTAATGTGTTGCAGTTGCTCCAGCAGCTCTGGGAATTCAATCATTGTTTCATTTCCGTTTGTCATGATGCGTCCTTAGAAAACATGGTTGGTGTAAGAAAGGCCCACCCCAACACCCTTGGATACCGAGCCGAACTCAGTACCTGTTGTGCCATGGAATGTATTAAAATTTAATGAAACTTCCGACGCGCCGCCTATTTCTCGCATCAGAGAAAACGAAGTCATGTAACTGTTGTCATCAAGGTTAAACATAACGCTGGGCTTCCATTGCAGCGCCCACTCATCGATGTACCCGGTATAAGATGGGTAGACATAATTCCTTCTCAAGTACTCCTGTTCAAATAAACTATTATTCCCTACGATTGATGCGCCACCTTTTTGCGGAGCCGTTTGTTGAAAGCCTCGGCCATTATGAAAGTACTCCAGGCTAACTCTTCTTTTCTCATCAATGAAATGGGTCAAGCTGAGGTAAACGTCTTCGTAATTATCGACACCGCTGAGACTTTCCAACCGGATTCCACGCCGCCAAGGAGCCAGCATGCGCCGACGATCCACATCAACATGAACAGCTTCCAGTGAAAAAGTTATAGCGCCTGGTAAATTCCCGTCCATTACCAGGCCCTTTTTGCTGGAATAATCACCGTTGTGGCTATAAAGCAAGGATGCGCCTATCCAACCGCGGACACTGGCGCGCAAAGCGAATTGATTGCCATCGTAAAAGTGGTTGTCTTGGGACGACACCAGCATCGACAGATCTGCAGAACTGCCGATCAAGTCGTATCGCAACTGATCAACGCCGCGATAACGATAGGGGTTTTTTTGATCAATGTTCTTTGTCGAGAACCCGTTATCAATCAAGTCCGCCGGGCGCCACTGAAAACCTGAACTCCAGCCAAGCACACGGCGTCCCACGGTGAGCGCCTGATCCCCATTGTCGGTTCGCTGCTGGTAGTAGTATTCCAGCGCGGTTAATCGGTTCTGGTACTCGTCATTTTGGGCCGACTCACGTTCCTCATAGTTGCCAACCAATCGCCCGGCCACCAACGCGGTGCTGTTCGGTTTCCAAGTGGCGGCCCCATCCAGAAACGCATCCTGCCTGGAACGATGCCCCCCCGCGTCACCGCCGACTCCTGGCAGGTATGTCCCTTGGTAGAGCGCGTCCAAGGTGCCCGACCATGCAGAGAAGGACGTGCTTTCAACCGCCGGCAAACCGGAAGTCTCATTCGCCGCAAACGGATCAACCAACGCTAGACCTGAAGCCGCGCTCTGCACCAATGGGGCTTCGACTTCTCCCCTTTCCTTACCTGAGACAGCGGCGCCTGCATTGCCCGCGACAGTCATCAGATAACACAGTGCAACCAACCCATGCTTTGACATCTCGCTCACCTATCGGCCCACGGGGAAGTGAGCCGACTGGATCTGCGTAAAGTCGTCGTCCACCAAAGAGATGGCGTTCAACTTCGCGTCCAGGATTGCGATTTCATAACGGAAAAAGAACCGCATGGCGTACAGTTTGCCCTGGTAGAAATCCGCGTCGGTTGCACTCGGCGAATCATCCAGCCCGGCCTGTGCCGCGAGCGCATTTTCGAGCAATAGCCAACCGACCAGCATGTCACCAAAAGCGCCCATGAACCGAGTCGCCATCAGGTAGATCTGCTCAATGTGCCCCGCCGAAAGCCAGGCTCCGAATGTTGCCAGTGTATTAGCGACCACCGTCAGTGCTCGCTCAAGCGCATCGAATTGGTCATTGAAGTGCGGGTAACTGTCACGGCGGTCTAGAACCATTCGGATCTCGTCCCGCAACCCGTTGAAGGCCTTGGAGGCCTTGCCCATAGCGAGCTTGGAGCGAATTAAATCGGCCGATTGAACGTAATTGGTGCCCTCCCAGATGCTCATGATCTTGACGTCTCGGCAGTACTGCTCGACGGGAAAGGCACTGGTATAACCGTAGCCGCCGTGGACCTGGATAGCGGTTTCACACACGCGCCAGGCTTGGTCCGAGCACCATGCCTTAACCACCGGAGTCAGCAGGTCCGCCAAGGCTTCATAGCGTTTTCGCAACACCTTGCTCTCGCCTTCAGCGTCACGCATGGCTGCCGCCAGCGAGGAATAGTGAGCTGCTTTCAAGACCAAAGCGCGCATCCCCTCCACCCTGGCCTTCATATCCATCAGCATTCGCCGCACATCCATGTGCTCAATGATCGGCAAACGGTTGGAAGGGACGGCCATCACGGCACGTACGCTGCTACCTTGTATACGCTCACGGGCGTACTCGACGGCGTTGTAATACGCTGAAGACGCAATACCCATTGCATAAGTGCCGGTGGCCACCCGAGCCAGGTTCATCAGCAACATCAACTGTGACAGGCCCATACCTTCACTCTGCCCCAGCAAAGTGCCGTAGCAATGCCCCTCGGCACCGAAGGAAAGCTGGACCGTCGCGTTCCCCTTCAGGCCCATCTTGCCTTCAACCGCATCGCAGGCAACATGGTTGTACTCACCTGGCGTACCGTCCTCATTGAGCCGATAACGGGTCACAACGAAGCAGCTCAAACCCCGAGTGCCGGCAACCGCGCCCTCTACACGGGCGAGTACGAAGTAGACAATATTGTCGGTCAGGTCATGCATGCCCGAAGATATAAAGACTTTGCCTCCCTCTATACGGTACAAGCCGTTTTCCATAGGGATTGCTCGGGTGCGGATCGCGCCCACATCGGAACCTGCATCGGGCTCGGTCATCACCATTGAGGCGGTCATGGTCGGCGTCGCCAACGCCTGGCAAAATTGGTGCTGCTGCAAGTCCGTACCGTGCTTGAGCAGAAGATAGATGGCGCCGACGTTGAATCCCGGATAGACGCAGAATGCGGGGTCAGCCCCATACAGAATGCCGTATACCGCCTGATTGAGAACGTAAGGGGTGCCGGTGCCGCCCAATTCGGGCGGCGCGGAGAGAGCACACAGGCCAGCGTGCGTGTAGGCCTCCCAGACCTTTTTGTACACCGGTGGCGCAGACACCTGCACAGCGGAGACTCGCGTGCAGCCTTCTTTGTCGGCCAATTGATAGCTGCGTCCCAAATAGTCACGTGCGAACTTCGTCGCTGCATCGATCACTTGCTCGCACACAACCCGGTCGACGTGCGCAAACGCCTTCGATTGCAGCACGTTCTCTTGAATACGCAGCACCTCAAACAATTGAAAATGGATATCACGCTCGTCAAGCTTGAACGAGGACCGGTGCGCGGAAAGACACGACATGTCATTCATGGATGTTAGAGTCTCGCTGAGGCTTAGAAATGGCGGACGTTGAAAGACGGCGCAATATGGATATTGGCGAAGCAGTAGTAACCACGTAATGCCAGAGACCCCAGCACAACCCTGCGCCCGGCAAGCGTCAGCCGGGCATGCTCATGCAACACCGCAATCCAGGGATCACTGCCGAAGGCGTGCCCGTAAGTTGCGTGGCAGTCGCCCAGCAAGCTGAACTCTTTCAGCGAACGCCGCAGCGGGACTGACATATTGTCTGGGAAGAACGGCAGCGACAGGAGCTCGGACTGGAATTGCCGGGCCGCCTGTTTAGCCACACTGGCGAAGGCGATAATATTGTTGCCGCCGGCTGCGGCACCGGTCATGACAGGCGATGCCGACTGCTCATCTTCCATGAGAGAAAAGAACAGGGTCGTGATGCCAAACCCGGACTTCCCCCACGCCGGATTACTTTTCCACGTGGTCATTTCCATCGAATTCACGTCCAGAATAGAGATAGCAAATGAATTGGGACCGCCCTTGTTTTTCAAGTGGTGGCGCAGGCAATAGCCCCAGCAGGCACACTCGTAGGCGTGGGTAAAACTTGTCGGAACTTGATGTTCGGGTCCAAGCAGAGATGACGCTTCAACCGCGGCTGCGCTAAAGATCGAATCCATCATCGTGCTGCACAGGTAATGGTGAGCCACCGATGAATAACGCTCCTGGCCGATCGTCGCAACATGTCGCTGTAAGACCTCAGTGATTTCACGGGCGCTGCGTGCGATGTCCGCGGTAGCTGCATTCGATTCGACTGGCGAATAGACCATATCGGTCAGGCTGACCCTATACATGTTCGCGCTCCTGCTCATGCCGTCTGCCCTGCCCTTGCGGTGCAAGCAGCGCAATTATGCTGGCGGGCACAGGAAGAATGGTCCGCGAGCCACGTTCCAGGCAGACCATGCGCGTACTCAGTTGCAAGCACCGCTTCCCGGCCTTGGTGATGTCCGTCTCCCAGTTCAGCCCGGTACGATCAATGCTGCTCAAGCGCGTGTGAATGCAGACTTCATCCTCGAGGAAGATCGGGGCCAAGTACTTGGCGGTCAAACGCCTGACCACCATAGAGAACCCGTGCTCAGAGCCGATACGGCTCAACGCCATGCTCCGCTCACGAAACCAGGCGTGATAGCCGTACTCGGCAAGCTCGATATAGCGTGCGTGATGCATGACGCCACCGGCGTCGGTATCTGCAAAGGCTACGACATACGGGACCATGCTCACTCCACCTTGCTCAATACAATGGCCGCACTTTCGAACGTCATTGAGGTAAAGAGAATCAAGACCCGGGTCACGTTATTGGGGCACCGTTGCTCCCCTGGTCGCCATACCGTCTTGGTCCGATCAGCGATGGAGCAGGATTTTCCGTTCAATACAGCGGCACCAAGGTTCACCATCTGCGCAACGATGGCAGTGGGCGAATAGCCCAGGTGCATCGCGACAGATGTCACAGGAGGCTCTGCGTTCCCGAACAGCGCCTCCAGTGCATTGCGCTCATTGGCCAGGAAAGCTTCAGTGCCCTGGCCGACACCAATTATCAGGTCGATTTCTTCGGGCGCTACACCAGATTGCGCCAACGCCTTTCGACCCAGTTCAGCGAGGCGCTGCCCGTTTCCGGACAAGGCATGGCCAACACCTTCCTGCCCCACTTCAAAAGCCAACACTTGGGCAAGTTTTGTCCCGTTACGGGCTTCAACCGCATCAGCTGACTCCAGCAAGGTCACGCTGGCTCCTTCTGTCAGGTAAAAACCCTGGCCCATCTCCTCACCGTTGAAGCGTCCCAAGGCTCCAAACTGATCACATAGTTGGAGGGCCATGGGGGTATGTTCGTCGCTGGAAAGAGCAAAGATCCGTTCCTGGCGACCAAGCCTCACCATGTCCCAGGCCAGCTTCATACTGCCAAGTGGCCCACACAGAGTGGTGTTGAAACCTTTAATGCCAAACTTGATTGCCACCTCCCCCGCCGTTGCGTTGAGGGTTGTCAGTGGAAACTGAATGCTGCGCGCGTAGCGCAGGCCTTCCTCATAAACGGAAAACATGTACTTCTCGACTGCGCGTTGCGCACCGTGTAGTAAGCCGACCACCAACCCGGTGCCGTAGCGTTGCTCGCCAACGAGCGCTTCGAGTTGGTAGCCGACAATCGCTTCGTCCATGGCCTGAAGCGCGAACTGTATGCTTGGGGAACTACGGCGACTGCTGCTTTTTTCCCCGTTTGGTGTAGGGGCCCTACCCAAATAGGTGCTGTACGCATCGTTGTTCTGCCGCGGCGCAAGTCCCGTACTCAACAGGTCCATCCAGTCAGAAGCAGTTTGTGCATAGGCGGTGTGCGCACCGTAGGCAGTCACGAACACCGCGCTAGCCTGGCGCTGCACACGAGCGAAGCGCCCGGCTTCACGTGCGATGACAAGTGAAGAGTTGTTGCCACCAAAGCCATAGTTGTTGCACAGGATGGTATTCACGGTTCCCGGTGCCTGATCGCCGTGCACATAATTCAGAGATGCACAGCCGTCACGCACGGTGGTGAAATGGTTGTTGGGCGCGCGGTAACCTCGCTCGGCACAGGCGACGCTGATGATGAGCTCAATGACACCGCTCGCGCCCAGGGTATGGCCGATGCTCGATTTGACACTGGCAATAGCAGTGTCGCTGCCGAACAGCCGGGCGACTGCCAGCGACTCGGGCACGTCGTTACTGTCGGTGCCGGTCCCGTGGGCGCTGATGTAATCAATGTGTTCAGCGGCTAAGCCCGCGTTCGCGAGGGCATGGGTGATAGCGGTGGCAATGCCCAGCCCATTTTCATCGACTGCGGTTGGATGGTAGGCATCCGACGAAAGCGCGTAACCGAGTACCTCGGCGTGATAGCGACCCTTGAATTCGCCTTCGCCTAAATCTTCAAGGCGCTCAAGAATGAGCACCCCTGCCCCCTCTCCCAGGCTAATCCCGGACGGCGAGGAGAACGGTGCTGCGGGTGCCTTGCCGAGCACTTTAAGGCTGTTGAACCCAGCTGCAATAGTATCGGACAACGTATCGGTGCCGATCACTATGACCCGATCAGCCTGCCCGGTCGCCAACAAGTCGCGCCCGTACCCAACGGCAGTGTTGCTGGACGAGCAGGCGGACGAAACCGTCGCTTTAAGGCCCTTGAGCCCCAAGCGCCGGCAGACAATGGTCGCGACATGATCGACCAACCCGGCATAGATATCGTTCGGCGTCAGGGTTTCAACGGCTCCCGCCAGGGTACGTTTGATTACCTTCTCGCTATGCTGGATACCACTGTGCGAAGTACCGACCACTACCGCAGTGCGCTCGCTGTCCAGTCGGGTAGCGTCCAGCCCGGCATTGGCGAGTGCTTCTTCCATGGCCTTAAGGGCGAACCACAGACCCCGATCGGTGCTCGCGGTCAATACCGGGTCGAGGCCAAACGTATCGCCTGAAATAAACTCCGACGCCAAGCACGCCAATTGTTGAGCGTCGATGTTCGTGGACGGGACAATGGAGTGACGCCCCTCAAGGATCGCCTCACACACACTGGCCACGGATCGACCGAGCGGTGTGAAAATGCCCATTCCGGTAATAACGACAGGCGGCGCGCTGACAGATAAAGTGCTCATCAACAGATTCCCTCAGCGTAAATGACCGCCATCAACCTTGATGGTCGTAGCCTGTATGTAGCCCGGTTGCAGCAACCCGCACACCACGCGTGCAACATCCCCTGATGTGCCCATCGCGCCCAGCGATGCACTGTTCAAGATGGGTTCGAACATCACCGGTGAGAGACCCGCCACCATTTCAGTGGCGATGAAGCCCGGCGCCACGGCATTGACTTGCAGACCGGTGCGTCCGAACCGTCGGGCCAACAGTTGGGTGTACCCGATAAGGCCACCTTTGGTGGTGGCATATGGCACCTGTCCAGCCTTGCCGTAGACACCGGCCGCGGAGGCGATAAACACCACCGACGCCGGCAACGCTGCACGCAAGAGCGGGAGCAGTTGTTCGGTCAAGTCAATTGTGCCGACCAGATTTGCGTTCAGTACCCGGTCCACTGACGCGTCGTTCAGGGACAGAAAAGAGCCGTCGTGGGTGGTTCCAGCATTGTTTACAAGTACGCCGACCGACTCGAACGTATCAGCCACCCAAGACGAGAAGGTGTTGATCGATTCGGGGACCTCCAGGTCCATCTCGATGACGTCGGCGTCTAACCCTGCGCAGCGCAGCGTCTGTAACAATGCCTCTGCACTGCGAGTATCACTGCGATAGGTAACGACCAGGCGTGCCCCAGCAATATAGGGATCTCCGGCAAGCATCTGACGGGCGACTTCATCCACAATGGCTCTGCCGATACCACGGGTTCCCCCGGTAATGATCACTGCTTTCATATCGGTCTCTCAGATGTTGCAGGTCGAAATACCGCCGCCCAGAGGGATCACTCCACCGGTGGTAGCAAGGGCATTCAGGGATGCATACATGTGCAACGTTTCCGCCAGGCTGGCGGCGGGCTGGGGTCGGTAACGAAGCCCGTACACATGCAAATTGTCCCGTGCCAGGCGCACAGACTCCCTGGCGACGGTGCCCTCAGGGGGATGCATCATGAATAAATTGAGATAAACGTCCAGGTGAGCAACCTCCTTGGCCAGACAGCACACGGCAGCGGTCGCCGCCAGGTTCATCACCGGGTTGCACGGCACATCAAGACTCGAGTTGAGGCTATGGTCGCAGCACAACACCCAGATCCGCCCTCCGCCCCCCCTGGCCATATGTTGGGCACAGTGCTTGAGGGTGTGCAGCAAGGTCTTTGTGCGCCTATGCATGGCCTCAATGGCTAGGCGCGGGTCCGCTGCAAATTCCGCCAGCTCATCAAATCCATCGGTCAGATCCAGGAACACATTGCGATAACTCCCGCCAACGGCAGCCTGGCGTAATAGCGTTTTAAGTCCGTCCCCGTCGAGCACTGATACGAGTTCAAGCTCATCAACTTGCCCGCCATCGGCTCGTAGCCTGCTACCCAGCTCCATGGCGACAGCGCCATGGCCATTAATCAGTAGATGCCGCATAGGAGGTCTCACTCAAACAGCAACTGGCAGTCGGGCCTGGACCATATCGATCACGGCCGCAATGGATGCGAAGTGCTGTTCGATAAAGTCCCCTTCGATCTCTATCGGCTCCAGCCCATACGCACGTTCAAGGCCGACCAACAGGTCTAGCGCGTCCACGGAGTCCAACCCCAGCCCCCCCTCGCTCAGCAACAGGGTCTGCTCGGAGAAGTCCGTCGCGGTGTAACCATCATCGGCGAGCTCAAGACGCTCAAGGAGGATGGTGTGGACGATGTAGTGGAAGATTTTCTGGCGTTGATTACTCATGGTGAACTCTCTTTGTTGTGGAGAAATGACCAACCTGCCTGGCCGGCATCAGACTTTCTGGTACAGGGTGACGTCGAGCTTGGCGACCGTTTTGCCGTCGCAACGTGCGATACAAGCAAAACGGCAGAAACGTGAAGATGCTGTGTGCTGATCCGAGACCGGATTCAACGGGCGTGCCTCCATCTCAACAGTGGCGTCGGGCTTCACGGGTGCCGAAAACGATGCACGATCAATAGACACGATGAAGCCTTCCGACTTGCGTCCCAGCCGCTGGTTGAACCAGGCCCGACAAGACTGAGCCATGCTCTCCACCAAAATCACGCCCGGCACAATCGGGTTCCCGGGAAAGTGCCCGGCGAAGAAAACCTCGTCGCCGACATAGCGTGCCGTGGAGCGAATAACGCCCTCAAGCGGATAGAAGATGACGTCGTCCACAAAGCGGAAAGGCGCGGTCTGAACCAGAAAGGTTTCTACGTCGATGTGTTCCATTTCATCCCCTCAGGTAGATACAGACGTTGCCGGACACGGCAGGCTGATGAGCTGAGCGAATCTCAAAGGCGAAATCAAAAAGTACGTGACGCTCATCCGTCAGGCGTGACTCCAGATACAAAGGAAACTGCAGCGGTGAAAGCAACTTGCGCTGTACCTGGCTGAACGAGGTGATCATGCCCGGTCCTCCAGGCCGCTCCCTGCGCTCGCGCAGAATCAGCCCGGAGGACTGCGCCGCGAACTCCAACAAGGCGATCATCTCAATCGGATCGTTGTCCACGAACCGTCCTAGCATCGGTTGCCGATGCAACTCCGTGATTACACGCTCACGATCAAGGAAGCGGACCCTGTCGATGAACCGAAAAGGTATCCCCTGCGCCAAGGCGCTGATACGCGCTGCTGACTCCAACTCATCCATGTGCATCTCGCAGTCATCCATCATTTACCCACCAGTGCGGCTTTGGTGAAGAGCGCATCCGAATAGGTCGCGCGGGAGTACTTACCCATACGCATCCATACCGAACTGGAAGTCCGCAGGCTGTCCAGAATCACGATCTTTTCGACTTTTTCGCTGCCGTCGTACTGCTGGAACTCCTTGTACTGGATGGTTTTCAACAGGCGTCCAGACGCCGTGAAATGACGGGTTTCCACGGGCCGGTCAGTGTCCAGGTCGTAGTCCAGCTCAATGCGTGCGTAGGTCTGTGCACTGTCATTGGCCTTCAGGTTCAACTGCAGTCGATTACCTGCACCCGCCCGGCTGCTGGATAAAACGGTGTACCCCTTCAGGTAGGAAATATTCAGCACATCTGCGATGGACGCCGCTCCGAATACGCGCTGCAGTGGCGCTATACGAATCACATTCGAACTGTTGGGAAGGTAAAGCCACAGGTCGCGATCGCGAAGCAGAGTCTTGCGCCCCAACTGGTTTCGGGGAGCCAACACTTCAACGAGGGCGTAACCCTTTTCACTGATCTTCACATCCAACTGGTGCTGCTCGGAGGCTTTGCCATTTTCCACCGTTATGACTTCGGCGGAAAAATTGAACCCTGTTCCTCTAAAGCCACGCAGGTACTCCATATTGCCCAAAACCCGCATCACTTCTGATGACGACGAGTCTGCCGATGCGATTTTCGGGCCGAAGATCACCATCACCAGAACCGCCAGGCGGGCCCAATGTAAAATGCTATTCACGGTCTACTCCTTTAGCGTTGCATCGCTTCGTTGATAGGCAACTTGCCGGCTCGATACGCGGGTATCAGGCCGCCAACGAACGTGGCAACCAGCGACAAAACGGCGGGCAACAACAGGGTCTTCTGATCCAGCAGGATGCGTAACGGGTAGGAAAAGGTTGAACCCGGTGGGGTCGGCATCGAGATACGGGCATGGTTGATCAGTTCACTCAGCAGGACACCACCCAGCACCCCCATCACCACTGCGATCAGCCCTACCATGCCGCCTTCGGACAGCACCATGATCAGCAGTTGCGAGCGAGAAATGCCCAACGCTCGAATGGTGGATAGCTCGGACACTCGCTCCATCACCGCCATGGTCATGGTGTTTAAAATGGCCGCAAAAATGATGATGATCACCAACACCGTCACGAACCCAAAGATGTTGTCGAACATGGCCTTGATCTGATGGTAGTGCTCCGACATTTCGGACCAGGATTTCACCGTCAACTTGTCGCCCGCGTTGGCAACTGCATCGCGTATACGCTGATCCGTAGCAGCAGTCAGGCGCGTCTCGTCCAACAGTACGACGAGATTGGTGATGGACTTTGAATACAACGCCTCTTGCATCAGAGGCAGATTGATTTTCATGAAACGCTTGTTCAGCTCCTTGGCCCCCGTGTCCATAGCACCCACCACCTGGACATCCACCGCATTGATGGCCCCTTCGGAGGTAGTCGTCAGGAAGGTGACAATGTCGCCAATATCAGCCCCCAACTCGGCCAATAATTCGCGCCCTACCAGCGCTCCTTCTGGTTTGCTGGCGAACAGACCCGTTCCACGTACCACACGCACCGCCCTGCTGATCTCCGCATCCGCATCGGGCTCAACGCCGTAGGCCAGAATGCCCACAGACTTATTGCCAAAAGACAATAAACCTTGAGCTTCGATACGGCGGCTGACCAGGCGCACCTCATCCTGCGCTTCCAGTGCCCGGATCGCGCTCACCGCCTGATCGCTGTCGATCAAACTGCTGGCATAGGCCTCCTCCCCTTGTCGAGAGGAGAAAACCTGATAGTGGCCAAGCTGCGAGTAGATACTGCCCAGTCGAATACCTTCGTAGATCTGGGCCACGTAACCACCGAACAGCACAAGGCTGATCGTGCCTACGATGATCGCCACGCACGCGATCATGTTTTTTCGCCAGTCACGCAAGACATTCAACAGAATGAGTCGAGTGACGAATAAAATTCGCATAAAAAGCAGTCCTTGCTGATGTCGGATTAGCGTCAGTTCTGGGTGTGAGCCGCTGCCGATTGCTGATCAAGCATGGCCTGGGTGCTACGAACCTTGTCTTGCAGCCCTGCCGGCAGTCGAACAAAACCAGGGCTGGCGGCAGCGATTCTGAGGTCTTCACGTGCCAGTTCGGCCTTGCCCATAAACTCGGGGACGTTTGCGCAGGTCAGGCCTCGATTGATACGAGCGGTAAGATTGTCCGGAAACTGCGCCACGGCGCGATCCAAGTAACGAAACCCAGTAGCCACCAATGCCCCTGCCTGGCGCGCGTTATCGACGTGAAACACAGCCTTTCGCACGTACAGCGCGCCGAGCGTCGAGATAAGCTCGGCCTCATGATGACCGACTGCCTCTACCCGCTCTGCTCCACCGTCGGCGATCAGTGCCTGGATTTGTTTGATCGCCACATCCAGTTGATCTTCGTTCGCGCCCGCAGATGACGTGGCCTGACGTGCGTTGGCTAATACGGCTACCGGATCGTTCGGCACCGTTGACGCAGAAACGGCCGCGGTCTCTGCATTTTTGCTCGAGGGTACTTGATGAGCATCCCCACAGGCCGCAAGCGTCAGAAAGAGGCAGGTAAAAAAGATCTTGTTCATGATTTCATTCCCTTGAACTAATGATTTGTCCATCCTGCATATCAATTTTCCGCGGACAGTGATCGGAGAAATCCCGGTCGTGGGTAGCCACCACGACGGTGACCCCTTTTTCCTGGTTGAGGCGACGCAGAAGCCCATAGACAATGTCACTGTTCTCGGCATCCAGATTGGCGGTCGGCTCATCCGCAATGATCAGGTCAGGGCGTTTGGCAAACGCACGTGCGATAGACACGCGTTGCATCTGTCCGCCGGAAAGTTCTCGGGGGCGGCGCTGTGCAAAACTGTCCATTCCCACTTCGGCCAACGCCGCTATAGCCTTGTCATGTGCCTGGTGATCTTTGAGCATAAACAGCGGATACATCACGTTCTCCAACGCGGTGAGCGCCGGGTGCAAATTGAACTGCTGAAAAATGATGCCGATGTGCTGTCGACGAATACGGGCCAATTGCGCATCTGTCGTCCCAGCGATGCTCTTACCCTCGAACAGCACCTCGCCCGACGAAGGCACGTTGATCAGGCCGAGGATTCCGAGCAACGTGCTCTTACCGCTGCCACTCTTGCCCGCCAGGCAGACCAGCTCTCCTCGTGCAATGTTTAAGTCAATATCACGCACCGCAAAGCCCGTGACGGGCGCGCGACCATACTGTTTACAAACTTTTCTTAGGGAAAACATCTGGCTTCACTGCCCTGGTCTGGTGTCGATGAATTGATGAAACTCAGCGGGAAGAGTCTGGATGACCGCCTCGATCCGCTTGAGGCTTTCGGGCTCGAGTTGACGAGTATCAGCGCCGACCCAGTGGACGCTGAAAGTGTTATCTGCCGATGACCATGAGTAGAGTCTGAAGTTGGCGTCGATACACAGGTGAGGTAGCCCACGTCGCTGTAATTCGAGGCTTTCGACATCGAGGTCGTGGAACAACGCCACCCGAGAGTCCAGAAGAATTGTCGGCAACGCGATGGTCGAAGGCATCCTGACTCGCGCCAGCACCAGAGGGACGCTAGCGTCTCCCAGCACTACCGTGACCAGCCGTTCCAGGAAGCGGTAGTACTCATGAAAGGACATGACGATGGGCAGCTTCTCATCGAAATTCAACTGAAGCGGAACGGCCAACTCGTCATCACTGAACGGGGCTCCACCCAGCGAGGTCGGGATCAGTTCACGACGCCGGAGGGTGATATCCAAGCGCCCGCGGAAACCTTCGATCACACTGCTCATGCGTGCCCCTCAATGAACGTGGAGGTCCATGGACCTGACTGGGCAGATAAGAAACAGGCATACCCCTGCGAAGCAATCGATGACACGATGCAGCGACGCTCCCCATCAGGTTCAACAAGCTGCTGTCGTGCAATTGCCATCCAGGGATCAGAACCGCACAAATGACCAAACTCTTCGTAATGGTCTGCCAGGCAGGGAAAGTCAGAGACTGAGCGGCGCAGACCTTTGCGCATCTTGGCCTCGAAGAACGGCAACGCAAGCGTGTGCCCTGCATGAAGGCCCATCAATCGGTTGATCTGCCGTGCATAGTCATAAAGCATCACTTGGGGATTGCACCCACTTACCCACACCGTATCGGTTGCCTCACAAAGTTCGAGGTGCAATTGCGTCAAACGATGCCCGGTGCGCCCCCAAGATGAGTTCTCATCCCAAAACTGCAGGTCTAACGGGTTCGCATCGACGATGGAAAGCACGACATGGCGAATCTCCGGTTTGCAGCGCATGTGTTGGCGAAGCATGAACCCCCATGTGGCGCATTGCAGCGCGTTGGAAAAGGAACATGGAACACCGCAGTACTTGAGCGTGGTGGCACACAACCGTGCCGGATCGAACCAACCGCCTGAACACGTAAAGTCCAGCGATGAACTGCAAATGTAATGCGCGACGTCTGAACCGCTGACGTCTGCCACACGCGTGACGAAGTTCGCCAGTCGGCCCGCGACAGCGTCGACAAAATGGTCGGCGTGCATGCCGCGCAGGAATTCGCTGTCGTGGATATGAATCGATTGGATCGCAACCGAATTCATATCAGCGTGCTCTCAGCTTTGCAGCCAGTTCGAACAGGCACCGATAAGAGCTGCCTTCCATGCGCGAGAAAGCCATCAAATCGCGCCGCGTATCCGCGTCCTGGACACGCCCTGAAGCCACCAGTCCCAACAGTACCTGGTTGGCACTAAACTTCAGCGCGAGTGCAATCGGTAAGCTCGGCGCCCGCTCTACCAAAGAATGGCAATAGTTCGTGGCGATTACATCCAGAGCCTGGATAGCATCCCACTCCATCGCAGAGGGTGTCACCTTGCCGACGCTCGCAAGCCATTGCACATGGCCCATCAACGCACGCACAAACCGGGGTCGGATCTTTGACAGAAAAAGCGCCGTGGACGCCAGGCTACCCTTTCCAAGCACCGCATCTTTTTCAAGGAAAACTGTGCCCTGCACATTGCCCAGCTGCAGTGTACCGTCCAGGAAAGGCCGCCCGACGGGAGACCGTGACAGCGTTGAAAACGCATCGGGCGGTACCAACACGATGCTGGGATAAAGTTTCTGGCTCGTGGCGGCGACAATGGAGGCGTAATCGAGCTTATGACCCTCGATAATCCACACCTTGTCGACGACCAGTTTCAGGCTCTCGTCCTCGCACGTGAGCATCGTGTTCCATTGTTGAATCGAACTCCCCCCTGCGTCGGCCATCAGGAAACCGCCGAAATGAGCAATGCCCTGCGCATGCCAAGAAGCCGCCGTTTGCTGCTGGGCATCGCTGGCAATCATCGCAAACAGAATGCTGCCAAACTGCCTGACCAACCGATGGAAGTTCCCCCCCATGAATCCTTCGGCATGAATGCGCTGTAACAGTCGCTCAATCTCGACTTCGGCCTCGCAGAGAGGCTGTTGTGCATGCGTGGGCAACACCTTGCCCTGTTCAAGGGCATGAAAATGCGCATCATCGATGATCATTTGCGTATCGACAGTCGAGACGACACCCGTTGCGATACTGCAGCACAGGCTCTCTGGCAGGGTGCCAAGAGAGGCAAGCCCTTCAATAATGCTTTGCTCCAACCTCATGTGTTACTCCACTTCCTTGGATACCGGTCGACGCGGGACGAATTAAACGATGTATTCACAGGATTGCGGCAAGGCGAGAAACTTGTTCATCGTGTACAGCGCGTTGTACGCACCGCAGTTGCGGAACATGACTCGGTCGCCGGCCTGTATGTCATGCAGGCAGTTTTTCAACTCGCCTATAACGTCATCGCGATTGCACGAACTCCCTACCAGCAAGTAATCCTTCGGCTGGTTTGTGAACCGTTTGGTCAGTACCGTTGGGGCGGCGTGCCGGCGGATAACGTGCTCGGTGTGCGCCAGCAGAAAGTTCTGCGCGATACCGCCATCGCAGACCAGGTAGTGCTTGTCGCCGACGTGCTTGACGCTGACCACTTCGGCCAGGAAATACCCGGCACTTCCAAAGATCGCCCGGCCAGATTCATGAACAACCGTTGCTCTGGCGCACAATGACGCGATGCGCTGTCGATACGCCGCGAAGTCAATATTGCGCTCACGCCAATCGGTCGTAATACCGCCACCCAGATTGATCAATGTCAGCGGGTAACCGAGGACTTGGCTTACTTCGTCGAACAGGGCTTCCACAACCTCTATGCAGTTTGACGAGCGCTCGACAAACCCATTGGAGCCGCAGAACACGTGCAGCCCGGCCACCTCAATACCCAACTCCAGCGCCTTGTGCGCCGCCGCGAAGACGCCCAGAGTATCCATGCCGAAGTGATCCCTCGATGACGCCACTCCCCCCTTGGCTGCGTCCAGGTTTATGCGCAGCAGAACCGGACACTTGAACGCGCCCTTGGCTGCAAACTCTCCCAGTACGTCCAACTGTGCGATGTGGTCAATGATGAACACCGCGTCATATCTGGAGGCGACCTCGATCAATTTTTTTGAATACACAGGGGTGTTCACATACACCTTGTTGCGGGTTCCCGCCCGTAGGCGCAGCTCTCCAAGCGATGCAAACTCGCAGCCGTCGTCGAAGCTGAACGCCGTTCGCGCCAAAAGTTCGGCGCAATGGTTTGCCTTGATCGAAACGATCAGAGGAGTACCCAGCGCGGCCTTCAAGTCGTTGTAGTTCTCTACGACCTGCTCAACCGAATAGATATAGGCTGGCGTCACCACCGTCTGCTGGGATTGGTGCAGTAAGTCGATCAAGGTCATGTGTACGTCTTGATTCAAATCCATTGATGCTTTCTCCCACTGAAAATCGTTAGTTGCCAGTCGTCTGCATGTCAGCCGTCAGAGGGACTCCATGGAGGACAAACGCTGCGCAGGTTCCGGTAGTACCTCGTACAACCGCAACGATTGCATCGCTCCCTTGAGGATCGAGGAAGCCGCCATCCAGAAGGTTGATGACAATGTCAGAACAACAGGCGTGGCCTTTCTCGGCGATGTTGCGGTCGAATAAAAAATCCGCAGCAGGGTTGATATGTCTGGCAACTTCGATCCAGCTCTGGCGGCTTACGTTCTGCGGCACCAAATGACGGACTTGCGCGCTTTCGACTCCCGAGCGCCTGATGGCCTGCTTGATTGTCCGCAGCGTGATCAACTGTGAGGTCATGTCGTAACGGCGCCGCTGTTCCTCCGTGATCAAGTACCCCATATGAAAATCCGAAAGATTGTTGACGCTGATAGCGCACACGCGATTGCGCCCGCTGTTGCGTCGCACCCAGATGGCAGCTGCGCCATCGCTGTGCACGTAGCTCTGATTCGGATGAACAAAGTCCGGGCCACGGACGGTGTCCGCCGTCACCACCACCGCGTTACGGATGCGGCTATCAGTCGCCATGAGGTTTTCGATAATTCGCAACGCACCAATCATCGAGCCGCAGTGCAGGTTGGACACCGAGAACGCTGCCGCCCGATGCGCCCCGAGGTCGCGAGCCAGACCGGCCACCATGCTCTGTGGGGGCGCAGCAACACTGGTCACCATCGTATGGGCATGGATAATCAGATCCACCTCACACGCTTGCAATGTGCTCGCCTGGAAGAGTTGCTGGCAGGCATTGCGGCACAGTTCTGCGACTGACTGCCCCTCACCTGGGTAATAACGCTGATGCCCCCCGCGAAGAATCCGTTCCTGAGTCAGCACGGGAATCGCCATGGTTGTCATCCAGTGACTGACGCAGGCGCTTTCACCCGGCAAGTAGTACGCGGCCGCTTCTATACCGATCCAATTCATTTCAAGAGTCCCCATTTACGAGGGGTACATCGCGCTCATACAAACAGGCTCCCATTTCGCCATTGAGCCCGACACTCCAGCTCAGCAATGGCCCGCTGATGCTTCGGGGTTCATCCATCAGGGCTTGAAGTGCGAACAGTGGCTCAACACAAGACACCACACCGCCAACGCCCTGCTCCAACTCAAGCTGCGCGTGATTGCCCACCGCACGCAGAAACGCGGGGGCCATTGCTGGCGAATGAATGCCGCCAAGTTGTTCCGGTGAAATATGATGTTCAGCCAAAAACGCTTGGAGAAAACGCCCGACAGCAGCCGCCCAGCGATCCGAGGTGTACCAGGGCGTCGGGCCCCGCTCGAAAGGTCCCTGCTGGTGCTCATAACGGCTGGTAGCTTCGTGGAGAATCGTGAGCGACGGAGGTTGTAACGCGCCCTTCAACTGACCGCTCTGATCATCGTCAACAAGAAGGATTGCCGCCGCACCATCACCGTATTGCACGTAGTGCCCAAAACTGCGCAAATAGGGCTGCAGCCAACACTCGCAAGCCACGAGCACGACACTACGCGCACGCGCAGGCCCCTGAATAAAAGCACGCGCAATGCGCATCGCTTCGAACGCGGCGCAGCCATCGTTCTGCCCGATGACACAGGGGAACGCCGTCGTAGCCCCAAGAATGTGTTGCAGGCGCCCTGCCACGGAAACGCCTAAGGGCGAGTCGATACCGCTGGTACAAAAAAATACAGCGTCAATCTTCGCAAGATCAGCCGGTTCAAGCCGTTGCTTGAGCGCCTCCACAGCCTTGGCTGCAAGATCACCGACCGTGGCGGTGATCTGATCCATGGGTACTTCGCTGCCGGGCGGTGGCAGGAGTTTCTCCAGTTCATCGCAGTGCGCCCCAGGCAGCGGAATCAAGTCACGTACGCCGGCGCCCAGCAGGTACCAGTAATCATGGGATATGCGCTGCGCACGGGCAGCCATGACCGGTTGCAGCGCAGGGCGATAAGACACGGCCATGGCCACCCTCATGCTACCTCCCCATTTGAATTTACCTGAGCCATTAATTGCGTGAACACAGTAAGGAACCAGCTCCATTCGTCCGCATCAAACGCCCCCATGCAACCGATTCGAAACGTCGTAACGGTGGTCAACTTACCCGGATAGATCGCGATGCCACGCTGGCGTAGTTCGAGTACAAAAGCATCGAACCGGTCCTTGAGCGACTGGGGAAGGACGAACGCCGTGATACACACACTGCTAACGTCTGCAGGAAGAAATGGCTCGATACCCAGCGTACGCAAGCAGCCCAACAGGCTGGCAGAGCGCGTGGCGTAACGATGATAGCGAGCCGCCACGCCGCCCTCCTCGGTGTGCAGTTCAAGCGCTTGCACGGCGGCGGCAACCACCTGCACGGGAGGCGTGAACCGCCATTGGCCGTTGGCCACGAAACCTTGCCACTGTGCATACAGGTCCAGGCTAGTGGTACGGCTGACGCCGTCGCACTCAGCCAACGCCGTACTGTCGACCAAGGCGAATGCAATACCAGGGACGCCTTCGAGGCATTTGTTGCAGGAAGCGATCAACGCCGCGATACAG
Organism: Pseudomonas sp. 7P_10.2_Bac1; assembly: GCF_025465935.1. GTDB lineage: Bacteria > Pseudomonadota > Gammaproteobacteria > Pseudomonadales > Pseudomonadaceae > Aquipseudomonas. The sequence goes on along the minus strand of NZ_JANLNV010000058.1, from coordinate 10,281 downwards.
GTGCCCTCCAGCGCAATCGGGTAAGCACCAAAGGTACTCATTGCATCGACCAGTAACCGTCGACCGAAAGCGGCGACCACCCGTTCAACGTGCTCCACCGGGTTAATCCGGCCAGCCGACGTCTCACCATGCACCATCGCAACATGGCTGATGCTCGGGTCGTCCCGCAGCACCCGCTCAAGCTGCACCAGATCAAGCGCACTGCGCTCGTCATGCTCAAGCAGCTGAACGTCTTGCCCCAAGCGCCGGGCGATCGCTGCGATTCGTTGCCCATAAGCGCCGTTGCTCAACACCAGCAAACGCTGCGAAGGCTTGATGAGGGTGGACAGTACAGCCTCAATCCCATAAGTCCCGCTGCCCTGGATTGGCACAACAACGTGAGACGCTGGCTTTTGTGCAATGTCATGGACCTTCTTGCACAACTCACGGGTCAATGCGATGAAGTCTGGTTCACGCGAGCCCCAGTCACGGAGCATGGCCGCGCGCGTCGCGGGCGCGGTGCTCAGCGGTCCGGGGGTCAACAGCAAAGGTGTTGGGTTATTCATTGCGCGCCTTCCTGGTTTACAAACGCTCTCATCCGTCTAGCCACCGCAGCAGGGCTGATAGTCGGCCGGCCCAGCGGGCTGTGGGAACCCGGTGCAATGCGTACGTGAATAAGCACCGGACCCGACGCGTCAGTCGCCATTTGGTAGGCTTGGGCCACGCCCTCAAGGTCGTCGCACAGCAACGCCAAGGTGTAGCCACAGGCGATGGCTGCATCTGCGAACCGGACTCCGGGCGAAACGGTAGGCTGCCCGCCGGTCGAGTCATGCATGCCGTTATCCAGTAACAGATGGATAAAGTTGCCGCCCCCGTAGGCGCCAATAGTCGCCCAGTTACCGAGCTTCATCAGGGCCGCGCCATCGCCATCTATCACCAATACCCGACGTTTGGTATTGAGCGACAGCCCTAGCGCCATCGCAGAAGCGCACCCCATGGAGCCCACCTGGTAAAAGTGCTGGGGGCGGTCATCGAGGGTAAAGAGTTCACGCCCACCCTTGCCCGTAGAGACAATGACTGCCGCGTCGTTTTGCAACTTCAACAGTGTGTCCAACACGCGATAGCGGCTGGGTAAAGCACCATTGCTGGTCAACGAGCGAACATGCCCCCTGCTGCGTTCCGCAGGCAGCTTGGCCGTCATGGGGGACTCGATAAAATCGTCTTGCTTGACAATCAGCGCATAGGCTCGAGATTGCGTGTCCATGGACGCGGCAGCCGTACTGAGCGCAACGGCCATGTGCTCGCTGGAAGTACCCAGCGGCGCATGGGCAATCTCCATCAGGTCGAGCAGTCGATGCAAAATATCGCCCATCTGCCGATGCTGAGGTTCGTCGCCGATGCCGGGACAGCCCCGCCAACTCATCATTAACAGTGCAGGAATCTGGAACGGCGCATTCAATGACGTCAGCGGGTTCACCGCATTGCCGAGTCCAGAGTTCTGCATCACCACAATCGTCTTGCGCCCAGCCAACCACGCCCCTGCTGCAATAGCCATGGCCTCACCTTCACTGGTTGCAGCAACATAAGGCATCGTAGTGGAGGCCATCGCTGCGTTGATCAGTGATGTCATGAAGCTACACGGAACCCCGACCATGAAGTCGAAGCCCTGTTGCTGCGCAACCTTCAGGAATTCTCGAGGATCAAGCATCTCGCATGAACCTCTGGGCTGCATCCAGATCCGCAAGGGCGTCCACGTCCATCCAGTGGCCGACGAAATAACGGATTTTGACCGGGTGCCGCTTCGCTAGCCGGCTAATGAGAAGTGGCATATCAGCTGTTTCCAGCAAGTTTTCAGCAACGAGCAACTCCAGCTCCTCCCGAACCCAGGCAGCCCCTTGTACACCCAGTTTCAGAAGGCCAATCCACTCACCGGATACCACGTCAGCCGGGAGGTCAGCGGACATCGCTTTCAACAACCCCGTCTCGTCGAGAAAGTCGGCAACCGGGCTATGATCGGCGCTGACCAGATCCTGAATCCGCCCATCCTCGCGACGTGTCTTCGACGCATCAACGGCAATCAGGATCTGTGCGTCGTCATCCAGCAGCCCATCCAAGATGAACTCGCGAAACAGGACGTCGCCATAGGCGATAATTGTCTCGGCAACCAATCGGTCACGTGCACAATAGAGCGAGTAGGCTTCGCCGGTGTTCGCATATCGATCGTTGTCCACGACCTGGATTCCGGTGGCCGTCACTTTTTCTTTGAGATAGCCACGGACGACGGTGATAGCTGCGATCCCGGCACGCCGCAAGATACCCACCTGACGCTCAAGCAAAGGTACGCCGTACAACTTGATCATGCACTTGGGCCGACTCTCGGTCAGCTCACCCAAGTCGCCCTGCGAGGCCGCCAGCACGATGGCCTTCGGCGCAGCGTTTTTTGGCAAATAGCGGGACTCGGCGTCCTCCAATTCATCACAACCCACCAGACGGAAAATATCCTTGACGGTGGCGATGCCCCCTTCGACGCCAACCAAGGAGCGTTCCTGATAGATCTTCTGGACCGTGCTGCGCATTGCCGTAATGGAAGCGCGCAGGCTGTGATTTGCCCATATCACACCTGATACTCCAACATCCTGGAGTGACTGTACGGGGACTCGATAGTAAGTGGTCGGAACCGCAATCAGAGGACTGCGAGAGGCCCATCGGCGGGCGAATTCGATGATTTGCGCACCATCAGCCTTCTTGGAATGGATCAGGATCGCATCCGCGCCCGCCTTGTAATAAGCCTCGGCGCGCTCAAAGGCTTCCTCCATGGAACGCCCGGAAATGAGCGCTTCCACACGTGCGACCACCACGAAGGAATCGTTGGTTTGGCTGTCCTTGGCCGCCATGATACGACCACAGAATTCATCGATAGACGCCAGGGGCTGGTATTCGCCGATAAATGAGTTGGTCTTCGGAAAAAGCTTGTCCTCAATACACGCACCTGCAACACCGCGCTCACATAGCTTGCGTACAAGTCGGCGGACGTTATTGAAGTTGCCGTAGCCGGTATCGGCATCAACCAAGACAGGCACCGATACAGCATCAGCCATGTGCTCGATGACCTCCAGTACCTGAGTCCATGAAGCTTCATTGGTATCGCGCAATCCCATGCTGGCCGAGATCGTCAGCCCCGACGCCCACAATGCGCGAAACCCTGCTTCTTCGGCGAGCTTGGCGGACAGCCCATTATGAGCCTCCATCAAGAATCCCAATCCGCCTGTGGCGATCTCTTCGCGAAGCTGACAGCCACGGTCGCGATCCCGTCTGGGTGGCAACTCGACGCTTGCCCTCTCGATACCTTCTTGCAACAACATTTTCATCCACAATCTCCATTTGCTAGACGCGCACAGTTCTGTTGCTTAACCCAGGACAACTGCGCTGTTATTCAGCGAATGCCTGAAGGGCAAATACAAACGGGTTGCGAGGTAACGAAGATTCAGTCAAACCCTGAATTTATAAGTCTTTCCCGGCTCACGTTCGCAATCGGGGGGAAAGTTCTGGCGCTTCTCTTGGAAGTACAACGCTCGATGATCGCCGTCACTTCTGCGGTTATACGTTGCGTACAACATGCGTCGGCTTTCAGCACTCAAGTTCGCCACAGAGCGGTGGGCGACATAGCTGTCGAAAAATATTGCACAGCCCGGCGCAGTGGGCACCGCAACATATCGGCAGGTCGGATGCGTGTCATCCAACGGCTGCCACTCTTCGCCGATAAGTGTGCGTAAACGCCCTTCGTTGCCCTGCTCAATTTCCAGGCACCCGTTGAGAGGTGTCGCATGGTCAATGCTGACCATGACAGAGACAAATAATGGGGCGTATTTCGACCACCCGGCCTGCTGGTCCTGGTGCGCCTCGAACCCTGCGCCGCCAGGGTGTTTGAAATTGATCTTCTCTTTGAACAACGCCACGGGTTCGCCCATTAACTGGGCCACCGAGATTGCCAGCTTGTCGCGGTTCAACAGGGCATCGAAGCCTGAATGCTCTTCGCAAAAATACTCGATGCGCTGCACCATTCGCGAAGAAGGCACACGCAGGTCCGGCTCGGAATACACCATGTGTCGGCCGGGTTGCTCTGGCCATGAAGCCAGTTGGTCGACCCATTGACGAAGTTCATCCATCGACTTCCCAGAAAAGAAACCCGGGACATACAACCAACCGTACCGTTGAAAATGATCGATTCCTGCCTGATCAAGCAACATTGCGAGTTCCTTCAATCCTTGAAAAACGGCGTTTCATTCACTTGACGACGCAACCGGTAAAACAGACGAACCGAGAGCGACTAAAGATGCGGAAGTACCTGCTCGCGAGCACGTATTACGTCATGATCAAAATCTATTTCTACCCATGGCAGGCCCGTTACAACCTCGACGCCGAACTGTGCGGGGTTTTCCAAAATCAACTCTCGCAGGGGCGCCTCATACTCGATTTTCGGCCCATGCTCAGCGATATGACGCTCGCACAGATCAGCTAGAGCGGCGGCGGCGGCAGGGGAAAACTTGAAGAACCCCACCGACTCACCACAGGTTTCGTAGGGGTGCTCTGGTCGTTTTTCGAAGTCCACAATTTGCCCGGCTTTGAAGCACACCTTAACGGCCTCATCATCGACTTCATGCATGTCGACAAGCAGTGCACTTTCGTGCGCAGACTGAATGAGCCGAGTCAGGATGTCTTCGGCGTACAACACGTCGGCATCCATCAGGACGATAGGCCTGCCCGAGCGCAACAAGGACTCATGCACAAGGACAGAGATAGCACTGCCCAATGAAAAGCGCTCGTTGACCACTACGGTGGCCTGATCATCGAGTGTTTGAAGTTCGGCACGAATGGCTTCGGCCTGGTGGCCGGCGGTAACAAATATGTCGGTAATACCCAATTCACGCAGCGTTTGCAGATGGCGCGCCAGCAAGGTCTTGCCGCCAAATTGAATAAGCCCTTTGGGCCCTTCCCATCCATGGAGACGCCGGCCAATCCCAGCTGCCAGAATAATCGCCGCCATGCCTCGTAAATCTTGCATCCCCACAACCTCCTTGTTGATTACGCTCATCCAGTATTGAACGCAGATCCAGGCGCCACGAACGAATGTCATCCCGCTCTTGCACACCAGAAGTCTGATGCGAAGATAATGGCAATTAGATGTGACCGTTCGTGGATACATTTGTGTAGATTTAGCGAAACATAAAAACTTGCACACCCGTGACGATCAACACGCCATTCAACTGCAAGGCTACGGGCGAGCTGCTCTCCAGCAGCTCCACCCCCGACAAGCGAAATAGCTGCTCCACGCCCCCAACCCAGTTGCGACCGCCATCTGCACTGGCCAATGATCGAGTGCTGGAAACTGCAGAGCCTGGGCCACCCCTAGCAGATAGCGTGTGATGAAAATCCCAAGGATGACCAGTAATGGAACCCAACTACCGCGCATTATCAGTCGACCCGAAGCCTTATTCCTTGTCACGACGTTGGCATCCATAAAACGCGAGGCGATCGTACCGATAGCAACAAGGCCAGCAAGCCAGAACCCAAAGCCGGCGCCCCAATAATCGGTGTATTGAAACACGCCCGCCACCGACAACATCAGCATCCCGATGGGGAGCAGCAAAGCGAGGCTGAACCGCACCTGTCGCGTACGTGTCTGCATCAATCCCAATACGCAAAGCGCGAAAAATAAACCGAATACCCAACGCGGGGTGTAGTGGAGGATTTCCAGCACGGTCAGTTGTGCAGCCGGGACATCGGCAACTGCGGGCACTACGCGTTTTCCAGACAGAGGGATCTCGTCATCGGGTGCAACAAAAGCAAGCAGCCCAGACAACAAACGCTCATGCACGACTTTGCGGTCCACTCCCGCCTTGTCGGTACAGAGCGGGATACCGTTGACCTTGTCGTCATAATGGCAAACGGAAAGAAACACAAAGTGCCCCTCGTTGCCTTCCAGCAACAGGGTTTTTGCATCCGGTATGGCCGCCGCATAGCGAGCACCGTGATGGCTCCACGGCAGGAAGTCATCGTGCAGCGCCCCCACCACCAGTGCTGGAATATGCGAACCCGCCATGGACTGCTCAACCAATGCAGGGCCCAGGGCGGGGTCAAGCAATACTATTTTTCTGACCCGCGGGTCGCGGTAGCTGCCGTTGAACAACGCGATATAGGCGCTTGGTGCTCGCTTGATATCCAGCGCGTAAAAACACGAACGATCAACACCGTCTGGCAGGGACTCGCAGTACTTGGCGAACGCATGAAGATCAAAGCGTGCTCCCGCCAGAAGCGCGGCAGTCTGGCCGCCGGCGGAGTGACCAATGACGATGGCGTCGTCCCAGGCGACGCTTTTTTGAAAGAGATTCAGTTTGGCCAGGGCATCCAGCACCCGCGACACATCCAGCGCCCGCTCCCACACCATACCCGTGGCACGCAAGTTCTGTGTGTGCTTCCCGTATACCCGGGATTCACCGAAATGATTCAGACCAACGACAATGTACCCCTTGGATGCCAAGCCATTACCAACCCAGGCGTAATCGTCTGACGCCCCCATGCTGCCATGTGAAACAACGATGACTTTATGAGTAATCGCTGACTTATCAAGGCACAGCTCTTGCGCACCTGCAGTGCAGACGCCTTCCGGATACCAAATAGCCACATGCATCGGACGCTCAGCATTCAATGCATCGAGGTCTCTCTGCACTTCTCGGACCTGACCGCTGCACACCATCGACAGCAGTGGCAGCATAAAAACTGCCAGCAGGGATAACCACCGCCTCACCATATCCATCCTTGATATCAAAAAGATCGAGAGAGCTTTCAGCCCTAGCCTGTCAATCAAACTCAGATTTTTGAACTGAGATTGACTGGCAACCTATTTTGCCGACGGTCTCGTTACGAAATGACGATACAAACCTTACCGTTATCAATGCGTAGGTTCGTAGCACTCCTTCGGAATGCTCAAGCAATGGGTCATTGCGCGACACACGTCCTGACGCGAAACACGCTGGAGTGAGTGCGCAGATGCGCTTGTATGGAGAACCACAGTCGGCTGACGACGGAATTAGCTGTCGATTATTGCTAGAACGCGAGCCCAAAGCAGCCGAGGTTAATGGCACCTGCTTTGTTGGCGTTCGCGGGTAAATCCGCTCCCTCAAAGTTCGCGTCAGCCTTGGACAAAAGACGAAGACCACTGCGCTCAAAATGAATCGCTCTTGGTTTCGTAGATACCTCCAAGCCCAGCAAACCAATTAGGCGGATGCAAATATTAGGTTGAACACAGTCGATCGGAGTAGCTGTTCTCGACCGAGAGCGGATTAGCTGGTCCTTGATGAGCCCTGCCCCCCGCCAGATCCGATGAGGAGTTACACTGAAAGCCATCGATGACCACCCCACTCCGCCTCAGAGATCGCCAATCTCGATCGCCCGCATATCCCGCGCTACTGGGGGCAAAACTGGGGGCATATTTTAGTTTTTCCGACCTGAAAATACTGCGCTAGAGCCCAGTCAAAATGTTTTTTGGCGACCCTGAGAGTCTTTAGGGGCTTTGCGCATGCTTTTTAGCTGATCATTTCTGCCGTTTTCTAGCCTCAAAGAGCCATTAACTTCCAGCTAATTGCTACATTTGGGGCATATTTGAGGGCATACTTTGGATGATTTGAAAAGGATGCCCCCAACCGAAGATGCTGAGCGCTTTAGGTAATCTGCCGACCACGCTATTCCTCTTGGGTGCCAAAACTGTCTTCGCGGTGATTTTTTCGCTTTCCAGAGTGCTCCCGAGAGTAAGACCGCCGCTTAGGCTCACCACCTTCGAAAACCAAGCTGCTCCAACAGACGTGGCGCGGAGGATTATCGGCGCTGACCAACGGCCAGAGGTTACCGAACCATGAAACGCAAGCCGAAGCCCAGCCTCCCGCAGCTATTCGACAAACCCAAGTACCGGGAGCGGGATGTCATCGAGCGTCTATTTGGCTGGCTGAAAGAGCACCGTCGGCTGGCCACGCGTTACTGCAATCTCGCAACAAGTAATCTCGCCATGGTCATATTGGCCTGCTGCCGGCGATGTTTACGACATCTCTCTTCGTACAGTGCCTAGAACAAAGCTACAACAGTATCGATGCCGCTCGTTCGCTTGGACTGATTGAGTCAACCTTGCGCTGAGTGGTCACCCAGCTCAAGGGCGTCACGTTCCGGTACCAGCGCCCCCCTACCCCGTCAGCGTGGAAGCGACAGCTGATTAGACAAAGAAGACCCCCGCCCTTCAAGACTTCATCGAACGCTTCCTGCGTGCTGTTTCGCTGAAGTATCCGAACTTGCCAGAGATAGAATGACCGAACCACTTGGCCTTCAGAGGTAGGCACTTCTCGGTAGACAGTTCCGCGCGTCACTAAGGCTGCACCACAGGCCCCACTCAGCTGCGTCGGCCGCACCGGCCCCCAGCCAGAGTTCCAATGGGAATAATCCGCCACCACTTGCTCACCCTCTATGACCTCAAGCATACCGCCTTCTTGGCGCACCTCGATTTGAGCAGTCTGCACGAGAGTAGGCACAAATAATCTAGATGGATAGAGGTTCAGCTGCAGGTATCCGTCACCGATAACATCATAATAGCGGATCAGCTCATCGCGCGAAGCACCATAAAGCAGGTCTCTAATATTCAATAAGTCCAGTGTCCCTTCTGCATGGTCACCGCACACTCGGTCGGCGATCAGCCCCATAGTAGCCTGGAGCACCTGGGGCGCTGCTGGTGCCAAGTCCCCTGATGCCGCAGCAGCAGTTGGCCGATCTCACTCACCGGCTACGTCGGCAGCCACTGCAGCATATCCTTCAGGCAGTCATATGGATCATGGCCCTTTTCTACGCACGCTAGATCAGACTCATGTTTGCTGTTGCCCGTTCACCCTGCGTAGCGTGCCAGCGAACAGCCAGTTCGTGCAGCGTCCACGACCGTTTCTGGTTCTCGACCTTCCCTTCAGATTGGGTCCCAGATTATGCTTGATGGCAGCCCTTAGCCATCAGAATGGTTCATGACCTAAGGGTCAGTTGCAGACATGGAAGAGGATAGTGAAGTGCTATCTAAGGAACGCGCGTGGGCGCTGATTCATGGGACAGTCACAATCATCAATCTTGATCAAAATCCTGTCAGCGCAAGCACCCGAGGTGCATTGCTCACGAAAAAGGGAATTCTACGTGCCACTTGACCAATGGATTTCAGACTTTCTATCCAAGCGTGGGCTGCAAGAGCCAGATGGACGCCCCCTTTTCGCCTACAAGACTTCTTCGGAAGAGTTCGAGGTACTCCGCCAGCTCCTGCAGAAGCTCCCCGCAGGGCAAAATTGTAGTGGTCTAATGAAACCGGACACCCATTTAGGCGAGAATGCTCGCCAGATCGAGGTGTAAGATGACCAAACAACGCCGCTCCTTTTCAGTTGAATTCAAACGCGAGGCTGCCGACCTCGTACTTAAGCAAAACTACAGCTACATCGAAGCGAGCCGTTCACTTGGCGTCGGCGAGTCGGCCCTGCGCCGTTGGGTTGATCAGGTTCAGCAGGAGCGCCAAGGCGTCACTCCGCAGAGCAAAGCGCTGACCCCGGAACAGCAGAAAATCCAGGAACTGGAAGCCCGGATTGCCCGCCTTGAACGGGAAAAATCGATATTAAAAAAGGCTACCGCGCTCTTGATGTCGGAAGATCACGAGCGTACGCGCTGATCAATCAGCTGAGCGTCCATGAGCCGATTGATTGGCTGTGCAAGGTGTTTGAAGTCACCCGATCGTGCTACTACGCCCAGCGTCTTAGGCGTCGAACGCCTGATGTCGAACGGCTTCGGTTACGCAGCCGGGTGAGCGAGCTGTTTTCGCAAAGTCGCAGTGCTGCGGGCAGCCGTAGCATCTTGTCGCTGATGCTTGAAGACGGTGAACAGCTCGGTCGGTTCAAAGTGCGCAGCCTGATGCGCGAGCTTGATTTAGTCAGTAAACAACCCGGATCACATGCCTATAAACGAGCGACGGTTGAACGGTTGGATATCCCGAACATATTGAATCGGGAGTTCGATGTTCGAGCACCCAACCAAGTGTGGTGCGGCGACATCACCTACATCTGAGCCCAGGGAAAATGGCATTATCTGGCTGTCGTGCTGGATCTTTGTACGCGCCGGGTAGTGGGCTGGGCGTTGTCGGAAAAGCCGGACGCCGATCTGGTTATCAAGGCGCTGGATATGGCCTACGAGCAACGAGGAAGACCTCAGGGTCTGCTGTTTCACTCGGATCAAGGGTCCCAG
>NZ_JANLNV010000051.1 GCF_025465935.1 Pseudomonas sp. 7P_10.2_Bac1 | reverse complement strand
GATGACTCTAGGGGCCTGTACGAACTTGTCTCGCCCTTGCCCTCTCGCGAGGGAGAGGGAACTGATTGGGGGATGCTGAAGATATTTGTTTGCTACCCGACGCGATGACTCTAGCGGCCTGTACGAACTTGTCTCGCCCTAGCCCTCTCGCGAGGGAGAGGGAACTGATTGTGGGATGCTGAAGATATCTGTTTGCTACCCGACGCAATGACTCTAGCGGCCTGTAGGAGCGAGCTTGCCTCGCGATCTTTTGATCTTTATCTGTTGATCCAAGCGCCTGCTCTCCCGAAGGAGAGGTAACCGCTTGAGGGATGCAGAAGATTTCACGGTTCAGTCGAAGCCGATCTGTGCAATCAACCACACATTCGCCCCGCTGATCACGGCAAACAGGAACCACGCCAGCAGCCGCGTCGGCAACCGATTGGCAAATGGACCCATGAGTTTCGGGTCGCTGGTCATGCGGATCAACGGGTACAAGGCAAACGGTAATTGCAGGCTGAGGACGACCTGGCTAAGGATCAGCAGCTTGCCCACGGCATCGTCGCCCATCAACCACACCCCGAGAAACGCCGGGATCAGCGCCAGCCCGCGGGTGATCAGGCGGCGCTGCCAGCAGGGGATGCGCAGCTTGAGATAGCCCTCCATGATCACTTGCCCGGCAATGGTGCCGGTGAAGGTGGAGCTTTGCCCCGAGGCCAGCAAGGCCACGCCAAACAGCACGCTGGCCAGTGCGCCGCCGACCAGCGGGTCGAGCATGCGGTAGGCGTCTTGAATGTCGATGATGTCGGAGTGACCGGTCTGGTGGAAGGCCGCTGCCGCGAGGATCAGAATCGCCGCATTGACCAGCAGCGCCAAGGTCAGCGAGCCGATGGTGTCGATACGCGACAGGCGCACTGCGTCCAGTTTGCTGGCGTAGTCTGTGCCGGTCAGGCGGGTTTGCACGATGGATGTGTGCAGGTACAGGTTGTGCGGCATGACCGTGGCGCCCACGATACCGATGGCGATGTACAGCGGCGCGGCGTCGCTGATGGCTGACAGCGAAGGTTTGAACCCTTCGAAAACGTCCGGCCAGTAGGGTTTGATCAGCACCAGTTCGACCAGGAAGCAGGCCGCAATGGTCATGACCAAGGTCAGCATGATGGCTTCCAGGCGGCGGAAACCTTTGCCTTGCAAGGCCAGAATCAACAGGGTGTCGAAGGCCGTCAGGGCGATACCGAAGGTCAGCGAACAACCCAGCAGCAAGTGAAAGGCCAGCGCGCAGCCGAGCACTTCAGCAAGGTCGGTGGCGATAATCGAAATTTCCGCCAAAACCCACTGAAACCGCGCCGAGCGCTGGCTGTAGCGCTCACGGCACAGTTGCGCCAGGTCGCGGCCGGTGGCGATGCCCAGGCGCGAGCACAGGCATTGGACTGCCATGCCGGCAAGGCTGGCGAGCAAGACCACAAACAGCAGGTTGTAGCCGTAGCGTGAACCGGCTTCGATGGCGGTGGCCCAGTTGCCGGGGTCCATGTAGCCGATGCTGATGAGCAGGCCGGGGCCGGCATAACGCAATACGCGCTTCCAGAACGGGGCGCGGGCGTCGACAGGGACGCTACCGCTGACTTCGGGAGGGCAGAAGGGCGCGGTGGCGATTTTCGGCAGACTGAATTTCAAGCGCGAGCTCCGGGTGGTTACAAATCAGGTTCAGCGCGGGGCTGGCAAGTGCAGCGGGGTCAGCAACGGCTGGCCAGTAAAAAAGGCCTGCAGGTTGTCGAGCACCTTTTGCACGGTGTCGTGAGCCGCCTCGGGGGACTGGCCGGCTACGTGCGGGGTCATGACCACATTGGCGAGGGTTTTCAGCGCGTCTGGGACCAGCGGCTCGCCATCAAACACATCGAGCCCGGCGCCTGCGATCTGGCCCGAAGTCAGGGCGCTGATCAGGGCCTGGGTGTCGACCACGCTGCCACGGGCAATGTTGATCAGGTAGCCGTCCGGGCCCAGGGCATCCAGCACCTCGGCGTCCACCAGGTGCCGCGTGTCGGCACCGCCGGGTGTCGCCAGCACCAGAAAGTCCACCGCGCTGGCCAGTTCACGGACGTTGGCTTTGTAGGTGTAGGGGCTGTCTGGGCGCGGTTGGCGGGTGTAGTAGCTCACGCTCATGTCAAACCCGAGTGCGGCGCGCTTGGCAATGGCCTGGCCGACGGCGCCCAGGCCAATGAGGCCCAGACGTTTGCCAGTGAGTGACGGTTGGCGGACCTTGTTCCATTCGCTGCGGCGTACGCTGGCGTCTGCCTGGGGAATCCCGCGCACCACCGACAGCAGCAGCGCCATGGCATGGTCCGCCACGCACGAGGCATTAGCGCCGGCACCGTTGGTCACTTTGATGCCGCGGTTGCTGGCGGCCTGCAAGTCGACTTCTTCATAACCGGCACCGATGACGCAGATGATCTGGAGCAAGGGCAGGGCGGCTATTTCATCGGCGCGCAAGCCCAGCGGACCGCGCGTCAGCACGGCATCGATGCGGCCGCCGTGGCGGGCGATGGCCTCGGCGCGGCTAGCGGGTGTAGGCGCAAGAATCAACTCGTACCCCTGATCCTCCAGCAGATACAGACAGTCATTAACCGTTTCAACCAGCACCAGCACGACGTGGCCCATGGGGACTCCAGACAGGACTAACCGAGAATGAGGCGAGATTAGCACCTCTGTCCCCGGGGTTACCCTGTATCAAGTTGATACAAATGCTCTATTTTGCGGTTTTTTCATCTGCGCGTCGGATGTTCAGCCTTTGCCTGCGTGCTGCGCTGGAGCCAAGCCGGGTCGGCCTGTTAACATTCGCCCTTTGTTTTATCTTCACTTCGAGATCGCTCATGACCACCGTTCGCACGCGCATTGCGCCATCACCTACCGGTGACCCCCACGTAGGGACCGCTTACATCGCTTTGTTCAACTACTGCTTTGCCAAGCAGCATGGCGGCGAGTTCATCCTGCGCATCGAAGACACTGACCAATTGCGTTCGACCCGCGAGTCCGAACAGCAGATTTTCGATGCTTTGCGCTGGCTGGGCATCACCTGGAGCGAAGGCCCGGACGTTGGCGGCCCGCACGGCCCGTACCGTCAAAGCGAGCGCAGCGAGATCTACAAGCAGTACACCCAGGAACTGGTCGACAAGGGCTATGCCTTCCCGTGCTTCTGCACTGCAGAAGAACTGGACCAGATGCGCGCCGAGCAGATGGCCAAGGGTGAAACCCCGCGCTATGACGGCCGCGCCTTGCTGCTGTCCAAAGAAGAAGTCGAGCGTCGCCTGGCGGCGGGCGAGCCGCACGTTATCCGCATGAAAGTGCCGACCGAAGGCGTGTGCGTGGTACCTGACATGCTGCGTGGCGACGTTGAGATCCCGTGGGATCGCATGGACATGCAAGTGCTGATGAAGGCCGACGGCCTGCCGACGTACTTCCTGGCCAACGTGGTCGATGACCACTTGATGGGCATCACCCACGTGCTGCGTGGCGAAGAATGGCTGCCCTCGGCGCCAAAACTGATCCTGCTGTATGAATACTTTGGCTGGGAGCAGCCGCAGTTGTGCTACATGCCGCTGCTGCGTAACCCGGACAAGAGCAAGCTGTCCAAGCGCAAGAACCCGACGTCGGTGACGTTCTATGAGCGCATGGGCTTCATGCCTGAGGCCATGCTCAACTACCTGGGCCGTATGGGCTGGTCGATGCCGGACGAGCGCGAGAAGTTCTCGCTGCAGGAAATGGTCGACAACTTCGATCTGTCCCGCGTATCGCTGGGCGGACCGATTTTCGATATCGAGAAACTGTCTTGGCTCAATGGTCAGTGGCTGCGTGACCTGCCGCTGGAAGAGTTTGCAAGCCGTGTCCAGCACTGGGCGTTGAACCCTGAGTACCTGATGAAGATCGCGCCGCTGGTGCAAGGCCGTGTCGAGACCTTCAGCCAGATCGCGCCATTGGCCGGGTTCTTCTTCGCAGGTGGCGTGCAGCCGGATGCCAAGCTGTTTGAGCACAAGAAGCTGTCGGGCGATCAGGTTCGCCAGTTGATGCAACTGATTCTGTGGAAGCTCGAAAGCCTGCGTCAGTGGGAGAAGGACTCGATCACCGCGTGCATTCAGGCCGTGGTGGACGCCCTGGAACTGAAGCTGCGTGATGCCATGCCGCTGATGTTCGCGTCCATCACCGGCCAGGCCAGCTCGGTGTCGGTGCTCGATGCCATGGAGATTCTGGGCCCGGACCTGACCCGTTTCCGTCTGCGTCAGGCGCTGGACCTGCTGGGCGGCGTGTCGAAGAAAGAAAACAAAGAGTGGGAAAAGCTGTTCAGCGCAATGGCTTGATTCGCATTTATTTGTAGTCGTTGCCGTAGGCTGCGAGAAGGGCTGAAGGTGTTTTGGAACAGCAGGGCTGCTGTGCAAGCCATCGCAGCCTGTGGCAGCGACTACAAATTTAATCAGCGAGCCCCCGTGTTTTCGGGGTTTTAAGGGTAAGTGGTTGTTCTCACGGCAAATTTTTTTAAAAATTTTTGAAAATAAGTTTGACAGCCTACCGATCCAGTCTTAATATGCGCCCCGTCCACACAGCAACACGCAACACTGACTGTTTGGGGCTATAGCTCAGCTGGGAGAGCGCTTGCATGGCATGCAAGAGGTCAACGGTTCGATCCCGTTTAGCTCCACCAAATTTTAGGTTCAATGCTTGGCCACACCGGCATTGAATCGATCAGCACTCAGCGCTGATCAAATAGAAGGTTTATGTCCCCTTCGTCTAGTGGCCTAGGACACCGCCCTTTCACGGCGGTAACAGGGGTTCGAGTCCCCTAGGGGACGCCAGTTTCACAGAAGCAGCATTTCGATGTTGCTCCGCCGCCAGGCGATAAATCGGGGCTATAGCTCAGCTGGGAGAGCGCTTGCATGGCATGCAAGAGGTCAACGGTTCGATCCCGTTTAGCTCCACCAATTTACAGTTCAATGCCGGGCCAAATTGGCATTGAATCGATCAGTACTCAGCACTGATCACTGTTAGAAGGGTTTGTGTCCCCTTCGTCTAGTGGCCTAGGACACCGCCCTTTCACGGCGGTAACAGGGGTTCGAGTCCCCTAGGGGACGCCACGATTACCCGCTCTGCGGGATTTTTAAGGGTCATTCATTTATTGAATGACCCTTTTGTTTTTCTGGCGTTTGCCCATTTCCCAACCTTATCTTGAACCATCAGTGCGAGCCTGCCTCAGCGCCGACCGGGTGCGTTACACTGCGCGCTTTATTGGTATGCAGGGAGACAGGCATGAATTGGGATCTGGCGACGCCGTTTATCATTGATCTGCGGGTTCAAGCCGAAGACATTGACGGTTTTGGCCATGCCAATAACGCCGCCTACGTGGTTTGGTTGGAACGCTGCGCCTGGCGTCACTCACAGCGCCTGGGCCTGGACTTGACCGAGTACCGCAGGCTTGACCGGGCAATGGCCGTGGCGCGCCATGAAATTGATTACCTGGCCAGTGCTTACGAAGGTGATGAGTTGCAGCTCGCGACCTGGATTGTCGATTGCGACAAGCGTCTGCGTCTGACGCGGCACTTCCAGTTGATCCGGCCAAACGATGGCGTGACCTTGTTGCGTGCGCAAACCACTTTTGTCTGCATCGAGCTGTCGACGGGCAAGGCCAAGCGCATGCCACCCGAGTTTCTGGAAGGGTACAGTTCGGCAGTCGTGGCGCGCTGATACCGATTGCCCGCATAACCCCGTAAACTGCCGCACGTTTTCTCATGAGAGTCACCCATGCAAATTGCTTTGGCGCCGATGGAGGGGTTGGTCGACAACATCCTGCGTGATGTCCTGACCCGCACCGGCGGTATTGATTGGTGTGTGACCGAATTTATTCGGGTCACTGAGCGGCTATTGCCCGAGGCCTACATCCACAAGTTCGCTCCTGAGCTGCAGCATGGCGCTAAAACCCGTGCTGGAGTGCCACTGCGCGTGCAGTTACTGGGTTCTGATCCTGCCTGCCTGGCTGATAACGCGGCGTTGGCGTGCCAATTGGGCAGCGAGGTCATCGACCTCAACTTTGGTTGCCCGGCCAAGACCGTGAACAAATCCCGTGGTGGCGCAGTGCTGCTTAAAGAGCCGGAATTGCTGCATGCGATTTTGCTGCAAGTGCGGCGCACGGTGCCTGCGCATATTCCGGTCACCGCCAAGATGCGCCTGGGCTTCGACACGCCCGACAGTGCCAATGAGTGCGCCATTGCTCTGGCTGAAGGCGGTGCGAGCCAGATCGTGGTGCATGCACGGACCAAAATGGATGGCTACAAGCCGCCTGCGCATTGGGAATACATCGCTCAGGTGCAAGAGGTGGTCAAGGTGCCGGTGTTTGCCAATGGCGATATCTGGTCGGTTGAAGACTGGCGCCGTTGCCGCGAAATCAGTGGAGCTGAAGACATCATGCTGGGGCGCGGGCTGGTGTCGCGCCCTGACCTTGCCCGGCAAATCGCCGCAGCGCGGGCGGGCGAGGAGGTGGTTGAAATGACCTGGGCAGATCTGCAACCGATGATTCGCGATTTCTGGGCCCAGGCCGAGGCGCAACTGACGCCGCGTTCAGCGCCGGGGCGACTCAAGCAATGGTTGGCCATGTTGACGCGTAACTACCCGCAAGCGGTAGTGTTGTTCAATGCCATGCGCCGTGAAACCGACTGTGAAAAGGTTCGGCATCTGGTCAATAACCCGCCTGTGGACGCCGCCTGAAGCGTCCTGAAAAATTCCAAAAAAGCTTCTTGAAAAGATTTTGCTCATCCCTACTTAGGGGTTAAGCGATGCCGAAACCGGGTCGCGGAGACAAAAATCTCGCTGAAATCAGGAGGCTAAATTATGAACACTGCATTTTCCTTGGCGCCACTGTTCCGTAATTCTGTCGGTTTTGACCGTTTTAGTGACTTGTTTGAAACCGCGCTGCGCAACGACTCCAGTGCTGGCTATCCACCCTACAACGTCGAAAAGCACGGTGATGACAGTTATCGCATCGTGATCGCAGCAGCCGGGTTCACCCAGAACGATCTGGACCTGCAAGTTGAAAAGGGTGTGTTGAGCGTCAGCGGCAGCAAACGTGAAACCTTTGGTGACAACACTGAAGGCAGCGCTGAGAAACCAGCATCAGGCGTGACCTACTTGCATCAGGGTATCGCGCAGCGGGCATTCAAATTGTCCTTCCGTCTCGACGATCACATCGAGATCAAAAACGCGAACCTGAGCAATGGCTTGCTGAGCATCGACCTGCAGCGGGTGGTGCCCGAGGAAGCCAAGGCCAAACGCATCCCGATCAATACCGGGGATCAACAGCCTGCTCTGCAACACTGATGTGAGTCAGTGCTGGAACCCCGCCTTGCAGGCGGGGTTCTTTATTGCAGCAGGTGGGGGAGATTGCAACGGATCTGCAAGCGCGTGTTTCTATCGCCCGGATGGGCGCAAGGCTTCAACTAGTCTGCAAGGACTGGCCTCGACACCGGGGCTTTGACTGGAGCTTTAAATGAAGAACAAACGCGCACGTGATTCAGAAACAGGTCTGTTCATACCGTTGGAGGAGGCCAGGCGCCGCCCAAAAGAAACCACCGTCGAAACCATCAAGAAAACGCCCAAGCCTTCACCCAAGCGTTAACGGGCACCACGCAGGCACTTGCTCCGACTCTCTCCCCGGGGCAGGTGCCTGTTTTTTAACGAGTGCCGTGTTACTCGGCAATATGCGCCGTTTTAGGTTGATGCTGTTGCAGGTTTTTGTCGGCCTTGTAGCGCAGTGCAACGTCAGGCACGTTGCTGGTCTTGCCGGTTTCCACCCAGTTACGAATACGCCCGGCGTCGGCAAAATGGGTGTATTTGCCAAAGGCATCCAGAATGACCAGTGACACAGGGCGATTACCCATTTCGGTCACCAGCACCAGGCAGTGACCGGCCTGATTGGTGAAGCCAGTCTTGGTGATCTTGATGTTCCATTTGTCTTTGTTGATCAAGTGATCTGTGTTGTGAAAGCCCAGGGTGTAGTTGGGTTTGCGGAACGTCACTGATTTTTCCTTGGTGGTACTCAGTTGGCTGAGCATCGGATAGTGACGCGCGGCCGCCAGCAGCTTGCTCAAGTCCCGTGCGGTCGAGACGTTGCGCGGCGACAGGCCGGTGGGTTCCACGTAATGCGTGTGCATCATGCCCAGGCTTTTGGCCTTGGCGTTCATGGCTGCAATGAACTTCACATAACCGCCTGGGTAGTGGTGAGCTAGGGTGGCGGCGGCGCGGTTTTCGGAGGACATCAAGGTGATCAGCATCATGTCATGGCGTGTCAGTTCGCTGCCCAGCTTGACCCGCGAAAACACCCCTTTCATTTCCGGGGTATCGCTAATGTTGACCGGAATGTATTCGTCCATGGATTGCTTGGCGTCCAGCACCACCATGGCGGTCATGAGTTTCGACACCGAAGCGATGGGCACGACCACGTCCGGGTTGCTGGCGTAAATGACTTTGTTGGTTTGCAGATCGATCAACAGCGCACTGCCGGAGGCAATGTGCAGTTTCGATACATCCCTAGGGGACAAGGTGCTTTCAGTCGCTGCGGCGATTGAGGGAGCGGCTGTGCCTGTAAGAACTAAAAATAGGCTCAAAATCGAAAGATGAATTTTCACGCAGATTGACTCAAGGGTGGTTAGGGAATTCTGAACAGCAGTCGTTGGTATACATATAACGTTACATTTGCTGAGTATGGATTAATAACGTTAGAAATGCCTGATTTTGCAGTGAGTTAGCAGAGAAATTTCACGCTATGCATGACCCTCGGTATTGAAGGGACGCAAGGGGGGGATTCTGCTCATTCAATGATCAATGAAGCGTGCATCGCACGAGCCTATCAGTGCGATGCTGTTGGGTGGCTGAACAGACTGGGCGTCAGGGATTACGGGGGTTGCAAACGCAAAAACGCCCATGAGCGATGTGGCTCATGGGCGTGCAGGTTGGCCTTGATAAAGGAAGGGGCGGGTTACGGGTCCGGTTGAAAGTGCAGCAAGTCGCCCGGTTGGCACTCCAGTGCGACGCAGATAGCCTCCAGGGTGGCCAGTCTGATGCCTTTAACTTTTCCTTGTTTGAGCAGTGAAAGGTTCTGCTCGGTGATCCCGACCATGTGCGCTAGGTCTTTGGACTTCATTTTGCGCGTGGCTAGCATGACGTCCAGTTTTATGGCTATTGGCATCGTGCCCTCTTAAACAAACTGCTCATTTTCTCTGGCCAACGAGCACGCGTTGGACAAGCTCCTGGCGATGATCATAAGAGAGGCTGAGAGAAAAAACGCAACAATATGTGACGGCTCAAAATTTATGCTGAGCATACGCTCGCCGACAGGTCGGGTGAAGGTAATCCATACGCTCATGACCGGTGTCAGTAGCAGACTGGCCAGCACCCATAGCAACACGCTCTTGCCCACTTTACCGAGCAGGCCTGCTGACTCAGGTGAAAAGTATTCGCCTTTGCCATAGGCCAGAAACAGGCTGCGCAAAGCCAGCAAGCCTTTGGCCAGTATCAGTAGCGGAATACTGGACAGGACTATCCCGCCAGCCGCTTGCCACCAAGGCATGAGCGAAACGTCGACATTTAATTGACCGATCAGCGCAGTCAGGTTGAACCCTCCCATGAAAGAGCCTAGAGCGCTTGGGAAAATCCAGTAAGCGACATTGGCCAGCAGCATGCTGACCACCAGTACCAATGTAGCGGTTGCCAGGATCCGGCTGCGATTGGCCAAGAGATCTGTTGTCATCGAACAATCCTTTTAAGTGGTAGTTATCGATTTAAGTGTCCGGATGCCGCGCAGTCCCTCCGGGTAGTCCTGTGCGGTAGAGGCATCGTAATTCGATAATAAATGATTGTAAAACGATAATTTCATGATCTTCCAATTGGTACGCTTCGGGTCCTGTGTCTGCGCAGTGTGGCGCTGTGGCGCAGCAGTGATACACCGCACACGCTGAGCCGGGCTGAGGCTCGGCAATGGTGTAAAATGCCGGCCCTTGAAATTGACCGGCCAGCCCGATGACTCCTGAAGCATTAACCACTCTGCACCTGCACTTAATCACGGCTCTGGAAACTGCGCCCGCTGAAACACGTCGTATTTTCCATGGGCGCGGCCGTTGCTGGCCCGGCTTTGAGCAGTTGACGGTCGATTGGTTGCAGGGTGTGGTGCTGGTCTCACTGTTCAAAGAGCCGGAGCCCTTGCAGCTTGAGAGTTTGAAAAAAATGCTCATGGCGATTGCCGGCTCGCCTGTCTGGCAAGCCAGTGGCGCTCACACGCTGGTCATGCAGCACCGCTATACCGCGCAAAGTGACACCCACTGGCTGGTGGGTGAGCCGGTTGATGAGTGGACGCTCACAGAAGGCGGGCTGCGTTACCAAGTGGACCTGGGCCGCAAGCAGAACAACGGATTGTTTCTGGACATGCGCTACGGTCGCAATTGGGTGCGTGAGCAGGCTGCAGGCAAGCGGATCCTGAACCTGTTCGCCTACACCTGCGGTTTTTCTGTAGCCGCCATTGAGGGCGGGGCGCAGCACGTGGTTAACCTGGACATGTCGCGCGCAGCCCTGAGCCGGGGTCGGGACAATCATCGACTGAACGGCCATGACACCAGCAAGGTGAGCTTTCTCGGGCATGAATTATTCAAGTCCTGGGGCAAGGTCAAAAACCTGGGCCCTTACGATATGGTCATCATCGACCCGCCTTCTTTCCAGAAGGGCAGCTTTCTGCTGACCAAGGATTACCGGCGCGTGTTGCGGCGCTTGCCCGAATTGCTCAGCGAAAACGGTACGGTGCTGGCGTGCATGAACGACCCATCGCTAGGTTCTGAATTCTTGATCAATGGGGTGATGGCGGAGGCGCCCGACCTGCGATTTGAGCAGCGTCTGGAAAACCCGCCAGAGTTCCCGGACGCCGACCCCGAGTGCGGCTTGAAGGCGCTGGTGTTCAGGCAGGCGGTGTAGCAGGCAAAAAAAAGCCCGCGGGGGAGGGGTGCGGGCTAAGGTTCATTGAATGAGCAGACTCACTATACAAGTCGCGTGTCATCACCACCGTGAAACAAGTTTCATGAGCCTGGATGAATCTGCAGAAGCTGGCGAAGGCTCGATCTGTTTTAAATGACGCAACCTGCGCCAGCTATTGCGCGCAACACGTTAGCGGGTGCGCGACGACTCAAACAGGAACCAGACGCGACGTTCGGCTTCGTCGATCCAGTTTTCCAGCAGGCTGGTGGTGGCCACGTCACCCGACTCCGAGCATAGCTCGTGGGTGGCACGCATGTAGGCGGCCAATTGGATGTTGTCTTCGCGCAGTTCGGCGAGCATGTCTTCCGGGGTCACGAAGTCAGCATCGTTGTCCAGCAGGCGCTGGAGCTTCTTGACGTGCCCGATCGAGCGAATGGTGGTGCGCCCCAGCTTGCGTACGCGTTCGGCGATGGCATCGGTGGTGGCAAAAATCTGATCGGATTGCTCATCCAGCAGCAGGTGGAAGTCACGGAAATGCGGGCCGGACATGTGCCAGTGGAAGTTTTTGGTTTTCATGTAGATGGCGAACGTGTCGGCCAGCAATGCATTCACTTCAGCAGCAATGTTAATGCGTGCTTCTTCGCTCAGCGCCGAAGGTGTCCGCAGATCGGCCTTTCTGCTTTCCTTGGCGGATTTCAGGTCTTTCATGGTCGTTCCTCGTGTTGGCTGTGAAGGGGCTTAAACGAATGAATAGTGGGCTGACTAAAGACCACGATCGGTGGTTCGTCAAACCCGCCGGGCGCCCTGATAAGGGTGGCTAAACGTTACGACCGAACGATGAGCAAGATCGTTCAAGACATTACACGATCAAGTTGCGACCCTTTGTCGCTGCTTACTGCCGGGATGTTTTTTGATGCCTACTTCGCTTCCTCGTGTCGCTTTTACTCGCGGTGCGATTGCTTGCCTGCCCTTGACCCTGGCGTGCGCACCCTGGGGTTTGCTGGCAGGGTCTACCGCGATTGATGCGCAGTTGACGCCCATGCAAACCCAAGGGCTTTCGTTGTTTGTGTTTGCCGGCGCGGCCCAGTTGGTCGCGATTGGCATGATCAAGGGCGGCGCCAGCGCACTGTCCATTCTGATTACAACCTTGCTGCTGACCTCGCAGCACTTGCTCTATGCCATGCATTTACGCCCGCTGGTCTCGCCCATGCAGGCGAAGTGGCGCATCAGCCTGGGTTTTTTGCTGACGGATGAGTTTTTTGCTCTGGTCAGCCCGTATGACCACAAGACGTTTAACCGCTGGTATGCGCTGGGCGTGGGTCTGTGTATGTATGTGGGCTGGAACCTATTTACCTGCCTTGGGGTGATTGTCGGCAGGAGCATCCCGGGGCTGGATCAACTGGGGTTGGAGTTTTCGATTGCGGCGACGTTCATTGCCCTGATCACGCCCATTGTGCGCAATGTGCCGACTGTCGTGTGCGTGGCCGTGTCTCTGCTGACAGTGGTGCTGTTCAGTTACTGGCAATGGGAGTCGGCGATTGTGCTGGCAGGGTTGGCGGGTATGACCGCCGGGTATGTGTGCAAACGACTGGGAGCGTCCTTCACATGACGGTTTGGCTGATTATTGGCGGGATGACGCTGATTCTGTTTTTCAACCGCTATCTGTTTCTTGAGCCGCGCTTGCCGATTCGCTTGAATCGTGGGGTTCGCGAATTTCTGGGGTTTGCCGTACCTGGCATGCTGACTGCGATTTGCGGGCCGATCATTTTTATCAAGGACCACACGCTTGATCTGAGCCCAGGCAACCCGTATCTACTGGCTGGCGTGTGCGCGATAGGGCTGATGCTCTGGACCCGTAACGTCTTGCTCAGTGTCGTATCAAGTGTTGCGTTGTTTTACCTGTTTCGTTGGTGGCTATGACTTGCGCCGCGGCGCGAGAAGTAAACGGGCCGCCGACGGCAACACCGTCAATGACCACGTACCAGCACGCCAGCAGGCCGTCCGCGCGTAGCGGTTCGGGAACTGCGCTGCCGATAACCGACATGATATGGACCTTTGGCATAGGAACCTCCTGCATTCAAACAATGGCGCAACTTTAAAGCCTGAGCCCAAGCGCAAAAAATCATTACGCTTGATAGTTGCCATTGATGCGGGTGAGGTTGGGGGATTCCACGGGTCTACGCCCCCTGCACGGCCTAATCGACCACTAGATCAAGCATGTGCATCACTTCCTGATCACTCAACAGACCTTGGCTGACCAAGTGCTGAGCCAGCAGTGAAACCAGTTTGGCTGCCCGGTGGCTTTCGAGTTGTTTCAGCTCGGTCAGCGTGTTGTAGACCTTACTTGAAGTGCACAGACCAACGGTACGGTGCGGGTTTTGTGTCGGCATACAGGTCGTCCTTGTTTTTATAGTGTGCGAAATGTCACGGCCAGAGTGTCAAAGTGTGTGCATTCTTTATGCCACAGTTTCAGCCAATACTGTGTCCAGTGCGTGACAATCGCAATCTCAATTCAAACCTGGCGGCAACTGCACCAGCTTGCCGCAGGGGGGGACGCGCGCGATTACCAGCGTGGTGGGCCGTAATAACCGCGAGGCGGGCCGTAGTACACCGGTTGTGGATGCACGTAATACGCCGGTGCATAAACCGGTTGCGGTTGTACGTAAACAGGCTGCGCCTGGTAGTACACCGGAGGCGCCTGCACATAAACCGGTTGTGGCTGCACATATACGGGGCGTTGTACGTAAACCGGGTGTTGCTGGCTGGCCACTATCGAGCCAACAACCGTAGCACCGACCACTGCGCCAAGTAGCGCCGGGCCAGCACCCCAACCGCCATGGGCGGATGCCTGGCCAGCGACAGCCAAGGCGCCGATAAGCAAAGCAACTTTGGGGAAGGTACGCATCATGACGATTCCTCTGTTCTCAACCCCGCGTCTTGGCCTGCACCAGGCCATATGAATTGGCGGGGATAACACTAAGACAATCTTTTTAGAAAAAATTGCAAAATGTTTCGGTAAAGTTTGTGTAAGGTCTTGGGCCGCTGACACGTTTCAGTGAGGGCCATGATCCTGCAAATTGATCGTTGCGGCTTGAGCCATTTATCCGAAAGCACGAGGAGATGAACATGCAAATGAATCCGAACAAAGACACCCGGCTGTGCATATCGATGTCAGGCAGACCCGGGAATTTCGGACTGCGTTTTCATAATCATCTGTACGAGCAGTTGGGCCTGAATTTTTATTACAAAGCGTTCAGCCCAAAGGATCTGGCCGGAGCCATCACCGGAATCCGTGCCCTTGATATTCGTGGCTGCGGGGTGTCGATGCCTTTCAAGGAGGCGAGCATTGCTCTGGTCGATGAACTGGATGCTTCGGCACAGGCGATTCAGTCCATCAACACCATCGTTAACACTGACGGTCATTTGAAGGCTTACAACACCGATTACATCGCCATTGCGCAGTTGTTGCGTGATCACCAGGTGGCCAAAGACACCACGTTTGCCTTGCGCGGCAGCGGCGGCATGGCCAAGGCTGTGGCTTCGGCGTTACGCGATGGTGGTTATCGCAATGGCGTGATCGTGGCGCGCAACGAGGCAACGGGCTCGGCCCTGGCCAAGAACTGCGGGTTTACCTGGCAGGCGGAACTGGGCGAGCACCGCCCACAGATGCTGATCAACGTGACGCCGGTGGGCATGGCGGGCGGGGTAGAAGCTGATGACCTGGCCTTTGCGGCAGAGGCGATTGATCAGGCCGACATTCTGTTCGATGTGGTGGCGATCCCGGTTGAAACGCCACTGATCGTGCGGGGGCGAGCGCACGGCAAACGCGTGATTACCGGCCTGGAAGTCATTGCAATTCAGGCCCTTGAGCAATTTGTGCTGTACACCGGCGTGCGTCCAACGCCTGAGCAGTTCCAGGCTGCGGTGGCGTTTGCTCGTAGTTGAGTCGGGTGCCGGGCGTATCAGGCCCGGCACAGCGTTTTACTCCAGTTGCGCCAGTCGCGCTTCGAGTGCCGCAATGCGTGCCTCGAGCGCTTCAAAGCGTTCCAGCGATACCCCTGAATGGCTGCTGCGCTCGCTGGGTTGCTGGCGGGCGGCGATGATTGCTTCGATGTCTGCCGGGTCGCCCAGCGCGTGGGTATAGCGGTCTTCACGCTGGCCGGGCTGACGCGCAATGAGCAGCGCCAGATCACGGGCAATCAGTCGTTCGAGCTGATGCTGGACCTGCTCGGTGTCTTCAAAGTCGTGCATGCGGCTGCTACGGGTCAGCAACTCATTGAGGGTTTGCGGACCGCGCAGAAACAATAGCCCCAGCAGTATCACCTGGGCTGGAACCAACTCCAGCGTCTTGTCGACCTTATGCTCCCAGCGATCCGCGCGACTGCCCATGACCAGTCGGGTAAAACCGCGCCCTTCGAGGGCTCGCAGGCTTTGCCCGACCTGGCCTTGAGTCAGGTTCATCACCGGCTCACGGCTGGTCTTCTGATTGCAAGCCAGCACCAGCGCATTCAGGGTCAGCGGATAGGTTTCCGGGTTGGTGGCCTGTTTTTCGATCAAGGAACCGAGGATGCGGATTTCGGTACTGTTTAGCTGAAATCCGGCGTCGGTATCGTGTTCAGTGCTCATCACGCTTTCCTTGTGCGTTGAAAAGCCTAGCCTATGGCCTGTTCCAGCAAAAAGACAAGCCGCTTGGCAGGCGTGGTATGCCTATAATCGCCGCACATTCACTTCCTGCCCACAGACTGTCGAGACCTTCATGACTATCTCTCTGTACGCTGCTTCTGTTCCTGTGTTCAAACAAATGCTCAACGCCCTGAGCGGTGTGTTGAGCAAGGCTGAAGCCCATGCCACAGCCAAGAACATTGACCCGAATGTGTTCTTGCAGGCGCGTCTGGCCCCGGACATGTTCCCGCTGGTGCGCCAGGTACAAATCGCTGTTGATTTCACCAAGGGTGTCTCAGGCCGTCTGGCTGAGATCGAACTGCCTAAATACGATGACAGCGAAGTGACCTTTGCTGACCTGCAGGCGCTGATCAGCAAGGTGCTGGCGTTTGTTGACGGTATTGCCCCGGCGCAGATCGACGGCAAGGAAGGCATCGAAATCATCACCCGTCAGGGCACGCCAAAAGAAAAACGCTTCACCGGTCAGTCGTACCTGCTGACTTACGGCCTGCCGCAGTTCTTCTTCCACGTGACCACCGCTTACGCGATTCTGCGCCACAACGGCGTAGAAATCGGCAAGCGCGACTACATGGGCGCGTTCTAAGACGCTGTACAGGACGTTACCGCTCAGGAGCGCTAACAAGCGCTCCTGAGCCAGCTGGATTATGCGTGCTCTTCTTTGGCCAGGCAGGCCGCAGCAGTGAACAGCACGTCGGTCGAGGAGTTAAGCGCGGTTTCAGCCGAGTCCTGCAAGATGCCGATAATGAAGCCGACGGCCACTACTTGCATTGCAATTTCGCTCGGGATACCGAACAGGCTGCACGCCAGCGGGATCAACAGCAGCGAGCCCCCCGCAACACCCGACGCGCCACAGGCGCACACGGCTGCCATCACGCTGAGCAGAACGGCGGTCGGTAGATCCACCTCAATACCTAGTGTATGCACGGCCGCCAGAGTCAAAACGGTGATGGTAATGGCTGCACCGGCCATGTTGATGGTCGCGCCCAGAGGAATCGATACCGAATAGGTGTCTTCATGCAGGCCCAAACGCTCGCTCAACGCCATGTTGACCGGGATGTTGGCTGCCGAACTACGGGTGAAAAACGCTGTGATACCGCTCTCGCGCAAGCACAGGAACACCAGCGGATACGGGTTGCGACGCAGCTTCCAGAACACGATCAGCGGGTTGACCACCAAGGCCACAAACAGCATGCAGCCGATCAGTACGGTGAGCAGATGCAGGTAGCCCAGCAAAGCGCTGAAGCCGGAAGTGGCGAGGGTCGAGCTGACCAGGCCGAAAATGCCCAGTGGTGCGAAGCGAATCACTACGCGCACGATCAAGGTCACGCCATTGGATAAGTCATTGAGCACTGTGCGGGTGGTGTCGCCTGCATGGCGAACCGCAATGCCCATACCGATTGCCCAAGCCAGTACGCCGATGAAATTGGCATTCATCAGGGCGCTGACGGGGTTGTCGACCGCGCTCAATAACAGGCTTTGCAGGACGTCGCTGATGCCGCCGGGCGCTGCGATGGCGATGTCTTCAATGACCAAAATCAGGCTGGAAGGGAACAGCATGCTGGCGATCACCGCCACCACGGCCGCGGCAAAGGTGCCGAACAAATACAGGATAAGAATCGGACGGATATGGGTTTCCTGCCCGTGTTTGTGGTTGGCAATCGAGGCCATGACCAGCACAAACACCAGAATCGGTGCCACGGCTTTCAAGGCGCTGACGAACACCTTCCCGATAAAGGCCACCGAGAGTGCCGCCGCCGGTGCAAGCCAGGCCAGCAAAATGCCGGCAATCAGCCCAATCACAATCTGGGTCACCAGGCTGGTCCGTTTGAGCTTGTGCAGCAGGGTAGGTGGAGCGTCAGTCATAAGAGTGTCTCTAGTTGTTGTGGTTGGCGCATTCAAAGGCTCTGGCATTGGCCCAGCACTCGGCCTGCAGGCAGTGGCTGCCCGCAGAAGCGCTTAAACGTGTGAGTTAAGCAGAGTGGAGGCGAACTCAGTCATGTGTGCTGAACACATCTATCTGACTAAGACCAGAACGGGGGGCGGACTTTACCACACAGAAGTAGGAGCTTTCCTACGCCGGGGGTGCTGAGGGTCAGGTGCGCGGCGCTCAATTGGCCCGATGACGAATCATTCTGTTACTATTGCGCATCCCTTTTTTCTTCATATCAGCGGGCCTTTTGGGCTTTCGCTGGCGTTGTCGTCTCTGGAGTTATTCATGCTGTTGCCCATCCTGCTGCTGTCTGCGGCCGGTTTCACCGTGCTCACCACGGAGTTCATCATTGTCGGTCTGCTGCCCTCGATTGCCCGTGACCTGGAGGTCAGCGTGCCGCAGGCGGGCTTGCTGGTCACCTTGTTCGCTTTTACCGTGGCGGCCCTGGGGCCGTTCCTGACCGCCTATTTCGCCCGGTTCGAGCGCAAACGACTGTTTATCGGCATTTTGTTAATGTTTGCCTTCGCCAATACCGTGGCCGCGCTGGCGCCCAATATCTGGGTAATGGCGTTTGCGCGTTTGTTGCCTGCGCTCGGCTTGCCGGTGTTTTGGGCGCTGGCCAGCGAAACGGCTGTAGACATTGTCGGGCCTGAGTATGCAGGCCGTGCGATTGCGAAAATTGGCTTTGGTATTGTCTGTGCGACGGTGTTTGGTATTCCGGTGGGAACATTGATCTCTGATGCGTGGGGCTGGCGCAGCGCGTTCGCGATTCTGGCGGTGATTGCCCTGGCCAAGGCCTTGCTGCTGTGGGTGTACCTGCCCGCGGTCAAAGGCGTCAAAGATGGCGTCACCTTGCGTTCACAGTTTGGCCTGCTGCGCAGCCCGCTGATGATCGGGCACATCGTGCTGTCGGTGCTGGTGTTCAGCGGCATGTTCACGGCCTACACCTATCTGGCCGATATCCTGGAGCGCCTGGCCGGTTTTGACGGCACGCTGGTGGGTTGGTGTCTGATGGGCTTTGGCGCAGTCGGCCTGATCGGCAACTCGCTGGGCGGGCGCATGGTCGACCGCCATCCACTGATTGCCTCGATGGTGTTTTGCACGTTCATGATCGGCGGCATGGTGGCGTTGGTGCCAAGCATTCACTCCACATTGGGATTGGCGGCGGCAATGGGCGTGTGGGGCATTACCCAGGCGGCACTGTTTCTGGTCAGCCATGTCCGACTGATGAAAGCTGCACCGCATGCGCCTGCATTTGCCGCATCGCTGAACATTGCCGGGGCCAACCTGGGGATCGGCCTTGGCGCTCTGTTTGGCGGGCATGTGATCGATCACTACGGGTTGGCCAGCCTGGGCTTTGCCGGGGCGGGCTTCATTCTGGTGTCGATCATGCTCGCTTTGTTGCTGATGACCGTTAAACCACAGGCGGCCTGCGCCTAATCGCGGGCATCGGTGAATAATTCACGGCGCGCGCCCTCGGTAATCGCAACGATGCCGGGGTGCAGGATCTTGCGTTCCACAGTAATGGCGTAAAACGATTCGGTGACTGCCTCGGTCTGGCCGATCAGTTCTACGTCAAACTGGCGCATGATTTCATCGGCGATCACGCTGGGGGCGATAAACACGCCGATGCCTGACTGACCAAACGCCTGCATCAGCGCGCTGTCATCGAATTCTCCGACCATCCGCGGGTGGATCTTCAATTCTGCCAACCAACGCAGCAGGCGCGTGCGGAGCACCGTCTCGGGGCCAGGGATCAGCAACGGCGCATCTTGCAGGCAGTGCGGGAAGTTTTCTGCGTACTCGCTGGCGAGGCCCGACGTCGCAAAAAAACTGATGCCACATTCGCCAAGCTTCTGGCTTAGGCCTTTAATGTCTAGATGGGAAGGCATCGGGCTGTCGGAAATCACCAGGTCAAGGCGTTGAATCGCCAGATCTGCCAACAGCCGGTCGAGCTTGTCTTCGCGGCAGGTAATGCGCATTGGCTTGTCCAGCTCCATGGTCGGAGCGATCAAGCGATAGACAATCGACTTGGGCACCACGTCAGCGACACCGACCCGGAACAACACTTGCTGCTCTTTGGGCGCCATGCGCAACATGCTTTCCAGTTCACTGCCCACCTGGAAGATCTGCTCGGCGTAAGGCAGCACCTGGCGCCCGGTTTCGGTCAGTTCCAACTGCCGTCCTACCCGACGAAACAAGGGCAGGCCATAGGTGTCTTCCAGCAGGCTGATTTGCCCGCTGACGGTCTGTGCGGTCAGGTTCAATTGCTCGCAGGCGCGCACGATGCTGCCGGTCTTGGCAACGACCCAAAAGTAATGGAGTTGGCGGTAATTGAGCATGAGGTCTGCAATACTTCGTAAAAACCGAAGTATAACGCTTAAAAATACGAATTTTCCTGAAGTGTCTGTCTCTCTAGAATCCCGCGTTATTCGCCAACCACGGGTTGGCTGCAGGCTAAAGAGGGCGCACCACGATGAACGTTCAAAAAGCGGGTTATGCCGCGCTGTTGGCAGCAACACTGGCGCTGTTGAGCGGTTGTGATCAGGCAGAAAAGGCAGCGCAACAGATGCTCAGTAAAACCGCTGAGGCTGCCAAGCAGGCCATTGATGACACGCACAAGGCGGCTGAGCAGGCGCTCAATGAAGCCACCGGCGGGCGCTTGATTGAAAAAGAGCCGCCGGCAGAAGAGCGTAAAGAGACGTCGCACACTATTTAAATTGTCTTACTCAAGAGTCAGAACGCACCTATGGAATACCTTTTAGAACTGGCGGTCAGCCCTACGGCCTGGATTGCACTGGCCACGCTCATCGTGATGGAGGTCGTGCTGGGGATCGACAACCTGATCTTTATCTCGATTTTGACCAATAAACTGCCAGAACAATTTCGCACCAAGGCCCGGCGTATCGGTATCGGCCTGGCGCTGATTCTGCGCCTGGGCTTGCTCAGCACCATCGCCTACATCGTGCAACTGACCACGCCGGTGTTTGAAGTGCTGGGGCAGGCCTTCTCCTGGAAGGACATGATTTTGATCGCCGGTGGTCTGTTCCTGGTGTGGAAGGCCACCAGCGAAATTCACCACAATATGAGCCCTGAGGCCGAGGACAAGGCTGAGAGCGTCGCGTCCAAGGTGGCCGTCGGCTTTGCCGCGGCGATCGGTCAGATCCTGATGCTCGACCTGGTGTTTTCCATCGACAGCATCGTCACGGCAGTCGGTATGACCGAGCACTTGCCGATCATGGTGATTGCGGTGGTGGTCGCGGTAATGGTGATGCTGCTGGCCTCGGAGCCTCTGGCCAAGTTCATCAATGAAAACCCGACCGTGGTGATGCTGGCCCTGGCGTTCCTGATCATGATCGGCATGACCCTGATCGCTGAAGGCTTCGGTGCTCATGTGCCAAAAGGTTACGTTTACGCGGCCATGGCGTTCTCTGCCACGGTAGAAACCCTGAACATCCTCGCGCGGCGAGCGCGGGAAAAACGTCAAGGTGCCTTGACGAAGTAATCGCGGGTTGCAACTCAAAACCGTCCATCCTTTTCGGGGTGGATGGTTTTTTTTGCAGCGTTCAAGGGCTATTGCTGTGCAATTGCAAGGCTCAGGACGTAGGGACGAAAGCCCGCGTGGGCTTTCGTCGCGTCTGTTGTGAAACGGGAACAGAGCCTAGTGCGCGTTGGCGGCTCGGGCAGCCGTCTGGGCCGGTTTTTGTTGCGGTTTTGGCTGGGGTTGCGGGTGGTGATGGCGGCTGATGCGCATCAGGCCCCAGAGCATGGCGGCGGCGACGGTCAGCCAGCCGGTGATCAACAGGATAATGGTCAATGTCGGGCTCATAAGTGCCTCCTTTGCCCGCGACGGGCATAAACACACTTCAGATGACAGTCTAGCGCGGGCAGTGTTTCAGTCTATTGACCAAAGGTCGTGCTGCACCAACCGATTGGCTCTATGTACGCGCTTTCACTGTGCTTTAAGGCTATACCTTGCGACAGTGGCGCCCTATGATCGTCGGCCATGGCAGACCTTGCGGTCTGGTGTTCATTCAAAGCGAGGGAGTATGCAGGGAGTGACTGGATTGAGATCGGTGCGTCTGTGGCTGATGGCCGCCCTGGCCGTGACTGTTGTGGGCTGTGCCAGTGTTGACCAGACTGGCATGCGTCGCCTGCCGGAACGGGTGGAACTCAACGGGGGGACTTTTTTTCGCGGTAATGCCCATCAAAGTGGCCCCCAGGTATTGGCCAGCATGCTGGGTGAACAGCGCATCAGAATCACCCCGGGGCTGCTGACCAAGCCCCTCAAGCTGCCTGAGGCTGAGGCGTCGTTGCAGGGCAACATGGAGCAGTTGGCCGGGCAATACGGGCTCATGGTGTATCGGCTGGACCCATCGCTGCCGGCGTTGTTGACCCAGGTTGCGGCTGGCCATCCCGTGATGGTGCGCTTTATGGAAGGCCGGGTCTGGACCGAGCCACGCTATGCGGTGCTGGCGGGTTATGACCGAAATAAGCAAACCGTTCTGCTACGGGCAGGCATGGACCGGAGGCTGATCATGGACTTCAGTAAATTTGAGTCCAGATGGAAAGACGCTGGGAGCTGGGCCGTGTTGATTTTGTCCCCGGACCAAGTGCCGGTGAATGTCGACAAAGAGCGCTGGTTAAAAGCGGCTAATGACTTGTCCCGCCTTGGCCAGGAGCAAGCGGCGGGCAAAGCCATCAAGGCCCTGCAAGCGCAGCAATAAATACCAATAACCCAACGCGCTTGCCCCTACCACTTGGAGCACACGGCCATCCGTGGCCGTGCGGCTAACCCGGCGTCCTGCCGGGCTTGGTCAGGCACAAACCCTGTTTAAAACCCGAACTTGTCGCGCAAGCTGTAGTACCAGGCGCCCAGTGCAGTCAGCGGCGTGCGCAGCAATTGCCCGCCCGGGAATGGGTAGTGCGGCAAGTCAGCAAATGCATCAAAACGCTCGGCTTGACCGCGCAATGCTTCGGACAGCACCTTGCCTGCCAGATGCGTATACGTGACTCCGTGCCCGCTGCAGCCTTGGGAGTAATAAATGTTGTCGCCAATACGCCCGACCTGCGGCAAGCGTGACAGCGTCAGCAGGAAGTTACCCGTCCACGCGTAATCAATTTTCACGTCCTTGAGTTGCGGGAACGCCTTGAGCATTTTCGGTCGGATGATTGCTTCGATATTGGCCGGATCGCGCGCGCCGTATACCACGCCACCGCCGAAGATCAGGCGCTTGTCGCCAGACAGGCGATAGTAGTCGAGCAAATAGTTACAATCCTCGACGCAGTAATCCTGAGGTAGCAGCGTTTTGGCCAGCGCGTCGCCCAGCGGTTCCGTGGTGATGACTTGCGTGCCACACGGCATGGATTTGGACGCCAGTTCGGGCACTAGATTGCCCAGATAGGCATTGCCCGCGACGATGATGAACTTGGCCCGGACTTTACCCTGCGGTGTATGCACCACCGGGCTGGCGCCACGTTCGATGCGCACGGCGGGCGACTGCTCGTAGATCTTTGCGCCCAGGGACTCCACTGCAGCGGCTTCGCCCAGCGCCAGATTGAGCGGGTGAATATGCCCGCCGCTCATGTCCAGCAAGCCGCCCTGATAAAGATCGCAGGCAACTACTTCGCCAATACGGCGCTTGTCCAGCAACTCCAGTTGGGTGTTGCCAAAGCGTTCCCAAAGCTTCTTCTGCGCTTCGAGGTGGCCCATTTGTTTGCTGGTGATGGCGGCAAACACACCGCCGTCTTTCAAATCGCACTGGATCTGATACTTGGCAACGCGCTCGCGAATAATCCTGCCGCCCTCAAACGCCATCTGGCCCAGCAGTTGGGCTTGTTTGGCGCCGACCGTGCGTTCAATCACATCAATGTCGCGGCTATAACTGTTAACGATCTGGCCGCCGTTACGTCCCGACGCGCCAAACCCCACTTTGGCCGCCTCTAATACCGTGACCTTGAAACCGCTCTCGAGAAGAAACAGAGCACTCGACAACCCGGTGTAACCGGCGCCGATCACACAGACATCCGTTTCAACCTCATCCTGCAGGGCAGGGCGCTCCGGCGCCGGATTAGCCGAAGCCGCATAGTAGGACTGGGGATAAGGTGTGTTCGCCATTCTGCAACCTCTGTTTTATATTTTTTACGAGTGAGTTCGATGCTACCTCAGTTGAAATCCACCCGCCAGCCAGCGCCAATTGCGTATTTTCGGGATGAAAATAAAAATTTCGACTATTCATGGGGTTAGCTGCAAAAAAGGTGTTGACACCCCTCCGCAAATCTATAGAATGCGACCCCACAGCAGGCACGTAGCTCAGTTGGTTAGAGCACCACCTTGACATGGTGGGGGTCGTTGGTTCGAGTCCAATCGCGCCTACCAAACAAAATCCGCTCTGCTGGGCGGTCTAGAAGGGCTCACCGAAAGGTGGGCCCTTTTTTGTTGTCTGCGATTTAACATCGTCCTCTAAAAGCGTCAGATTGCCCTCCGCATAAATGTCATAACCCAACCCAGATACGACGCAAATCCTGTTGAGGTTGGCGTCGGTAATGGCGCACCGTTCAACGGCGTTTTCGTCGCCCTATTCACTGCAGATCACTTATTTGGTGTACCTCCTTGGCAGTCGCAAAGTGCGATACGCAGGCCTACAGGCTGCGCAATAAGCCTGACGCTTGGTCTAGTAGACGCCCCCAGGGATGACGCACGCGAAGGTGTCCACGTGGCAAGTAGCAATCGCGACTAAACCCGGCCGATGATTTTTCAGCGGTAGCCTGAGGTTAATGCTCTAGTAAGGCCGAAAAGCGCTTGATTATCAGCACTTTAGAACCACGCTCTCTGCGGATATGGACGCGTTTGCAGTGCCAGGCGGTGATCAACTCTGTCAATCCTGTGCCGCATTTGTGTAACGGCGGTGAGATAACGCTCATTTCATCCATATGCCTCTTTTTGACGACACCTCCACAGTTTTCGCGGGCTCCAGCCCAGCGGGCGGTTATGCGGTGCGCTGGGCGTGTATGGATGTCAATTTTGAAAAAATGAAAATGTCAAAATAATGACGAACTGGATGATTTTTTTTAATTGGAGGTCGGTTTTAGGGTCTGTCATATTCAAAATATTGACGATGCCATATTGATGGCCTAGCTTGAGGTTATCGGTGTGGTGAAGCAGAACTTCCTAATAAAAAGCCAGTGTCACGGGAATTCTTTATGAATCGTACAGATGACATTTCGAATCTTTTCAGTCGATTCGGAGCAAGCGCTGGCAGTTATCACGAGTTCGAAAGTCAGGCCGATTTCAAAGAAAACCAACCCGTCCCGGCCCCCGACAAAGCCCTTGTCGGCCCTGAAGCGGTGCCTGCCCCATCTATCGTTGAAGAACTTGTGGAGGCACCGGTGCAAGAGCCGTTCAGTGAGTCGTTGCCCGAACCTCAGAAGGCCATCGAAGTTGAGTCTCGGGTAACGCCGTCTGTTGACCCGCAGGCTGCTGCGCCGACCCCGCAAGCGCCAGAATCTGCAAAAGCTTCAGAAGCTCAAGAAACGCCGGTTGCGCCTGTGACCGCGCCAAGCCAATTGCGCAATCTGCTCGCTGAAGTGGTGCAGGCCCGTCAGGCTGAGGAGCAGGCCCTGGCCGGTGAGGCGTTACGCCAGGCCGCCGCTCGAGGCCGTCCGGCCAAATGCAAGGCTCACATTGTGGCGCTGATTTCGTTCAAGGGTGGGGTCGGTAAAACCACTTTGGGGGCAGGGCTGGCCAGTTGCTTGCGTCTGGAGGGGGGCCGGACCCTGGCCATCGACCTGGACCCGCAAAACGCCTTGCATTACCACCTGGGTGTCGAGCACAGCGTGTCAGGTCTCGGTAGCCTGAATGGGGCGCAGCAGGGTTTGAACGACCGGTTGCAGCAGGGTTTTGATGATGCCTTGTTGCTGCCTTATGGCGTGTTGAGTGAAGACGAACATCACGCACTGATGCAAGAGATGCGTGAAGACCGGCATTGGTTGGCTCGCCAACTGGACAGCATGGACCTGAATGAAAACGATGTTGTGGTGCTCGACACCCCTACCGGTTCCACTCGGTCGTTGGCGCAAGCTCTGGATGTAGCCGATGAAGTGCTGATTGTCAGCACCGCCGATGCCGCCAGTTTTATCACCCTCGACTCAATCGAACATCTGCTGGGCACTGCTGATGTTCGTCCGGCGTATTCGCGCTGCAGTCATGTGGTGAACCAATTTGATGCCAGTCGCGAATTTTCCAGAGACATGCTGCAAGTTCTAAAGCGACGCCTTGGCGATCAGCTTTTGGCGGTTGTGGCGCTGGACAACGCTTTGGGCGAGGTGCTGGCCTATGGGCGTAATCCCATGGCGCAGGCTGAGCTTTCCCCCGCGTGCGAAGACGTGGTGCTTTTGTCGCAAATACTTAAATCCCGGTTTGCAGCCTCATCTTCTCAAGGGGTTGCAGCCCAGTGATCAACACGAGCGAAGAGCCTTCAAGCGCGACTGAATCCAACAGGACTCAGCGTTTGGCCCGGTCTTTTTCAGATCGTATCGAGCAATGGCCGCCCGGGTTGCGACGCATGCTGGGCGTTGGCGTCGCGCTGTTATGCGCCGTGCTGGGGATATTTGTCATCATCGCGCCCTTTGATTTTTATGCGCAGTGCACCTTCGCCCTGAGCTGTTTCATCGTGGCGCTGATAGTGCGCAAGATACCGGGACGCCTGACGGTGTTGATCCTGATCGCCCTGTCACTGACCGCTTCGTTGCGTTACATGTACTGGCGCGTGACCTCGACCCTGGACTTTGAAAGCTGGCTCGACATTGCGTTCGGTTACGGCTTGGTGCTGGCCGAGCTCTATGCCCTGGCCGTGTTGATTTTCGGTTATCTGCAAACGGCCTGGCCGTTGCGGCGCCAGCCCGTGTTGCTCAAGGCGCCGCCCAGTGAATGGCCGGTTGTAGACGTATTTATCCCGACCTACAACGAAGCGCTGGAAATCGTGAAGCTGACAATTTTTGCAGCCCAGGCTATGGACTGGCCCAAGGACAAGCTGCGGGTCCATGTGCTTGACGACGGCAATCGCCAGGACTTTCGTGAGTTCTGTGAGCAGATCAATGTCAACTACATTGCCCGTGACAACAACCGTTTCGCCAAGGCTGGCAACCTCAACGAAGCCTTGAAGGTGACCAGCGGCGAGTATGTGGCCTTTTTCGATGCCGACCACGTGCCGACTCGCTCGTTTCTGCAAATCAGCATCGGCTGGTTCCTCAAGGACCCCAAGCTGTCGATGTTGCAGACGCCGCACTTCTTCTTTTCGCCAGATCCGTTCGAGAAGAACCTCAACACCTTCCGCTCGGTGCCAAACGAGGGCGAGCTGTTCTATGGGCTGGTGCAGGATGGCAACGACCTGTGGAACGCCACTTTCTTTTGTGGCTCGTGTGCAGTGTTGCGCCGTGGCCCGTTGATGGAAGTCGGCGGGGTTGCGGTAGAAACCGTGACCGAAGACGCCCACACCGCGCTCAAACTCAACCGCGCGGGCTACAACACCGCGTATCTGGCGATCCCCCAGGCGGCTGGTCTGGCCACGGAGAGTCTGTCGCGGCATATCAACCAGCGGATCCGTTGGGCACGGGGCATGGCGCAGATTTTTCGTACCGACAACCCGTTGTTCGGCAAGGGCTTAAAGCTGGGGCAGCGCCTGTGCTACCTCAACGCCATGCTGCACTTTTTTTATGGTTTGCCGCGGCTGGTGTTCTTGACCGCGCCGTTGGCGTATCTGTTTTTTGGTGCGCAGATCTTTCATGCCTCCGGCTTGATGATCATGGCCTATGCGCTGCCGCACATCTTCCACGCCAGCTTGACCAACTCGGCCATCCAAGGGCGCTTCCGCCACTCGTTCTGGAACGAGGTGTACGAGACGGTACTGGCCTGGTACATCATGGGGCCGGTGCTGACGGCGCTGGTGCGCCCCAAGTTTGGTGGTTTCAACGTCACCAACAAGGGCGGGATCATCGACCAGACTTACTTCGACTGGAAGCTTGCCCGGCCTTATATCGTGCTGCTGGCGCTCAACCTGGCGGGGATGATTTTCGGCCTGGTGCAACTGGCACTGGGGCATGAAGGCTCGGTGATCACCTTGCTGATCAACCTGGTGTGGACGGTCTATAACCTGATCATTACCAGCGCTGCCGTGGCGGTCGCCAGTGAGACCCGTCAGATACGTTCAGAGCCGCGGGTGGCAGCCGAACTGCCGGCGCTATTGACCTTGGCTGATGGTCGCGTCATCGAAGGCGTGACCCAGGATTTTTCGCAAAAGGGCATGGGGATGCGCTTGCCCGAAGGGGTCAGCGTGCCCCAAGGCGCGCGCGTGCAGCTGTCGCTGTTCAAAGACAATCACCCCAGCGTCTTCCCCGCCAATATTGTGTTTAGCCGCGGCTCTCTGCTCGGCTTGCAGTTTGATCAATTGAGTTTGCGACAGCAGAGCGAATGGGTCCGTCTGACGTTTTCACGTGCCGATACCTGGGCGTCTACGTGGGGCCACGGCCAGATCGATACGCCAGTGGTGGCCTTGCGCGCCGTGACCCGCATTGGCGGGCGCGGTCTCTATGCCCTGTTTCAAGCCACGCTCATGGAGGCGCGCAACTTAATCCAGCGTCGTCGTGTCGCCTCATCCACTCTAGAAAACGTAACGGACAAATGATGAATTCAAAGTCTATTGCTCTCAGTACGCTGCGCGATCCGTGTCGTGCACTGGCAGGCCTGACCTGTGCCTGGCTGGCCTTGAGTGGCGGCACCGCATTCGCCGAGACAGCTGCTGCTCCGGCGGCCAACACCAATAGCTACACGGTGACGCTCAAGCAACTGGGGCGCAATTACCCCATGACCTTGCGCGGCGTTGATTCCACAGACAGCGTCAATTTCAACGTGCGCGCAGACTCGATCGTGACGGGTGCCAAGTTGAACCTGCAGTACACGTATTCACCTGCGCTGCTGGCTGATCTGTCGCACATCAACGTACTGGTCAATGACGAAGTGGCGGCAAGCTTGCCGTTGCCCAAAGACAAAGCCGGGCAACCGCAGCAACAGACAATCGAGATTCCGGCGCACCTGATCACCGAGTTCAACCGCTTGAGCCTGCAGTTTATCGGGCACTACACGATGAGCTGCGAAGACCCGCTGCATTCAAGCCTGTGGGCCAAGATAAACAACGGCACACTTCTGACCCTGGACGTGTCCCCCCTCGTGTTGCCTGATGACTTGTCGATCTTGCCGCTGCCTTTTTTTGATCGCCGTGACGCGCAGCCCCTGAATCTGCCATTTGTATTTGCCGCATCACCTGACAACACCACGCTGGAAGCTGCCGGGGCGTTGTCTTCCTGGTTCGGTGCCTTGGCCAGTTACCGCGGTGCGCGGTTCACCTCAAGTTTCAACCAGATCCCCACCCACGGTAACGCGGTGGTGCTGCTCAGTGGCCCGGGCGACTTGCAACTGGACGGGGTAAGCCTGCCAGCGGCCAAAGGGCCGAGCATTAACCTGATCACCAACCCCAACGACCCTAACGGCAAGTTGCTGCTTATCACCGGTCGCGACAGTGCCGAACTCAAACGGGCTGCGACCGCTCTGGTACTGGGCAGTCAGGCGTTGTCGGGCAACAGTGTCGTGATCGATAACCTCGCGGTCGTGCAGCCACGCAAACCCTACGATGCGCCTAACTGGTTGCCCACCGATCGCAAGGTCAAGCTGGGCGAGCTGCTGCCTGAGCAGCAATTCAATGTCTCCGGCTATAACCCGGGCGACATCGTGGTGCCTTTGAACTTCCCGCCAGACTTGTTCACCTGGCGCGATTCTGGCGCCCCGCTGGACCTCAAATACCGGTACACGCCTCAAGAGAAATCCAATAACTCGTCGTTTATTGTCAGCTTCAACGATGCATTGATTCAGTCGCAGAGCCTGCCGTCCGAAGACAAGCTCGACAGCGGTGTGCTCAGCGATCTGGCCTCCAACAATGGCAACCTTGATCGCGAAGCCAACGTGCGCTTGCCGTTGAACTCGGTGGCCCTGCAATCACGCCTGCAACTGCGCTTCATGTTTGATTACATCAAGCAGGGTGAATGCCGCGACATCATCATCGACAACATGCGCGGTGCCATCGACCCCGAGTCGACACTGGACTTGACCGGCTACGATCATTTCATCGCCATGCCTAACCTTGGGGTATTCAAGGACGCCGGCTTCCCGTTCACCCGCATGGCGGATCTGTCGGAAACCGCCGTGGTGCTGCCTGACCATCCGGGGGCTGCCGAGCTCAATGCATTCCTGACCGTGCTCGGGCGCTTTGGCCAGGCCACTGGTTACCCGGCGGTTGGTGTGCAAGTGATTGAGGCAGACAAGGTGGCGGGGGCGGCAAACAAGGACCTGCTGGTATTTGCCTCGGGTTCGAACCAGCCGTTGTTGCAACAGTGGGCCGACCGCTTGCCTGCCTACGACGCCAACGGGCAGCAGACATTTCATCTCTCCGATTTGCCCATGCGCATTCGTGACTGGTTCAGCCCTGACCCTGAAGCCAACCTGCGCCAGAGCAAGCTGCAGATGGCGTTTTCGGGTGGCGCCCGCAGTACCTACCTGACGGGCTTCGAGTCGCCACTCAAGAGCGGGCGCAGTGTGGTGGTGATCGCGGGGGGCGGGCCTGACGGCCTGGCCGATGCGACCAATGCGCTGATTGGCGGGGAGGATTACACCCAATCAGTCCAGGGCAGCCTGGTGGTGGTGCGCGACAAATCCATCGAGGCGCTGGTCGCTGACGAGGATTACTACGTCGGTAGCTTGGGGCCGATCAAATACCTGCAATGGCTGATGTCGCGCCATGTGCTGTGGGTGTTGCTGCTGACCGGCCTGGGTGTGCTCGTGCTCAGTGGCCTGGCTTACCTGGCCCTGCGTGCGCGTGCCAATAAACGT
Source organism: Pseudomonas sp. 7P_10.2_Bac1 (assembly GCF_025465935.1). Classification (GTDB taxonomy): domain Bacteria; phylum Pseudomonadota; class Gammaproteobacteria; order Pseudomonadales; family Pseudomonadaceae; genus Aquipseudomonas. The sequence continues at coordinate 76,793 of NZ_JANLNV010000051.1, read as the reverse complement.
CTTAAAGAGTAAGGCCTATGCTTTTTTCGACGGGTGTCAGTGCCGTTCAAAGCCGCTTTCGTGCAGGTGCTTTGTTCGCATTGCTGTTGACCTGGCCGCTGCCAACGACTGCGCGCGCAGAGGCTTGCCGCGTGTCGCCCTGGCCGCTGTGGCAAACCTTCGCCGCGCATTTTGTACAGCCCGACGGACGCGTGATGGATGCCAGCACGCCGCAGCGTCACAGTTCATCGGAAGGGCAGTCGTATGCCATGTTTTTTGCGTTGGTGGCGAACGACCGTGAGGCCTTCGATAAGCTGTGGCGCTGGAGCGTGAACAACTTGGCCCAAGGCGACATCAACACCCATTTACCGGGTTGGTTCTGGGGCCTGGACGAGCACGGAGAATGGATCTTGCTGGACAGCAATTCAGCTTCCGATGGCGACTTGTGGTTTGCCTACGCCTTGCTTGAAGCCGGGCGGCTATGGCATCGCCCTGACTACACCGAAGACGGCCACCAGCTATTGCACAACGTCGCCAGTCAGGAGGTCGCCACCTTGCCGGGGCTGGGCAAGATGCTGATGCCGGGCAAGTTCGGCTTTATCAAGCCTGACCCCGCCACTCCTGAGCAGTGGCAGTTAAACCCCAGTTACATGCCCATCCCGATTCTCCACCGATTTGCAGAGGTCGACCCTGCTGGCCCATGGGCCGAGATCGCCAACAATACGGCGGCCCTGATCCAGGCGGTTTCCCGCAACGGGTTTGTTGCCGACTGGGTGACTTACCGCGCTACCGGCCCCGAAACCGGCGAGTTTGTGGTTGATCCGACCAAGGGTGATCTGGGCAGCTATGACGCCATACGCACTTACCTCTGGGCGGGGTTGATGCCGGCGCCTGACCGCTTGCGCAAGCCCTTGCTCGATAGCCTCAGCGGCATGTTGCAAGCCACCACCGAGGATGGCGCGCCGCCGGAGAAAGTCCGGGTCAAGAGCGGCGAGCGCAGCGGGGCAGGGCCGTTTGGTTTTTCGGCGGCGTTGCTGCCGTACCTCAAGGCCCTGGGCAAAGACACATTGCAACAACAGCAGGCACTACGGGTTGAACAACTCATGGCGCAAAGCCTCACACCCGAGGCCATCGAGCTCGCGCAGCCACCGTATTACTTTTTTGTCTTGAGCCTGTTTTCCCTGGGTTACATGGACAACCGCTACCACTTCCTGATTGACGGGAAGTTGCAACCGATGTGGGAGACAACATGTCTGCGCGCCACCATGCTGTAGCTTTCGGGATACTTGCCGCCCTGATCAACAGCAGCAGTTTTGCCGCGCTTAATGACGCGGGCAAGGCACTGCTGGAGCAGGGTAAATATTGGCAGACTCAAAATGACCCGACCCGGGCCGCCGAGATCTGGAAAAAGCTGTTGCTGATAGAGCCTCAGCAAGTGGATGCGCTTTATGGCCTTGGGCTGCTTGAACTCAGGGCCAAACGAGTGGCGGGAGCCAATAACTACCTGGCGCAGTTGAAAAAATCGCACCCGGGCGAGCCGCTGACCTTACAGCTGGAGCAAGCGATTGCGCTTCAGGCCGGCTCCAACCCGGACCTGCTCGACCAGGCCCGCACCCAGGCCAGAGGTGGGGAGCTGGATAAGGCGGTGGCGCTGTACCGGCAGGCGTTTGCGGGCAAACCGCCGCAAGGTGATCTGGCGGTGGAGTTCTACAACTACTTGAGTTACACCGCCAGCGGCGGCAACGAGGCGCGTCAGGGGTTGGAGCGTTTGCTGCAACAGAACCCGAACAACGCCAAGGCCAAACTGGTGCTGGCCAAGTTGCTGATTCGAAGCGAAGGCACGCGGCCAGAAGGTTTGCGGCGTCTGGCGCAGTTATCGACCCTGCCTGAACTGGGCGGTGAGGCAACCGAGAGCTGGCGCCAAGGGCTGGTCTGGCTGGGCACGCCACGCCCTTCGGATATTCCCTTGTTTGAGGCTTACCTCAAGGCCAACCCGAACGACACTGAAATCCGCAAGCAAATGCTCAGTCGACCCAAGGCTGGCAGCACGGCCAGTATGAACCCGAACCTGGCACGGGGCTTCAAGGCCCTGCAAAACAATCAACTGAGCGTCGCTGAGCAAGCGTTTCAGGCGCGACTCAAAGAGCAGCCGCAAGACCCCGACGCGCTGGGTGGCCTGGGTCTGGTTCGTCAGCGTCAGGGGCGTTTGAGTGATGCCAATGAATTGTTGGGCCGCGCCGCCGCTCGCGGTCCTGACAAGCGCTGGCAGGCTGCGCTCAATGGCAACCGTTACTGGAACCTGCTGGCCCAGGCCGACAAGGCAAGGGCCGGTCAGGACCTTGCCCGCGCGCGCAGCTTGTTGCAGCAAGCCATTGCCAGCAACCCGCGTCAGGCCGAAGGCTACATTGCGCTGGGCGTGGTACAGGCCGAGCAAAATCAGCTAAGCAATGCCCAGAGCAGCTATCAGCAGGCGCTTAGCCTGGACAGCGACAACCCTGATGCCTTGCTCGGGTTGATCACCGTAATGGCGCAGAACGGTCAGGCCAGTCAGGCCATGCAGATGGTCGAGCGCATGACACCGGCTCAGCAGCAGCGCTTGGGCGATTTGCGTCCGTTAAAAGCGGCGGTGGCGGTTGGCAAGGCCAAAAATGCAGCGAGCAGTGGTGACCTCAAAGGCGCAATTACGGCGCAGCAAGAGGCCATTCGCAATGACCCGGACAACGCCTGGACACGCTACGATCTGGCGCTGTTTTACCTGAAGGCCAAGACCCCTGATCTGGCCCGGCAAACCATGGCCGATGCGCTCAAGGCTAACCCGCAAAGCCCTGAGCACTTGTACGCCAGTGCCTTACTGTCGAGCCGGTTGGGCGAGTGGTCCGCCGCGCAGAGTACGCTGGATCAGATCCCCTTCAACCAGCGTACGGCGCCGATGCAGCAACTGGCCAACGAAGCCCAGGTGCAGTCATTGGTCAGCCAGGCCTCGACACTGTCCAAGCAGGGTGACCGCACCCAGGCGCTGAGCCAGCTGCGCCGGGCTGAACTGGCGGCACGTGGCAAGCCGCAGGCCTTGGGCATGCTGGCCTCGGCCTACGTGGATGCAGGTTACCCCGATCACGCGCTGTCGATGCTGCGCAACGCCATTGCCCAGAGCAGCAATCCGCCGGCCTCTTTGCGCCTGGCTTACGCCGGCGTGTTGCTGAAAACCGGTGACGATACCCGGGTCAATCAATTGCTCAATGAGTTGCAGGCTCAGCCTTTGACCGCAACCGATCAGCGCACTTATGACGACCTGCTGTTTTTGTACACCGTGCGTCAGGCGGATGTATTGCGTGAGAAGGGCGATCTGGTGTCGGCTTACGACACCCTGGCTCCGGCACTGGCTCAGCGCCCGAACGATCCATTGGCCAACGCTGCTCTGGCGCGTATGTACCTGACCAATGGCGACAGCGCCAAAGCCATCGCCCTGTATAAACCCCTGTTGCTGGCCGCGCCTGACGATCCGCAATTGCAGATCGGCATGGCGCAGGCCCTGGCCAGATCGGGTGACAAGAGCGGGGCTGCGGCGGCGGCTGATAAAGCCCTGGCGCTGGCCCCCAACGACGCCCAGATACTCGGCAGTGCGGCGGGGATCTTCCGTGCCCAAGGTAAAAATGCCAAGGCTCAGGAGCTCTACACACGCGCCCTGGCCCTGCAGGCACCGCCCAAACAAGATGATCTCAACCCGTTCACCAATACGGCCGTGGCCGCCAACCCTTTCGTAGGGGCGGCGGGGCAGCGTCGTCAGTCGCGATTGGCTAAAGGCAGCGCGCCACAGATTCCGGCGCCTGCACAAGAGCAACTGGCGGCCGCCGACGCCGTTGTCGAACCCGCACCGCGCTTGTATGCCGGCACTCCCGGGCGCGCTGCGCGCACCGCATCGAGCACCGCCCAGGAGCATTACTCGGCCATTCCGTTCGATGATGGAGACTTCGCTGCGCAAGGGGCTGGCGTGGCCCCGGCGAGCGATCCGCAAGAGCAAGCGCGCCAGGCCATGCAAACCGCCTTGACCGAGATCAAACAGGAACGCAGCCCACGCATCACTCAAGGGGTAGCGATTCGCAGCAATGACAGCGAGTCGGGCTTGAGCAAAATGACCGATGTTGAAGCGCCCCTGGAGATTAACCTCCCGGTGGGCGATGACCGGGTGGCCCTGCGGGTGACCCCGGTATCGCTGAATGCTGGCAGTGTCGGGGACTCGGCCAAGACCCGGTTTGGCGGCCCTAACGAGGCTCAGATCGCGGCGGTAAAAACCGTGTTGGCAGGCGCCGATCCAAAGCCTGCCGATTTGGCCGCGGCCAGCGGTGTCAATGGTTCGGCAGGGCGTCAAAAAGATTCGGGCGTTGGCGTGTCGGTGGGCTACGAAATGCCGGCAGAAGGCCTCAAGGCCGACATCGGTGTCAGCCCGCTGGGCTTTTTGTACAGCACGCCCGTGGGGGGCGTGAGTATTGATCGGGCGCTCAGCGATGACAGCAATGTCCGCTACGGAGCCAGTGTGTCCCGCCGCTCGGTGAACGACAGTCTAGTGTCGTTTGGCGGCGCCAAGGATGCGCGCAGCGGGCTTAAATGGGGCGGCGTGACCGCCAACGGTGGGCGTGCGCAACTGGGCTACGATAATGGCGATTACGGTGCATACGGTTACGCCGGTCTTTACAAACTGTTGGGCAACAACGTCAAGGACAACACCCGCGCCGAAGCAGGCGCCGGTATTTACTGGTACCTGCTGAGTGACGATGCTCGCCGGTTGACCGCTGGCCTCGGCGCCACGGCCCTGAAGTACGGCAATAACCAGGGCAACTTCACCTACGGCAGTGGTGGCTACTTCAGCCCGCAAAACTACTTCTCCCTCGGCGTGCCGGTGAGTTGGTCCGAACGCGGTGATCGCTGGAGCTACACGCTGCGCGGCTCCGTCGGCCTGCAGCACATTGAGCAGGACTCGGCCAAGTACTTTGCCAACGACAGCACCATGCAGGCTTCGCTGGAACAGGCATCGGCGGGCTATGCCGCTGCCGGTTCGTCACTGCAGACCCGATCGTCTAGCCAAAACAAAAACGGCATTGGCTACAACCTCGGCGCGGCAGCCGAGTACCGCCTGGGCAGCAATATGATTCTGGGCGGCAGTTTCGGCATGGACAACGCCCAGGATTACAAGCAATGGACCGGGGGCTTGTACCTGCGCTACACGCTTGAAGAGTTCACCGGGCGCATGCCGATGCCGATCAATCCTTACCTTTCACCGTATGCGTATTAAACGTCAGGAGCTAAACCGTGGCAGCATCACTTTTGGCGGGCATGACCATTTTAATGATTGGCGACAGTCATTTGGCGACGCCTGGATACTTGATCACTTCGCTGCATGAAGACCTTGTGGCCCAGGGAGCCAAGGTCCACACCCTGGGGATTTGCGGCTCCAATGCCGGTGACTGGCTCAAGGCCTCTGCAGCGGGGCAGTGTGGTGCTGCCGAGCGACACGATGGCGGCAAGGTGGTGGTGTTGAGTGACAAGACCGCGACCACGCCGATCAGTCAATTGATCGCTGCCGACAAACCTGACCTGGTTCTGGTGGTGCTGGGCGACACCATGGCCGGTTACGACAAGCCGGCCTTTCCCAAGACCTGGGCGTGGACGCAGACCACTGGCCTGGCCAAAGCGATTGCCGCGACGGGCAAGCGTTGCGTCTGGGTGGGGCCGAACTGGGGCTCCGTGGGCGCGCAATATAAAAAGAACCCGGCACGGGTCAAGGAAGTGTCCAGCTTTCTGGCGGCCAACGTCGCGCCGTGCGATTACATCGACTCATTGACGTTTTCGGTTCCGGGGCAAAAGGAATGGGCAACGGTCGACGGCCAGCACATGACAGCCCCCGGCTACAAACTGTGGGGCGATGCCATCGACAAGGCCTTGCTCAATACGCCTGCCGTCAAGGAGTTCAAAAAATGACAAGACCCTCTGCGGAGCTCCTGGCTCTGCCGGTTTTGGCTTTCAGTGCCTGGGCACAGGCGGCCCCTGCGCTGTATTCCACAGGGCCTGCAGAAGACTCGGCGTTCATTCGCTTCGTCAACGCCAGCACTGCGCCGTTGGACGTGATTGCCCAGGCCGGGCAGCCACCGCTGCGGCTGGAAACAGCGCAGCCGGTGTCGATGTTGTATCCCGTGGATTCCAGCAAGCCAATCAAGGGCGCCTTGGCCAGCGGCGGGCAGAAGTTGCCCATCGATCTGAGCATCAAACCCAGTGAATTTGTGACGGTGTTTGCTGTGCCGGGTGGTGCGGGTATTCAACAGGCAGTGGTGCGTGAAAGTCCGGATGATTTCAACGCTTTAAAGGCATCGCTGGCGTTCTTTAGCGTCGATGCGTCGTGTGCCGATGCCGCGCTGCTGGTTGCGGGTCGTAACGTTGAGTTGTTCAAGACTGTGCCGGTCAACACTGCTCGGCGCCGCATGATCAATCCGGTGCAGTTGTCGGTGCAACTGGTGTGCGCGAAGGCCAATGTCGGCGCACCGCTGGATTTGGGTCAACTCAAGGCAGGCGAGCGTTACAGCGTAATGCTGGTGCCTTCGGCCAACGGGCCGCGGTTGTTGCAAGCAACGGACACTCTATCCAACTGACCGGATTATGCCGCCGCCATGGTCTTCGCCTCTCTTGAGTTTCTGACGTTATTTCTGCCGGCTTTCCTGCTGCTGTATGCGTTGGGCAAGCCGCAATGGCGAAACGTCATTTTGTTGATCGGCAGTTGGTTGTTCTATGGCTGGCTGAACCCGATGTTCCTCGCGTTGCACATGGCGTTGACCGTGGTGGCGTGGGTCGGCGGGCTGATGATTGACCGCTCGCGGGAAGACTCGAAGGGGCGCGTGCGGTTGTTGGTTGCCCTGATCGTGTTCAACACCGCTGTGTTGTGCTGGTACAAGTACGCCAACATCCTGGCGGCCACCTGGATGGAGTGGATCACTTACCCCGGCGCCATGCCGCTGGAATGGCAGCGCGTGGCGTTGCCGGCGGGGCTGTCGTTTATCGTGCTGCAGGCGATTTCCTATCTGGTGGACGTGCACCGCAAAACCGTGCCGGTCGAGCGCAGCTTTGTGAACTACGCCACGTACATTTCGATGTTCGGCCACTCGATTGCAGGCCCCATCATTCGTTACGACTGGGTGCGCCGCGAGCTGGTCAAGCGCTACTTCGACTGGCAGAACTTCTCGCTCGGTGCCCGGCGTTTCATGATTGGCATGTGCATGAAAGTGCTGGTGGCCGATACCCTCTCGCCGCTGGTGGACGTGGCGTTTCACTTGGATAACCCATCCTTTATCGATGCATGGATCGGCTGCCTGGCGTACTCCCTGCAACTGTTTTTCGACTTTGCCGGCTACAGCGCCATGGCCATCGGCCTTGGCTTGATGCTGGGCTTTCACTTCCCGGAAAACTTCAACCAGCCGTACCTGGCCCGAAGCATCCAGGACTTCTGGCGGCGCTGGCATATGTCGCTGTCCAGTTGGTTGCGCGACTACCTGTACATCGCCCTGGGTGGCAACCGCAATGGCGCCTGGAACACCTATCGCAATCTGTTTCTGACCATGGCCATCGCCGGTTTGTGGCATGGCGGTGACAGTTGGAATTACCTGTTGTGGGGTTGCGCCCATGGTATTGCGCTGTGCGTGGATCGGCTCTGGTCACGCTCGGCACTGCCGAGCATCCCGCCGGTGCTGGCGCACACCTTGACCCTGCTGTTTGTGTTCATGGCCTGGACCTTGTTCCGTGCACCGGACTTTCACTCGGCGTTGAACATGTACGCGGGGCAGATCGGTTTGCACGACTTCGCCCTGGGTGACGCGCTGGCCGTGACCTTGCGTTCGGCCCATGGCCTGGCGGCCTTGCTGGGGATTGCCTGCATTCTCGCCCCGGCCTTTAAAAGTCGTTATGAACAACGCTTTGGCGGTTCAGCACTGTATGCACCGATAGCGGCCGTGTGGCCGGTGGCGGGCTTTCTGCTCTCGTTCGCGTTGATCGCGAGCCGTGAAGCGGTGCCTTTCCTTTACTTCCAGTTCTGATGGCCGAGCCCATGCCTGACTCTTCCCCAAAAGCGGTGATGCCGAGTGAGTTCACAGCCCGAGTCAGCAAGTTGTCCGGCTGGGTATTCTGCGCGTTTATGGTGGTCAGCTTTGCCTCGGTAGTCTGGTTGTTGATCAGTGGCAAGGTAGACCTGCTGCCGCCCAACCTTACCCAAGACCAAGTGCTGCATGGCGAGGTCACCCACAAGATCGCCAAGCAATTGTCGATGGCGGTGGTGCCTGAACGCGCCGCCGACCTGGAGCGTGCCGCCAGTTGGTTGACCTTTCACGATACGGGTGCACGGGTGCGACCGGGGTGTGACGGCTGGTTGTTCCTGACCGACGAGATGCGCATCAACCGTCATGCCCAAGACAATGCGGACACCAAAGCGGCGGCGGTGCTCGACATTCAGCAGCGTTTGGCCAAGCGTGGCATCGAGTTGCTGGTGGCAGTGGTGCCGGACAAGAGCCGCATTGGCGCTTCGCAACTGTGCGACCTGCGGCGCCCGGCGCAATTGCAACACCGCGCCGAGGCCTGGGTTGCGGCGTTGAACAAGGCGGGCGTCAAGGCCGTAGACCTTGCGCCGACGTTACAACCGTTGGGCGCCGCCGCGTTTCTGCGAACCGACACCCATTGGAGCGAAACAGGTTCATCGGCGGCAGCTAAGGCGATAGCCGAGCACGTGCAGGCCATGGGTATCAGCGCCACGCCCCACACTGAATACGCTCGCACCGTGCAAAGCCCGGCGCGGCGTCCGGGCGACCTGGTGCACCTAGCGGGCCTTGATTGGCTGCCGTTGGGGTCACAACCTGCGCCAGAAACGGTTGCGGCGAGCGCGTTCAGCGAGAAAAAGAGCGGGGCGAACGGCGGGGGAGATAACCTTGATGACTTGTTTGGCGATGACAACTTGCCGAATGTCGCCTTGATCGGTACCTCATTTTCGCGAAACTCCAACTTTCTCGGGTTCTTGCAGCAGGCGCTGGGTGCTCCGGTGGGCAACTTCGCCAAAGATGGCGGGGAGTTTTCCGGCGGGGCCAACACCTACTTCAATAACCCGGCCTTTAAAGACACCCCGCCCAAACTGGTGATCTGGGAAATCCCCGAGCGCGATATTCAGACGCCTTACAGTGAAGTGATTGAGTGGGGGAAGCAGTCGTAACGTTCTTTTGATGGCACCGGCAGTTTGAGACGACGGGGTCTATGCTCATAGTCCTCGCCACTCCTTCAAAGGACCTCAGCCATGACCGAAAAGACGTTGTTTGAGCCTTACGCACTCGGCCCCCTCACGTTGGCCAATCGCATCGTGATGGCTCCGTTGACCCGTAACCGCGCCGGCAAAGGGTTTGTGCCCAGTGAGTTTGCGGCGACCTATTACAGCCAGCGGGCCTCGGCGGGTTTGCTGATCTCTGAAGCCACGCAGATTTCCCAACAAGGGCAGGGCTACCAGGACACGCCCGGGATTTACTCCCAGGCGCAGATTGACGGCTGGCGCGTCGTGACAGAGGCGGTGCACGCCAAAGGTGGACGGATCTTTGCCCAGTTGTGGCACGTAGGACGGATTTCCCATGTCGACCTGCAGCCCGGTGGTGGCGCACCGGTCGCCCCTTCGGCAATCCGTGCCGAGGTGAAAACTTTCGTGAACAACAGTTTTGTCGAGGTTTCAGTGCCTCGTGAGCTTGATCTGGCAGAACTGCCAGGGATTGTTGAGGATTATCGTCGGGCCGCCGCCAATGCCATTGCGGCAGGTTTTGATGGTGTCGAAATTCACGGCGCCAACGGCTACCTGCTGGATCAGTTCGCCAAGGACGGTGCCAACGTACGTGACGACGCCTATGGCGGTTCCATCGTCAACCGTGCCCGCTTGCTGTTGGAAGTTGCTTCGGCAGTCACCAGTGAAATCGGCCCGCAACGCACGGGCATCCGGATTTCTCCAGTCTCGCCCGCCAACGGTATTTCGTGCAGCGACCCACAAGCGCAGTTTGATTACATCGTCGATCGGCTATCTGCGCTCGACCTTGTTTATTTGCATGTGGTGGAAGGGGCGACGGGCGGGCCGCGTGATGTCGCGCCGTTTGACTATGACGGGCTGCGTCGACGTTTTAAAAACACCTACATTGCCAATAACGGCTATGACCTGGCGTTGGCCAAGCAGCAATTGGCTGAAAACAAGGCAGATTTGTTCGCGTTCGGGCGGCCATTTATTGCCAACCCGGATTTGGTCGAGCGTCTGAAAACCGGTGCGCCTCTGGCTGAGCTGGATCCGGACACCCTTTATGGCGGCGGCGCGGCCGGGTATATCGACTACCCGACGTTGTAATCGCTGACGATGCACGAAGGCTGCGAGGCGGGCAGGTGAAATGGCTATCGCGGCCTTATGCTTTGGCAGCAACTAACGGTTCTTTTCAATTGACTGGGTTATTCGTTATGTGCCTGGCGGCTGAATAACACTGGAAAATGGCAGGGGCGGCTGGATTCGAACCAACGCATGGCAGGATCAAAACCTGCTGCCTTACCGCTTGGCGACGCCCCTGTATCTGTTGCGAAGAGTGGCTGGCACTCTGTGTGACGCTGCTTACTGCGAGGTCTTTAGGATCTGCTGTAAGAGTGGGCGAGAATTTATCAACATTTTCTCGACCTGTGAACCCCCTTGATGAAAAAAATCACGTAAAAACAGCTGCTTACTGTCATTTAGGAGCGTGCCGAGAGGTTTTTGGCCCCTGTAACCGCTTGCCCGCCAGATAAATGGCCTTGCGTATGTGAAATTTACCGGGTAATTTTTCATGAAATTCCTATTGGTAAATTTCATGGCGTTGAAAATGTTCAAGCAAGACGGTGTGGTTGCTCGTGGATTGAGTGCGTGAATAAACAAGAAGAAATCACCGCGCTGGCGATCCTTATCCACGATCTGCGCAAACACAAGAAAGTTACCCTCAAGCAACTGGCGGACAAGATTGGCCGTTCTGTGGGGTTTCTGTCACAGGTCGAGCGAGGCCTGTCACGGCCGACGATGGCCGACCTCACCGCTATCAGCGACGTGCTCGACGTTCCTACAACGTATTTCTACAACAAGCCCAAGCCTAAAGCGTTGCCGTGGGTCACTCGCCCGGACGAGCGCCGCACCCTGTATTTAGCCAATGGCATTACCGACATTCTGGTCTCGCCGAAAATCCAGGCGTCGTTCTCCATGCTTGAAAGCCTGCTGGAGGCGGGCGCAACCAGCGGCGAACGGTACATGCTCGATAGCTCGGAGCAAGGCGGTTATGTACTTGAGGGTGAACTGACCTTATGGCTGGGCAACGACGAAACCCCGGTCACCTTGCGTGCCGGAGACAGTTTCCAGTTTGACGGCAACACCCTGTGTCGATACGCCAACCTGACCGAACAGCTCACGCGAGTGCTTTGGGTCTACACCTGATTAAGGATGAACAACGATGGATGCTGCATGCTCTGATCTGCTGGCCGAAGTGCGGACCTTTCGCCTGCGCTACCCGGATGTGCGATATGTCGACCTGATCTGCCTGGACATTCCCGGACATTTCTACGGCAAGCGCTACCCGATCGACATGCTGGAGAAAGTCGCGGCTGGCAGCGCCCTCAAACTGCCGCAGAACTGCGTGCTGTTGGGCCAGCAGGGTGGGTTGTTCAAGATCGGTGATTATTGCTTCAACGATGGCGACCCGGATGCGGTGCGGCGGTTGGTGCCCGGCACACTCAAGCCGGTGACCTGGGAAAGCCAGCCGCTGGGGCAGATGCTGATTACCTCCGACGGCACGGCAAAGCCCATCGAATTCGAGCCCCGTGAAGTCCTGGCGCAGGTGCTCAATCGCCTGGCAGGCAAAGGCATTCACCCCGTGGTGGCGTTTGAGCTGGAGTTTTATCTGTTCGATAAAAAATTGCGCGATGGCTTGCCGCAGTTTGCCCGCGACCCGTACACCGACGATGCCGATGATCAGCCCAACATGCACATCGAACGTCTGTCGCGTTTTGCGCCAGTGCTCAATGAGATGGTCGAGGCCGCGCAGATCCAGGGTATCGATGCCACGGTCATCACTGCCGAACTGGGGCCCGGGCAGTTCGAGATCAACTTTGGCCACCTCGACGATGGCTTGCGCGCCGCCGACTGGTCAGCACTGTTCTGTCGCAGCACCCGTGGCGTGGCCATGAAGCACGGTTATCGCGCCAGTTTCATGGCCAAGCCCTACCTTGAGCAGCCTGGCAGCGGCATGCATGTGCATGTCAGCCTGTATGACGCGCAGGGCAACAACCTGCTGGCCGCCAATCAACAACAACCGCTGCGCCATGCCATTGCGGGTTGCCTGGAACTGTTACCGGCGTGCATGCCGATCTTTGCCCCCAACCACAACGCCTTCCGCCGCCTGGGCGGCACGACCAACATCGCCACCCGCGCCAGTTGGGGCTTTGAAGACCGCGACGCGTGCTTGAGGGTGCCTGAGTCAGACAGCAAAAACCTGCGGGTCGAATATCGCCTGGCCGGAGCCGATGCCAATCCATATCTGGTACTGGCGGCGATTCTGGTTGGGCTTGAACACGGGCTCGAATCCGCCAAAGAACCGATCCCGCCCCTCAACGAAGACCGTACCAGCGGCGTCGATTTCCCCTTGGACATGCTCCAGGCACTGCGCGTCATGCAGCCTCAGCCGCAACTGCGCGCAGGCCTGGGGGCCGAGTTCGTGGACGTTTATTACGAGAACAAGCGTCAAGATCATCTGGCCTTCATGCAAGACATCAACCCGCGGGAATATCGCTGGTTTTTGTAAGTCGACCGTATTCGAGGTCTCGTGACTGTACGAAATATGCCTGAACCCGGATATATTTCGTACAGGTCGAGTCCATGATCAGGTAAGCCCCATGTCCAGTGACGCTTCGAACGCAACCCCGCAATTCTGGCGGGACCCGCAGTTGCCTTTTATTGAGGCGCGTTCAATCGCCGATGGCCGCAAGGTCTGTTACGCCCGGCATTCCCACGAAGTGTTCTCCATTGGCGCCATCACCAGCGGGCGCTCAACTTACCTGCACGAGAAAACGCGTCACACCATCAGCACCGGCACTGTGGTCTTGATGAATCCGGGGGAAGTGCATGCCTGCAATCCCATCGACGATCAGCCGTGGTCCTACGTGATGCTCTATGTCGACGCACACTGGCTGGCGGGTATTCAGCACGCGGGTGAGTGCGGCACTAATTCAGGGTTTCAGCCCATTGCCGCGACTCACACCCAATTGCCTGCGCTGTTCAATGGTTTGCTTGAGCTGTACGCCCGTTTGCTTTATCCCGCCATTGAACTGCTGGCCAAGCAGGAGGCGGCCATTCACTTTTTTTCGCGGGTGCAACAGTCTCTGGGCAGTCTGGTTTCGCTACCCAAGACGGCCAATCGGCGCGTGGAGCGCGTTGCTGAATACATCGACGAGCATTTCAGGCATCCGATCCGTCTGGAAGACATGTGCGAAGCCGCCAGTTTGTCCGAGGCCTACTTGATTCGGGCGTTCGAGCAGCGCTATCACATGACGCCCCACGCCTACCTGACTAACCGGCGCGTGCAGCATGCCCAGACACAGCTACGGGATGGCACTTCGATAGCCGCCATCGCCCAGCAAAGCGGTTTTGCCGATCAGGCCCATTTGCAGCGGGTGTTCAAAAAGCACCTGGCGGCCACACCGGGTCAATACAAGGCTTAAAGCCACAGCAAGGACACCGCGCAGCCGGCCAGCAATATCGCCATACAGCGATTGAACACACGCACTCGCGCGGCGCTGTGCAGGTAGCGGTTGAGAAACGCTCCGGCATAAGCCCAGCACGCCACCGACACATAGCAGATCACGAAGTAGATCAGTGCGAACGCCCAGATCAGCGACGCTTCACCGCTGGCCACAAATGCGCCCATCCCGGCGATGGCGGCCAGCCAGGCTTTTGGGTTGAGCCACTGCATCAGTGCGCCATGCATGAAAGAGGGTTGCAGTTGTGTGCCCTGGGTATCGAGACGGCCGTTATCGACGGCTAGCTTCCAGGCCAGATACAGCAAAAAGGCCATGCCGGCCCAGCGGATCAGATCGGTGAGCAGCGGCCATTTTTCCAGGACTTCATGCAGGCCAAAACCGGTAAACAACAGCAACACCACAAACCCTATCGTGGCGCCGAGCACGTGCCGAAGGCTCGGGCCCAACCCGAATTGCCTGCCGCAACTGAGCGCTACGACATTGACCGGGCCCGGTGAAATGGATGCCGCGAGGGCGAATACTGCCATGGAAACCAGCACGCTCATTGCTTTGAACCTCTGTGTGTCATTGAGGTGGCAAGCGTGCTGGAAAGAAGGGTGGGGGTATTGAACAAAACTGCCCAATGCGTTGCGCAGCTAAAAAAACTTCGCGGTCCGCATCGCAGTTTTCATGCCTCATCAGCGACTACAGGCATCTTTCTGTAGTCGCTGACGGGGCATGACCAATCGCAGCCCTGCGGCCTGTTTCAGGCTTTGTACGAACTGTATCCACGCTTGGTTGGGCAAGGCGAAAACATTGCGTACAGACCTAGAACGTCTGCCCCAGTGAGAACTGGAAGATTTGCGTCTCGGCATCGGTCGGTTTGCGTACCGGGAATGCCAGGTTGACGCTCAGCGGCCCCATCGGGCTATACCACGTCACCCCCACACCCAGCGAACTGGCCATCTGGCTCAGGTCGACGCCGTCGCAGCCGGTGGTCGTGGTCAGGTAGCACTTGTCCGAATACACACTGCCGACGTCCCAGAACAACGAGGTCCGCAGGGACTTGTTGTCTTTGATGAAGGGGATCGGGAACAGGTATTCCACGCCGCCGGTGATCATGATGTTGCCGCCCAGCGCGTCGGTCTTGCGGTCAGAGTAAAACTGCTGGCCCATACTTGCGTATTTGCCGGTGGCCGGGGTGTTGCGCGGACCAAGGGTGCCGCTTTCAAAGCCGCGCACCGAACCCTCACCGCCCGCGGTGTAGTTTTCATAGAACGGCAAGCCGTCGGTGGAGCCATAACCGTTGCCGTAGCCCAGGTTGGTGTGGAAGCGCAACGAGGTGGTCTGTGTCAGGGGCAGGAAGGTCTGGCCGCTGTAGTCGATTTTGTAGAAACTCAGGTCGCTGCCGGGCACCGTGACCATCAGGTTGAGGTTCTGCGAGTAGCCTCGGGTTGCCAGGATGCCTTTGTTCAGGGTCGATTCCGACCAGCCGAGGTTGGCCTTGAAGTTGGTGAAGGACTTGCCCTCGCGCTGGATAAAGTCATAGATCTCATCGGCGCTGTAGGTGCCGGGCTTGAGTTCGTCATGCTGCGCAGTCAGGCCGAAGCTCAGGCGCGAGGTTTCGTTGATCGGGTACCCCAGGGTGATCCCGGCGCCGTAGCTGTTGATCGAGTAGTACGACACGCCATCGTCGTAGTAATCGTTGTAGTCGGTTTTGTTGTAGAACGCGTTGTAGCCCAGGCTCACGCCGTCCGGAGTGAAGTAGGGGTTGGTGAAGCCGATGTTGTACTTGCTCTGGTACTCGGAGCGAGTTAGGCCAAGGCTGGCCGAATTACCGGTCCCCAGAAAGTTGTTCTGGGTGATCGAGCCACCGAGGATCAAGCCGGCGTTCTGGGCAAACCCGACGCTGGCGGTGATCGAGCCCGAGGCCTGTTCTTCGACGGTGTAGTTCACGTCGACCTGGTCATCCACGCCGGGCACGGCCGGTGTCTCGACGTTGACCTCCTTGAAGTAGCCCAGGCGCTCAAGGCGAACCTTGGATTGATCAATCAGGTAGGTCGACGCCCAGCCGCCTTCCATCTGGCGCATTTCGCGGCGCAGCACCTGGTCTTCCGTCTTGGTGTTGCCACGGAAGTTGATCCGGTTGGCATAGGCGCGCTTGGCCGGGTCCACCACAAACACAATGTCGACCGTGTGGTCGTCATTGTTCGGCGTCGGCACCGCGTTGACGTTGGCAAAGGTGTAGCCTTCGTTGCCCAGGCGGCGGGTGATCAGGTCAGAGGTGGTGGTCATGAGTTTGCGTGAAAACACCTGGCCTTTTTGCACCAGCAACAAGGCTTTGATCTGGTCCTCGGGGACTTTCAAGTCACCGCGCAAGGACACGTCGCGCACCGTGTACTTTTCACCTTCATTGATATTGACGGTGATGAACACTTGCTTCTTGTCCGGCGAGATCGAGACCTGAGTCGAGACGATCTCCATGTTGATATAGCCGCGGTCCAGGTAGTAGGAGCGCAGGCGCTCTAGGTCACCGGAGAGTTTTTCGCGGGCGTACTTGTCGTCGTTTTTAAAGAACGATAGCCAGTTGGTGGTCTTGAGGGTGAACTGATCGTCGAGTTCGGCCTGGTCAAATACCGTGTTGCCGACCACGTTGATGTGTTTGATCGCCGCCACTTGGCCTTCGTCAATCTTGATCTTGAGCTTGACCCGGTTACGCGGCTCCGGCACCACTTCGGTGTCGACCGAGGCCGAATAACGGCCTTGGGCTACGTATTGGCGCAGCAGCTCATTGCGCACGCCTTCAAGGGTGGCCTTCTGGAAAATCTCACCTTCGGCCAGCCCCGATTGCTTGAGGCCTTTCATCAGGTCGTCGGTGGAAATGGCTTTGTTGCCTTCTATATCAATGCTGGAGATAGACGGGCGTTCAACCACGGTGATGACCAGCACATCGCCATCGCGACCCAACTGAATGTCCTGGAAAAACCCGGTTTTAAACAGTGCGCGGGTGGATTCGACCAAGCGCTGATCATCCGCTTCTTCACCGACATTCAAGGGCAGGGCGCCGAACACACTCCCGGCGGACACCCGTTGCAAGCCGTTGATTCGAATATCAGAAATTTTGAAACCCTGGGCATGTGCAAGGGTGGCATTGAGCAGCAGTGCAACCGAGCAGAGCAGGCGCGGAAAATTCATCAAGATCTTTATTTCCAGAACACATCGACAAGCAGCGTTAGCGGGCGCGCAGATGACTCGACAAGACGCCATGCTCCGCGAGGCACGCAAGCGGGTGGAGCGCCAGCATAAAAGCTCGGGGCGTTTGGTGCGGTTAACCCAATGTCAAGTTAGGTAAAGGTTGGCGTTACGCGATGACGCTGGACAGTTCAGCTACGATAATGCCTGGACCCCTTTTGCAAGAGTTCGCCATGATCCGTGTATTGCTCGTCGATGATGACCAGGAGCTGACTGCATTACTCAGTGAATATCTGGAACGAGAAGGTTTTGCTGCAACTGCCGTACACAGCGGTGAAGAGGGCGAAGTTCAGGCGCTGTCCGGGCGCTACAGCATTGTGGTGCTGGACGTCATGCTGCCCCGTTTGTCTGGGATCGAAGTCCTGCGGCGCATTCGTGCGCGCAGCCAGGTCCCGGTCGTGCTGCTGACCGCCCGTGGTGACAACATTGACCGCATCACCGGCCTTGAGCTGGGCGCGGATGACTACGTGCCCAAGCCCAGCTCGCCGGGTGAACTGGTAGCGCGCTTGCGGGCGATCATGCGCCGAGTCAATCCTGCCACGGACCAGCCCGCCAGCGAGGTGATCAAAACCGGTCAGTTGGTGCTCTGGCCCGGTAAACGCCAGGCGCTTTGGCAGGGGCAGGAACTGGGCCTGACGAGCACTGAATTCAGCCTGCTCGAAGAGCTGGCTCGATGCGCCGGGCAAGTGGTGAGCAAGCAAGACCTGTCGCTCAACGCCCTGGGTTGCCCGCTGACCCGTTACGATCGACGCATCGATGTGCACATCAGCAGCATCCGCCAAAAACTCGGCCCGCGCCCTGATGCCAAAGCCTGGATCCAGAGCGTACGTGGCCTGGGTTATTTGTTGATCGCTGAATAATGAAAGCAAGTCGACTGTTCTGGAAGCTGTTCCTGGCGTTCTGGCTGGCCACCACCTTGACGTTTTTTGTCGGCATGGGGTTTGTGATACTCAGCAAATCCAAGCCGGGAGATCCGCACCTCGACACCATTCTGACCAGCGAAATTCACCTGCTAGAGTCCTTTGGTGTCGAGTCTGGCATGCAACTGCTCACCGTCTGGCGGCACCCCGATGACCAGGCCATTGGCATCTATGACAGCAGCGGAGAGTTGCTGGCCGGATCGCCCGTGTTGCATCCGGTGTTCGAGCGGGCGGTGCTCAGCCGTGAAGGCATCGAATTATTTCTCAGATCTACCCGCGCGCCGGGGGAGCACGGAGAAGGAGGGCCTGGCCTGGGGGAAGGACCGGGCTTGATGCCGTTGATCATCGGCACGGTGATGAGTGCGCTGTTCAGCGGTTACATGGCCTTTTACCTGACCTGGCCGCTGACCTTCCTGCGTCGCGCCATGAGTGACGTGGCTCAGGGACGCTTCGGCACGCGAGTCAAACCGATGATGGGCGGGCGGCGTGATGAAATCGTCGACCTGGCCGAAGACTGTGACCGCATGGCCAACCAGTTGCGGCTGCTGGTCGAGGCTCAACAGAGCCTGCTGCATGACATCTCCCACGAGTTGCGCTCACCGTTGACCCGCATGCAAGTGGCCATCGGGCTGTTGCATCAGGACCCGGGGCGCCGCGAGATGGTGGAGCGTATCGAGCGCGAGTCGGTGCGCATGGACACCCTCATTGAAGCGCTGCTGACCCTGGCCCGTGTCCAGGGGCGGCCCGACAGTATCGAGCGTGAACTGGTCGACATCATCGAATTGTTAAGGTTGATCGTTGAAGATGCGCAATTTGAAGCCGGGGTCAAACAGTGCGAGGTCACGTTGCAGGCGTGTCCGCCGTTTGTCAGCCGGGTGAGTGGCGAGTTGTTGTATCGCTGCTTCGAAAACGTGATTCGCAACGCTGTTCGCCATACGCGGCCCGGCACTCAGGTGCGGGTAAACGCTCAGATCAATCTGGCGGGCAACAGCCTGCAGGTACAGATCACCGATCAGGGCCCAGGCGTTGAAGAACAACGCCTCAAGAGCATTTTCCAGCCCTTCGAGCGCGGAGCCAGTGAACCCAGTGGCGGTTTTGGCCTGGGTCTGGCGATTGCTTCACGGTCGGTGGAAATGCACGGCGGCACCATCGTCGCCTACAACCAGCCATCCGGCGGCCTGACCGTCGAAATCTGCCTGCCCCAAGACCCTCTGTAGGGGCGGGCTGGCCTCGCGATTTATTAAAAGATCAAAAGATCGCGAGGCCAGCTCGCTCCTACGGGTTTTATGATCTTTACACGATATTACATAGCCTTGACGGCTCTGTACGCCTTGCACCAGTAGACTTTCAGCTCAGCACTGTCTGATGTTTTGGTAAGGCCATTGAGTGGAGGTGGACATGTTTCTGGTGCATAAAAAAGGCTTTGTCGCGGGCAAGAAAATGGTCGATGGGCTGGTGCCTTACGATTTTTTTTGTGAAGACAATCCGGCCATTAATCTGTTTGTATTTACCGGCTCAAATGCACCGGGCAAGGCAGCTGCCGAACAAACCTTGTGGGGCTTTACCCGTCTTGAGCGCTTCGAAGCGCTGACCGACACCCTGGTGTCGCACAAAAAGAATCAGGACTGGTTCCAGACCGTCAACGTGCTGACCGGCCCCGCGCAGAACGGCACCCAGAACGTGAAATTCCAGCGTGTGTTGAAAATCATCAAGCACGTCAGCGGGTCGAATCGGGTCCCTGGCAAGGTGCAATACGAGATCCTTACGGATGAGGGTGACACCTACTTCACCCTCAAGTCCGTGGCGCCGGACAGCGCGCAAACTGTTATTTACGCGGCTGACCAATAATCGTCAGTTCAGCGCCTCGCGGCTTGGCTGACCGTTGAGCAGGCGCTGGATGCCCAGCGGGTTGGCGTTTTTCAATGCATCTGGCAACAGGCTGTCCGGATAGTTCTGGAAGCATACCGGGCGCAAGAAACGGTCGATGGCCAAGCTGCCGACCGAGGTCCCGCGGGCATCCGAAGTCGCCGGGTAAGGCCCGCCATGAACCATGGCGTCGCACACCTCAACCCCGGTCGGGTAACCGTTGATCAGCAGGCGACCCGCCTTGTGTTCCAGTACCGGCACCACCTCGGCAAACGCTTGCAGATCAGCCGGTTCACTGATCAGGGTGGCGGTCAGTTGCCCATGCAGGCTGTGCAATGCTTGCAGCAACTGCGCCCGGTCTGCCACTTCAACGACGATGGTAGTCGGCCCAAATACTTCCTCTTGCAAGACCTCGGCACCGCCGATCAACAGGCTGGCGTCTGCCTGGAACAGTTGCGGGTGTGCCTGATTGCCCTGTTGTGCGGAGCCGGCCAGGTGGCGGATACCCTCGACCGAGGCCAGATTATTCAAGCCTTTGGTGTAGCTCTTGAGGCCACCGGCATTGAGTAGCGTGTGCGCCGGTTGAGTGCTGAAAAACTGCCCCAGAGCATCAACGAACGCGTTGAATTCCGGCGAGGCAATGCCCAGTACCAGGCCCGGGCTGGTGCAGAACTGACCGGCGCCGAGCATCACTGAGCTTCCCAGGTCTTTGGCGATCTGCTCGCCGCGCTGCTTCAAGGCTTCGGGCAGCAGCACCACCGGATTGATACTCGACATCTCGGCAAACACCGGGATTGGTTGCGGGCGCGCAGCGGCCATGTCACACAGGGCGCGGCCACCCGACAGCGAGCCGGTAAAGCCGACCGCTTGAATTGCCGGGTGCTTGACCAGTGTTGCGCCGACTCCGGCGCCGTAGATCATGTTGAACACGCCCGCTGGCATGCCTGTGCGCTCGGCCGCCCGCACAATGGCCAGCGCCACCTGTTCTGCGGTTGCCATGTGCCCGCTATGGGCCTTGAACACCACCGGGCAACCCGCCGCGAACGCCGCAGCGGTGTCGCCCCCGGCCGTCGAAAAGGCCAGTGGAAAGTTGCTGGCACCAAACACTGCTACCGGGCCGACGCCGATGCGGTATTGGCGCAGATCCACGCGGGGCAGTGGCTGACGGTCTGGCAACGCCTGATCAATGCGCGCGCCATAGAAATCGCCGCGTCGCAGAACCTGGGCAAACAGACGCATCTGGCCGCTGGTGCGCCCGCGCTCACCCTGGATACGACCGGCGGGCAGGGCCGTTTCGCGGCAGACGATGGCCACGAACTCATCCCCCAGCGCATCGATCTCTTCGGCGATAGCCTCCAGAAACTCGGCACGGCGGACGGCAGGCAAACTGCGAAACGTCGGGAAGGCCGCGCTGGCAGCCTTGGCCGCCGCATCAACCTCGGCCTCGGTGGCCTGCACAAATTGATACGGCAGTGCATCACCAGTGCTTGCATCCAGGCTTTGCAAATGAACAGAGCCTGCACTGCTGCGCTGGCCGCCAATGAAGTTCTGGCCGGTAATCTGAGTCATGTAAGCGTCCTTGAAAATCAGGCTTTTTGGTCGCTCACTTTAATTTTTGTCCGGGATGCTGACTAATGACAGATCCTGATTGGGCGATAACCAATAGGCATTCCTCGGCCCCGCTGGCACGCCTTTGTTCCCACAGGGTTTGCAGGTGTTGCCCCTGCAACAGTTGCTATACAGACTGTTGCCAGGCCAACTATGCAAACTGCGCATAAAACCTAAGTTGTTGTATTTAAAGCAAAAAATATGTGGCATGGATTCTGCTCTGTTGTGAATAACGATCGCACCTGTTGGCGATTAAACACGCGTAAAGAGTGAGAACACCATGTCGAACACCCCTGCCGACGCCCATTACCCACTGTCTGCCCCTGATGCCCATGTTATCCGCACGGACGCAGAGGCCATTGAAGTTGCCCACAAAGTCGCTGCATTTTTACTCGAAGGTGATGCTGAGCGTGATCGCCTGCGTGAAGTGCCCGCCGAGGTGGTGGATGTGTTCTCCAACAGTGGTCTGTGGGGCATTACCGTGCCCAAGGAATATGGCGGTGCTGAGGTGTCGTTTGCCACGGTGGCTGAAGTGATCACTATTATTTCAGCTGCCGACGCTTCGCTCGGGCAGATCCCGCAAAACCATTACTGCCTGCTCGAAGACATTCGCCTGCAAGGTACCCATGAGCAGAAGGCCCGGTTCTTCGCACTGGCGCTCAAGGGCAACCGTTTTGCCAACGCCATTTCCGAAACCGGCGGCAAGACCGTACAAGACATCCAGACCCGTTTTGTCACTGAAGGCGATGACGTGGTGATCAATGGCCGCAAAGGCTATTGCACCGGTTCGCTGTACGCCCATTGGTTGGGTGTGCTGGCGCTGAACACCGAAGACAAGGCGCATTTGGCGTTCGTGCCGCGCCGCACGCCGGGCCTGACTGTGGTGGATGACTGGTCGAGCATCGGCCAGCGCAACACTGCCAGCGGCACCGTCCTGGCGGACAACCTGCGGGTACCGGCATCCAACGTGTTCAAGTCCTATCAGTCTTATGAAAACCCGACCCTGGCCGGGCCGATTGCCCAAATCACCACCGCCGCCATTGATGCAGGTATTGCCCGCGCGGCACTGCGCGACACCCTGAGCTTTGTACGCGATCACGCGCGCCCATGGATCGACTCAGGGCTGGATAAAGCCAGTGAAGACCCGCTGACGATCATCCAGATCGGTAAATTGAGCATTCAACTGGACGCCTCCGAAGCTTTGCTCGAGCGAGCGGGGCGAGTCATCGACAGCGTGCGTGCAGCACCCGATGAGGACGGCGTGGCGCGTGCCTCGGTGGCAGTGGCCAAGGCAAAGGTGCTGACCACAGAAATTGCCCTGGAAGCCAGTACCCGCCTGTTTGAACTGGGTGGCACCCGCTCTTCGCTGGCGCGCCACAACCATGACCGCCATTGGCGTAATGCTCGCGTGCACACCTTGCATGACCCGGTACGCTGGAAGTACCACGTGGTCGGCAACTGGTTACTGAACGGAGTCAACCCGCCGCGCCATGACTGGTCATAACCATGGGCGAACTGCTGAGCAACATTAACTGGCCGGAAATCGGCCAGGCCTGCCTCGACACCCTGAGCATGCTCGGCATGGCACTGGGGTTTACCGTGTTGCTCGGCTTGCCGCTGGGGGTGTTGCTGTACCTCACCGGCAAGCAGCAGTTGCACGCCAAGCCCGGTATCTATCGGGTGCTGTCGATGGTCGTGAATATCTTGCGTTCGCTGCCTTTCATCATTTTGCTGATCGTGTTGATCCCGGTCACCACCTTGATCACCGGCACTTCGCTGGGGGTGGCAGGCGCCATTCCGCCGTTGGTGGTGGGGTGTACACCGTTCTTCGCGCGGCTGGTGGAAACCGCGTTGCGTGAAGTCGACCGTGGCCTGGTGGAGGCTACCCAGTCGATGGGCGCCACGACCTGGCAAATCATCTGGCACACCTTGTTGCCCGAATCACGTCCGGGGCTGATTGCAGCCGTCACTGTGACCGCCATCGTGCTGGTCGATTACACCGCGATGGCAGGCGTGATCGGCGGTGGCGGCCTCGGGGATCTGGCGATTCGCTTCGGTTATCAGCGTTTTCAGACCGACGTCATGGTGGTCACCGTGGCCTTGCTGGTGTTGCTGGTGCAAGGGCTGCAAATGACCGGCGATCGTCTGGTTTCCCATTTCAGCCGTCGTTGAGACGGCTCATTCCCAATAGTTCGGAGTTTGTGCAATGAAAAAGCTTCTTGCCCTGGTCGCCGTGATGGCCGCGTTTGGCGCGCAGGCCGATGAAAAACTGGTGGTCGGTGCCACACCGGTGCCGCATGCCGAAATCCTGGAGTTTGTGAAGCCTGAGTTGGCCAAGGAAGGCGTTGATCTGCAGATCAAAGTGTTCAACGACTTTATTCAGCCCAACCAACAGCTCGCGCTAAAAAACATCGACGCCAACTACTACCAATACCGGCCATTTCTGGATGAGTACAACAAGGAACGCCATACCGATCTGGTCCCGGTAGTGGGTGTGCATATCGAGCCGTTTGGCGCGTATTCGACCAAAATCAAAAACATTGCCGAGTTGAAAGACGGCGCTTCAGTGGCTATCCCCAATGATCCGGTCAATGCAGGCCGTGCCTTGGTGCTGCTTGAAGAAGCCAAGCTGATCACGCTCAAAGAGCCTGGCAACCCGCAGTCGACGACTCGCGACATCGTGACCAACCCCAAACACTTGAAAATCCGTGAGCTGGAAGGGGCGATGCTGGCCCGTTCCGTGAGCCAGGTGGACCTGGCCTTTGTGTTTGCCAACTACGCGCTGGAAGCCGGCATCGACACCAACAGCGCGTTGATTGTCGAGAAGGGCAAGGACCTGTACGTCGAGTATCTGGTGGCTCGCCCGGACAACATCAACGACCCAGGCATCCAGAAGCTGGCCAAAGCCTTGCACTCTGATGCCGTGCGCCAGTTCATCCTGACCCGTTACAAAGGCCAGATCGTTCCAGGCTTTTAAATCGGTATTAAACGCCGGAGTTCTCTTGTGTCAGCTAGGCTAATGAAAATGAATTAACCAGCTGACCCAGGAGAACTTATGACATTGCGATACATGCTGTTGAGCCTGATTGTTCTATGTGCGGGCTGCCAATACTTGAGTTATCAGGAAGGCTGTACCGATAACCCCAATCAGCGCGATTGCGAAGGCGGCACGGTAGAGTCGCCATAAACTCTGTAGGAGCGAGCTTGCCTCGCGATCTTTTGATCGTTTAAACGATCGCGAAGCAAACAAATCAACCTGTTGGTTGCCCAACACTTCATGAACACATTGCATACGGTTCAACAAACCGCTCCCTGACACGCAGGGCCAGTATGCCGCTACGCCTGAGGTTGGGGGCCGTGGCATGTTAGGTGCATAGGTTCCTGGCAGTCATAAACACTCGAAGTGTTTGTATTGATTGCCAGCAAAAAAGGACCTTTCATGCATTACCGTCAATTGGGCAACAGCGACATCAAGGTCAGTGTTCTGGGCCTTGGCACCATGACCTGGGGCCATCAAAACACTGAAAACGAGGCCCATCAGCAGATCGACCTGGCGCTGGACGAAGGCGTCAATCTCATCGACACCGCCGAGATGTACCCCACGCCCACCCGCGGCGATACCTGGCGTACCACGGAGCGTTTCATTGGCAACTGGCTGGCCGCCAACAGCGCGCGCCGTGCAGACATCGTGCTGGCCAGCAAAATCGCCGGCCCGGCCCGTGAGCCTGGCGGCCAACTGCATATTCGCGATGGCCTGACCCGGCATGACCGGCGCAATATCGTCGACGCTCTGGACGGCAGTCTCAAACGCCTGAATACCGATTACCTGGACCTCTATCAACTGCACTGGCCAGATCGCTCGACCAATTTTTTTGGTCTGCGCGAATACCCCTATGTTGAAGACACACACAGCGTGGCCATCGAAGAAACCCTGTCGGTGCTGGCCGATCAGGTCAAGGCGGGTAAGATCCGTCACATTGGTGTCTCCAACGAAACGGCCTGGGGCGTGGCTGAGTTCCTCAAGCAGAGCGAGCGTCTGGGCTTGCCGAAGATTGTCAGCATTCAAAACCCCTATAGCTTGCTGAACCGTCTGTACGAGGGCGGTTTGTCGGAGTTCACCCATCGTGAAGGCGTAAGCCTGCTGGCCTATTCGCCGCTGGCGTTCGGCACCTTGACCGGCAAGTACCTGGGCGGTGCGCGCCCCGAAGGTTCGCGGCTGGCGGCGGTGTATCGCACCTTCAGCCGTTACGACAGTGTGCTGGCACAAGAAGCCATTGCCGGTTACGTGCAAGTGGCCCGCGAGCACGATCTGACCCCGGCGCAATTGGCCCTTGCCTACGTGATCAACAAACCGTTTGTGGCCAGTGCACTGACCGGTCAGACCAGCCTGGTGCAATTGCGCGACAACCTCAGCGCGCTCAACGTCACCCTCAGCCCGGAGATTCTGGCGCGCCTTGAGGCCATCCACCAGCGCATCCCGAACCCGGCGCCCTAGGAGTACAGGCGATGCCCAAGCAACTGCACGTCAACCTGTTTGAAATGAATTGCGTGAGCCATATCGTTCACGGCCTGTGGGTGCATCCAGAGAACAATCGTCACCGTTTCAATGATCTGGAGTACTGGACCGAGCTGGCGCAACTGCTGGAATACGGCACTTTTGATGGAGTGTTTCTGGCAGACGTAATCGGCACCTATGACCGTTTTCGCAATGGCCCGGAAACCGCTTTGCGCGAGGCCATGCAGATCCCCAGCAATGACCCGTTAATGGTGATTCCAGCGATGGCTGCAGTGACCAAGAACCTGGGTTTTGGCGCCACCTTCTCGACCACTTACGAGCCGCCGTTTGCCTTTGCCCGGCGCATGAGCACCCTCGACCACCTGACCAAGGGCCGGGTGGGCTGGAATATCGTGACTTCATACCTGCCCAATGCCGCGCGTAACTTTGGGCATGACACCGAGGTGGTCCACGACCATCGTTATAAAATTGCCGATGAATACCTGGATGTGCTCTACAAGCTGTGGGAGGGCTCATGGGACGATGACGCGGTGATTATCGACCGCGAACAGCGGGTGTACACCGACCCGCAAAAAGTTCGCTACATCAACCACGTCGGCGAACACTTCCGCGTGGCCGGGCCCCATCTGTGCCAGCCTTCGCGTCAGCGCACGCCGGTGCTGTTCCAGGCAACCGGCTCCCCAGCCGGTATCGAGTTTGCCGGCCGGCATGCTGAAGTGGTGTTTACCGGTGGCCTCGACACCCCGGCCGTGCGCGCCAATATCCAGGCCATGCGTAACAAGGCGGTGGCCCATGAGCGTGATCCGGAAGGTTTGAAATTCATCGTCATGGCCGGGGTGATCGTGGGCCGCACCGATGAAGAGGTGAGCCGCAAGCTCGACAGCTATCGCAAGTTGATGAGCGTCGAAGCCTCACTGGCCCATCATCAGTCGGCGATTGATCTGACCGCGTACCCGAGCGATGCGCTGATCAGTGATTTGATCGAGCTTAAGGTTGACGGCTGGGAAAGCCTGCAACGCTACAAGCCGGAGTGGACGGTGGGCACGGTGCTGTCGCAGTTCTCGGGCTTTAATCGGGAGCGCTTCTTTGTTGCGGGCACGCCGACGGTGGTGGCGGATGAAATCGAGAAATGGCTGGATGTCGACGGCATTGACGGGATCAATCTGCGTCAGTACCTGTCGTTTGAAACGGCCCGAGATTTTATTGAGTTGGTGATCCCTGAACTGCGTCGCCGTGGGCGTTTCCGTGAGCGCTACAACGAAGGCGAAACCTTGCGCGAGCGGCTGTTCGGTGCCGGGCAGGCGCGACTGCCGAGTGATCATTTCGGCGCCCGTTATCGAGACGCGGCGGTGTTGCAGCAACCGGCCACACCGTTGCGTTTCTGAATGCATTACCTGTAGGAGCTTGCCTCGCGATCTTTTTAAAGATCAAACGATCGCGAGACGAGCTCGCTCCTGCAGTGGGTTTTCAGCCAACTGTTGGCTCGCCAACAGTCGCTGCACAGACTGTTGTTTTTAACGCCCTCAATCTGTTGATCAGTGCCTGTTTGCGGGGTGAAAAACCCGGCATGGCTTGTGCAATAGCCTAAGTCCCGGACTTAAGGCAGCAGGTCATATGCGCACGACATCCCCCATGACTCGAACATTTCCGCTACTCGGTATCGCAGCTTTGTGCACAGTGCTGGCCGGTTGCGGGCAGGAACATTCAACCGTTGCGCGCAGTGACAAACCGGTCAGCGGAGGCACGCTGATTTATGCCACGGACCGCGAACCCACCTGCCTTGATCCGCATGTTGCCGGTGACATGCCGCAGGTATTTATCGGTCAGCAATACCTCGACTCGCTGGTGTCGATGGACGAACAAGGGCAAATCGGCCCGTGGTTGGCCAAAAGCTGGGAAGTCTCGCCTGACGGTCTGGATTACACCTTCCATTTGCGTGATGACGTGCACTTCACGGACGGCACGCCGTTCAACGCGGCAGCGGTCAAGGCCAACCTCGACCACATGGCCAACCCGAAAACCCAATCGAGCACGGCCGGTGGCTATATCCGCCAGTACCGCAGCACAGACGTGATCGATGACCACACGGCCGTGGTGCACCTGGCCACGCCGTACGCGGCCTTTTTGGAGGTGTTGGCGCAAGGGTTCCTGGGGATTGAGTCGCCGACCGCGTTGCTGCGTTCGCGGGATGAAAACTGCGAAAGCCCGGTGGGCAGCGGCCCCTTCAAGATCGTCCGTTGGGACCGGCAAAGCCAAGTCGAACTGGTGCGCAACCCCGATTACAACTGGGCGCCGCCGACCGCCAAACACCAAGGCCCGGCGTGGCTGGAGCGTATTGTCTGGAAGTTCATTCAGGAACCGTCGGTGCGTTTTGCCTCGTTGCAGGCCGGGGAGGTCGATGTGATCGAAGCCTTGCCGCCCGAATCCCATGAGGCCGCACGCCGTAATCCGGACCTCACGGTGATGGTCGCGTTGCGTCCGGGCAACCCTACCAACGGCACGCTGAACATCACCCGTGCGCCATTCAATGACGTGAAAGTACGCGAAGCATTTGTCCGTAGTTCGGATATCGAAGGGGCGCTCAAAAGTGTGTACTTCAATGAGTTCCCGCGTGCCGGTGGACCGCTGAGTTCGGCCACGCGTTTCTACAGTCCGGACTTTGAACACGCCCAGGACTACGACCCGGCCCGCGCCGCGCAGTTGCTGGATGAAGCTGGCTGGACCGGGCGCGATGCCGAAGGGTATCGCACCCGTGACGGCAAGCGCCTGCAGGTGCATGTGGTGATAGGCAACCGCACGCCGCCGTCGGAATACACCCTGTGGGAGCAGGTGCAAGCCACCACCCGGGCTGTGGGCATTCAACTGATCATTGACCAGATGAGTGATGTGCAGGCTACCCAGCGCCAGGCGGACTGGGACTACGACATCCGCATCGGCTACTGGAACACCAACACTGCGGACGTACTGCGGATCATTTTCGGCTCTGAGTTCCTCAGCCCGGCCGGGGTCGGCGGTTATCACCAGAACACCGCCGGCTTCAACGATCCCGCGTTTGACGGGCTGGTGCGCCAGGCGTTGACCACCCAAGACCCTGAGCAACGCAAAGCGCTGTATTACAAGGCGCAGCAGATTGCCTCCAACCAATACCTGCAACTGACTACCTACCCGCAAAGCTCACGTCTGGGCATCTACAAGACCACCCAGGGCGTGCGGTTGGAACCGTCGCTGGCGGTGACTTATTTGTATGACGCCTGGGTTAACAAATGAAAAGGGTGAATAAATGAGCCGAATCGAGACTGTGAATCTGCAGCGCGAGCGCTGGGTGCAGGTGGGCCGTCGCGCCGTTTGGCGTCTGGCGGGCGGAGTGCTGGTGTTGTGGGCCGTGGCGACCCTGACCTTCTTTGCCCTGCGGCTGATGCCGGGCGATCCGGTGCTGGCCATCCTCGGCGGGCCGAGTGGCAACCCGAGCCCTGAAACCATCGCAGAAGCCACCCGCGAGTTTGGCTTGGACAAGCCTTTGGCAGTTCAGTACGTGTTGTATCTGGGGCGTCTGGTTCAAGGTGATTTGGGGATGTCCTACTCACAGCATCTACCCGTGACCCGTGTGCTGGCCGAGCAATCGTGGGCCACTTTGCAACTGACGTTTACCGCTCTGGTGCTGGCCTGGTTGCTGGTGCTGTTACTCACCGTACTCACGGCCGGGCGGCAGCGCTGGGTGGCTAAGGTGGCTTCGTTTGCAGAAACCGTCTCGGCGGCAATCCCGCATTTTTGGCTCGGGCTGGTGCTGCTGGCGGTGTTTGCTTTCGGGTTGCGCTGGTTTCCCCCTGCCGGCAGCGATGGCTGGCGGACCCTGGTGTTGCCATCGGTGGCGTTGGCGATTCCGCTGGCAGGTTTTATCGCCCAGGTGACTCGTGAGTCGCTGGAACTGACCCTGGAGCAACCCTTTGTGCTGACGGCTCGGACCCGTGGCTTGAGTGAAATCGCAGTGCGCTTCAAGCATGCGCTGCGCCATGCGGTGCTGCCGGGTATTTCATTGTCGGGCTGGGCCATCGGCGCCTTGATCAGCGGTGCGGTGGTGATTGAAGTGATCTTTTCGCGCAAGGGGCTTGGGCGCCAGTTGTATCAGGCGGTGCAGGCGCAGGACTTGCCGCTGACCATCGGCATCAGTCTGGCGGTGGCGGCGGTGTATGTGCTGGCCAACATTCTGGTCGACCTGCTGCACCTGTGGGTCGACCCTCGTCAACAGGGGAAAACAGCATGAGCGCACTGACTCTCGAGACCCGGTTGCCCGGTGTGCGGGCGCAACGCACTGCGCGCAAGGTGCCACTTGGCCCATTGCTGGCGCTGGTTTTTCTGGCATTTTTGATCATTGCAGCGCTGTTCCCGTCCCTCTTCAGCCATGCCGATCCGCTGGCGATTGTGCCGCGTGATGCCTTCCATCCACCCGGATGGGCACATTGGTTCGGCACCGATCAGTCCGGCCGGGATATTTTCTCGCGGGTGATTTATGGCACCCGTCAGTCACTGTTGATCGGCCTGGCGGCTACCGCACTGGCCATGACCATTGCGATTGCCTTGGGCCTGCTGGGCGGGCTTGGCGGTGCGCGACTCGACCGCGCCGTGGGCTGGTTGCTGGAAATTCTCTTTGCGTTCCCCAGCCTGGTGCTGGCGTTGTTGTTTGTGGCGGTGTTTGGCAGCGGTATCGGGCCATTGATTATCGCCACCGGGCTGGGCGCTGCACCCGGGTACGCCCGGATGGTGCGTGGTCAGGTGCTGGCGGTGCGCAACGCCGGCTACATCGAAGCAGCAGTCGCCCTGGGGCACCCCACACGGCGGATTATCTTGCGTCAATTGCTACCCAATGCCATGCGTCCGCTGATCGTGACCCTGACCATGGGTGTCGGCCAGGCGATTGTCTGGGCTTCGGCCCTGAGCTTTCTGGGGTTGGGCGCAAAGCCGCCTGCGCCGGAGTGGGGGACGATGTTGTCCATGGGGCGTGATTTTGTCGCCAACGCCTGGTGGCTGACCTTCTTCCCCGGCCTGTTCATTGTACTCACCACGCTGTCGACCACAGTCGCGGGCCGTTATCTGCAACAACGTCTGGAGGGTCGCCTGTCATGAGCGATAAACACTTGATCGTCGAAGGCCTGTCCATCGAGTTTGGCGGGCAGACGGTAGTGCATGATGTGTCTTTCACTCTGGCACCCGGTAAAACCCTGGCGCTGGTGGGGGAGTCGGGTTCTGGCAAGAGCGTGACTGCGCGCAGCCTGATTGGTCTGGCGGGTGCCGGTGCGCGGGTCACGGCCCGTACGTTGAGTTATGGCGGGCAGGATTTGCTCGGGCTGTCTGAGCGTGGCTGGCGTGGATTGCGCGGCAAAGGCATCGGGTTTGTGCTGCAGGATGCGCTGGTTTCACTCGATCCGCTGCGCCCGGTGGGCAAGGAGATTCTTGAAGTACTCGAAACTCATCACTGGGGCGACCGCCGCAGCCGCGCTGAGCGGGTTATCGAGTTGCTGGATAAAGTCGGCGTGCCCGAGCCTGAGTTGCGGGCGCGTCAGCGGCCTGATCAATTGTCCGGCGGCCTGCGCCAGCGGGCGCTGATTGCCAGTGCGCTGGCGTTGAGCCCGGGGTTGGTGATTGCCGACGAGCCGACCACCGCTCTGGATGCCACGGTGCAAGCGCAGATTCTGCAGGTGCTGCAAGAGATCAAGGCCCGGGGTGACTCGCTGCTGATCATCAGCCACGACTTGGCGGTGGTGGCACAACTGGCCGACGAAGTACTGGTGCTGCGCCACGGTGTGGTGGTCGAGCAGGGGCCGATGCAGCAGGTGTTGCGCACCCCCAGCCATCCTTACACCCAGGCGTTGCTGGATGCGGTGCCTGCCGAACATGCGCGGGGCACGCGGCTGTCGTCGCACAACAGCGGGCAAGTGGTACCCCCCAGGCCCGGTGCGGACTCGCCGGTGCTGCTCAAGGCCAGCGGACTGGGCAAACGCTATATCGGCCCCGATCAGCAATCGCGTCAGGTGGTGGATGGCGTCAGTTTTGAGCTGCAGGCCGGACGCACGTTGGGGATCGTCGGTGAGTCCGGTTCGGGCAAGACCACGGTCGCACGCATTGTCCTCGGGCTGCTCGAACCGGATGCCGGGCAGGTGGAGTTTCTGGGGCATGCCTGGTCGGGTGCGGGCGCCCAGCGGGTGGCGGAGAAAGACCGGCGCTTGCGCCGCCGCGACATCAGCGTGATTTATCAAGATCCACTGAGCTCCTTCGACCCGCGTTGGAGCATCGGCCAGATCCTCGGTGATGCGCTGGATGTGGCCGGTGTTGCGGCGTCGCAACAGCCCGCCCGCATCAGTGAATTGCTCGACCAGGTGCGCCTGCCCGCCGAACTGGCCACCCGGCGGCCTTTGCAATTGTCGGGCGGGCAACGCCAGCGGGTGGCCATTGCCCGCGCCATTGCCAGCAACCCGAAAGTGATCATTTGTGATGAGCCGGTCTCGGCACTCGACGTCTCGGTGCAGGCGCAAGTGCTGGACCTGCTGGCAGATCTGCAGGCCTCGCTGGGGCTGGCCTACCTGTTTATTTCCCATGACCTGGGGGTGATTCGCCATGTCAGTGATCAGGTACTGGTCATGCGACACGGCCAAGTGGTGGAGAGCGCCCCGGTCGACACGTTGTTTGAACATCCGCAACACGCCTACACCCAACGTCTGCTGGGCGCTGTGCCGCGCCTGCCGGGCGCCGACACTGCACTGTTGGTCCCGCCCCTGGAAGCCGAAAGCACGGCGTTGCGGTTTGACGAATCGCAACTGTGGAAGATCGCTATTTAAGCTTGAACACTTAAGGAATTGTCATGACTACGCTGTCTCTTGTAACTGAACATAGTGTTGCGTCAATCGAAGAGCTGAATGCCCGTGCCGACCAGTTGTTGCCGAGCATTGCTCTGGGGGCTGCCCAGCGCGAGCGTGATCGGTTGCTGCCGTTTGACGCGGTAGCGCAAATTGCCAAGGCCGGCTTTTTTACCACCCGTATCCCGGTGCGATACGGCGGCAGCGGCGGCTCGGTCAAGGACGTGATCCGTTTATTGATCCGTATCGCCGCTGCCGATTCCAACGTTGCGCAGGCCTTGCGCCCGGGCTTCGGTTTTGTCGAGGGGCTGCTGGCATCTTCCAGCGAACAGGCCGAAGTGGAGCGTGAGCGCTGGTTTGCGCGCTATCTGGACGGCACCGTGGTCGGCAATGCCGGTTGGGAAGTGGGCGGCGCCAACGGCTCGATCAGCGCGCGGATTGTGCGCGATGGCGAACATTACCGGGCCACCGGCAGCAAGTACTACAGCACCGGGTCGCTATACGCTGACTGGGTCAGCGCGGTGGCATTGGATGAAGAGGACCAGCCGGTGTCGTTCATCCTGCCGCGCAATCGCAAAGGTCTGGAACTGCTTGACGATTTCGACGCGATGGGTCAACGCCTGACGGCCAGTGGCACCACGCGGCTGAACAATGTGCAGGTACTGGCTGAAGAAATCCGTACGCGGACTGTGGAAGAGGGCAAGCGCACAATTGTTACCCCGTTCTTGCAATTGTTTCTTGCTGCAGTCCAGGCGGGTATAGCGCGCAACGCCTTGAATGACGCTGTTGCGTTTGCCAACGAGCATGCCCGTCCGATCAAACACAGCAGCGCCAGCCGCTCGGTGGACGACCCTTACGTTGAGCTGAGTGTCGGTGACATCTCGGCACGCGCCTTTACCGCCGAAGCGGTGGTGTTGCATGCCGCAGATGCCATCGACCGGGCATGGGCTGCTGATCTGGACCCGCAACTGGTCGACCAGGCGGCAGTTGATGTGGCGCAAGCGCAATACATCGCTGCCGAGTCAGCGCTCAAGGCCGCTGAGCTGGTGTTCGACGTGGGCGGTGCTTCGACCACAGGTCGCGGGCACAACCTGGACCGTCACTGGCGCAATGCGCGCACCGTGGCCAACCACAACCCACGGCACTGGAAAGCCTCCGCGGTCGGCTCCTGGCAACTCAAAGGGACGCCGCCACCGACCTCCGGATTGTTCTAACCTCCCGTCTGTAGTCGCTGATGAGGCACGAGGCTGCAATGCGGCCCGCAGGGCGGCCATTCAAGGTCGTTATTGCGCGCCGCAGCGTCGTGTTTTAGCGGCGGCTACATGTAATTCCCCATAATTCCTACTCGATTTTCGCCTAATGCTACTTCCGGCATAGACGCGCCCTACATCCAGTTCCAGCCCCGTAATCGCACACTTGCGCACCGATAAGCCCTGACGTTTTGTTACATCCGGGCGACCGCAGCGCAAGGAGTCGCGGATGTCACGCTCGCAGCCTCAGTTTCGTTTCAGCCTGACCATTGACGGCTTCACTGATGACCTTCAGGTCTTGTCATTCAAGGGCGATGAAGGCATCAGCACACCCTATGCCTTCGATCTGGTCCTGGTCAGCCAGCGTGCCGATCTTGACCTGGTAGCGCTGCTGCACAAGCCCGCATTTCTACTCCTGGCCGCCGATGGAAGTGGGGTTCACGGGCACATCTACTCCATTGCCCAAGGTCAGACCCTTGAACGCCTGACGTTTTACACCCTCACGCTCGTACCGCAGCTTGCCTACCTGGAGCACCGCACCAACCAGCGGATGTTCCAGCAACTGACGGTCGAACAGATCATTGGCAAGCTTCTTGAAGAACATGGCATTTACGGTAATGCCTGCACCTTCAAGCTGGATGCGACCTACCCGGTGCGCGACTACTGCGTGCAGTACCACGAGACGGACCTGCACTTTATCCAGCGCCTGTGCGAAGAAGAAGGCATTCACTACCACTTCCGTCACTCAGCCCAAGGGCATCAACTGGTGTTCGGTGATGGCCAGGGCGCCTTCGCCAAACTCGAGCATCCCGTGCCCTTTCACAGCCACAGCGGCCTCGTTGCCGATGAGCCCGTGGTCAGTGACATTGAAGTGGGGATCAACACCTGTTCCACCCGCAGCACCTTGCGCGATTACAACTTCGAAACCGCCAGCCGTGAGAGCGAGGCCCACTCCGGTCCAGACCGCCAGCTTGTCGAGCAAGACCTGGAGGACTATCGCTACCCTGGCTACTTCAAGCTGGAACAACGCGGCCAGTTGTTGAGCCAGCGAGCACTGCAGCGCCAGCGTGCCGACCGCTGCCAGGCCCACGGTGTCAGTGACGAGCCCAGATTCAGCAGCGGCCACTTCATGACCCTGTACAAGCACCCGCATGACACCTGGAACGCGTTGTGGCTGCTGACTGCAATTCATCACCAGGGCCGTCAACCGCAAGTGCTCGAGGAGCGCGGGGCGAGCAGCCACGAGTTGGTGACTGACGGCTTTATCCAGGGTTATCGCAACGACTTCCTCGCCACTCCTTGGGACGTTCTCTACCGTCCGCAGCTCAAACACCTCAAGCCACAGGCGGTAGGTCTGCAGACTGCCCGCGTCACTGGCCCGGCGAACGAAGAGGTGCACTGCGACCCGTATGGTCGGGTCAAGGTGCAGTTCCATTGGGATCGCGAAGGGCGAAATGACGATGCCAGCAGTTGCTGGCTGCGCGTGGCCTCCACATGGGCCGGTGACAGTCATGGTGCAGTCACCGTACCTCGGGTCGGCATGGAGGTACTGGTGACGTTTCTTGAGGGTGATCCGGACCAGCCGATTATTTCAGGGTGCCTGATCAACAGCCTCAACCCGCCTGCGTATCCATTGCCCGCACATAAAACCCGCAGCGTCTTGCGCAGTCGCAGCACCCCGAGCGGCACCGGTTACAACGAACTGCACATCGAAGATCGGCTGGGCCAGGAACTGATCTATCTGCATGCCCAGCGTGATCTTGAGCAACACATCAAAAACGACAGCCTTCTGCAAATCGACGGTCAGCGCGAAGAAACCATTACCGGCAACAGCGTCTCGGTGCTCAAGGGTGAAGATCAACGTACCGTCAGCAGCGATCGTAAAGTTCAGATCAATGCCAACGACTTTCGCCAGGTCGCCGCCAGCAGCCACTCCATCGTAGGGGGAGCGCTGGCCGTCGAAGCGGGCATGGAGGTCACGATCAAGGCCGGCGCCCACGTCGTGTTATCGGCTGGCGCCTGCATCTCGCTGACTGCAGGCGGCCAGCACCTGATCGTCAGTGCTGCCGGCATTTACGTCAGTTCGCCGGTACTGCCGGGGGGCGTGCCGGTGCCGGGAATGCCGGCGTTGCCTGCCGTCACCTCGGGCGTTGCGCAATTGACCGCCGCCGTACTGACCCCCAACCAAATCAACAGCCTCAAGCGCAATGCACCTTTCTGCGAAGAGTGCGAAAAATGCAAGGGAGGCGTGTGTGACATCTAAACCTCTAAGCCCGAAGCAGTGGCTGGTAGATACCCCGCTGCGTCACGGCGAAAACCTGTACGCAGTGATCACCTCAACCAGCGATGCCGACCCGCTCGCCGTCTACCGCCAACGAGGAGGCGTCGAGCCGGCCGCCAGGGTGTGGGCTGGAACGCCCTTTGCCGACTGGTTGTCCGTCATGCCTTATTTATTAAGCCTGACGCCAGACAGCGAGTTTCTTCAATGGGCCACAGAAACCGCTGCCAATGACTGGGGATGGTTGGCCGTGTCCACGGCCACGCCTGAGACGATCGTCGAGCATTTACGGGGGCTGACCCAAGTCTTCATGCCCGCAGGTGAGGCTGTATTTTTTCGTTTTTGGGACGGGCGCCACTGGCTGCCCATCCTTCAGCACCTGGGTGACGCGACCCGTGATGTTTTACCGGTGTTCGACCGCTATTGGATCAACAGCCAGCCAGTGGCAGTGGGGCAGGGGGCGGTGCTTGCAGCTCAGGCATTTCCCTGGTGGCAAATCCCCGGTGAGCTGCTGGACACGCTCGCTGAGAGCGACCTCAACACCGTGATCGACAACCTGATGCAGTGGCTCAAAGACACCCAGGCTGAGCTCTATGCATCGATTGGCGAGCCCCACCTGCGGCTAAAGGTTGAGCATTTCGTACAGCGTTCATCTCCCTCACAACTTAAAGACAGCGGCCTCTTGTTGGCTCATGTGCAGCAAGAGGTTTTTTCATGATTTCGATTGGCAGCATGTTTATGTCTATGGATGCCTCCCAGCCAGACATAAATAAGGTCCTGGAAGAGCTCAAGCACTGTATTGAGGGGAGCGAAGCCAAAAAAGGCTATCGCGATCACGCTGACGCCTGGTACGGCGGCATGCTTGATGCAGAACAGTCGTTCCGTGTCGGTGATGAAGTACACACCCAAGACAAGGACAACCAGGCGCCGGTCAAGTTGTTTGCCCAATGCCAGCGCAACTCGACATTGACATTGATTCACGCCTTCGAAGCTGCGCGCTTCATACCCATCGGCAATACCCGGGTACGCATGGTCCCGATGGGCGGCGGTCCTGAAATTGACACGGTCATTGATGCCTCTGGTGTCCAGCGGATTGAAAACTGTCTACCCGATCGAAACTACCAAATCACCTTTTACCCGCAGATCACGACTGAGCAGCTCGATACGTTTTTTGCTTCTTATCAGGACTTGCTCAATGACCTGAGCCAGTGGCTACGTACCCAGTGGGACACCGAATATTTCCCTTTGTGGCAAACCCATCAAGAGGCTGGCGAACTGGGTCGTGTCTGGATTGATATCCAGAGCCAGTGGAATGGTCTGATCAAGACGCTGATCGGCTTATGGGATGACATTAAAGGGATTTTCTCGCTAATAAGTGATCCCAAAAAAAATTACGAAAAACTCAAAAAATTCTTTACTGAAGAACAGTACAAGTTGCTGTTGAGCGCTTCCACAGAGGCGTTGCAAACAGCCTTGCTGATTGCTAGCGATGAACCCCTGATGTGGGCTTATCTCTCAGCTCTTACTGCCTGGATCAAGATATTACCGCCACAAATTCGTAGCGAGATACTGGCTCGCATCACGACCGAATTACTGATCAATATCCTGCTTGGCGTTGTGCTGAGTGGCGGCATTGGGCTGGCTACGCGCCTGACCATCAAGGGCGTTGGCAGTGCAGGCAAAGCGACTCAATTTTTGCAGGATTTTGTCGACCTGTTGATGCGCACCAGCAAGGCGCGATCCCCACACCATGCCACGGTAGGTAAACCGTTTTACTTGCAGGGCGAAGGCCGTCTTGATTCAGGGCTAAAGGCTGATGTCGAGATAAAGCCTCAAAACGGTGAGGGCGCAGCTCAAGTTATTCCTGATGCCACTGTCCTGGCCCGTGGTAAACCCCAGTCGAAAACCACGCTGGAAGTTGCCCAGCACGTTGACGACGCCCCGTCACAATCGAAAACCCCCAACGACAAACCTGCCGAACCCGCCAAAGACACCCAGACCAATGGCTGCCCGGTCTCAATGGTCACCGGCGAAGAACTCCTGACCTTGACCGATGGCGTACTCGACGGCGCTCTGGCGCTTGAATGGACGCGCCTGTATCGCACCAGTGCGGTCGAAATAAACGGCGATCTGGGGTTTGGCTGGAGCCATACACTGTCCCATCGCCTGCAACGCGACGGTGAGGAACTGCTGTGGACCGATCATGAGAACCGTCAAACCCGCTTTCCTCTGCCTAGCCGACAACGTCCAGCGATCACTAATAGCCTGGCCAAAGCCGCGATCTATCTGGGCGAGCATAACGATGAGCTTATTCTTGCGCAGGCGGGTAAAAACAGCCGCTTCTATCACTTTAACGACCTGCAACTGTCAGCCATCAGCGACGCCTACGGCAACCGGCTGAAAATCACCTACCAAGCAGGGCGCCTGCACCGTATCGACAACGGTGCCGGGCGGGCCTTGTTGCTGCGCTACGCCGATGGCCGTCTCTGCGCCGTTGACTACCAGCAATACGATGACAGTCGAGAGTTTGCCGAGCGTTCGAATCAGCACTACGCGAAACGCGGCATTCACCTTGAACGCTGGACCACCCTGCATACGCAGGTCACCTATCAGTACAACGCTGCGGGCCAATTGATCAGTGCCAGCAATGCGTTGCAAGAAACCGAGCACTACCGTTACGACGCCCAGCATGTCATCCAGGAGCGCCAATTGGCCGGGGGCGCAACGTTCTACTGGCAGTGGCAACATGCGGGAAAACAGGCGCGCTGCATTCGTCACTGGGCCAATTTCGGGCAGATGGACGCCACATACGAATGGGACGACCAAGGCTCGGTCACCGTCAAAAACCGTGACGGCAGCCAGCAAGTGTATGTGCATGACGACAACGCACGGCTTGTCAGCCAGATCGATCCGGACGGTGCCGAGCATCACAAAGCCTACGACGACAAAGGCCGTCTGATCGCCGAAAAAGACCCGCTCGGTGCTGTCACCGAATACCAGTACAACGAAGCCGGGCAACTGACGGCGCTGATCCCGCCGACTGACGAACCAACGTTCTACAGCTACTTCAACGGCCACGTGCGCAAGGTGGAGCGCGGGCTCGCCAGTTGGAAATATGAGCGCAACGCCCAGGGCGACATCACCTGTCAGACCGACCCGGACGGCAACGTCACCCACTACAAATACACCGCCAAAGGCCAACTGAGTGGCCTGTATTACCCGGACGGCAGCCAGCACACCCTGACCTGGAACCCATTGGGGCAACTGCTCGACGAAACCCTGCCAGACGGCACGCAACGGCGTTATCGCTACGATGCACAGGGTCGCAAAATCACCCAGCAGGACGAGCGGGGCGCCATCACCCAGTACCAGTGGGACGCTGCCAACCGCCTGACCCAAATCACCTTGCCTGGCGGCAAAACCCGCGCCTGGAGCTACAACGCCTACGGCAAAGTGACCGCCGAGCGCGACGAACGCGGCCACATCACCCGCTACGAATACGCCGACAACCTGCACCTGATCAGCCGGCGCATCAACCCTGACGGTAGCCAGCTCAACTACCGCTACGACAACGCTCGCTTGCTGTTGACCGGCATCGAAAACGAGCGTCACGAACACTACCAGCTTGAGTACTACTCCAACGGTTTAATCCATCAAGAAATCGGCTTTGACGGTCGCAAAACCGCCTATGCCTACGACCTCAAAGGTCAACTGCTGGAAAAGACCGAATACCCCGACGCTGAATATCCCAATGAAGAACCGCTGATAACCGCTTACCAGCGAGACCCTGCCGGACGCCTGATAAGCAAAACCCTGCCCGACGGCAGCGAAATTACCTACACCTATGACACCTTGGGCCGACTCACTGCCGTCGACGACGGCGCCTGGCCACTGGCCTACGAATACGACCTGCAAGACCGCCTCATCAGCGAGCACCAGGGCTGGGCCACCCTGCGCTATCAGTACGACACCCTCGGCCAACTCAGCGACTACCGCCTGCCCGACGGCAACCGCCTGCACTACCGCTATCAAAAAGGCGGCGCGCTCAAAGCCATCGACCTCAACGGCAAACCGCTTACCGGGCACCGTTACGAAGCGGGCCTGGAAACCGTTCGCCAACAAGGCTACGTGGTCAGTCACTACCAATACGATGAACAAGGCCGACTGCAAGACCACGCCGTCAGCCAACTCAATGCCCACGGCGACATCGACGGCCAGCCACTGTACCGCCGCAACTACCGATACGACGCCAACGGCAACCTCAGCCTGCTCAGCGACAGCCGAAAAGGGCACAAAAGCTACGCCTACGACCCGCTCGACCGCCTGACAGACGTGCGCGGCACACTCACCGAACACTTCATCCACGACCCAGCGGGCAACCTGCTCGACCAAAGCACCGACGGCCCAAGACACGCTCGCTACGTCAACATCAAAGGCAACCGCCTGCTGATGCAAGGCGACAGCCATTTTGCGTACGACGCCTACGGCAACCTCAGCCAGGAACGACGCGGCGCCGGCCAGCGCATCACCCGCGAGTACCGCTACGACAGCCAACAGCGCCTGACCGGCATCACCCTACCGGACGGCAGCCGGGTCACCTACCGCTACGACGCCTTCGGTCGCCGCATCGCCAAAGACTATGGCGGCATCACCACGCAATATCTCTGGCAAGGCGAACGTCTCATCGCCGAAAGCGCCCAACAAAAAGGCTTGCGGGGTATCAGCCACTACAGCAGCTATCTATACGAACCGGGCACCTTCAAGCCGCTGGCCTTGCTCCAGGGTGAAGGCGACGCAGCACAGGTTTACCACTACCAACTCGACCACCTGGGCACGCCACAAGAACTTACCGACCACCGCGGCCAAATCGTCTGGTCGGCCCACTACCGCGCCTACGGCAACGTCCTCAAATTCGACAAGTCCGAAATCACCAACCCGCTGCGTTTCCAGGGCCAGTATTACG
This sequence comes from Pseudomonas sp. 7P_10.2_Bac1, assembly GCF_025465935.1. Taxonomy (GTDB): domain Bacteria; phylum Pseudomonadota; class Gammaproteobacteria; order Pseudomonadales; family Pseudomonadaceae; genus Aquipseudomonas. The sequence continues at coordinate 35,528 of NZ_JANLNV010000051.1, read as the reverse complement.
ACGAAGAAAGCGGACTACACTACAACCGGCATCGCTACTACAATCCAAACACCGGCCGCTACCTCACTCCCGACCCGATCAAACTCGCAGGCGGGCTGAACAGCTACCAGTACGTGCCCAACCCGACGGGGTGGGTGGATCCGTTGGGGTTGAGTTCGTGTCCGGGAGGGGATAATACTCCTGCGTGTGAGCGGCCAAATGAGCTAATTCCTCCCGAGGTCTCTCGAAACGGTGCTTTTAAGCAGGCTAAATTGGAGGCGGGGATACCTAGAACACAACAACCCGATTCTATATACGATCCGTTAACAGCCGAGACTGGCCAGTATAAATACGTGAGAATGACTAGCAAAAACAATGAAAGTATTCTCAATAATGAAGGTAAGCCTATTCTGACTAGGGAGTATCAATTCACTCGTGCCGATGGTTCAATAATCGTTATTCAAGATCATAGTGCCGGTCATAGGTTTTCTGCGCCGGGAAATGCAGGTGATCAACCAGCTCATCTCAATTTAAGACCAATCGAAAATACTAGAAATGGCAAGGTCGACGGAGCAAGAGATCATTACTATTTCAGGGAGAAAAAATGAAATTTTGGAATGAACTGGACAGTTCTGTTTTCCTGAACAAGGTATTCAGCACCCCCGTACCAATCAATGCTATTGAACTTTTCGGTGTAAGCATAGATAACGATAAAAATAATATAACTATAGGGTTCGATATTGATGAGGTCCCTGATGTTATTCCTGAGAAGTGGTTGAGAACGAAATTTAATACCTGTCGTCTAGGTTTGGAATTTGGGGAGATCAGAGACCTTTCGATGAAAAACATACCGACAGCTTCAAAGCTGAAAGTAGAAATTAAAAAAACTGAAGACTCTTATTTAGTAGATATCTCAAGTGGTGTGTCCGTAATAAGGTTTACTGCTAAGTTCGTTTTTTTACGGGGGCCTACTGTGTATTTTAATGCCGAGCGTTTGTAAATGGCTATCGTCAAGGCGATGCCCTCAATGGCAAAGCCTTTCCGGCCATCACGGCCAAATCGTATGGTCGGCCCACTGCCGCGCCTAAGGTAACGTCCTCAAACTAGACAAGGCCGAAATCACCAACCCGCTGCGCTTTCAGGGTCAGTATTACGACAAAGAAAGCGGACTACACTACAACCGGCATCGTTACTACAATCCCAACACCGGTCGCTACCTCACCCCCGACCCGATCAAACTCGCGGGCGGGCTGAATAGCTACCAGTACGTACCCAACCCGACAGGGTGGGTGGATCCGTTGGGGTTGAATTCGTGTCCTGGGGGGGATAATACTCCTGCGTGTGAGCGGCCAAATGAGCTAATCCCTCCTGAGGTCTCTCGAAACGGTGCTTTTAAGCAGGCTAAGTTTGAAGCGGGGATATCAAGGATACAGCATCCTGATCTCGTATATGATCCGAGAACTGGTAAAAATAGTCAGATTAAATATGTGAACATGACAGTTAGGAGTAATGAAAATATTCTAAACGCTTACGGCAAACCTATCTTCACGAGGGAGTATCAGTTTACACGTGAGGACGGTTCGAAAATCATCATTCAAGATCATAGCGCTGGACACAAGTTTTCAGCGCCGGGAAATGAGGGGGATCAGAAGGCTCATTTAAACCTAAGGCCAATTAGCAATCCAAGGACCGGAAAAATTCCGGGGGTAAAGATCATTTCTACTTTAAGGAAAGAAAATGATGCATTGGAATGAGCTGGATGGAAGTGTTTTTTTTGGAAAGGTATTTAGCGCTCCTGTAGCTATTGGGTTAGTTGAGTTGTTTGCTGTGCATATAGACAGTAATAGACCGAGCATTACAGTGGAGTTTGATATACAAGAATTGCCGGATACCTTGCCCGAAAAGTGGAGGAAGGCCGAGTTTAATACTTGCAGGATCGGTATAAGCTGCGGAAATTTCCGCGAGCTTGAAATTAAGGGTGTACCTACAAACGAATTGTTGAAGGTTGATATAGCCGTGCTGGCAGGGGAGTATAGGGTACGCATATCAAATAAGGATTCGCTAATTTCTTTTACGACAAAGCATGTGTCTCTATGCGGGCCCTCAGTATACTTTAATGCGAGATCTGAAGGTTAAGTAGTGTTTTTAAAAGTTAGAGAGTAAAGTTGCAGTAATGATGTGGGCGGGTTGCGAGTGAAGAAGGTTGGTCAATAGGTTTGGAATGAGTTTAGTGTCAGAGTAATCTATAGACATCAAATTTCAAACTATAAATTTAAGAGGTTGAATAAATTACTGCGTGGGGCTTTATGGGGGGATGGATATTGTATGATGGGCTCTCACACATAGATGAGGGTAATGCAGCTTTGGCTTGGGATTTATTTGTGAAGGTCTAAAGGTTGATGGGTCATAGTTGGAGTAATGTTGATGGGCTGATCTTTAGTGTTTTATATTGTGTGATGATCAAAATATGCTCTAAGCTAATGCGGGATTCTAATGTTGTGTTAGCTGGTTTAGTAGTGTGCAGCTGGTTATAGGGTTGAAATAAAGTATTATAAGGATTATTTATTGTTAGGGTTTTTTAATTTTTTCGATGTCGAATGGAAAAGTGTATGTAACTCCCCGTGGGAGCGAGCTTGCCTCGCGATCTTCTAACGGTTTAAAAGATCGCGAGGCAAGCTCGCTCCTACAGGGTTTTGTTGTTACCGCAAGGCAGTATTCAAATCGACAAATGCAACACGCGTTCATCTTGCTTGGGTTCTGTTGCGCTGCGTTTGTTGACTTTCAATTCGCCCAGGTTGATCAATAGGGTGCGGGTGACGTTGCGGCTCAGCCCCAGCAGTTTGGCGGTGTGAACCTGGTTGTGGTGGCAAAAGCGATAGGCCGCGCGCAGCAGGCTGCGTTCGACGTTTTCGTGGAGGTTGTCAGACTGGCTTTCGAACAGCCGCTGGAAGGCATGTTCCAGCAGTTCTTCTGCGCTCTGGTCGCTGTTGACGGTGCTGGTTTCTGGTCGGGTGATGCGCAGGTTGGACATGCGCAGGTCGTCGCTCTGGATGACGCCGTCGCGGCAGATCAGCAGGGTGTGGTGGATGACGTTTTCCAGTTCGCGGATGTTGCCGGGCCAGTTGGAGTGGGTGAGTTTTTGCTCTGCCTCTGGACTCAGGATGACGTCGCCGTAACCCAGTCGACGGCTGTAGGTGTCGATGAAGTAGCGGGTCAACGGCAGGATATCGCCCGGGCGTTCACGCAGCGGGGTGAGTTCCAGGTTGACCACGTTCAGGCGATAGAACAGGTCTTCGCGAAAGTGCCCGGCATTGATGGCTTTTTCCAGCTGTACGTTGGTGGCGGCCAGTACGCGGACGTTGATGGGAATGCTTTTGCGCGACCCCAGGCGAACCACTTCGCGCTCTTGCAAAACGCGCAGCAGCTTGACCTGGATCGGCATTGGCAGATCGCCAATTTCATCGAGGAACAGGGTGCCGCCGTTGGCTTCTTCGAACCATCCGGCCTTGGCGCCCAAGGCGCCAGTGAAGGCGCCTTTCTCGTGGCCAAACAGTTCGGACTCCACCAGCGATTCTGAAAAAGCACCGCAGTTCACGGCCAGAAACGGCTGGTGTTTGCGTGCGCTGAGGTTGTGGATGTGGCGCGCGATCAGTTCTTTGCCGGTGCCGGTTTCGCCAATGATCAACACGCTCGCATCGCTGGGGGCGATTTGCTGCAGATGCTGGAGCAAGGCTTTGGACTTGGGGTCTTCAAAGACTTGTGCGGTTGCCCGGATCGAGGTGGCCAAGGCCGGGGAAGGGGGGAGGGTTAGCAGTTGCATGTCGGTCCCTATGAATAGAATGTCGGGATGGGGGACGTGCCGTTAAGTGCCCAGTCGCCCAGTTCCTGAAGCTTGTAGTCCAGCGGGTCGTGCAGGCTCTGGGTGCGCAGGTTGCGCCAGTGCCTGTCGAGGGCCACGGAGGTTTGCGTCGCGCGCGCCCCGGTCACCTCGAAGACCTTGCTACATAGCTCCAGGCCATTGCGGCTGGCGGCTACTTTGGCAGTCGCAATGGCGATGGCGACTTCACCGCGCTCTTCACTGGTCAATGCCGGGCCTTTGGACCAGGCCTCGTCCAGTACTGCACCCGCGCGCTCGACCAGCAAGCGGGTACTTTCGAGGGCGACCCAAAAATCGCCGTAGTGGCCCAGAATGTAAGGGTCCTGAGTGTTCTGCGTGGCGCTGGATTTAAACCAGGGCCGGGTTTCTTCGAGGGTATAACGGCGCGCTTCTTCAAAGGCGCCTTCGGCAATGCCGAGGAAAATAGTGGCGAAATGCAGTTGGGCGATCAGCGGCCGCAGGCAGGCAAACGGCGTGCTCAGGGGGCCGGGATCGAGCAGCAAGTCCGAGTCTTCAACCCGAACACGCTGGAAGGTTACGCTGCCGCTGTCCGTCTGGCGCTGGCCCATGTTGTGCCAGTCGTTGTGCAGTGTGATGCCGGAGCGGGCGCTGGGGATGGCGGCAATCAGCAACTTGCCACCTGCACTTTCATCGATTGCAGAGGCGATCAGCATTTCGGAGTCATTGGCGCCGGAGCAAAAACTCTTTTTGCCGGAAAATTCGCGCCAGCCTTCGCGGTCCTTGACCACGGTGCGCGTGTCCAGCGGGTTGAGGGTATTGCCCCAGAACCAATTTTTGTTGGCGGTCAGTTTGAACCAGGTTTGCCATTGTGACGGCTTGGCAAACAGCCGCACCGTGGCCAGCATCAGGTGATGAAAACCAAAGACGTGGGCGATGGAACTGTCGACTCGGGCAAACTCGCGGACCACCTGAAAGGTTTCAGACCAGGTGGCGTTGAGACCGTCGAACTGACCAGGAATGCTCATGGCCAGCAGGCCGCTGTCGCGCAGTAAGTTACGTTCATGCTTGGGCGTACCGCCTTGAGCGTCACGCTCCACAGCGGTAAGGGCGAACTCGACTGCCAGCTCTCGAGCAATTTCCAACGGCGCCTTCCTGGCATTTAGCTGTGTGACAGTCACGTGTGTTCACCTCGTTCGAATGTCGCCCCCCGACGTCGTGTCAGGGGGTTGCCAGAAGGCTGCGGTTTAAGTCACTTGGCAGTAATCACCGAAAGCTTGGTGATCCCGGCGCGCTCGATCGAGGCCATGGCCCGAGCCACTTCGCCGTAGTTCACGCCGTTATCGGCCTGCAATTGCACGCGGACTTCCGGGTCTTTGGCTTTGGCTGCCTGGAGGTTGAATTCCAGCAGGCTTGCTTCGACTTCATCTTTGTTGATGAACACCTTGCCTTGATCGTCGATGCTCACCACCAGTGGGTCTTTTTGCTCCACGGGGGCGACCGAGTCGGTCTTGGGCAGGTTGATCGGGATCGCGTTGGTCAACAGCGGCGCGGTCACGATAAACACCACCAGCAGTACCAGCATCACGTCTACCAGCGGCGTAACGTTGATTTCACTCAGCACTTCATCGCTGTCTTGGGTTGAAAAGGCCATATCAGGACGCCTCCTTCACTTTTTGCGCAGGCGCGGCAGATTTGTTCAGCACCGGGTGCAGGTGTACACGGAAGGCGCTCTTCTGGGCCAGGCTGTAAAAGTCGTGGGCGAAGTCGTCCAGGTCAGCGGCGGTGAGCTTCAGGCGACGCAAGAAGTAGTTGTAAACCAGTACCGCAGGCACCGCGACCGCGATGCCGACGCCGGTCGCAACCAGTGCCGCACCAATCGGGCCGGCCACGGTTTCAAGGCTGGCGGAACCGGCGGCGCTGATGCCTTTGAGAGCCGACATGATGCCCCACACGGTGCCGAACAGACCGATAAACGGCGAGGTGCTGCCGATACTGGCGAGGATCGCCAGGCCGGTTTCCAGCGAGCGGCGTTCACGCACAATTTGCTGGCGCAGCGAGCGCTCAAGGCGGTCTTGATGGTTGATGTTGTGCGCCAGGTCATTGGCCTGTGGCGCATCGGTCACTTGAATGGCGGCATAGCCGGCTTGGGCTACACGGGCAGCTGCACCCGGCGCAGTGCTGGCCAGCTCGGCGGCCGAGTCGAGGCTGGTGGCGGCCCAGAATTGCTTGAGGAAACGACGGTCCTGGTTTTTCAGGCGGCTGAACTGCACGCCTTTAAGCAAGAACAGGCCCCAAGTGGCGACCGAGAAAATAATCAGCAGCCAGATGACCGCATGTTCAATGGATTCAAAGGGGGAAGCGATAAGGTTCATTTTCAGGCTCTCTAAATTAGGTCATCAAAAACGGTCTGAACGCCGCGTCTTTTTCAGAACGCTCGCGGTGTAAAAATGGTGGCCTGGGCTTATTTGATTTTGAAATCAATCGGCACGCTGACCCATCCGTCAATCGGGTCTTTCCCTTGTTTGGCCGGGACAAAGCTCCAACGTTTAACGGCATCTTTAGCGGCATTGTCGAGTTGGTCGCGACCGCTGCTTTTCTGGATCTGGATTTCTCCGGGCTTACCGCTGGCCAACACGTGGACGCGCAGCAGCACGGTGCCTTCCCAACCACGGCGCATGGCCAGCGACGGATATTCCGGTGCCGGGTTGTGCAAATAGCCGGCATTGGCAGACGCCGGGGTTATTGGCGCCGGGGCAGGTGGGGCGGGCGGGGCAGGTGGAGCAACCGGTTGCGGTGGCGCGGGCGGTTGTTCAACCGGCTTGGCCACGGGTTTAGGAACAGGCTTGACCACCGGCTTGGGCTTAGGCTTTGGAATCGGTTTGGGCGGTGGCGGTTTTACGGCCAGTTCGTCTTCCACCGGCGGTGGCGGCTCGACCACGGGTTGAACAACCGGCTCAGGTGGAGGCGGTTCCACCACGGGCGGTGCCGGTTGCGAAAACTCGATGGTCATTGGCGGAACTTCCGGCGGCACGATAGGCAGTACGGGCGTCGGGTTCTGACTGATCCAGTAAATCACCGCACCGTGCAGTGCCAGTGCGAAAACCCCCAGCAGCACTGCTTCACGGCGGCTCAGGATGCGCTTGGGCGTACTCTGCAGGCGCGACAAAGACAATGGGCCGCGAAAGGTTCGCCCAAGATCAAGTAGCTCGCCGCCGGGGCCCTGGCGCCAGAGCACATCCAGCGCGCTGGCAGTTTGGACATTGGCCATTAATAACTCCTGGCTTTTAGCAAAACGGAGTCGTATTCGAGATCAATACACTCCACCGTTTACCTTTGTTTACCGAAGCAAACAGGCATGTCAGAAAGTTAGAGCAAGAGCCATACCAACTATTAATCAGTGCGTTAAACCGGGGGTTCAGGCTTATTGACGGGGTGTCATGTTGTGGTTAATTCAGCGTATTGCTCATGCACTGTTGCTGGAGCAACACTTGATGGGCAGCAGGCAGGCAAAACCCCTCTAGTGCAAGGGTTAGGTCGATCTCATGGGTTCATGCAAAAGCATATGCACTAATCAAATTGTTATAAGTGAGCTGTGCAATAAGTTGACTGTTGAAATGCAAACAGACCCTTAACAAAGTGTTTAAGCAACACATTCAAGTTGCTATTAAAAGACCGTATTTTCGCAGTTTCAGGGCTGGCACGAACTCTGCAAAAGTCTGGGTGAGAGCGAGACTATACGCATAGATGCTCCACTCACTAACAGGCAGGAGCATTGAAATAATGAACAGTGCGTCAGAAAGGCGAGCAAGGCGACGTAGTGCACTGGTAACAGCCTCCAGCATGGGGATTCTCCTGATGCTGGTTCAAGCCACAGCGGTTGCTGACGAGGCAAAAGATCCCACGCTGGCTACGGTAGTAGTAACCGGAGCCGAGGCCAGCGAGGCGCAAAAGTCGCAAAAGGAATTGAAGAAAGTGGCGGGCAATACCGCCGTGGTCGACAACCGCGACATTGAACGCGGGCGGGCGGCCAACGCCGAGGACGTGCTGGCTTTGCAGCCGGGTGTCTTTGCCCAGGCCACCAGTGGTTCAAGTGCCAACAAGATTTCCATTCGCGGTTCGGGGCTCAACACGTTCTATCAAGGCTATGTGCTGGGTATTAAGTTCCTTTTTGATGGACTGCCCCTGACCGGCCCCGGTGGTACCCAGGAAGACATGCTCGACATGCAGGCGGTGGATCACACCGATGTGCTGTACGGCGCCAACGCTTACCTTTATTCCGCCTTGTCACTGGGTGGCGCGATTAACTTTGTGAGCAAAACCGGGCGCACTGATCCAGGCAATTACGCGCGCTTCGAGGCGGGTAGTTACGGCTATCAAAAAGAACAACTCAGCACCGGCGGGGTCGTCGGGGCTGCCGATTACTACGTCAGTGTGCTGCACAACCAGCGCGACGGTTATCAGGATCACACGTCCAACAATGGCCAGGGGCTGGTGGCCAACTTTGGTTATGTGTTCAACCCTCAGTTGGAGACGCGCTTCTTTGTGCGGTATCGCGAAGAAAACCTGATTCAGGGCAACACGCTGACCAAATACCAGCTCAAGCACGACCCCACCAGCAATACCGTACCCATTGGCCGCAAGAAGGACGGTTCGACCTTGCTGGGCAGCAAGACCACCTACACCTTTGACGACAATGCCAAGCTGGAAGTAGGCCTGGGCTATAACGATTACCCACTGTTGAACGGCTGGCGCTACAGCCCGACGCCGCAAGACTGGCGATCCAAAGACATCAACCTGACCCTGCGTTATCTGCGCACCGGCGATACCTTCCTGGGGTTGCCCAGCGACAGTAGCGTGACGTTCAGCAATACCCAGTCGTATTTGGCTGACGTGAAATCCCATAGCCAGACGACGGGGGCCACGCTGCAAAAAACCGATTACACCGGGTCGCGCGATACGGTGTTTTCGTTAGGTAACGAGCTGCAACTGAATGATAAAACCTGGCTGTCCAGTGGTCTTTCGCTGATCAATGTCAAACGTAAGGCCGATATAAAATTCACCACTGGCGTCAATACCAGCACCTTCCCCAATGGTGTCGAATACACCGAAACCGATTTGGCCCCGCGCCTCGGTTTGCGCTATCAGTTGACCCCGGAATTCGAGCTGTTCGGTAACGTCAGCCGCTCGGTCGATCCACCCGTCACCTGGCAGTTGGGCAGCACCGGAACGCCCTACATTCGCGACGTTCGTCCGCAAAAGGCCAATACCGTTGAGTTCGGGATTCGCGGCGGGCATGGCATCTTTGATGGCAGCCTGACCGTGTATCGGTCGTGGGTTCAGAAGGAGTTGCTTTCGGTGGTGGTGCGTCAGGCCACTGCAACTCAAGACCAACTGGTCGCCACCTCCAATGGCAGCCCGACGATTCACCAAGGCATTGAAGCCGGCCTCAACGCGCTGCTCTGGGAAGGCAAGAACGGCGACACCCTGTCGTTGCGCCAGGCCTACACCTTGAACGACTTCTATTACCGGCACGACTCAACCTTCGGCGACAACCAACTGCCGGGGTTGCCGCGGCAGGTGTATCAGGCTGAGTTGCAATACCGGCAAGCGGGGGGCTTCTACGCACAACTTAATGCGCGTGCTGCTTCCAGCTATTACGTCGACTTCGCCAACACTTTGAGTGCACCGTCCTACACCATTTGGGGCGCGAAAGTCGGTTACGAAGCCCCGAGTAAAAAATGGGAAGTGTTTGTCGATGCCCGTAACTTGACCAACCAGCGTTATGCCACGGCCACCAACACCGCGTATGACGCCAAAGGGCAGGACTCTGCCAACTTCTATCCGGGTGATCCGTTAAACGTCACGACCGGGGTATCTTTCCACTTCTGATCGTGCTTCTCATAGAAGTTGACGAGGCTCGAAGGCTGCGATTTTTAAAGATCAAAAGATCGCAGCTTTCGGCAACTCCGCAATCCCCCTACATCAGTCCATATAGCAGCACGATGTTGACCACGAGCATCATCAGTGCGGTGGGTATTTGTGCCTTGATCACGGCGTATTTGTCCGGCAGATCAAGTAACGCCACCGGCACGATGTTGTAGTTGGCGGCCATAGGCGTCATCAGCGTGCCGCAGTAACCTGAAAACATCCCGATTGCCGCCATAAGCGCCGGATTTGCGCCATACATCCCCACCAGTACGGGTATTCCGACACCGCCGGTCATCACCGGAAAGGCGGCAAAACCATTGCCCATGATGACGGTAAAGAGCGCCATGCCCAACACGTAGACCACCACGGCTACCAGGCGAAAATCCATATTGATAGAGGCTGTGGTGACGTGAGCCACGGCGTTGCCAACCCCGGCGTCGTTAAACAGCAGGCCGAGCATGGCGAGCATTTGTGGCAGCACCATGGTCCAGCCGAGTGCCTCAGTCAGGCGCCGCGATTCTCGCAAGGCCTGTACGGGCGAGTCGCGCGTCAATAGGCAAGCCAGCACTAAAGCCACGATGCAACCCAGGCCAAGGGAGACAAAGGTGGTGTTTTTCGGGTCCAGCAACGGTACGCCACCAATTTCCACGTGTTTGAGCAGCACTGAACCGATAACGGTAACCAGCGGAATCGACAAGGCGGGTATGAAGAGCGTGTGGCCCAGACGACCGGCGCTCGCCCGCGCCGCTTTCACATGCAGTTCAGCGTGGGCGCCACGGCCGACACCACCAATGCCGGCGATCACGGCCATGATCAGTACGCCAACACCGATGACAAACGGTGACAACCGGTCACCGATCAGAAACACCAGAGCGAAAATCGTCCAGAAGATACCGCTGGTCCAGCGCTTGGGGTGGCTTCGGTCACTCAGGATCATGCCCGCGGTAATCAACAGCAGGACACCGGCCAGCCAGTAAAAATACTCGATCGAAATAATCATCCTGCCACCTGCTTCGCCATGTCAGCCTGGGCGACTTCGGTCAGGCTGCGGGACAGCATCAGGTCAAAGCGATAGAGGCGCAGTGCATGCACGACAAAGGCACAGATCGCGGTCGGTATTCCCCAGAAAGCAATGTGCAGCGGTTCGACATCAAGCCCGGCGCCCAGCAGAAAGGTGTGCATCAGGGCAATGGCGCCGAAGGCGACGAACACGTCCTCACCAAAAAACAGGCCCACGTTATCAGTGGCAGCACACATGGCCAGCACCTTATGCCGCACGGCATCCGGCAGTTTGCCGTACTTGTTTTCGGCTGCCCCTTCGGCCATCGGTGCCAGCAGCGGGCGTACCATTTGCGGATGGCCGCCAAGGCTGGTCAAGCCCACGGCAGCAGTGGTTTCGCGGACAAACAGGTACATGATCAGCAAGCGCCCGACGGTGGCGCGTTGAAAACCCGCGATCCAGTTCTGTGCATGCAGGCGCAAGCCATGACGTTCGAGCAGTCCGATCACGGCCAGAGGCAGCAACAGGATGAGTTGCAGGGCGCGAGTCTGCAAAAAACCTTCACCCATTTCGCTGATGATTTTTTCCAGCGGAAAATGAGCCGCAAGGCCGGTAACGATAGCTGCAGCGCTTACGACTAACAGGGGGTTAAAGCGCAGTACAAATCCAAGGACGATGACCAGAACGCCGATCAGTGGCCACAGGTTTACGATGGTTTGCATGAGGGGGAATCTCTTGCTGGTTGCTGCAACGCCAGGGCAGGCTGGTGTGAGCAAAGCGAAAGCGGTCAGGTGCACTTTCGAAAATTCGGTTCGCTGCCGGACTCAGCGTGTTTTTTTATAATGAATGGCAGCTATGTTTGGCGCCTTTGCGGTGGGCGTCCAGTCAATAAAATTTGTCACGGCTGAACAAAAAAAGTTATGTCTATCATCGAATTAAGGCCACTGGCCTGTATCTGCGACATGGGTTTAAAGTAGGAGCCTCGTTTAGGCCGGGCGAGCACACCAATATGAATATCCGATTCCTTCAGACATTTGTCTGGGTCGCACGGCTGGGAAGTTTCCGCCTGACGGCGGAGAAACTTTCAACCACGCAGGCGGCGGTTTCCAGTCGCATCTCTGTGCTCGAAAGTGAGCTGGGAGTGCAATTGTTTCAGCGCGATCCGCGTGGTGTGAGCCTCACCCGTGAAGGGCAGAAAGTGCTCGGCTATGCCGAACAAATGCTCGCGACCCAGCAGCGTTTGTTGCAGGCACTCGGCCAGACGGACAGCTTTTCCGGTCGTTTGCGGATCGGGGTCATGGACACGGTGATTCACAGTTGGCTCAGCGAATTGATCAGCGCCGTGAGCCGCGATTACCCCCAGGTTGAAGTCGAGCTGACGGCCGATACTGCGCTGAACCTCAATGAACAGTTGCTCAAGGGGCATCTGGATCTGGTTTTTCAGACTGATCTGGTTCGTGCTGATGGTGTGCGTAATGTGCAATTGGCCAGTTACCCGCTTTACTGGGTAGTGGCCAAAGGAAGCCTGCTCGATCGTGACTATGAAAGCTTGGCGGATCTGTGTCGGGAGCGTTTGCTGACGTTTTCCCGGTTGTCTCGTCCACATCAGGACATGCTCAATTTTCTGCATCAGCAGGGTATCGCTGCGCCGAAAGTCAGCTGTATCAACTCGGTGGCAGCGATCATCAAACTGGTAACTGACGGCTTTGGTGTCGGGGCCTTGCCACCGGTTTTGGTTGGGCGTGAACTGACGAGCGGAGCGCTGGTTGCCTTGCCGATGCAAGCGCCGCCGGGGTTTGCTGTATTTGCCAGTTGGCGCGTCGGCGCGGGCCTGGAATTGAACGAAGCGGTGGTTCATCTGTGCCAGCAAGTGGTTGCGGATTATCAGCGCAGCGTCATGAGCGGCCAATTTGTATTACCTGGCAACTGATCCGTATTATTTCGCCATATCTGCGTCTGTTATGAGTGCAGATCTAGGCGCACACTTTCATCCAACCTCTCGAGACAGGCAAGAACGCGAGACCTGTGCAGTACTCGCCGCTTGCCGCCCGAAGTTCTGCACCTGTTTTATTACGTAGGTTTGACGGGGAAATGTGATGGGTAAGATGGCGTGGTTTTTAGGCGGTTTTTTGATACTGACCATCGGTATTGGTATTTTGGCGACCATTCCGCCGGGTTGATCAGTGGTTTCCACCCAGATGCGGGCATACCTGTGTTGCCCGCTCTGCCGTGCTTTACACCGTTGTTTGACGCTGGTGGGGTAGTCAACCAGGCCCCTTGAGTCAGATTAATGAGCGGGTAATATCAGTTCTGCGCACAATCCCCCCCCTTCGCGGTTGCTCAAGCTCAATGAGCCACCCAGTGCGATTGCCAATTGCTGGGCAATCGCCAGTCCAAGCCCGGTCCCACCGGTATCGCGATTGCGCGAACTTTCTACCCGGTAAAACGGCTTTAACACTTCATTGAGCTCATCGGCCGATATGCCCGGCCCACGATCCATCACTTTGATCGAAACATGGCTGCTGGCTTGCTCGCTCACCTGCAGTTCGGCTGCGCCAGAAAACTTCAAGGCATTGTCGATCAGATTGATCAGTACTCGGCGCAAGGCATGCGGGCGTGTTTCGATCGGGGAGCCGTGGCTGCCGCTGAGATTGACCTCTTTGCCAACGTCTTGATAGTCGAACACGATGCTGTCGACGAATGCATCCAGATCTAGCCGGCAGTTGGCTTCAGTGGAGCCGTGTACGCTGCGGGCGTAGGCCACGCCTTCACGTACCAGATGCTCCATTTCCCCGAGGTCATTGAGCAATTTGTCGCGCTCGGCTGAGTCGTCCATGAATTCGGCGCGCAACTTCATGCGCGTGATCGGGGTTTGCAAGTCGTGCGAGATGGCAGCCAGAATTTGCATGCGTTCTTTGAGGTAGTCGGCAATGCGTTGCTGCATGGCATTAAACGCCACAGCGGCATGTGCGACTTCGGTGGGGCCGGTTTCATCCAGATGCTGGATACGAGCATTGGGGTCCAGGCTTTCTACCGCACGTGATAGCCGGCTCAGTGGGCGTATCGCCAGCCTCACGGCCATCCACGTGCAGCCCAGCAGCAGAGCCAGTTGCAGTACCAGCACCACGGGTAGCCATAGCGCCACGGGGATGTCTTCGGGACGAACGTCGATGGTTATCGGGCTTCCGTCGGCCAGTTGCAAGAACACCTGATAGTGCGGCCGCACGCCGGGGATCTCGGCAAACGTCAAGTCGTAATGCTTGCCGAGGGTGGCCTGAATCGAGTTGGCCGACATCGGAGGGTCTTTGCTGTCCATGGGCACGCCGCTGTCACCTTTGCCCAACATGTATTGATAATGCGCGCGGTCCAGGCGGCTCAGCCAGGCCTGGCGTTCTGCGGCGGGCAGGCGATCAAGGATGGCGATGGAAGTGGAAATGTCGTTTTCCATGTTGTTGAGCATGGTCGAGCGAGCGCTCACAAAGCGCTCGTAGAACTGCGCGCTGAACGACAGACCGTTGGCCAGCAGCAGGCTGACCAGAAAAATCAGTGACAGTTGTGACGCCAGTGTCTTTGGCCAACGCAGCCTTTTCATGTCGATGCACCGAGGATTTTCACCGGTAGTGAGAACACATAACCCTCACTGCGCACGGTTTTGATACAGGCCGGTTCGCGGGCGTCATCGAGCAGGCGTTGGCGCAGGCGGCTAACCAGCAGGTCGATGGAGCGATCAAACAGATCTGCATCACGGCCCTGGGTCAGATTGAGCAGTTGATCGCGGCTCAGTACCCGTTGGGGGTGGTCCAGAAACACGCGCAGCAAGCGGTATTCGGCGCCACTGAGGGCAACCATGGTGTCATCCTGGTCGAGCAGGTGGCGAGCGCTGGTATCCAGCCGCCAGCGACCGAACGCCAGCAGGCTGCCGCTTTCGGTGACCTGAAGATTGGGTGGCAACATCCGCGTTCGCCGCAATACGGCATTGATTCGAGCCAATAATTCGCGTGCTCCGAAGGGTTTGACCAGATAGTCGTCGGCGCCCATTTCGAGGCCGATAATCCGGTCGGTTTCGTCACTGCGGGCTGTCAGCATCAATACAGGCGTGGATTTGTGCTTGCCGGCGCGTAATTCGCGGCACAGCAACAACCCGTCATCGCCGGGCATCATGATGTCCAGCACAATCAGGTCAACCGGTGTGCTTTCCAGAAAACTTCGCATTTGCCTGCCATCCGCGACGACGGTAGTGCGCAGGCCATTTTTTTTCAGGTAATTGCCCACCAGTTCGCGGATTTCACGATCATCGTCAACGATCAGGATGTGATCGACATGCTCCATGGCTTTGCTCTCTCGCTATTGGTTGGTGATGCGCATCATAGCCAGCGCGCATTCCCTTGCCTGCAGGCCTTTGTATTGCAGTGTATCTAAGGTTTTACAGATACATGCTGAGGCAAAAATCTTCTGGCCGCCCATGGGCCTCATGGGACGGCTGTGTATCGCTGTGTATCTGCAGGGCCTCTTGATACGCAAAGAGTCATCGGGCTGTGTTCTCGACACATTTGTGATACCTGGCGGGCTTTGAATAGGCCCCATCGAGATCCAAAGCCTCGATGACTCTTATCTAAAGCCTGTGAGGACGTGATCATGAACATTAAAGCTACCTGTGCTGCTGGCGTGTTTGCCGCATTGAGCCTGTTTACCCTGGCTGCTCAGGCCGAGGAAGCGCCTGTCGCGCAAAACTATACCTATGGCACGCACCTGGACATCAAAAAGGTATTGGCCATCAATGAAGACCCTGGCACCGACTGCCAAGTGGTCAAATCACACATGACTTACCTGGACTCCAAGGGCCAAACCCAGCACCTCAACTATTTGAAAGTGTCGCAAACTTGCAACGAGGGGGGCTAGTCGATGGCTCGCGGTTTGACCGGAGCAGGCAGGGTTGTGCGCTGGCTGTTGCTGACGGGGGCTTTCATGGCCGCGAGTGGTGGCTCGTTCGCGGCCCAGCACGGCGATACCCCAATGCCGTCATTGTCCGGTGCAGTTCAATGGCTCAATTCGCCAGAGCTGACGCGCGAGTCGCTGCGCGGCAAAGTGGTGTTGGTGGATTTCTGGACTTATGACTGCATTAACTGCCAGCGCAGTCTGCCGTATGTCAACGCGTGGGCAAATAAGTACGCGAAAGAAGGGTTGGTAGTCATTGGTGTGCACACACCTGAGTATGACTATGAGCGAGTTATCGACAACGTACGCCAACAGGTTAAACAGTTGGGGATCGAATATCCGGTGGCGATCGACAATGACAATGTGATCTGGCGAGCGTTTGATAATCAGTATTGGCCTGCTCACTATTTTGTTGACGCAAAGGGGCAGGTCCGGGCGAGCCATTTTGGTGAAGGCATGTATCAGCAGCAGGAGCAGTTCATTCAGCGTTTGCTTGCCGAGAGCCATGAACAGTGATGAGGGGCGTGAGTGGCAGGCGAGCCTTCACGTGAAAACTTTTCGTCCGGCCGCTGGCCAACGCCAGTGGGGTTTCGTGGCGATCGCCATACACCCTCCAGCGTACGTTCGCGTTTCGTCGCGGCTGCAATGAAACGCGAACAAGCCTAAGGCAGAGCGTTAACTGACAACGCGATAGCAGGGGACGTAGGCGGCACCGCCAGGCAGTTTCATGCGGTGTTGTTCGACGAACGCATGCAGCAGTTTATCCAGCGGTTTCATGATCGCGGTGTCACCGTGAATTTCATACGGGCCGTGTTGTTCGATCAGGTGAATACCCTTTTCTTTCACGTTGCCCGCAACGATCCCGGAGAACGCCTGACGCAAATTGATGGCCAGCTCATGAGGCGGGAGGTCGCTGCGCAACTGCAGGTTGGCCATGTTGGCATGGGTCGGATCGAACGGACGCTGGAACCCTTCATCGATCTTCAGCAACCAGTTGAAGTGGAATGCGTCATTGCGCTCGCGGCGGAACTGCTTCACCTCTTTGAGCCCCGCAGTCATCTGGCGGGCCACTTCTGGCGGGTTGTCGATGATGATCTGGTAGTGGTTCTGCGCCGCTTCGCCCAAGGTGGCGCCGACAAACTCGTGCAGTTGTTGCAGGTAAGGTTCGGCCTCTTTGGGGCCGGTGAGAATGACCGGGAAGGGCACATCCTTGTTGTCCGGGTGCATCAGGATCCCGAGCAGATACAGGAACTCTTCGGCCGTGCCGGCGCCGCCCGGGAAGATGATGATGCCGTGGCCAACACGTACAAACGCCTCAAGGCGTTTCTCGATGTCGGGCAGGATCACCAGCTCGTTGACGATCGGGTTGGGCGCTTCGGCGGCAATAATGCCCGGCTCCGTGAGCCCCAGGTAGCGCCCGCCCACCAAGCGTTGCTTGGCATGGGAAATGGTCGCGCCCTTCATTGGGCCTTTCATCACGCCAGGGCCGCAGCCGGTGCAGATGTCCAGGCTGCGCAGGCCCAATTCATGGCCGACCTTTTTGGTGTATTTGTATTCTTCGGTGTTAATCGAGTGGCCGCCCCAGCACACCACGATTTTAGGGTCGACTCCCGGGCGCAGGGTGCGGGCATTGCGCAGAAAATGAAACACGTAGTCGGTGATGCCGGCAGAACTGCTCAAATCAACACGCGGGCTTTCAAGGCCGCTTTGGGTATAGACGATATCGCGCAGGGCGCTGAACAGCATCTCACGGGTGCTGGCGATCATTTCGCCGTCGACAAAGGCATCGGCCGGGGCATTGATCAACTCCAGGCGCACACCACGGTCTTGCTGGTGAATCCGGACTTCGAAATCCTTGTAGGCTTCAAGAATGGTTTTGGCGTTATCGACGTGAGCACCGGTATTGAGGATCGCCAGTACACATTGGCGGAACAGGGTGTAACTGCTACCTGAGCCAACTTCGCTCAGTTGTTGTACTTCACGTTGCGAGAGCGTCTCCAGGCTGCCTTTTGGGCTGACCGAAGCATTGATGACTTGTCTTTGAACCATTGTGGGCTTCCTGTGAGCGGGATCAAAAAAGGCGTGGCGCAGCTTTATGAGTTCATATCAGCACGTCGCATTGGCCGAGCGAGAGGTCCCAACTCTTACGTCTTTGGATTCATTGGATTTAAGCATAGTCGTCTCTGCGCAGGCGTGACGCAGAGTCCACTGGGTAGCGTTGGTTACAGTAACACCGCAAACGCATAAGGACAGGGGCTGACCCATTTTGCTGAGCGATGGAGAGCGATGAGGGTTGTCTTGAACACACACTCGATCATTCGCCCAAGGCATGATTTATGGCGGGTAATGGCAAGCATTGTTGCGTGCTTGCGGGGTTTCGACTGCCCGATGCGGGCAGTCGAAAATTCAGCACGTTGCTGGCGTGTTCAACGCTCAAGCGCCAGGGTTAGCCTGCACGTGATGGGACAGCGCTTCCTGAAGCTTTTTCTCTTGCTCAGGGGACAGGGAAGTACGAAGAACCTTGCCCTCGAAGCCTGCCTTTTGCAGCTCTTCCAGGACTCTCTCCGGTTGGTATTTGCGCAGTAGCACAAACAGGGCAGAAGAGTTGTCCGGAATGGTGTCACCCAGGTTTTTGATGAATTTGTCGTCGATCCCGTAATCGCTCAACGAGCCCGACAGTGCACCGGCGCCGGCGCCCAGAGCACCACCAATGGCAAAACCTGCCAGTGGGTTGAGGAACAGCAAACCAACCAGAGCACCCCACAGCCCGCCAGTCACCAGGCCCGAGGTGGCGCCAATGGCCGTCAGGTTGACGCTTTGCTTGATATGGAGTTTGCCTTCGGCGTTGCGCACGACAATGACCGAATCCTCCAGCTCAACCAAATACTCTTTGCTTAAAGAAACCAGTTCGGTGAGCGCGCGATCGGCCGTTTCTTTGTCTGAAAATCCCACTACGATTAGATCGGACATGTCTTTCATTCCTTGACAATACAGGTCCAGCCCACGAGGGCTGATATTAGGAGGAGTCTCTCAAGTCGCCATGAAGATCGGCGCCTTGGCCCGCAGTGATTCAGAGGGTATGAGTCTTCTGCGAGGATTGAGCGTGGTCGCAAACCTTAATATGGTCAAGTCAGCAGCGCATAACAGTCAGCAATCATGGACATGACGGCAGAAAAAATCGGTGCATTTCAATCGTGGAGGGCTGGCAGGGCAGCCCTGACACTTCACTCCAAGGGCTGATACCTCGGAGTTTTAAGACTGGTTGCCTTTGTCTGATGCATTCAGGCCGGCCTGGATGCGTTGATAAATTTCTTCACGGTGCACCGCGACGTTTTTAGGCGCGTTGATCCCGATTCTGACCTGTTGGCCGCTGACTCCTAAAATAGTGATCGTAATATCGTCACCGATGTTTATGCTTTCACCGACTTTGCGGGTGAGTATCAGCATTTTTTTCTCCTTGATGGCTTTGTAAGGCACGTCTCTGAGACGGTGCGGCTTCGGTCATGGCTACAGAATACTGCTAAGTGCATAGAAATGCGCCGCTCATTACAGACGTCATAGCCAGAGGTAAAATTCCCCGGACGAGGGAAACTCATGCCTATGAGTCTTAGATAGGGGCGGATTTGATTTGTTCAAGGAGAGCAAAGGCCGCTGCCCCAGTGATAAAATCGACCCATCCATACAGATAGGGGAAACGCAGTGCGTAAAGTCATCATGATGACAGCTATATTGGCCTTGACGGCTTGCGGTCAGGAGTCTAACGATAAAATCGAGCGGGCTAAAGCGGCTTCTCAATCTACGGTGGTCCAAGTCCCCGTTGCTCACTGGGCGCTGGAGCTCACCGAGGGTCAGAGAGCGACCATCACGGACACCACTGGCAGGCTTCTGGATAATGGTTTCGTACCCTACATTCTGGAAAAAGACGGTGTGCAACATTTCTTGATCGGGCCTTACGCGACCGAGGCTCAAGCCAAGGACGTGCAGGAGCAGATCAAGCGCAAACCCAAGCTCGAAGGCATTGAAACCGACGTGATAGAGCTGCCACCTTCGCCTTGATCGATTAACGATAGCCACGGATTCAAGCGTAGTGCTCAACGGGCACTACGCGAATGTTCTCATCTTTTTTTTTGCGCGGGCCCGACGCTGCCGGTTGCAGCGAAAGCAGGGCTACATCCATACGATGCTAGATGGCACGCGTATCAAGCACCTGCTGCCAGCACTCAGAACATGCAAGTTGTTCAGCGTTTAGAAAGGTGTAACAAGGCCCAGGGCTGTTGCTTTGATCAAGGCTGCGCTTCGGGTTGAAACACCAAATTTAAGACGAATATTGCTGAAATGAAAGTTGACCCCCGACTCCGTGCATTTGAGGATCAGCGCAATTTCCCAGGAGGTTTTGCCCTGAGCTCCCCATGCGAGCACTTCCTTTTCTTTAGGGGTAAGTTTGATCGCGCAAATAAGACTTTCTTTGACGTCACCGTTAGAGAGGGGGGGCGCAGATTGTCCGTTGGTCGCTGATTGGGCCTGATGCATGGCATGTCGCTCCCATAGATCAAAAACGTAAGTGGGATGTAGGAAAACTCTCTCTGAAAAGAGGCGTTTTCCGTCGGTTTTTTCTTGGCCTTGGGCTTATTTATAAACCGTTCTGCGGTGTTTGGAACCTGTCATAAATGACAGTCCGAGCACATTTTCGATGACTGACTTTCACGCGAGCGGCCTCATTGTTTCGCGCTTTGACAGACCTCTTTATCCAGCACTAACGCTTGATTGAGGCGGGCAGAAGGCGCAACTTTTACCCAGGCAACTATCGACGAATCGTGAGGACAAGGACCGCACGCCATGAGCAATCACAAGATCGAAATTCGTCGCAGCAATGTCGAAAAAATTCTTCTCGGGGCCGAAAAGGTCTTTGCCGAGAAAGGCTTTGCGGGCGCCGCCATGGCTGATATCGCCAGTGAGGTTGGGCTTCCACGCTCCAACTTGCACTACTACTTCAGTACCAAAACCGAGCTGTATAACGCGGTTTTGCTGGGCTTGCTGGAAGTCTGGAAGCAAGATGCGCTGTGTTTTGAAACCTACGATGACCCGCGCCTGGTCCTCAGCAGCTACATTCGCGCCAAGATGACCCACTCGCGGACACGCCCCCATGGCTCGAAAGTCTGGGCCGACGAAATCATCCATGGCGCACCCACGCTGGGGCTCACGCTGGATGCGAGTCTCTATGATTGGGCGAAGATCAAAGAAGCCAAAATCCGCCAGTGGGTGACGGACAAACGGATATTACCGGTAGAGCCGTCCAGCGTGCTGTTCATGATATGGGCTTCAACCCAGCACTACGCTGACTTCGATCACCAGGTGAACATCATCAATGAGCACCAGCCCTTGAGCGACATCCAGTTCGAGCGAGCGATCCACAGCGTCACCAGTATCATTCTGCGGGGCATCGGGTTGGAGCCTTAGCGGTGCTTGCTCCCAGGCCCACAGTCGCCGAGGAGCGGAGCAAGCCTGCGATCAAGATCAAACGATCGTGAGCAAGCCCGCTCCCACAGCAGGTTCAGGAAGCCACGTGGTACGGATTGCGCGGGTCGTGGTTCCAGTCCAGAAATGGCTTGCCCGTGCTTTGCGGGACCATCTCGATACACCCATCCACCGGGCAGGTGATCTGGCACAGGTTGCAGCCCACGCATTCGTCATCAATTACTTCATAGCGATGCGTCCCGTCAGCCAGTTTCTGGCTGGAAATGGCTTGGTGCGAGGTGTCTTCGCAGGCGATGTGACAACGACCACAGCCAATACATGCCTCTTGGTCGATCTTGGCGATGACTTGGTAGTTTATATCCAGATATTTCCAGTCAGTGGTATTGCCCACGGCTCGACCCGAAAAATCCTCCAGGCTTGTATAACCTTGGCTGTCCATCCAGCGCGACAGACCGTCCTTCATCTCATCCACAATCCGAAAACCGTGGAGCATGGCGGCGGTGCACACTTGCACGGCCCCACAGCCCAGCGCGACAAATTCCGCCGCATCGCGCCAACTACCAATGCCGCCAATCCCACAAATAGGCAATCCTTGGGTCTGCGGGTCGCGGGCAATTTCAGCCACCATGTTCAGCGCGATCGGCTTGACCGCAGAGCCACAGTAACCGCCATGGGTGCTCTGGCTGCCGACCACGGGCAACGCCACCATCCGTTCAAGGTCAACACTGGTGATCGAGTTGATGGTGTTGATCAGCGACACCGCATCGGCACCGCCTCGATGGGCAGCACGGGCGCTGAGGCGGATGTCTGTGATGTTGGGCGTGAGTTTGACGATTACCGGCAACGAGCAATAGGTCTTGCACCAGCGCGTGACCATCTCCACGTACTCCGGCACTTGCCCAACCGCTGCGCCCATGCCGCGCTCCGGCATGCCGTGGGGGCAACCGAAATTCAGCTCGATGCCATCGGCACCGGTGGCTTCTACCAGCGGCAAGATGTATTTCCAGGCTTGCTCTTCACACGGCACCATCAGCGACACAATCAGCGCGCGGTCCGGCCAGTCCTTTTTGACCTGGGTGATTTCCCTCAGGTTGATCTCCAGCGAGCGGTCGGTAATCAACTCGATATTGTTGATGCCCATGACTTCACGGTTAGGCCCGAAGTGCGCCGAGTACCGCGAGGACACGTTGACCGCCGCCGGGTCTTCGCCCAGGGTTTTCCAGACCACACCGCCCCAGCCCGCTTCATACGCGCGGACCACGTTATAGGCTTTGTCGGTGGGGGGCGCAGAGGCCAGCCAGAATGGGTTGGGGGCTTTGATACCGGCGAAGTTAATCGAAAGATCGGCCATTTACGCAGCCTCCTGGTTGAGCATGAGTTGGGCATGAATAGCTTCTGCTGCCAGCTTGCCGTGTTGCACCGCTTGTACGGTGAGGTCCTGGCCCAGGGAGCTGCAATCGCCGCCGGCGTATACACCGGGGATGTTGGTGCGCAGTTGTTCATCAACCGCAATACGGTCACCCACGCGTTGCAGGGAGTGGGCCAACGGGTCACTCAACGCGGACTCATCCATGGTCTGGCCGATGGCTTTAAATACCGCATCGGCGGCCAATTCAAATGTTTCACCGGTTTTCACCAAGCGCCCGTTCTCAAATCGAGTACGGGCAAAACGCATACCGCGCACCTTCCCCTGATCACCCAGCAGTACCTCATCGGGTTGTGCCCAGGTCAGCAGACGCACCTGATTGGCCTTCGCGATGTCTTGCTCATGCCCGGTTGCGCCCATTTCTTCCAAGCCACGGCGATACACCAGATTCACCTCGCGACCGCCCAAACGGGCCATTTGCACGGCCATGTCGATTGCTGTGTTGCCCGCGCCCAGCACAATGCAGCGCTCGGCCAGGGGCAGTTGCGTGAGGTCGTCACTTTGGCGCAGTTCGCGGATGTAATCAGTGGCGGCCAATAAGCCGGGTGCATCCTCGTGGGCCAATCCCAGTTGTCGACTGGCGGCCAGGCCGATGGCCAGAAACACCGAGTCAAATTGCTGGTGCAACTCGCTCAGGCTCAGGTTGTCGCCCAAACGCTCACCGTGGCGCACTTCAATGCCGCCGATTTGCAGCACAAAATCCACTTCACGCTGAGCAAAATCGTCCACCAGTTTGTATTTGGCGATGCCGTACTCATTGAGCCCGCCGGATTTTTCCCGCGCTTCAAAAATCACCACGTCATGCCCGTGCATGGCCAGGCGATGGGCGCAGGCCAGCCCGGCCGGCCCCGCGCCGACCACGGCGATACGCTTGCCGGTCGCCGCGGCGCGCGTGAACGGGTACTCGTTGAACTGCGCATGGTCGATGGCATAACGCTGCAACAAACCAATCAATACCGGCGCACATTCCTGCGCGTTGTTGCGTACACAAGCTTGCTGGCACAGCACTTCAGTGGGGCACACACGGGCGCAACTGCCGCCCAGGATGTTGGCCGAGAGAATTTTCTGTGCTGCACCTTGAACGTTTTCCTGCTGGATATTGCGGATGAACGACGGAATGTCGATGTCACTGGGGCACGCATTCACACACGGAGCGTCGTAGCAATACAGGCAACGCGAACTTTCCAGCTCGGCCTGGCGTGCGCTGAGCGGGGGAGCCAGATCAGTGAAGTGACTGGCCAGCACCAGCGCATTTTCATGGGGATGCGGTAGATGATTCAGGGACTTGATCACAGTAATTGCCTCACGGTTGTGGGAAGCGTCTGCCTCTGACGGGCAGTGGTTTTGTGCTCAGCGTTTAACAGCGACCGGTTGATGATGCTCGGCGCGCTTTTTCAACAGATCGAACACGGCGGGGTAGGCCGGACGTTCGATGTAGCGACCGGCACCGCGTTCGGCCCGCAAGTCGCCATCGGCCCACACCACGCGGCCTTGGCTGATGGTATGGCTGGGTACTCCGCGAACGGTCTTGCCTTCGAAAATATTGAAATCGACCTTTTGGTGGTGGGTTTTCGCAGAAATGGTGCGTGTGCCCTGTGGGTCCCACAGCACAAGATCGGCGTCGGCGCCAACGCGGATCGCGCCTTTGCGCGGGTACAGGTTGAAAATTTTCGCGGTGTTGGTCGAGGTCAGCGCCACGAACTCCTGCATGGACAAGCGCCCTGTGTTCACGCCTTCATCCCAGAGCACGGCCATACGGTCTTCGATACCGGCCGTGCCGTTGGGGATCTTGCTGAAGTCGTCACGCCCAGCGGCTTTTTGCTCGGCGCAAAAGCAGCAATGGTCGGTAGCGGTGGTGTGCAGGTTGCCCGATTGCAGGCCGTGCCACAGCGCTTGTTGGTGGCCCTGGGGACGGAAGGGCGGGCTCATCACATAGCCCGCAGCGGTTTGCCAGTCGGGGTTTTGATACACGCTGTCATCGAGCAGCAAATGCCCGGCGAGGACTTCGCCGTACACCGGTTGGCCTTGGCCACGGGCGTAGGTGATTTCATCCAGCGCTTCACGGGTCGAGACATGCACCAGATACAACGGCGTGCCAATGGTTTGCGCGATGCGGATGGCCCGGCTGGCGGCTTCACCTTCGACTTGCGATGGCCGCGACAGCGGGTGGGCTTCAGGGCCAGTGATGCCCTGAGCCAGCAGTTTACGTTGCAAGTGATACACCAGCTCGCCGTTTTCAGCGTGCACTGTAGGCACCGCGCCCAGTTCCAGGCAGCGTTCAAAGCTGGCGACCAAGGTGTCATCGGCGGCCATGATCGCGTTTTTATAGGCCATGAAATGCTTGAAACTGTTGATGCCGTGGTGACTCACCAGCTCTGCCATTTCCTCGCGAACCTGTTCGCTCCACCACGTGATGGCGACATGAAAACCGTAGTCTGACGCCGATTTTTCAGCCCAGCCGCGCCACTGGTGAAACGCCTCCAGCAATGATTGCTGCGGGTTTGGAATCACGAAGTCGATAATCGACGTTGTACCGCCAGCCAGACCGGCCGCCGTACCACTGAAGAAGTCTTCACTGGCCACAGTTCCCATAAACGGTAGTTGCATATGCGTATGGGGATCTATACCGCCAGGCAGTAAATATTGGCCGCTGCCGTCGAGCACTTCACAACCGGGAGGAACTTCAAGATCAGTTCCAATTGCGCGGATTAGACCGTCTGCACAATAAACATCAGCACGATAAGTTTCGTCATGGGTCACAAGCGTAGCGCCACGGATTAACAGTGACATACCAAGTTCCTCGCAGGCAGACCGGCTGGAGCCGGTTCTCATGTTGTTATTACGACCGTAGTACAGGATTTTATTCCTGTCACTGGTGACAGGAATAAAATCTAGTGGGTAGTTGTGGAATGAGCAAATAATATTTTCAAGTTTGGTTTTTATAACTAAGTTACTGATTTTTAAGTAATAATTTCTTTAAACACCAAATTGGTGCGCCCATTCACCATTTCGGCGCACTTGACAGGAATTAAATATAGGTAAAGTTTCTTATGCTAAATCAGGCGCTTGAAGCGCTCGGAGGAATTGGCGCAGCAAACCAAAATAAATAAGCCTGCACCGATATGTTTCGTTTAGTTCTATCGCTGAATGCAAACTGTTCTTGATAAGGGGTTATAGGTACGTTGCGTGCTATTTAAAAGTGCTTATAAACCAGTGAGTTGTACGGTGTGAACATAACTGGCCGTGAACAATAAAACTTACACGGCACAGTTTTTGATTGTCGCTGCCATTACCGAGAGGGCCAAGGTCCATCGGTGATTGGACAGAGAATCGCTCTGCGTCCAAGCGCAGGGTCAATCACCATAAAAAGAGAGTGAATGAGCATGCAACCGAGCCGATCCCACGTCACCGAACGCAATGGTTTGTACGAGCTGGAAGCCGGGCCTGAAGTGCTCGACAGCCCCCGTTACAACCACGACATTGCCCCCACCCGCGTCCATGAACGCACCTGGAACAAGTGGCACATCACCGCGCTGTGGGTCGGCATGTCAATCTGCGTGCCGACCTACACCCTGGGTGGGGTATTGACCGCTTACTTCGGGCTATCGGTGGGCGAAGCGCTGCTGGCGATTTTGCTGGCCAATATCGTGGTGTTGATTCCACTGACGCTCAACGCTTTTGCTGGGACCAAATACGGCATTCCGTTTCCGGTCCTGCTGCGTTCTTCATTCGGCATCCTGGGCTCCAACGTGCCGTGCTTGATCCGGGCCTTGGTGGCTTGTGGCTGGTTCGGGATCCAGACCCTGTTTGGCGGCCTGGCCATCCACCTGTTTCTGGGGTCGGTATTCGAGGGGTGGAAAAGCCTGGGCGGGACCGGCGAAGTCCTCGGTTTCATGATGTTCTGGGTGCTCAACCTGTGGGTGGTACTGCGCGGTGCCGAATCGATCAAATGGCTTGAAACCCTGTCTGCGCCGCTGTTGGTGCTGGTGGGCCTGGGGTTGCTGGTATGGGCTTTGCCGAATGTGTCGATGACCGAACTGCTGGCCCAACCGCCAAAGCGCCCCGAAGGGGCCAGCGTGTATGGCTATTTCTTCGCCGGTTTGACGGCGATGGTGGGGTTTTGGGCGACGTTATCACTGAATATTCCAGACTTCAGCCGTTACGCCAAAAGCCAGAAAGACCAGATCCTTGGACAGATTTTTGGCTTGCCGTTGACCATGTTCCTGTTCGCCGCATTGGGCGTGATCATGACTGCCGCGTCGCAAAAACTGGTCGGCGTGACTGTCTCTGATCCCGTCAGCCTGATCGGTCATATCCAGAGCCCTGTGTGGGTCGCGTTGGCCATGGCGTTGATCATCATCGCCACCTTATCCACCAACACCGCGGCCAATATCGTGTCACCCACCAATGACTTCCAGAACATTGCCCCCAAGCTGATCAACCGCACCACGGCGGTGATCCTGACCGGCCTGGTAGGGCTTGCGTTGATGGCCCACGAACTGCTCAAAAAGCTCGGCTTGCTGGTGTCGGACGTCAGCCTGGAAACCGTGTACTCCAACTGGTTGCTGGGCTATTCCAGCTTGCTGGGGCCGATAGCCGGGATCATGGTGGTCGACTATTTCATCATCCGTCAGCAAAAACTCGACCTTGCCGGGCTCTACCGCGACGGTGTGTATCCGGCCTGGAACTGGAACGGTTTTATCGCTTTCGGCGTGCCGGTGGTCTTGACCTTGCTGTCACTGGGCAGCAGTGCTTTCAGCTGGTTCTACGACTACGGCTGGTTTACCGGATCGTTGCTCGGTGCCGCGATTTACTACGGCTTATGTCGCATGAGCAGCCCGCAAGCGGCGGCGGCAAAAAGTTCGATTTGACCCAAGAAAACTGCCTGAGGAAATAACAATGAACGCAGCACAACACCTTCAGCAGCAACGCGCACAGTCGATCAATGGCGAACGCCTGTGGGCCTCTCTCATGGAACTGGCGAAATTGGGCGCCACGGTCAAGGGCGGGGTGTGTCGCCTGGCCCTGACCGATCTGGACCGTCAGGCCCGCGACCTGTTCGTGCGCTGGTGTGAAGACGCCGGGTGTAGCGTGAGTGTCGATGCTGTGGGCAACATCTTCGCCCGCCGCCCTGGGCTCAATCCGAATCTGCCGCCCGTGATGACCGGCAGCCACATCGACACCCAACCCACAGGCGGCAAATTTGATGGCTGCTTCGGCGTGCTGGCCGGGGTCGAAGTGCTGCGCACCCTCAATGACCTGAATATCGAGACCCAAGCGCCGATCGAAGTGGTGGTGTGGACCAATGAAGAAGGCTCGCGCTTTGCCCCATGCATGATGGGCTCGGGGGTGTTTGCCGAAAAATTCACTTTGGAAGAAACCCTGGCCAAGACCGACGCCCAAGGCGTGACCGTTGGCCAAGCGCTGAATGCCATCGGCTATGCGGGTAGCCGAAAAGTCAGTGGCCACCCGGTAGGCGCCTATTTCGAGGCACACATTGAACAGGGGCCGATCCTGGAAGATGAACATAAAACCATTGGCGTGGTGCTAGGTGCCCTTGGTCAAAAATGGTTCGACCTTAACCTGCGCGGCGTCGAAGCGCATGCCGGGCCGACCCCGATGCACCTACGCAAAGACGCCCTTGTCGGCGCTGCGGCTGTGGTTGCGGCCGTCAACCAAGCGGCCCTGGGGCATCAGCCACATGCCTGCGGCACCGTGGGTTGCCTGCAAGCGTACCCTGGCTCGCGCAACGTGATACCGGGCGAGGTGCGCATGACCCTGGACTTCCGTCATCTGGAGCCCGAGCGTCTGGACTCGATGATCAGCGACGTTCGCGAAGTGATTGAGACGACGTGTGCTAAACATGGCCTGAGTTTCGAACTGACCCCCACGGCCGATTTCCCGCCGCTGTACTTCAACGCGGACTGCGTCAAGGCCGTGCGCAATGCAGCGCAAGATTTAGGGCTTAGCCACATGGACATCGTCAGCGGGGCAGGGCACGACGCAATCTTCCTCGCTGAACTGGGCCCGGCGGGCATGATCTTTGTGCCGTGTGAAAATGGCATCAGCCATAACGAAATCGAAAATGCCGATCCCAAAGACCTGGCGGCGGGGTGCGCGGTGTTGCTCAAAGCGATGCTGGCGGCGTCGCAAACCGTGGCGTCACAGCATTCCTGAACCTGTAGGAGCGAGCTTGCCTCGCAGCCCTTAGGGAGAGCCGCGACGGGCCATGGATGGCCCGTCGCGGCACGAGGGAACCTGAGCGCAAGGCCATTTTGGGTACATTGCCGTTTAGCTCTTGTGGCGTGTCCCTTTTGGCAAACAGCGCCATCCATGGCTCATCGCAATCTGCCTACTGCTGGCCCTCCCAACCGCCGCCCAACGCGGTCAACAGCCCTACACTGGCCTGCAACTGACGGGTACGAATAGCTTGTACCTGGCGCTCGGCCTGCAACGCTGCAGTTTGCGCCGTCACCACATCCAGATAGCTCACCGCACCCGCTTCATAGCTGTTGGTGGCCAGGGTCTGGGTATGTTGCGCGGCATTGGCGGCCGCTTGTTCATCGAGGCTTTCCTGTTGCAAATCACGCAACTGCGCCAGGTTGTCTTCGACTTCACGCACGGCGCGCAGCACCTGGCTGCGGTAGTGCGCAGACGCTTCTTCGAACTCAGCCTTGGCCTGACGCTCTTGGGCATCGAGACGCCCGCCGTCAAAAATCGGTAAGTTTACCAGCGGCCCAAGCGCCCATAAGTGGTTACCCGAAGCCAGCAAGTTGCCTACGCCCTGAGTCTGCCCGCCAAAAAAGCCGGTCAGGCTGAAGTCCGGATACCAAGCCGCCTTGGCCACACCGATTTGTGCGTTGGCGGCAAATACACGGCGCTCTGCTGCGGCGATGTCAGGCCGACGTTGCAGCAGGGTGCTGGGCAAGGCCTGAGGTTGCTGCGGCAGGCTTAATGTCTCTGTGCGGGCGGCCAGTTGGAACTGGCTGGCGGGTTCGCCTACCAGTTCACCAATCGCATGCTCGGTCAGGTTGCGCTGTCCGCGTACATCGTCCAGTTGGGCCTCGGCCTGGGCCAGTTGGTTTTGCGCCCGGGTCAGGTCCATTTCCGAGGCGATCTGCCCTTGGTAACGAGCCTTGGTCAGGTCCAGTGCCTGCCTGAAATCGTCCAGCGATGTGGACAGGATGCGGCTTTGCGCATCCAGGCCGTCCAGTTGCACGTACAGGCTGGTCAGTTGTTTCTGCAAGCTCAAGCGCGCCACCGCCAGGTCGTCGGCCGAGGCCTGGACCTGCGCGTCACCGGCAGCCACCTGGTTGCGGATTTTACCCCACAGGTCCAGGTCGAACGTCAGCGCAAAGCCAGCGGTATTGCTGTTGTACACCGACGGCTGGCTGCTGCCGCGCAGCGGACGGTGGTCCGATTGCCGCTGGCGCAAGGTTTGTTCACTGGCGGTGATCTGCGGGAACAACCCGGCATGCAACTGGCTGGCATAGGCCTGCGCCGCATCAAAGTGCGCGAGCGCTGCCGCAAGATCCGGGTTGGCTTTTAGCAGACGCTGTTGCAGGTCGTTCAAGCGCTCATCGTGGTACACCCGCCACCATTGTGGCGACAGGTTGTCCGCCGGTTGCGCGCTGTGCCACGGACCATCGCTGGTCTGTTCGCGGTAATGCTGCGGCAGGTCCAGCACGGGCGGTTTGTAGGTCGGCGCCAGGGAGCAACCTTGCAGCGCCAGTGCCAACAGCAAGGCGCTGCGTTTAAGTTTTGGCGACATGAGCAGCTCCCGCATCGGCAAGTTTGACCGAGTCGCCGTCCCGCAAGGAATCTGGCGGGTTATCAATGACTGTGTCGGTCGGTTTCAGGCCCTGGTCGATAACCAGCTTGTCACCCAGGTCCATGCCGATATGGATGTCCTGCAAGTGCACGTGTTGCGCACTGTCCAGTACGGCCACTTGGGTCCCTTGGGCGCGGAAGATCAGCGAGCTGGCCGGAATGCTCACGCCGTGGGTGTCCGCCGGTATCGTCAGGGCTGCTTCGGCGTAGTCGCCGGGCAGCAGAGCGTCGTTGGGGTTTTGC
The DNA here is from genome assembly GCF_025465935.1 of Pseudomonas sp. 7P_10.2_Bac1. GTDB lineage: Bacteria > Pseudomonadota > Gammaproteobacteria > Pseudomonadales > Pseudomonadaceae > Aquipseudomonas. The sequence continues at coordinate 4,874 of NZ_JANLNV010000051.1, read as the reverse complement.
GCAACAAATTGTGCGGTCAGTGTGCCCGAACGCCGATCAACCGAAGTCGAGTCGCCGATCAGGGTGGCATTGAACGTTTGCCCTGGGTGCTCGGGCACGGTGAGTTGCACGGTCATGCCAGGACGAATCACGCTGGCATAGTTTTGTGGCACCGGCACGTACAAGCGCAGTTGGTGCGTGTCGGCGATCTCGAACAGTTCGGCGTCGCTGTCCGTGTCGGCCTTGATCAACTGCCCAATGTCGGTGTGACGCGCGGTGATGGTGCCGGTAAAAGGCGCACGGATGGTTTTGTAGTCTTCAAGACTGGACAGGCGTGCGTAATCAGCTTCAGCGGCCTGGGCATTGGCCTTGGCGGCAGCAGCATTGGACACCTTTTCGTCGGCCTCCTGACGCGATACCGAGTGGCTGTCCACCAGGTTTTTCCAGCGCACTGCTGTGGTGGCCGCGAGTCGGGCGTTGTCTTGCTCTTGCAGCATATGAGCGTGGGCTTGCGCCAGTTGCTGATCAAGGTCGGGGCTGTCGATTACCGCCAGCACCTGGCCTGCCTGCACCTTGCTGCCGATATCAGAGTTCCAGCTTTTCAGGTAGCCACTCACCCGGGCGTGAATCTGCGCCGTGCTCCAGGCGTCCAGGTGAGCCGGCAAGCGTAACGTGTCGCCATTGGCGTTCTGTGAGGGTTTGAACACGTTAACAATCGGTACGGCAGCCGCTTCAGTCCATTGCGTAACAGCATGTTCGTGGCGGCTGCGGGCTGCCAGGCCATTAGCGACCAGTAGCGCGGCCAGGGTCAGACCTCCGATACCGAGAAGCATCAAGCGCTTGCGCGAAGGTTTTTGATCAGACGACATGGGTAGTTTCTCCAGCAGCGGCAGCGCTATTTTTTTTACGACCGTGCACCAGGCTGAACACCACGGGCACGAAGAGCAGGGTGGCGACGGTTGCCAGCATCAGACCACCAATCACGGCGCGTCCGAGCGGGGCGTTCTGTTCTTCTGAAATAGCCAGCGGCAGCATGCCGATCATCATCGCCAGAGCGGTCATGCACACCGGACGGAAGCGTGTGTAGCCTGCTTCGAGTGCGGCTTTGAGGGCGTCGCCGTGTACGGCCAATCGCTCTCGACAGAAGCTCACCACCAGAATCGAGTTGGCGGTGGCCACCCCCATACACAAGATGGCGCCGGTCAGCGCCGGGACGGACAACGATGTACCACTGATGAACAGCATCCACACGATCCCGGCCAAGGCAGCGGGCAGGGCGGTGATGATCACAAACGGGTCAAGCCAAGACTGGAAGTTGACCACAATCAGCAGGTAAATCAGCACCACCGCACCCAGCAGACCAAAGCTCAAACCGCTGAAGGCTTCATGCAGGGCGTCAATCTGACCATGCAGGCTGATGATCGCGCCTTTAGGGCGAAGGTCAGATGCACCATCAATGACTTTCTGTACATCGGCGGCCACGGAGCCCAAGTCGCGGCCCTGAATGTTGGCGTACAGATCCAGGGTTGGCTGGATGTTGTAGTGGGTGACGATTGCCGGGCTATCCACCCGGCTAATGGTCGCCAGACCGCCGAGGATTTGCGACTGACCGTTGCTGCCGGTGACGGGCAGGGCTTCGAGTGCTGGCAAGCTGTCCAGACGGTATTGCGGCGTCGCTGCAACCACGCCATAAGACACCCCGTTCTGCGGGTTCAGCCAGAAGGTTGGCGCCACTTGGGAGCTGCCCGCCAAAGAGGCGACCATGCTGTTGGTGACGTCACGTTCGGTGATGCCCAGGCCATTGGCGCGTTCCCGATCGACATTCACTTGCAGTGACGGGTAGCCCACCGACTGCTGGATACGCAGGTCTGTAATCCCAGGAACATGTTCCAGGCGGCGTTGCAGCTCCAGTGCGTAGGCCCGGTTGGACGCATCGTCGCGACCGGAGATCTTCACGTCCAGCGGCGCAGGGGCCCCGAAGTTGAGAATCTGGGTACTGATGTCCGCTGGCTCAAACGCAAACTGAGTACCGGGGAAACTTTCGGGCAGGGCTTCACGCAAGCGCTTCACGTAATCTGCCGTTGGGCTGTGGCCGGGCTTGAGAGTGACTTGAATATCACCATCTTGCGGGCCGACCGTGCCGGTACTGCTGTAGGCCATGTCGATACCGCTCAACGGAATACCGATGTTATCGATGATGGTGTCCAGTTGTTCCGGCGGGACAATTTCGCGAATGCGCGATTCGATATGGTCAAATGCCGCCGCACTTTCTTCGATCCGCGTACCCAGCGGTAAACGCACATGCAGGGCCATGGCCCCGGCGTCAGTGGCCGGGAAAAAGTCCTGGCCCAGGGTTGGCAGCAGCGTAAATGAAGCCAGCACACAGGCCATGAAACCGAGCAAAAAGCGTTTGCGATTGGCCAGCGCCAGTTCCAGCATGCCGTAGTAGGCGTCCCGCACGGCCGAGAAGCGACGTTCAAACCCTTGCTGGAAATTCAGCAGCGCACGCACCGGTGCCGAGTGGTTCTGAGTATGCTGATCGCCCTCGTGGTGGTTGATATAGCCATCTTCTGGATGATGCCCTGGCCCTTGTTCCGGCTTGTGAGGCTTGAGCAGGAACATCGCCATCGTCGGCACCAGGGTCCGCGACAGGATGAAAGAACTGCCCATGGCAAAAATCACCGACAGCGCCATCGGACGGAACAGGTAACCGGCAATCCCCTGCAACATGAACATCGGTACAAACACGATGCAGATACACAGCAGCGAGACAAACGCCGGGCCGACGATCTGTTTGGCACCATCGAGAATCGCTTTGCGCACCGCCTTGCCTTGTTCAAGGTGCCAGTTGATGTTCTCGATGGTAACCGTCGCATCGTCCACCAAAATCCCCACCGCCAACGCCAGCCCTCCGAGCGTCATGACGTTCAGGGTTTGCCCGGTGGCAGCCAGCAGGGCAATCGCCGAGAGCACCGCCAGTGGAATCGACACGGCAATGATCAGGGTTGAACGCCAGCTGCCGAGGAACAACAGAATCATGGCGCTGGTGAGCAAGGCCGCAATAATCCCTTCCTGAGCCACGCTGCCGACCGACTGCTTAACGAAGACCGATGCGTCGCCCAGCAAGGAGGTTTTCAGCGAAGGCGGCAAGGTTTCATAGATACGCGGCATCATCTGGCGGATGCCATCAATGATCGACAGGGTCGAAATATTGCCGTTTTTCAGGGCGGGCATCAGCACCGCGCGTTGACCGTCCACCCGCACAATGTTGGTTTGCGGTGGCGACCCGTCACGGACGTGCGCCACCTGACCGATCGTGATCACAGCGCCATCAACGGTTTTGATCGGCATGTTGTTCAACTCGTCGATCGCTGTCGGGCTGTTGTTCAACATGACCGTGTATTCAAACGTGCCGAGCTTTGCCGTACCCACCGGAATGATCTGGTTTTGGGCGGCCAGCGCATTGCCCACGTCTTGTGCCGACAACCCTTGCGCCGCCAGAGCCTGCGGATCGAGGTCGAGGGTAATCTGGCGCTGCTTGCCGCCCATGGGCGTAGGCAAGGCCAGGCCGGGCAGGGCGCTCAGCGGCAGGCGGATGTTGTTCTGCACCAGGTCACGGATTTTGGCTTCCGAGAGCGTCGGGCTGGAAAACGCCATTTGCAGAATGGGCACCGTCGACGCGCTGTAGTTGAGAATCAGCGGTGGGGTAATGCCCGGTGGCATTTGTTTGAGCACGGTTTGTGACACAGCGGTCACTTGCGCGTTCGCAGTACGAATATCGACACCTGGCTGGAAGAAGATCTTCACGATCCCCATGCCGGGTAAAGATTGCGACTCGATGTGTTCGATATCGTTAACCGTGGTACTTAACGATCGTTCATAAGTGTAAATGACTCGGCCCGCCATATCGGCGGGGGAGAGCCCGGTGTACTGCCACACCACGGCAACCACCGGAATACCAATGTCAGGGAACACATCAGTGGGGGTTCGCAGAGCAGCCAGCGGCCCTATGATGCAGATGAAAATCGCCAACACGACAAACGTGTAGGGCTTGTGCAGTGCGGTCTTTACCAGCCCGAGCATGCCTGAACCTCCGAAGGAGTGAAAATTGCAAACACGGGCAGTCTTACCGCCGGATCTTAACTTTCAGCTTTCACCAACATGAAGGTTCCGTTAGTAATGTCCTTAAACTCCCTTCACCTTGATTCATTGGGCTTGCCCGTCATTCGGCGCCAAGCTTGAGACCAATCGACGGGTTGACTATTGGCCGGTCGGACTCTTTGGTTTCATGTGCGAGGCATACCGAAATGAACCTTAAACCACTGCTGCTGATTCCTACTCTGAGCCTGGCCTTACTGCTGACCGCCTGTGCCGGACCTATGCCCAAGCAAGACCCGGGCGAGGCCTGGATTGGTCTGCAAGAAGAAGGTGGTAGCGGCGACCTGATGGCCGAACGTGTAGACGGCAAGAACATCAATGACGGTCGTTACTTTGAAGTCACCCCCGGTGCTCACCGTCTGGACGTGACCTTGTTTGAAGACCCGAGCGGTGATCAGAACCAGGTGGATTGCCAGGGCAATGTCAACTACCAGAATTTCAAGGCGGGCGAGCGCTACAAGCTGGTTGAGTCGAGCCTGGGTACGCATGTGAGTGCAACCCTTGAAGATGCCAGCGGCAAGGAAGTGGCACACACTGCTGACTTCACCTGCATGCCTGGCTGATTCAGGTTCCTGCCTTCTATGTATCTTTTGAGGGCGCAGACCTATTCCACTTAGGAACTGGTGCAGGTTGTGATTTGGCGCAACGCGCTGTTGGTGTGTCGGCGTACATATTCATCTGATGCGCTATGGCGATCTACGGGTTTCGCCCTTACGGCGAGGCACTTTTGTCAAACA
>NZ_JANLNV010000010.1 GCF_025465935.1 Pseudomonas sp. 7P_10.2_Bac1 | reverse complement strand
CTGTATATTTTTAAAAAAAAAAAACGCGCGCGCGCCAAGCTCCTACAAGAAATCAAGCGCTCAAATAGCGCGCAATCAGCGCAACCCCGCTCGCCAGTACCAGCCATGTCACAAGACGGACGAAGGCTTCGCGCGACAACTTGCTCGCCAGTCTACGCCCTATCCACAGTCCCAGTGCCATCGCGGGCAATAGAAAGGCGGCCAGCCACAACAACGCGCCATCGGTGTACACTCCTGCAATCACGAACAGGCTCAAACGCACCACGGTGCTGCAGCTGATCAACGCACTTTGCGTGGCCCGTGCTGCGTCCTTGGTTAACCGCGCGTTCAGGTACAGCGCGTATAAAAAGCCGCCACTGCCAAACAAAGCACCAAACAACCCGCCAATGACCCCAGTCGGCACCGCCCAGCCCGCCGCCACTTGGGTGGGGCGAACTTTTACCGCCAGGCTGTACAGCGCATAAGCGCTGACAAACACGCCCATCAACAGCAGTAACAGGTCGGATTTAAGGTTCAGCAAAAACACTACGCCGACAATGCAACCGACGGCCATGCACGGCAGCAAACGCAACAACTCCGGGCGAGCCACGTCACGACGTGCTGGCAGCCAATTGCCAAACGCGGCGACAAAATCCAGCAATACCAGCAATGGAATGATCTTTGACAGCGGCATACACAGAATCAAGATCGGCCCGGCCACCAGCGCCGTCCCGAACCCCGCGACACCAAATACAATATAAGCCAGCGCGATCGCTAGCTCGATCAACACCCACTCACTCCCCGAGTACATGAAATCCATTGCAGCACTCCTTATTTTTGGAGCGCGACTTTAACCAGCAGGTGCAGTCTAAACAATCCACCCTTATGATGGCCCGCATGATTAAAGATCCTTTTGCACGACTCAATCTCGACCGGGAAGTCCTGACCGTCAGCCAGCTCAATGGCCGCGCGCGGGTCTTGCTCGAAGACGTGTTCAGCAATATCTGGGTCGAGGGTGAAATCTCCAACCTCGCCCGCCCGGCGTCTGGGCATATTTATTTCACCCTTAAAGACAGTGGTGCCCAAGTGCGCTGCGCGTTGTTTCGCAACAACGCGGCACGGGTGCGCCAGGCCCTCAAAGACGGTCTGGCGGTCAAGGTGCGGGGCAAGGTGTCCCTGTTTGAAGGCCGCGGCGACTATCAACTGATCCTCGATACTGTCGAGCCCGCCGGTGATGGTGCCTTACGCCTGGCCTTCGATGCGCTCAAAGAGAAGCTCAGCGCCGAAGGTTTATTCAGTGCCGAACGTAAAGTCCCACTGCCGGCTCACCCGCAGCGCATTGGCATTATCAGTTCGCCAACCGGTGCAGTGATTCGCGACATCATCAGCGTGTTCCGCCGCCGTGCACCGCAGGTTGAACTGACCCTGATCCCCACCGCCGTGCAAGGCCGCGAAGCCACCGCGCAAATTGTGCGGGCGCTGAAGCTGGCTGATGCCAGGGGCTTTGACGCTCTGATCCTGGCCCGCGGCGGTGGCTCGCTCGAAGATTTGTGGTGCTTCAACGAAGAAGCCGTCGCCCGCGCAGTTGATGCCTGCGTAACACCGATTGTCAGCGCTGTCGGGCATGAAACCGACGTTTCGATCAGTGACTTTGTCGCCGACGTGCGCGCGCCCACGCCATCTGCGGCTGCCGAACTGCTGGCGCCAGATGCCAACGACCTGCAGCGTCAAGTCGACAGCCTGCACCGCCGCCTGGTGATGCGCATGCGTGATCGCCTGATGCGCGAGCGCCTGCGCCTCGATGGCCTGACCCGACGGCTACGCCACCCCGGTGAACGTCTGCGCCAGCAGGCTCAGCGCCTGGATGACCTGGACATGCGCATGCGCCTAGCCTTCGAGCGCAGCTTGAATACCCGCCGCGAACGTTTGATACGTCTCGAAACACGGCTGGCAGCGCAACATCCGGGTCGTCAGCTAGCCTTACTGCGCCAGCGCCTGGACAGCCTTGCCGAACGCTTGCCGCGAGCCATGCGCGAAGGCCTCAAGGCCCGTCGGCTGGCACTGCAAAGCCAGATGCAAACCCTGCATGTGGTGAGCCCGCTGGCTACCTTGGGTCGCGGCTACAGCATTTTGCTCGACGAGCGCGGCAATGCCATTCGCAGCGCCGAGCAGACTCACAATGGTCAGCGTTTGAAGGCACGTTTGGGCGAAGGCGAATTGCAAGTGCGGGTAGAAGACAATCACCTGACACCGGTGACCCTTTCTTTATTGGATTGATTTGATGCCACGCTTTTTTTCTGCTGTTTTATTGCTCTGCCTGACCTTTAACGCCTCGGCGGCCGACAGCTATATCACCCGACTGCTCAACAAACCGGTGCCGGGTGGCGTGGCGGTCATCGATCTGGGCACCGGCGCACAACGGCCCGACGCCAAATACGATGGCAAGCCGGTACTGGTGGTCAAAGAACAAGACAACTGGCGGGCGATTGTCGGCATCCCGCTGACCGTCAAGCCGGGGACGCAAACACTGAATGCCAATGGCCGAAACCTGAACTTCAGCGTGGGCACCAAGAAGTACCCCGAGCAACACATCACCCTGAAAAACCAGCGTCAGGTCAATCCCAACCCGGACGACCTCAAGCGCATCGAAAACGAGCTGGCAGTGCAGATCAAGGCGTACCGCACCTTCAGCCCTAATACGCCCAGCAACCTGCTGCTGGACAAACCGGTGAACGGCCCATTGTCGAGCAAGTTTGGCGTACGCCGCTTCTTCAATGGCGAAGAACGCAACCCGCATGCAGGGCTGGACTTCGCGGTGCCAGCGGGCACGCCAATCAAGACGCCGGCAGCCGGTAAAGTCATTCTGATCGGCAACTATTTCTTTAACGGCAACACCGTGTTCGTCGATCACGGCCAAGGCTTTATCAGCATGTTCTGCCATATGTCGAAAATCGACGCCAAGCTGGGCCAGCAATTGGCGCGCGGCGATGTAGTGGGCAAGGTAGGTTCAACCGGCCGCGCCACCGGCCCGCATATGCACTGGAACGTCAGCTTGAACGATGCCAGGGTCGACCCGGCAATCTTTATTGGCGCCTTCCAGCCTTGATCCAACGCGTCGCGGGCAGGTTGCCGAACCTGCCCGGGCGACGCAATTAAAAATAGAAATACAGAAATATTTCGCCATAAAAACTCAAAAAAAAGCATTTTAAGAGCATTTATCTCAATCTTTTTTAGCCGCTTGCCATCTTTAAGCTCAATGGTTAGGGTTGAGCCTATGAAAACACCTCATACCCTCATTCAATTACGTCAACACCGAAGCCTCTGCCTCGTCAGTGCACGACTGCAAAGCTGACACGCGTTGCCTCGCCCCCCTGCTTTGTACTTCTTCAGCGAGCCCCTTTTTTGATACGGCTCGCCCATTAAAGGATTGCCTGATGACCATGCTCAAAGACCCATCGTCCAAATACCGCGCCTTCCCTGTCATTGACTTGCCTGACCGTACCTGGCCATCCAAGACCATCGACAAGGCGCCTATCTGGTGCAGCTCTGACCTGCGCGACGGCAACCAGTCGCTGATCGAGCCGATGGACTCCGTCAAGAAACTGCGTTTTTGGAAAACCCTGGTCAGCGTTGGCGTAAAAGAGATTGAGGCCTCGTTCCCGGCCGCTTCGCAGACCGACTTTGACTTCGTGCGCACGCTGATCGAAGACGGCCACATCCCGGACGACACCACCATCCAGGTGCTGACCCAAGGCCGTGAAGACCTGATCGCCCGTACCTTTGAATCGCTGCGCGGCGCGAAAAAAGCCATCGTTCACCTGTACAACGCGACGTCGCCATCGTTCCGCCGCATCGTGTTCAACCAGGACAAGGACGGCATCAAGGAAATCGCAGTCAGCGCCGCCAAGCTGTTCGTCAAATACGCCGCCCAGCAGCCAGAAACCGAGTGGACCTTCGAGTACTCGCCAGAGACGTTCAGCGCCACCGAACTGGAGTTTGCCAAGGAAGTCTGCGACGCGGTGATTGAAGTCTGGAACCCGACCCCTGAGCACAAGGTGATCCTCAACCTGCCTGCCACCGTCGAGTGCGCCACACCGAATATTTATGCCGATCAGATTGAATGGTTCGGCCGCCACATCAACCGCCGTGACAGCGTGATCATCAGCCTGCACACCCACAACGACCGTGGCACCGGTGTTGCTGCGACCGAGCTGGGCTTGATGGCTGGCGCTGACCGCGTCGAAGGCTGCCTGTTCGGTAACGGCGAACGTACCGGTAACGTTGACCTGGTGACCGTTGCCCTGAACATGTATACCCAAGGCCTGGACCCGCAACTGGACTTCTCCGATATCGACGGCGTGCGCAAAGTCGTTGAAGAGTGCAACCAGATTCCAGTGCACCCGCGTCACCCGTACGTGGGCGACCTGGTTCACACCGCGTTCTCCGGCTCGCACCAGGACGCCATCCGCAAAGGTTTCGCCCAACAGAAACCAGACGCGCTGTGGGAAGTGCCGTACTTGCCGATTGATCCGGCGGACATTGGTCGTAGCTATGAAGCGGTTATCCGCGTGAACAGCCAGTCGGGCAAAGGCGGGATTGCATATCTGCTGGAGCAGGAATACGGCATCAGCTTGCCACGCCGCATGCAGATCGAATTCAGCCAGGTGGTTCAACGCGAGACCGACCGTCTGGGTCTCGAGATGACTGCCCAGCAGATCCACAGCTTGCTGCACAGCGAGTATCTGCAGGCCAACACCCCGTACGCATTGGTCAGCCATCGTCTGCAGGAAGAAAACGGTCATAGCGCTGTTGAAGTGGAAGTCTCGGCCAAGGGCGCTGGCGAAACCAACCTGCGCTGGAACGGCAAAGGCAACGGCGCGCTGGAAGCTCTGGTAGCAGGCCTGCCGGTTAAAGCCGAGATCATGGATTACAACGAGCACGCCATTGGCGCAGGTACCAATGCCAAGGCAGCAGCGTACATCGAACTGCGCGTGGATGGCGGCCGTGCCGTACACGGTGTGGGTATTGATGAAAACATCACTACTGCCAGCTTCAAGGCCCTGTTCAGCGCCCTGAACCGCTCGCTGAGCGCAACAGACGCCAAAGCTGCCTAAGCGTCTGCTGAAACGCAAAAGGCCCTGAGGTGAAAACCTCAGGGCCTTTTTTATTAGGCATGAAGCGAGCTTTAGATCCCCTATGGGGGCTGCCGCAGGGTACGTCTGCATCGGTGACACCCCCTGTAGGAGCGAGCTTGCCTCGCGATCTTTTGATCTTTAAAAGATCGCAAGGCAAGCTCGCTGCTACAGAGGTTGTGTGCCAGTTAAATCAGGTCGAAGTTGTCGGCATCCATGTACGCCGGGAAGCGCTCACGGTAAGCGCCCAGTTCGCTTGCGCTCAGACTGACCTGGAACACGCCATCTGCTTCGCCCGCACTGAGCAGGGTCTCGCCCTGGAAGTCGAGTATCTGACTGTCGCCGGTGTAGACCAGACCTTTGCCATCAGTGCCCACGCGGTTGACTGCGCCGACATAACACAGGTTTTCGATCGCCCGGGCTGGTAGCAAGCGGTTCCAGTGCAAACGACGCGCACCCGGCCAGTTGGCGGTATAAAGCAACACGTCGGTGTCGTGCGGATCGCTGCTCCACACCGGAAAACGCAGGTCGTAGCAAATCAACGGGCGGATACGCCAGCCTTTGACTTCAAACTGCACCTGCCGCTCACCCGGCGTGTAGTGTTCATGCTCGCCGGCCATACGGAACAAGTGGCGCTTGTCATAGTGCAGCACCTCGCCGTCCGGCCGCGCCCACAGCAGTCGGTTGCGATGGCTGCCATCAGCCGCCTGGACAATCACACTGCCGGTCACGACCGCATTGAGGTTGCGTGCCTGAACGCGCAACCATTGAGTGGTCGGCCCCTCTTCAGGCTCAGCCAGACTCTCGGATTCCATGCTGAAACCCGTAGTGAACATTTCTGGCAAGACCACCAGGTCTGCGCCACGGGCTTGTTCAAGCAACTCCTCGAAGTGCTCGAAATTGGCCTGACGGTCGTGCCACACCAAAGTGGTCTGCACCAGCGCCAGGGTTAAATCGGGTAACCCACTTAGATCACGCATAGTTTCTCTGCTGCTTCGCGCAGCGTCTCCTCGCGTTTGGCAAAACACAGACGGACCAGCCGCTGCCCTTCAGGCGGGGTCTGGTAGAACACCGATACCGGAATGGTCGCAACGCCATGTTCTCGAGTCATCCACACGGCCATGTCGACGTCATTAAGGTCCGGACGAATCTGAGCGTAGTCGACCAACTGGAAGTACGTTCCCGCCACCGGCTTGAAGGTAAAACGCGACGGTTTCAACAAATCACAAAACAGATCACGCTTGGCCTGATAGAACCCCGGCAACTCTTCAACATGCTCCGGGCTGGCGGCCATGTAGCCAGCCAGCGCGAACTGCAGCGGCGTCACACCGCAAAAACTCACGTACTGATGGACCTTGCGCAACTCGGCGGTCAGCGCAGGCGGCGCGACCACATAGCCGGTTTTCCAGCCGGTGACGTGGTAGGTCTTGCCGAACGAACTGACAACGAAGGCACGATGGTACAACTCGGGATGTGACAAAACACTGACGTGAGGCACGCCGTCGTACACCAAGTGTTCGTACACCTCATCGCTGATCAGGTAGATGTCGCGATCGGCGATCAATGCGGCCAGTTGATCCAGTTCCGCACGGCTGATCAAGGCGCCGCTCGGGTTGTGCGGAGTATTGAGGATGATCATGCGGGTACGTGGCGTCAGAGCGTCGGTGAGCTTTTGCCAGTCGATGGCGAAGTCATCCAGCCCCAACTGCACATGCACGCAGCGACCACCGGCCAGCTCAACCGAAGGCTCATAGCTGTCGTAGCACGGATCGAACACGATGACTTCATCACCGGCCCGAATGACCGCCTGAATGGCACAGAAGATAGCTTGGGTGGCGCCCGGGGTGATGGTCACCTCGGTATCGGCATCTACGTGTACGCCGTAGCTGCGGGCAATTTTGGCCGCTACTTGCGTGCGCAAGGCAGGCAAGCCGGTCATGGGCGAATATTGGTTGTGGCCACTGGCAATATGCCGGCCAACGGCATCACGCAATGCTTGCGGGCCATCGAAATCAGGAAAACCCTGAGACAAGTTGAGCGCGCCCGTTTCAGCCGCGAGTTGCGACATGCGCGTGAAGATGGTGGTGCCGACGTTCGGCAACTTGCTGATAATCATGGACGTGACCCTTTTAGGGAGCTGCAAGTAGTAAGCCTCAAGCTGCAAGCTAAAAGCATATCCGCTCTAACTTACAGCTTGCAGCTCAAAACTTACAGCTAGCGCGTTAGCGCTTGTCTCTACGCTTCTTGTCCGCTTTTTTGTGGTGCGACATCAAACGGCGCTTTTTGTTGACCTGACGGTCCGTCAACGTGTTCTTGTTGGCCTCGTAAGGGTTCTCGCCACCTTTGAACTCGATACGGATCGGCGTACCGACCAGCTTCAAGACTCGACGGTAGGTGTTTTCGAGATAACGAACGTAGGACTTCGGCACCTTCTCAACCTGGTTACCGTGGATCACGATAATGGGCGGGTTGGCACCCCCCAAGTGCGCATAACGCAGCTTGATCCGGCGGCTGTTAACCATCGGCGGCGCGTGCTCACTGACCGCGTCTTCGAGGATCTGAGTCAGGCGGTTAGTCGGCCAGCGGGTGACCGCCGACTTGAAGGAGTTCTGTACCGACTGGTACAAGTTACCGACACCAGTGCCGTGCAACGCGGAGATGAAGTGGATGTCCGCGAAGTCAGCGAAGAACAGACGACGGGTCAGCTCGACCTTCACATAGTCACGCTCGCTTGGCGTCATGCCGTCCCACTTGTTGACCGCGATCACCAGCGCACGGCCCGCCTCAAGGGCAAAGCCCAACAGGTTCAGGTCGTGATCCACCACACCTTCGCGGGCGTCCATCACAAAGATCACGACGTTGGCGTCTTTGATCGCCTGCAATGTTTTGACCACGGAGAACTTTTCGACTTCTTCATGGATCTTGCCGCGCTTGCGCACACCGGCGGTGTCGATCAGCGTGTACTTCTCGTCGTTACGCTCAAACGGGATGTAGATGCTGTCACGGGTGGTGCCCGGCTGGTCGTAAACGATTACCCGGTCTTCACCGAGCATACGGTTGACCAACGTCGATTTACCGACGTTGGGACGACCGATGATGGCGATCTTGATGCCGTCTTTTTCGCTAGGGCCCGGAATGCGCTTGGCTTCCTCACCTTCGAGAACGACCTCTTCTTCACCCTCTTCGGGCTCTTGCGAGTCACGAGGGAAATCGCCAAGGGCAATTTCCAGCAATTGCGAAATACCGCGGCCATGTGCGCCAGCAATCGGGATTGCGTCGCCCATACCCAACGGTGCGAACTCGGCGCGGGCCATGTCCGGGTCGATGTTATCGACCTTGTTGGCCACCACGTAGGAGCGCTTGTTACGTTTGCGAAGGTGCTCGCCGATCATCTGGTCAGCGGCGGTGAAACCCGCCTTGGCATCTACCAGGAACAGAACGACATCAGCTTCTTCGATGGCCAGCAGCGACTGCTCGGCCATTTTTTCGTCCATACCGTGCTCGTCACCGGAGATACCGCCGGTGTCGACCAAAATGTAGGAACGCCCTTGCCACTTGGCCTCACCGTATTGGCGATCACGGGTCAGACCGGACAAGTCGCCGACGATGGCGTCACGAGTCCTGGTCAGGCGGTTGAACAAGGTGGACTTGCCGACGTTGGGTCGGCCCACCAGGGCGATTACGGGAACCATGCGGCTCTCCACTTCGTTATTTCAGAAAATACAAAAGCCGCTGCAAGGCAGCGGCCAGAGTTCGGAACAGCACATATGTGCCGCAAGCCTTGCCTGAGCAAGGCTGCTTGAGACTCCAGAGCCTCAAGCATAGACGCCTTAGCGAATGGTCAGGGCTTCCAGTTTGCCGCTGTTACCAAACACGTAAATCATGTCACCGACCACCAGCGGACGCGCGCGCAGACCATCACTGTCAATGCGGGTACGGCCTACGAAACGGCCATCGACCTGGCTGAGCAGGTGCAGATAACCTTCGAAGTCACCGACGGCAACATAGCTGGAGAACACTTCTGGTGCCGACAATTGACGGCGGGCCAGCGCATCGTTGCTCCAAAGAACGGTGGTCGAACGTTCGTCAACGCCCTCTACAGTGCCGGACGCCAGGCTGATGTAGACGTTGCCGAAACCTTGGGCGACACCCGCGTAACTGGAAGCATCACGCTGCCAGAGTACACGGCCGCTTTCCAGCTCCAGTGCGGCCATGCGGCCTTGATAGCTGGCGACATACAACGTGCCACCGGAGAGCAGCAGCCCACCGTCGATGTCGACGATACGCTCAAGCTCCGAACGGCCTTGCGGGATCGCAACGCGAGTTTCCCACACAGGCACACCGTTTTGCGTATCAACGGCAACCACTTTACCGGTCGAAAGACCTGCAATTGCCAGATGATTGGTCACCAACGGCGCACCAGTGCCGCGCAAGGTCAGAACACCCGGCGTGCTGTCGTAGATCCAGCGCTGGTTGCCGGTGGACGCATCCAGGCCAATCAGGTGATCGTCCTGGGTCTGAACCACCACAACGTCGCCGTTGGTGGCAGGTGGTGCAAGCACTTCGCTGTTAACGCGAGCGCGCCACTTTTCTTCGCCAGTGCTGGCGTCCAGGGCAATCACTTCACCCTGCAGGGTGCCGAGCATGAGCAGGCCATAGCCAACACCCACTGCGCCGGAAACAGGCAGCTCGAGGTCTTTTTTCCACTGAACGTCACCGTTCATGCGGTCCAGAGACATCACGATACCGTTCACGTCAGCGGCGTAGATGGTATTACCTTCAACCGCTGGCGTCAGCATGTTGTAGGTTTTACCCTGGCCGTCACCGATCGAACGGTCCCACTGCTTTTGCAGAACGACTTCTTCTTTGAAGTCCGTCAGTTCAGCTGGCGGAAGTTCTTTTTTGCTGTTGCTGCTGCAACCCGCGGCCAGAACGACCAGAGCCAGCAATGCCGCATGTTTCCAACGCATCACTTCACGCATCCCCTTTGGCCAGGTCATCGAGCTTGATTTGTAAGCCACCTACTGCTGCCTCATCAGACAGTGCAGCCTTGGCTTTTTCGTAGGCAGCACGTGCGTCATCAGTACGACCTTGCTGAACCAGCAAGTCGCCCTTGAGTTCTTCACGGCTGGCCAGGAATGCTTTGTCGGAGTCGCCGTCGAGCAGCTTCAAGGCCTCGTCTGCCTTGCCTTGTGCTGCCAGAACCTGAGCCAGACGCTGACGCGCCACTTCGCCCAGGGTCGAGTTCGCCGGCTTGTCGACAATGGCCTTGAGTTCGGTGGCCGCGTCATCCAGCTTACCGGTATCTACGGCCACTTTGGCCACAAACAGGCCGCCAAACTGTGCGTAGGCAGAACCGCCGTACTCACTGTTCAATTTGTTGGCCAACTCGGCCACACGGCCTGCATCCGGCTGCCCGGTCGGCGTCAGTGCGGTTTCCAGCAATTGTTGGTAGAGAATCGACGCACCCTGAGACTGGTTCGTCTGATACTTGTGCCAAGCTTGCCAGCCGAACACCACCACCAGCGCCAGCAAGCCGCCAGTGACCAGGGGTTTGCCGTTGCGCTGCCACCAGTCTTTCAACTCGCCCAACTGATCATCATCGTTACTCGACACCCCAACACTCCTTATTCGATAAATCGGCTGTTAAACAGCTTCAATCCTGCACGACGCAGGTGGCCAAGTGCTCGGAAAGAGCATCCCAGGCAATTGTTTGTTGTTCGCCCTGGCCACGCAGCGGCTTGACGCCTACCACTTGCTGGGCCAATTCGTCTTCACCCAGAATCAGTGCAAACAGCGCACCGCTCTTGTCAGCCTTTTTGAACTGGCTCTTGAAGCTGCCAGCACCGGCATTGATTTGCAGGCGCAGGTTTGGCAACTGGTCACGAACACGTTCGCTCAAGGCCAAGGCAGCCAGTTCAGCAGCCTCACCGAAAGCGCACAAGTACACATCCACCTGACGCGCGATTTCTTCAGGGATCTGATCCAGGGTTTCAAGCATCAGGATCAGGCGTTCGATCCCCATTGCAAAACCGACACCGGGTGTTGGCTTGCCGCCCATTTGCTCGACCAGACCATCATAACGGCCACCGGCACACACGGTGCCTTGCGCGCCGAGCTTGTCGGTCACCCATTCAAAAACGGTTTTGCTGTAGTAGTCGAGGCCACGCACCAACTTGGGATTGATCACATAAGGAATGCCGGCCGCATCGAGGCGAGCCTTAAGGCCCTCAAAGTGCACACGGGATTCTTCGTCGAGATAATCAACCAGCTTTGGTGCATCGACCAGTACCGCCTGCGTGTCGGCGTTCTTGGTGTCGAGTACGCGCAGCGGGTTGGTTTTGAGGCGACGCTGGCTGTCTTCGTCAAGCTCGCTCAGGCGCGAAGACAGGTAATCGACCAGTGCTGCACGGTAACGGGCACGGGCTTCGCTGGTGCCCAGGCTGTTGAGCTCAAGTTTCACCGCGTCACGGATACCCAACTCGCCCCATAGACGCCAGGTGAGCAGAATGAGTTCTGCGTCAATGTCCGGACCGTCCAGGTTGAACACCTCAACCCCGACCTGGTGGAACTGGCGATAACGGCCTTTCTGAGGACGTTCGTGACGGAACATCGGGCCGACGTACCACAGTTTTTGCACCTGACCACCGCCGGTAATGCCGTGCTCAAGCACTGCGCGTACGCACGCAGCGGTCCCCTCGGGACGCAAGGTCAGCGAATCGCCGTTGCGGTCTTCGAAGGTGTACATCTCTTTCTCGACGATGTCGGTCACTTCGCCGATCGAACGCTTGAACAGTTCGGTGAACTCGACGATCGGCATGCGGATCTGCTTGTAACCGTAGTTATCCAGCAAACGCGCAACCGTACCTTCGAAGTAGCGCCAGAGCGGCGTCTGCTCCGGCAGGATGTCATTCATGCCACGGATGGCTTGCAAAGACTTGCTCACAAAAAATCCTTAATTCGTCTGGTTAGCCGCGCGCGATAACGGCTGCGTCAGCTTCGACCTTATCGGCCGCCTTCTGCCGGATCAGCTTTTCAAGCTGGTCCACCAGGTTTTCATTCGTCAATTTCTGCGACGGTTTACCGTCGATGTAAATCAGGTTGGGCGTACCGCCGGTCAAGCCTACATGAGCCTCTTTGGCTTCGCCGGGACCGTTGACCACGCAGCCAATGACCGCCACATCCATCGGCACCAACAAGTCCTCAAGCCGCACTTCCAATTCGTTCATGGTTTTCACCACGTCGAAATTCTGCCGGGAGCAGCTTGGGCACGCGATGAAGTTGATACCACGCGAGCGCAAATGCAGAGATTTAAGGATGTCGTAGCCGACTTTCACTTCCTCGACCGGATCTGCGGCCAACGAGATGCGAATAGTATCGCCAATCCCCTCGGCGAGCAGCATACCTAGGCCCACGGCAGATTTCACTGTGCCCGAGCGTAAACCACCCGCTTCAGTGATGCCTAGATGCAGTGGCTGGACGATTTCCTTGGCCAGCAAGCGATAGGCTTCAACCGCCATGAACACGTCCGAGGCCTTTACGCTGACCTTGAAGTCCTTGAAATTCAGGCGCTCCAGGTGCTCTACATGGCGTAGGGCCGACTCGACCAAAGCGGCAGGCGTAGGTTCGCCATATTTTTTTTGCAGGTCTTTTTCAAGCGAACCCGCGTTGACCCCGATCCGGATCGGAATCCCGCGATCACGGGCGGCATCAACCACCGCTCGCACACGGTCTTCACGGCCGATGTTGCCCGGGTTGATGCGCAAGCAGTCGACACCCAGCTCTGCCACACGCAACGCAATACGGTAGTCGAAGTGGATATCGGCAACCAATGGCACCTTGACCAATTGCTTGATGCGGCCAAAAGCTTCGGCAGCGTCCATGTCCGGTACGGAAACGCGGACGATATCGACGCCCGCCGCTTCCAGCCGGTTGATTTGGGCCACTGTGGCAGCCACATCGTTGGTGTCACTGTTTGTCATGCTCTGTACGGCAATAGGGGCATCGCCGCCTACCGGTACCGAGCCAACCCAGATTTTGCGCGATTCGCGACGTTTAATTGGTGATTCGCCGTGCATGACTTATTGACCTAACTTCAGGCGAGCAGTCTCGCCACTGGTGAAAGGAGCCACATCCACAACTTGACCGTTGTAGGTCACCTGCGCACCGCGGGCATAGCCCAGGCGCAGGCTCAGTGGAGGCTTGCCGGTCACATCAAGTGTGTCGCCCTTGCGCTTAAGACCACTGAACAGCACCTTCCCGGCGCCATCGGTGACTTGAGACCAGCAATCAGCGGTGTAAATGATATTGACCTTGCCAGCACCGGCAACCGGCGCTGGGCCATCAGCCTGCGGATTGGCAGGTGCGGTAGCCGGGGCAGCTTGAGTTGCAGCGCCTGCCGGAGCGGTCGGCTGCGCAGGTGTCACGGCAGCCGCAGGGGCTTGCGTCGAGGCAATCGGCGCAGCAGGCGCTGCAGGCAATGGCAGGTCTGTGGTCGGCGCTTGCTCCGGGGCCGATTGCGCAGCGACGTCACCCTCGGCCTTGGCCTCGGCGACAGCCTGATCTTCCGGTTCGTCAATCGGGTGGATCTGGGTGGTGCCATCGGCACCTTCCACTTCAACGTGCTCAGGCGCCAGACCGATAAGGTCCTTGGCGCGCATGGACGTTTGATCCTGCCACCAGAAAAAACCGCCGCCCAATACTGCAATCAGCAGTAACAAACTAATGATCCGCAAAATGGTGTGCGACACGCGCACGGGCTCTTCGATACGGCCCAGGCTGTGCACGTTACTGCCGTTTGCATCAGTACCGGTGTATACGTCGAATTCGTGCACCAGGCTGGCCTGGTCCATGCCCAGCAATTTGGCATAGGCGCGAATGTAACCACGGGCAAAGGTATGACCGGGCAGTTTGTCGAACGCTCCCGTCTCAAGGTTGCTCAAGGAACTGGCCGTGAGATTGAGTTTCAGGGCGACTTCAGCCAGGGTCCATCCATTGTTTTCACGGGCCAGACGCAGGGTCTCACCGGGATTGACACGAGTCGCTGCTAGAACTTCGGGTTGCGCCGCTTTCATCATTGCTCCGACAGGTATTGCTGATATTCCGGCGTGCCGGGATAGAGTCTTTTTAATTGCTGGCCATAGTTGGCAGTTGAGGTGCGCTCCTCGAAGACACTCGCCAGTCGCGCACCGAGCAATAGACTACGTGCATTTTGCCCGCTAAGCAGGCTAAAACGATCGTAATAGTCACGTGCTGGCACATAATGCCTGTCTTCGTAAGACATCTCAGCCATTTCGAGCAGTGCACGGGGTTGCTGACGGTTCAGTCGCAAGGCTTTTTCAAGCTGTTGGCGCCCGGCATCACGCTGGCCCAGTTTGAGTAAAGTCACCCCCAGGTTCTCGTACACACGAGAACGCTCAGGATAAAGGCTGTTGGCCGAGGCTTTTAGAAACTGGCTGTAGGCGTCCTGATAACGCTGCTGCTCAAACAGGAAACTGCCGTAGTTATTCAGAATTCGCGTGTCGGCAGGGCGCCTGCCTAACGCCGTCTGGAACGCCCGCTCTGCCAGCCCAGGCTCCATTTCGGACTGAAACACCAAGGCCAGTGCGGCATTGGTGTCCGGGTCTGTCTTGTCGAGCTCAAGGGCTTTGCCGAGGGGGATTTTGGCTTGATCGGTCATCCCCTGCTGGAGATAGCCAAGACCTAACTGGACATAGGCCTGGCGCGCTTCATCACGCCCCTTGTCGCTGCTCAACGGGTTTGTATCACCCGATGAGACACAGCCGGCCAACAGGCCGACCATGAAGACAGGGAGCGCAGCGCGCAAGATCATAGGCGTCCTCTCTCAGGGCTGAGTCGCAGCGTTTTGCGCCAGATCAGACTCAGCATTGAGCTCACGTGCGGCGATCAGTCGCGAGCTGCGGCGGGTACGGTCATTGACCTGCCCCACCAATTGCCCGCAAGCCGCGTCGATGTCTTCACCACGGGTGGTGCGCACGGTGACGTTGTATCCCGCTTGCTGCAGCAGTTCCTGGAAACGGCGAATGGCGTTGTTGCTTGGACGCTCATAACCTGAATGCGGGAACGGGTTGAACGGGATCAGGTTGATCTTGCACGGGGTGTCCTTGAGCAGCTCGATCATTTGTACAGCGTGATCGACATGGTCATTGACGCCCTTGAGCAGGGTGTATTCAACGGTCAACACACGCTTTTCGCCCAGGCTCGACATATAGTTGCGGCAGGACTCAAGCAGCATCTTGAGCGGATATTTCTTGTTGATCGGTACCAACTGACTGCGCAATTCGTCGTTGGGTGCGTGCAACGACAACGCCAGCGAAACGTCAATGTGCTTGGCCAGCTCATCGATCATCGGCACCACGCCTGAGGTCGACAGAGTCACCCGGCGCTTGGAAATCCCATAGCCCAGGTCATCCATCATCAGATGCATGGCGGCGATCACGTTGTCGAAGTTCAGCAGCGGCTCACCCATGCCCATCATCACCACGTTGGTGATGGCACGGTCGATGGTTGCCGGGACGCTGCCAAAGGATTTGTTGGCAATCCACACCTGACCAATCACTTCGGCCACGGTGAGGTTGCTATTGAAACCTTGCTTGCCGGTGGAGCAGAAACTGCAATCCAGGGCACAGCCTGCCTGGGACGAAACGCACAAGGTGCCGCGTTTGCCCTGGGGAATGTAAACGGTCTCGACGCAGCTGCCGGACTCAACGCGCACCACCCACTTGCGGGTGCCATCGCTGGAGATGTCCTCGCTGACGACTTCTGGACCACGAACCTCAGCAATGGCCTTGAGCTTGTCGCGCAAGGCTTTGCTGACGTTAGTCATGGCGTCGAAATCATCGACGCCAAAGTGGTGAATCCACTTCATGACCTGACCGGCACGGAAACGCTTCTCCCCGATTGAGTCGAAGAATTTCTCCATTTCCGGCTGAGTCAGACCCAACAGGTTAGTTTTGCCAGTCGTTGCAATCATGTCTTCACCCTCACTCACGAGCCAATGCTTAGCGAGTGGTTACTTCAGTAGCTGCGAAAAAGTAAGCGATTTCGCGTGCAGCGGCTGCTTCCGAGTCGGAACCGTGAACAGCGTTAGCGTCGATGGATTCAGCGAAGTCAGCACGGATGGTGCCAGCAGCAGCTTCTTTAGGGTTGGTGGCGCCCATCAGTTCGCGGTTGCGAGCGATAGCGTTTTCGCCTTCCAGCACCTGAACAACAACTGGACCGGAAGTCATGAAAGCAACCAGGTCAGCGAAGAAACCGCGCTCGCTGTGCTCAGCGTAGAAACCTTCAGCTTCAGCTTTGGACAGTTGCTTCATTTTCGAAGCAACAACGCGCAGGCCAGCGTCTTCGAAACGGGTAACGATCTTACCGATAACGTTTTTAGCAACGGCGTCAGGCTTGATGATGGAGAAAGTACGTTGAACAGCCATGGTGTAACTCCAGAAACAGTGATTTAAGCGAAAAATTAAACCCGCGAATTATACGCGGGTTCTTGGGTATTGCATAATTACGAACGTTGCGGGCTTAGTCAGCCTCTTCGATCCACAAACCCTGAATGGCTTCGAGAACTTTCTCTCCGCCGCGATCCGGGATGTCATCAAAGTCCGGCAACGCCATAACCAGGTTACGCAGCTTGACGAAGTTCACTGTCAGCGGATTGATATCCGGGTGAGCTTCAGCCAGCTGTATAGCAATTTCTTGTACATCAACCCATTTCAGACTCATGACACTTCCTTGAATCAGTGCGGCGCTTCGGCAGCATGGTTGAGTGAGTATTTCGGGATTTCGACAGTAATGTCTTCAGTCCCGACCTTGGCCTGACAGCTCAGGCGCGAATGAGCTTCAAGACCCCAGGCACGATCCAGGTAGTCTTCTTCCAGCTCATCGGCTTCTTCCAACGTGTCAAAACCTTCACGAATGATGCAGTGACAGGTGGTGCAGGCACACACGCCACCGCAAGCACTTTCAATTTCGATGTGATTGTCGTGCGCCACTTCGAGAATCGACTTTCCAGTCTCGGCCTCAACGACCATACCGTCCGGGCAATGCTCGGCGTGTGGCAAAAAAATGACCTGCGGCATCGTTATTCCTCAATCTCATTCAGGTTGCGCCCCGCCAAAGCGGCTTTGACCGTCTGATCCATACGGCGGGCAGCAAAGGCATCGGTCACTTGCGACAGACGCTTGGTCTGTTGCTCGATAGCATAACCATCGGTGCCTTTTAACAGTTCGGACAATTCCTGCACTTGCAGCTCGATGACCATGCGCTCGTCGGCGTCCAGCAAACGCTCGCCGTCAACTTCAATGGCGGCCTGCACGGCTTCGATCAGACGCTGGGCATCCACTTGCTGCTCGCGCAGGACACGGGCGACTTTGTCGTCACCGGCGTACTGGAACGAATCCTTGAGCATCTTGGCGATTTCGCCATCGGTCAGACCGTAGGACGGCTTGACCTGGATGCTGGCTTCGACACCCGAGCCCAGCTCACGCGCAGAAACGTTGAGCAAACCGTCGGCATCAACCTGGAAGGTCACGCGGATTTTTGCAGCCCCGGCCACCATCGGCGGAATGCCACGCAGCTCGAAACGCGCCAGCGAACGGCAGTCACTGATCAACTCGCGCTCACCTTGCAGGACATGCACCATCATGGCTGTCTGGCCATCTTTATAGGTGGTGAAGTCTTGCGCTCGCGCCACCGGAATGGTGGTGTTACGCGGAATGACTTTTTCCATCAGGCCACCCATGGTCTCAAGACCCAGCGACAATGGAATCACGTCCAGCAGCAGTAATTCGCCACCATCGCGCTTGTTACCAGCCAGGGTGTCGGCCTGAATTGCAGCGCCGATGGCAACCACTTGATCCGGATCGATATCCGTCAGCGGCTGGCGGGCAAACATCTCGGCCACGGCTTCCCGCACACGCGGAACGCGGGTCGAGCCGCCAACCATCACCACCGCCTGAACGTCTTCCAGCTCAATATTGGCATCGCGCACGGCACGACGGCAGGCCTTGAGGCTGCGGGCGACCATGGGCTCGATAAGGGCATTGAACGCCTCGCGGGTCAACACAGACTGCCAATCGCCATAGCTGACAGGTACAGAAGCCGCATCGGTGAGCGCTTCCTTGGCCGCACAGGCCATTTGCAGCAGTTCCCGCTGAGCACCCGGAGCAAGGTCAGCCGACAATTTGGCCTGCTCAACGATCCAGTTGGCGATGGCGTGGTCAAAATCGTCGCCACCTAGAGCGCTGTCGCCCCCCGTTGCCAGAACTTCAAACACTCCACCGGTCAAACGCAGGATCGAAATATCGAACGTACCGCCACCCAGGTCATAGATGGCGACAACGCCTTCTGCCTGCTGGTCCAGACCATATGCCACCGCGGCAGCCGTTGGTTCGTTGAGCAGACGCAAAACGTTAAGCCCGGCCAGGCGTGCAGCATCTTTGGTGGCTTGGCGCTGAGCGTCATCAAAATATGCCGGAACAGTAATCACTGCCCCGACCAACTCACCACCCAGCGTTTTTTCGGCGCGCTCGCGCAGCACTTTCAGGATGTCGGCCGACACTTCTACCGGGCTTTTCGGCCCCTGTACGGTATCGATGAACGGCATATGCGACTCACCGCCCACAAAGCGGTAAGGCAGTTGCTCGCCCAATTGCTTGACGTCGGACAGACCACGACCCATCAAGCGCTTGACCGACAGCACGGTATTGAAAGGATCGCTGGAGGCCGCCTGGCGAGCAGACTCACCGACCTCGACGCGGTCTGCGTGATAACGCACCGCGGAGGGCAGGATGATTCGGCCTTCGGTATCGGCCAGCGGCTCAGAAAGACCACTGCGCAATGCAGCGACCAGCGAATTGGTAGTACCCAAGTCAATCCCCACAGCCAGACGACGCTGGTGCGGTTGAGGACTTTGGCCGGGTTCGGCGATCTGCAGTAGGGCCATCGTTATCAGGACTTATCTGTATATCAGGCGTGCAACCGTGGCGGCACTGGGTTAATCGTCGAGGCGCTCTTCTAACTGGCGCACTTCGTAGGTGAGCTTGTCGAGGAACTGCATGCGGCGCATCAGGCGCTCGGCCTGCTCGCGCTGTGCAGCATCATCCCAACAGGCAGCGAAGCTTTCATTCAACTGGTTCTGAGCAAGCTTGAGACGACGCTTGAATGCGGCAACGCCGTCGATGTTCGCGTCGTCTTGCAGCTCTTCAAGCTCTTCGCGCCACTGCATCTGCTGCATCAGAAACTCAGGGTCATGCACCGTCACTTCAAGGGGCATGTCGCCACCGCTCATCGCGAGCAGGTAACGCGCACGTTTGGAGGGGCTTTTGAGCGTCTGATAGGCCTCATTGAGGCTGGCAGATTGCTCGAGCGCCAGGCGCTGCTCACGCTCGGAAGCATCAGCAAAACGGTCTGGATGAACACCACGCGCCAACTCACGGTAACGCGTGGCCAACTGATCGAGGTCCAGATTGAAGCTCGGCTGCAGTTCAAACAAAGCAAAATGACAAGGAGTACCCACGACTGGCCTCAGATGTTGAAGCTCTCGCCGCAGCCACATTCACCGCGCACGTTAGGGTTATTGAACTTGAAGCCTTCGTTCAGGCCTTCCTTGACGAAATCCAGCTCGGTGCCGTCAAGGTAGGTCAGGCTCTTGGGATCAATGATCACTTTTTCGCCATGGGTTTCGAAGACCTGGTCTTCTGCGCCCACTTCATCGACAAACTCCAGCACATAGGCAAGACCGGAACAGCCTGTGGTACGAACACCCAGACGAATCCCCTCACCTTTGCCGCGCCCATCAAGGGAGCGGCGAATATGCCTGGCCGCCGCCTCTGTCATGCTGATAGCCATCGTGACTCCTTACCTCTCGCCAGTCTCTTCACCGGCCCGCACCCTAACAGGTATGGGCCATTCGGGTCAGATCAAACCTTTCTTCTGCTTGTAATCGCGAACGGCCGCCTTGATGGCGTCTTCAGCGAGTACCGAGCAGTGAATTTTCACAGGTGGCAAGGCCAACTCTTCAGCCAGCTGAGTGTTCTTGATGGTCTCTGCTTCATCCAGAGTCTTGCCCTTCATCCACTCAGTCGCCAAGGAGCTGGAAGCGATTGCCGAGCCGCAACCATAGGTCTTGAACTTGGCATCTTCAATGATGCCCTGCTCGTTCACCTTGATCTGCAAGCGCATTACGTCGCCGCACGCCGGTGCGCCCACCATGCCGGTGCCAACATCTGGATCTTCCGCGTTCATCTTGCCGACGTTGCGCGGGTTTTCGTAGTGGTCAATGACCTTTTCGCTGTAAGCCATGGTACTAATCCTCACTCATCAGAGTCGCTCTTCAGACGCTGTAAAACTGCTATTCGCTGCGATCCACAGCGTCTGCATGCGGCGACTTAAATTATTAGTGCGCCGCCCATTCGATTTTCGAAATGTCGATGCCGTCTTTGTACATGTCCCACAGCGGCGACAGGGCACGCAGCTTGGTAACCGCCTCGCAGACCTTCTGCGCGGCGTAATCGATTTCTTCTTCAGTGGTGAAACGGCCGAAGGTGAAACGGATCGAGCTGTGTGCCAATTCGTCGTTACGGCCCAGGGCGCGCAATACGTAGGAGGGCTCAAGAGAAGCCGAGGTGCACGCCGAACCGGAAGACACAGCCAGATCCTTGAGCGCCATGATCAGCGACTCGCCTTCAACGTAGTTGAAGCTCAGGTTGAGGTTGTGCGGAACACGGGCGGTCATGCTGCCGTTGACGTACAGCTCTTCCAGGTGTTCTACCTGCTTGAAGAAGCGGTCGCTCAGGGCTTTGATACGGACGTTTTCGGCAGCCATTTCTTCTTTGGCGATCTGGAAGGCTTCGCCCATGCCCACGATCTGGTGGGTGGCGAGGGTGCCCGAACGCATACCGCGCTCGTGACCGCCGCCGTGCATGGCAGCTTCGATACGGACACGAGGCTTACGGCTTACGTACAGTGCGCCGATGCCTTTAGGGCCGTAGGTCTTGTGAGCCGAGAAGGACATGAGGTCGACTTTCAGCTTGGCCAGGTCAATTTCAACCTTGCCAGTGGACTGAGCAGCGTCAACATGGAACAACACGCCGCGCGAGCGAGTCAGCTCGCCAATGGCGGCGATGTCATTGATGGTGCCGATTTCGTTGTTGACGTGCATGATCGACACCAGAATGGTGTCCTCACGCAGTGCCGCTTCAACCATGGCCGGGGTGACAAGGCCATCTTCACCTGGCTCGATGTAGGTCACTTCAAAGCCTTCACGCTCCAACTGACGCATGGTGTCGAGAACGGCTTTGTGTTCAATTTTGTCGGTGATCAGGTGCTTGCCCTTGGAAGCATAGAAGTGGGCTGCACCTTTGATTGCCAGGTTGTTCGCTTCGGTTGCACCGGAAGTCCAGACAATTTCACGCGGATCAGCATTCACCAGATCAGCAACCTGACGGCGAGCGTTCTCTACGGCTTCTTCAGCTTTCCAGCCGAATACGTGGGAGCGCGAAGCAGGGTTACCGAAGTTCCCGTCAACCAGCAGGCAGTCACTCATTTTTTGAGCAACACGCGGATCAACCGGGGTGGTGGCTGAGTAATCAAGGTAAATCGGCAATTTCATGGACTATCTCCTAAATCAGGCTGGCTGGCGCACCGTCGTTTTTATGTAATCACTCGACGGCGGACGCTTCGATCTTATCCAGGTGCGGCGCCTTGCCATTACAGCGGCGCTGATCCTGACGCTGGGCTACTTCTTGTACCTCACGGCGAGTAACAAGATCAGCCAAGCTGATACCACTGAGAAATTCGTGGATTTGCAGGCTCAAATCGCACCACAAGTGGTGGGTCAGACACGTGTCGCCGGCATGGCAATCGCCCAGGCCCTGGCAACGCGTTGCGTCGACCGATTCGTTCACTGCATCAATCACCTGGGCAACCTGAATACCTTGCATGTCGCGCGACAGCTGGTAGCCGCCGCCAGGGCCTCGCACGCTGGAAACCAGGCTGCTGCGGCGCAATTTGGCGAACAGTTGCTCAAGGTAGGAAAGAGAGATGCCTTGGCGTTCAGAAATATCAGCCAGGGACACCGGCCCGTGCTGCGCGTGCAACGCCAAATCGAGCATTGCAGTCACGGCGTAACGGCCTTTTGTAGTCAGTCTCATGGACAGGTACCACGGAATTCGGAATGGAGGCGAGTATGCTATTCCCGACTGTTTAAGTCAACTATTAGACCTAGTACTTTAGTCGGGATTACCCGCAAAGAGCGGCGGCATTGTAGCAGGGTCTGCGGCGTAATGGCACAGCAAGCAAATCCTTCGAGCACTGATAATCAAAGTGGGAGCGGGCTGCGCGCCATGGCGTCGAGAGCGCCCTTCTGGCAAGCCGCATCGGGGCTATTGCAAGCGAGCCCGCCCCCACCGATCACTCACACCGCCTTGCTTTCATCCTTGCCCTGAACACAAGCGAAGTCTTCTTCACGCAGCTCCGGCAGTTCTTTGGCGCAGTATGGGCTGCCCAGATCTTTCAGTGCGCCGCACATGCCATCCAGCTTGCCGTCAACCGCCTGCAAGTGATCCAGCAACTGCGCAATGGCGCGCGCTACCGGGTCCGGCATGTCTTCACTGACGCCATAGGCATCAAAACCTATTTTTTCAGCCATAGCCTTACGCTTGGCTTCAGCCTCATCATCACTTTTAACAATGATACGGCCCGGAATACCCACAACCGTCGCCCCGGCCGGCACCGCCTTGGTCACCACCGCATTGGAGCCCACCTTGGCCCCTGCACCGACTGTGAAAGGCCCCAACACTTTGGCGCCTGCGCCGACAACCACTCCATTCTCAAGTGTTGGATGGCGCTTGCCCTTGTTCCAACTGGTTCCGCCCAGGGTTACGCCCTGATACAAGGTGACGTCATCACCGATTTCAGCAGTTTCACCAATCACGATGCCCATGCCGTGATCGATAAAGAAACGTCGCCCCACCTTGGCGCCCGGATGGATCTCGATACCGGTCAACCAGCGACCAAAGTTCGACACCAGACGTGCAAGCCACTTCCAGCCAGCATTCCACAACCACCCAGAAAGACGATGAAGCCAAATGGCATGCATGCCCGGATAGCAGGTCAGCACTTCGAATGCATTGCGTGCCGCCGGGTCACGATGGAAAACGCTTTGAATATCTTCACGCAGACGCTCGAACATCATTAATCCTTGCGCTTGAGCAGCTCGCCACGGGCCGCTTTTTGGGTTTCGGTGAGAATGCCACGCAAAATGTTCATTTCTGCCCGACTGACCGAGCTGCGCCCGTAAAGCCTGCGCAGGCGCGCCATCAAATGGCGCGGCTTTTCCGGATCCAGAAATTCGATGGCCACCAATGTCTGCTCCAGATGCTCGTAAAAGCGCTCCAGCTCATCCATCGTCGCCAACTCCCCACTTTTAGTGGAGGCGACTTCTTCTTTTTCAATTTTGCTGGGCTGGCCTTGAGCCGCCAACCAAGCCATGCGGATTTCATAGCTCAACACCTGCACAGCCGCACCCAGGTTCAGAGAGCTGAACTCAGGGTCTGATGGGATGTGCACGTGGTAGTGACAGCGCTGTAATTCCTCATTGGTCAGGCCGGAATCTTCACGACCAAACACCAACGCAATTTCAGCACCCTGCCCCGCCTCTTCGACGACTTTATGCCCACACTCACGCGGATCCAACAGAGGCCAGGGAATACGCCGATCGCGCGCACTGGTGCCCAACACCAGGTTGCACCCTACCAGCGCTTCTTCCAGCGAGCCGACAACTTGTGCGTTTTCGAGAATGTCGCCTGCGCCTGAGGCCCGCGCATCGGCTTCGTGGTGGGGAAACACCCTTGGCTCAACCAGAACCAACCGCGACAACCCCATGTTTTTCATGGCTCGCGCAGCACCGCCGATGTTCCCGGGATGACTGGTATTGACCAGAACGACACGAATATTAGACAGCAATGGGAGCGCTCACAGACTGGTAAAAGGGAGCAAATCTTACCTAAGCCCACCACCTTAAGCTACGCAAGCTCACGCAAACCTTCATCTGCCAAAATTTTCTGTTAGAATGTGCGGCTTTCTTTAACGACCTAGGTGAAACGTCCATGCAGCCCATGCTGAATATCGCGCTGCGCGCCGCCCGCAGCGCCAGTGAATTGATTTTCCGCTCCATCGAGCGCCTGGATACCATCAAGGTTGACGAAAAAGACGCCAAGGATTACGTCTCTGAAGTCGATCGTGCTGCTGAACAGAAAATCATCGACGCCTTGCGCAAGGCTTACCCGACGCACGGCATTCTCGGTGAAGAAACCGGCCTGCACGCAGGCAGCGGCGAAGGTGAAGACTACCTGTGGATCATTGATCCACTGGACGGTACCACCAACTTCCTGCGCGGCATTCCTCACTTCGCCGTCAGCATCGCCTGCAAATACCGTGGCCGTCTTGAACACGCTGTTGTGCTTGACCCGGTTCGCCAGGAAGAATTCACCGCCAGCCGTGGTCGTGGCGCTCAACTAAACGGCCGCCGCCTGCGCGTCAGCGGTCGCACCAGCCTGGAAGGCGCCCTGCTGGGTACCGGCTTCCCGTTCCGCGACAATCAGATGGACAACCTGGACAACTACCTGGGCATGTTCCGCAGCCTGGTCGGCCAAACTGCCGGTATCCGCCGCGCAGGCGCTGCCAGCCTGGACTTGGCCTACGTAGCAGCCGGTCGTTTTGATGCATTCTGGGAGTCAGGCCTGTCTGAATGGGACATGGCTGCCGGCGCACTGCTGATTCAAGAAGCAGGCGGCCTGGTCAGCGACTTCACTGGTAGCCACGACTTCCTTGAAAAAGGTCACATCGTTGCTGGCAATACCAAGTGCTTCAAAGCCGTACTGACAGCCATCCAGCCGCACCTGCCAGCCTCGCTGAAACGCTAAGCGAAGCCCAAGCACAAAAAAAGCACCTTTCAAGGTGCTTTTTTTATGCCTGCATGACCTGTAAGAGCTAGCTTGTCTCGCGATTTTTTATAAGGTCAAAAGATCGCGAGACGAGCTCACTCCTACAGGGCAGCGGCTTAATTCAGAATCAGATTACCTTGCTTGTCCACAGCAATCTGGTTACCTGGCTCGCGATCCATACGCACCTTGCCTTCCTTGCCATCCAGCGTGTAACGCACGTCATAACCAATCACCTTGTCACTGATGTCGTTGACCGTGTTACAGCGCGTCTGAGTCGTAGAGTACGTATCTCGCTCCTGCATGCCTTCCTGCACCCGGTTACCTGCGTAACCCCCTCCCAATGCACCCGCTACGGTAGCAATTTTCTTGCCGCTACCGCCGCCGACCTGATTACCCAACAGGCCGCCCGCCACCGCACCAATCACGCTACCGACAATTTGATGCTCATCCTTGACCGGCGCACGGCGTGTAACCGTGACGTCTTTACACACCTCGCGCGGGGTTTTGATTTGCTGAGTGACCGGCTGAACAGCCAACACCTGAGCAAACTCTGGGCCTTTAACCAAGCTGTAGGTAGCAACAGCACCCCCGGCAGTTACACCGACAGCACCCAGCACAGCACCCACCAGCAAAGACTTGTTCACGTGAACCTCCAGACCATCACAGGTGGGAATATTCCCACATCCATCACTCCCAGCCTTGGAGCATAAAAAAAGGCGCGAGTTCAATACTCGCGCCTTTCTGGTGACTGCCGGGATTAACGGATCGTTAAGGACGGTCGTCGATTTCTTTCTCGCTCGCCGCTGGCGGAATCAAATCCTCAGCGCTGAGCTTCAGCCAGATCAACACCACGTTCGCGATGTAGATGGACGAGTAAGTACCCGCCATCACACCCACGAACAGTGCGATCGAGAAGCCCCACAGGTTGTCACCACCAAAGATCAACAGCGCAGCGATCGCCAGCAAGGTCGACACCGAAGTCGCAACAGTACGCAACAGGGTCTGCGTGGTCGAGATGTTGATGTTCTCTACCAGCGTCGCCTTGCGCAGCACCCGGAAGTTCTCACGAACCCGGTCGAATACCACGATGGTGTCGTTGAGCGAGTAACCGATAATCGCCAGTACCGCCGCCAGCACCGTCAGGTCGAAGGTGATCTGGAAGAACGACAGCACGCCCATGGTCACGATCACGTCGTGAACCAGGGAAACGATCGCGCCGACCGCAAACTTCCACTGAAAGCGGAAAGCCAGGTACAGCATGATCCCGCCCAGCGCCATCAGCATGCCGAGGCCACCCTGGTCGCGCAGCTCTTCACCGACCTGCGGGCCGACAAACTCAACGCGCTTGATGACCGCAGGGTTGGCCGAATCGGCCTCACCCAGCGCAGCTGCGACCTTGTTGCCCAGCAACGGGTCATCGCCCGGCATGCGCACCAGCAGGTCAGTTGTCGCACCAAAGCTCTGCACCACGGCGTCGTGGAAGCCGGCCGAAGCCAGCTCATCACGCACCTTGGTCAGATCCGCCGGCTTCTCGTAGGTCAGCTCGATGAGCGTACCGCCGGTGAAGTCCAAGCCGTAGTTCATGCCCTTGTGGAACATGCTGAACAACGCCAGCACGGTGAGCAGCACAGTGACGCCGAACGCAATGTTTCGCACGCCCATGAAGTTGATAGTACGTAACATGGCAGCCCCTTAAATCCACAACTTCTTGAAGTCCCGACCGCCGTAGATCAGGTTGACCAAAGCGCGGGTCACCATGATGGCCGTGAACATAGAGGTGAAGATACCGAGCGACATGGTGACCGCGAAGCCTTTAACCGGCCCGGTACCCATGGCGAACAGAATCCCGCCGACCAACAGGGTTGTCAGGTTGGAGTCGACAATCGCCGTGAATGCGCGATTGAAGCCTTCATTGATCGCCCGCTGAGGTGTCATGCCACTGGCCAGTTCCTCGCGAATACGCGAGAAGATCAGTACGTTGGCGTCGACCGCCATACCCATCGTCAGAACGATACCGGCAATACCCGGCAGGGTCAGGGTCGCACCCAGGATCGACATCAAGGCCAACAGCAGCACCATGTTGCCGGCCAGTGCCACCGTCGCAATCACACCGAAGAAGCGGTAGATGGCGATGATGAAGATCGACACAAACAGCATGCCCCACAGGGAAGCATCGACACCCTTGGCAATGTTGTCCGCACCCAGGCTCGGGCCAATCGTACGTTCTTCAGCGAAGTACATCGGTGCAGCCAGACCACCGGCACGCAACAGCAATGCCAGCTCGGAAGCTTCACCCTGGCCATTCAGACCGGTGATCCGGAACTGGCTACCCAGCGGCGACTGAATGGTCGCCAGGCTGATGATCTTCTTGTCTTCCTTGAACGACTGAACCGGCACGTCCTTCTCAACACCGTCAACCACTTGCTTGGTGTAAGTCGTCACCGGGCGTTGCTCGATGAAGATTACCGCCATGCTGCGGCCTACGTTGCTGCGCGTAGAACGGCTCATCAGCTCGCCGCCGTGACCATCAAGCTTGATGTTCACCTGTGGGCGGCCGTGCTCGTCAAAGCCCGCCTGAGCGTCAGTCACCTGGTCGCCGGTAATGATCAAGCTGCGCTCGATCTGGGCAGGTGGACGATTGCCCTCACGGAATTCGAAAGTCTCGGAAGTGGCTTTGGATGCACCCGGCTCGGCAGCCAGGCGGAACTCAAGGTTGGCCGTCTTGCCCAGAATACGCTTGGCTTCGGCGGTGTCTTGCACGCCCGGCAATTCAACCACGATGCGGTTGGCACCCTGACGCTGAACCAGAGGCTCGGCAACACCCAACTCGTTCACCCGGTTACGGACGGTTGTCAGGTTTTGCTTGATGGAATATTCACGGATTTCCGCCAGCTTGGCCGGGGTCATCGCCAGACGCAGAACCGGCTGGCCATTGAGGTCCGCTGCCGTTACGTCAAAGTCATTGAAGTTCTTGCGAATCAGGTTGCGCGCTTGCTCACGGGTTGCCTCATCGCTGAAACCCAGCTGAACGGCCCCATTGAGTTGCGGCAGACTGCGGTAACGCACTTTCTCTTTACGCAGCAGGCTTTTGACATCGCCTTCGTACACTTTCATGCGTGCATCAACGGCTTTGTCCATGTCCACTTCCAGCAAGAAGTGCACACCACCCGACAAGTCCAGACCCAATTTCATTGGGTGAGCACCCAGGTTACGCAACCACTGAGGCGTCGTTTGCGCCAGGTTGAGCGCTACGACAAAGTCGTCCCCCAACGCCTTGCGCACGATGTCCTTGGCTGGCAACTGGTCGTCTTTCTTGGCCAGACGCAGCAAACCGGTTTTACCGCCCTGAACCAGAGAAGCACCTTTGACGACGATACCGTCATCAGTCAGCGCCTTGCTTGCGCGGTCCAGATCAGCTTCAGTCACCTGCAATGCCGTGCTCGCACCCGACACCTGAATGGCCGGGTCATCCGGGTACAGATTGGGAGCGGAATAAATAAAACCGATCGCCAGCACTGCCAGGATCAGTATGTATTTCCACAGAGGGTATTTGTTCAGCATCAATCACGCCGCCCGCTTAAAACGCGGGGCGCCTTGCGCGCCCCGTCGATTGTTAAAAGTTGAAACTTAGATCGCTTTCAGCGTGCCTTTCGGCAGCGTGGCCGCAACCGAGCCCTTCTGAATTTTCAGCTCTACAGTGTCAGACACTTCGATGACAACAAAAGCGTCAGATACTTTAGTGATTTTGCCGGCGATACCGCCAGTGGTCACAACTTCATCACCCTTTTGCAGGTTGCCCAACAGAGCTTTCTGCTCTTTGGCACGCTTGGCTTGTGGACGCCAGATCATCAGATAGAAGATAACCAGGAAGCCGATCAGGAAAATCCATTCAAAGCCACCGCCCATAGGGGCAGCGGCTGCAGGTGCGGCACCGTCCGCGAAAGCGGAAGAGATGAAAAAGCTCATTAAGCACTCCAGTTGCAAAGTTGGTTCTTAAAGGTACGAAACTTAGTCCAAGGGCGGCACAGGCAGCCCGCGCTTGGCATAGAAGGCATCGACAAAGGTGGCCAATGTACCCTGTTGAATAGCCTCGCGCAAACCAGCCATCAGCACCTGATAGTGCCGCAAATTGTGGATGGTATTGAGCATGCTACCCAGCATTTCGCCGCACTTGTCCAAATGGTGCAGATAAGCGCGAGAGAAGTTCTGGCAGGTGTAGCAGTCGCAGGTCGGATCCAGCGGCGAATCATCGTAACGATGGAACGCATTGCGGATCTTCAAAACACCCGTGTCGATAAACAGATGCCCATTGCGGGCATTGCGGGTTGGCATCACGCAATCGAACATGTCCACACCGCGGCGCACACCCTCGACCAGATCTTCCGGCTTGCCAACCCCCATAAGGTAACGAGGTTTGTCAGAAGGCATCATCGCCGGCAAGTAATCCAGCACCTTGATCATCTCGTGCTTGGGTTCACCCACCGACAGACCGCCGATGGCCAGGCCGTCAAAACCGATCTTGTTCAAGCCTTCGAGCGAACGCTCGCGCAGATTCTGGTGCATGCCGCCCTGCACGATACCGAACAAGGCCGCCGTGTTATCGCCATGGGCGTTTTTAGAGCGCTGAGCCCAGCGCAAGGAGAGCTCCATCGATACACGGGCAACCTCTTCGTCGGCCGGGTACGGCGTGCACTCGTCAAAAATCATCACAACGTCAGAGCCCAGGTCACGCTGAACCTGCATCGACTCTTCAGGCCCCATGAACACCTTGGCGCCGTCAACCGGAGATGCGAAGGTCACGCCTTCTTCTTTAATCTTGCGCATGGCACCCAGGCTGAACACCTGGAAACCACCGGAGTCGGTCAGGATCGGGCCTTGCCACTTCATGAAGTCGTGCAGATCGCCGTGCTTCTTGATCACCTCGGTACCCGGACGCAGCCACAGGTGAAAGGTGTTCCCCAGAATCATGTGCGCGCCGATGGCTTCAATATCACGCGGCAACATGCCCTTGACCGTACCGTAGGTGCCCACCGGCATAAAGGCCGGGGTTTCAACGACACCACGGGGGAAGGTGAGGCGACCACGACGAGCCTTGCCATCAGTGGCCAGCAGCTCGAAGGACATACGACAGTTGCTCATGCTTGATCCTCTGGGGCCGGGGCTGGAGCCGTCGGCGCGGGATTGCGGGTGATGAACATTGCATCACCGTAACTAAAGAAGCGGTATCCATGCTCAACCGCAGCCTGGTAGGCCGCCATGGTTTCGGGATAACCGGCGAACGCCGAAACCAGCATCAACAGCGTGGATTCCGGCAAATGGAAGTTCGTCACCAGGGCATCGACCACATGAAACGGCCGGCCCGGGAAGATGAAAATATCGGTATCGCCACTGAACGGCTTCAACACGCCGTCGCGGGCCGCGCTTTCTAGCGAGCGCACGCTGGTGGTGCCTACCGCAATCACCCGACCGCCGCGCGCACGGCACGCCGCCACGGCGTCGACCACATCCTGACCGACCTCAAGCCACTCTGTGTGCATGTGATGGTCTTCAAGACGCTCAACCCGCACCGGCTGGAACGTACCCGCCCCCACGTGCAGCGTTACGAACGCTGTTTCGACGCCCTTGGCGGCAATGGCCTGCATCAGCGGTTCATCGAAATGCAGCCCAGCGGTCGGCGCAGCCACCGCACCCAGGCGCTGCGCGTAAACCGTTTGATAACGCTCGCGGTCCGCACCCTCGTCCGGGCGATCGATATAAGGCGGCAGCGGCATATGCCCGACGCGATCCAGCAGCGGCAATACCTCATCGGCAAAGCCCAACTCAAACAGCGCATCGTGGCGCGCCAGCATCTCGGCCTCGCCGCCGCCATCAATCAGGATCTTTGAACCTGGTTTTGGCGACTTGCTGGAGCGCACATGCGCCAGCACCCGATGACTGTCGAGCACACGCTCAACCAGAATCTCCAGCTTGCCGCCCGACGCCTTTTGGCCGAACAGCCGGGCTGGAATCACCCGGGTATTGTTAAACACCATCAAATCGCCTGGACGCAAATGTTCAAGCAAATCAGTGAATTGACGATGTGCCAGTGCCCCACTCTCCCCATCCAGGGTCAGCAGGCGACTGTTGCGGCGCTCCGCCAAAGGATGGCGTGCGATGAGTGAATCAGGGAGCTCGAAAGTAAAGTCAGCAACGCGCATGATAGGTTTCGTCTAGCAGGGCCGGGGAGTTTAACGGACTTAGTAAAAATAGACCAATAAGTTGTTGACCGACCTAAAAGTCGTCTCTATACTTCGCCGCCATTGAGCCCTGATGGCGGAATTGGTAGACGCGGCGGATTCAAAATCCGTTTTCGAAAGGAGTGGGAGTTCGAGTCTCCCTCGGGGCACCATCTTAAAAAAAGACCTTGAATTTCAAGGTCTTTTTTTTCGTCTGTAGAAAAGTGGCGCAGCGCATCCTGTCGTCGCCGAGGCTAGAAGGCTGTGAGCGGCTCTCTTAGATCAAAAGATCGCGAGGCAAGCTCGCTCCTACAGATAGCTTGTGCCTCGCCCCTGGATTGCCCTTTTAAACGCAGCACGTTACTCTCCCGCCGTCGCTGCACATTCAGCGACCGGACGTCGCGGTCCGAGCATATACAGGCGCACAGGCGCCACCATTTCAATAGCTGGCGCTTTTTTGTGCCCGCTAGTCTGTTATGGCGGCTGTGTGTGGGAGACCTTCGGGTCTGCCGGGGTTCCTGTATGCCCGGTCCGCGAACCCGCACATGGCTGCCACCCTTACTCGTTTCGCGGCGAACTGTGGCAGCTCCTCACATACAGGAGTTACGCCCAATGACACGCCCTGCATACCCTTTACTCCATACCACCGGCGCTGCCACGTTCGGCACGTGCAATGCTCAGAAACAACGCTTGTTCAGCGTCAATGCGGGTATTTCAGGCATTGATGCGATGGAGCACGCTTCTCTGCTAATGAACTGCGTCAATACGCTGTCGTTTCTCGGGGCTTTGGACGATGGCGACGAAGCCATGCGCTGGGCTTCGCACTATCTCAGCGAGATGGCTAAAGCAGTCATTGATGACCTGACGATAGGGCTTCAACAAGCCCAAGTAGGGGATGTGTAAGTTAGACCGTACAGGGATAAAGTTTTAAGCCTGCAACACGCTTGCAGGCTTAATTGATGAAGATCATTCAACCCAAAGCAGCACGTGCATGCCTTGATTGCCGCAAACCTTTGCTTGCTGTTTACAGGCTGAATTCTTTTAATGCTTCAAACGCGATGCTGTCATCCAACTGCCCTCCAGGTGCCCCGCCTACGCCAATGGCACCTACGACGGTGTCGTTATGTTTAATCAATACACCGCCGCGCAGGAAAATAATATTGTCCTGCCCATTACTTAGCGTCGAGAGTACAAACTTATTCATATAGGTGGGATCACCTTTATGAATAGTGGCGATGAGGTCGCTTGTGTTCTCTTTGGCTGCGAAAGCGGTAAAGGCTTTTTTGAATGAGGTCTTGGGTGTATGCGGTAAAGCTTCGTCAGCACGCACGGTGGCCAAAATAACGCCATTGGCATCGACCACTGTTACCGCCACGTTATAGCCCTGTTTCAAACCAATACTCACCGCGCTCTGCGCCAGAGAGGTTGCCTGCGTCGAAGTGATTGCCTTGTCAGCGGCAAAAGCAGTACCAGACAACGTAAGAAACAAAATAGTTGTAACTCCGATCTTCTTAAACATAGCTAAAGCCTCTTGTGGTTAGTATTGCGCTTAGGAAAAACGCCGACAGGAGAATTGCTTTATCCACGAACTATTAGCAAACGCAATATATTTCATGACTTATCAATTATGCTTCGTGCTCCTGCGCCAGGGCTTTAAGTGCTCGCATGCCAACCTACAACTTACTTGCTCATCATTTACTTATAACATCCGCCAGCACTTTAAATATTTAGCTACAACTTACCGACAGGCCACATCCAGTGATGTACTGACTCTACGGCCTCCATTGGAAAAGCAGGCTGGGTTCTCTTATGATCGTCGGCGCCCTGAAACACTCAAGCGCTCATTAAGGACCCCGCACCATGGAAATCCCGCTGGAAACCGTCGCCCTTTTCTCACTCAAACTCGCTTACGAAGCTGACGGTCAAAGCCCGATTCTGCGTGATGATTTGGTCATGGGTGACTATCAGCGTGATGTGTTTGAGTTTCTGGTGCGCAAGGGCGATTTGAATACGATCAAGGCCAAGTTGGATGAGTGCATCGACCTGGCCATGGATGCGATTGGCGGTGCGGATTCGCCCATGGGTCGCGAGTTGCAGAAGCTGGCGCTTGGGCTCCAACAGGCGCACAGCCTGGAGCAACTGAACGCACCGCTGCTGATGCTCCAGAATTATTTGAAAGACATTCTGTGATCACTGGTCTTTGAAGGTCTCGATGTAAGCGAGCAAGTTGGCGATCTTTTCCGGGTCGCTGATGCCCCAGAAGATCATGCGCGTGCCCTTCACAACTTTTTTCGGAGCTTCGATGTAGGCAGCAAGGGTTTCCGGAGTCCAGACCACGCCGGAATTTTTCATGGCATCCGAAAACTGGTAACCCGGCAAGCTCCCGGCCTGTCGACCGATGACACCGTTGAGGTGCGGCCCGAATCCACTGCGGGCGTTTTCACCGATGCTATGGCAACCACCACAGGTCTTGGTAAATAACTTGCCGCCCGCTTCTGCGTCGCCCGCCGCCGCAGCCCAGGCGCTAAACAGCCCGGCATTGAGGATCAAGGCGAAGGTCAGTAAGGCTCGGTGCTTCATAGGTGGCTCCACATCAGGTCTGGGTGTTCAGGCAGGCGCCAATATAGCCCAGCCGTCAATCCCATCACGAGATCCAGGTCATCTCTTTCATGCAGCCATCCGTATCGAGCAAGGTGAGAGGCGCACCTTAAGTGCTAGCCGGAGAACCCGCCACTCTCCAGAAATCTGAACTCATCTTGCGTCGAGACACGCCCCAAAACCGCGTTGCGATGAGGGAAACGCCCGAACCGTTCAATAATGTCAGCGTGCTCTTTGGCCCAGCGTGTGTCTTTAGGGTTAAGCGCCTCATGCAGTTGTAACGACAGTCGCTGGTCCTCGGCGTCCTCGGAGTGCTCGAACGGCAAGTAGCAAAAGCCGCGCAACGTGATGTCGATCTGTTGATCCAAGCCCGCCTCAATCACCTTATTGGCATAAAAGCGCGCCAGCGGGTCGGTGGCAAACATGTGCGCGGTGCCCCTAAAGGCATTGCGAGGGTATTGGTCCAGCAACAACAGCAATGCCAGCGCGCTTTCGGGCTCGTCCAGCCAGTGCTCCAGCTCGCGCCTAGCAGCCTGGAAATGCGCGGTATAAAACGTTTCACGAAAGCGTTTATCGAAAGCTTCGTCCTTGGCAAACCAATGCTTGGGGCCTGCCTGTTTCCAGAATTCAATAACCGCCTGCGGGGTAGTGTCAGTCGTCGTCACGTTCGGCTGCTCCGTGGTTACCAGTCAAGTCGTGCAACCAGCTTAGACGTTACTGGTGCAAAATTTGCCCAGCCAGTAACACCACGGCAATGACGATCATGATGGCACCTGATATGCGGCTGACGTTTTGCGCCGCACTGGGTCGTGTCTGCAAGACAGCTTTGGCACCGAAACCAACCATCAGGTACACCACGCCACAACTGAATGCATGCAGTGCGCCCAGGGCGGCGATTTGCGCCGGTATCGGCCACACCGACAGCGGATCGGTGAACTGCGGCAACAAGGCCAAAAACAACAGAAACACCTTGGGGTTCAAACCGCTGACGCACAGCCCCTTCCAGGCCCAGCGCAACCCGGAGTCTGCCACCTGCACAGCGCCGGATTCGGGCGTCGAGGGGTGGCGAATCATGCTGACGCCCAACCAGAGCAAATACCCGGAGCCAGCGAGGGTCATCACCCGCAAGATCATCGGATTGCTCGCCACCAGCCCGCCAACCCCTGCGGCCACTACCACCGTCGCCAACAAATGCCCCGAGAGCAAACCCGCCACCGCAGGCGTCACCAAACGCCCGCGCATGCCGGCAGAAATCGCGTAGGCCCAGTCTGCGCCGGGGGTAATGATGAACAGAAAAGACACCGCCCAAAAAGCGGCCAATACGCTGAGAGTCACGGTTTTCTACCTTCTAGAGTGAGCCTGGAGGGGGTGTGCGGGCACTGTGTGAAAGCGTTCGCGACCAGTAGAAGAATAGGGAAATCCTGATAGGATTATCTTTCGTTTATACCCATACAGCGCTATCAACCTAGAAGGTTCTTCCAAGTGGATCGAATTGACCGCAAGATTCTCGCTGAGCTGCACGCCGACGGGCGCTTGTCCCTCACTGAACTCGCAGAACGTGTGGGGTTGAGCCTTTCCCCGTGCCACCGACGCGTGAGGGCGCTGGAGGAAGCGGGCGTGATCCTGGGTTATCGCGCCCTGCTGGCGCCCAAGGAACTGGGCTTGAGTTTTTCAGCCATCGTGTTCGTGACCTTGCGCGAAGTGACCCGCCAGGCCATCGCTGACTTTGAGGCGGCGCTGCCGCAAATCCCACAGATCATCGAAGCGCAACGCTTGTTCGGCGACCCTGATTATCTGCTGCAAGTCATAACCAAAGACTTGCCGGCCTTTCAGCGCCTCTACGATGAGCACCTCACCTCATTGCCCAACGTGCAGCGGTTGGTGTCCACGCTGGTCATGAAAAACGTCATCAATGACCGAGTATTGCCGCTTTAAAACAGAGGGTGACTATCAGCGTTCCAGCCGTTATCACATCGTCACTCATTAAATATTTTGGCTTTCTCGCCGATAGCACGGTGCTACTTTTCGCAGCATTGCCGGCGACTCCTGCACGATTTCAAGTCATGACCTTGACCCGATCATCGTTCAACGGGCGCAACGCTTGCGCCGGTTTATACAGGAGCGACAAACGGTTGATGTCATGCGTCAATCTGCCATCAACGCCCAAAACGGGCGCACATCCTGCAAAGGGATGGCTTGCTTAACCTCTAATAATTCCAAGGAAGATGTTGTGATCAAACCTCTCGCACTCGCTGTTAGTGTCGCCGGCGCCCTGCTGTCGACCCAAGGTCATGCCTATAACTACGGCGAACATGCTGCTACTACCCTCGATAAACTGATTAACGAGTACCCGGGCCGCTACCGTGGCACGGCCAATTTTGCGGGTGCCGCTGACTGGATGCAGAGCCAGATGGGCGATGCCTACAGCATCAGCCGGCAGGATTTTTCCTGGGGCACAGGTAACAGCCGTAGCTCGCAGAACGTGGTCGCTTTCGCGGCGGGCACTCAGCCGCAATACGTGGTGATTGGCGCGCACTTTGACACCTACTTTGGCCGCCCTACGCTACAAGGCCTGGATGACAATGGCTCCGGTGCCAGCGTGCTCACCGAAGTCGCCCGCAACCTTAATGGCGTGCCCCTGGAATATGGCCTGCAAGTCATAGGCTTTGGCGCTGAGGAAGAAGGCCTGCAAGGCTCCAAAGCTTTCGTCAACAGCCTGAGCGCCAGCCAGCGCGAAAACATGCTGGCCATGATCAACCTCGACAGCCTGATCACCGGCGACATGATGTACGCCCACTCTGGCAAGAACAGTGTCAGCAACCCGGGGCTGGCTTCGTTGCGTGAACATGCGTTCAAGCTTGCCAAAGAGCTCAATATCAATCTGTTCACCAACCCAGGACTGGATGCCGCCTACCCGGCAGGCACCGGTTGCTGCAGTGACGGTGAGTCATTTGAAAAGCTGAACATTCCGGTGCTCTATGTCGAGGCGACCAACTGGGAACTCGGTGATCTGGACGGCTACACCCAGACCAGCAATCCGGCCATTGCCGGCGGCTCGACCTGGCATGACCCCAAAAAAGACAACGAAGCGGTACTCACCAACGCTTTCGGCCAAGAACGTATCGACCAACGCCTGCGCGACTATTCGCGACTGCTCAGCCGTCTGGTGCTGGAGCTGACCAACGCTGACGTGATGGCTTCCACCGCGTCAGGCGGCGCAGTTGCGCGCACGATGCAGGACAACCTGCAGCGCCAGCATCAAGCTCAGGTCAACCTGTTGGATCGTCGCTGGCTGACACTGCAAGCGGCCAGCCGTGACGTTGGCAGCTTCGATGGTGAAATCGGCCTGGATGGTGAGTACACCGCAGACAGTGGTCCGTTCAACGAAGGTCGTCGCCTTGGCCTGCATGCCCTGGGCGACTACCAACTGACCTCAAGCCTGAGCGTCGGCGCCAGCCTGAGCTACCTGAACGGACGCGACAAGCTGGAACGCGGCGGTAAACTCGACAGCGAAAGCTGGCAGGCGGCGATCTACGCCTTGCTCAATGACGGTGGCCCGCTGTGGTTGGCCGGCGATCTGAGCGCAGGCACCACCCGCTTCGACAGCAAACGCAATCTGGTGATTCAGGCCAACGGCGGCCCTGTGCTGCTGAGCCAGAAACTCACCGGCAAGACCGACGCCCTGAGCCTGGGTGCCCGCGTCATCGGCGGCTATGACTTTGATTTCGGCGCACTCAAAAGCGGCCCATTCGCCGGTCTGGACTACAGCCATTACCGCATCGATAAATTTCATGAAAAGCAGGATCTGCGCACCGCTCTGAGCTACCAAGAGCAGAGCTTCGACTCTGTGCAGGGCAGCCTGGGTTGGCGGGCACGCGGCACCTTCGATTTACCCGCTGGTATGAGCCTGCAACCTTACGGCGACATTGCCTGGGTCAAGGAAATGGGTGACGGGCGCCTGGAGGACATTCTGCTGACCAGTCGTGCCGACGGACAGGCGCGCAATGCGCGTCTGGGCAGTGTCGACAAGAGTTATGGCCGCGCCCAGGTTGGCAGCCAACTCGCCATCACCCCACAACTGGGGCTGTATGCCGAGATCAACGGCCGTCTGGGTAACGATGAAGGCAGCCAGACCGGCTACTCCATCGGGGCACATTGGTTGTTCTGATTGATCGTGGTTAGCCGGCGGCGCTCAGGCGCCTCCGGCCTTTAAACACGAAAAAATCCCATCAGCTAAAGACGTCACTGAGAGGCTCTGCGATCCGCAAATGGCCAATACCTCACGCGGCGGACCGGTGTACATTTTCATTAAGTAGTGCGGGTGACACATCCAAGTGCACGCGTCTATCAATGGCCAACACTCGGTAGCCCCCGGCGCAAAGGCATTCTGTAATTGCGCCAACCTCAAACAAATTAATTCTGAAATTTAGGAAGCATCCTACAGACCATGATGCTAGTTACTGCTAGCTTAGTTAATGAAGTTAAGCAGTCAACTTAAATTTAAGGATTTAAGCATGAACATACGCAAGACCTCCTTAACGACTTGGCGTGCCTTGGGTGCTATTTACAACGTATACAAAGGCTATTTAGTGGGCTGGCAACATGTTTCCGGCAAGGTTAGTCCTCTGCGTTAAAGTTCAAGCATA
Source organism: Pseudomonas sp. 7P_10.2_Bac1 (assembly GCF_025465935.1). Lineage (GTDB taxonomy): Bacteria > Pseudomonadota > Gammaproteobacteria > Pseudomonadales > Pseudomonadaceae > Aquipseudomonas. The sequence continues at coordinate 70,698 of NZ_JANLNV010000010.1, read as the reverse complement.
TTTTTGTACACCCCAACTTTATTCGGTGCCTCTCTGCGGGGTATTAACGGGCAAGCATTGCTGGAGACTAAGTTATGAGGCTCATTTGCGTTCCGCCAGTTGCTACATCACTCATAGCCACCACCGAAAATATCTTGCATATCGCACCTGTTTCCAAGCGCTGGAAAACTGATGCTCCCAGTAATATCGCTTTTCTGCCCCCGACAATAACCAAACAAACGCTGCTCATCCAGATTGGACTTCTGCGCCCATCAACCATCGTTGTTGGAGACCAGCTCATCGATCCGGACATTATTGACCAATGGCGTATATCCCACCCCTTTGGTGAACTCTTACTTGTTCGCAGAGGCACGAGCCTGGATAAAGTGCGACTGGATCAATGCGAATCCAATCGCATTCGAGTGGTTAATACTCCGGGTATAAACGCACCGCATGTCGCAGCTTATATCGCGCATTGGCTGACACTGGCCGATGGTTCCCTGCCCCATGATGTTTGCATACTGGGCTATGGCAATGTGGGTAAAGAGCTTGTTAAGTTGCTGCTGGATCGAGATCCAGATATTCGGATCAAGGTGCTGTCGCGACACGGTCAAGCGCCAGACCCTACCGGTAAAGCCTTTTGTGACAGCAAAGTAACATTTGTCGAGGACTGGCTTGAGGCGTTGCAAGGTGCCTATGCTGTCGCCATTTGCTTGTCCTTGAATGTTGAAACCGTTCATCGCATTGATCAGAGGCTTATTGAGTCTATGCACAGGCAGGCTCGCTTGGTCTGTGTCGCCAAACCGGATGTCTTTAGCGATGACGCTTTGCAGGCACTGGCAGTGGCTGAAGGCATCCAGCTTGTATTGGACTATGGGCCAGCGACCCTGGATGCGTTTCGGGCGCGCACCCAAGCGCTAGGCTGTAGTTCAGCTACGTGGTGCAAGCCCGTGACGCTGACGACACAGGCCGCCACCACCGAGGCCTGCAATCACGACCTTGACTATGCCGTCTCAGTGCAACTGAGTCTGACGGCCTTGCGCAGTCTGGTCAGGCGCAAACTTGCTCAATCCTTGAAGCTTCCCTCTGAGCAAGGACAGGTCGCTGGACCACGCGTCTCGATAATCGGCAGAGGTATTAATGGCCTGCTCCAGGCGGTGATGTGCCGCTTGGCAAATTATCAGGTCACCGTCTACGGAGGGGATCAGGAGAGCGATGGAGCCAGTCACAAGCCTGTGAACATGCGTCATCTGTCTGCAACAGAAACAGTCGCAAAGCCGCTGCATAATCCCTATCTGTTCCCCGCCAATGAGTCTTTGGCCGTTGAGTGCAATCGCGCCGGCATAGAGCTTTTTGAAAAGCTGCTGGTCGACAACCCGTCATTGTTACCCTTCGCCAAGGCGCGGATTATTCGAGCCTACAGGGAGGATGCCAATGGCGTAGAGGCTGCAATCCAGGAGCAACGAGATATTGAAAAGAGGCCTTGGCCGAGTGGCAAGCCGGGATGCGATATCGAAGAGATCAGTCAACAGCAATTGCAAGTAAGGTATGGAGTCTCAGGGATGGGTCGCGCTATTGAGGTATCGGGCTACGATCTGGAGTTTCTCAAGGTAATGCCGCAGATCGTGACGTTGCTGCAGCGCGCCGGGGTTCAGTTTGTGCACCAGCATCTGAGTCGTAACCAAATAACCGAGCTGAGTAAGGATAACTTCGTCGTCACTGCCATGGGAGTGGAACAACCAGAAGTCATACCGATCATGGGCTGGTTTTTCAAACTGAGTGCTGTCGGCAATGAAGGTGCCGACATGCGTGGGCTAAAACTGCAGTACGACCTGCCCATCGGTGCCATGAATTGCCGCCTGGATGGGGACTGCATTCTTGTCTCCGGCGGACAGGTTCCGCCCGATGCGACACCGGATTATAAGGAGCAAATACTCGCAGCGTGCCTGGCCGCAATATCTCGACACTTCCCAAACTCTTATAGTTTCGCAATCAAACGTGGCAACTTACAGATAATCGACTGTGCTCGACCCGGCACTTTAGATGGTCTATCAATCGTGCACTGGTGTGCATTCAATCAAATTACGGCCGGTGCAACTTATGCGGGAGGTACCACACAGGGATTAGTATGGGCTTCTTTGGCCCAGGAACTTATCCAGACAAAAGCGCTTGAGGTTTCAAGACTTTGTTTAAAAAAACATACTGTTTAATGACGGGCATTATTCAACTGTCCAACAGGGTACTTATTTATTTAAGGTTGGGGTATTAGCACCTTGCACTGGTCGTGATAGCTACTTCCTACTGCTTACACTTGGGCCAACACTCGACGACACTCAAGCTCCCGATAAAAACAACAACGAAACATCACTTGAGGTATTGGAATGAACCGATCCAAATGTACTTGGCTTTTCTTGACCATGGTTTCTCTGACGGGCGTTAGCAATAGCGTCCAGGCAGGCTCTACGCTAGATACCATTGAGAAGAAAGGCTTAATTCAATGCGGTGTATCCGATGGATTACCAGGTTTCTCGGTTCCGGATGCCAAGGGCAAGATCCTCGGGATCGATGCTGATTTCTGTCGCGCAGTGGCAGCTGCCGTGTTTGGCGATGCCACCAAAGTCAAGTTCAGCCAGCTAAATGCCAAGGAGCGTTTTACCGCGCTTCAGTCTGGCGAGGTCGACATTCTAGCTCGCAACACCACATGGACCAGCTCTCGCGATTCGGGCATGGGTATGAAGTTCCCGGGGTTTGTCACTTACTATGACGGTGTCGGCTTCCTGGTTAACCAGAAGCTGGGTGTTAAAAGCGCCAAGGAACTGAACGGTGCAACCATCTGTATCTTGGCCGGGACCACCACTGAACTAAACGTTTCCGATTACTTCCGTGCCCAAAACCTGAAGTACACCCCGATCACGTTCGACACCTCCGATGAAAGCGCCAAGTCGCTGGAATCCGGTCGTTGCGACGTATTGACCTCCGACAAATCCCAGCTCTACGCACAGCGCAGCAAGCTAGCCACGCCTGCTGACTACGTGGTTCTGCCAGAAACCATTTCCAAAGAGCCTCTGGGCCCTATGGTGCGTAACGGCGACGAGGACTGGCTGGCCATCGTGCGCTGGGTGGGCTTCGCCATGCTCAACGCTGAAGAAGCCGGTATCACATCGAAAAACGTTGAAGTCCAAGCGAAAACCACCAAGAACCCTGACGTAGCCCGGCTACTGGGTGCTGATGGCGAATATGGCAAAGACCTGAAACTGAGGAAAGATTGGGTCGTACAGATCGTCAAGCAGGTTGGCAACTACGGTGAAGTGTTCGAGAAAAACCTCGGCAAGAGCAGTCCACTTGAAATCGATCGTGGCCTGAATGCGTTGTGGAACAACGGCGGCATTCAATACGCCCCCCCTGTGCGCTGATCGTTGTTTGTTCTATCACCCGGTGAGCCAACCGCCGGGTGATGGTCTGTTCCATTCTTTGCGAGACAATTCATGCTAAATCAAATCAGCGCGCCCAAGCAGAACCTTAGTGTCAGCGATCCCAAAGTGCGTGCGTGGCTCTTCCAGATCATCACCGTTGTGGCAGTGGTCTCGCTGGGCTGGTACTTATTCAACAACACCCAAACCAACCTTCAGCACAGGGGCATTACTTCCGGCTTCGATTTTCTTGAACGCAGTGCCGGTTTCGGTATTGCTCAGCACCTGCTCGACTACATCGACTCGGACAGTTATGCCCGAGTCTTTGTGATCGGGCTACTTAATACGTTACTGGTGAGTGCAATCGGGGTGGTCCTGGCGACCATTCTTGGCTTCATCATCGGTGTAGCGCGTCTATCGCCCAACTGGATGATCAACAAGCTGGCGGCCGTGTATGTGGAAGTATTTCGCAACATCCCGCCGCTCCTGCAAATCCTGTTCTGGTATTTCGCGGTTTTCCTGGCCATGCCAGGGCCACGTGCCAGTCACCAGTTCGGCGACACGTTCTTTATTAGCAATCGTGGTCTTAACATGCCGGCAGCCTTGGCAGCGGACGGCTTCTGGCCGTTTGTTGTCAGTGTCGTAGGGGCAATCATTGCCATTGTGCTAATGACCCGTTGGGCCAACAAACGCTTTGAAACGACCGGCATAGCGTTTCACTCATTCTGGGCAGGATTGGGTTTGTTACTGGTGATTCCGGGGCTGTGCATGCTGATCGCCGGTTCGCCGGTGCATTGGGAAATGCCAGAGCTCAAGGGCTTCAACTTTGTCGGTGGCTGGGTGTTGATCCCTGAATTGCTGGCCTTGACCATCGCGCTGACGGTATACACCGCCGCTTTTATTGCCGAAATCGTGCGCTCAGGGATCAAGTCGGTCAGTCATGGCCAAACCGAAGCCGCTCATTCACTGGGCCTGCGCCCGGGGCCAACGTTGCGCAAGGTAATCATCCCGCAGGCGCTGCGCGTGATCATTCCGCCGCTGACCAGTCAATACCTCAACCTGGTGAAAAACTCATCGTTGGCGGCGGGTATCGGTTATCCGGAAATGGTTTCCCTGTTTGCCGGCACGGTGCTGAACCAGACCGGGCAAGCGATTGAAGTCATCGCCATTACCATGAGCGTTTATCTGGCGATCAGCATCAGCATTTCGCTGCTGATGAACGGGTACAACACGCGCATTGCGCTGGTCGAGAAGTAAGGAAAGCCCCATGAGTTCCCATATTTTCAAACCTGATATGCCGCCACCCGACAAGGTCTTCGGGCCGGTGGCGTGGATGCGCGCCAATCTGTTCTCCAGTTGGCTCAATACCCTGATGACTTTTTTGGCGCTCTACCTGATCTACCTGATGGTGCCACCGCTCCTGCATTGGGCCATTTTCGACGCGAACTGGGTTGGTACTACCCGCGCCGACTGCACCCGAGAGGGTGCCTGCTGGGTGTTTATCCAGCAGCGTTGGGGGCAGTTCATGTACGGCTACTACCCCGGTGACCTGCGCTGGCGTGTCGATCTGACCGTGTGCTTGGCCATCATTGGCGTAGCACCTTTATTCATCTCGCGCTTTACGCGCAAGGCGGTCTACGGACTGAGCTTTTTGGTGCTTTACCCCGTCATCGCCTACGTCCTGCTGCACGGCGGGATCTTCAGCCTGACCAGCGTGCAGACCAGCCAATGGGGCGGTCTGATGCTGACGTTAGTGATCGCCACCGTCGGCATCGCCGGTGCACTTCCATTGGGCATTCTGCTGGCGTTGGGACGGCGTTCAAACATGCCGGCGATTCGTGTGGTGTGTGTGACGTTTATCGAGTTCTGGCGCGGCGTGCCACTCATTACCGTGCTGTTTATGTCGTCGGTGATGCTGCCGTTGTTTCTGCCCGAGGGCATGAACTTCGACAAATTGCTGCGTGCTTTGATTGGCGTAATCCTGTTTCAGTCGGCCTATGTGGCCGAAGTGGTGCGCGGAGGGTTGCAGGCCATTCCCAAGGGTCAGTACGAAGCCGCGGCGGCGATGGGACTGGGTTACTGGCGCAGCATGGGCCTGGTGATTTTGCCTCAGGCCCTGAAGATGGTGATACCAGGGATCGTCAACACGTTTATCGCGTTGTTCAAGGACACCAGCCTGGTAATCATCATCGGCCTGTTCGACCTGCTCAACAGCGTCAAGCAAGCCGCCGCCGACCCTAAATGGCTGGGCATGGCGACTGAAGGCTATGTGTTCGCGGCTTTGGTGTTCTGGATTTTCTGTTTTGGCATGTCGCGTTATTCCATGCATTTGGAACGCAAACTCGACACAGGCCATAAGCGTTAGGAGTTTTCTGATGAGTGAAGTAATCAAACAACCTGTGAACCCTGAAGGCATTATCCAAATGCAGGGCGTCAACAAGTGGTACGACCAGTTCCATGTGTTGAAAGACATCAACCTGAGCGTCAAACAGGGCGAGCGTATCGTACTGTGCGGCCCATCGGGTTCCGGCAAGTCCACTACCATCCGATGCCTTAACCGCCTCGAAGAGCATCAGCAGGGCCGTATCGTGGTCGATGGCGTGGAGCTGACCAACGACCTCAAACAGATCGAAACGATCCGCCGTGAAGTGGGCATGGTGTTTCAGCACTTCAATCTGTTCCCGCACCTGACCATTTTGCAGAACTGCACGCTGGCACCGATGTGGGTGCGCAAAATACCCAAGCGTCAGGCCGAAGAAATCGCCATGCATTACCTGGAGCGCGTGCGCATTCCAGAACAGGCGCACAAGTTCCCGGGGCAACTGTCCGGCGGCCAGCAGCAGCGGGTGGCAATTGCCCGTGCGCTGTGTATGAAGCCAACGATCATGCTGTTCGATGAGCCGACTTCGGCACTCGACCCGGAAATGGTGAAAGAGGTGCTTGATACTATGATCGGCCTGGCCGAAGACGGCATGACCATGCTCTGCGTCACCCATGAAATGGGCTTTGCGCGCACGGTGGCCAACCGAGTGATCTTCATGGATAAAGGTGAGATCGTGGAACAGGCTGCGCCGAATGAATTTTTTGAGAACCCGCAAAATGATCGGACCCAGCTGTTCTTAAACCAGATTTTGCACTAAGTCACTGACGATACAGGCCAGTTCTGTTGCACGCTTGCTCGGCGAACGCCTATCAACATAACGCGAACCAGGCCCGATCACGGAAACCCTCTTGAGGTGCAGACCGCCTCACGAGGGGCATCCCGTGAACAGTCATTGCGCGGTCAGCCCTGATCCGCATGCCTTTGAGTTCATCTTCCAAAGGGAGATTGAGCGTGACAGTAATCGCGAACCTTGCAGTACTGCCAGGATTCTCATCGGGTAGGCCAACTGGCTGATCGCACTGACGTAGCCGTTTGTTGCTTGCCTGCAAAACCATCCCTGAGAGTACGACGGGTTGGTCCAGGGAAAATGTGTTCACGTCTGACCCGCAAACGTGGGTGACGACCTGAAGCACTGCCGTGTTAGCGGGTGACTTCGATTGGGCTTACGCAGGGGCCCGAGATCCACACTTTGGAGATCCAACCTGGGGCCAACCCTACGGTCACGCCTTTGCGGTAACCGGTGATCCATTTGGAGTCGAACGTACAAAAGGCTTTTTCGGGCTTGACCATGGCCTGCTGAATGGCCTCTGAGATCACGATATAAGCCACGTAAGTTTGCGGCTCGACCAACGATTGCCAGCGCAGGTAGATCAAGCGCGGCACCTCGGCACCGTAAACATATTTGCCGGCTCCCCACCCAAGGTAATGCCGGGGGCCAGTTCCTCTTCTTCGTCCTCTTCCTCAAGTTCGGCATCGGCATTGACGGCTCGGCGGGCCAGAGGGGCATCGGCGTCATCACACCCGGGCGATCACTATGGTCACCACCCATTACCTGTCCTCTGAGGTGTTGGTTGGGGATCAAGCGTGGCGCAGGGCGGCACAGGCATTTGCACAAGTCGCTTTCCAGTGCGGCCTGCCGATCACCCAGTAACTCATTATGGCGCGGGCCGCAAAGGACGATGACGCCCGTCCTGCCACACGCAGGGCAATCGATGCTGTCACCTTCGCGGGCCAGGATTTGGCCGTTGAGCTTCATCAGTTCCCAGCCCGTGACAACAACACCGCCAACGGTGGTCGTGGCCCCGACGGTTATGTTCATGCGCTTGATACGCAGCCACCGGGCATCGCCTTACCTGGGTGCGCAAGTCACAAGGAAGACAAACAGGTAAATCCACAGGGGGTTCGGGATGGGCGTCATGTCGGCACTCGAGTTTAGGATGCTGTTCGATGACTGCCATTTCGCCAGCAACCGTCGCCCAGCCAGTATGCCGAGGAGGTGCAGAATCACTCGGTAAAGAAGCTCCGTTTGGCTTGTAGGCTGCGTAGCTTTCCGAGTGTTGGGTTCGTTTAAACCTGCGGCAATACAGGCAGGTTTTCAGCAGCCATAAAAAAAACCCGCACTTCTTTCGAAGGCGGGGTTTTTCAGGTCTGGAGGTCTTAGTGCGCGTAAGTCAGTAGCAACTCAGTCGGCACTTTAAAGTCCAGGGACATCATGACGCTCAGGGCGGTGATGGTGAAGATCGAGAACACGAACAGCTTGCGTGCCCACACCTTGTCGTCGACGGCTCTGTAGCCGGTCCACGCCATGTACAGCCAGTACATGCCCATCGCGGCGGCCACGGCCATGTAGCTCATACCGGCGTAACCGCCGAGAGTGAGCATCAGGGTCGCGATCAGGAACGCGAGGATGTAGAGCAGGATGTGCTTCTTGGCCACTTTGATCCCGCGCTTCACTGGCAACACCGGAATCGATGCAGCCAGGTAATCGTTGAAGCGGAAGATCGCGATAGCGTAGGAATGCGGCATCTGCCACAAGCTGAACATCACCAGCAAGGTCAGTGCGGCCATGTCGAAGTGATTGCTCACGGCGACGTAGCCAATGACCGGCGGCATTGCACCCGACAGACTGCCGATAAGCGTGCCGTGAACCGACTTGCGCTTAAAGTACAGGCTGTACAAACCAACGTAGATCACGAAGCCAATCGCCGCGAACAAAGCCGCCAGCGGGTTGGCTACGCGATACAGCAGCACAAGCCCTGCAACCCCCAGCAAGGTGGCGTAAACCAACGCCACCTTGGGGGAGATCAGGCCTTGAACCAGTACGCGGTTCTTGGTGCGGTCCATCTTGATGTCGATGTCGCGGTCGATGCAGTTGTTAAACACACAACCGGACGCCACCACCAAGGAGGTGCCAATCACCGCAGCCAGGAACAGGGCAAGATCAAAATGCCCCTTCGAGGCCAGGAAGAACCCGCCTGCCACAGAAAGCACGTTACCGAAAATGATCCCCGGTTTGGTGATTTGGATAAAGTGCTTAAAGGACATCGGGTTTACCTCACTTCGCCATCATTTCAGCGTGGATGCTGAACATAATCCACAGGGACAAGCCCACCAGCAGAACAATAACCAGCGCCGAGAAGATCAGCGCTGCAACGCTGTTGCGTTGCTCTGGGGAACGGTCCATGTGCAGGAAGTACACCAGGTGAACAACAACCTGGATCACTGCGGTCAACAGAACGATCGCCAGCGTGGTCGATTTGGCCAGGATCGGGTTCATCACCAGCCAGAACGGAATTGCGGTCAGGATCACCGACAAGATGAAGCCAGTTGCGTAGGACTTCACGCTGCCGTGGTTCGCGCCGTCAGAATGTGCGTTAGCCATTTACAGAGTCCCCATCAGGTAAACAACGGTGAATACGCAGATCCACACCACGTCCAGGAAGTGCCAGAACAGGCTCAGGCAGCTCAGACGCGTCTTGTTGGTCGAAGTCAGGCCGTGTTGGTTGACCTGATACATCATGATCGCCATCCAGATCAGACCGCAGGTCACGTGCAGACCGTGGGTACCGACCAGGGTGAAGAAGGCCGACAGGAAGCCGCTACGGTGTGGACCGTAACCTTCGGAGATCAACAGGTGGAACTCGTTGATTTCCATGCCGATAAAGCCGGCACCCAGCAGGAAGGTAATGGCCAGCCAGCCCAGCACGCCGCCTTTGTTGCCTTTGTAGAACGCGAGCATGGCAAAGCCATACGTGATCGAACTGAACAGCAGCAGTGCGGTTTCACCCAGCACGTATGGCAGTTCGAAAATGTCGTGGCCCGACGGGCCACCCGCTACGTTACCCACCAGTACTGCGTATACCGCGAAGAGCGATGCAAAGATGATGCAGTCGGTCATCAGGTAGAGCCAGAAACCGAATACGGTAGTCTCGCCCGCGTCGTGATGGTGGTCATCGTGCCCATGATCATGGGCGTGTCCAGCATTGGTCGCTATGTTCGACATGGTTTATGCCTGTCCCAACTTGGTTTCAACACGGTCGGCCGGAATTGCTTTGGCGGCCAACAGACGCTTGTGCTGCTCGGCTTCGATGCGCTCGATGGTTTCCACCGGCACCATGTAGCCTTGGTCATCACGTGCAGCGTGGATAACGAAGTACACAACGGTACCCACCAGGCTCGCGATAGCCAGCCACCAGATGTGCCAGATCATTGCGAAACCGAACACGGTCAGCAGTGCACCCATGACCACACCGGTAGCGGTGTTGTTAGGCATGTGGATCGGCGCGTACTTGGCCGGAGCCTTGTAAGCAGTACCGTCTTCTTTGGCTTCGGTGAATGCGTCAATACCGTGAACGGTTGGCACAACAGCGAAGTTGTAGAACGGAGGTGGCGACGAAGTCGACCATTCCAGGGTGTGGCCATTCCACGGGTCACCGAAGTCGCAACGGTTTTCTGGCTTGTTACGGTCACGAACCGACACGAACAGCTGGATCAACTGGCAAGCGATACCCACAGCAATCAGAGCAGCACCTACAGCAGCAACGTACAGGTAAGGCACCCACTCAGGGTTGGTCGTGGCGTTCAGACGACGAGTCATGCCCATGAAGCCCAGTGCGTAGAGCGGCATGAAAGCGATGAAGAAGCCGATGATCCAGAACCAGAATGCAGCTTTGCCCCACTTCTCGTTCAGTTTGAAGCCGAACGCTTTAGGGAAGTAGAACGCGAAACCAGCGATGTAACCGAATACAGCACCACCGATGATTACGTTGTGGAAGTGAGCAATTACGAACAGGCTGTTGTGCAGAACGAAGTCAGCACCCGGAATGGCCAGCAGTACGCCGGTCATACCACCGATGGCGAAAGTCACCATGAAGCCCAGAGTCCACATGATCTGGCTGGTGAATTGCAGACGACCACGGTAGATGGTGAATAGCCAGTTAAATAGCTTCACACCCGTCGGGATGGAGATCAGCATCGTCGCCAGACCGAAGAAGGCGTTAACGCTTGCACCCGAACCCATGGTGAAGAAGTGGTGCAGCCAAACCATGAAGCCCAGTACCGAGATCGCGCCAGAGGCGTAGACCATCGAGTGGTGACCGAACAGGCGTTTGCCCGTGAAGGTGGAGACCACTTCAGAGAAGATACCGAACGCTGGCAGGATGAGGATGTACACCTCAGGGTGACCCCACGCCCAGAACAGGTTCACGTACATCATTGGATTGCCACCAAGTTCGTTGGTGAAAATGTGGAAATCCAGGTAACGGTCAAGCGTCAGCAGTGCCAGGGTAGCGGTCAGGATCGGGAACGAAGCCACGATCAGGACGTTTGCCCAGGTGCAGGTCCAGGTGAAGATAGGCATGTCCATCAGTTTCATGCCTGGAGCACGCATTTTCAGCACGGTTGCCAGGAAGTTGACCCCGGTTAACGTCGTACCTAGCCCTGATAACTGTAGCGCCCAGATGTAGTAGTCCACACCCACGCCAGGACTGTATTGCAAGCCCGACAGCGGCGGATACGCAACCCAACCGGTTTTGGCGAACTCGCCGACGCCCAGCGATACGTTAACCAGTACCACGCCGGACACCAGCAGCCAGAAGCTGAGGGAGTTCAGGAACGGATAGGCAACGTCACGCGCGCCGATCTGCAGCGGCACTGCAAGGTTCATCAGGCCGGTGAAGAATGGCATCGCCATGAAGATGATCATGATCACACCGTGAGCGGTGAAGATCTGGTCATAGTGTTCAGGTGGCAGGTAGCCAGGCGAACCCTCGGTGGCCATGGCCAACTGGGTACGCATCATCACGGCGTCAGCAAAGCCACGCAGCAGCATGACCATGGCAACGATGATGTACATCACGCCGATTTTCTTGTGGTCGACTGACGTCAGCCATTCGGTCCACAAGTAGTTCCACTTCTTGAAATACGTGATTGCAGCTACGAGCGCCAACCCGCCGAGCAGAATCATAGCGACGGTAACCATCACTATCGGCTCGTGGAACGGTATGGCGTCCAGACTTAATTTACCAAACATCGTTTACTCCTCTGCCCCGGCAGCTGAATTCGAGGTGTTGTCCAAGCTTTGGGTCCCGGACTCTTCTTTCTTCTCGTGCTTCACAAACTTGCCCGGGTTCATGCCTTCGTACTTGTCGATGATGAGCTGGAACAGGTTTGGTGTGACAGAAGAATAGAGTTCAACAGGGTTGTTTTCGCTCGGCTTCTCCAACGCAGCGTATTCAGCGTTATCAAGCTGTTTAGGTGACGCTTTGACTTCATCTACCCAGGCGTTGAAATCAGCCTCGGAGGTCGCGATCGCCTTGAATTTCATGCCAGTGAAGCCAGCGCCGCTGTAGTTGGCCGAAATGCCGTCCATCTCTGCGTTTTTGTTGGCAATCAAATGCAGCTGAGTCGTCATACCCGCCATGGCGTAGATCTGACCACCCAGACCTGGAATGAAGAACGAGTTCATCACAGAGTCAGAGGTAATGCGGAAGTTAATAGGCGTGTTGGCTGGGAACACGATCTTGTTAACGGTAGCGATACCTTGCTCTGGATAGATGAACACCCATTTCCAGTCCAGTGCCACCACTTGAATAGTGACCGGCTTGACGTCGGACTCGAGCGGACGATAAGGGTCCAGCGCGTGGGTCGACTTATAGGTAATCACGCCCAGGGCGATGATGATGAGAATTGGCACAGTCCAGATCACAACTTCGATCTTGGTGGAGTGCGACCATTTTGGAGCGTAGGTGGCGTTTTTGTTCGACGCGCGATACTTCCACGCGAAGATCAGGGTCATCAAGATGACCGGGACCACGACCAGGAGCATCAGCAATGTTGCAGTGATGATCAGATTCCGCTCTTCGATCCCTACCTGCCCCACCGGATCAAGCAGTGTCATATTGCAGCCTCCCAGCAGCAACGTGCCGAAAAGTGGCAATAAGCCAAGGAGTCTGGGGTACCTTTTTTTAGTCATCTCACGACCTCTAAAACAGCTTGCACAATGCAGTTGGTTTTTTTCGCCAACACTTCACCCTACCAAGGGTTGGCTCTTTTCCGGGCTTGAATAAATGCCTGCTCATCACCTTCAGGTGAATACGCAATCCCGGGTTAGCAGTGATTTCTTATTCGATACGTGGTCAATCGCCTTACTACAGACAATTCCATTTGTGGCGGAACTTAGAAGGGTTGCCAGTACCTGGGAGTCGCATGTGACGCCTGTTGTGAACTGCCCAGACGACCTCCGACTACCCGCTTGGGCTCGAAGGCGAGCAGGCTGGACGTTCAGTGCAGGCGATTGTAGTTAGGAAGCTCTCTACAAACCATGTCTCATCCAGAAATAATTCTTCTCGGCTCCAGTAACAATGCCTCACTATTGTTACCCATTGCGGTCACATATGCCTCACTAAAGTGCCTGTAGCACGTCAAAAGCCCGCTACTGATATGCCCCTTTTTGGCGCACAACGTGGGCTGACCAATTGCCCCAAACGCCCAAGCAAAGAGGCTTACAGCCGATTCCCATGGAGACGTCGACGGGTCATTTCAATCATCTGATCCGCAAAAAATACGTTCGTCGGCTAAATCGCTCTGAACGTAATTCGTACTCACCTGTCCTACAGAAATCGCCCTCTGCGACACTTTTGCCGTGACAATATGTCGCACAAGTCAGCTATCACTTTAGTGGGTCGATTCACATCCTGTTGACATTTTTGCGCGGACAAAAAAACGCCCCGCATTTTCAGGAAAAGTGCGGGGCGGCTCAAGCCAAACTTGGCGGTTTAGCTGTGTTTTTTGCGGTTCCGGTAAATACCCAGCGGTACCAGCACGCTGGTCAGCACAAACGCCACCAGCGCCCATTGCGCCAGCGACAGGCCGAACACCGGCGGATAAGGCGTCGAGCAGAAGCCCTCGACCTGAAAGCCCAGCGGGAACACCGTGGCCAGCGGCAAGCCGTCGACAATCGGTTGCAGCACGTCTATTCCGCAGCTCACGGCTGGGTGGGCCAGGATAAAGACGTGACGCCCCGCCGCGATCACACCGCCAATCGCACTGAGCACCACCAGCACCTCAAAGATCGTGAGGCTGCGCCGGGTTGGCATCGCTGCCCCTATAAAGGCAAAAATTGCGATCAGCAGCAACGCATAGCGTTGCAAGATGCACAGCGGGCACGGTGCCTCGCCGAGCACAATCTGCATGTACAAAGCGCCACCAATCAGCGCCAGACAGATAACCCCGAGCAAGACCAAAAAACGCTTCTCGCGGCTCAGTCGTATCATTTCATCCGTCATCCTGCTTCCCTTTGCCAGGTTATTTTGGAGTTAAGCCGCAGCCACTAAGGCGCGCAGTTTACACCCAGAACATCGACCTGAATGTAGGAGAACTGTGCAGGCAAGGTGTCGCAGAAGGATTAATAGATGATTAACTCGTCGCACATAAACCCGTAGTCGCCGGCGAAGGCTGCGTAGGGTTACACAGTAACCCCTTATCTCAAGGCCCTGCGCACCCCTCTTTATCGCGACAACGACGTATTCAACCCCGCCGCTTACTCCAGCGCCGCAGCCGGCCCGAAGAACTCATAGCGACTTTGCTGCTCAGGTACGCCCAAAGCTTTGAGCTGACGCTTAACGGCGCCCATAAAGCCTATAGGCCCCAGAAAATACGCATCGACATCGCGCTCCTGCCCTAACCAGCCACCCAAGACTTCCTCCGTCAGCAGCCCTACATGGTCAGCCAACGGATCCGCCTCTTCATAGCAATAGAAACGCTGCAACTGAGGATGCTGCGCAGCCAGTTCCTCGATCCAGCCACGGAAAGCATGCGCCCGGGCATTTCGTGCACAGTGGATAAAACGAATCGGGCGCTGAGTGGCCAGCGCGGCCTCCAGCATCGACAGCGTTGGCGTGATGCCCACCCCGCCACTGATCAAGACCAGCGGTTTGTCACTTGGGGTCAGGGTGAACTCACCCGCAGGCGGGAACAGGTCCACGATGTCACCCACTTGCAGACGGTCATGCAGGAAGTTGGACACCACCCCGCCCGCTTCGCGCTTGACGCTTATGCGGTAGCGGCCCACTTGTGCCAGCGCCGACAACGAATAGTTCCGACGCACTTCTTCGCCATCGATGTTGAGCTTGAGGCCGATGTACTGGCCGGGTTCAAACTCAAGGATCGGCTGCTGGTCGACTGGGCGGAAGTAGAACGAGGTAATTTCGGCGCTCTCTTCAATTTTGGCCGCCAATTTGAAGGCACGGGCACCGCGCCATCCACCCGGTGCGGCGGCCTTTTCGTCGTAGATGGCCGCTTCAGCGCCGATCAGAATATCCGCCAGTTGGTTATAGGCTGCGCCCCAGGCCGCCAACACTTGCGGGGTCGCAATGTCGCTGCCCAGCACTTCCTCGATGGCACGCAGCAAGCAACTGCCGACAATCGGGTAGTGCTCCGGCAGGATTTGCAGCGCAACGTGCTTGTTGATAATGCGCGCGACCAGGTCACCCAACTGGTCCAGTTGGTCAATGTGACGGGCATACATGAGTACGCCATTAGCCAATGCCCGAGGCTGAGCGCCGCTGGCCTGGTTGGCCTGATTGAACAGTGGGCGCACCTGCGGGTACTCGGTGAGCATCATCTGGTAGAAATGCGTCATCAACGCCTCACCACCACTTTCGAGCAGTGGCACAGTGGATTTAACGATGGCGCGATCTTGAGCAGTAAGCATAAGGTTGACTCCTGAGCACATAGAGAAAAGCTAATTAGCTCTTTACCATCAGTTTCCGTGCCAACAATAAAACCTTTTAAATTCAGCAAGTTAAAAACCAAATAGTCATATTGACTGCATCTGATCTATAGTCACTTCGACTACACGAGGTCAAAATGACTGCAAAACAACTCCTCACTGCCCTGCTACCGCTGGTCGCGGACCTTTCACGCGAACTGCCCGAAAGCGAACGTTATCGGCGCTTGTTACAAGCCATGCGCGCCGTACTTCCCTGCGATGCGGCCGCCCTGTTGCGCCTCGAGGGTGAATGGCTGGTGCCGCTGGCCGTGGACGGTCTGAGCCTCGATACCTTGGGCCGGCGCTTTAAAATCAGCGAGCACCCGCGCTTTGAAATACTGCTACGCGGCCCCGGCCCCACGCGCTTCCCCAGCGACTGCGAACTGCCCGACCCGTACGACGGGCTGGTCGACGGGTTGGCTGAACACCTGGAGATACACGACTGCATGGGTTGCCCGCTGTTCGTCGACGAGCGGCCCTGGGGCCTGCTGACCCTTGATGCACTGGCCCCTGAACGTTTTGAACCTATTGAGCTGGATGCCTTGCAGGCTTTTGCCAGTCTGGCGGCTGCCACGGTCAATGTGGCCCAGCGCATTGAACGTTTGGCCTTGCGTGTCGCCGATGAACAGCAAAAGGCCGAACTGTATCGCCAAGCCCATTCATTGCCCAACAAAGAGCTGATTGGCCAGAGCAAAGCCATTAAACACTTGCTCGAAGAGATTGCATTGGTGGGCAACAGCGACCTGACCGTGCTGATCACCGGCGAAACCGGGGTTGGCAAGGAACTGGTCGCTCAGGCCATTCATGCTGCATCCCCGCGCGCCGACAAGCCGATGATCAGCCTCAACTGCGCGGCCTTGCCCGACACCCTGGTCGAAAGCGAACTGTTCGGCCATGTGCGGGGGGCCTTTACCGGCGCCACCAGCGACCGCCGTGGCAAGTTTGAACTGGCCAATGGCGGCACGTTGTTTCTGGACGAAGTGGGTGAGTTGTCACTGACGGTCCAGGCCAAACTGCTGCGCGTGCTGCAAAGCGGGCAGTTGCAGCGCCTGGGCTCGGACCAGGAGCATCGGGTGGATGTGCGCCTGATTGCCGCGACCAACCGCGACCTCGCTGAAGAAGTGCGCAGCGGCCGCTATCGCGCCGACTTCTATCATCGCTTGAGCGTCTACCCACTCAACGTCCCGGCCCTGCGCGATCGCGGGCGCGATGTGTTGCTGCTGAGCGGCTTCTTTCTCGAACAAAACCGCTCACGCATGGGCCTGGGCAGCTTGCGCCTGAGCCCCGACGCCCAGGCCGCGCTGCTGCATTACACCTGGCCGGGCAACGTACGTGAACTGGAACACTTGATAGGCCGCAGCACCCTCAAGGCCTTGGGCAATTGCAAGACCCGACCGCGCATCCTGACCCTGACGGCTGCCGACCTGGACTTGCCGACGCCCCAGGACGGTCCCGTCGTGACAGAGCAAGCACCGTTACCGCCGATCATCGGCGACTTGCGCCAGGCCACAGAAAACTACCAACGCCAATTGATCAGCGCCTGCCTTGAACGCCATCAACACAACTGGGCCAGCGCCGCTCGTGAACTGGGTCTGGACCGGGCAAACCTGGGCCGAATGGCCAAGCGCCTGGGCTTGAAATAACCCTTCTTATCAACGCTCCCTGTGTAGGCGCTGCCAAAGGCGACGCCTACAGGATTCGGCGTCAAGGTCGATAACCCAGTATTGCTGCCCTTATCACAGAAGGTATTTATGTCATCCACCCACGCCCGCGTCGACTCGATGTCTTTGCTGCTGTTCACGTTGCGCAGCGGCAAGCTGATGGCGATCAATCTGTTGAAGGTCAGCGAAATCATTCCCTGCCCACCGCTGACCAAAATGCCCGAGTCGCACCCCCACGTAAAAGGCATTGCGGTGCTGCGCGGGTCGTCGTTGTCGGTCATTGATCTGAGCCGGGCCATCGGTGAGCAGCCCTTGTTGGACCCCAATGGAGGGTGCCTGATCGTCACCGACATCAGCCGTTCCCGGCAGGGGCTGCATGTACAAAGCGTGAGCAAGATCGTGCATTGCCTGAGCAC
Organism: Pseudomonas sp. 7P_10.2_Bac1; assembly: GCF_025465935.1. GTDB lineage: Bacteria > Pseudomonadota > Gammaproteobacteria > Pseudomonadales > Pseudomonadaceae > Aquipseudomonas. The sequence continues at coordinate 53,080 of NZ_JANLNV010000010.1, read as the reverse complement.
AGACATTCGCCCGCCGCCTTATGGCTCAGGCAAGCGCTCCTACATCACCGGCGTCACGCAGGTGGATGGCGCGCTGGTGCAGGTGCTGGACATTGAAAAAGTAATCCACGGCATCACCCCGGCCCGGGTAGAACCCCAGGCACAACCCCTCAGCCGTGAAGACGCGCAATTGCTGGCCAACGCACGAATCCTGGTGGTCGATGACAGTCAAGTGGCGCTGCAACAGTCGGTGTTGAGCCTGCGCAATCTTGGCCTGCACTGCCACACGGCACGCAGCGCCAAGGAGGCCATCGACCGCCTGCTGGAACTGCACGGCACGCCCGAGCAAATCAATGTGCTGGTTTCGGACATTGAAATGTCCGAGATGGACGGCTACGCCTTCACCCGTACCCTGCGTGAGACGCCGGATTTTGCGCACTTGTATGTATTGCTGCACACCTCGCTCAACAGCACGATGAACAGCGAGAAAGCCCGACTGGCCGGGGCCAATGCAGTACTGACCAAGTTTTCCTCGCCGGAACTGACCCAATCGCTGATCCTGGCCGCCCGCACCGTGGCCGAGCAAGGTGCCTGACTGCACATGAGTGAGTACTGCCTGCTGCTACGCAAAGACCTGCGCCAGCCCCTGGCCCCTGTGCCGTGGCCTGAAGATGTGCTGCTGACCCGGCTTGAACAGGATCGGATGCCCGCCGTGCATGCCTTGCTCGAACTGGGGTATGCCGCTGGCCAGGGCAGTGTCGAGCCATTCACACGCTGGCAACATGACCTGTTGCACGACGCGGAATACGACCCACAACTGTGTTTTGTCAGCCTGCTCGACGACCAGGTGGTCGGCGTGGCGGTGGCCTGGACCAGCGCTTACCTCAAGGATCTGGTGGTGCATCCTCGCCTGCAAGGACGTGGGCTGGGCGGCGCGCTGCTCTACCAGGTGTTCAGCACGTTCAAGCAGCGCGGTGAAGCCTGTGTCGACCTCAAAGTCATGGAACACAACCACCGCGCCCGCCGGCTTTACCACAAACACGGCCTGCAACGGGTGCGCCGCGAAGCGCTATAAGCATTCGACAATCAGCGCTTGCCCATGGAACGACGAGTGCCGGGAGGCGCTGCACCAGGGGTTTTGGTGTGGCCGTGACCTTCACCTTTTTTGTAGTGGGTCTGCCCTTTGGAACTGGCTTTGTTCTTGGCAAATTCAGCAGGCTTGAATGGAAACGTGAACGCTGGAATCACCGGCTTTTTCGGGGTTTCCACAGTTGCTTCGGTTTCAATCGGTTCGGCGCTCACGGCATCGGGAGCGGCCGGTGATGTAGGAGTGGTCATGAAAGCTCCGGATTACGGGGGAGTGATCGGCCAGTTGGCGCAAGACGGCGCAGTATACCTGCCCGATCTACCCGTCGAGCAGTCACCGGTAGGAAATAGTCAGCACGCCGCGCTTGCTGGCAGACACGTTATCGTTGGCAGGTGGCAGGTTTTTCAGCGCTTCAAAGGCCGTGGAAAAATGCGGCTCGCTGCCACCGGCGCCTCGTGAGGCCATATTCACCGCAATGACAATACCGGGCTCGACCTCAATCAGCTTTATGGACTGCCCCACGTTCATATCGCTGACCGGGGCAATCTCGTAGGAAGACTCCACAATAGCGCCCTGAAAATGAATCTCACCGCTTCTGACAACCGACTGTGCCTCAGCTTCTTTAGCCAACAGCATGAACACACACGCGGCAAAACTTAGCGCCATCTTCTTCATTGTTCACGCCTCTGAGCGGGAACGCTGGAGCGCACCCTCTACAGAACTATCGACGTGGGCAGCTCTTTCTTGATGCTGATCACACTATTTTTATGTTCCTGTCCGTAATGTCAGTTTGCAGTCACTCTGCTGACCGGATTCAAACGCTATAACCCTGACTATCCTTTTCCACGCACACGGCGTTTACCCGGCATGCGCATTCAAACTAAAAAAATAGTGCTAGGCACGTTGGTGATTGTTCTGCTCGGCGCAGGCTTCTGGCTGTTCAAACGCCCCGCCTCTCACACCCCGGTCGCAGCTACCGCCGTGCCGGTGCGAGTCATTCAAGTGGTGCAGCAAGACGTCCCCCGCACCGTCAGCGGGATCGGTGCCGTGCTGTCGCTGCACAGCGTGATCATCCGCCCACAGATTGATGGCATCCTCACGCAATTGCTGGTCAATGAAGGGCAGACTGTGCGGGCCGGGGACTTGCTCGCGACCCTGGATGACCGTTCGATCAAGGCCAGCCTGGACCAGGCCAAAGCTCAATTACAGCAAAATCAGGCGCAGTTGCAGGGTGCGCTGATCGACCTCAAGCGCTACCAGTTGCTGAGCGTCGACAACGGCGTGTCCAAACAAACTCTCGATCAGCAACAGGCACTGGTCAATCAGCTAAAAGCTACGGCGATAGGCAATCAGGCGGCCATTGAAGCAGCGCAGGTGCAACTGTCGTATACGCAGATTCACTCACCGGTCACTGGCCGCGTGGGTATCCGTGCCGTGGATCCGGGTAACTTCCTGCGGGTCAGCGATACCCAGGGGTTATTTTCCGTGACCCAACTCGATCCGATCGCTGTTGAGTTTTCCCTGCCCCAACAGTTGTTGCCCACTTTGCATGAACTGCTCAACGCCAGGAATCCGGCCCTGGTCAAAGCCTTTATTGGCGACGCGGACCACAGCGGCACGCCGTTGGGCGAAGGTCGCTTGAGCCTGATTGACAACCAGGTAACCGCCAGCACCGGCACCATCAAGGTCAAGGCACAGTTCGACAACCCCACCCATACGCTCTGGCCTGGGCAACTGGTGAATGTCGAAGTGCAGACCGGGCTCGATCAAGGCGCCCTGGTGGTGCCGCCTTCGGTGGTACAACGCGGCCTGGACCATTATTTCGTGTACAGGGTCAACGGCGACAAGGTCGAAACCGTGCCCGTGCAACTCCTCTATCAGGACACGGCGTTGAACATCGTCAGCGGCGTCAATGTGGGCGATACGTTGGTCAGTGATGGCCAGTCGCGACTCAAACCCGGCTCGCGGATTGAAATCCTGAGCGAGCCCGCGCTCGCAGATACAGGTTCGAACAATGCCACGCCGGTGCAACCATGACCCGCAGCCGCTCACTCTCGGCCTGGTGCGTCGATCACCCGATTGCCACCGTGTTGCTGACCTTTGCGTTAGTGCTGCTGGGCTTGATTGCCTTCCCGCGTCTGCCGGTCGCGCCGCTGCCCGAAGCTGAATTTCCGACCATCCAAGTGTCGGCACAACTGCCCGGCGCCAGCCCGGACACCATGGCTTCCTCGGTGGCTACACCGCTGGAGGTGCAGTTCAGCGCCATCCCCGGCGTCACCCAGATGACTTCCAGCAGCGCGCTGGGATCCACCAGCCTGACCCTGCAATTCACCCTCGACAAAAGCATCGACACCGCCGCGCAGGAAGTCCAGGCGGCGATCAACACTGCTTCGGGCAAGTTGCCCAAAGACATGCCCACGCTGCCCACCTGGCGCAAGGTCAACCCGGCGGACAGCCCGGTGTTGATCCTGAGCATCAGCTCGTTGCACATGCCCGGCACCGAACTCAGCGATTACGTAGAAACCTTGCTCGCCCGGCAAATCAGCCAGATCGACGGCGTGGGCCAGATCAACATTACCGGCCAGCAACGCCCGGCGATCCGGATCCAGGCCTCCGCCGACAAACTGGCGGCCATCGGCCTGACCCTCGCTGACATCCGCCTGACGCTGCAACAGACCAGCCTCAACCTCGCCAAAGGCGCGCTGTACGGCCCATCGAGTATTTCCACGCTGGCAACCAACGACCAACTGTTCGATGCCGACGAGTACGGCCAGTTGATCGTCTCGTACAAAGATGGCGCGCCCGTGCAGTTGCGCGACGTCGCGCGGGTCATCAACGGCTCCGAGAATGACTATGTGCAAGCCTGGTCGGGCCACCAGCCCGGGGTCAACCTGGTGATTTCACGCCAGCCAGGGGCCAACATCGTCGAGACCGTCGACCGCATTCAAGCCGCTCTGCCCGGCCTGCAAGCCATGCTCCCGGCCTCTGTTGAGGTCACGGTGCTGAGCGACCGTACCCAGACCATCCGCGCCTCGTTGCATGAAGTTGAAATCACGCTGCTGATCGCGGTGCTGCTGGTGGTCGCGGTCATGGCGCTGTTCCTGCGCCAGTGGTCAGCTACATTGATTGTCTCCGCGGTGCTGGGGGTCTCGTTGATCGCCAGCTTTGCCCTGATGTACGTGCTCGGGTTCAGCTTGAACAACCTGACGCTGGTGGCGATTGTGGTAGCCGTGGGGTTTGTGGTCGACGACGCGATTGTGGTGGTGGAGAACATCCACCGCCATCTCGAAGCAGGCGAAAGCATGCGCGATGCGGCAATCAAGGGGTCGAGTGAGATTGGCTTCACCGTGGTGTCGATCAGTTTCTCGCTGGTGGCTGCATTTATTCCACTGCTGTTCATGGGCGGTGTGGTCGGGCGGCTGTTCAAAGAGTTCGCCCTGACCGCCACCTCAACCATTGTGATTTCGGTGCTGGTGTCGCTGACCCTCGCTCCGACCCTGGCTGCGTTGTTCATGCGCGCACCGGTGCATCACGCTGACGCCCGGCCCGGTTTTGGCGAGCGCTTGCTAGCCCTGTATGACGCAGGCCTCAAGCGTGCCCTCGCCCACCAGCGGCTGATGCTGGGGGTATTTGGCGTGACATTGGCGATGGCCATTGCTGGCTATGTGCTTATCCCCAAGGGGTTCTTCCCGGTTCAAGACACCGGTTTTGTTCTGGGCACCAGCGAGGCGGCCTCGGATATTTCATACGCGGACATGACCCAGAAGCACTTGGCACTGGCCAAGATCATCGGTGCCGACCCGGCAGTGCAGGCGTTTTCGCATTCGGTGGGCGTGACCGGCAGCAACCAGACCATCGCCAACGGCCGCTTCTGGATTGCCCTTAAAAACCGCGGCGAGCGCGATGTTTCGGCCAGCGAGTTTATCGACCGTATCCGCCCACAACTGGCCAAGGTGCCGGGCATAGTGCTGTACCTGCGCGCCGGGCAAGACATCAACCTCAGCTCCGGGCCAAGCCGCAGCCAGTATCAGTACGTACTCAAGAGCAACGATGGGCCCACGCTCAATACCTGGACCCAGCGCCTGACAGAAAAATTGCGCACCCTTCCAGCCTTTCGCGACTTGTCCAATGATCTGCAACTGGGCGGCAGCATCACCCACATCAGCATCGACCGCAAAGCTGCCGCGCGCTTCGGCCTGACCGCCACCGATGTCGACGAAGCCCTGTACGACGCGTTTGGGCAGCGCCAGATCAATGAATTCCAGACTGAAACCAACCAGTACAACGTGATACTGGAAGTCGACAGCAAGCAGCGCGGCAAGGCCGAGAGCCTGAACTACTTCTACCTGCGCTCACCGTTGACCGGTGAAATGGTCCCGCTCTCGGCCGTGGCCAAGGTCGATGCCCCCACCAGCGGCCCCTTGTCGATCAGCCATGACGGGATGTTCCCGGCCGCCAACCTGTCTTTCAACCTTGCCCCCGGCGTGGCCTTGGGTGACGCAGTGCTGATACTCAATCAGGCGAAAAACGAGATTGGCATGCCGAGCACCATCAGCGGCAATTTCCAGGGAGCCGCACAAGCGTTCCAAAGCTCGCTGGCCAGTCAGCCGTGGCTGATTCTGGCCGCGCTGGTGGCGGTTTACATCATTCTGGGTGTGCTATACGAAAGCTTCGTGCACCCGCTGACGATCATCTCGACGCTGCCCTCGGCGGGGCTGGGTGCACTGTTGATGCTGTGGATATGTGGCCAGGACTTTTCGATCATGGCGTTGATCGGGCTGGTGTTGCTGATCGGGATCGTCAAGAAAAACGGCATCCTGATGATCGACTTCGCCCTCGATGCCCAGCGCACACGCGGGCTGAGCCCCGAGGCCGCAATCTATGAAGCCTGCCTGACGCGTTTTCGACCGATCATCATGACCACCCTTGCCGCCCTGCTCGGCGCCTTGCCGCTGATGCTCGGCTACGGCACCGGCGCCGAGTTGCGCCAGCCCCTGGGGATTGCCGTGGTCGGCGGGTTATTGGTCAGTCAGGCGCTGACGCTGTTTACCACGCCCGTCATATACTTGTGGCTCGAACGATTGTTCCACCGGTCCAAACCCGCCAACTCACTGGCGACGGATCACTGAGGCAGGTTATGCGCGTTCTGATTATTGAAGATGAAGAGAAAACCGCTGACTACCTGCATCGCGGGCTGACAGAACAAGGCTACACGGTGGATGTGGCCCGCGATGGCGTCGAGGGTTTACACCTGGCGCTGGAGAGCGATTACGCGGTGATTGTGCTCGACGTGATGCTCCCGGAACTCGATGGCTTTGGCGTGCTGCGAGCCTTGCGCGCGCGCAAGCAAACCCCGGTGATTATGCTAACCGCGCGCGAGCGGGTTGAAGACCGGGTGCGCGGCCTGCGCGAAGGCGCTGATGATTACCTGGGCAAGCCGTTTTCGTTTCTGGAACTGGTCGCCCGGTTGCAAGCCTTGACCCGTCGCAGCGGCGGCCATGAGCCGGTGCAGGTGACGGTCGATGACCTGTGGATCGACCTGATAAGCCGCAAGGCCAGCCGCGCCGGAAGCCGCCTGGACCTGACCGCCAAAGAATTTGCGCTGCTCAGCGTACTGGCCCGGCGTCAGGGCGAAATTCTGTCTAAAACAGCGATTGCCGAGATGGTCTGGGACATCAACTTCGACAGCGACGCCAACGTCGTCGAAGTCGCGATCAAACGCCTGCGGGCCAAACTGGACGGGCCTTTCGAGCACAAGTTACTGCACACCATTCGCGGCATGGGTTACGTACTGGAGCGTCGTAGTGTCTAAGCAGCCGACCCGCATGAACTCTATCGCGCTGCGCCTGAGCGTGCTGTTCACGCTGGTGGCCCTGCTGGTGTTTGTACTCATTGGCGGGGCGTTGTACCAGCAGGTCGACAAGGGTATCAATCTGCTGCCCGAGGCCGAACTGGATGCACGCTTCAGCGTCCTGGAATCATCGATCAATCGCTTCGGTAACCCTGATCATTGGGCCAAGATCACCTCCAAACTCACCTTGCTCAGCGAAGAAGACAAACGCATTCGCTTTTGGGCCATCAGCAGCGACCCGCAGTATGAGTATGGCGCCCCCGACACCCAGATAAGGGCCTTTGCCCAAGGCCCGGTCGGCGTGCGCGATCTGCAACTGCCCGGTTCGGATTACCCGTTCAAGGTGTTGATCAGTCAGATCCCGGCCAAGGAGCAACGCCCGGCGCTGCGGTTTTTGATCGGCATCGACACCGAGACCTTTCGCCAGACTCAGCACCACTTGCTGATGGCGTTGATCAGCCTGGCGATTATTGGCGTGTTGTTGGCGTCCGCGCTGGGCTATTGGGTGGCGCGTATCGGTTTGAAGCCGCTGATCACCCTGTCTGAAAAAGCCCAAAAGCTGGAACCGCCACGCTTGTCCGGGCGCCTGCATCTGTCGCCATTGCCGCCGGAGCTTGACCATCTGGTCAAAGGTTTCAACTCCACGCTTGATCGGGTTGAGCAAGCGTACACCCGCCTTGAGTCTTTCAATGCCGACGTGGCCCATGAACTGCGCTCGCCCCTGACCAACCTGATTGGCCAGACCCAAGTGGCGCTAACGCGCGGGCGTTCGGCGGAGCATTACTTTGAAGTGCTGCAGTCCAACCTCGAAGAGTTGGAGCGGCTGCGCAGCATCATCAATGACATGTTGTTCCTGGCCAGTGCCGACCAAGGCAGCAAAGCGAGCAAACTGACCCGTGCCTCACTGGCCGATGAAGTGGCCACCACGCTGGACTATCTGGAGTTCATTCTTGAAGACGCCAACGTCACGGTGAGGGTCAGCGGCGATGCCCAGGTCAATATCGAAAAAGCCCACTTGCGCCGAGCACTGATCAACCTGCTGAACAACGCCGTGCAGCATACCGAGCCCGGGCAACAGATCGATGTGCAGATCGAACACACCGAACAGCAGGCCAGTATCAGTATCAGCAATCCGGGCGGGCCGATTGCCGACGAGCATTTGCCGCGTCTGTTCGAGCGCTTCTACCGGGTGGATGCTTCACGCCACAACAGCGTTGCCAACCACGGCCTGGGCCTGGCCATCGTCAAAGCCATCGCGCACATGCACGGCGGCGAAGTGTTTGTGCGCACCGGCAAGGGTCGCAATACGTTTGGGCTGACTCTGCCGGTGTAAAGGCTGCAACTGTTAACCATCCATCACCGCCTTCGTGCAAGGTCAGCACCTACCGTGCTTTGTTACCCAAAACGCAACAGTCCTTGTACGGATTGGCGCTGTTTCCTGCACGGCAAGCGCTATAGATTTAGCCCATCACACAGCACTTGCTAAGCAAGAAGGTCTCCAAAATGTCCACCAGTATGGGTATGGCTAGCGTTTTAGTTTTGTCGTCTATGTTGTTGTCGCCTCTGGCCATGGCGGAGGAATCTCCTGCCTTCGTAGCCAAGAACGAGGCCCGCGCAGCGGCCTTTGAACAGCGCCAGACAGAACTCGCGAACCACCCGCAAAATGATGTGAACTCCCAACAAACACAGGTCAAAGTCAGCACAACGAATGAGTCAAAAGACAGCTGATTGCACGTGCAAATACTTCCCGACCCAGTCAGTCCTGCCGACTACATGTGACTGATTGTTTCAAAAGCCGCTATGATAGCGGCTTTTTTTTGCGTAAAAAAAGGCACTACCGCCGCGAAGCGCCTACAAATAAGAACAGAAATTTCCCAAGAGAATAAAAACTGCTGTCACTTGAAAGGAGCAACCGACTGATGAAACAGACGCTTAAACTCAGTCCTTTATTCATCGCCCTGTCTGCAACGATCCCCGGGTTTGCACAGGCAGATGACGAGGCCTCCAAAGAGGGGTTTATCGAAGGATCGACTCTCGATTTACATCTACGCAACTACTACATGAACCATGACGTTCACAGCCCGAATATCCACGACGGTAAAGAGTGGGGCCAAGGCTTTATTGCCAAGTTCGCCTCAGGCTATACACCTGGCGTGGTCGGATTTGGTCTGGATGCGTACGCCATGCTGGGTCTCAAGCTCGATGGCGGTGGCGGCACAAGCGGCAGCAGCATCCTGCCGGTCGGCGGTGGCAACGGCAATGCGCCTACTGACTTCTCGTCAGGCGGTGCGGCGCTGAAAATTCGCGCATTCGATACCGAACTCAAAGCCGGCGACCTGTTTATCACCAACCCGGTGATCGCAGGCGGCGAAACCCGCATGCTGCCGCAGACGTTCCAGGGCATCAGTCTGACCAACCACAGCTTCGATGGCTGGATGATCGAGGGCGGGCAGGTTACCTATGACAAGCCCTATAACCAGAGCGGCATGCGTCGCCTGACCACCACGTATGGCGACCTTAATGGCCAAACTACCAAGCACCTGAACTGGGCCGGCGTATCGTTCAGCGGGATTGCTGGGGTGACCAGCAATCTGTATGCCTCGCAGTTGCAAAATGTCTGGAATCAGTACTACTACGATCTGGACTACACCCACTCGCTGAGCAACGGTATCACCCTGAACCCAGGTTTCCATTACTACCACACGCAGGACACCGGCAAGGCGCTGTTGGGCTCCATCAACAACAACACCTTCAGCCTGCACTTTGCCGTGGGCATGAACGGCCATACCGTGACCGCCGTGTACCAGCGCGTCAACGGCAATACACCGTTTGACTACATCAACCAGGGCGACAGCATTTACCTGGATAACTCGCAGCAGTATTCGGACTTCAACGGCCCGCACGAACGCTCGTGGAAGCTGCAATACGATTATGACTTTGCAGGGTTGGGCTTTCCGGGCCTCAGCACCCGCGCGGCATACTCGCGCGGCACGGTGGACCTGACCAAGGCTGACCCGAACAGCATCGGCTACAGCAACTGGTACAACCCCAATGGCAAGAATGCATTCCACTGGGAGCGCGACCTGGACCTCAGGTATGTGGTGCAGCAAGGCAAGGCCAAAGACTTGGGCCTCACCCTGCGCTGGGCGACCAACCGTGGTAATGCGGCATATAAAACCGTCGACCACAATGTGGACGAATACCGCGTGATTGTGGACTATCCTCTCAACATCTTTTAAATCGGAACCATAAGGCCAGCTCGTTAGCTGGCCTTATGCCTACAAGGCTTTACCTGTGTAGTGGGCACGATTTATAGCCTTGAGGGTAAAGCCATTAAGTACTCCGCGCGCACGCCTGTGATTACCCGCCGCACCCTGATCGGGGCGACCACCTTTTCGGCCATTGTGATTCTCACCATCGTCGGCTACTTGCTGGTTCGTGAATACCGCAATACCGAAGAAGACGCCAAGCGTTCAGCCCTGAATATCGTGCAACTGATCAGTCGCGACATTCGCACCACCTTTTCGACCTATGATTCTGCGCTGATTAACATTGCCGACTTGCTGCACAGCCAAGTCTTGTCGACGCTGCCTGTCCAGACCCAACACGCTTTGCTGTTCGACAGAACCAGTGAGGCGCCCTCCAGTGGCGGGTTCTTTGTGCTGGATGCGCAAGGCAAGCTGATTGCCCACTCACAACCGGGCGTGCGCGTGCCTGCCAACGCCCTTCAGCAACCGTGGTTCACTGCGCACCAGCACACGGCAGTCGACGACCTGTATATCAGCCACCCGCAACTCGCCAATGCCGATAGCAACGAATGGATCATCCTTCTCAGCCGAAGACTCCCGAGCCCGGACGGGGCTTTCGCCGGGGTTGTGGTGGGGCAATTGAAGATGTCGTACTTCCAGAATCTGTTCCGAGGTCTGGACATTGGCCCAAGCGGTAATATCAGCCTGCTCGACACCGACGGCACGCTGATGATGCAGTACCCGGCGACCAGCAAGATCGCTGCCGGCCAAGACCTCAGTCAGGCGCCCAATTTCAAGCGGTTTTTGAACGAGCGCTATGGCGGTTTTATCGCCATGTCCGCGATCTATCACCATGAGCGCCTGTATAATTTCGCCCAGGTCCACGACCTGCCCATGATCGTAGTCGTGGCGGTCGCGGCCTCGAGTATTTTCAGTAATTGGCAGCACACAGCACTGTTGATCGGCAGCGTGACACTTCTTCTGTGCCTGGGGCTGTCATGGCTGACCTGGCTGCTGCTTCGCGAATTGAGCTTGCGCCATTTGGCAGAGCGCGACCTCGCTACCCTGGCGTCGACCGATCCGCTGACAGGCCTTGCCAACCGCCGCACACTGGACCGCACCCTGGATCTGGAATGGCGCAGGGCGCAACGTTCGGGCTGCCCGTTATCGCTGGTGATGATTGATATCGACCATTTCAAAGCCTTCAATGATGACTACGGCCATCAGGCGGGTGACGAAGCCCTACGCCAGGTGGCGCAGGCGATCGAAGCCCACGTACGTCGCCCGGGGGACCTCGCGGCGCGGTACGGCGGCGAAGAGTTTGCCGTGGTGCTGAGCGAAACGGAGGCAGCAGGGACACGCGTCTTATGCGAGAAAATCCGTCTGGCTGTCGAGCAGATGCCTGCGGTGTTGCCGGACCACAAGAAACTGACCATCAGCCTGGGCTCGTGTACGCGCTATGCCAAGCCGGGTGAAACCCCGGATGCCCTGTTGAGCGTGGCTGACAAAGCGCTGTATCAAGCCAAGAACACCGGGCGTAACCGGGTCGTGAACATCAATGAGACGGGGTTGAATGCGCTGAAGCCGCCGTTGGTGTAGGCAAGAGCCCATGGGCATGACCTTTGTGTACGGCAGTTGCGATCTTTAAGATCAAAAGATCGCGAGACAAGCTCGCTCCTACAGATTTACGTTAAACATCGGGTAAAAAAAAGACCACCCGAGGGTGGTCTTCAAAAACTAGAGAAAGAAGTTTTACTTAAACTGCCGCAACCGGACGCATGTACGAAATCGGTGCAGTGCTGGCGTCTTCAAAGGTCACGACTTCCCATGCGTCTTTCTGCTCAATCAGCTTGCGAAGCAGCTGGTTGTTCAGTGCATGGCCAGACTTGAAGCCCTTGAACTCACCAATCAGGCTATTGCCCAACAGGTAGAGATCGCCAATGGCGTCGAGGATTTTGTGCTTCACAAATTCGTCTTCGTAGCGAAGGCCGTCTTCGTTCAGTACACCATCGGAGTCGACTACGATCGCGTTTTCCACGCTGCCGCCGAGTGCGAGGTTGTGCTTGCGCAGGTACTCGATGTCACTCATGAAACCAAAGGTACGTGCGCGGCTGACTTCTTTTACAAACGAAGTGCTTGAGAAGTCCACGCTTGCACTTTGGGTGCGGTTACGGAAAACCGGGTGATCGAAATCGATCTCGAAGCTCACTTTGAACCCTTCGAAAGGGACGAAAGTGGCGCGTTTGTCGCCATCTTCCACTGTCACTTCACGCAGGATGCGGATGAACTTCTTCGGCGCGTCCTGTTCTTCCAGGCCGGCAGATTGAATCAAGAACACGAAAGGTCCGGCGCTACCGTCCATAATCGGGACTTCAGACGCGGAGAGTTCGACGTAGGCGTTATCGATCCCAAGGCCAGCCATGGCCGAGAGCAAGTGCTCTACCGTGTCTACTTTTACGTCGCCGTTGACCAACGTGGTCGACATCGTCGTCTCGCCGACGTTTTCCGCGCGGGCAGGAATCTGCACAACAGGGTCAAGGTCTGCACGACAAAACACGATGCCGGTGTCCACAGGCGCAGGCTTGAGGGTCAGGTAGACCTTCTCACCGGAGTGCAGGCCGACACCTGTGGCACGGATAATATTTTTCAGGGTGCGTTGTTTAATCATGGCATTGGCCGCTTCAGCGCAAATTGCGAACTGGTATCAACAAAGGCTGGCGATAATAGCAGACCGAGCCTTTGCTGAACACCAATCACCTGAATACCCCTGATTGATTTCATTAATCAGCCTGACGACGCAGGAATGCCGGGATGTCCAGGTAGTCCAGATCATCTTGCGGATTCAGTTTTGCAGCCGCTGTCGCGCCATGCTGAGCCTGATTACGCATTACGGTTGGGCGATCCAGGTCACGGTAGTTAACTGCAGGCTGCTCCTGACGTTCTACACGTGGCTCTTGACGCGAAGGCGCTGGTTGAGCCGCAGAAGGTGCGTACGATGCCTGAACGGTATTGTCGATAACCTTGACCGGCTTCTCGATTTTCGCGCCCAGACCGGTTGCAACCACGGTCACGTGCAGCTCGTCGCGCATGTCCGGATCAATAACAGTACCGACCTTGACCATGGCGTGTTCCGAAGCGAAGGCTTCGATGATGCTACCCACGTCGGAGTACTCGCCCAGGGACAGGTCCGGACCTGCGGTGATGTTCACCAGAATGCCGCGCGCGCCTTCCAGGTTCACGTCTTCGAGCAACGGGTTGCGGATGGCCGCTTCGGTCGCTTCGCGTGCACGATTCGGGCCGCTGGCGCAGCCAGTGCCCATCATCGCCATGCCCATTTCGCTCATCACGGTACGCACGTCGGCAAAGTCGACGTTGATCATGCCAGGACGTTTGATGATGTCGGAGATACCGCGAACGGCACCGGCCAGTACGTCGTCAGCCTTGGCGAAAGCCGACAGCAGGCTGGCGTCTTTGCCGAGGATGGTCAGCAGTTTTTCGTTCGGAATCGTGATCAACGAGTCGACGCTTTCAGACAACAGACGAATACCTTCGTCAGCGATCTGCATGCGCTTGCGACCTTCAAACGGGAACGGGCGTGTCACCACTGCAACGGTGAGAATCCCCATTTCCTTGGCCACTTCGGCAATGATCGGTGCAGCACCGGTACCGGTACCACCGCCCATACCCGTGGTAATGAACACCATGTTGGTGCCCACCAGCACTTCTGCGATGCGCTCGCGGTCTTCCAGAGCGGCCTGACGACCGACCTCAGGATTTGCGCCGGCACCCAGGCCTTTGGTCACACCCGTGCCCAATTGCAGGATGGTACGCGCGCCGATGTTTTTCAGCGCTTGTGCGTCAGTGTTGGCGCAGATGAATTCCACGCCTTCGATGTTGCTCTTAACCATATGGTTAACAGCATTGCCACCGCCACCACCAACACCGATAACCTTGATTACCGGGCTTTGCGGGATGTTGTCTACGAGTTCGAACATGGTCCCTCTCCTTACATTTCTCTAGTTATTTCGCCTACTTCTACTGCTTTTGAATCTGTTACCGCTCAAGCTTTAAAAATTGCCCTGAACCCAACGCTTGAAGCGCTCGAACACAGGGGCTTTTTGTTCATCACTGCCGTAGTTGTCGCGGTTGCTGATACCCGATATCGAAATACCGTCCGACTGCTTTTGCAGCCCGTATAGCAACAAGCCCACAGCGGTGGAGTAGATCGGATTGCGCACAACGTCGGACAAGCCTTTGAAGCTGTGCGGCACACCCAGGCGAACCGGCATGTGGAAAATCTCCTCAGCCAATTCGACAGCACCTTCCATTTTCGAAGTACCACCGGTCAGCACGATGCCGGCCGGGATCAAGTCTTCGTAGCCACTGCGACGCAGCTCCGCCTGGATCAACGTGAAGAGTTCGTCGTAGCGCGGCTCGACCACTTCGGCCAAGGCCTGGCGAGACAGCTCGCGCGGAGGACGATCACCCACGCTCGGTACTTTGATGGTTTCACCCGCGCTGGCCAGTTTGGCCAGTGCACAGGCGTAACGGATTTTGATCTCTTCGGCGTACTGGGTCGGGGTACGCAACGCCATCGCGATGTCGTTGGTCACCTGATCCCCTGCAATCGGGATCACTGCGGTATGCCGAATCGCGCCTTCGGTGAAGATGGCGATATCCGTGGTGCCGCCGCCGATATCGACCAGGCACACGCCCAGCTCTTTCTCGTCGTCAGTCAATACCGAGTAAGCCGACGCCAGTTGCTCGAGGATGATGTCATCCACCTCGAGGCCACAGCGGCGTACGCACTTTTCAATGTTCTGCGCCGCGTTCACCGCGCAGGTCACAACGTGCACTTTGGCTTCCAGACGTACGCCCGACATACCCAGAGGCTCACGAACGCCTTCCTGGTTGTCGATCACGTAGTCTTGCGCCAAGGTGTGCAACACACGCTGGTCAGCCGGAATGGCCACTGCCTGGGCAGCGTCAAGCACGCGTTCCAGGTCAGCCGTACTCACTTCGCGATCACGGATCGCAACGATGCCGTGGGAGTTCAGGCTGCGGATATGGTTACCCGCAACGCCGACGAACGCCGAGTGAATCCGGCAACCGGCCATCAGCTGCGCTTCTTCAATCGCGCGCTGGATCGATTGCACGGTGGACTCGATGTTCACCACCACGCCCTTCTTCAGGCCCCGAGACGGATGCGTGCCAATACCGACGATTTCGATCGTGCCGTCTTCACCAACCTCGCCTACCAGCGCCACCACCTTGGAGGTGCCGATATCGAGACCAACGATCATTTTGCCGCTTTGCACATTTGCCATGGGTCCTGCCTCTTCTTAATTCTTCGCGACAGCGGGTTGGGCTATCGTGGGTGCCACAGGTTCCCGCCAGCCGACGGCCAATCCGTTGGCATAACGCAAATCAATGCGCGCTATGTTTGTGATCTGCTCTTTCAGCGTTTTTTCATAGATGGCTATGAAGCGACGCATTTTTTCCACCAGGTGATCGCGCCCCAACAGCAGCTCGATCCCGGGCCCTGCACTGCCAGCTCCAGTGGTCAGGAACCAGCTACCGCGCTCACGCAATTCCAGCCGGGCAATGGAAAAGCCCATCGGACGCAGCATCTGGCTCAACACCTGATACTGCTGCATCACTTGCTGCTGAGCCCGTTGTGGACCGAACAGCTGCGGCAAATGCTCGTAGTTGGCCAGCTCACGCGGGGTGAACGCCTGGCCCTGGTTGTTAAGCAGTGCTTCATCACCCCAACGAGCAACCGGCAGTTGCTCTTCAAGGCGAATCACCACTTGGTCCGGCCACACCCGACGGACTTCGGCGTGAGCAATCCATGGCATTTGTTCCAGCTCAGTGCGCATGCCTTCCAGATCGACCGTGAAGAAACTCGCGGCCACATAAGGAGCAATACGCTGTTGCACGGCCTGCTGGCTGATATAGGTCAAATCACCTTGCACATTGACATTGGTGATTGGACGGTCCGCGTACGGCATCAGGCGTTGAGCGCCTTCGTACGTACCGAACCCGAGCGCTACCAGCAGCACAGGCCAAAACAGCACTTTCAAAAAGCCGAAATTGGCTTTTGGCACACGCACCGACATCGGCTCTTTAGCCACCATTCGGCTTGCACCCCGTGGCACCGGCTTGCGGCCGGGGACAGGTTGCTGATGACGAAGCGATGCGCCTGGCATGTTCTTAACCTCGTGACTCAACACTGGCGGCCAGAATCGACAGCACCAGTTGTTGGAAATCCAGACCCGCTGCCTTGGCCGCCATCGGCACCAGGCTATGGTCGGTCATGCCCGGAGCAGTGTTGACCTCCAGCAGCCAGAACTGGCCATGGGTGTCCTGCATCACGTCCAGGCGGCCCCAACCGGCAATACCGATCGCCTCACAGGCTTTCGCCGTGAGCTCCATGAGTTCTTGCTCTTTATGGCTATCAAGGCCGCACGGAATCCGATACTGGGTATCGTCGGACACGTATTTGGCGTCGTAGTCGTAGAACGTATGCGGCGTCCCCAGCGCAATCGGAGGCAGCACCTGATTGCGCAGGGTGGCGATGGTGAACTCAGGACCGTGAATCCATTGTTCAACCATGACTTGCGAGTCGTACTTGCTGGCCACTTTCCACGCCGCGATCAATTCCTCGACGTTGTTCACTTTGGCCATTCCGATACTTGAACCTTCATGCGCCGGTTTGACGATCAAAGGGAAGCTCAGTTCCTTGGCCGCTGAAATACAATCGTCATCATTGCTCAGTACGGCATGGCGCGGAGTTGGAATCCCCAGGCTGTGCCACACCTGCTTGGTGCGCAGCTTGTCCATGGCCAGTGCCGAGGCGAGGATGCCGCTGCCGGTGTAGGGAATGCCCAGGCATTCCAGCAGGCCTTGCATACTGCCGTCTTCGCCGCCACGGCCGTGGAGGATAATGAACGCACGGTCGATTTTTTCAGCGGTGATGCGGGTAACGAAATCATCCCCCACATCAATGCCGAACGCATTGACCCCAGCGCTTTGCAGCGCTTGCAGCACCGCATTGCCGGATTTCAAAGACACTTCACGCTCAGCGCTTTTGCCACCGAACAGCACCGCTACACGGCCGAAATCGGCTGGGGCAATAGTCGAGAACAGATTGGCGTAGGTAGTAGTCATTTCAACTTCCCCTCGCTGGAGGCGATCACGGCACCGGCGAACAACGGACTCTTGATAAGTTGTGGTGCCAGACGGCCAATATCGCCCGCTCCTTGGCACAACAGAATGTCGCCCGCGCGCAGTAGCGGCTTGACGATGGGCGCCAGCTCAACGCCGCGCTCAATGTAGATCGGGTCCAATTGGCCGCGCTGACGAATGCTGTGGCACAGCTGGCGGCTGTCCGCGCCCGGAATCGGCTCTTCGCCTGCCGGGTAGACTTCCATCAGCAGCAGCACATTGGCATCGGCCAGTACCTGCACGAAATCGTCATACAGGTCACGGGTACGACTGAACCGGTGCGGCTGGTACACCATCACCAGACGACGCTCAGGCCAGCCACCGCGTACGGCCTTGATCACGGCTGCGACTTCGGTTGGGTGATGGCCGTAGTCGTCGACCAACATCACGCTGCCGCCGTCCACAGGCAACTCGCCGTACACCTGGAAGCGTCGACCCACGCCCTGGAAACCCGACAGTCCCTGAACAATGGCTTCATCGCTGATGCCTTCATCCGTGGCAATGCAGAGGGTGGCCAAGGCATTCAATACGTTGTGATTGCCGGGCATGTTGACCGACACATCCAGGGGCTCGCGGTCAGGACGCAGCACGGTGAAGAAGGTCTGCATGCCTTGCTGACGCACATTGATTGCACGCACGTCAGCCGCTTCGTTGAAGCCGTAAGTCACGGTCGGACGCTTGACCAGCGGGAGGATTTCACGCACCACCGGATCGTCCAGGCACAGCACGGCCAAGCCGTAGAACGGCAGGTTGTGCAGGAACTCGACGAAGGTTTTCTTCAGCTTGTTGAAGTCACCTTCGTAGGTCGCCATGTGGTCGGCGTCGATGTTGGTCACCACGGCAACCATCGGTTGCAGGTGCAGGAAGCTGGCGTCGCTTTCGTCTGCTTCGGCAATCAGGTAACGGCTGGTGCCCAACTGGGCATTGGTACCGGCAGCGTTCAGACGGCCACCGATGACGAATGTCGGGTCCAGGCCACCGGCCGCAAATACCGAGGCCAGCAGGCTGGTGGTGGTGGTTTTGCCGTGCGTACCGGCAACGGCGATGCCGTGGCGATAGCGCATCAGCTCTGCCAGCATTTCGGCGCGGGGCACCACCGGAATCCGGCGCTCAAGCGCACTGGCGACTTCCGGGTTGGAGGTGTTCACAGCACTCGATACCACCAGTACATCGGCATTGGCAGCGTTTTCTGCGCGGTGGCCGATAAAGATGTGCGCGCCGAACGACTCTAGACGTTCAGTGACCGGCGAAGCATTCAGGTCCGAGCCCGATACCTGATAGCCCAGATTGAGCAATACCTCGGCAATCCCGCACATGCCCACGCCGCCGATCCCGACAAAGTGAATACGGCGGATACGGCGCATTTCTGGCTGCGGCATGGCTTTCTGATTCTCAACCATTGGCCACCTCCAGGCAGATGTCGACAACGTTACGGGTGGCGTCAGGTTTGGCCAGGCGGCGAGCATTGGCCGCCATGCTGTTGAGTCGTTCCGGTTGCATCAATACCTCTTTCAGGCGAGCAGCCAGTTCGGCTGCGCCAGTTGTCGCTTGCGGCATCAGGAAGGCCGCGCCCTCCCGGGCCAAAAAGTCAGCATTACGGCTCTGATGGTCGTCAATCGCGTGGGGCAACGGCACCAGCAGCGAAGGCAGACCGGCCGCAGCCAGTTCACTGACGGTCAGCGCGCCTGCGCGACAAACCACCAGGTCAGCCCAGCCATAGGCGTGGGCCATGTCTTTGATAAAAGGCTGTACATCAGCCTCGACACCGGCCGCGGTGTAGCGCTCGGCGGTGATTTGAACGTGTTGCTTGCCTGCCTGATGAAACACCTCAGGACGCACCTCGGCCGGTACGTTGGCCAGAGCTTCAGGCAGTAATTTGTTCAGCGGCTCGGCACCCAGGCTGCCACCCAGCACCAGCAAACGTGCCTTGCGCCCTTCGAGTGCAGCGCGAGGCGCCAGAGTGAACAGTTCAGGCCGCACAGGGTTACCCGTGGTGCGCAGTTTGTCCGAGGCTGCGAAAGTCTGCGGAAAGGCTTCACACACTCGGCTCGTCATCGGCACCAGCAGGCGATTGGCCGTACCGGCCACGGCGTTCTGCTCGTGGATGATCACCGGTACACCGCAGGTTTTGGCCGCCAGGCCGCCAGGCCCGGTGACATAGCCACCAAAGCCAAGTACACAGACCGGCTTGAGTTGACGAATGATTTTGCGTGCCTGGAACAAGGCCTTGAGCAATACAAACGGCGCCTTGAGCAGCGACAGTTTGCCTTTGCCACGCAAGCCCGCGACGTTGATCCGGTGCAGGGTG
Organism: Pseudomonas sp. 7P_10.2_Bac1; assembly: GCF_025465935.1. GTDB lineage: Bacteria > Pseudomonadota > Gammaproteobacteria > Pseudomonadales > Pseudomonadaceae > Aquipseudomonas. The sequence continues at coordinate 33,380 of NZ_JANLNV010000010.1, read as the reverse complement.
AAGCCTGCCGGTTCAACCAGTTCGTTTTCGATGCCGCGTGGTGTGCCGAGCCAGTGCACGGTGTAACCACGGGCTTCAAACTCACGTGCGCAGGACAACGCTGGAAAGACGTGTCCGCCGGTGCCGCCCGCCATGATCAGCACATTAGCGCCCATGGTTCGGCTCCTCTGCGAAGTCGCTTTCCTTGAAGTCGGTTTCTTCGCTGCCCAGGTGAGTTCGACTCTCCCACTCGATGCGCAGCAACAACCCCATACACACACAGCAAATGACCAACGAACTGCCGCCATAACTGAGGAATGGCAGGGTCAGGCCCTTGGTCGGCAGCAGCCCGACGTTTACCCCGATGTTGATCAGGAACTGGCCGATCCACAGGAACGACAGGCCGTACGCCATGTAAGCCGAGAAGTATTGCTTGGCGCGCTCGGCCCACAGGCCGATGTACATGCCGCGTACGCAGACAAAGACAAACAGGGCCACGGTCAGCAACGAGCCCACGACGCCCAGCTCTTCAGCCAGAACCGAGAACACGAAGTCGGTGTGCGCTTCCGGCAGGTAGAACTGCTTTTGTACGCTGTTGCCCAAGCCCACCCCGAACCACTCGCCACGACCGAACGCGATCAGTGCCTGGGTCAGTTGGTAGCCCGAACCGAACTGGTCGGACCATGGGTCGGTAAAGGTAATCAGACGCGCCATCCGGTAGGGCTGGGCTTGAACCAGCACGAACACCGCACCCACCGCCAATGCCACCATCAGCGCAAAACGGAACAGACCAACACCGCCCAGGAACAGCATGGCGGCCGCAGCCCCCATCATCACAACTGTGGCACCGAAGTCAGGCTCCATCAGCAGCAAACCGGCCATGGGCAGCAACACAATGAACGGTTTGAAGAAGCCCATCCAGCTGTCACGGACTTCCTTCTGTTGACGCACCAGGTAACCGGCGAGGTAAATCACCACGAACACCTTGGCGATTTCCGAGGGCTGCACGTTAAAGAAGCTGAAACCGATCCAACGCATCGAACCGTTTACCTCACGGCCGATGCCCGGCAGCAATACCATCACCAGCAAGCCAAAAGCACCCAGCAACAAGATAAAGCCCAGGCGTTGCCAGGTCGCAATCGGCACCATCATGGTCATGATGCACGCGCCCAGACCGAGCACGATGTAAAACAGGTGACGGATCATGTGGTACAGCGTGTTGCCAGACTGCAAGGCGGCCACTTCGGACGATGCCGAAGTGATCATCACCAGCCCCAGGCCAAGCAAGGCCAGACAGCCGGCCAGCAGCGGGAAATCGATGTCGATGCCACGACCGGTGATCAACGGCGAAGGATAAGGTTTCAGGAATCCGAAGATCATGCCAATGCCTCCACTGCGCGCGCAAAGAGGTGGCCGCGTTCTTCGTAGTTTTTGAACATGTCGAAGCTTGCGCAGGCGGGCGACAACAACACCGCATCACCGGCCTTGGCCAGCGCACGACTTTGCGCGATAGCCTCGTCCAGCGAGCTGACACGTACCTGTGGAACAGCATCGCCCAACGCATCGGCGATCAACCCCGAATCACGACCCATCAGCACTACCGCACGGCAGTGCTTGGCCACGGAGTCGCGCAGGCCGCTGAAATCAGCGCCCTTGCCATCACCGCCCGCGATCAGGACCAGCTTGCCGTCCATGTCCGTACCCAAACCATCAATCGCGGCCAGGGCAGCGCCAACGTTGGTGGCCTTGGAGTCGTTGTAATAACTCACGCCGTCCAGCTCGCGGACCCATTGGCAGCGATGCTCAAGACCGGCAAAGGTGCGCAGGCTCGACAGCATGGCGTCGAACGGCAAGCCCACGGCATGCCCCAGCGCCAACGCAGCCAAGGCGTTGGCCTGATTGTGTGCACCGCGGATTTTCAATTCGCGCACCGGCATCAGGTTCTGGAATTCGAAAGCCAGGTATTTTTCGCCCTGTTCTTCACGCAGACCAAACGCCTTGAAATCAGGAGCGCCCAGACCGAACGACCAGCACGGCAACCCTTCACCCATCAGCGGACGGGTGAGTGCATCCTGACGGTTGAACACCAGCTGGCGTGCACCACGGAAGATCCGGTGCTTGGCCAAGTGGTAGGCAGGCAGGCCGCTGTAGCGGTCCATGTGGTCTTCGCTGATGTTCAGCACGGTGGCGACTTCAGCACCCAGTTGGTTGGTGGTTTCGAGTTGGAAGCTCGACAGCTCCATCACGTACAACTCGACGTCATCGCTGAGCAGGTCCAGCGCCGGGGTACCGAGGTTACCGCCAACAGCCACACGCTTACCCGCCGCCGCAGCCATTTCACCGACCAGGGTGGTCACAGTGCTTTTCGCATTGGAACCACTGATTGCCACGATCGGGGCTTTTGCGTTACGCGCGAACAGATCGATATCGCCCGACAGCTTCACGCCACGGGCAGCCGCCGCTTGCAGAGCAGGCGTCGCCAATGCCAGGCCGGGGCTCACGTAGAGCTCGTCGGCACGGCACAGGAACTCGACATCCAGCTCGCCACAACGCACCTCCACCTGTGGATAGTCACGGCGCAGCGTGGCCAGCTCCGGTGGATTTTCCCGCGTGTCAGCCACGGCAAACGACACGCCCCGCTGCGCCAGGAAGCGCACTAGGGACATGCCGCTCTTGCCGAGGCCGACAACGATGCGGAAGTGGTCAGAAGCGATCAGAGACACAGGTTCTACCTCAGCTTCAGCGTGGCAAGACCGATCAACACGAGGATCACGGTAATAATCCAGAAACGGACAATCACACGCGGCTCGGGCCAGCCCTTGAGTTCAAAATGGTGGTGAATCGGTGCCATGCGGAACACCCGCTTGCCGGTCAACTTGAACGATGCGACCTGGATGACCACCGAAAGTGTTTCCATCACGAACACGCCGCCCATGATGAACAGCACGATTTCCTGACGCACGATGACCGCGATAGTGCCCAAGGCCGCGCCCAGCGCCAGCGCGCCAACGTCACCCATGAACACTTGTGCCGGGTACGTGTTGAACCACAGAAAGCCGAGGCCCGCGCCAATCAGTGCGCCGCAGAACACAATCAACTCACCTGCGCCGGGGACATACGGGATCAGCAGGTAGTCAGCGAATTTCAGGTTGCCCGACAGGTAGCAGAAGATACCCAGCGCGCCGCCAACCATCACGGTCGGCATGATCGCCAGACCGTCGAGGCCGTCAGTCAGGTTGACCGCGTTGCTCGAGCCGACGATCACAAAATAAGTCAGCACCACAAAGCCGATGCCCAGCGGGATGCTCGCATCCTTGAGAATCGGCAGGATCAGGGTGGTTTCGACAGCGCTTGGCGCGGTCACATACAGGAAAATCGCCGCGGCAAGGCCGAACACCGACTGCCAGAAATACTTCCAGCGGCTTGGCAGCCCGCGGGAGTTCTTTTCGATGACTTTGCGGTAGTCGTCAACCCAGCCGATGGCGCCGAACAGCAAGGTCACCAGCAGCACGACCCACACATACCGGTTGCTCAGGTCAGCCCACAGCAAGGTGCTGACGGTAATGGCCGAGAGGATCAGTGCACCGCCCATGGTTGGGGTGCCGGATTTGGACAGGTGCGATTGCGGACCATCGTTACGGACCGATTGGCCGATCTGACGGTTCTGCAAGGTACGGATCATCCACGGTCCCAGGTACAGCGACAACGACAACGCGGTCAGGACGCCCAGAATCCCGCGCAGGGATAAGTACTGGAAGACTGCGAAGCCCTTGTAGAACTGTTGTAGATACTCCGCTAGAAGCAGCAGCATTAATGTTTCTCCCCGCAGGAACCGCACAGTGCCGCAACGACGTTCTCCATCGCTGCGCTGCGCGAGCCCTTGATCAAAATAGTGGTGTTTTTTTCGTGCTCAGTGCGAAGTGCCTGGATCAGATCAGCCTGATTGGCAAAGTGACGAGCCTGGTGTCCAAATGCAGCGACGGCATGAGCCATCAGCGGTCCCACCGCGTAGAGCGCTGAAACCTTGTCGGCGGCATAAGCGCCTACTTCACGATGTCCTTGCTCTGCCCACTCACCCAGTTCGCCAATATCTCCGAGCACCAGGACGGTACGGCCGGAAAAGGCGGCGAGTATATCAACGGCAGCGCACATTGAGGTGGGGTTTGCGTTGTAAGTGTCATCAATAATTCGCAGACCTGTGCTAGTCACTTGGGCGACAGCTCGACCTTTGACCGGCTGCACGGCTTCGAGGCCAGTTTTGATCCCGAACAGCGACACACCCAGCGCATGGGCGGCAGCCGCGGCGGCCAAGGCGTTGGCCACGTTGTGCGTGCCCAGCAGGTTGAGTTGTACGTGTTCGTCACCTTGGGGGCTGTGCAATGTAAACGCCGGGCAACCGCGCGCATCGCGGTCCAAATCGCTGGCGAAAAAATCTGCATCAGGGTTTTTCAGGGAGAAGCTAAGCACCTTGCGCCCCGCTGCCCGGGCTTGCCAGATGCCAAAGGCCTTGTCGTCCAGATTCAGCACCGCAATGCCGTCAGCCGCCAAGCCTTCTATGATTTCACCCTTGGCCTCGACGATTTTCTCAGGCCCGCCGAACTCACCCACGTGGGCGGTCCCTGCGTTGTTGAGCACCGCAACATGAGGCTTGGTCATGGCCACGGTGTAAGCGATTTCGCCGATGCGCGAAGCGCCCAGCTCGATGACTGCCGAGGTGTCCTCGTGCGTCAGTTCAAGCAGGGTCAGCGGTACGCCGAGATCATTGTTCAAATTGCCCTTGGTCGCCAGCACCGGACCGCGCGTGCGCAGGATGCAGGCAAGCATTTCTTTGACTGTGGTCTTGCCACTGGAGCCGGTGATCGCAGCCACAGGCTTGTCATAGCCGGCACGGTTCAACGCACCCAATTGGCCCAATGCTTCGCGGGTATCCTTGACCACCAGTTGTGGCAATGTCGAGTCCGCAACTTCACGCTCAACCAGTGCAGCCACGGCGCCTTTTTCAGCGACGTCATTCAAGTAGTCATGGCCATCGAAACGTGGGCCAGTCAGGGCAATAAACAGCTGGCCCTGCTTGATTGCACGGCTGTCGATGCTGACACCACTGAAACGAGCATCTTCACCGACCAGACGACCGTTCAGGGCAACTGCAACTTCGCTCAACAGCAGCGGCTTAAGCATGGGCAGCCCCCCAGGCATTCAGGGCGTTCTCGGCTTCGATCAGGTCAGAGAACGCATGGCGTTCGCCGTTGATTTCCTGATAGTCCTCATGCCCCTTGCCCGCCAGCACGATGACGTCATCGGCAGCGGCATGGGCGATGATCTGTGCAATGGCTTCACCTCGACCGGCGACGAAAACCACCTTGTCGGCATCGACAAAGCCTGCACGGATATCAGAGAAAATCTGCGAGGGGTCTTCGGTGCGCGGATTGTCGTCGGTCACCAGCACGGAGTCGGCAAGCCGCTCAACCACTTCAGCCATGATCGGGCGCTTGCCGCGATCGCGGTCGCCGCCACAGCCGAACAGGCATTGCAATTGCCCCTTGGCGTGGGGACGCAGAGCGAGCAGGACTTTTTCCAATGCATCCGGGGTGTGGGCGTAATCCACCACTACCAACGGCTTGGTACCACCGCCCAGACGCTGCATGCGACCTACCGGACCTTCCAGTTTGGGCAGCACAGCGAGGATTTCATCCAGCGCGTAATCGAGGCCGAGCAACGCGCCAACAGTGGCCAATACGTTACTCAGATTGAAACGGCCAAGCAGGGTGCTGCGCAGCAGGTGCTCGCCCTGCGGCGTCACCAGCGTGGCGCGGACACCGTCATCATCAAAAATCGCATCGCGGCAATACAGGTAAGCACTGCTGTCTTCGAGGCTGTAACTGATCAGGCGCGACGGGTGTTTGTCTGCCGCCAACTGACGACCAAAATCGTCATCCAGGTTGACCACCCGGCAATGCAAGTCTGGCCAGGCAAACAGCTTGGCCTTGGCGGCTGCGTAAGCCTCCATGGTGCCGTGGTAATCCAGGTGATCGCGGGTCAGGTTGGTCATCACGGCCACATCAAAGGCCAAGGCACCGACGCGCCCTTGATCCAGCCCGTGGGACGAAACTTCCATGGCCACGGCTTTGGCCCCGGCCTTTTTCAGGTCGGCGAGCATGGCTTGCACGGCAATCGGATCAGGTGTGGTGTTACGCCCGCTTTGCAGTGCCCCATAGAAACCGGTGCCCAGCGTGCCAATCAGGCCGCAGTGCTGGCCCAGATGATCAAGCGCTTGCGCGACCAGTTGAGTCACGCTGGTTTTGCCATTGGTGCCCGTAACGCCCACCAGATTCAGCGCGTGGCTTGGCTCACCATAAAAGCGGCCGGCCAGGTCCGACAACTGAGCGATCAACCCTTTGACCGGGATCAGCGGCACGTCGGTTATCGGCAACACCGAAGCGCCTTCAACTTCATAAGCGACAGCGGCTGCACCACGCTGCAGGGCATCGGCGATGTGTTCACGGCCATCGAGCTTGGTGCCCGGCACGGCAAGAAACAGATCCCCCGCGCGCACGTTGCGACTGTCGAGGGTCAACTCACGGATCATCAAGTCGTGACCGGCATGAGGGAAAATCTTGATCAGGCTCAGAGGCATTAGCCGCGCCCTCCTTTGGCTGCCGCAGCTGTTGCCGCCGCTTGTTGCTCCGCTGCCGTTGGCAGGTTGTCTGGGGTGACGTTCATCAGGCGCAAAGTACCGGACATCACCTTGCTGAAGACTGGCGCCGATACCAGACCACCGAAGTAGCCCGCCTTGCTCGGCTCATCGATCACGACCACGATCGCGTAGCGCGGGTCGCTCATCGGGCCGAAACCGGCGAACAGAGAACGATAAGAGTTAACGGCGTAGCCTTTGACGCCGCCCGACGATGTTTTACGCGCAGTACCCGACTTGCCACCGACGTGGTAGGCCGGAACTTTCGCACGCCAGACGCCACGCGGGTTTTCGACCACTTCCTGGAGCATGCCCTGCAAGGTTTTGGCAACTTGCTCAGGCATCACTTGTACGGCCTGAACCGGTTTATCGGTCTTGAGCAGCGTCAGTGGCGCAAGCTTGCCGTTGTTGGCCATGGCCGAGAACGCGTGCACCAGCTGGATCGCGGTCACGGAAACACCGTAGCCGTATGACAGAGTCGCGGTTTCGGCTTTGCGCCATTCGCGGTAGTTAGGCAGGTTACCCACACGCTCGCCCGGGAAGCCCAGACCGGTGTCTTGGCCCAGACCCATCTTGGCCATCTGACGGAAAATCGCTTCGCCGCCGATATCGAAGGCAACTTTACTCATGCCCACGTTACTGGAGTTGATCAGAATGCCGGTCAGGTCCAGCACCGGGCCTTCGGTACGCGATACGTCACGAATGGTGTATTTGCCCAGCTGCAGCGTGCCCGGATACACCTCAACCTTGTCGGTAGGCTTCCAGCGCCCAGTTTCCAGGGCAGCACTCATCGAAATTGGCTTAACCGTGGAACCGGGCTCGAACACGTCGATCATGGCGCGGTTACGCATCATCGCCGGTTGCAGGTTACGACGGTTGTTCGGGTTGTAGGTTGGCTGGTTGACCATGGCCAGGATTTCACCGGTCTTCACATCCATGATCACCAGGCTGCCCGCCTTGGCGCCGTTTTCGACCAACGCATTGCGCAGCTCGCGGTTGGCCAGGTATTGCAGGCGCAGGTCAATCGACAACGCCAAGGTCTTCCCTGCCTTGGCGTTTTTAGTGACTTGAATGTCTTTGATCAGACGACCGCGTCGGTCCTTGATGACCTGTCGCTTGCCCGGCACGCCGGCCAGCCATTCGTCATAGGCCAACTCGACACCCTCACGGCCCTTGTCATCGATATCGGTGAAGCCAACCATATGCGCGGTGACTTCGCCTGCGGGGTAGAAGCGGCGGAATTCTTCAATGCCGTAGACGCCCGGCACCTTGAGGTCGAGCACGACCTGGCCCTGCTCTGGTGTCAGGCCACGAACCAGGTAAATGAATTCTTTGCCAGCCTGCTGCTCAAGGCGCGCGGTCAGCACTTTAGGGTCTTGCCCGAGTGCGCGTGCAAGGGCTGGCCAGCGATCCTTGGCAGCCTGCATTTCCTTGGGGTTGGCCCACAGCGTGGTTACCGGCGTACTGACTGCCAGCGGCTCGCCATTACGGTCGGTAATCAACCCACGGTGTGCCGGGATAGTGATGTGCCGCAAGCTGCGGGCATCGCCTTGACCCTTGAGGAAGTCATGGTCGATCACTTGCAGGTAGATGATCTGGAAGGCGATCGCACCTACCAGCAGTGCCAGCAAGGCCAGCACCACGCGAAAACGCCACGGATAAAGCGCGCCTTCGAGCTTGATCATGGCTTCACCATCCGAACTTCTGCTGCACCGGGGATGTGCATTTTCAGTTGTTCGCTGGCCAGGGTTTCGATACGGCTATGGGCCGTCCAGGTACTTTGCTCGAGGATCAGGCGGCCCCATTCTGCCTGGGCCTTGTCACGCACACTCAGCTCCCCGTAAAGGGTGTTGAGCAGTTGGCGGTTCCAGTGCGCGCTATAGGAAACGGCCACGGCCGAGACCAGCACGGCAATAAACAGCAGCAGCATGAAAAAGCTTCCGCCGGGGAGTGGTTTGGCGTAAAGCTTGTTCAACGAAGCTTCTCCGCAACGCGCATGACAGCGCTACGCGAGCGCGGATTAGCCTTGAGTTCAGCCTCTGAAGCGAACTGGGCCTTGCCATGAATCTTGATCTTGGGCTCAAAGGTTTTGTGCTGCACAGGCAAGCCACGCGGCAGGTTGTCGGGCTCACCTTTCACCAGATCACGCATGAACAATTTCACGATGCGGTCTTCGAGCGAATGGAAGCTGATCACGACCAGGCGACCGCCCACTTCCAGCGACTCAAGGGCAGCTTCCAGACCTGCCTTGAGGTCCCCCAGTTCGTTGTTGACGTGAATCCGCAAACCCTGGAAGGTACGGGTCGCAGGGTGCTTGCCCTTTTCCCAGGCCGGATTGGCGGTTTTCAATACTTCAGCCAGATCGCCGGTGCGCTCGAATGGCGTGACTTCGCGACGCTCTACCACGGCGCGTGCCATACGGCCGGCAAAACGCTCTTCGCCGTATTCCTTGAATACGCGGGTGATTTCTTCATGGGAGGCCGTGTTAACGAACTCTGCCGCGCTGATCCCGGCATTCGGGTTCATGCGCATGTCCAAGGGGCCATCATTCATGAAGCTGAAGCCACGCTCCGGGTCGTCGAGCTGCGGCGAAGACACGCCCAAGTCGAGCAGAACGCCACTGACCTTGCCGGCCAGACCGCGCTCGGCCACTTCGGATCCCATTTCGGCAAAGCTGCGCTGCACAATGACAAAGCGGCCGTCTTCGGCCGCTAGCGCTTGCCCGGTCGCAATCGCTTGTGGATCTTTATCAAACCCGAGGAGACGCCCTTCAGGGCCTAGATGCTGGAGTATCAGGCGGCTATGACCGCCGCGACCAAAGGTGCCATCCAGATAGCATCCATCAGGACGTACGGCGAGAGCCTCTACGGCTTCATCGAGCAGTACGGTGATGTGGTTGAAGTCGCTATCAATAGTCACAGAATTAAATCACGCAGTTCATCAGGCATCGCGCCCGGTTGTTGAATGGCTGCAAGGTCAGCGGCAGATACAGCTTCCCAGGCGTCCTCGTCCCACAGTTGAAACTTGTTCAGCTGGCCCACCAACATCGCGCGCTTGTCCAACTTGGCATATTCACGCAAACGCGGCGGCACCAGAAAACGACCACTGCCGTCGAGCTCAAGATCGACGGCATTACCAATCAACAAGCGTTGCAAGCGTCGGTTTTCTTCACGCAACGACGGCAACGCCCGCAGCTTGGTTTCAATCAATTCCCACTCATCGAGCGGGTACACACATAAGCAGGGATCCGACGCATCGATGGTCACGATCAGTTGCCCGGAGCTTCTCGAATTCAGCTCGTCACGGTACCGACTCGGCATCGCGAGACGGCCCTTGGCATCGAGACTGATTGCGTTAGCTCCGCGAAACACGAGGCGCCACTCCAAAAATTAGCGTTTTACGTCTAAAAAACCCACTTTATGCCACTTTTCGCCACTTGCGCACACTATAGGAATGCGCCCACCACACCGTCAAGGCGCGGCCTGAAGGAAAATCCTTACATTACGGAGATTTAGGCGGGTAAATAGACGTACAGCACTAAGGAAGAGGTTTTTTGAGCGAGCGATACGCAGCTAATTCAAAGCACAGGACTTCAAACTTAAAGTGATTTCTTAAGAGCAAGCTTTTTTTGACATTAAGATGAGCGGTTATTCATGTAAGTAAAGCGAGGGGGTGGGGCGGGCATTTTTGAATGCATTCTGCTTGCGAAACAAGCAGGAGAAAAAGGTGGAGAGTCGATCTGTAAGCCGGGTTCTGTCGTGAACAGTCATTCGTCTACGATGGCCATCACTGGACATCTTTAGCAACCTACCCGGTCCCAGCGCGGGCCACGCCTTGGGACCCTATTTGGTCTTGCTCCAAGTGGGGTTTACCTAGCCACGAACTGTTGCCAGTCGTGCGGTGCGCTCTTACCGCACCTTTTCACCCTTACCGGCGCCGAAGCGCTTAGGCGGTTGTTTTCTGTGGCACTTTCCGTAGGCTCACGCCTCCCAGGCATTACCTGGCACTTCGCCCTATGGAGCCCGGACTTTCCTCCCCCCTCTAATTTTCATAGAGGGCAGCGACTGTCCAATCGACTCTCCGGCGCGAAGGTTAACTGTACGCAGCGTATAGAACAAGCTTTAAAAGCAATGGATCGCGTCGGACAATCGTACTTCAGCGCCTTTATTAAAAGACTCCACTTTAAAACAAAGGCCAAGTGCCACTACTCATTACTCTGCTTTCTGCTTCTCAAGAGCAACTTGATACAACACATTCTTGCGTTCGCCGGTTATTTCAGCGGCTAATGCTGCGGCACGTTTGAGCGGCATCTCTTTTAGCAGCAAATCAAGAATACGCATCGCCTCGCTGCTGACGGCCTGATCCGTTTGCGGAGCGGTCCAGCCTGCCACCAGCACGACACACTCTCCGCGCTGCTGATTACTGTCTGCTTCAACAAAAGCGCGCAGTTCCGCCAAAGGCAGCCCCTTGAGGGTTTCAAAAGTCTTGGTCAATTCTCGCGCCAGCAATGCCGGGCGATCAGCGCCAAACACCGATTCCATGTCTTGCAGGCACTCGAGGATGCGGTGCGGCGCCTCATAGAAAATCAGGGTCCGCGGCTCTTCCTTTAATAACTCCAGACGCGAACGGCGACCGACAGCCTTGGCGGGCAAGAATCCTTCGAAGATAAAGCGATCAGAGGGCAAGCCCGCCGCCGACAATGCGGCAATCAAGGCGCACGCTCCCGGTACCGGCACCACCTTGACGCCGGCTGCACGCGCCTGGCGCACCAAGTGGTAGCCCGGATCAGAGATCAGCGGTGTCCCCGCGTCGGAGATCAATGCCACATCCTCTCCGGCGAGCAAGCGCTGAATGAAACGATTACCTTCATCCCGTTCGTTATGCTCGTGACAGGCACCCAGTGGCGTCGCGATACCAAAATGCTGCATCAAACGCAGCGAGTGACGCGTGTCTTCGGCCGCGATCAGCGATACCTCGCGCAACACTTTGAGCGCACGCGCACTGATGTCGTCCAGGTTACCGATGGGCGTGGCCACCACATAAAGTGAGCCGACAACGGAATTCAAAGCACCTGGAGCAGTCAAAACGCGCACCTCATGAGAGTTAAAGGCGCCATTGTAGCGCGTAGAGCCTTGCCGGACGCACCCTTAAAGGCGCGTTCAAAAGACGCAATCGGCAAAACACTCTGCATCGCAGTGGGCAGAACTCATCTAAAGTTAAGCTTTATCACCAGTAAGATCGCGTCCCGGCCAGCGCTTGGGTACACTTCGCCACTCATTTGATCGAGTATCAGGAACACTACATGATCGCTTGCCTGCGGCTGTTCACTGCCCTCTGCCTCGCTGCCTTGCTCGCTGCTTGCGCCAGCTCGCCCTCATCCAGCCTTGGCGAACTCCCACGCACGCCTGACGCCAGCCTTGAACAGCTGTTGCAAGAGGCTTCTACGAGCAAGGACCCGGCCAAGGCAGCGCTGCTGCGCCTGTCTGCCACCGACTTGGCCATACGCCAACATAACAACCAACGCGCCGCTCAAATTCTGGCGCAAGTGCCGCTGGATCAGCTCAAACCTGCGCAACAGGTCTTTGCCAGCACCTTGGCCGCCGAGCTGGCGATGAGTCGCAACCAGCCCAAAGAAGCGCTGGCCGCCTTGAATCATCCGAGCGTTTCGCGCCTGGATGAAATGCCAGCCGACTTGCAGGTGCGCACCCACAAGGTTCGCGCACAGGCACTGGAGGCTGACGGCCAGGCACTGGCCGCCGCTCGTGAACGCGTGATCATGGGCCAGAGCCTGACCGGCGAAGCCGCCAACAGCAATAACGAGGCAATCTGGGCTCTGGTTGCCGCATTGCCGGCCGACCAACTGCGTACGCCCGAGCCTGGCGTACTGGGTGGCTGGATGTCCTTGGCCCTCGCCATCAAGAGCGCCAGCAGCCTGCAAGAACAACAGAGCGCCATTGATCAATGGCGCGCGCAAAACCCTGCGCACCCGGCCGCCATCCAACTGCCAGCCACCCTGATCAAACTTAAGGAACTGGCCAGCCAGCCGCTGACCAAGATCGGCCTGCTGCTGCCTCAAGACGGCCAACTGGCCTCCGTCAGCAAAGCACTGCGCGACGGCTTCATGGCGGCTTACTATCAAGCCCAGCAAGCGGGTCAAAACCCGCCGGCTATCCAGTTCTACGACAGCTCGCGCCTGACTTCACTGGATGACTTCTACCGCAAGGCGCAGGCCGATGGCGTGCAACTGGTGGTAGGCCCGCTGGAGAAGTCGCTGGTCAAGCAATTGAACGTGCACCAGCAACTGCCTATTACCACGCTGGCGCTGAACTACAGCGAAGGCGGCCAAGGCCCGGCACAACTGTTCCAGTTTGGCCTGGCGGCTGAAGACGAGGCTCGCGAAGTCGCGCGCCGCGCCCATGCCGACGGCCTGACCCGTGCAGGTGCCATGGTGCCGCAGGGCGAATGGGGCGACCGCGTACTCAAAGCCTTCCGCCAGGAATGGGAAGCTAACGGCGGCACTATCGTCGGCGTCGAGCACATCGACAAACCTGTCGCCCTGGCCCAGCAAGTTGCTGATCTGGTGCAACTGCGCAACGTAGGCGGCTCCGGCCAGCCATCGCGTCGCCAGGACATGGAGTTCATCTTCCTGGCTGCCACCCCACAGCAAGCGCAACAGATCAAGCCCACGCTGAACTATCAGTACGCGGGTGACATCCCGGTTTACGCCACCTCTCACGTGTTCAGCGCCAGCGGTGATCAAAACCAGTACAACGACATGAACGGCATTCGCTTCTGCGAAACCCCTTGGCTACTCGATACGGCCAACCCACTGCGTCAGCAAGTGGCCGCACAATGGCCACAAGCCGGGGGCAGCCTGGGCCGCCTGTATGCCATGGGCGTGGATGCGTTTGAATTATCGTCCCGACTGGGCCAGTTGAAAGCACTGCCCGAAAACCGGATCGACGGCTTGTCCGGCAGCCTCAGCATGGACTCGACCCAGCACATTCAACGTCAGATGCCGTGGGCGGAGTTCGTTAACGGTCAGGTTCAACGCCTGCCCGACACCCCTAACTGATGCTCGATCGCTCAAGCCTGCAAACAGGCAAAGATGCCGAGCGCACTGCGCTGCGGCATCTTGAGCGACACGGTTTACGCTTGCTGGCGCAAAACTGGTCTTGCAAGCGCGGCGAGCTGGATCTGGTCATGCTTGACGGCGATACAGTAGTATTCGTCGAAGTTCGTTACCGACAACATGCGCAATGGGGAGGCGCGCTAGCCAGCGTTGACGCACGCAAGCGTCAAAAGCTGATACTGGCCGCCCAGTTCTTCTTGCAACGTGAATCACGCTGGGCCAACCACCCCTGCCGATTCGACGTAGTCGCCATGGATAGCGCAACACCTCACTTGAACTGGCTACGGAATGCCTTTGACAGCTGAAACGCTGCAGGGCCGATTTCAGCCCCCTTTTTGAACGATTTTGCTTTGCTTTGCGGGCTGCACATTTTTGTGCCGGGAAGTCACTCAGGAACACCTGGATCACGCCCGACCAGCCGCCCTAATTAAGGTCACATAGATGGACATGCAATCCCGGATTCGCCAGCTTTTCCAGGCCAGTATCGACACCAAGCAGCAGGCGATGGCGGTTCTTGCCCCCCACATCGAGCTGGCCAGCCAAGTGATGGTCAATGCGCTGCTCAACGAAGGCAAGATGCTTTCGTGCGGCAACGGCGGCTCAGCCGGCGACGCCCAGCACTTTTCGTCCGAGCTGCTCAACCGCTTTGAGCGCGAGCGTCCCAGCCTGCCTGCTATTGCACTGACCACCGACAGCTCGACAATCACCTCGATCGCCAACGACTACACCTTCAACGAGGTGTTCTCCAAACAAATCCGCGCCCTCGGCCAACCCGGCGATGTCCTGCTGGCGATCTCCACCAGCGGCAACTCGGCCAACATCATCCAGGCCATTCAGGCAGCGCATGACCGCGAAATGATCGTGGTCGCCCTGACGGGTCGCGACGGCGGCGGCATGGCCTCGCTGCTGCTGCCTGAGGACGTGGAGATCCGCGTTCCATCCACTGTCACTGCACGTATTCAAGAAGTCCACCTGCTGGCGATCCACTGCCTGTGCGATCTGATCGACAGCCAACTGTTCGGGAGTGAAGAATGACTTTTAAGCGCTTTAGCCTAGTAGCCTTGACGTTGTGCCTGGGCCTGACCGCTGGTTGCAGCTCAGTACTGACCGCTACCCGTGATACACCGATCGAAGACGATCGCGGCACCCGAACCTTTGGCAGCAAGATCGACGATTCGCTGATCGAAACCAAGGTTGCGGTCAACGTCGCCAAGGCCAACCCAGACCTGGACAACGGCTCGCACATCGTAGTTACCAGCTACAACGGCATCGTGCTGCTGGCTGGCCAGACGCCACGCGCCGACCTCAAAGCCCAGGCGGAACAAGCTGCGGCATCTGTACAGCGCGTGAAGAAGGTCAACAACGAACTGCAAGTGATGGCGCCCTCTTCGATCCTGGCGCGTAACAACGATGCGTGGCTGACCACCAAGATCAAAACCCAGATGCTGACTGACGGCGCCATCCCAGGCTCGCGCATCAAAGTGGTGACCGAGAACGGTATCGTCTACCTGCTGGGTCTGGTGACCAAGCAAGAAGCCGCCCGCGCGACCAACCTGGTGCAAGGTGTGTCTGGCGTACAGAAAATCGTCAAACTCTTTGAGTACATCGACTAACTACTTGTAGGAGTGAGCTTGCCTCGCGATCTTTTAAGAACAATAGATCGCGAGGCAAGCTCGCTCCTACAGGACGGTTCAACCGGCATAAAAAAAGGCGACCTTTTCAGGTCGCCTTTTTTGTCACTTAACCACTTTGAGACTTGGCCGTCCGCTGGGTCGCGGTGGCTCGGTGCCTGGTGGCGGAGTGTCGTCGTCCGGCTCGATTTCGTCTTCCACCTCAAACGCTTCTTCGAGATCAAACATCATGCCTTGGCCATTTTCCCGTGCATAAATGCCCAGAATGGCTGCAATCGGCACGTACAACGTGTGTGGCACACCGCCAAAACGCCCGTCAAAGCTGACCGCTTCGTTGTCCATGTGCAAATTACGCACGGCGCTTGGTGATACGTTCAGGACAATCTGTCCATCACTGGCAAATCCCTGAGGGACCTGCACCTTCGGATAGTCCGATTTAACCAGCAAGTGCGGAGTGCAATCGTTGTCCACAATCCACTCATAGAGCGCACGCACCAGATAAGGTCGACTTGAATTCATCAAGGGCTCCTAAAGCCTTAGCGCATGTCGCGTTCGACACCAGACAAGCTTGCCTGGAAAGCCTCACGCGCAAATTGGCGCTCCATATAGTCAAGCAGCGGCTTGGCAGGCCGCGGCAACTCAATACCCAAAACAGGCAGGCGCCAGAGTATCGGTAATAGACAGCAGTCGACCAGACTTTGCTCATCACTCAGAAAAAAAGGTTTGTCTGCAAACAATGCCGAGACACCCGTCAGACTCTCGCGCAACTCCTTACGCGCCTGCACGCGAGCAGGCTCCTTGGTACGCGAATCAAGGATCAGGTCGACCAGATTGCACCAGTCACGCTGGATCCGGTGCATCAGCAGACGGCTGTTGGCCCGCGCTACCGGATACACCGGTAACAGCGGCGGATGCGGATAACGCTCATCCAGATACTCCATCACCACCGTCGACTCCCACAACGCCAGGTCACGATCGACCAGGGTTGGCAGGCTGCCGTACGGGTTCACTTCGATCAGTTTTGGCGGATGACGACCCGCCACCACACTGATGATCTCGGCGCTGACACCTTTCTCGGCGAGCACAATGCGTACTCGGTGGGAATAGTGGTCGGCGGGGTCGGAGTAACAGGCCAACCGATTGGTCACGCCCATGGCGGTCCTCCTCGCTTGTTGAAATTATCAGGAGCGGAAAAACGAACGCGCCCAAGAATGCCTCCCATAACAGCAGAACCGCGAAGGCAGGCCTTATAGACCACACCTTCGCCGAGTCCTGCACTGTTACCTTTTAGAGACACCCTTGGGCGCGCACGATTAACAGCAATGCATGTAATGGTATCAGTGCACATCCTTCCAGTATTCGCGCTTGAGCAGATACGCGAAGACAAAGAAGAAGGCCAGATAGAGCAGCACGTAAGTCCCGATGCGCTGATGTTCCAGCTTCACCGGGTTGGCCGAATAAGCCAGGAAGGTCACAAGGTTCTGGATCTTCTCGTCGAACTGCTCTTCAGTCAGTGCGCCGGTCTTGGGCAACACTGTCAGCTGGTCGCACGCTTCATGTGTCAAAGGCGTGCCGGTGAGCGGATCATACTGCTTCTTGCCGTCTTCGACGATCTGTACTTGCTTGCAACCGATAACTTGACGCCCTTGCAGTGGCGCAAGAACGTTCGGCATGCCCACGTTAGGGAAGACGGTATTGTTCACACCCCAAGGGCGCGACGGGTCTTCATAGAACGAACGCAGGTAGCTGTAGAGCCAGTCTGTACCCCGCACGCGAGCCACCAGAGTCAAGTCGGGCGGCGCCGCACCAAACCACGCTTTGGCGTCTTCAGGCTGCATACCGATGTTCATGTGATCGCCAATCTTGGCACCTGTGAACACCAGATTGTTGAGCATGACGTCATGAGGAATTCCCAAATCGTCTGCCACCCGCTCGTAGCGCTGAAACTTGGCGCTGTGGCAACCCATGCAATAGTTGGCAAAAGTACGCGCACCATCTTGCAGTGCCGCCTTGTCTGAGACGTCGATATCAACCTTGTCCAGCTGGACGCCCTGCTCGGAGGCAAAAGACAGCACGGGCATCATTGCGAGCATTACTACGGCAAATAACTTTTTCATCAGCCTGTCACCCTTTCCGGAACCGGTTTGGTCTTCTCGAGCCGGGTGTAGAACGGCATCAGAATGAAGTAGGCGAAGTACAGGAACGTACACACCTGCGACAGCAACGTACGCTCAGGCGTAGGCGACAAGACACCCAGCACGCCCAGGGTCACGAACGATACACAGAACACCCACAACCAGACCTTGCTCATCCAGCCTTTGTAGCGCATGGATTTCACCGGACTGCGGTCCAGCCAAGGCAATACAAACAGCACTGCAATCGCAGCGCCCATGGCGATCACGCCCATGAGCTTGTCGGGGATCGCCCGCAAGATCGCGTAGAACGGCGTGAAGTACCAGACGGGGGCAATATGCTCCGGGGTCTTGAAGGCGTTGGCTTGCTCGAAGTTAGGCTTTTCGAGGAAGTAACCCCCCATTTCGGGGAAGAAGAACACAATCGAACAGAAGATAAACAAGAACACCACTACGCCGACAATGTCTTTCACGGTGTAGTACGGGTGGAATGGAATGCCGTCCAGCGGGATGCCGTTTTCGTCCTTGTACTTCTTGATATCGATCCCGTCAGGGTTGTTCGAGCCGACTTCGTGCAGGGCCAGGATGTGCAGCACCACCAAGCCCAAGATCACGATGGGCAACGCGACAACGTGCAACGCGAAAAAGCGGTTCAGGGTGATCCCGGAAATCAGGTAGTCACCGCGAATCCATTGCGTCAGGTCGTTGCCGATCACCGGGATCGCGCCGAACAGCGAGATAATCACCTGCGCGCCCCAGTAGGACATCTGCCCCCAAGGCAACAGATAGCCCATGAACGCCTCTGCCATCAGGGCCAGGTAAATCATCATGCCAAACAACCACACCAGCTCGCGCGGCTTCTGATAAGAGCCGTAGAGCAAGCCACGGAACATATGCAGATACACCACGATAAAGAACGCAGACGCGCCCGTGGAGTGCAGCAGGCGCAGAATCGAACCGTATTCGACATCACGCATGATGTATTCGACCGAGGCAAATGCGTCCTCTGCCGTCGGCGTGTAACTCATGGTCAGCCACACGCCCGTGACGATCTGGTTGACCAGCACCACGAGAGCGAGAGAACCAAAGAAATACAGGAAGTTGAAGTTCTTTGGCGCGTAATACTTGCTGAGGTGGTCTTCCCACATTTTGGTGGCCGGGAAGCGAGCATCAATCCAATCCATGAACTTGCTCATTACGCAGTCTCCCTATCCAGGCCAACGACAATAATGTTGTCCGACTCATAGTAGTAAGGCGGTACAGGCAGATTTAACGGGGCTGGCTGGGCCTTATAGACACGCCCCGCCAAATCATAGTGCGAACCATGACAGGGGCAGAAATACCCCCCGACCCAGTCCTTGCCAAGGTCGGCAGGGGCCACTTCAGGACGGAAAGTAGGTGAGCAGCCCAAGTGAGTACAGATGCCGATCACCAGCAGGATTTCGGGCTTGATCGAGCGTAACTCAGGGTTTACGTAGGTCGGTTGATCTGATTGCTGGGAGTCCGGATCAGCGAGCCGATCATCAATTTTCTTCAGGTTGGCCAGGATTTCCTCAGTGCGACGGACAATGAACACCGGCTGCCCCCGCCACTCTGCAACCATCTGCTGGCCCGGCTCGACCTTGGCAATATTGACCTTCACCGGCGCGCCAGCCGCCTTGGCCTTGGCACTGGGGAACCACGACCCCACGAACGGGACCGCCGCCCCTACCGCCCCTGCAGCTCCCACCACGGATGTGGCTGCCACGAGGAAACGACGCCGACCGACATTAACGTCGACTTTGCTCATTCCGTCCTCTCCCATCAGCTTTGCGACCTGTTAAAACAGGCATCTAGTAAGTAGCAAACTAATCTTTATAAAAATTTTGCCGAATGGTAATGAAAAGACCCTACTAAAACAAGGTAATTACCGGGAGGAGCCGGCTGCAGCCCTTGCAGCACAAGGATTCGGCGGATGTGGCACGTTGTCACACAGACTTTTGTGGAGCCATAAAAAAAGCCCAGCTCCGTGAGGAGGCTGGGCTTTTTTTGAACGAAGCTGCGAATTAACGCTTCGAGTACTGCGGACGCTTACGCGCTTTACGCAGACCGACTTTCTTACGTTCAACTTCACGAGCATCGCGAGTTACGTAACCTGCTTTACGCAGAGCGCTACGCAGAGTCTCGTCGTAGTCCATCAGAGCGCGAGTGATACCGTGGCGGATTGCGCCAGCTTGACCACTTACACCGCCACCGATAACGGTAACGTAGATGTCGAATTTCTCAACAGTCTCGGTCAGTTCCAGCGGCTGACGAACTACCATGCGGGCAGTTTCGCGGCCGAAGAAGTTGTCCAGGGAACGGTTGTTGATAGAGATGTTACCAGTGCCCGGACGCAGGAAAACGCGTGCGGTTGCAGTCTTACGACGGCCAGTGCCGTAGTTTTGAGTCGCCGACATAATGAACTATTCCGTTAAAACTTCAGTTCTTGGGGCTGCTGAGCAGTATGAGGGTGAGCAGCGCCCGCATAGACTTTCAGCTTACGGTACATGTCGCGACCCAGCGGGTTCTTAGGCAGCATGCCTTTAACCGCGGTCTCGATCACGCGCTCAGGAGCTTTGACGATCAGCTTTTCGAAGTTGATCGACTTAATCCCGCCCGGGAAACCGGAGTGAGAGTAGTACATCTTGTCAGAGGTCTTAGCACCAGTGACACGAATCTGCTCAGCGTTGATAACAACGATGTAGTCACCGGTGTCAACGTGCGGAGTGTATTCAGGCTTGTGCTTACCACGCAGACGGCTTGCGATCTCGGTGGCCAGACGACCCAGGGTCTGACCAGCAGCGTCGACGACAAACCAGTCGCGCTTTACTGTTTCTGGTTTAGCAGTAAAAGTTTTCATTCTTTATAGCCTCAGGGGCCGCCCTGTAAATTAGACGGCGGATCTTACTGAATAGTGCGTACTTTGACAAGTCAAAGGCAGCCGGATACAGACGCTATCGGGGGCTCGGGTCAGCGCGTCCGTTCAACGGCAAGATTCTTCGGCAGGCGGGGCATCACTTCCACTGCAGAAAGAGGTCGACGATTATCCAGATTGCGCAAAAAATTACAACCTGCTTTTATGATTCTTTCCCCGAAGGAGTCACCGATGGACTACCGCCAGCTAGGCCGCAGCAACCTCAACGTCAGTGCCATTGCCCTCGGCACCATGACCTGGGGTGAGCAGAACACCCAAGACGAAGCCTTTGAGCAAATTGCTTACGCGAAAAGCGCCGGCATCAACTTCCTCGACACCGCCGAGATGTACCCGGTCCCTCCCAAAGCCGAAACCTACGCCACCACCGAGCGCTACATCGGCAATTGGTTCAAAGCCCGTGGCGATCGCGCCGACTGGGTACTGGCCAGCAAAATTGCCGGCCCTGGCAACACCATCGACTACATCCGTGATGGCAACCTCAAACACAACCGCACCCACATCGTTCAAGCGCTGGACGCCAGCCTCAAGCGCCTGCAAACCGACTGGATCGATCTGTACCAGTTGCACTGGCCCGAGCGCAGCACCAACTTTTTTGGCCAACTGGGCTACACACACAAGGCCGATGAAGACTTTACCCCACTGGAAGACACCCTCGAAGCCCTGGATGAGCAGGTCAAGGCCGGCAAAATTCGCCACATAGGCCTGTCCAACGAAACCCCATGGGCGACCATGAAGTTCCTGCAACTGGCCGAGAGCCGCGGCTGGCCGCGGGCTGTGTCGATCCAGAACCCCTATAACCTGCTTAACCGCAGCTTTGAAGTGGGCCTGGCGGAAATTGCCATTCGCGAACAATGCGGGCTGCTGGCTTACTCGCCTCTGGCCTTCGGCATGCTGACCGGCAAATACGGCGGTGGCGCCCGCCCGGAAAAAGGCCGCCTGAGCCTCTACAGCCGTTTCGCGCGTTACTCCAATCCGCAATCGGTTGCCGCCTGCGAGCGCTACGTCGCCCTGGCTCGCGAACACGGGCTGGACCCGGCACAAATGGCCCTGGCCTATGTCACCCAGCAACCGTTCGTGACCAGCAACATCATTGGCGCCACGACAATGGAGCAACTCAAAAGCAACATCGCCAGCGCCGATCTGAAGCTGTCGCACGAAGTGCTCGAAGGCATTGAAGCCATTCATAAAGAGCAACCAAACCCGGCACCGTGACCCAATCCCCCTGTACAAGCGAGCTTGTCTCGCGATCTTTTGATCTTTAAAAGATCGCGAGGCAAGCTCACCCCTACACAGCGGCTTCACTCCTCTTCCCCTAGACACACAGGAAAAAACATAAGACGATCCAGCCGTAAGTTGACCAATTTCACCTATAAGAATAATCGAATCATGTCTACTCAACTCTCCACGCCCCTGCGGCGCGTCAGCGTTTTGGCCACGGATCAGGTGTTCGCCTCGACCCTGATGCAGGCCAAGGATTTTTTTCACCTGGCCAGCCTGCGCCATGGCAAACAATTGGGCCAAGGCTTCAATGCCAGCTTCGAAACCCGTCTTGTCAGCCCCGACAACCAGCCTGTGGGCAGTTTCAGCAATGTAACGCTACCAGTGGACGGCGGCCTCGATGACGCAGACATCATCATCCTCCCCGCCTTCTGGGGTGACTTTGACACCCTCTGCGAGCGTTACCCGCAGGTAATGCCATGGTTGCGCGAGCAACATGCGCGAGGGGCTGTGTTGTGCGCGGCAGCGACCGGCGTGTTCTGGCTGGCAGAGGCCGGGTTGCTCGACGGCAAGGAAGCCACAACGTATTGGCGATTTTTCAACACTTTCGCCGAACGCTTCCCACAGGTGAACCTCAATCAGGACAAACACCTCACCGACGCCGACAATCTCTACTGTGCTGGCGGCCCGACTTCGGCGTGTGACCTGTACATTTATCTGATTGAGCGTTTCTGCGGCGCGAACATCGCCCAGGCCGTGGCCCGCGACATTTTGTATGAGGTGCAGCGCAATTACTCACCGGGGCGCATTGGCTTCGGCGGGCAAAAGCTGCATCAAGACGTGATTATCTTGCAGATCCAGCACTGGCTCGAAGAGCACTTTGCCGACAAGTTCCGCTTTGAAGATGTGGCCCGCGAACACGGTATGAGCATCCGCAATTTCATGCGTCGCTTCCAGATCGCCACCGGCGACAAGCCGCTGCACTATCTGCAGCGCTTGCGCATAGAAACCGCCAAGGGCCTGCTGTCTGCCACCCGTAAAAGCATCAAGACCATCAGCTACGACGTGGGCTACGACGACGCCAGCTTCTTTGCAAGGCTGTTTCGCCAGCACACCGAACTGTCACCCAATCAATACCGGCAACAGTTCCAGCAAGCCGCCTGATCTCCCGCCCTTTTAGGAGCTTGGCTCGCGATCTTATGATTATTGAAAGATCGCGAGCCAAGCCCAGAGCCAGGCAATCACTTAGGGCTTATGCGCCCGAGTCAGGTATTCGTGGGATTGCATCTCGAGCAGGCGGCTCAGCGTACGCTGGAACTCGAAGCTCAAACGACCACCGGTATAGAGGTCCTTGAGTTCGACCTCGGCCGAGATGATCAACTTGACACCACGGTCGTAGAACTCGTCGACCATGTTGATGAAACGACGGGCGATGTCGTCGGTTTTAACTTCCATTTGCTCAACACCGCTGAGGATCACAGCGTTGAAGATCTTGCCCAGTTCGATGTAGTCGTTCTGGCTGCGCGGGCCGTCACACAGCTCGCGAAAATCAAACCAGGCCACATCATCGCAGGTGCGCAATGCACGAATCGTCCGGTTCTCGATGATCAGATCATCGTTTTCAACCGTGCGGGTCGAGTTGTGTGTCAGCGCCTTGAAGCTTTCGCGCAGGCAGGCTTCAGAAGCTTCATTGAGCGGGAAGTGGTAAAGCTCGGCTTGCTCCAGGTGGCGCAAACGGTAATCCACGCCGCTGTCGACGTTGACGATCTCGGTGTTCTGCTTGATCAGCGCAATGGCTGGCAAGAAACGGGCACGCTGCAGACCATCTTTGTACAGACCGTCAGGCACGATGTTGGAGGTCGCCACCAGGGTCACGCCGTTCTTGAACAGCTCTTCCATCAAGGTGCCGAGAATCATCGCGTCGGTAATGTCCGACACAAAGAATTCGTCGAAACAGATCACTCGTGCTTCATCAGCAAAGCGCTTGGCGATAATGGTCAGCGGGTTCTTCTCACCATTGAGGGTGCGCATTTCTTCGTGCACACGCTTCATGAAGCGGTGGAAGTGGGTACGTACCTTCTCTTTGAACGGCAAAGCGTCAAAGAAGGTGTCAACCAGGTACGTCTTGCCGCGACCTACACCGCCCCAGAAATACAGGCCTTTGACCAGCGCAGGCTCTTTTTTGCCGAACAGTTTGCCCAGCAGGCCAGGCTTGCTCTGCGAAGACGCGACCAAGTCGTCATAGAGACGCTGCAGGTGACGCACAGCGTTTTCCTGCGCGGCATCGTGGAAGAAGTCCGGGCGTTTCAGATCAGCTTGATATCGTTCTAGAGGCGTCATAATTCGCTAGCTGGGCAACAAAAACGGGCCGACACTTTAGCGACGGCCCGGGGGAATGGCAATCAAACCTGGGACGAAACGTCGCAGTTTGTCAGTCTTGCGCAGGCACCAAGGCCAAGCGCAGCGCTTCGATTGCCGCATCACGTGCTGCGTTATCGGCAAATGCCGGGCTGTCGGCAACACTCGCACCGTCAAGCCAAACGCTGAAACTTAAACCGTCAGCGCGTACATCCAGCGCCTCACCCGCTTGCAATTGCTTGGTCACCTGACCTGCCGCTTTGCCATCGGCGAAGCTGCGTGACAGCAACAATTGCTCGCCATCTGCGCTCAACAGACGGAAACGGAAGCTGCCGTCTTCATCACGGAAGCTCACAAAGCGCGGGCCCTTGGCGGCTTTCTTTTTGGTTGCCGCCGAGCTTTGTGCAGCGCTCTCAAACGAACGCAGGCCCACCGCTTCACGCAACTCACCCAAAAACGGCGTCGCGATAGCACGGGCTTTTTGTGCGCCGGCTTGAAGAATGTCTTCCATGTCTGCAGGGCGCGACATCAGGTCGTGATAGCGCTCGCGTGCCTCGCCCAACTCAGCGTCCAGCAGCTTGAACAGGCGGTCTTTAGCCTCACCCCAGCCCAAGCCCTGCAACAATTCGCTGCGGAACTCAGCCGACTGCTCAGGCGTCGAGAATGCCTGATACAAGGTGAACAAGTGCGAGTTGTCCGGATCTTTGGCTTCGCCCGGTGCACGGGAGTCGGTCACGATCCGCGAAATCGCGCTTTTCATGTCTTTGGCGCTGGTGAACAACGGAATGGTGTTGTCGTAGCTCTTTGACATCTTGCGACCGTCAAGGCCAGGCAAGGTCGCCACGCTTTCTTCAATCAATGCTTCAGGCATGGCGAAGAACTCTTTGCCATTGCCGAACAAGTGGTTAAAGCGCTGGCCGATATCTCGGGCCATTTCAACATGCTGGATCTGGTCACGACCCACCGGCACCTTGTGCGCGTTGAACATCAAGATGTCCGCGGCCATCAACACCGGGTAGCTGTACAGGCCCATGGTGATGCCTGCATCCGGGTCTTCACCGTTTTCCAGGTTCTTGTCCACCGAGGCCTTGTACGCATGCGCCCGGTTCAACAGCCCCTTGGCCGCTACACAGGTCAGAAACCAGGCCAATTGCGGGATTTCCGGGATGTCGGATTGGCGATAAAACGTCACTCGCTCAACATCCAGACCACCCGCCAGCCAGGTTGCTGCGATTTCCTGGCGCGAACGCTGAATGCGCTGCGGGTCATCACATTTGATCAAGGCGTGGTAGTCGGCCAAAAAGTAAAACGAGTCGGCATTACTGTCACGGCTGGCAAGGATTGCCGGGCGGATAGCACCGGCATAGTTGCCCAGATGCGGTGTGCCGGTGGTGGTGATACCGGTGAGGATACGAGTACGAGTGGTCATGGGTAATCGCTTATCAGGCTGTATCAATTCAAAAGGCGTGGCGCTACCAACTCTTTGAGTTCGGGCAGCTTGCCGTGAAAAAAGTGACCGCATTCTGCCACTTTCAGCAGCTCATGGGGGCGTGAGAGATCGTTTGACCAGTTATATACCAGTTGCGGATCAATGACTTCGTCAGTTTCGGGCTGGATAACCGTGATCGGACACGACGCTGGCAGCGGGTATTGCTCAAGCAAACGCATCACCGCCGGCGCCACCATGAACAGCCCCGAAAGCTTGGCACCTTGCGCTTCAAGTTGCCCGCCCAGGCTGGCCGCGACAAAGCCGCCGAACGAAAAGCCCAGCAAGGTCAATGGCAACTCAGGGTATTGGGCGCGCAACCAGCGGGCGGCTGCCAGAGCATCTTCGACTTCGCCAGTACCCATGTCGTGACTGCCGGCACTGGCACCTACGCCGCGGTAATTAAATCGCAACGTAACAAGACCAGCATCGCGGGCGGTGCGTTGCAGGGTCGACACCACTTTATTCAGCATCGTCCCACCCTGTACCGGGTTGGGATGGCACAGCAACGCAAGGCCGCGCGGCTCAGCAGAATCGAGGTATAAAGCTTCCAATTGGCCAACGGGGCCATCAATCAGTACGGGGGTTTCGCGGGTAAGCAAGAAGGAACTCCGTGACCTCAAAGTGGGTCGACACGTCTAGCTGATAGATTCTGTCTGACATATTTGCGAGTGGATCGCGGTATACAGCGCAGGTCCGAGCCGTTAACGTAAAGCAAAGCCGTTTATAGAGGAAGGACTCGTGGAACACTCGCTCTTAATTTGGTTGTTGCCGACCCTAGCCCTGGTTGCCGGTGTCGCCATTGGTTTTCTGGTCGCTCGTCTGCTGCCGAACGCCGCGCCTAATCGCACGCAGCGTCAGCTGGACGACATCCAGGAACGTTTTGATCACTATCAAAGTGAAGTAGTAACCCACTTCAACACCACGGCCCATCTGGTGAAGAAACTCACCCAGAGCTACCAGGAAGTGCAAGATCACCTCGCTGAAGGCGCCAACAGCCTGGCACTGGACGAACTGACACGTCAGCGCCTGCTGGCGGCCCTGCACTCCGAGGCACCACAACCGCACCGCGAGCGCCTGACCCCGCCGCACAGTTCCGAGCCGCCAAAGGATTACGCGCCAAAAAGCCCGAACGCCCCCGGCATGCTGGACGAGCATTACGGCCTGAAGAAGTAATTCATCCAGCCAAACGCTCAACAAAAAGCCCCGCGATCAGCAACGATCGCGGGGCTTTTTTATGGACGCTGGAGCCGCCGCCGAGAGCTGCGGCCTCACTGTCGAGTTACGGGTACTGCTGCACCTGACCCTGTTGCTGGTAGTTCATACCCGGGATCGGCGCCAGGGTGATCTGAACACGACGGTTCTGAGCGCGGCCATCAGGGGTGGCGTTGCTGGCAATCGGGTCGGCCGGGCCTTTACCAATCACCGACAGGTACTGGCCACTGACGCCCTGCGAGGTCAGGTAGGTCGCTACGCTCTGCGCACGTTGTTGCGACAGCTGCTGGTTGAAAGCGCTGTTACCGGTGCTATCGGTGTAACCCACGATTTGGATTTGCTGCTGGTTGTTCAACTGCTTCAGCGAGTTGGCCAGGCTGTTAAGCGGCTGATAGAAGCTTGGCGCAATATTCGCCGAGCTGGTGGCAAACGTAATGTTGCCCGGCATCACTAGCGTAATGTTGTCGCCCTGACGCTGAACCTCAACGCCTGTGTTAGCCATGCTGGCGCGCAGCGCGGCTTCTTGCTTGTCAGCGTAATAGCCATAGCCCGCAGCCCCCAGACCCGCCACCGCAGCGCCGATCAATGCGCCCTTGCCACGGTTGTTGTGGTCAATGGCAGCACCTGCAACAGCACCAGCCAAGGCACCGAGACCACCGTATTTAGCAGTATTGCTCATGCCCGAAGAGGCCTGGCCCTGGTTGTCATAAGGGTTGGGAGAGGCGCAGCCGGCCAACAAGGCAATTGCACTTGCAGCCACAATCAAACGACGCGAGATGAACATGGTGAAGCTCCTACTCAATCTTTCTGGGGACAAAGGCCGTTGGCAATAGACCTCTGCGGTTCGTTGGAACACGACCAACGGTAAAAATTCCATTACATCTTGTTTAAGCGCGAACAAACGGGTTCTCACGCATTTCATCGCCAAGACGCGTGTCAGGACCATGCCCGGTCACCACGGTAGCGTCCTCGTCCAGCGTATACAGACGTTGCTTGATCGAGCGGACAATAGTGGCTTGATCGCCACCCCATAAGTCCGTACGCCCTACCCCGCGACGAAACAGCGTGTCACCCGCGATCAACAGCTTAGCCTCAGAAAACCAAAAACTCATGGAACCGGGCGTATGCCCGGGCGTGTGCAGGGCCACACCGCAGCCGCAGGCCAGCTCTTCGTCATCGGCCAACCAGCGATCTGGCGGCGGTACAGGCGTATACGGCACGCCGAACAGGCTGCATTGCATCTCAAGGTTGTCCCACAAAAACTGGTCCTCCTTGTGCAAGTGCAGGGTTGCACCGGTTTTCTCCTTCAACTGGCCCGACGCTAAAAAGTGATCCAGGTGCGCATGGGTGTGGATGATGCTCACCAGCCGCAGCCCGTGCTTCTTCAGTCGCGCGAGAATTCCCTCATGATCGCCGCCCGGATCCACCACAATGGCTTTTTTAGTGATCGGATCACCAATGATCGTGCAGTTGCACTGCAAAGGGCCGACGGGGAAGGTTTCGCGGATAAGCAAGGGGTTTGCGGCTTCCATGGGTGTTCCTGTAAAGTTGATGGCACAATTTTGGCACAGTGTGAAAAGCGATGGCGACGTTTAGGAAGAAAGGCCCCCACCAATGGCACGCCCAAATCAGACGCAAAGGGTGGCCCCAACAGACACGTACATTCAATACCCAACTCGAAGCAAAAACCTGGGCGACCATGATTGAGCGCGAAATGGATGCTGGTGTGTTCGTCAGCCGGAACGAAGCGGAGGCGACCTCCTTCGCCAGCGCACTAGAGTTGTATGCAACGGAGGTTACGAGCAAAAAACGCAGCAGTGCGTCCGAGCTGTCACGTATCCTCGCAATGCAACGCCATCCGCTCGCGCTTCGCTCACTTGCCAGTATCCGCGGGTCCGATATGGCGGCGTATCGCGACAAACGCCTCGAAGAGGGACTGGCGGCATCCACAGTGCGACGTGAACTCGCCTTGATTTCGCATGTGTTCACCATCGCTCGTAAAGAATGGCGGATGGAATCCCTGATCAACCCAGTCGAGCTGATCCGGCAGCCCACTGTTACTGACGCAAGGAAGAGACGTGTGCTCAGCGCGGACGTCTGGACACTCACAAACGACGGTCTAGTCTGCGAGCACCTGGACGAACTGGAAATGCTCTACCGCCACTGCCGCTCGACTGAGCTTCCAAAGATAGTCAAGTTTGCAGTAGAGACAGCTATGCGCCGAAGCGAAATTGCAGGACTACTGAGGTCCAATGTAAATCTCGAGAAGAGAACAGCCATCCTCCCACTCACCAAAAACGGCTCCGCTCGCGGAGTTCCGCTTTCTAGCGTTGCCGTTGAAATCCTAAAAAAACAGCCCTCGCGGGATGATGGCCGGCTATTCAAAAGCCAACCAGACACCATCACCAAAGCTTTTATGGAAGCATTGAACAACGCTCGAATGGCCTATGAAAAAGGCCTAGAAAAACATTGGGGAAATGAGGGGAAGAAAAAAAATAAACTCCAGAAAAAAATTGAAGATGATCTTTTCCTGACGGACCTTAGATTTCATGATCTGAGGCACGAAGCAACTTCCCGACTTGCTGAAATATTCCCGCTGCATGAATTAACGAAAATTACAGGACACCAAGACTCACGCATGCTAATGCGCTACTACCATCCTCGGACAGAAGACCTAGCAAAAAAACTAAAATAAGTTCACTATAAATCATAACCTCACTTCGAACAGACGATTATTATTTCAAAGTAAATGCCTGCTCACATATCAGACTCTATGAAGTAAAATTTTGTTTTTCCAACAGCAGAAAAAGATACTATCTTATGATTAACAAGTGCTTGCAAAGTGCATAAAACCTGGGTTTTTGTGAGTCCAGTTTTACTTACAATGCTTTTCAACTGAAACTTACCTCCACTGTTCAAAAGTTTGCATACCAATGTCGTATGCTCTTCGCGAGCCGGAAGCCTATTATAATAATCAAGCCTAATCATGATCTTGCCTAGTCATTTGACACGTGATAAAATGCGGGAATTTATTTTTTTGTTTATATTGCGCAGCGAAGTGATCATGAATAGTTTAGTTCAAAAACCAACCGTTGTAAGCCTTTTTGCTGGGTGCGGCGGGCTTGATGTCGGGTTTAAAGAACTGGATTACGATTTGATTTACGCTTGTGATAATGACCCTGCAGCTGTGGCGGTTTATAAAAAAAATATTGACGAGAGGGCGTATGTTAGAGACGTCACCTCTGATGAATTCCATGCTGAAATGAAATCTATTGGTTCGTGCGACATCATTCTTGGAGGATTCCCATGCCAAGGGTTCTCGAAGGCTGGACCAAAAAAACATGATGACATACGAAACCTGCTGTATCTGGAAATGCATTCAGCCGTAAATAGATTAAAACCGAAATTGTTTCTCGCAGAAAATGTCGACGGATTATCGCAAAACTTTAAAGGCGCGTACCTAGAAGCCATAGTCAGAGACTTTAAAGATATTGGTTATAGAGTTGAGTATCGGCTGTTTGATTCCGTTGGATTCGGGGTCCCCCAACATAGAAGAAGAATATACTTTATTGGGATTAGGGATGATCTTTTATTTGATGACTTTAATTGGCCCGAATTTACACATTTAAGCCAGAGCCGAAACGGTGAAGCAGCGATTGCGGACCTCGGGGATCTTTTCTCTCAGGATAAGCAAACCCTGCTACCGGCGAGGACTATCCGAGAGTCTATAGGGGATTTAATTCAGCTAGACTCTAAGATTGCGGACCACAGGGTCACATATGCATGGAATGATGCATGGAGTTCTATTTTCGCAAAAATTGGACCTGGTCAGAAACTTTGTAATGTTAGGCACTCCCCGACGTCTGTTTATACCTGGGACATACCAGAATACTTCGGCCACATCAACGACACAGAAAGAAATATTCTCGAGACAATCGGGAAGAATAGGCGCCATAAAAAATATGGATCCATTCCAAATGGCAACCCTCTTTCAGTCGAAGTCATAAAAGAACTTTCTGGGATAAAATCAGTAAGCCGCCATATAGATAGCCTTATGACTAAAGGCTACCTCAAAGAAGTCGAAGGAAAGTTTGACTTAAAAGGGGCAATGTTTTGCTCAGGCTTATACAAGCGACCAGACTGGGACTCTCCCTCCTCTACAGTGCTGACAAATTTTCACAATCCGAGATATTTTCTTCACCCGGAGGCAAATCGTCCTTTTTCCTTGAGGGAGTGTGCCCGCCTTCAAGGATTCCCTGACGATTTCCTGTTTACTTTTGGAAGTAGCGAACGCGAACTTGTGGATGGTTATAGGCTTGTAGGTAACGCTGTATCACCGCCAGTGGGCCGCGCGTTTGCAAAGGCAATTTTTAAGTATTTGTCCAAGGAAGTGAAAATTGAAACTGGTATCAGTAGAACTTTCTCTAGAAGAGAAGTTGAGCGAGTTTGAAAATTGGATTACTGCATCTATTCAGCAGGTTAGTGACACGGCAACCTATCGCAGCGAACTAGAAAAGATCAGCCTAATTCTAGATTCACTCGGCGCCGCTACCAACGGTTTTCAACGTGTAGAAGATTGCAACCCTGAGCAGATGGCAATCTATTGCATCGCCCAAGTAGAGAGAATTATAGCTGAATTTGAGACAATTGAATTATCACTTACTGCTGCAATTGACCTACTCGATTCATTGATATCAATGCTTTTCCTGGTCACTGGAAAGTCTGATAACAATATGAAGTGTCAATTTCCGGTATACCTAATTCAAAGCGAAAATAGAACCGTTTTCCCAATGGTGAACCGCCGTGGAAATGGGCGTGTCAATTTTGAATTTGAAGAACTAGGCCGAGTAATTAAGCAGGAGAAAGTCTCTAAGCTGATCGGTGAAGCATTAGTTCTTCGAGCGAGATATCCTGGAACAATTGACCTAGAATCCGAAGCAGTTTGGCTTCTAAAGGGCTACATCAATAGTATACTTAATAGCGATGGAAGCATTGAACAACTTTGGGCATTAGGATTTAGTTACTTTACCCTAAAGGAAAGAAACCCTGGCTTTGAAGGCAAGCTGCTGGCCCCTATCGTTGCCTTTAAAGTGCGCGGATCAGTCGCAGCTCAGAGTGGACATCTGCCAGAGAAAATTCTCAGACGCTGCATGACAACGTGGGGCTTAAAATCCGGTATTGATTTCAATAATGATGACGTAGTAATTAGTGGTCGCGACCTGCAAAGAGACGATCTTATTGAGGCCGCCGTTGAGCTACAAGAGAATAACAATGGGGGCCGTATTATTGATGACTTGAGTGCCGATCCCACTAAAACGCGAGCATATGATTTTGTATTGCCGTATAGAACACCTGGCTGGTCACCGCGCATTTTTATTCAAGCACAGTTTTACGCTGGTGATTCAGGCAGTGTTTCTCACAAGGTCGTTGATCAAACACGTTCATCTAGAGTATTGACTAGAGCAATATACCCAAGGGCACTATTTGTTGAGTACTTGGATGGTGCGGGCTATTACTCGAGTCTTTACCGAGATCTCAAGCACATGCTTGAGATGCCCTCCACCGCGGACTTCATCCAAGTAAGAACGGCTCATGTGAAACTTCGCCGGGCGTTACAAAATATTGGCTTTTTAACGCCTCTCGATTTTGTGCATGCACTACTCCGTGCTGAAGGATCGCTAGAGCGCGCAAGGTTAATTTTGATTGATGAAGACTACTCAGAGGAAGAGATTTTACGGTGTTATAATTTCTGTATTGCAGAAAACTTAATGTTACAAGCTTCTGGCCTCATCCAAATTTCACCAAGACTGCTTGTCAATTCAAGACGTATAATGTTGCTGGATATCATTGTGGTGGAAGGAGAACGATTCCAGAGAACTGGAGGTTCTGTTGTTGTAATTGCCCCGGGGGTGGGAGCTGATCGGGGAGTCGGATTACCAGCCCTTGGAAGAATCTATGAACGACTTTTAGGCGCCACAGACTCAGGCGCAACTCGATTTAGTTTAGATCTCGGGTGGTTAAACAGCAACGGCCTAATCCAGATAAAAACTATTTGATATTTCACACACCCAAATATTATCTAACCAGTAAGTTTCAAGGAGCTTACCGGTTAGATTAAGATTTGCTCCATCGAGACATGTACCCACTCTCCCGCATCAATTAAATGGCCCCTACTAATCTGACGCCATCCAGCGTCTCGAGATAATATCTTCAACAAAAATCTTGTTATCGTTTGCACAATGCTATCCGAATATGACGCAAGAATATGCGCCACTCTCCAAGAGTCCCGCCTTGAATCAATAACGCTTTAAACATTCCCACAGCATCTAAAGGTCGATGGCGATAAGACTCGCCCATGACTTTATCGTGAGATCGGTCACACATATATCCTCCGCTTCGGTGACGCCGCCAATCTTTGAAGTGCAATTACGAATGATCGTATCTCTTTGACGTGACCCAGGCTAGCAATGTTTTAGCAAACAAAACCACACCCTATGGTAATCCCCCCATTTTAATACTCGTCAAAAATAGAGGTCAGGCCACCAGGGCCAATTTCTGTTTAGGGGTTATGCCGCCGAGGGA
>NZ_JANLNV010000057.1 GCF_025465935.1 Pseudomonas sp. 7P_10.2_Bac1 | reverse complement strand
TGGGGTTTAGAGGCTGTTCAAGCAGCCTGCCAGGTCGTTGCCGAGTTTTTCCAGCAGTTGTTCATAACCCTGTGCGGTGGCCGGGGTGAAGCCGCCCAGTGGGTCCAGCTCAGCCAGTTTGACAGGCAAACCGGCAGTCAAGGTGTCGGCCAGGCGCGGACGCAAGGGCGGATCACTGAAGACACAGGTCTTGCCCACTTCCTGCAAACGCTGGCGCATGGCCGCGACGTGCTGGGCGCCCGGTTGCACTTCAGACGCTACGCTGAACACGCCGGTGTGTTTCAGGCCGTAAGCGCTTTCGAAGTAGTCGTAGCCTTCATGGAAAACAAAGAACGGTTTGTCCGCAATCGCGGCCATACGCGTTTTCAGGCGCGCATCCAGCGCATCCAGACGCTCATTGAACGCTTTGAGGTTGCTTTGGTATTGCGGCGCATGGGCCGGGTCTTTTTCGCTCAGGTCTGCAGCCATTTTGGCCGCGATCACCCGGGCGTTGTCAGGCGCCAGCCACAAGTGCGCGTCCAGTGTGCCGGGGCGGTGGTCGTGGTCATGTTCGGCCGCATCGTCTTCGTCATGGGAGTGACTGTCTTCGGCAAAATGGCGCAGTTTCAAACCCGGCAGGGTCTGCACGGCCACAGAGGGCAGGGTGCGAGTCTTGATCACCCGCGGCATAAAACCTTCCATGTCCGGGCCGATCCAGTACAGCAAGTCAGCCGACTGAACACGCCGTACGTCGGAGGGGCGCAACGCATAGTTATGCGGCGACGCATTCGGCGGCAACAGCACCTCGGGTTTGCCCACGCCGTCCTGCACAGCCGCAGCAATCAACTGCAGCGGTTTGATGCTAGTCAGTACATTGACCTCAGCCTGGGCCGGGGAAATCACCATCAAACTGGCAGACAAAGCAATAAAAATCGCAAAAATTCGGGGCACGATGGGCACTCATGGCGGCTGAAACGGGTAACATAATAACGTCTCTCACGGAAATCGTCGCCGCTCATGTCTATAGCACCGCTTGCCAGCCGTCCCCACGACCACTCTCATTGCGTCCACAGCGCGCTCTCTGAAGCGGACGCTTTGTGCGCGCAAAAGGGCCTGCGCCTGACGGCGTTGAGGAGGCGGGTGCTGGAGTTGGTGTGGCAAAGCCACAAGCCCCTGGGTGCCTATGACATCCTGGCCGTGCTCAGCGAGCAGGATGGTCGTCGTGCCGCGCCGCCAACCGTTTACCGCGCGCTGGACTTTCTCCTCGAGAATGGCCTGGTGCACCGTATTTCCTCGCTCAACGCCTTTATCGGCTGCAGCCACCCCGAGCATTCACATCAGGGCCAGTTTCTGATCTGTCGCTCGTGCCACGCGGCCATCGAGCTTGAGCAAAAAAACATCAGTGACGCGATTATCAGCAGCGCACGCGATGTCGGCTTTACGGTCGAAGGGCAAACCGTAGAAGTGCTCGGTTTGTGTTCGGGCTGCCAGGGGGCTTGATGAGCACTGCTCTGATACGTCTCGATGAGGTCTGCGTGACCTTTGCCGGGCAAAACGTGCTTGATGCGATTGAGTTAAGCGTTGAGCCTGGCCAGATTGTGACCCTGATCGGCCCCAATGGCGCCGGTAAAACCACGCTGGTCAAAGCGGTATTGGGTCTGCTCAAGCCCACCAGCGGCAGCGTCTGGCGCAAACCCAAGCTGCGTATCGGCTACATGCCGCAAAAACTGCACGTTGACCCCACGCTGCCGCTTTCGGTGTTGCGCTTCTTGCGTTTGGTGCCGGGTGTGGATCGCGCCCAGGCCCTCGCGGCGCTGAAAGAAGTCGGTGCCGAAAAAGTGATCGACAGCCCGGTCCAGAGCGTGTCGGGCGGCGAAATGCAGCGCGTGCTGCTGGCCCGTGCGCTGTTGCGTAAACCCGAACTGCTGGTGCTCGATGAACCGGTGCAAGGCGTAGATGTGGCGGGTCAGGCTGAGCTTTACAGCTTGATCACCCGCCTGCGCGACCGCCACGGCTGCGGCGTGCTGATGGTGTCTCACGATTTGCA
Organism: Pseudomonas sp. 7P_10.2_Bac1; assembly: GCF_025465935.1. Taxonomy (GTDB): domain Bacteria; phylum Pseudomonadota; class Gammaproteobacteria; order Pseudomonadales; family Pseudomonadaceae; genus Aquipseudomonas. Next base: position 107,304 of record NZ_JANLNV010000057.1, on the reverse strand, counting down.
TCTGGTCATGAGCACCACTGATCAGGTGGTGTGTCTCAATCGCCATGTGTGCTGTTCCGGCCATCCGGAGCAGGTGAGTGGTGATCCGGCATTTGTCGAACTGTTCGGCAAGAACGCACAGAGCCTGGCGATTTATCACCATCATCACGACCATGCGCACGACCTGCATGGCTCGGTGGTCAGCGAAGGCGCCGCCACGGCACACGTTCACGTTCATGGAGAAGGCTGCAAGCATGGCTGATTTTCTGTTTTATGCCCTGCTGGCAGGTTTGTCTTTAGCGGTGGTTGCGGGGCCCTTGGGCTCGTTTGTGGTGTGGCGACGAATGGCTTATTTCGGCGACACCTTGTCCCACGCGGCCTTGCTCGGCGTGGCGTTGGGCTTTTTGCTGGATGTCAGCCCGGCGATCGCCGTGACTGTGGGCTGCCTGTTGCTCGCGGTACTGTTGGTGACCTTGCAACAGCGTCAGCCACTGGCGTCCGACACGTTGCTCGGAATTCTCGCCCCCAGTACCTTGTCCCTCGGCCTGGTAGTACTAAGCTTCATGCATGAGGTGCGGATCGACCTGATGGCTTACCTGTTTGGTGACCTGCTGGCGATCAGCCCTACGGACTTGATGTGGATCATGGGCGGCAGCGTGGTGGTGCTGGCGTTGCTGGTGGCACTGTGGCGGCCTTTGCTGGCGATCACGGTGCACGAAGAGCTGGCGACGGTCGAAGGTTTACCGGTCGCCACGCTGCGCATGGCCTTGATGTTGTTGATTGCAGTGGTGATCGCGGTAGCGATGAAGATTGTCGGTGTGCTACTGATTACTTCGTTGCTGATCATCCCCGCTGCCGCTGCCCAACGGCACGCCCGCTCCCCGGAGCAAATGGCGGTGGGCGCGACGTTACTGGGAATGCTGGCGGTCTGTGGTGGTCTGGCACTGTCGTGGTTCAAGGACACGCCTGCCGGGCCCTCGATTGTGGTCTGTGCCGCCGCACTGTTTCTGCTGAGTTTTGTTCTGCCCCGTCGAGGGGTGTAGACTTGCTCGTTTTTTGCGCACTTAGAGAGCCGCAGGAATGAAGCTGTTTAACTCACGTTATGCGCTCCTGGCAGCATTTTCCTTGCTGTTGGGCGCCTGCCAAAGCACGCCATCGGCCGACAATCAGGCCGAGCAGGCGCGTGCGGGCGCCATTGCACAGCTGGAGCAGAACCTGGCCAGCAGCGAACTCGCGACGGCCGAAGATCAGTTGGCCGCCTTGCAGGCCCAAACGCCTGATGACCCGCAATTGGTGCAGTACCAGCGTCAATTGGCCGAGGCTTATTTGCAACGCAGCCAGATCGTGTTGCAAAAAGGCGATGTCAACGCCGCCGCAACGGCCCTGAGCCGTGCCCGTGCCCTGATGCCCAAGGCTCCGGCCCTGACGGGTGGCGTCAACAGCGCGATCGCCCAGGCCCGCAAGGCCGAACTGGATAAAGCCGAAGCTGCACTCAAGGCGGCCGAGGCGCGCCCACCGGCCAAAGTCATTGACCCGGCGGCGCCTTATACGACTATCGCGCTGAACATCACCGATATTGGCAAACTTCGCCATCAACTGGATTTAATCGCGCAAGACATTGTTAATTATCAATGCGCTGTCAGTCTGCAGGTGCCGCGTACCGCCGATTATCCGTGGCTGGCCACGCTGATCAGCAAACGAGTGAAAAAGCTCGACCCCGGCTTTGACCTGACCCTTGAGCGTCAGATCATCCGCCGTGTACCGGCCCAAGTGGTGTTGACACCCAGCAAGCCCGAGTAAGGGTTGATCGTTGCTGCCGAAGGCTTCAGACCTTCGGCAGCAACGCAATACCGCCTTTGCTTAAGCCGGAATCGCCTTGGCTTTCGCCTCGCGAGCCCACACGCGATGCAGCGCGATGGCCGCCAGAAACGCCTTCAGATCCCGAGCATCCTTGATCGCCAGCAGCCCGTCATCCACTTGCAAATGCAGCGCTTCGAGCAACTGTCTGGCCTCGCCATGCAAGGCGATGGGTTTCAGGTGTTTATAGGCTTCCAGCAGAAAGTGCAGCGCCACCCCGTCCTCACCCAGTGTGTTGATCGACTCGGCACCGCCGGGCACATACACGGCGTCGAAGGTCACCGAGGGCAAGCCCTCCATCGAGGCATCCACTGCCAGCGATTTACCCTCTAGCGTTTTGACAGGTGCGGACGTTGGCCCCAGCAATTTGGCGTGAGCGCCCTGGGCTGCGAGGGTCTTTTTCATCACGTCTATAGCCTCCCCGTCTACGCCGTTGGCCGCCAGAATCGCCACTTTGCGGGTCTTGATATTGCCAGGGAGCAAATTGGCCTGGCTCAGCGCGGCTGACGTGCTGACGCGGGTTTTACGCACAGGCACTGTGCCTTTTTTCGGTGCTGGCAGGCCGAGGTTTTCCGCGACCCGTCGGGCCAGTTCCAGGTCGATATTGGCCAGAATCTCATCCACCTGACGGGCACGGATGTGTTCACGCTCCACTTTGCCCAGTTCAAAGCTGTAGGCCGCGATGATGTGCTCTTGCTCGTGCTTGCTCATGCTGTGGAAGAACAACCGGGCTTGGGAGAAGTGATCGCTGAATGAGTCACTGCGCTGACGTATCTTGTTGGCGTCGATGCGCTCCGGGTACGACTCAAAACCACCGTCCTGGGCGGCAGGCGGCGTTTCCTTCGGCCAGCCCCCATCAATAGAGTTGGGCTCGTACGAGGCCCGGCCCTTGTTGATGGTGGTGCGATGCTGAGCGTCGCGCTGGTTATTGTGGAAAGGGCACACAGGGCGGTTAATCGGGATTTCGTGGAAGTTCGGCCCGCCAAGCCTGCTGATTTGCGTGTCGGTGTACGAAAACAGACGACCTTGCAGCAGCGGGTCGTTGGAGAAGTCGATGCCCGGCACGATATGGCCCGGGCAGAACGCGACCTGCTCGGTCTCTGCAAAAAAGTTGTCGGGGTTGCGGTCGAGCACCATCTTGCCCAGCGGCGTAATGGGTACCAACTCTTCGGGGATCAGCTTGGTTGGATCAAGGATGTCGAAGTCGAACTTGTGTTCGTCCTCTTCAGGAATGATCTGCACACCGAATTCCCATTCAGGGTAATCACCGGTTTCAATGGCGTCCCACAGATCGCGGCGATGGTAATCGGTGTCTTTGCCTGCCAGCTTTTGCGCCTCATCCCACACCAGAGAGCACGTGCCGACGCTGGGGCGCCAGTGAAATTTCACAAAGTGAGATGTGCCCTCGGCGTTGATGAAGCGGAAGGTGTGCACCCCGAAGCCTTGCATGCTGCGCAAGCTTTTGGGGATTGCCCGGTCGGACATGGCCCAGATGACCATGTGCGCGGACTCCGGCACCAGTGAGACGAAGTCCCAGAAGGTGTCATGGGCCGATCCGCCGGTGGGCATTTCGTTGTGGGGTTCAGGTTTGACCGCGTGTACGAAATCAGGAAACTTGATCGCATCCTGAATGAAGAACACCGGCATATTGTTGCCCACCAGGTCGAAGTTACCTTCGTCCGTGAAGAACTTGACGGCGAACCCGCGCACGTCGCGTACGGTATCCCCCGAGCCCCGCGGGCCCTGGACAGTAGAAAAACGCACGAACACGGGAGTTTTCTTTTCTGGATCTTGTAGGAAACCGGCCTTGGTCAGGGCGCTGTGGGCTTTATAGGCCTGGAAATAACCATGAGCCCCCGTACCTCGCGCATGGACGATGCGCTCTGGAATTCGCTCATGGTCAAAGTGCGTGATTTTCTCACGCATGATGAAGTCTTCCAGCAGTGAAGGGCCGCGTGCGCCTGCCTTGAGGGTGTTTTGATTGTCCGAAATCTTGACGCCCTGATTGGTTCGCAGCGCTTGATCCGTAGCGTCGTCGCGAAATTTTTCGAGGTTTTCCAGTTTGACGTTAGTGTTGCCACGATCCAAGGTGTCGGTGCCGGCCATCTGGCTTTTGTGTGAAGACGGTTTCCTGGTACTCATCAGACTAAGCTCCTTGTTGATGAAAGCCCCACGGGCTGGGCTTCTTAGACATATATCCCGTTGCGGGATGTGCGGTGCTGTTAGTACTGACTGGTCCCCGGTGCGGTCGTTCCTTATTTCTGACCATCAGTCGTCTTATCGCCAAATCAAAGGTCTTTGCTCAAATAAATGCTAAGAACCTCTATAAGGACAGGCTAAAATGCGCGCCCGGCTAACCGCTGATCTTCTATTTACGCGTCCCACAAGGTCCGCTACGTGATTGAGTTCCATAACGTTCATAAAACTTACCGGGTCGCCGGTAAGGACATTCCCGCCCTGCACTCCACCAGTTTGCGTGTCGAGAGCGGTCAGGTATTTGGCCTGATTGGTCACTCCGGTGCGGGTAAAAGTACATTGCTGCGCCTGATCAACCGCCTCGAGACACCGAGTGGCGGGCAGATCATCGTCGACAACGAAGACGTGACAGCGATGGATGCCAATGGCCTGCGGCGTTTCCGCCAGCAAGTCGGAATGATCTTCCAGCACTTCAACCTGCTGGCGTCCAAGACTGTTGCCGACAACGTGGCAATGCCACTGACGCTGGCGGGTGAATTGTCCCGCAGTGAAATCGACCAACGGGTTGCCGAATTGCTGGCGCGCGTAGGTCTGTCAGACCACGCCAAGAAATACCCTGCGCAGTTGTCAGGTGGTCAGAAACAGCGCGTGGGCATTGCCCGTGCCTTGTCCACCAAACCAAAAGTGTTGTTGTGCGACGAAGCCACCAGCGCACTCGACCCGCAAACCACGGCGTCGGTGCTGCAGTTGCTGGCTGAGATCAACCGCGAGTTGAAGCTCACCATCGTGCTGATCACCCACGAAATGGATGTGATTCGCCGTGTGTGCGATGAAGTGGCCGTGATGGACGCGGGCGTCATCGTGGAGCAAGGTCCGGTGGCTGAGGTGTTCCTGCATCCCAAGCACCCGACCACCAAGCGCTTCGTGCAAGAAGACGAGCAGATCGACGAAGGCGAACAGCGCGATGACTTCGCTCATGTGCCTGGGCGCATCGTGCGCCTGACGTTTCAGGGCCAGGCGACCTATGCGCCGTTGCTGGGCACCATCGCCCGTGAAACCGGTGTGGACTACAGCATCCTGGCAGGTCGTATCGACCGCATCAAAGACACGCCATACGGGCAATTGACCCTCGCCATCACCGGTGGCGACATGGACGCTGCTTTCGCTCGCTTCACAGCGGCTGATGTCCATATGGAGGTACTGCGTTAATGGACTCTCTATTGGGTTTCTTCACCAACATCGACTGGCTCGAAATCTGGCTGGCCACCGGCGACACCTTGATGATGCTGGGTGGCTCGCTGTTATTCACTATCCTGCTGGGCTTGCCGCTGGGCGTGTTGCTGTTCCTGTGCAGCCCGCGCCAACTGTTCGAGCAGAAAGCCGTCTACGCCTTGCTGTCGCTGGTGGTGAACATTCTGCGTTCGTTGCCGTTCATCATCCTGCTGATCGTGATGATCCCATTCACCGTGTTGATCACCGGCACCTCGCTCGGCGTCGCGGGTGCGATTCCGCCACTGGTGGTGGGGGCAACGCCGTTCTTCGCTCGTCTGGTAGAAACTGCCCTGCGTGAAGTGGATCGCGGCATTATCGAGGCGACGCAGTCGATGGGCGCCAGCACCCGTCAGATCATTACCAGCGCCTTGCTGCCAGAAGCCCGTCCGGGCATTTTTGCAGCGATTACCGTGACCGCGATTACGCTGGTGTCCTACACCGCCATGGCGGGTGTCGTAGGCGCGGGCGGCTTGGGTGATCTGGCGATTCGCTTTGGTTACCAGCGTTTCCAGACCGACGTGATGATCGTCACCGTGGTGCTGTTGTTGATTCTGGTGCAAATTCTGCAAACCGTGGGCGATCGCCTGGTTGTGCATTTTTCGCGCAAGTAAGCGGGTCGACACACTAAAAACGTAATAGCCAGCACCCAGCTGGCAGATACCTGGAGTCAGGTGTTCACAAGGAGCTGTTGAATGAAGAAGTTATTTGCTGCTGTGGCCGCTGTTGCGGCGTTTTCTGCCCACGCAGGTGATCTGTCGGTTGCGGCGAGCCCGGTTCCGCACGCTGAGATCCTGGAGTTCGTGAAGCCTACGCTGGAGAAAGAGGGCGTAAACCTGAAGATCAAGGTTTTCACTGACTACGTTCAACCCAACGTACAAGTGGCGGAAAAGCGTCTGGACGCCAACTTCTTCCAGCATCAGCCTTACCTGGATGAGTTCAACAAATCCAAAGGTACTAACCTGGTCAGCGTAGCGGCCGTGCACCTCGAACCGTTGGGCGCTTACTCCAGCAAAATCAAGGATCTGAAAGAGCTGAAGGATGGCGATACTGTCGTGATCCCGAACGATGCCACCAACGGCGGCCGCGCACTGTTGCTGCTGGACAAGGCGGGCGTGATCAAGCTCAAGGATTCGAAAAACATCCTGTCGACGGTGAAAGACATCACCGAAAACCCTAAAAACCTCAAGTTCCGCGAGCTTGAAGCGGCCACGATTCCACGCGTGCTGACTCAGGTTGATCTGGCGCTGATCAACACCAACTACGCGCTGGAAGCCAAGCTGAACCCGGAAAAAGACGCGCTGGTCATTGAAGGCAGCGACTCGCCTTACGTGAACATCCTGGTGGCACGTCCGGACGATAAAGACTCGCAAGACATGAAGAAACTGGTCGCAGCCCTGCACACGCCAGAAGTCAAAGCCTTCATTCTTGAGAAGTACAAAGGCGCCATCCTGCCGGCGTTCTAAGGGCTATCTCCCGTCTCGCGATCTTTTGATGGCTTAAAAGATCGCGAGGCAAGCTCGCTTCTACCGTTCTCTGCCTTTCTCGTTACTTCCTCTCTACCAGCCCTGGCAACTGGGTAACCATCTTTTGGGTATTGAACGGCGCGCGGATAAAACCACGCTGAGTGCCGTCCGGCCCAATCAAGGCCAGATTACCGCTGTGATCGACGGTGTAGTTAGGCTTGCTGGTATCGGGCGCAATAAACGGAATGCTCACGGCGTTCGCCAGCGTTTGCAGCTCCTCGATTGACCCCGGTGTGAGGCCCGCGAATTGCGGATCGAAATAGCTCAGGTATTTTTTGAGCTGCTGCGGGTTATCACGGTTCGGGTCGACGGTGACCATCACGACTTGCAGTTTGTCTTGTACCTCCTCAGGCAGCTCGCTTTTGATCTGGCGCAGTTGGGAGAGGGTGGTAGGGCAAATGTCCGGGCAGTAGGTGTAACCAAAAAACAGCAGGCTCCACTTGTCTTTCAGCTCATTGATGTGCACCGGCTGACCGTCTTGATTGGTCAGGGTCAAGTCTGGCAGGTGACGGCTTTGCGGCAGCAGAATGATCCCGGCCTCGGTCAAGGCCGCGTTATTGCCATGGCTGCTCTTGGATATCAGGCTGTTGAAGATCAGCCCCATGATCAACGCCAGCAGCGCGACCAGAATAAAGACGTTTCTTTGGGTTTTAGTCATCGGTTCATCACTGCGTAGTGGTCGAAAACAACGCGAAGAGACAGCGTACGTGAAGGTGCAGATAGAGGTGTGCGGCGAAGTGCCACGGTACAACACTGATCGGTTACTATGCGCGCCCAAATTTAAAACCTGACCCCCGCGACAAATGGCACTCACTGCCCGGTTACAAAATGATTAACAATATGCCCCCTGAAAAAAAGGCCCTCCTTTGCAGAGAGCTTCTTTTAAAGCACTTCCCTAGTTCAGCGCCCCCCCTGGAGTTCCCATGAACACCGCCGACATCCGCGCGCAGATCTCGCGTGCCCAAGAACTTGACGCCAAAAGTGGCCTGCTTGCCAAACATCTGGCTGCCCAGCTTCCTCACCTTCATTCGGCGATTCAGTTGCCTGAGCTTGATCGCAATACGGTGATGACCCGTTTTGTCAGCGCCTATATCGACCAGGTGCCGGACTTGCTCGATGCCGCCCATGCGGTCGCTCGTGAAGCGGGTATCCAATCACAGATCGAGCCTGTGTTGAAAATCGCCGAGCAGTTTTTCGCTCAGCCACCTTCCTTGCTCGCAGGTCACGAAGGGCTCGAAGGCTTGCTGGACGAAGCGTACCTGGCGCATCGCCTGGTTGAAGAGGTCAACGATCTTTACATCAAGCACTTTCAGCAGCCGCTGATTCCACTGGACATGACCGTGGCCAACCTGATCGCTCATCAACTGGTGGGTGAAGAGTTTGCTAACCGGCTCGACGAGGCGGTGCACCACGCTGTAGATCAGATGCTCAATGACGAAAGCTTTGCGCTGGAGTCGGTCGAAGCTTACCGCGAGAAGCTGACCAGCCCGGACACGGGCGCCGCGTGGAAACGCTGGCCGTGCCTGTCCAAGCAATTGGGCGTCGGGCTGTCGTTGTAATTGGGCTGCAGGTGCGAGCCGGGTATTAAAACCGGGCTTTAGGGGTCGCGCTCGGGATCGGGTTGGTCCCGTCCAGCGGGCGGAAACTGCCGGTATCGGCGTCGTAGGCCTTGATCGCACTGGTTTCGATGTCGTAGACCCAGCCATGAATGAACAGATGCCCGCTGGCCATGCGTGACGCCACCGATGGGTGGGTGCGCAAGTGTTGCAGCTGGGCAATCACGTTTTCTTCCGTCAGCACGTGCATGCTCTCGGACTCGGTGGCGCAGTTGCAGTTGTCCTGCACCATGGTTTTTGCGACTTCTACGTGATGAAGCCAGGCTTTAACCGTCGGCATCTTTTTCAGGGTGCCGGGGTTGAGCACGGCACGCATCGCACCGCAATCGGAGTGCCCGCAAATGATGATGTGCTGCACGCCCAATGCCAGCACCGCGTACTCGATGGCGGTGGAAACACCGCCGTTCATCTGGCCATAAGGTGGCACTACGTTGCCTACGTTACGCGTCACGAATAGATCACCCGGTGCGCTTTGGGTAATCAGTTCCGGGACGATGCGCGAATCGGCACAAGCAATGAACATCGCACGCGGGCTTTGCGCCGTGGCGAGTTTTTTGAAGAAGGCTTCTTGTTCAGGAAAGATCTCGTGATGGAAGTGCAAAAAACCATCAACGATGTGGTGCAAGGCCGCATCGGCACTTTCGGCGGGTGAAGTGTTGGCGGTAGAGGCAGTAGGTTGTGGTTTCTGCTTGTCGCTCATATAAATCCCCTGGGCAAAGTGGCACCGGATGTTACACGCACACACCGTAAAACTGTAGTCGCTGCCGAAGGCTGCGAAGGACTGCGGCGTTTTTGAGAAACGGGTTGCCTCACAGCCTGCTGCAGCGGCTCCGTGCCGTCAGGAAATGTTCGCCAGCGCCTCGGCCGCCTCGGCCAATTCCAGTTCATTGAAGACCTGGACCCCGGCTGCGCTGAGCAACGCGGTGGTGACACCCTGACCTTCAACCTTGGTGCCGCTGAAGCTGCCGTCGTAGGTCAATCGATTGCCACACGACGGGCTGTTGGCCTTGAGGATAGCAATGCGAATGCCGTGTTGCTTGACCAGCTCAAGCGCCTGCCGGGCGCCGGATACAAAGGCTTGGGTCACGTCCTCGCCGTCGGTGGTGATGACGGGGGCACGGCCGCTGAGCACTTCAATGCCTTGCCCACCCGGGATCTCTGCCGCTGCACGCGGGGTCGGCAGGCCACCGGCGACTTCCGGGCACAGTGCAACGACTCGGCCTTCGTCCTGCCATTGGGCCAGTTGATCGTAAGGGCCGCTGGCGCCGCCGTCATAGCGCACGCGATGGCCCAGCAGGCAGCGACTGACCAGCAATTTGGGCTTCATAACAGTACCTCTGTGGCGCGCCGGCGAAACCAGCCGGTCAATGACAGGCGATCGCGTGTGGCGGGCATTACTTCATGGGGGATTTCGCCCGAGAGAAATACCACCAGGCAACCACCCGTTGGCAACACGTCGTAATCGACATTGCCTTCAAGATACATGCGTAAATGCCCGCCGTGTTCAGGCAACCAGGCCTGATTGAGGTAGAGCACTGCCGACACCATGCGACGGTCGTCGTCGCGGAAGCGGTCCAGATGCTTGAGGTAAAACGCACCGGGTGGGTAGAGGGCGAAGTGACTTTCAAAGTCCTCCAGACCCAAAAAAAGCCTGCGATTCATAGCGATTCGCAGGCTTTCCATTAACCCTAAATAGTTGTCGCAGGCTGGAGCCTCTCCCGGCTCCAGCCATTGAATATGGTCGCCGCGGATACCCTCGCGGACCTCTTGCGCCGGGCCACGGCCTACGGCCGCCGGGGTCAGTTCACCCTCGGCCGCACGTTTATGGCACTCAGCCGCCAGTTCGAGGGTCAAAGCCTCGGGCAGGAAAATGTTTTGCTGTGACCATCCCTGCGCGTACAGGTCGTCGACGATGCGGAGCAACAGTGGGTGATCAGAGGGTATTTGCATGGCGCGCATCATATAGAGACGCCCGAAAATCTGACAGCTCCGTCTAGCTGGCCAAGCAGAAATATTTCATCTGGTCATTTAAAGCCGTCGGGGCAAGACGAATTCTCGACAAGTCCTAGGCTGGCCCCGGACAATAGCGCCTAGCTGACAGGAGTCCTTCATGCGCCGCTTGTTTTTACTGTTAATGATGTGTTGTTCGTTCCCCGCATGGGCAGACCACCTCGATGATCTATTCACCGTTGCGGGCTGGCCCGAGCAACGCGCGCATTTCAATGACGCCCTAAATGCCGCTCAAGAGCGCTATCGCAATAACTTGCCGCCTGCCGTTTACCAGGCGCTGGTCAACAACAGCAGTCAGCGTTTCGGCGCTGAAGCGATGGACCGGCGTGCCAAGGGGCAGATGCGCAAGCAGTTGCCGAATCCCGATCCGGCCCTGACTTTTTTTCAGTCAGCGCTGGGACGCAAGATCGTGGCCGCCGAACTGCTGGCCACCCGCCGTGATCAATTGGCCAAACACGCCCAAGGTTTGCCGCGCGTTGAGGCGAGCGCTACGCGTCAGCTGCTGATTAACCATTTATCCAATGCCTTGCCGGCGAGTGAAGCGGGCGCAGAGGTGACCTTGGCGATTGCCGGGGTAGCGGCGGACAGCTTGAGTGCGATGATTCCAGGCTTGCTCGGCAGCACGCAGGTACAAAGCGCGCTCAATGGCCAGCGCCAGCGGTTGATGGAGCAGATTGCCGGGCAACTGGATAACACGTTGCTGTATGTGTACCGCGACCTGTCCGACCCGGAGCTGGAAGAATTTGTGACGTTTGCCGAGTCTTCTGACGGCAAGACTTACTACCAGGCAGCATTGGCAGCGATCCGGGCCGGTTTGGCGGTGGGGCAAAGCACCTCCAGCCTGGCCCAATAACGGTGCGTTAAACCAGGACTTGCCGGGTACTGGCAATGTACTCATGCACCAGCTTCTCGGCGCTTGGGTGAATCATCTCCACCGGACGACGTCCATTCGGGCAGGGCAGTGTGGGGGTCGTACCGAACAGACGGCAAATCAGCGGGCGTTCGTCATACACCGTGCAGCCGTTCGGCCCCAGGTGCACACAATTCAGCTCATTCAGGGCTGCTTCTTGCTCGGCTGCGGTCTTGCGCGGCAAACGAGCCATTTCCTCCGATGACGTAGTCACCGGCCCACAGCAGTCATGGCACCCCGGCACGCATTCGAACGACGGAATTTGCTGCCTGAGAAAGCGAATTTTATGACTGTTGCAGCTCATTTATTGCTCGTCGCACGTGAAAAGGCCGCAGAGTCTGCCTTAAAACCATTGGCCTAGACAGCACCGTATGGCCGGTCTTGCTCCTCGCGATTGGCACGGCTTATGCTCCGTAAAATTTTCCAAACATAAACAATCAGGATTACGCACATGAACGCCCCGGTTCAGCGCAGCCAGCACACCGCCTCCTATTACGCCGCCAGCAGCTTACCGCAGCCTGACCATCCGGTGTTGCAAGGCGAGTTGGTGGCTGACGTGTGCGTGGTCGGTGGCGGATTTTCCGGGTTGAACACGGCGCTGGAACTGGCCGAGCGCGGCTTGAGCGTTGTCCTGCTTGAAGCCCACAAGATCGGTTGGGGCGCCAGCGGGCGCAACGGGGGCCAGCTGATTCGCGGCGTCGGCCATGGTCTGGATCAATTTGAAGGGGTGATCGGTAAGGACGGCGTTCGGCAAATGAAGCTGATGGGGCTGGAGGCGGTGGAGATCGTTCGCCAGCGCGTCGAGCGTTTCAACATTGCCTGCGACCTGACCTGGGGTTACTGCGACTTGGCGAACAAGCCCCGCGATCTCGAAGGCTTTGCTGAAGAAGCGCAAGAACTGCGCGACCTGGGCTATCGCCATGAAACCCGTCTGCTGCCTGCCAGCGAAGTGCGCACCGTGGTGGGCTCGGACCGCTATGTGGGCGGGCTTATCGATATGGGCTCAGGTCATTTGCATCCGCTCAACCTGGCGTTGGGTGAGGCCGCGGCTGCGGTGCAGTTGGGCGTGAAACTGTTCGAGCATTCCGCTGTGACCCGTATCGAGTACGGCTCGCAAGTGCGCGTGCACACCGCTCAAGGCGCTGTCCGGGCGACAACTCTGGTGTTGGGTTGCAACGCCTACCTCAAGGATTTGAACCCGCACCTCAGCGGTAAAGTGCTGCCGGCGGGCAGCTACATCATTGCCACCGAACCGCTGACCGAAGCCCAGGCCCAGGCAGTGCTGCCGCAAAACATGGCGGTGTGTGATCAGCGCGTGGCGCTGGATTACTACCGGCTTTCGGCGGACCGTCGCTTGCTGTTCGGCGGTGCCTGCCACTATTCGGGGCGAGACCCACAGGATATTGGCGCCTATATGCGCCCCAAAATGCTGGAGGTGTTCCCGTATCTCAAGGACGTGAAGATTGATTACCAGTGGGGCGGCATGATCGGCATCGGTGCTAACCGCTTGCCACAGATTGGCCGCCTGCCAGAGCACTCCAACGTGTATTACGCGCAGGCCTACTCAGGCCACGGAGTCAACGCCACACACCTGGCGGGCAAGTTGCTGGGCGAGGCCATCAGCGGCCAGCACAGCACGGGGTTTGATCTGTTCAATAAAGTCCCGCACATGACCTTCCCAGGCGGTAAATACCTGCGCTCGCCGTTGCTGGCACTGGGCATGCTCTGGCACCGACTCAAAGAACTCGCCTGATTGCTGCAGGAGCGAGTTTGCCTGGGGATCTTTTGATCTTTTAAAAGATCGCCAGGCAGTTGGCTCCTACAGAGGTCTATCAAGAGCGCCAAAACGGTTTGCGGCCTTCGTGTCTGGCCACTTCAGCACTCAAGCCCACGTCGTCCAACTGCCGCGCGTCCAGATTAAGCAAGGCGCGGCGCGAGCGTGAGCGATGCCAGAACAGGCCCAAGCGTCCCAGGTGAGTGGGTTGGCGGTGAGGTCTGAGGTGTACTTCGCTAACAGCATTCATTGGGCAGCTCCTTTTGACTCCATTGCATTGAGTCAGCATGATGGCCTCGCGCCAAAAGCCATGACAGATTCAAAAGCCCGCTATTAATTGCATACAGATCTGGGCTTTCTGGCGCTGAATCTCAGGTTTTTGCCTCATCTGTACTGGTTTTTCTTTCAAGAGTGCGGTCATGACCCTTTACATCAATCTCGCCGAGTTGTTGGGCACACGCATCAAGCAGGGCTTTTACCGACCGGGCGATCGCCTGCCTTCGGTGCGAGCGTTAAGCGTCGAGCATGGTGTGAGCCTCAGTACGGTGCAGCAGGCGTATCGCTTTCTGGAAGACCAGGGCCTGGCGGCGCCGCGGCCTAAATCGGGTTACTTCGTACCGCTGGAACGGGCGTTGCCGGCTTTGCCGGGCATGGGCAAGCCGGCCCAGCGTCCGGTCGAGATTTCGCAGTGGGAGCAGGTGCTGGAACTGGTGCGCTCAGTGCCACAAAAGGATGTGATTCAGATGGGGCGAGGCATGCCTGACGTCAACACACCCACCCTCAAGCCGCTGCTGCGCAGCCTGGCGCAAATCAGCCGGCGCCTCGATTTGCCTGGTTTGTATTACGACAACGTCTATGGCGTGCTGGCCCTGCGCGAGCAAGTCGCCCGCTTGCTACTCGATTCGGGATGCCAGGTGGGCGCCGAGGATCTGGTGATCACTACCGGCTGCCATGAAGCGCTGTCATGCAGTATCCGGGCGGTATGTGAGCCGGGCGATATTGTGGCGGTCGACTCGCCGAGCTTTCATGGGGCCATGCAAACCCTCAAAGGGTTGGGCATGAAAGCGCTGGAGATCCCCACTGACCCGCTCACTGGCATCAGCTTGGAAGCCCTGGAGTTGGCATTGGAGCAGTGGCCGATCAAGGCGATTCAGATCACCCCCAGTTGTAACAATCCGCTGGGCTACATCATGCCCGAGTCGCGCAAGCGCGCGTTGGTGACGTTGGCTCAGCGTTTTGATGTGGCGATTATCGAAGACGATATTTACGGTGAACTGGCCTACAGCTACCCGCGTCCGCGCTCCGTCAAGTCATTCGATGATGACGGTCGTGTGTTGCTTTGCAGTTCGGTGTCCAAAACCCTGGCGCCTGGGTTGCGCGTCGGTTGGGTTGCCCCGGGGCGTTACCTGGAGCGTGTGCTGCACACCAAATACATCAGCACTGGCTCGACCTCGCCACACCCTCAACTGGCGGTGGCGGAATTTATGAAAAATGGTCACTTCGAGCCCCATTTGCGCAAGATGCGTATGCAATACCAGCGTAATCGCGACGTGATGCTTGGCTGGGTCAGCCGTTATTTTCCGCCGGGTACACGCGCCAGTCGACCCCAAGGCAGCTTCCTGCTCTGGTTGGAGATGCCCGAAGGCTTTGATAGTTTGCGCTTGAACCGTGCGCTGCTTGAGCAAGGTGTACAAATTGCCGTGGGCAGCATCTTTTCGGCATCAGGCAAGTACCGTCACTGCTTGCGAATGAACTACGCTGCCAAACCAACGCTCCAGATTGAAGAAGCCGTACGCAAAGTCGGTGTGACTGCCTGCAAGCTGTTGGCTGAAACCGTTGATCACGCCGAGCAATGATGGGGCACCACACGTTGAAATCACTGTGTATTTTGCTGTTCGCGTTGTGGCTGGGAGGTTGCAGCTCTGTGGAAGTAAACCGTGAACCGAGCCAGTCATTACCGGCCTCGAGCTCGGCCTTTGGTCGTTCGCTCCAGGCCCAGGCGGCTGCGTATCAAGGCCGCTCCGGGTTTCGCCTGTTGCCCAACAGCAGTGAGGCATTCTGGGCACGCGCCGAGTTGATCCGCAACGCGCAGACCAGCCTCGATCTGCAGTACTACATCGTTCATGACGGCCTCAGCACGCGGATGTTGATCGACGAGTTGCTCAAGGCGGCCGATCGCGGGGTGCGGGTGCGCATCTTGCTCGATGACACCGCCAGCGATGGGCTGGACGATATTCTGGCGACCCTCGCCGCCCATCCCAACATCCAGATTCGCCTGTTCAATCCACTGCAACTGGGCCGCAGCACTGGTGTGACCCGGGCCATGGGGCGGCTGTTCAACCTGTCGCGTCAGCACCGGCGTATGCATAACAAGTTATGGCTGGCTGATAACAGTGCGGCGATTGTCGGTGGGCGCAATCTGGGCGATGAGTATTTCGATGCCGAGCCGGATTTGAATTTCACGGATATCGACTTGCTCAGTGTCGGTCCTGTGGCTGAGCAGTTGGGGCACAGTTTTGACCAGTACTGGAACAGCGCGCTGAGCCAGCCGATTGGTGATTTTGTTTCTTCGCGCTTGTCGCATCAGGAATTGTCCGAGGCCCGTGGCGCGTTGGAGGCCTCACTCAAACAGTCCAAGCAGGCCCACCAGGACTTGTACCAGCAGCTCGCCGCTTACGAAACCAATCCGCAATTGGATGTGTGGCGCACACAGTTGATCTGGGCCTGGAACCAGGCCCTGTGGGATGCGCCGAGCAAGGTGCTGGCCAGCGGTGAGCCGGACCCGCATTTATTGCTGACCACGCAGTTGGCCCCGGACCTATCTGGGGTCAATAAAGAGCTGATTTTGATTTCGGCGTACTTTGTACCCGGCGAAACGGGGTTGGTGTATCTGACAGGCCGCGCCGATGCCGGGGTTGATGTGCGGTTGCTGACCAACTCGCTGGAAGCCACCGACGTGCCGGTGGTGCACGGTGGCTATGCGCCGTATCGCAAGGCGTTGCTGGAGCACGGGGTCAAACTGTATGAGCTGCGTCGTCAACCGGGCAGTACCGGCGGGAGCGGGTTGCACTTGTTCAGGCCGGGTTTGAATTCGGATTCGAGCTTGCACAGCAAGGCGATGATTTTTGATCAGCGAAAGTCGTTTATCGGCTCGTTCAATTTCGACCCGCGCTCGGGTTTATGGAACACCGAAGTGGGCGTCCTGGTCGACAGCCCGGAACTGGCCGCGCAAGCCCGCGACCTGGCGCTGCAAGGTATGTCAGCGGCGTTGAGTTATGAGCCGATGCTGGAGCAAGGGAACATCGTCTGGGTGACTGAAGACCACGGCCAATTGCACACCCTGACCCGCGAGCCCGGCAGTTGGTGGCGCCGACTGAATGCGTGGTTCAGCAAAACAGTCGGGCTGGAGAAGATGCTCTAAAGGCTAGGTGGCAGTGTGTTCTACGCCGAAGGCACCTTGGCGCAGAACCAGTATCACCAGGCCAAAGGCCCCGGCGGCCATGAACAGCGGCAAGGCATGACCGCTGATCCATTGACTGCCAGCGCCTGCTGCCAATGGCCCGATCAGGCAGCCAATGCCCCACAATTGCGCCACGTGTGCGTTGGCGCGTACGAGTGCATCGTCGCGAAAGCGCTCGCCGATCAGGATTAGCGACAAGGTAAACAGCCCGCCCGCACTGGCGCCGAAAATCACCCATAGCGGCCAGATCAGCAGTGTATGGAGCAAGAGCGGCACGGCCAGGCTCGACAGCATCAGCAGGACCGCGCAGCCGGTAAACAACGCGCGGCGAGACAAGCGGTCCGCCAGCGCGCCAATGGGCAATTGCAGCAAGGCATCGCCCACCACCACCGTGCTGACCATCGCCAAGGCGATCTCGGCGCTAAAGCCTTGGCGCAGGCTGTAAACGGGCAGTAACGTCAGAACCATCGCTTCAAAGGCGGCAAACAGCGCAACGCCCCACGCAATGGCAGGCAAGCCCCGACAGAACGTCAGTAAATTCTTGAAGGTCACGCGGTACGCCTCGGTGACCGGGGCGCCATCGCGACCCAGCAATAGCAGGGGCGCCAGTGTCAGCAGAGCCACGCCGATCCAGAAGCCGTAATCTTCTTTCGATCCCACCAGGCCCAGCAACAGCGGCCCGGACAGTTGGCTCAAGGCGTACGCGCAGCCATACAGCGCCACCAGGCGGCCGCGCCATTGCTCGACGACCAGTTGGTTGATCCAACTTTCACCCAAAATAAAAATGACGGTCAGCACTACGCCAATGAGCAGCCGCAAAACCAGCCATATCGGGTAGCTGGGCAACAACGCCAGCAAACCGATGGACAGAGCGCCCGCCCACAGACACAAGCGCATCAGCGCCGGTGTGCCTACGCGTGCCGCCAGTTTGCTCGCCACGCTGGCGCCTACCAGTACGCCAATGGCCGGCATGGCTGCCATGACGCCAATTGCAAACCCGCCGTAGCCCCAGCTTTCAAGCCGAAACGACACCAGAGGCATGCTCACACCCAGCGCCAGGCCGACGCTGAGCACCGAGGCCAGCACGGCGAAATAGGTCGCCCAACGCATGTTTGTGCTCCAGAAATAAAGGATTAAAACAATTGTGGGAGCGGGCGTGCTCACGATGCCGGCGCCGCGGTCAGACCACGGCACCGTTATCGCGGGCAAGCCCGCTCCCACAGGGTGTTACACGTGTTGTATTACAGCTTGATCCAGGTCGCTTTCAGCTCGGTGTATTTGTCGAAAGCGTGCAGCGACTTGTCGCGGCCATTCCCCGACTGCTTGAAGCCACCAAACGGAGCGGTCATGTCGCCGCCATCGTATTGGTTGACCCACACACTGCCAGCGCGCAAGGCTTTGGCGGTCAGGTGAGCCTTGGAAATATCCGCCGTCCACACCGCTGCGGCCAGGCCGTAAGGCGTGTCGTTGGCAATCTGGATCGCTTCGGCTGCGGTGTCGAATGCAATGACTGATAGAACCGGGCCGAAGATTTCTTCCTGGGCGATTTTCATCGCGTTGCTGACGCCGTCAAAAATAGTGGGTTCAACGTAGGTGCCGCCGGTTTCCTGCAGGATTTGGTTCCCGCCAGTCACCAGTTTTGCGCCTTCGCTGTGGCCAGACTTGATGTACGACAGCACGGTGTTCATTTGTTGCGTGTCGACCAGCGCGCCGACGGTGGTCGATGGGTCAAGCGGGTTACCCGGCTTCCACTCTTTGAGCGCTTCGATGACCAGAGGCAGGAATTTGTCTTTGATCGAGCGTTCGACCAGCAGACGCGAACCGGCGGTGCAGACTTCCCCCTGGTTGAAGGCGATCGCACTGGCCGCAGCCTTGGCCGCAGCGTGCAGGTCTGGAGCGTCGGCGAACACGATGTTCGGGCTTTTGCCGCCGGCTTCGAGCCAGACGCGCTTCATGTTGGACTCGCCCGAGTAGATCAGCAGTTGCTTGGCGATTTTTGTCGAGCCGGTGAACACCAGGGTGTCGACGTCGTTGTGCAGGGCCAGTGCCTTGCCAACGGTGTGGCCGTAGCCTGGCAACACGTTCAGCACACCGGCAGGAATGCCGGCTTCAACGGCCAGCGCTGCGATGCGGATGGCGGTCAATGGGGATTTTTCGGACGGCTTGAGGATTACCGAGTTACCGGTCGACAAGGCCGGACCGAGTTTCCAGCACGCCATCATCAGCGGGAAGTTCCACGGCACGATGGCGCCCACCACGCCGACTGCTTCGCGGGTCACCAGGCCGAGTTGGTCGTGCGGGGTGGCCGCAACTTCGTCGTAAATCTTGTCGATGGCTTCGCCGCTCCAGCTCAATGCGCCGGCAGCACCCGGTACGTCGATGTGCAGGGAGTCGCTGATAGGCTTGCCCATGTCCAGGGTTTCAAGCAGGGCCAGTTCTTCGGCATGTTGCTTGAGCAGACCGGCAAAACGGATCATGGCGGCTTTGCGCTTGGCGGGTGCCAGACGTGACCAGACGCCCGATTCGAAGGTTGCGCGGGCATTTTCTACAGCGCGTTGGGCGTCTGCTGCGTCGCAGCTGGCCACTTTGCCCAGCAGGCGGCCATCGACCGGGCTGAGGCACTCGAACGTTTCTTTGGAAACCGCATCGGTGTATTCACCGTTGATGTAGGCGCGACCTTCGATTTTCAGCTGTTGGGCACGTTGTTCCCAGTCAGCACGCGTCAGGGTGGTCATTCGAGTGTCCTCCTCTTTTGTTGATATACATTCGCCACAGCGAGTTTAGCGTGACGTGTCTGGAATGCTGTCCAATCTTCTAGCGTGATCGGCACGAGGCATGCACCACCCTAAACCAGTGTCCCTGGGACTTTCAATATATTTGACAGTGAGGTCGTAAACAGCATGGCTTGTTCGTTTTAATAAACATAGACTCTGGGCTTTCAGGCCTATCACGCTGTCATTTCGGGGGGATAATCAATGAACATTGAAAGCGTCGTCGACTTCAGCACCGCCAACACCCAGGCCGAGCGTTACAGCCCGGCACCCGAGAAACTCTTGAAGGGTGACCCTCAGCAGGTCTTGCACAACCATTACGCCAGCGACTGTGGTCAGTTGAATGCCGGCATGTGGGAAAGTGCCGTTGGCCAGTGGGAGGTGAATTTCACTGAGCATGAATATTGTGAAATCGTGCAGGGCGTTTCGGTATTGCGTGACCGAGAAGGTAACGCCAAGACCCTGCGCGCGGGAGATCGTTTTGTCATCCCGGCCGGGTTCAAGGGGACGTGGGAAGTACTTGAACCGTGTCGGAAGTTTTATGTGGCGTTTGAACAGAAGTCTTGAACGCCTTGTTTAGAGCCATTGAAAGCCCTGCCGACCAACGACGGCAGGGCTTTTTTGTGGCCCCTTCGCCCATGATGGCTTTACAGATCTTGAAACAGCCTGATCCTGCCGAGCGGCTGATTATGGTCCAGTCTTTGGAAGTGCAAGCTGCTCACGGAATGAGCAGATGCTGAGGGAGCATTCCGCTTCTCTCACTTTCAAAATAAGGAAGATGTATGACTACTTTTACAGCGATGAAGGGCGTTCTTCTGGCAGGCAGCGTTATTTTAGGGGCAGTGTCTTTGCCCGCCATGGCGAACGAAGAAGGCAAGTGCAACACCGATTTGGCGCTTAATTACGTTGTCGCCCCAAAGGCAACGCCTGAGCTTGTGGAGTTTTTGCGCAAGACCTACGGCGCGAAAGAAGTGCGTGTAGAACGTCTTGGTGAGGCTCATACCAAGGAGTTCAACGCTTATCGCCTGCGAGTGCTGGTCGATGAAAACGACATGCTGGCCCGCCAATTCTGCGGTTAAACCTGCATTGGCTGTTCGGTAAATAACAAAAAAGGCCCGTATCGTGAGATACGGGCCTTTTTTGTAGAAGAAAAACCAATTACTTGATTTTGGCTTCTTTGTAGATCACGTGCTTGCGAACCCGCGGATCGAATTTTTTGATTTCGATTTTGTCCGGAGTGGTGCGCTTGTTCTTATCTGTGGTGTAGAAATGGCCTGTACCAGCGCTCGACACCAAACGGATCAATTCACGCATGATTAGCTCCCTTAGATCTTGCCAGCGCGACGGATTTCGGCCAGCACGGCGGTGATGCCACGCTTGTCGATGATGCGCATGCCTTTGGCAGATACGCGCAGACGCACGAAACGTTTCTCTTCTTCAACCCAGAAGCGGTGATGCTGCAGGTTCGGCAGGAAACGACGACGGGTTTTGTTATTTGCGTGGGAAATGTTATTCCCAGTCACCGGACCCTTACCGGTAACTTGACAGACTCTCGACATGCCTCAGCCCTCTAAAACCACATGCCCAACCCGGCATGGGTTGGCCGCTTAATCTCTCAGTCATTTGGCGCTAGGCGCCGCGTTTCTTTAAGGGTCTTACCGGCTACACCTACAAACGAAGGAACCGGGCCCCTAGAAAAGAGCGCTGCTTTATACCAGAAAGACTAAAGCGCAACAACAAGCAGTGTGATTTGTCGTGATTAATAAAGGCGGCATTCTAGCGGCAATCCGCGGTAAAGCCTATGCCTGGCAAGGGGTGACCGCTCGTCGCTGGATGAAAGGTTTCAGGTCGGTGCTGCCCCATCTCGATGTGGGCCTTTATAAATGTTGATGCTGTCGAAGGCTGCGTGGTTGAAGATCTTGCGGTCTTTTCAAAGGTCCTGCGGCCCTTATCGCAGCTTTGTGCAGCGGCCACAGGGCTTCGTCCCTTTGCTCTGCGCCTTGCCTGACTGAATTTGACTCAGCGACACGGCTTGCAATTAAACGGGAACAGCCCCTAGGGTAGTCCTTTTCCAGACTGCGCTGGCAGATGGGCCAACGACTTGCAAAGGAATCAGAATATGCGTCTCGCTGCTGCCCCCTTTTTGCTCACCTTATGCTTGAGCCCGTTGGCTCACGCGGCCACTTTGAGTGTTTGCACCGAGGCTAGCCCTGAAGGCTTCGATGTCGTGCAGTACAACTCGCTGACCACCACCAATGCCTCGGCAGACGTGCTGATGAACAGTTTGGTGAACTATGACGCCAAAGCGGCCAAGTTGGTGCCGGGCCTGGCGCAAAGCTGGTCCGTGTCGCCTGACGGCCTTGTGTATGAGTTCAAGTTGCACCCCGGGGTCAAGTTTCACACCACGCCTTACTTCACCCCGACTCGCGAGTTGAATGCCGATGATGTGCGTTTCAGCTTCGAGCGCATGCTCGACCCTGCCAACCCGTGGCACAAAGTGGCGCAGAGCGGTTTCCCGCATGCGCAGTCACTGCAATTGCCCGAGCTGATCAAGAAAATTGAAACCCCCGATCCGCTGACGGTGCGCTTCACCCTCAGCCACCCGGACTCTACGTTCTTGCCCGCCCTGAGCATGGGCTTTGCGTCGATCTATTCGGCTGAGTACGCTGACAAGTTGCTCAAGGCGGGGACTCCTGAGCTGATGAACAGCCAGCCGATCGGGACGGGACCGTTTGTGTTCAGCCGTTACCAGAAGGATGCCGTGGTGCGCTACAAGGCCAACCCGGACTATTTCGCGGGCAAGCCTGGGCTCGATGCGTTAATTTTTGCCATCACCCCGGATGCCAACGTGCGGCTGCAAAAACTGCGGCGCAACGAGTGCCAGATCGCACTCTCGCCTAAACCGCTGGATGTCGATGCCGCCCTCAAGGACGCCACCCTGGCCGTCGCGCAAACACCTGCCTTTATGACCGCGTTCGTGGCTCTCAACACTCAGCACCCACCGCTGGACAAGCCAGAGGTACGTCAGGCCATCAATTTGGCGTTCGACAAAGACACGTACCTCAAGGCGGTGTTCGAGAACAGCGCGCAAGCGGCCAACGGTATTTATCCGTCCAATACCTGGAGCTACGCCAAAGATTTGCCAGGCTATGCCCATGACCCGCAAAAGGCCAAGGAACTGCTGGCCAAAGCGGGCCTCAAGGACGGCTTCAAGACCACCATCTGGACGCGTCCCACCAGCAGCGTCCTGAACCCCAACCCAAGCCTGGGCGCGCAGTTGCTGCAGGCCGATCTGGCCAAGATTGGTATTCAGGCCGATATCCGTGTGATCGAGTGGGGCGAGTTGATTCGTCGCGCCAAGGCGGGCGAGCACGATCTGCTGTTTATGGGCTGGGCGGGTGATAACGGTGACCCGGACAACTTCCTGACACCGCAGTTTTCATGCGCGGCGGTGAAGTCCGGGACCAACTTTGCCCGCTACTGCGACAAAACCCTCGATACGCTGATCAGCCAGGGCAAAACCATCAGCGATCAGGACAAGCGCAGCGCGCTGTATCAAAAGGCTCAGGCAGAGATTCAGCAGCAGGCTTTATGGCTGCCGCTGGCACATCCAACGGCCTACGCGCTAACCCGTAAAGACGTACAGGGTTATCAGGTAAGCCCATTTGGACGTCAGGACTTTTCTACGGTTAGCGTGAAGCCTTAAGCGTCACATCCAGCCGTGTTCGACCATCGACAGCGGCTCACCTTCGCCGACGATGAAGTGATCCAGCACCCGCACTTCGATCAGATCCAGCGCCTCAGTGAGGCGCTGGGTCAGGACGCGGTCGGCCTGGCTGGGTTCGGTGATGCCGGACGGGTGGTTATGGCAAAAAATAACCGCCGCCGCGTTGTGCGCCAGAGCCCGTTTCACCACTTGGCGCGGGTAAACACTGGCGCTGTCGATCGACCCTCTGAACAGCACCTCAAAGGCCAGCATGCGGTGTTTGGAGTCCATAAACAGGCAGCCGAACACTTCGTGGGGTTCGTGGCGCAACAAGGATTTCAGGTAGTCGCGAACCGCCTGCGGGCTCTCTAGCGCGGAGTCCCGTTGCAGATGCTCGGCCAAGTGGCGGCGGCCCATTTCCAGCACCGCTTGCAACTGGGTGAACTTGGCGGGGCCGAGCCCGAGCTGGCGACTGAACGCCCCTTGGTCAGCCTCCAGCAAGGCGCGCAAGCTGCCGAATTCAGTCAGTAAATGCCGCGCCAAATCGACAGCACTTTTGCCCGAAACCCCTGTGCGCAAGAAGATTGCCAGCAGCTCGGCATCTGAAAGACTGGCCGATCCGTGCGCTAAAAGTTTCTCCCGCGGGCGCTCGGCCGCGGGCCAATTTCTGATACTCATGACACCTCCATGTGTGGGTGCGCCGCTGTTCCGTAGCAAGCGCTGTGTTATCTTAACCCATCATTTTTGCGTGGCATTTGGCCATTTTCCGCGCAGTCATCATCGAACTAGAAGGCAGGCCTATGCAGCGGCTGTATCGAAAACGCATTGTTTTGGGCGTCGGCGGCGGCATTGCTGCTTACAAGAGTGCAGAGCTGGTTCGCCGCCTGCTGGACCAGGGCGCTGAAGTGCGCGTAGTCATGACGCGCGGCGGCAGTGAGTTCATCACCCCGCTGACCATGCAGGCCTTGTCTGGGCACCCCGTTCATCTGGATTTGCTCGACCCTGCGGCAGAAGCCGCCATGGGCCACATCGAGCTGGCCAAATGGGCCGACCTGGTGCTGATCGCCCCGGCCACTGCCGACCTGATCGCCCGGCTGGCACAAGGCTTGGCCAATGATTTGCTGACCACGCTGGTGCTGGCCACAGACGCGACAGTTGCTATCGCCCCGGCCATGAACCAGGCCATGTGGCGCGATCCGGCCACCCAAGCCAACACTCAATTGCTCCAGAGCCGCGGCCTCAAAGTGTTCGGCCCGGCTTCCGGCAGCCAGGCCTGTGGCGACGTGGGCTTTGGCCGCATGCTCGAAGCCAGTGACCTGGTGCACTGCGCAGCCGAGTGCTTCCAGCATCTGGCGCTGACCGGCAAGCACGTGCTGATCACGGCGGGCCCGACTCAGGAGAACATCGACCCGGTGCGCTACATCACCAACCACAGCTCCGGGAAAATGGGCTTTGCCCTGGCTGAAGCGGCGGTTGAGGCGGGCGCCCGTGTCACGCTGATCACCGGCCCTGTGCACTTGCCGACCCCGGATCGCGTCAGCCGAATTG
Source organism: Pseudomonas sp. 7P_10.2_Bac1 (assembly GCF_025465935.1). GTDB lineage: Bacteria > Pseudomonadota > Gammaproteobacteria > Pseudomonadales > Pseudomonadaceae > Aquipseudomonas. Next base: position 82,682 of record NZ_JANLNV010000057.1, on the reverse strand, counting down.
ACGTTGTCAGCGCCCGCGACATGCTCGCCGCGTGTGAGGCGGCCATCCCGTGTGACGTGTTTATTGCCTCGGCTGCGGTTGCGGATTACCGCCCGGAAGTCGTTGCCCCGCAAAAGCTTAAGAAAGACCCTACGAAAGGCGACGGCCTGTTGCTGCAAATGGTGCGTAATCCAGACATTCTGGCCACCATTGCAACGCGTCCGGATCGCCCTTTCAGTGTCGGCTTTGCCGCCGAAACCGAGCACTTGCTCGATTACGCCGCGCGCAAGCTCAAAGACAAAAATCTCGACCTGATTGTGGCCAACGATGTGGCTAACCCCAGCATCGGCTTCAACAGCGAAGAGAACGCCTGCAGCGTGATTGATCGCGACTTGCACGCCACCGTATTTGCCCAGACCAGCAAGGGCAAGATTGCCCGCCAACTGATCACTTTTATCGCCGAACGTCTGAACCAGGTTTAACTCGAATGCACGCTTTGCAAGCCAAAATCCTTGATCCACGCATTGGTAACGAATTCCCGCTGCCGCAATACGCCACCCCAGGCTCCGCGGGCCTTGACCTGCGCGCCATGCTCAAAGAAGACACCGTGCTGGAGCCGGGCCAAACCCTGTTGATCCCGACCGGTCTGTCGGTGTACATCGGCGATCCGGGCCTGGCTGCGTTGATCTTGCCTCGCTCTGGCCTGGGCCACAAACATGGCATCGTGCTGGGCAACCTCGTCGGTCTGATCGACTCTGATTACCAGGGCGAATTGATGGTGTCGTGCTGGAACCGTGGCCAAACCGCGTTCACGATCACCATCGGCGAGCGCATCGCTCAACTGGTGCTGGTGCCGGTGGTGCAGGCGCACTTTGAGTTGGTCGAGGAGTTCGATGAAAGCCAGCGTGGCGCTGGCGGTTTCGGGCATTCCGGTACTCTCTAATCTTTTATCAGCAGCCCAAGAATGGAGTCTTAGCAGTAATGAGCAACCCAGCTTCAGTCCCCCCCGATTTTTCGGACAGCATATTCCGCGCCTATGACATTCGCGGTGTGGTGCCGAAAACATTGACCGCTGAAACGGCTTACTGGGTTGGTCGCGCCATTGGCTCCGAGAGCCTGGCCAAAGGTGTGCCCCAAGTATGGGTTGGCCGAGACGGCCGTTTGTCTGGCCCGATGCTGGTCGAGCGTTTGATCCAAGGTGTGGCCGATAGCGGTTGTTGCGTCAGCGATGTGGGGCTGGTGCCTACACCTGCGCTTTACTACGCCGCAAGCGTGTCGGTCGGCAAGTCAGGTGTGATGCTCACGGGTAGCCATAATCCGCCTGACTACAACGGCTTTAAAGTTGTGATCGCCGGTGACACCCTGGCCAACGAGCAGATTCTGGCGTTGCACACGCGCCTTAAAACCAATGACCTGACGTGGGGCGAGGGCAGCATTGAGCGCGTGGATATCTTGCCTCGCTATCACGCTGAAATTACCGGCGACATCAAACTGGCCAAGAAGCTCAAGGTGGTGGTCGATTGCGGTAACGGCGCTGCTGGCGTGATCGCGCCGCAACTGCTGGAGGCGCTGGGCTGTGAAGTGATCCCTCTGTTCTGCGAGGTGGACGGCAACTTCCCGAACCACCATCCGGACCCTGGCAAGCCTGAAAATCTGGTGGACCTGATCGCCAAGGTCAAGGAAACCCACGCGGATCTGGGCCTGGCCTTTGACGGCGACGGCGACCGCGTCGGCGTGGTGACCAACACCGGCACCATCGTGTTCCCGGACCGTTTGCTGATGCTGTTTGCCCGTGACGTCCTGGCGCGCAACCCGAACGTCGAGATCATCTTCGATGTGAAATGCACACGTCGCCTGACGTCGTTGATCAAGGAATACGGTGGCCGCCCACTGATGTGGAAGACCGGGCATTCGTTACTCAAAAAGAAAATGAAAGAAACCGGTGCCTTGCTGGCCGGTGAAATGAGCGGGCATATCTTTTTCAAAGAGCGCTGGTTCGGGTTTGATGACGGCATTTACAGCGCGGCTCGCCTGCTGGAGATCCTCAGCAAGCAGGAGCAGACCGCTGAAGAGCTGTTTGAGACCTTCCCGAACGATATTTCTACGCCAGAGATCAATATCGATGTGACGGATGAGAGCAAATTCAGCATCATTGACGCCCTGCACGACGCCCAATGGGGTGAGACCGCCGAGCTGACGTCGATTGATGGCGTGCGCGTCGACTATCCACAAGGCTGGGGCCTGGTTCGCGCGTCCAACACCACGCCGGTGCTGGTGCTGCGATTTGAGGCTGATACCGAGGCCGAACTGCAACGCATCAAGGCTGTCTTCCACGCCCAACTCAAGCGTGTGGCACCTGATCTTCAACTACCGTTTTGATCGACTGAGTTTTACCGGAGCCCTGAATGACCCTCGAACGTGATGCCGCCTCTAACGTCGCCAAGGTTTTGTCCGAAGCGCTGCCTTACATTCGCCGCTATGTCGGCAAGACGCTGGTCATCAAGTACGGCGGCAACGCGATGGAAAACGATGACCTGAAAACCGGTTTCGCGCGTGACATCGTGTTGATGAAAGCGGTCGGTATCCACCCCGTTGTTGTCCACGGTGGCGGCCCGCAAATCGGTGACCTGCTCAAGCGTTTGTCCATCGAAAGTCATTTTATCGACGGCATGCGCGTGACCGACTCGCAAACCATGGACGTTGTTGAAATGGTCCTCGGCGGTCACGTGAACAAGGAAATCGTCAACCTGATCAACCGTCATGGCGGCAGTGCGATCGGTCTGACCGGCAAAGATGCCGGGCTGATCCAGGCCAAAAAGATGGTTGTGAAGCGCCAGACTCCGGAAATGACCACGCCTGAAATCATCGATTTTGGCCATGTGGGCGAAGTCACCGGAATCAACACCGATTTGCTCAACATGCTGACCAAGGGTGACTTCATCCCGGTCATCGCACCGATTGGTGTTGGCGCGGACGGTGAGTCGTACAACATCAACGCCGATTTCGTGGCAGGCAAAGTAGCTGAGGCGCTCAAAGCCGAGAAACTGATGCTGCTTACCAACATTGCCGGCTTGATGGACAAGGAAGGTCGCGTGCTGACCGGCCTGACTACCGCCCAAGTCGACGGTCTGATTGAAGATGGCACCATCTACGGCGGCATGCTGCCGAAAATCCGTTGCGCGCTGGAGGCGGTACAAGGTGGCGTGACCACCGCGCACATTGTCGATGGCCGTGTACCGAACGCCGTACTGCTGGAAATCTTCACCGACACCGGTGTAGGCACGTTGATCAGCAACAGCAAGCCTGCTGGTTAAGACTCCCGCTGTAGGAGCGAGCTTGCCCCGCGATCTTTTGACTGTCTAAAAGATCGCGAGGCAGTTGGCTCCTACACGGTTTTACGGATCTCCGACAACGAAGGCCGTATTCATTCGTAAGTAGAGACTTCTCCTACATCCTGCGCTGTGCCCATCCTTTAGCGTTACCTCCTTTGCGCTGACCTCGCGTCAGAGGAGACAGGGATGCCCGGATTTGCCAGCGATCATACGTTCAGGCTGACCATCAACGCCTGCCCGCATCCGGTTAGGGTGCTGGCCTTCAGCGGTGACGAAGCGCTCAATACGCCCTTTTCCTTTACCGTGGAACTGGTGTGTGATCGGGCGGACCTGGACCTCGAAGCGCTGCTGCATACCCCGGCTTTTTTGGCCTTTGATGACCTTGGACGCGGTGTCCACGGGCAGATCTATCACATCGTCCGATGCAGCCCTGGCAAGCGCCTCACGCACTATCGCCTGACGCTGATGCCGCGCTTGGCCTACTTGAAGCACCGCACCAACCAGCGCATTTTCCAGAACCAGACCGTGCAGCAGATCATTGAAACTCTGCTCGAAGAGCACGGCATCCTTGGCAATGCCTACGGTTTCACGCTGGAATCGACCTATGAGCCGCGTGAATACTGTGTGCAGTACGCGGAATCAGACCTGCATTTCATTCAGCGGCTGTGTTTCGAAGAAGGTATTCATTACCACTTCAGGCACTCGTCTGACGCTCATTACTTACAGTTCGGTGATGGTCAGACGGCTTTCACGCCTTTGGAGGGGGCGACACTCTACCTGCCAGGTAACGGGATGTCGGCTGCCGAGGCGACGGTTCAGCGTTTTGATCTGCGTCTGCAAACCCGAACCAACAGCATTGCACGCCGTGATTATGATTTTCAGGTCGCCAGTCGTCCGCTACAGGCCGATAGCCGAGGTGGCCTCAACCAATGTCCGCTTGAGCATTACACCTACCCCGGTCGCTTCATCAGCGATGCTCAGGGTGAGCAGCAAAGCCAAAGGGTACTTGAGCAGCACCAGAGCGATTATCGCCAGGCCAGCGGCCACAGTGATCAGCCAACGTTGAGCAGTGGTCACTTTTTAACCCTCAGCGAACACCCCTTTAGCGACTGGAATGTGCCATGGCTACTGACCCGTGTTCACCATGAAGGCAAACAGCCACAAGTGCTGGAAGAGCAGGGCAGTAGCTCGACCCTCAAGCATTCGCTGGACTTTGCACAAGGTTATCGCAACCATTTCTTCGCTATTCCCGATGACGTGATCTACCGCTCGCCGGTGGTTTTTGCAAAGCCGCGTATCCATGGCAGCCAGACCGCCCGCGTTACCGGCCCGGCGGGGCAAGAGATCCACTGCGACGCGTTCGGCAGGGTCAAAGTCCGCTTCCATTGGGATCGCAGCGGGGCAACCGATGACACCAGCAGTTGCTGGCTGCGTGTCGCGTCCAGTTGGGCGGGCGACAGCTACGGTGTCGTGACGATTCCGCGGGTCGGCATGGAAGTACTGGTCAGCTACCTGGAGGGCGACGTCGATCAGCCGGTGATTTCAGGCTGCCTGGTGTCGAGCATGACCCCGGCGCCGCTCAAACTGCCTGCCGAGAAAACTCAAAGTATCTTGCGCAGTCGTACTGCACCGGGCAGTGGCGGCTACAACGAATTGCGCCTTGAAGACCGCCAGGGCCAGGAAAAAATCTACCTGCATGCCCAGCGTGACATGCAGCAACACATTGAAAACGACAGCCGCTTGCAGATCGATGGTCAGCGCGAAGAAACCATCAGCGGCGCCAGCGTGGTAGTGCTCAAGGGCGAAGACCAGCAAACCGTCATCGGCGACCGCAAAGTGCAAGTGCAAGGCAGTGATTTTCAATCCGTCGCCATGAGCAGTCACACGCGAGTGGGGTTGCTGATGGCCGTTGAAGCCGGGGTGCACGCGCACTTCAAGGCCGGGGCTACGCTGGTGGTCGATGGCGGCCCGCTGCTGACCCTGATGGCGGGCGGGCAACACCTGCAACTCACTCCTGCCGGAATTTACAGCAGTTCACCGATCTTGCCGGGCGGTGTGCCGATACCGGGTATGCCGGCAGTGTCGGCCAATCCGGAGGGGGTTGAGGCCATGACAGCACTGGCACTTGAGTCGCAAAAACAGGCCTTTGCCAGCGCAAGCGCCAAAAGAGCGCCGGTGTGCCTGCTCTGCCAGTCGTTGAAGGAGGCGCAGGCATGACTCGCGCTTACCTGCTGCTCGACAGCCATCTGATTCCCTCTCTCTACGCGCGCCTGTTCGAGCTGGCAAAGATCACCGTCGCGCATTCGTTGTACCTGACCACCCGCTATGCCGAGATGGCCGCGGTTGGTCCGGTGCTGGTGCCTGTTGAACCTGGCAGCGCACTGGCCAATACCTTTATGCAGCAATGGCAGGGCCGCGCGGGTATCTGGCTGGAGTCTGGCGCTGACGAGGCCAGTGTCGTGGAGCATTTGCGCAGCCTGGTCCATGTAAGGCTTGAGGGTGATGTCACTGCTTTTTTCCGTTTCTACGACCCGTGCATTACCCGTTTGTGGCTGGTGGATCTGGCAGACGCCGAGCGGGATCTACTGATGGGCCCGGTACTCACCATCAGGTTGCCGGATGGCGTGATTATCCAGCAGAAAAACCCGGATCAGCCGTGTGCCCGTTACGCGTCGACACCTTGGCTCACGTTGAGTGCACAGACGCTGGAGCATCTGTGCCAAGCCCAGCGCGAGCACTTCACGCAACGCCTTGTTGAGCATGGCCAGCGTTACTTTCCTCAGTCTTTGCACGGGCTTGATCCGCAGGTGTGGGCACAAGGCTGTCAGCGTAATGCCGCGCGCCAAGGTTACAGCGCAGATGACGAAGTCATGACCTGGGCAAGCCTGTATGCCGCCTTCGGCGATGCATTTCCTGCCGGGGAGGGACAAGAGGCATATCGCCATATATTGAGCCAGCGCGAAGTTGCCCCCGAGCAACGACTGAAGCAATTGGTGGATCAATTGATTGTGCAAACAACGCACAGAGAGATCGCGCTATGAACCTGGATAAAAGCCTTGCTTCGGTGGTCAACCTGGCCGAAGCCCGACGCGCTGCCAGTGCCTGCGAGCACGTGGATATCAACAGCACTGTGCAGCAGTGCCCGACCAGCCAGCCGCAGATTTTTGTCGTTCCCGTGCGCTATGCCTTCAGCGAAGAACCTGCCAGCTATCCGACCTGCCAGCCTGGCGTCGAGTCTAAAAGCCACCCGATGGCGGCGCGTCTGTTGCGTGCAGGGTTTATGTACATCTGGCAAGGTCGCGGCCCGTTGCAGCGCTATGCCGTCGCTGAAAACAACCTGCTTTGCAGCCAGGGGCTGGACGAAGACGACACTGTTGTTCAGGCCGGCACCCAGAGTGGTATCGCTCTGGACAAGCATCAGGACGCCTGGATGCTCTACTGCGAAATACCGTTGAATGCCGCTTCTTGCGAACAACTGCGCGAACCGGAAATGCGCACCAAACGCATGCGTCGGCTCGACTTGCGGCAAGTGGCCAATACGCTACAAGCACCCCACTGCGCGCCGTTGACCGAATCGAAAAGCGTGATGGCTGAGCTGATCCCGAGTACCTATGACTTGGCGCTGGCGATTGAATACCAGCGCCATCAACCGGCATTGAGCCGGCAGGCTGAGGTACTGGGCAATCAGGTAATCAAAGAGCCGGACACCCAAAAAATCAAAGCTTACACCGACGCCATGCAGTGGCTGGGTGAGCGCGCGAAAATTGCCGCGCAGTACCCGCCTGTTCCGGCTGATATTCCGCCACCGGGAGAATGGAGCGCTGTTTCATGGGCACCGACTGATACGCAAAATGTAATGGAACTTGCTCATGCACAGTCTCGTGGGTTGTACACCGTACTCGCCTGTCTAGATGACGATCTTGGGGTTCTGCGTGACATCAACCATGAGCAAGAACTGATCGAATCTCGGCATGAACAGTGGCAAGCCGATAACAACCTGCGGCTGAGTATTGGCGGCTTTGTGAGGAGTTTGATTACGCAAGATCCTGAAGAAGTGATCGGGATGCTGATTTATCGCTACCGGGAGCAGGACATTGAACTGACGCGTGAGCAGGCGCAGATGTTGCTCAATGCGCGCACCCGACTGGAGCAGTTGGCGAGAGAACGATATACCGCCAACATTCGACGCGGTACCACCCACAGCAATGTAGAAGCAAATACCCGATTGGCAGAAATACACCTGCGCGAACAAGCCGCAGTAGCGCCAATTCGCGGGTTCATCCCACTTCAATTGCATGATGAAGTGCTGCAAGTGGTGCGCGATTACCAGGAAAGCAAAGTCAACAACTTGAGAAACAAACACACCTCCGACAAGGTCGAGCAATACATCGACCTGCCCGCCATGAACCAATGGCTCGACGAAACGGCCCCTAAACACTTTGACCACCTGAAAAAACGACACGAAGTCTTGTATGCCGACCGTGGCGCTTACCTGCCGCGACACCACAGCGGTACGTGGTTTGTGGATTATCAAGACAGTGGCCACCGCCATTGGCTGGATGAACTGGCCTTGGCGTGTCTTAGCGCGCAGTGCTTGCGCACGGTAGGCGCTGAGCAATATGCGGACTATGTGCGCAGTGCTGATGACGGGGCGCTGAGGCAATTGTTTTACGGTTGGAGCCCCACACTCGAAGGCGCGGTCAATACCAATAGTCGTGCAACAGAGTTGATGGCTGCGCTAGAAGTTGAAAATCAGGCCAATGCGATGGCCGCATTAAGTAAGGCATTAGGGTCGGAAGGTTTTAATATCCTGTCTGGCCTCAGAGTAATGTCGGGCGACGTCAATAGCCTTTGGAACACCCTTATAAAACGGTTAAGTGCATCTTTGATGCTGCTCAGCAGCAAATTAGGTGAACCGTTAAAAGGGGCGTGGTTGTCAATGATGACGGTTGTGCGCGTGGCCAATCAGATTGGCTTGCGGCTAATTATTCAAGGCAAACATCAGGTTCTCCAGCAATTTGGCAAGGCAGCAGAAGATCTTTCTCAATGGGTTAATACCACTGGCAAAGCCATCGGCCGTGGGCATGTTGCAAAAATTGTCGACTCGCCCGCCGTTAAAAACAGCGGAGGCCTGATCGCTTTGACGGCGTTGCTGCTCAATAGCTGGAATGCCAGTAATTATCTGGGGCAGGCTGGAGTGCTGGAGGGGATGGATCAGCAGCGGGTATACGACACTGCGTCGGCGACGCTATATGCAGGGGCGGCTTTGGTGGCGGTGATTGATAGTCAGGTCAGGGGAGGGGTGAAGGACAAGGCGATTGCACTTAAGCTGCCAAATAACTCTTGGGCAGCCGTCCCTGTGTTGACTTTTTTCGGGGCTGTGCTTGGCGGGCTATCTACCTTGGCGGCGTTAAATGAATTCAAATCGTTGCAGCTTCAATTAGAGAACTCTCACGGCTCAATAGATCCATGGTTGCAGATGCGTCGAAACGTAGTTGGTACACAAGTTCTTGCCTTTGCAGCTCAGACGTTAATAGGTGCGATTTATACCTTTAGGGCTATAACGGGTGGGCTTACCGTAAGTGCTGCTGTTAGTGGGTATTTATTTTTGATGGGGCCGCTCAATTGTTTAATTGCTGTATTGGGGGTGTTGTATCTGATTGCCTGGTATTTTCAGCAAACACCTATGCAAAATTTCCTAAATAATTGCTGCTGGTCAAAATCCCGTGCCGGCGATATTAACCCAATAGCAAGTGATGCCCAGCAAGATGAGCTTAATCGCTTATACAGCATTCTTTACGCACCTCGTGTCAGCTTTGAATTCACAGTACCAAACAGCGTGATGAGTTCGTTACAGTCAGGCGTCACGAGCAGTTCGATTAAATCGTTAACCGTTGATCTGCCTGGGGCAGAGCCGAGTAATGCTTATCTGGATATTTCCATGATCGGGAACCCACTGGATACCGTGGCGATGCGTGAACGGATAAAAAATGGCGAGAGCAAGTATTCTCGTGAGGAATCGATGCAAGATATAGGTGGCAATTGGATAAAAAAAAGTCATTGTGAGTGGATTCCGCATACTCAAGGTCAGGGTTTACGTTTGAGTGGCTCCTTCAATACCGTGCCTAACGTGTTCGGTTCGCTACCTACTAAAATATCTCTGCGATTACGATTTCAAACACCTTTGACCTCAATGCTCGGTGCTCTCAATTTTGTGGGGGGAGAGCAAGGGCTGGCATTCACCTTGAGCGCCGCAACGGGAGTGGTCGCCTTGCGTAACGATCCAACTCCTGAGTTGGACAAGGCGGAGCGCTATCGACTGGGCGAACAGCAATATTCAGTCTTTTTGCAGCCCGGAGTTGAACGATGAGTTTGTCTGGGGCAGGTACGAGTAAAAAAGGCTTTTTTTCAAAGCAGGACTATCTGGCTCCCTTACCCATTCCAACGGGAGAGGAGCCTGTCGATGTTATGAACAGTGTTTGGCGTAAGAACGAAGTTTTTTTAGATGTCGGAAATTACAACATTGGATCAGGTGTCATGACCTTATGGGCGATGACGGTTCTGTTTCTATGGATAGCTCGTCTTACAGGCAGCTTAAGCGATCTTTTGATTGGAGCGTGCATCATGTTTATCCCGTACTTGATGTTCATTCATATGCTCTACCGCCCAACCCCCTTCCCCATTCGCTTTAATCGCCAACGCCGTGAAGTCTGCGTACCGCGTAAAGATGGTGAGTATTGGATTGTGCCTTGGGAAAGTGTAACTGCCGCTGCGGCGCAGAGTTCTTCAGTCAGTCAAGCAGGTCGAAATACCTCAGGGATGTTGTTTATAGGCTTTGATAATCCAGACCCTCAGGCTGAAGAAGATAACAAGCACTTTTATTGGGGTTTTAATTGCGGGGGGAACGAAGCGGCAATGTCAGTGTGGGAATGCATGCGCAGTTTTATGGAGATTGGTCCTCATGCATTACCTCAAACCAATGACTTTGAAGGCAGTCGTAGCAGTTTGAAAGGACGAGGAATTATCTGGGGCACTTGTTGTGAATACGCGAAAGGTATTTGGCTCCATTTGCGCGAGGGTGAGTTTTTTAAAGCCGCGTGGCTATTTATCGGTATCTTCATTTTCGGTGGCCCCATCGTCTTCATGCTGCAAACCTGGAAACTTTCGCCGCCACCAACCTTTGATCACCCCGACATCCTCGAATGGTCCAAACCCCTCCCACCCGAGCAATGGGCCAAGCGCTCCCCAGAGCTGGAAATCGCCATCGCCCAGCGTGAAGCTGAATTGGCGGCAAAGGCCGTGTGATCCGCAAAAACAAAACGGGGGAGACGCGACAGATGTCGTGTCTCCCCCGTGGGGAACAGACGAGCTATTAAATCCCGTACTGCGCCCGATACGCTTCAACGGCTGGCAGGTATTGCTTCAAGGTTTCGTCTTCGGCCAGGAACTGCAGCACTTGATTCAACGATACGATGCTGACCACCGGGATGCCGAAGTCGCGCTCGACTTCCTGGATGGCGGACAGCTCGCCATTACCGCGTTCTTGACGGTTGAGGGCAATCAATACGCCCGCCGCTTTGGCGCCTTGCGCTTCAATGATTTGCATGACTTCACGGATGGCGGTGCCAGCAGTAATGACGTCGTCGATGATCAGGATGTCGCCTTCCAATGGCGAACCGACCAGGCTGCCACCTTCGCCGTGGGCCTTGGCTTCTTTGCGGTTAAAGCACCATGGCATGTCGCGATCATGGTGTTCGGCCAGCGATACAGCGGTGGCTGCAGCCAACGGAATACCCTTGTAAGCCGGGCCAAACAGCACGTCGAATGGGATACCGCTGTCGACGATGGCGGCTGCATAAAAGCGCCCCAGTTGAGCCAGTGCGGAACCGGTGTTGAACAGGCCTGCATTGAAGAAGTAGGGGCTGGTGCGCCCGGACTTCAAGGTGAACTCACCGAAGCGCAAAACGCCGCGATCAATGGCAAAACGGATAAAGTCGCGCTGATACGCTTGCATGTAAATGGCCCCAGATACCACAGATTTAGCTAATTAGTAAGACGGCGTGTATCATACACGCACGTGATTTTTGGGGCCATTTATGCGGATCATCAGTGTGAACGTCAATGGTATTCAGACGGCAGTCGAGCGTGGTTTGCTCAGTTGGCTGCAAGCTCAGAATGCCGACGTTATCTGCCTGCAGGACACCCGCGCCTCTGCCTTTGAACTGGACGATCCAGCCTACCAGCTGGATGGCTACTTTCTGTATGCGTGCGATGCTGAAGTCCCTGCCCAAGGCGGCGTGGCTTTGTACTCGCGGTTGCAGCCAAAAGCAGTCATCACCGGGCTTGGCTTCGAGACGGCCGATCGCTACGGGCGCTACCTGCAAGCCGATTTCGATAAGGTCAGCATCGCGACCTTGCTGCTCCCTTCGGGGCAGAATGGCGATGAAGACTTGAACCAGAAGTTCAAGCTAATGGACGATTTTGCACGCTATCTGGATAAGCAGCGTCGTAAGCGTCGTGAGTACATTTACTGCGGTTCGTTGTACGTGGCGCAGCAGAAGCTCGACATTAAAAACTGGCGTGACAGCCAGCAGTCTCCTGGTTTCCTGGCGCCTGAACGGGCCTGGATGGATGAGATTGTCGGCAATATGGGCTATGTCGATGCCCTGCGTGAAGTCAGCCGCGAAGGTGATCAGTACAGCTGGTGGCCGGACAACGAACAGGCCGAGATGCTGAATCTGGGCTGGCGCTTTGACTACCAGTTGTTGACCCCGGGCTTGCGCCGCTTTGTTCGCAGCGCTCGCTTGCCGCGTCAGCCACGCTTCTCGCAACACGCGCCGTTGATCGTGGACTACGACTGGACACTCACTATCTAAGTGTTCTTTCGCAGTATAAAAATGCCCGTATCCCACGATACGGGCATTTTTTTTGAGGCGGCTAAGCCTGCAAATGCAGCGCCCGGCGCAGCATTTGGGGTGGCTGACCAAACGCGCGTATAAAGGCTCGACGCATGCGCTCCGGGTCGCCAAAACCGCTCTCACGCGCCACGCTGTCGATGCTGTGGGCGCCGGACTCAAGCATCAATCGAGCGGCCTCAAGGCGCAGGTTCTCGATGGCCTTGGCCGGCGACTGGCCCGTTTCGCTGCTAAACAAGCGGCTGAACTGGCGGGGACTCAAGTGGGCGACCTCGGCCAATTGCTCGACCGACAACTCTTCGCGCAGGTGCTCCTTGGCGTAGGTCAGCGCGGTTTGCACGCGGTCGGACTTTGGCGCGAGCTCCAACAAGGCCGAAAACTGCGACTGCCCGCCGGCGCGGCGATGGTAGACCACCAGCTTTCTGGCCACGTCGCGTGCCACTGCCGCGCCCAGATCCTGCTCCACCAAGGCCAAGGCCAAATCAATGCAGGCGGTCATGCCCGCGCTGGTCCACAGCTTGCCGTCGACCGTGAAAATGCGGTCTTCTTCCAGCTTTACGTTGGGAAAAGTTTCGCGAAACGTTCGCGCGTGGTACCAGTGCGTGGTTGCCTTGCGCCCATCCAGCAAGCCTGCCGTGGCCAGCAGAAAGGAGCCGGTACAGGCTGAGGCCAGGCGCCGTGATGAAGTGAACGCTTGCTGTAAATAGTGGATCAACCCAGGAGTGGGCTTTATCAACTCGTTATCGCCCAGCACCAGAGTTGTGTCATAGCGGCGCTGTGTGAATGCCAGTGTATCGATGGTGAATCCCATGGAACTGACCACTGAGCCACCTTGTTCGGAAATCAAGTCCACTCGATAGAACGGTTGCCCATAGAACCGATTGGCCAGCTCAAAGACCGTGCTGGTGGACAGGCTCAGGACCTGAAAGCCGGGCGACAGAAGGATGCCAATCGTAACCATGAGCATGTCCTTAAAGGTGGGATATATGACATTGCAGCCATCACCATACGCTCATAACCTCAACGCTAACAAGGCCGACTCCTTACCCGGCCATTTTGGAGCAACGTCATGAGTGAACGTAAAGGCTATGCCCTGATTACGGGGGCCTCTTCGGGGATTGGTGCAGTTTATGCCGATCGTTTGGCGCGTGATGGCTATGACCTGATTCTGGTTGCCCGTAACCAACAGCGGCTGGAGCGCTTGGCAGCGCAGTTGACGTCGCAAACCGGACGGGATGTCCAGGTGGTGGTCGCCGACCTTAGCCAGTCCGCCGACCTGAAGCGTGTAGCCAGCCTGTTGCAGGAAGACCCGCGTATTACCCTGCTGGTCAACAATGCGGGAGTCGGAGCGAGCACTTCGTTGCTGGAGTCGTCGGCAGACGCGATGGATGCGATGATTTTGCTGAACGTGCTGGCATTGACTCGATTGGCCAAGGCCGCTGCCGGTAACTTCGTTGAACAGGGGCGCGGCACGATCATCAATATCGCTTCCGTCGTTGCCGTTGCGCCAAAATTATTGAACAGTGTGTACGGCGGGACCAAGGCGTTTGTGCTGGCACTCAGTGAATCGCTCCAACATGAACTCAGTGACAAAGGAGTCAAGGTTCAGGTCGTGCTGCCAGGTGCGACAGCCACCGAGTTCTGGGATGTTGCCGGTTCGTCGGTGGACGCTTTGCCGGAGGCGATTGTCATGAGCGCCGAAAACATGGTCGATGCCGCCTTGGCCGGTCTGGCACAAGGTGAGCACGTCACCGTTCCGGCGTTACCGGACAGCGCAGATTGGGCGGCCTTTGATGCGGCGCGCCAAGCGCTGTTACCCAACCTCTCGCACAACAAACCCGCCGCCCGCTACGGCGTAACAACCGTCTGAAAAACCGGTAGGGGCGAGCTTGCCTCGCGATCTTTTGATCTAAAAGATCGCGAGGCAAATCTGGGGTTTACTTGATCGGCCGCCAGGTGAATGGGTAGCGGTAGGCCACCCCGTCATTGGCTTTGACACCGGCAATCACCACCAGCACCACGGCGCCGATGAACAGCAGGCCAAGCAAGACGAAGCCAATCAGTACAAACATCAGCACGTAGCAAATGGCCGAAGCAATCGCCACGGTGATCTGAAAGTTCAGGGCTTCCTTGCCCTGTTCGTCAACAAAGGGATCGCTCTCGCGCTTGAGCTGCCAAATGATCAGCGGCCCAATCAGGTTGCCAAACGGAAACCACATCCCCAAGAACGCCGCAAAGTGACAAAACATTGCCCATTGGCGAGCTTCGCGGCTCGGTTTGGGATTTGAAAGGTCGAGTTCTGTCATGGCGTTCTCCTGTCGATCATCCAGGCGGTTGGCAATCAGTCAGCCAATGCCGCTTGTTGCAGTGCGAAGATTTCGGTCATGCCTTGTTGAGCCAGTGCCAGCATAGCGTTCAGCTCTTGCGGCTGGAATGGTGCGCCTTCGGCAGTGCCCTGAACTTCAATGAAACCACCGGTGCTGGTCATCACGACGTTCAGGTCGGTTTCGGCTGCCGAATCTTCAAGATAGTCCAGATCCAGTACCGGCTCGCCCTGGTAGATGCCCACTGATACGGCGGCAATCATTTGCTTGATCGGGTCGCCACCTTTGAGGCCGCCACGCTTTTTGATCACTTTGAGGGCATCAACCAAGGCAACCATGGCGCCGGTGATCGATGCGGTACGAGTACCGCCATCTGCCTGAATCACGTCGCAATCGACGTAGAGGGTGATATCGCCCAGTTTGGACATGTCCAGTGCAGCGCGCAGCGAGCGGCCGATCAGGCGCTGGATTTCGAGGGTGCGGCCGCCTTGTTTGCCACGGCTGGCTTCACGCTGGTTACGTTCGCCAGTGGCACGCGGCAACATGCCGTATTCGGCGGTCAGCCAGCCTTGGCCCTGACCTTTGAGGAAGCGCGGTACACCGTTCTCGACGCTGACGGTACAAATGACTTTAGTGTCACCGAACTCGACCAGTACAGAGCCCTCTGCGTGTTTGGTGTAGTTGCGGGTGATGCGGATCGGACGGAGCTGATCGGCAGCGCGACCACTTGGACGTTTCATGTGGGATACCTGTACGGGACGGAAAACTGCCGAGCATTATAAAGGCCGAGATCAATCCGGGCACATTTAAAAACAATCCAGGCCTGCAACGCCTTTGCGACAGACGTAATTTGGGGCCATCTGCTGCACTGCGCTACAATCCGCCCCCTTAATAGCCGTCCGGCTTCATTCATCAGATCGCGAGGTACCTCCATGGTGCACAGCATGACCGCCTTTGCCCGCGTCGAAAGCGCTGGCGCTCAGGGCACCCTGAGCTGGGAGCTGCGCTCGGTCAACAGCCGCTACCTGGAGCCACACCTGCGTTTGCCGGAGTCCTTTCGCGAGCTCGAAGGTGCGGTGCGAGAAGCGCTGCGCCAGGGTATCTCCCGTGGCAAGTTGGAGTGCACCTTGCGCTTCACCGAAGAAAGCACCGGCAAACCGCTGCAAGTCAATCGCGAGCGTGCTGCACAACTGGTGGCCGCGGCCGAAACCATCGCCGGCCTGATCAAGCAGCCCGCAGCGCTGAATCCGCTAGAAGTCCTGGCCTGGCCTGGAGTGCTGGTGGCCGATGCGGCCGACCCTCAAGCCCTGAACACACAGGCGCTGGCGTTGTTCAAGCAAGGCCTGCAAGAGCTCAAAAATGGTCGTGAGCGCGAAGGCGCAGAGTTGGCGCGCTTGATCAATGACCGTTTGAGCGCCATCGAAAGCGACGTAGACACCTTGCGTGAGCTGGTGCCGCAAATGCTCGCCACCCAGCGGCAGAAGGTGCTGGATCGCTTCGCCGACATGAAAGCCGAGCTGGACCCTCAGCGCCTTGAGCAAGAAATGGTCTTGCTCGCGCAAAAGAGTGACGTCGCAGAAGAGCTGGACCGTCTGAGCACCCACATTCTGGAAGTGCGGCGCGTGCTCAAGTCGGGCGGTGCTGCCGGCCGTCGCCTCGACTTCCTGATGCAAGAACTCAACCGGGAGGCCAACACCCTCGGTTCCAAGGCATTCGACCCGCGTAGTACCCAGGCGGCGGTCAACCTCAAAGTGTTGATCGAGCAGATGCGCGAACAAGTACAGAATATTGAGTAAGGCTCACCCCGACATGACCCACAGCACTGGCACTCTCTACATTATTTCCGCTCCTTCAGGGGCCGGGAAAAGCAGCCTGGTCAAGGCCCTGATCGACGTTGAGCCGCACATTCGCGTCTCGGTGTCGCACACCACCCGGGCCAAGCGCCCCGGTGAAGAGAACGGCGTGCACTATCACTTCGTCGAACGCGAAGAGTTCGTGAAGATGATCGAGCACGGTGATTTTCTTGAGCGTGCCGAGGTGTTTGGCAATCTGTATGGCACGTCGCAAAGCTACCTGCAGCAAACCCTCGATGAAGGTCACGACCTGATTCTGGAGATCGACTGGCAAGGCGCCGAGCAGGTCCGCAAGCTGATGCCTCAAGCGCGTTCAATCTTTATCCTGCCGCCGAGCCAACAGGCCTTGCGTGATCGTCTGGACAATCGCGGGCAGGACAGTGCCGAGATTATTGACGGCCGTATGCGCGAAGCCGTGAGTGAAATGAGTCACTACGTCGACTATGACTACCTGATCATCAACGACGACTTTGCGTTGGCACTTGATGACCTGAAGGCCATTTTCCATGCCAATCGTCTGCAGCAGAAACGCCAGCAGCAGCGTTTTGGTAAATTACTGGCCGAACTGCTTGGCTAAACAGCACTTCCCAAAACCCCTGCAAGGGCTTTAAATTGGCACTTACAGAGGCTATGGGCAGGGCGCGTGAAAAATCAGCGCTTCCCTAATCGCTGGTGATTTTTTAAACTGTTGAGTCCGCTCGCCCATCCGGGCAGCGCGCACATTGCATTTGCTACGAGGAAGACCATGGCCCGCGTAACCGTTGAAGACTGTCTAGAACACGTGGATAACCGCTTTGAGCTGGTCATGCTGTCTACCAAGCGTGCCCGTCAACTGGCCACCGGTGGTAAAGAGCCTCTGGTTCAGTGGGAAAACGATAAGCCTACCGTCGTTGCCCTGCGTGAAATCGCAGAAGGCCTGATGAGCTACGAGTTTATCGCCAACGCTGAAATCGTCGAAGACGAACCGCTGTTTGCAGCGTTCGAGGACGAGTCCAACGAGGCGAACTAAGCCTATGCCCGGTCGACGTAGTACGGCGAAGGGTTCACAGTTTTGGCAGGAGGCTCCCTCATGCCGAGCATAGACGCCCTCGCCGACAGCTTGTCGACCTACCTCAGTGCGGACCAGGTCAATCTGGTCCGACGAGCGTATTTTTACGCAGAACAAGCCCACGACGGCCAACGCCGACGTAGCGGCGAGCCTTATGTCACGCACCCGCTGGCAGTGGCCAACATCCTTGCCGACATGCATATGGACCATCAGAGCCTGATGGCGGCCATGCTGCATGACGTGATCGAAGACACCGGAATTGCCAAGGAAGCGCTGGTTGCGCAGTTCGGCGAAACCGTGGCCGAACTGGTCGATGGCGTCAGTAAGCTGACCCAGATGAACTTCGAAACCAAAGCCGAAGCCCAAGCTGAAAACTTCCAGAAAATGGCCATGGCCATGGCCCGCGACATTCGGGTGATTCTGGTCAAGCTGGCGGACCGCTTGCACAACATGCGTACCCTCGAAGTGTTGTCCGGCGAAAAACGCCGGCGGATTGCCAAGGAAACCCTGGAAATCTACGCGCCCATCGCCAACCGGCTGGGTATGCACAACATTCGTATCGAATTCGAAGACCTCGGTTTCAAGGCGATGTACCCGATGCGCTCTGCGCGCATTTATCAGGCGGTCAAGCGCGCCCGGGGCAACCGCAAAGAAATCGTCAACAAAATCGAAGAATCGCTCAGCCACTGTCTGGCCGTTGACGGCATTCAGGGTGAGGTGAGCGGGCGTCAAAAGCACATCTACGGAATCTATAAAAAGATGCGCGGCAAGCGTCGTGCGTTCAACGAGATCATGGACGTGTATGCGTTCCGGATCATCGTCGACAAAGTAGACACCTGCTACCGCGTATTGGGCGCTGTACATAATTTGTACAAACCCCTGCCGGGACGCTTCAAGGATTACATCGCGATTCCCAAAGCCAACGGCTATCAGTCGTTGCACACCACGCTGTTTGGCATGCACGGTGTACCGATCGAGATTCAGATCCGTACCCGTGAAATGGAAGAAATGGCCAACAACGGGATTGCCGCGCACTGGTTGTACAAATCCAGTGGCGACGAGCAACACACCGGGACTCACGCCCGGGCGCGACAATGGGTCAAGGGCGTGCTCGAGATGCAGCAGCGCGCCGGCAACTCCCTCGAATTTATCGAAAGCGTCAAAATCGATCTGTTCCCGGACGAGGTCTACGTCTTTACGCCTAAAGGCCGGATCATGGAGCTGCCCAAAGGCTCCACGGCGGTCGACTTTGCCTACGCGGTACACACCGACGTCGGCAACAGCTGCATCGCGTGCCGGATCAACCGTCGTCTCGCGCCGCTGTCCGAGCCCCTGCAAAGCGGCTCCACGGTCGAGATTGTCAGTGCCCCGGGCGCCCGCCCGAACCCGGCCTGGCTCAACTTTGTGGTGACCGGCAAGGCACGCACGCACATTCGCCACGCACTCAAACTGCAGCGTCGATCCGAATCCATCAGCCTGGGCGAACGCCTGCTGAACAAAGTGCTCAACGGATTCAACAGCGCGCTGGACCAAATCCCCGCCGAGCGCGTCCAGGCCATGCTCCAGGAATATCGCCTGGAACACATCGAAGACCTGCTCGAAGACATTGGCTTGGGTAACCGCATGGCTTACGTTGTGGCCCGACGCTTGCTGGGCGAGGGCGAGCAACTGCCGAGCCCCGAAGGCCCGCTGGCAATTCGCGGTACAGAAGGTCTGGTGCTCAGCTACGCCAAATGCTGCACGCCGATTCCGGGCGACCCGATTGTTGGCCACTTGTCTGCGGGCAAAGGCATGGTTGTGCACCTGGACAACTGCCGCAATATCAGTGAAATCCGTCATAACCCTGAAAAATGCGTCCAGCTATCATGGGCCAAGGACGTTACGGGCGAATTCAACGTCGAATTGCGCGTCGAGCTGGAACACCAGCGCGGCTTGATCGCATTGCTGGCCAGCAGCGTCAACGCCGCCGACGGCAACATCGAAAAGATCAGCATGGACGAACGCGATGGTCGTATCAGCGTGGTCCAACTGGTAGTCAGCGTGCACGACCGTGTGCATCTGGCTCGTGTGATCAAAAAACTGCGCGCCCTCACCGGGGTCATCCGCATTACCCGTATGCGTGCGTAGCCACCTAATTACAAGGAGTCACCCATGTCCAAGACTGTAATCACCAGCGATAAGGCACCTGCTGCAATCGGCACCTACTCTCAGGCGATCAAAGCTGGCAATACTGTCTACATGTCCGGTCAAATCCCGCTGGACCCAAAAACCATGGAACTGGTTGAAGGCTTTGAAGCCCAGACCATTCAGGTATTTGAAAACCTCAAGTCGGTAGCTGAAGCAGCGGGTGGCTCGTTCAAAGACATCGTCAAGCTGAACATCTTCCTGACCGACCTGAGCCACTTCGCCAAGGTCAACGAGATCATGGGCAAGTACTTCGAACAACCTTACCCAGCGCGCGCAGCCATCGGTGTTGCCGCCTTGCCAAAGGGTTCGCAAGTTGAGATGGATGCCATTCTGGTACTCGAGTAACACCCTCGGCGCAGCCTCTCCTGCTGCGCCACCCCCCTGCTTTAAAAGGATTCCACTATGCGCAAAGCGCTAGCCTGGTCACTGCTCGCCGTTTTTTTGGTTGGTTGTGCCAGCGACCCTGCACCCCGCGATATCAGTGGCGTCTGGATTAACCAGGCGGCAATCGATGAGGCCGCCAAAGGTGGCAACCTGCGTGAAGCCTTGCTGGCTTACGGGCCGAATCTTGAATGGGACATCGACGCCAAGAACGCCAAGGCCAACTACACCAACGGCTTTGAGTGGGTAGAAGGCAAGTTGGCACCTGAGAAGAAGGGTGTCTGGCAAGTGGACTTATACGGCAGTTCGGCCATTGAGCTGAGCCTCAAAGGTATCGGGCTGACCCAGGCCGCTTCTGACTCCGACCCGCAACAATCGTTTGTTCGCTCGCCTGTGCATCTGACCCGGGATGCGCCTTTGGGCACTCATTTCGAGTACGCGCTCAAGGCAGCCTATTTGGGCGGTGAGTGGCGCGTGATCAGCGGCCCGGGGCAGGGCAATACGGTCACCTTTATGCCGGATGGGCAAATCAAAGGCCTGGCCAATTACAACGCCTATGCCCTGTGCCTGGCAGGTGACTGCGCCTCGATGAGTGGCGAGTACGACAGCCTGTGGCTGCAACAGGATGAAATCGGCGCTGCACATCTATTTATGCGAAATGGCCGCCGACTTGAAATCTTCCAGGCGCTGGACTCGGCCAAGCCTGACGAAATGCCCCAGTTTTACCCTGGCAAACAGGAATGGGTGCTAGAGAAACAGCCCTAAAAGCCAACCCCGCTCCTGAACTGCCCCCAAAAAGTTGGACACCCATCCAACTGTTTGGGGCAGTTCATCCTGTAGGAGCGAGCTTGCCTCGCGATCTTTTGATCTTCAAAAGATCGCAGCCTTCGTGCCTCGACAGCTCTTACGGTGTAATAGCGTCAAGAATCGCTGCATAGCCCTCGCGATAGCTCGAATAGCGCGGCTCCCAGCCCAATGCTTTAGCCCGCGCGTTGCTGCAACGCTTACTGCCCGCACGGCGCACGCTCGCCTCTTCGGCCCATTCGGTCACGCCCAGGCGCTCACGCAACCAGTCCACCACCTCGGCCAGCGGCGCGGGTTCGTTATCAACACCTATATAGCAGTCGTCCAAAGCCTTGCCTTGTCGGTCTGCTTCCAGCAAGAAGGCCAAAAGCCCGGCTGCGTCATCGGCGTGAATCCGGTTGCCATACAGCGGTGGATTGACGGCCACGCGATAACCCTTGCGCACTTGCCCCAGCAACCATTCACGCCCCGGCCCATAAATACCAGTCAGGCGCACGACGCTGGCCGGCACGCCACTGTGCAGGGCTATCTGCTCAGCCTCGAGCATGATCCGGCCGGAGTAGTTGGTTGATTCTGCGGGTGAGGTTTCATCTACCCATTCCCCGTCTTGCTGCACATACACTCCGCTGCTGGACACAAACAGCAAGCGCTTGGGTTGTTGGACGTGTTGTTTGAGCCAGCTCAGGGTATGTTTCAAGCCCTCGACATACGCGGCCTGATAGCCGGCTTCGTCATGTTCGGTGGCAGCGGTGCTGTACACCAGGTAATCAAGCTGACCGGTCGGCCAGTTGGCCGGGCACGTCTGGTTGAAGAGGTCGCCCGCAACACCGATGGCCCCGGCAGGCAAGCGATCTATCGAACGGCGCAACCCATAGACTTGCCAGCCACGCTCAAGCAACTGAGTGGCCAGACGACTCCCGACATCACCGCAACCGACAATCAGCGCTGTGGGTTTGGACATCTTAAGCTCCTTACGAAATGTTACAAAAATGGCTGTGCGGTCACGCTCAAGATCGTGACATTTGAAAAAAACAAGTGCATTTGCTTTTGTTAACAAGAATTACTTGCAATAATAACGCATCGTTTGCCCTGGGTCTTAAGACGCGCTGTAGGGCATTTCTTCTTTACTTTCTTCAGGTCCGGCTAGCATGACACGCAATCAACCCTCCGCTTCGCCAACCCAGCTTTCGAGCCCTTCACGTCTATGGCGTGGGCTTGCGGCGCTGATGTTCAGCCTTATGCTGGCACCAGCGGCGGCCTTTGCCGACGAACCTGCCACACCGGCTGTGCACTCCGCCACGGAGGCTGCGGCGCCTGTTGCTGCACCGGCTGCGACAGACCCAGCCCCCGCTGAAGGCGCTGGCGCTCCGGCTGATGAAGCATCGCAAGTCGTGGCCGAAGAAGATAACAGCTTGGGCATGGCCCATGACCTGTCCCCTTGGGGCATGTACAAAAACGCTGACATTGTTGTGAAACTCGTGATGATCGGCCTGGCAATCGCCTCGATCATCACCTGGACCATCTGGATCGCCAAAGGCTTTGAAGTGATGGGCGCCAAGCGTCGCCTGCGCGGCGAAATCGCCAACCTGAAAAAAGCCCGCACACTTCAAGAAGCCAGCGAAACAGCAGCCAAAGAAGGCACCCTCGCGCACCTGTTGGTACAGGACGCCATGGAAGAAATGCGCCTGTCGGCCAACAGCCGTGAAAAAGAAGGTATCAAGGAGCGTGTCAGCTTCCGCCTTGAGCGTCTGGTGGCGGCCTGCGGTCGTAACATGAGCAGCGGCACCGGCGTGCTGGCGACCATCGGTTCCACAGCACCGTTCGTCGGTCTGTTCGGTACCGTATGGGGCATCATGAACTCCTTCATCGGCATCGCCAAAACCCAAACCACCAACCTGGCCGTCGTTGCACCCGGTATCGCCGAGGCCTTGCTGGCAACCGCTTTGGGCCTGGTGGCTGCGATTCCTGCGGTGGTGATTTATAACGTATTCGCCCGCTCCATCACCGGCTACAAGGCTCAGGTGGCGGATGCATCGGCAGAAGTGTTGCTGCTGGTTAGTCGTGACCTCGATCACCTGCCGCCCGAGCGCAGCTCGCAACCGCACATGGTGAAAGTGGGGTAATCGGCCATGGGCCTGCATTTAAAAGAAGGCGATGACGATCTCGCCGAGAACCATGAAATCAACGTCACCCCTTTTATTGACGTGATGCTGGTACTGCTGATCATCTTCATGGTGGCGGCACCGCTGGCGACTGTTGATATCAAGGTTGACCTGCCCGCTTCGACCGCCAAACCGGCACCGCGACCCGAGAAACCGGTGTTCCTCAGCGTCAAAGCTGACCAGCGCCTATATCTGGGCGAAGAGCCGGTCACGGTTGAAGCATTGGGCCCGACCCTGGATGCCAGGACTCACAACAACAAGGACACGACGATCTTCTTCCAGGCAGACAAAGGTGTGGATTACGGTGATTTGATGAGCGTGATGGATGCATTGCGCGCAGCTGGTTACTTGAAGGTCGGTCTGGTCGGACTAGAGACGGCAGCCAAGAAATGACCATAGCGCGCCAAAAGATGACGCGTTACGCAATCAGCTTGGCCGTGGTGCTGGCGATTCATGCTGTGGCAGTGGCTCTTGCCCTGAATTGGTCTAACCCACGGCCTATCGAACTTCCGCCGCAAGCCATGATGGTGGATCTGGCGCCGATGCCAGAGCCGCCTCCGCCTGCGCCGCCGAAAGTGGTGACCCCGCCACAACCGCCGGCTCCCGTGGAAGAGTTGCCGATACCCAAGCTGGCCGAAGCGCCCAAACCCAAGATTGCTGTGCCCAAACCGGTTAAGCCCAAGCAGAAGCCTCAGCCGCCCAAGCCTGTGGAAAAACCTGAGCCGGTCAAGGAAAAGCCGTCAGAAGATAAACCTAGCGACGCAACGCCGACCAAGGCGCCGAGCGAGAAGTCTGCTGCGCCGGCTCCAGGCCCGTCGCCACAACAACTGGCCGCCAAAGCCAGCTGGGAAGGTACGTTGCTGGCCCACTTGGGCAAGTACAAGAAGTACCCGCCCGCCGCTCAGTCGCGGGGCAAAGAAGGTCTGAACCGTCTGCGCTTCGTCGTGGATGCCGAAGGCAAGGTGCTGTCCTACGAGCTGGTAGGCCGCTCCGGCAACGCGGATCTGGACCGGGCCACCCTGGAAATGATTCGCCGGGCACAACCATTGCCCAAGCCGCCGCCTGAAATGCTCACTAACGGCAGCATCGAAATCGTGGCTCCGTTCGTTTATTCCATCGATAAACGTCGGCGTTAACACCACAAAGGGCACCCCAGGGTGCCCTTTGTACATATTGGCCCCGCTCCCTGTCGTCGCCGCTCAGAGGCGCTTCGCAACCCCTCGCAGCCCCATGCTTGGTCAGCGACTACACAGGCGGCTCACCCAGTTGATGCTTGAACATGAATACGTGCCGCAGTCACTGTGGTTCCGTAGGCAATGAGTGATAACGTGCGTCTATCGATAGCAGCCGTTATGCTTGGCCCGCAAACACAGGGACGCCCGTTATGACTCTTACCGAATTACGCTACATCGTTACGCTCGCCCAAGAGCAACACTTCGGTCACGCAGCCGAACGTTGTCACGTTAGCCAACCGACCTTGTCGGTGGGCGTGAAAAAGCTGGAAGACGAACTCGGTGTGCTGATTTTCGAGCGCAGCAAAAGCGCTGTGCGTCTCACGCCTGTGGGTGAGGGCATCGTTGCCCAGGCGCAAAAGGTTCTTGAGCAGGCCCAAGGCATTCGCGAACTGGCTCAGGCCGGGAAGAATCAACTGACCGCACCGCTCAAGGTGGGGGCGATTTACACCGTTGGTCCGTACCTTTTCCCACACCTTATTCCGCAACTGCATCGGGTCGCACCGCAAATGCCGTTGTACATCGAAGAAAACTTCACACACGTGCTGCGCGACAAACTGCGCAACGGCGAACTGGACGCGATCATCATCGCGCTGCCGTTCCAGGAAGCCGACGTCTTGACGTTGCCGCTCTACGACGAGCCGTTCTACGTCTTGATGCCGAGCGAACACCCGTGGAGCAAAAAAGAAACCATCGACGCCAACCTGCTCAACGACAAGAGCTTGCTGCTGCTGGGTGAAGGCCACTGCTTCCGCGATCAGGTGCTGGAAGCGTGCCCTACGCTGACCAAGGGGGCCGATGGCGCCAAGCACACCACGGTGGAGTCCAGTTCGCTGGAAACCATCCGCCATATGGTCGCCTCGGGGTTGGGGATTTCGATCCTGCCGTTGTCGGCGGTCGACAGCCACCATTACGCCCCTGGCATTTTGTCCGTGCGTCCGCTGACCCCGCCGGTACCGTTTCGCACGGTGGCCATCGCCTGGCGTGCGAGCTTCCCACGGCCAAAAGCCATCGAAATCCTCGCGGACTCGATCCGCCTGTGTTCCGTGGCCAAGCCACCTGTCGCGACCTAAGAAGCTGAAATGACTGAGTTGTCCAACGTGTCGGTCACCGCGCTCAAGGGCGTCGGTGAGGCCATGGCCGAGAAGCTGGCCAAGGTAGGGCTCGAAACCGTTCAGGATGTGCTTTTCCACTTGCCGTTGCGCTACCAGGACCGCACCCGCGTGGTGCCGATTGGTGCGCTGCGTCCCGGTCAGGACGCGGTGGTCGAAGGCCGGGTGATTGGCGTCGACGTAGTGATGGGCAAGCGCCGCAGTCTGTTGGTGCGCATCAACGATGGCACCGGCGGCTTGAGCCTGCGCTTCTACCACTTCAGCAACGCGCAAAAAGAAAGTCTCAAGCGCGGCACCGAAGTGCGCTGCTATGGCGAGGCACGGCCGGGCGCCTCGGGTCTGGAAATTTACCACCCCGAGTACCGCGCTATCACCGGAGCGGAGCCGCCGCCTGTCGACACCACGCTGACGCCGATCTACCCCACCACCGAGGGCCTGACGCAGCAGCGTTTGCGCCAGCTCAGCCAGCAGAGCCTGGCGATGCTGGGGCCGCGCAGCTTGCCCGACTGGTTGCCACCAGAACTGGCCAAGGAATACCAATTGGCCCCGCTGGACGAGGCCATTCGTTATTTGCATCAGCCGCCTGCTGACGCTGACGTTGAAGAACTCGCACTGGGCCATCACTGGGCCCAGCACCGGCTGGCGTTTGAAGAACTGCTGACTCACCAGCTCTCGCAGCAACGCCTGCGCGAGAGCCTGCGCTCGCAACAAGCCCCGGCGTTGCCCAAGGCCAAAAAGCTGCCCAAGCAATACCTCGCCAACCTGGGCTTCCCGCCCACTGGCGCGCAAGTGCGGGTCGGCAATGAAATCGCTTACGACCTCAGCCAATCCGAGCCCATGTTGCGCCTGATCCAGGGCGATGTGGGCGCGGGTAAAACCGTGGTCGCGGCCCTGGCCGCCTTGCAGGCGCTGGAGGTCGGTTATCAGGTGGCCTTGATGGCTCCCACTGAAATCCTCGCCGAGCAGCATTTCATCAGCTTTAAACGCTGGCTGGAGCCGCTGGGCATCGAAGTCGCCTGGCTGGCCGGCAAACTCAAGGGCAAGGCGCGGGCGGCATCGCTTGAGCAAATCGCCAATGGCGCACCGATGGTGGTCGGCACCCATGCGCTGTTTCAGGAGCAGGTGCAGTTCAAGAACCTGGCGTTGGTGATCATCGACGAACAGCACCGCTTCGGCGTGCAACAACGGCTGGCCTTGCGCAATAAAGGCGTGGGCGGTGTCATGTGCCCGCACCAGTTGATCATGACGGCCACCCCGATACCCCGCACCCTGGCCATGAGTGCCTATGCCGACCTCGACACTTCGATCCTCGACGAGCTGCCGCCTGGGCGCACGCCCGTCAACACCGTGCTGGTGGTCGACACCCGCCGCATGGAAGTCATTGAACGGGTACGCGCCGCCTGCGCCGAAGGGCGGCAGGCGTATTGGGTCTGCACCCTGATTGAAGAATCCGAAGAGATGACCTGTCAGGCCGCCGAAAGCACCTTTGAAGACCTGTCCAGCGCGCTGGGCGAACTGCGCGTCGGGCTGATCCATGGCCGTATGAAAGCCGCTGAAAAAGCCGAGGTCATGGCGCAATTCAAGGCTGGCGAACTGCAATTGCTGGTCGCAACCACTGTGATTGAAGTGGGCGTGGACGTTCCCAACGCCAGCCTGATGATCATCGAAAACCCCGAGCGCCTCGGCTTATCCCAACTGCACCAGTTGCGCGGGCGTGTGGGCCGGGGCAGCGCGGCCAGCCATTGTGTGCTGCTGTATCATCCGCCGCTGTCGCAAATCGGTCGTCAGCGCCTGGGCATCATGCGCGAGACCAACGATGGCTTTGTGATCGCTGAAAAAGACCTTGAACTGCGCGGCCCAGGCGAAATGCTCGGCACCCGGCAAACTGGCCTGCTGCAATTCAAGGTGGCCGACTTGATGCGCGATGCCGACCTGCTTCCCGCTGTGCGCGACGCCGCCCTGGCGTTGCTGGAACGCTGGCCAAGCCACGTTAGCCCCTTGCTGGATCGCTGGTTACGTCATGGTCAGCAATACGGTCAAGTGTAAAAAAGACCGTTCAGTAAATTCAGTCGCTGCCGATCCAGTACCGGGTTTTCAAATTTGAGTTGCACACATCGGATGCAGACCATGAGTAAAGTCGCTGTTGCCCTCGCCGTGCCGAGTACGCCACCTGTTGTTCAGCAACTGCTCAACGAGCGGGCTATTGCCTATCGCGAAGTGCTTGACCACCCGGGGCTAAGCCCGGACAGCAAGGTCCAGGCCGTGCTGCTTGATGACACGGCTGGCGCCTTGATGGTGATGTTCGCGCAGAGCCAATTGCTTGACCTCAACCGCTTGGCGGACCTGATCGGGCGCCGCATGACTGCCGTTGCCCAGAGCCGGCTGCGCGAAATCCTCGACCGTCATGGCCTGAGCCTGTTGCCGGGCCTGCCGTCTCTGACGCGTTCATCGTGCCTGTACGAAGAGCAACTGCTGAAACAGCCGCTGCTGCTGATCAGTTCGGGTGAGCCGGGCCTGTTGCTGGAAGTCACCTGCGAAGACTTCCAGCGTTTGCTGGGGATCGCCAACTCTGGGCGGTTTGCCGAGCCATTGAGCGCCATCAGTCTCAACCTTAACCGCCCGGACGACGACAGCGCAGCCATCAGCCAGGCAGTGCAGGCCTTTACGGCGCGGCGTATTCAGCAGCGCCTTGAAGCCACCATCGAAATACCGCCGTTGGCCGAGAGCGTACGCAAAATCATGCGTCTGCGGGTTGATCCTGAAGTCAGCATCGATGAAATCACCAGTGTCGTGGAAACTGACCCGGCCTTGGCGGCACAAGTCATGAGCTGGGCATCGTCGTCGTACTACGCGGCGCCGAGCAAAATCCGTTCGGTTGAAGATGCCATCGTGCGTGTGCTCGGGGTCGATCTGGTGATCAACCTGGCCTTGAGCCTGTCGCTGGGCAAAACCCTGAGCCTGCCCAAGGACCATCCGCAATCCAGCACGCCGTACTGGCAGCAGTCGATCTACACGGCCGCAGTCATTGAAGGCCTGACCCGTAGCATGCCGCGTGACAAACGCCCGGAGACGGGGTTGGCGTACCTGGCCGGGCTGCTGCACAACTTTGGCTACCTGTTGCTGGCCCATGTGTTTCCGCCGCACTTCTCACTTATTTGCCGCCACCTCGAGGTCAACCCGCACGTCAGCCACAGCGTGATCGAACAGCACCTGCTGGGCATCAGCCGCGAGCAAATGGGCGCCTGGCTAATGCGTCATTGGGGTATGCCGGATGAGCTGACCGCCGCGCTGCGCTTTCAACATGACCCGAACTACACCGATGCCGATGCCGAATACCCGAATCTGGTGTGCATGGCGTTGGGTTTGCTGCGCAATCGCGGGATTGGCCACGGCGCTTATGCGCCGCTGCCTGATGCGCTGTTCGAGCGTTTGAACGTGACCCGCGAAAAAGCCGAAGACGCGGTGAACAAAGTGCTGGAGGCCGAAGTACTGCTGCGCGAGTTGGCCAATAAATTCAGCCAGGCCTAAATCCTGTAAAAGCGAGCGTACCTCGCGGTCTTTTAAGATCAAACCATCACGAGGCAAGCTCGCTCCTGCACAGGTATGTCAAGGTTGCGAGTGTGCTTGCCCTTGCTGGATCGCCCACTGCACCATTTGTGGCATCAGCGTGTCTGTCGCCTGGCCAAAGCCTGCGACAACCTGCGGCACCAACGGATTACTCAGCGGCTGGCGGGTTTCAAAACGCTTGGTGCTGATGATCCGCTGGTCGCTGCTGCGCACCAGGCGGGCGTTGTATTGCACCAGAACTTCCGGGCTCTTGCCGTTGTAATGCGTCTGGAACGCCAGCAACTCGCCGCCTAACTCGTAGTCGGACTGCAAATTGTTGTCATCGGTGCTCAGCGCCTGGACCCGGCCGTCCTGCAAGAAGGCATCCAACAGGCGATTGCGCACCAGGGTCGGCGCCGGATCGCTCCAGCGCGCCCCTTTGTAGTTACTGATCAGGTTGCCCTCAGGCACCACGGCAATGTTCTGGCTGTTGAGGGTGTTGCTGGCCATCGGCTTGTTCAGACGCAATGACCATTTCACCGGCGCTCCTTGGCTGGCGGCAATCGGTGCTTGCGCCCCGGGCAGCCGATACACATCCACCACCTCAGGCTTGGGGAAAATCGAGCAAGCACTGAGCAGGCTCAGGCTGGCAGCCAGCAAGAATGTGCCTGCCAGGCGATAAGGTCGGATCATGGCGTGAATTCCTTGTTCTGCTCGCGGCCCAGCAAGTAACCGCTCGGGTTGGCTTCCAGACGCCGCGAAATGCCCCGCAGCGTGTTGAGCGTCTCGCGTAACTCATTGACCGCCGGGCCCAGCTGATTAAGCCCCTGCAGCCCGCTGTTAAGCGAGGCTTCGTTGTTGTTGATCAGCGTGTTGATGGTCGCGGTGCTCTGCTCCAGCGACTGCATGGCCTGCTCTGCGCTGTTGAACACTTGCTTGCCCTGGCTATTGAGCAAGCCATTGGCGTTGCGCATCAGCGCGGTGGTTTGCTCAAGGGTGGCCGAGGCTTGCTTGCCCACTTGTGACAGCTGCTTGAGGGTCTGGGCAATGTCATTGCGCTGATCGGCAATGGCGCTGGTGGTCTGCTCAAAGTTCGACAGGGTTTTGGCCACGCTGTCGACGTTCTCGTGGGAGAACAACCGGTTGGCGTTGTGCAGCAGGATATTGATGTTGGCCAGCATGTCGTTGCCATCGGTCAACAGCCGGGCAATTGGCGAGGGTGCGGCCACAAT
Organism: Pseudomonas sp. 7P_10.2_Bac1; assembly: GCF_025465935.1. Lineage (GTDB taxonomy): Bacteria > Pseudomonadota > Gammaproteobacteria > Pseudomonadales > Pseudomonadaceae > Aquipseudomonas. The sequence continues at coordinate 52,575 of NZ_JANLNV010000057.1, read as the reverse complement.
CACCGGCAATTTGCCGTCCTTGCCTTTGAGCATCGGGCTGTTCGGGTCGCCACCGCTGAGCTGGATGATCGAGGTGCCGGTCACGCCGGTCAGTGCAAGCTTGGCCTTGGTATCGACTTTGACCGGCGTACCGGCGGCCAGACGAACCCGTGCCAGCACGCGACGCGGGTCTTTATCGTCCAGGCGCAGTTCGATCACGTCACCGACCTTGATCCCGTTGTATTGCACCGAGCTGCCTTTGGACAAGCCGCTGACTGCCTCGTTGAACACCACTTCGTAATCGGTGAAGGTGTCGTCCATGCTCGATTTGGCCAGCCACAGGCCAAACAGCATGGCTCCTGCGACAACCAGCACGCTGAACAAGCCAATCAATACATGATGGGCGCGGGTTTCCATGTCATTGCTCCTTACGCTGGGTTGCCGCTTCATACGCGGCGCGGCCACGAGGGCCATGGAAATACTCATGAATCCACGGGTCGTCGAAGTTTTCGACTTCAGCGATGGGCGCGGCGACCAACACCCGTTTTTGCGACAACACCGCGACCCGGTCCGTAATGGTGTAGAGCGTGTCGAGGTCGTGGGTGACCAGGAACACACTCAGGCCCAGCGCATCACGCAGGGTCAGGATCAGTTGGTCGAACGCCGCGGCGCCAATCGGATCAAGCCCGGCAGTGGGCTCGTCGAGGAACAGGATGTCCGGGTCCAGCGCCAAGGCACGGGCCAGGGCAGCGCGCTTGATCATCCCGCCAGACAGCGCCGACGGGTACTTGTCGGCCGCCGACAGCGGCAACCCGGCCAGTGCCAACTTGACCAGCGCCAAGTGCTCTGCGTCGGGGCGGCTCAGCCCGGCATGCTCGATCAAGGGCATGGCGATGTTTTCGGTGACCGTCAGCGAGGAAAACAGCGCGCCTTGCTGGAACAGCACGCCAAAGCGCCGTTCAATCAGCGAGCGTTCGGCTTCGGACAAGCTCAGCAGGTCTTTGCCGAACACGCGTACTTCACCCTCAGTGGGGCGCCTCAGGCCGACAATACTGCGCAGCAGCACCGATTTACCCGTGCCGGAGCCGCCCACCACGCCAAGAATCTCGCCTTTATACACATCCAGGTTGAGGTGTTCGTGCACGGTTTGGGTGCCAAACCGATTGCACAGGTCGCGCACTTCGATCACCGCCTCGCGGGGCGTGTTTGTTGGCGTACTCACCAGCCCATCTCCATAAAGAACAGCGCGGCCACGGCGTCGAGGAGGATCACGATAAAGATCGACTGCACCACACTGGAGGTGGTGTGTGCGCCTACCGATTCGGCGCTGCCGCTGACTTTGAAGCCCTCAAGGCAACCGACGGCGGCAATCAAAAACGCAAAGAACGGCGCCTTGACCATGCCCACCAAAAAGTTTTTAACGCCGATGTCGGAATGCAGCATCGAGATAAACATGTCCGGCGAGATGCCCAGCGACACCACGCACACCACCGCGCCACCCAAAATGCCGGCCATCATGGCCAGGAAGGTCAGCATCGGCAGGGCGATCAGAAGCGCCAGCACCCGTGGTAACACCAGCAAATCCATTGGATCGAGGCCCAGGGTGCGGATCGCGTCGATCTCTTCGTTAGCCTTCATCGAGCCGATTTGCGCAGTAAACGAACTGGCCGTCCGGCCTGCCAGCAGGATGGCGGTGAGCAACACGCCAAACTCCCGCAGAAATGAAAACGCCACCAGGTCGACGGTGTAAATCCCGGCGCCAAAGTTGGCCAGGACCGTGGCCCCCAAAAACGCCACCACGGCGCCCACCATAAAGGTCAGCAACGCCACAATCGGCGTGGCATTGAGGCCAATCTGCTCGATTTGCGCCACCACCGGCGTAATGCGCCATTGCTTGGGGCGCAACAGGTTGCGGGCCAGGGTTTGCAGAATCACCCCGATAAAGCCCAGCAATTGCAGGGAGTCTTGCCACAAGGTGTAGACCGCGCTGCCGATCCGGCTCAGCAGCAGCAGGCCGATATTGATTTCGACCGCCTTGACCGGTACGCAGAAGTCGCGCATCGAGGAATACACGGTTTGCAGCAGGGCGCGATCGGCCTCGGGGAGTTTGGTGGCACTGTCGGCCAGTTGGCTGACGCGCTCGGCCCCCAGCAATTCAACCAGCAGCGACGCACCCGCGGTGTCGAGGCGGGACACGTCATCAAGGTCAATCTGGGTACTGGCGTCGTACTTGCCGGCCAGCTCTTCAGTCAGCTTCTTGAGCCGGGCATAGTTGGCCAACGTCCATTGGCCACTGATGATCAGCCGCGCCGGGTTACTTGACGTGTCTAGTTGGGCATCGCCCGCCATGGCAGTAATAGTCGTAGGCTCCATGCTCAGTACGCTTAAACGCAGACCTTATGTAATAGCACACTCTTGTAAAAGTGTTTCAGTTTGCCTGTATATCGGTGGGCGCGGATTGATCTGTGTCGGTAACTTTGAACCGCAGCACGCCAATCATTTGCCCGTCTTCGGTCAACACTTTCACCTGCCAGCGCCCGACCGGGTTAGGCGGGAAGTTCAGTTTGTGGGTCCAGGCCCGGTAACCTTCCTTGCGGCCACCGTGGATATCCAGGGCGATGCGATCAACTTCTTGGCCGTTGAGCTGCCACACGTGGTAAATGCGTTCGTTGAGGCCGCGCGGGGCATTGATCGAGGTATAGGCATACAGGCCCTGACTGCGCAGTTGGCTCACGCTGATCTGCTTGATGCTCTCGCCGGGGGTGCGGCTCTGTACTTGTGTGGTGACCGCCACTTCAGTCATCCATAGCGTCGCTGGCGGCACCCAAGAGCGTAGCAGCCAGCCGGTGCCACCCAGCGCGAGGACGATCAGTGGCAGCACCAGCCAGCCGCGCCAGGTTTTCAGCGGCAGGCTGACCGCCATGCTCGGGATCGACAGCACTACGGCGGTGCCCAGCGCCAGCTTGTAACTTTCGGCGGTGGTCAGATTGAGAATGATCGGCAGCGCGGTCAGGAGTGCCGCGAACAGGGCCAGTGTGTGCAGGCCCAGGTACAGCCAGCGTCGGGGAGCCAGCCATTTGTAATACAACGGATCGGTGATGGTCACCAGCGCTGCGGCGCCCAACAGCCCGGTAAACACCAGTTGGCCGCTGTTCCAGGTGGTGGTGATGAAAAAAAACGGCAGGACGAAAAACAGGCTTTCCTGATGGATCATCTGCGTGGCATAGCGCAGTAAAGGCGGGGGGATTTCGCGTTTGAAGACGCGGGCAAACCATTGGGTCAGGGTGTTTTCGAGCATCAGCCAGACCCAGCTCACCAGCAGGATCACCGCGACCCAGCGGGCCATGCCTTGCTGGCGGTCCACCAAAATAAAGCTGCCCGCCCCCGAGCAAAAACCGAACAGCGCAATCAGCCCTGGATAACGCTTCATCAACTCCAGGACGCGCTGTACGTAGTGGTTCCAGTTTGGCATTCGGTGGTTCACATTCTGCGTAGGAAAAATCCACGACAGAATAACGGTTTAGCGGGGTTGGCGTGCTGGGGATTGCTCAATGGTGACCCCATCGCGAGCAAGCCCGCCCCCACAGATTTTTGCTCTAACCTTGTGGGGCGGGTTGGCTCGCGATGAAAGTCGGCGCGGCGTTATGGCTTAACGCACGCTGCTTTCGAAACGGCTAACGCCTGTCAGTTCCAGCACCAGCTCATCGCCCACGTTCAACGGGCCAACACCGACCGGAGTGCCGGTCATGATCACGTCGCCCGCTTGCAGCGAGAAGCACGCGGCCATGTACTGGATCATCGGCACAATCGGGTTGAGCATCAGCGCGCTGTTACCGTCCTGGCGCACTTCGCCGTTGATGGTCAGGCGGATGCCGATGTCTGCCAGGTCCTTGAACTCGGCGCTTTGCACAAAAGGTGCGAGCACGCAGGCGCCGTCGAACGATTTGGCGACTTCCCACGGCAGGCCCTTGCTCTTGAGCTCGGATTGCTTGTCGCGCAGGGTCAGGTCCAGGCCCGGGGCGAAGCCTGAGATTGCGTCCAGCACTTCTTCAGCGCTTGGGTTGTTCGACAACGGCTTGCCGATCAGCACCGAAATTTCGGCTTCGTAATGCACCGAACCGCGCTCGGTCGGAATGGCAAAGCCGCCTTCGGTGCCCACGACACAACTGCCGGGCTTGATGAACAAGAGCGGCTCAGTCGGGATCGGGTTATCCAGCTCTTTAGCGTGCTCGGCGTAGTTACGTCCGATGCACACCACTTTGCCGATAGGAAAGTGAATCCGGGTACCGTCGACGTATTGGTGCTGATAGCTCATGGATCGACTCCGCTGGGGGTTGCTGACTGTGTAGGAGCGAGCTTGCCTCGCGATCTGTTGATCGTTAAAAGCTCGCGAGGCAAGCCCGCTCCTACAGGTTTTGGGGGTTAATTAAACCGCAAAAATCTTGCCTGGGTTCATGATGCCGTTCGGGTCGAATACGGCCTTGAGGGCTTTCATGTACTCGATCTCAACCGGCGAGCGGCTGTAGGTCAAGTAGTCACGCTTGGTCATGCCCACGCCGTGTTCGGCCGAGATCGAGCCGTTGTACTTCTCGACGGTCTCGAATACCCACTTGTTGACGGTCGCGCACTTGGCAAAGAACTCGTCTTTGCTCAGGTTCTCGGGCTTGAGAATGTTCAAGTGCAGGTTGCCATCGCCAATGTGGCCGAACCAGACAATCTCGAAATCCGGGTAGTACTCGCCGACGATGGCGTCAATTTCTTTCAGGAAGGCCGGCACTTTCGAGACGGTCACCGAGATGTCGTTTTTGTACGGCGTCCAGTGCGAAATGGTCTCGGAAATGTACTCGCGCAGCTTCCACAGGTTGTGCAACTGGGTTTCGCTCTGGCTCATCACGCCGTCCAGCACCCAGCCTTGCTCCACGCAGTGCTCGAAGGTTTCCAGGGCGGCGCTGGCCACTTCTTCTGTGGTCGCTTCAAACTCCAGCAGGGCATAGAACGGGCAATCGGTGTCGAATGGCGAAGGCACGTCGCCACGGGCCATGACTTTGGCCAGTGCCTTGTCAGAGAAGAACTCAAATGCAGTCAGATCAAGCTTGTTCTGGAAGGCGTGCAGCACCGGCATGATCGAGTCGAAGTCCGGCGTACCCAACACCATGGCGGTCAGGTTTTTTGGTGCCCGGTCCAGGCGCATGGTGGCTTCCACGACAAAACCTAGGGTGCCTTCGGCGCCGATAAACAGCTGGCGCATGTCATAGCCGGTGGCGTTCTTGATCAGGTCTTTGTTCAGTTCCAGTACGTCACCCTTGCCGGTCACGACCTTCATGCCCGCGACCCAGTTGCGGGTCATGCCGTAGCGAATCACCTTGATCCCGCCGGCATTGGTGCCGATGTTGCCGCCAATCTGGCTGGAACCGGCCGAGGCGAAATCCACCGGGTAGTACAGGCCGTTGTCTTGCGCCAGGTTTTGCAGGTGTTCGGTGACCACGCCCGGCTGGCAGACCGCTGTGCGGTCGGTCAGGTTGAGGTCCAGCACCTGGTTCATGTAATCGAATGACACCACCACTTCGCCGTTCGCCGCAACCGCCGCCGCCGACAGCCCGGTGCGCCCGCCCGACGGCACCAGCGCGACCTTGTGAGTGTTGGCCCAACGTACGATGGCCTGCACCTGCTCGATGGTTTTCGGAAACACAATGGCGGTGGGCGCGGGCGCGAAATGCTTGGTCCAGTCCTTGCCGTAAGCATTAAGGGAGTCAGCATCGGTCAAAACCTTGCCAGGCTCTACCAGGGTCTTCAGCTCTTCAATCACGGCAGGATGGGTCATCAACAGAACTCTCGAACAATTCATGGTCATCCTGAGTACGCTTCACGTCGCAGGAATGGGTGTTTAGCGGGGCGCTTATGCTAGCATACGACCCCCCCGTAGAATCGAGCCGTAGGACGATTCACGGTGCCGGTCTTCACGCCGGCCAGGTCAGCTCAGGCTGTCCATTCCCTGCCATTTTTTCTCTGGGACACAGGTTTACGCAGATGAGCAAGACTTCTCTCGATAAGAGCAAGATCAAGTTCCTTCTTTTAGAAGGCGTCCACCAATCCGCTGTTGAAGTACTGAAGTCTGCTGGCTACACCAGTATTGAGTACATCACCAGTTCCTTGCCTGAAGCCCAGCTGAAGGAAAAGATCGCTGATGCCCACTTTATCGGCATCCGTTCTCGTACCCAGCTGACCGAAGAAGTGTTCGACTGCGCCAAGAAACTGGTTGCTGTTGGTTGTTTCTGCATTGGCACCAACCAAGTCGATCTCAACGCTGCTCGCGAACGCGGTATCGCTGTATTCAACGCCCCTTACTCCAACACCCGTTCGGTGGCCGAGTTGGTGCTGGCTGAAGCGATCCTGCTGCTGCGCGGCATCCCTGAGAAGAACGCTTCCTGCCACCGTGGTGGCTGGATCAAGAGCGCGGCCAATTCCTTCGAAATCCGTGGCAAAAAGCTGGGTATCGTTGGTTACGGTTCGATTGGTACTCAGCTGTCGGTACTGGCTGAAGGTCTGGGCATGCAGGTGTTCTTCTATGACACCGTCACCAAGCTGCCATTGGGCAACGCCACTCAGGTGGGCAATCTGCACGAACTGCTGGGCATGTCCGACATCGTGACCCTGCACGTCCCTGAAACGCCAGCCACCCAGTGGATGATCGGCGAGAAAGAAATCCGCGCCATCAAAAAGGGCGGCATTCTGATCAACGCCGCACGTGGCACCGTGGTTGAGCTGGATGCCCTGGCTGACGCGATCAAGGACAAGCACCTGATCGGCGCTGCTATCGACGTGTTCCCGGTTGAGCCGCGTTCCAACGACGACGTGTTCGAAAGCCCGCTGCGTGGCCTGGACAACGTGATCCTGACCCCGCACATCGGTGGCTCGACCGCTGAAGCCCAAGCCAACATCGGTCTGGAAGTGGCAGAGAAACTGGTCAAGTACAGCGACAACGGTACGTCCGTATCGTCTGTGAACTTCCCGGAAGTGGCCTTGCCGGCTCACCCTGGCAAGCACCGTTTGCTGCACATCCACGAGAACATTCCGGGTGTGATGAGCGAGATCAACAAGGTCTTCGCCGAAAACGGGATCAACATCTCCGGTCAGTTCCTGCAAACCAACGAAAAAGTGGGTTATGTAGTAATCGACGTCGACGCCGAGTACTCCGACCTGGCGCAAGCCAAGCTGCAGACCATCAACGGCACTATTCGCTGCCGCGTGTTGTTCTAAGGCAGTTACAAGCGGCAAGTAAGGGCTAGAGCCGTTTGGCTTCTGCTCCTACTTGCAGTTTGGTGCGAATAAAAAAGGGAGCCCCTTTCAGGGCTCCCTTTTTTTATTTCACATTCACAGTGATTTTCTTGGAGACGATCACCGGTTCGAACGCCTGGTGGCCGGTGTCACCCAGCTCCAGCTGCAAGGTGTGCTTGCCTGGCGTCAGGGTGAGTTGAGTCTCGGTCTGCGCCTTGCCGAAATGCAGGTGATGATCATCGGTCGGGATGACTTGGCCTGGAGCAATCGGTTGGTCTACATCCACCAGCAGGTGGTGGTGGCCAGAGTGCGGAGCCGGATCGCCAGCGGGCTTGAGGTCGATGCCTTCAATGCCGAATTTCACGGTGAAGGTTTTATCCACCGTAGCGCCATCGGCCGGCGAAAGAATGGTGACTGTTGCGCCTTCCGGGGCCGGGGTGGCGGCAAACGCCAGAACCGAAGCGCCCATCAACACAGAAGTCAACGCAACACGAGACAGTAGAGCTTTCATTTGTTTCTCCGGTTTTTGAAAAAATCTTCGGGCATGCACAACTTTGAGCTGATCTGCTGTCCAACGCCGCAGTTGATCAACATAAAGCAAAGCGAGCGCCAAGTGCGAATCGCTTTCATTAAATTCAAAGGAGTGACCATGCGTTTTCTGCCAGGTCTGATGCTTTTATTGCCATTGGCGAGCCCTTTTGCTCACGCCGAACTGATGGACGATGTCAACGATCGGGGGGAGTTGCGTATTGCCCTTGAAGGCAACCTGCCACCTTTCAGCTTCAAACAGGACGGCCGTTTAACCGGTTTTGACGTCGAGCTGGGTGAGATGTTGGCTCAGGAGCTGGAGGTCCATTCCTCCCTCTTGGTCACTGACAGTGCTGACCTGCTGTCAGGTGTTGAAAGCGGCAAGTACGACGTAGCGATCAATCACATCGCTTTGACTCCAGAACTTCAAGATCGGTTCGATTTCAGCGAGCCATATTTAACATCGCCAGAGCTGGCGATTCCCTTCCAGAAAGACAACCCGGCGTTTCAGGGCAGCCTGGACAAAGCCTTGCAACGCATCAAGGCCGATGGCCGTCTGGCCGCCTTGTCAGAAAAGTGGCTGGAGGCTGAAACGCCCCCGCAGTAAGGGCTGCATCACGATTTTTTGACAATTGGCTCACACAGTTTTGATCAGGCTTAACTCACTCTAGCGCCACCTCCTGAACCTTTGATCGAAGTGGTTGCGCCGACATGCCCAAAGCCCGGTTTTTCCCTGCCCTGTGCCTGACATTATGGGCGGCGTTTACGCTGCCTCAGGCCATGGCTGAAGATTTTGCCGTGGCCCGGCCACCCCAGTGGGCGCAGCCTGTGGATGCGCAATACAACCTGTATCAGATGTCCCCTACGCTGTATCGCAGCGCCTTGCCGGATGACCAGGCCCAGCCGCTGCTGGACAAACTGCACATCGGCACCGTGATCAACTTCTTGTCCGAGCCCGACAGCGCTTGGTTGAAAAAACCAGGCGTTGAGCAAGTCCAATTGCCGTACCGCACCAATCACGTCGATGACACCGATGTGCTGGCTGCCTTGCGCGCCATTCAAACGGCTCAGGCCCATGGGCCGGTGCTGATGCATTGCAAGCATGGTGTCGACCGCACGGGCTTGATGGCGGCGATGTACCGCGTAGTCGTGCAGGACTGGAGCAAAGAAGACGCCCTGAAAGAAATGACCCAAGGTGGCTTTGGTGAAAACACGCACTTCAAGGATGGCGTCGACTACATGATGCAAGCCGACATCCCGAAACTGCGTTTAGCCTTGGCCAGTGGCGCGTGCAGCACCAGCCCGTTCGCCTCTTGCGTGGTCAAGAACTGGCTCAGCCCCAAGGTTTAAGTGTGGTCGTTAGAGGTCCGGCCCACTGGCGCAGTGCGGCCTTGCGCTGCAACGGTGGAAGTTTGCCAAGCGTTTCAACCTCGCTATAAAACTTCGCCCAATCGCCGCCGGTGTGTTTGAACAACGCCGCAAAGGCCGGCACCCATTGGTCATACAGCCCGAAGGGCAGCAGCTTGGCATTGTTCATGGGGGCATTTATCCACGCGTCGTAGCGGTTGTTTGCCCCCCAATGCTGGTCACGCAGCTCACGGTACTGGCTGCGCATCCGCTCAAACTCCGCCGCCTTGCGCTGGCGCATCTCGGTGGCAGACAAAGGCTGCAGGTATAGCTGTTGCAAGCGCTGGCGCGTCTGCAGTATCAAGCCAATAAACTGATCGCGTTGCTGCAAACCCGCTTCATTGGCGGGCGGCAGCCCTTGGTAGGCGCGCCATTGGCGCGTGCCTTCCTGCTCGACGAAACTGGCAAATGATTCGTTGAACTCCGTATCGTCCTTCACATAGAAACGCTGGTGCGCCAGTTCGTGAAAAATCAGTGTGGCCAGTCGCTCATCACCCCAGTTCAGCATGCTGTTGAGGATCGGGTCATCAAACCAGCCCAGGGTGGAGTAGGCCTCAACGCCGCTGACAAACACGTCCATGCCTTGCTGGCGCTTGAGCGCGGCGTCACCCCGGGCTGCGCCCTGCGAGTAATAACCCCGGTAGGCCACGCACCCGGCAACCGGGAAGCAATAGGTGACCGGATCGAGAGAGAATTCTGGGGTCGCAAACACATTCCACACCACGAACGGGCGCTTGAGATCGGCGTACCGGCGATAGCTTTGGTTGTCGGGCAGCTTCAAGTGTTCGCTGGCGAAGGTTCGGGCCGCCTGGGACTTGGCCAGATGCTCGCGCAAAACGGGATCGCGCTCAGGGTCGTCCACCACCTTGGCCACTGGTTCGCGGGCCTGCAACACATGCATTTGGCCGGTGACCAGTTGCGTGTAGTAGCAGCCGTTGAGCAGCGCCAACAACACAAGGGTGAGCAGACAGCGGGTTATCAGCGGCATAGAGCGATCCTGTAGGCGCTGGCGAAGGCTGCGATCTTTTGACCTTTTTCACAACCCCCTGAATAAAAGTTCGCAGGATTCGGCAGCTCTCACTGGCGGTCTGGCGCTATGCTTACGCCTCACACCTTGATGGAAACCACCATGCGCACGTTTTTGCTCTTGCTCACGGCCTGCTTGCTCAGCGCTTGTGCCAGCACGCCATTGCCGCCGCACGACCCGAACATGGCCTGGATCGACCTGGACACCCAAACCGGCAAGCTGATCATGGCTGAGCGTCTGGATAACCAGCGCCTTAATGACGGCCGTTTTTTTCAGGTGACGCCAGGCAGCCACGAATTGATGGTGCGTTTTGATTACGAGGTGTTTATCGGCGGGATGGGCATGTTCAGCGATCCGCAAGAGCGGCTTTGCTATATAACGGTCAACTATGCAGATTTCCAGCCCGGCCAGCGCTACCGGCTGCAGGCGCGCTCGCTGGGCTTCAACGCTTACGCTCGGTTGTACAACGCCGAAGGCAAGGTGCTGGCCGAGGAGCGGCTGGTTAACTGCCTGCCCTAAGACTCAGTTATCGTTTTTCTGGTAGATGATCTTTTTGGTGCCGTTTTCGCACGAGCCGACAACCATGTTCTGGTCGTGTACTTCTTCATTGGTAACGATTTCAAGCGTGTAGGACGACACGTTGTTGGCCTGAATCTTGGCTTCGATTTCAGCTTTTAATTCTTCGCAGGGCTTGGGTGCCGCGAATACCGACGTGGCCAACGTGCAACTGATTACTGCTAACGCAAAACGTTTCATGGTGAGACTCCCTTCAAGCAAAACGCACAGTGATGGTCTGACGCAATCGGCGGCTATTCGATCACATTCGGCGTCGTCTGCGTACTGTCCGGGTCAACGCCGCCCCGCTCGCCTGCAGGCGGGGCGTACGTTTAGTCCACTGGTCAGCCCAGCAGGGTCGCGTCCAGGGTGATCTTGGCGTTCAGTACCTTGGAGACCGGGCAACCTTCTTTGGCCTTCTTGGTCAGCTCATCGAACTGCTGCTGGGTCGCACCCGGCACTTTGGCCTTGAGGACCAAGTGCACCGCCGTGATTGCAAAGCCGCCGTCCACTTGATCCAGTGTCACTTCAGCCTTGGTGTCGATGCTGTCGGCCTTGAGCCCGGCATCTCCCAGAATCATCGACAGCGCCATCGAGAAACATCCGGCATGGGCGGCGCCGATCAGTTCTTCAGGGTTGGTGCCCTTGCCACCCTCAAAACGTGCCTTGAAGCCGTACGGCGCTTCGCGCAGTACGCCAGTTTCAGTGGAGATGGAGCCGATACCGGTTTTAAGGTCGCCAGCCCAATGAGCCGATGCAGTCTTTTTAATACTCATACGTGCCTCCTGAAGAACGGCGTGAAGGTTTCACGCCTTGACTGGAGTTGTGAGGGTAGTCGGCTCCACAAAGTTCATCCTGTCGGACAAATCGCATTTTTTTGTGGCTCATATCATCAATGCCATTGAAACTCGGGTATATGCCCATATTGCAATAAGCACTGGCAGGTTTTAGCGAGTGTCTGAACCTGCACCTCACTTGGAGTAGCCGGCTGATGAAACGATTGTCTGATGTCAAATTCTCGACCCTCGACTTGGTACCTGTTCGCGAAAACGGCAGCGCCGCCCAGTCGTTGCACAACTCGCTGGATTTGGCCCAACACGTAGAAAAGTTTGGCTACAACCGGTTTTGGGTCGCTGAGCACCACAACATGGACGGCATTGCCAGCTCGGCGACCTCGGTCCTGATCGGTTATCTGGCCGGTGGCACCTCGACCATTCGCATCGGCTCGGGCGGCGTGATGCTGCCCAACCATGCGCCGCTGGTGATTGCCGAACAGTTCGGCACGCTCGAAAGCCTGTACCCCGGCCGTATCGACCTGGGTCTTGGGCGTGCGCCAGGCTCCGATCAAATGACCGCCCGGGCCCTGCGCCGTGAGCGTTCCGGTAGCGCCGATGACTTCCCCCAAGACGTCGCCGAACTGGTGCGTTACCTGGGCCCGCGCACCCCGGATCAGCGCGTGATTGCCATGCCTGGCACTGGCACCAACGTGCCCGTGTGGCTGCTCGGATCGAGCCTGTTCAGTGCGCAACTGGCTGGTGAACGTGGCTTGCCCTACGCCTTTGCATCACATTTCGCACCGCGTTTGATGCACGAAGCCATTCGGGTATATCGCAATCACTTCAAGCCATCAGCGGTGCTCGACAAGCCGTATGTGATGCTGGGTGTACCACTGGTCGCGGCTGATACCGATGAGCAGGCTGATTACCTGTCCACTTCCGTGCTGCAGCGGATCTTGGCCTTGATGCGCGGGCAGAGCCTGGTTCAACGCGCACCCGTGAAGAGCATGGATGGGCTGTGGCTGCCCCATGAGAAAGACGCAGTGATGAGCTTTTTGGGCTTGGCGATGATCGGCAGCCCCGAGAAGATCAAGGCCAAACTGCAAGTGCTGGTTGAGCAGACTCAGGCGGACGAGCTGATCTTTACCTGTGACCTGTATGAGCATGCAGACCGCATTCGTTCCTACGAACTGCTGTCGCAAGTAATGAAAGAGGCCTAAGCCGCTTCTGTAGAAGCGAGCTTACCTCGCGATCTTTTAAACGATCAAAAGATCGCGAGACAAGCTCGCTCCTACAGGTGTATTACAAGGTGTTAGCCGCGCTTGTAAACGATATCTTTGGTACCGCCTTCACACGAGCCCACGACTTTCTTGTCCTGAGGCCCCGTGCCCTTGTCGACGATTTCCAGCGTGTAATGCGGGACGCCATTGGCATCAATCTTCGCAGCAATTTCGCTTTTCAGTTCTTCACAAGGCTTGCCCGCTGCGAAAGCAGTGCCCGCCAGACTCAATAAACCTACAGCCACTAAAATCTTTTTCATCGGTCAGTTCCCCAGATCAAAACAAAATGGGTACGACACGAAGGCTCATGTCGCACCCAGACGGTTTAGCGGACTTTGTGGCAATCGGCCAGTTTGTTGGACCAAAAGTCTGACCTGGATCAGATGCTGGCAATCCGGAAACCGACCTTGAGCGTTACTTGATAGTGCGCCACCTTGCCGTCCTTGATGTGCCCGCGGGTCTCTAGCACCTCAAACCATTCCAAGTGTTTGATGGTTTTGTTGGCTTCGGCCAGTGCATTACTGATGGCGTCTTCTATGCTGCTCGGGGACGAGCCTACCAGTTCGATTTTCTTGTAGGTGTGATGGTCAGACATAACGTTCTCCTTTTGACGTCAATCAAAGCCTAGCAGCGAGTCTGCTGATACTTCGTGGGCAGTTGAGAAGGAAAAGTTCAGGTTTTTTGCACTTTTTGATATCACTGTAGTCGGACTTAACACGCACCCTCACTCATCAATGCAGGAGAGCCCTAATGGCTAGCAATACTTCACGTAAAGCCTCATTGCAAAGCATGGAAGCCGAGATCGAGAGCCTGCTCAAGGCGCTGGAGAGCTTCAAGCACGACGCTTCTGACGAGTCCAAGAAGACCCTTGGTGCCCTCAAAAGCAATGCTGAAAACGCACTGAAACATTCGCGTCACCTGCTCAGCGATGCGTATGAAGAGGTGAAAGACAAAACCCGTGAAACCGCCATCGCTACCCGCGAATATGCCCAAGAGCATCCGTATGCCACGGCCGGCGTTGCACTGGGCGCGTTGGGCTTGCTGGCGGCATTTCTGCTCTGCAAGCGTAACTAATCCTGCGCAAGCTCAGCCTTGAGCCATTGCGCCAGTTGCCGAGCGCGTCCATCTGCGACGCGCTTGGGCACCCATAACGCCAACTGCGCCGGGGTTTGCTTGAAGCCCCAAGGCGCAGTCAGGCGTCCCGCCCGCAAGTCCTCAGCCACCAACGGCTCGGGAGCAATCGCCACACCCAGGCCTGCCACGGCGGCCTCGAGCAAGTAGTACAAATGCTCAAACCCTTGCCCGTACTTCAGATCCCCGACATTGATCGCGCTTTGCTGCGCCCAGCTCGGCCATGCCTGTGGTCGCGAAGTGGTGTGCAGTAGGGGTTCGCCCAGCAGGGCGCTGGCAGGTGCCTGACACAACTGCGGGTAATGGACGTACCTTGGGCTCAGCACCGGGCCGATACGTTCGCTGGCCAATTCGTACACCTGCATGTCGGTTGGCCATGGCGGCTCGGCAAACACCAGCCATGCGTCCAAGCCCGAGCGACGTGGGTCCAGATCGCCTTCACCGGCCGACAGGTGCAAACGCAAATCCGGCAAATCGGCTTTTAAACGGCCCAGCCGCGGGATAAACCAGCGCGCCAGCAAACTGCCAGAACAGCCGAGTACAAAAGGCGCGTCGCTATGGCTTTGCGTGAGTTCAGTGCACACGTTGCGCAGGCGGTCAAACGCCTCGCTGCTGGCGTCACGCAGCCGAACACCGGCGTCTGTGAGTTTGAGGCCGCGACCTTCCTTGACGAACAGACTTACGCCCAAGTGCTCTTCAAGCACTTTTATTTGCCGACTAACGGCACCGTGGGTGACGTTAAGCTGCTCAGCCGCCTGGCTGACGCTGTTGAGGCGGGCAGTGGCTTCGAACGCGCGCAGGGCGTTAAGGGGCGGAAGATCTCGGCTCATGGTATCTGTGAGTTTTCCTGACAGGTTGTGGCGATCTTATCGGTTTTCATCCGGGCTTGTCGCGCGTAAAGTCAGGTCCATCGACCTTCGCACCTCTTTATCTGGAGCGTCACATGACCCAATCCACTTTGCGTAACGGCCCGGACGACAATGGCCTGTTCGGCTCCTTCGGCGGCCGCTACGTCGCTGAAACCCTGATGCCACTGATCCTCGACCTGGATCGCGAATACGAACTGGCAAAAAAAGACCCTGAGTTCATCAAAGAGCTGGCCTACTTCCAGCGCGACTACGTGGGCCGCCCAAGCCCACTGTACTTTGCTGAACGCCTGACCGAGCATTGCGGCGGCGCCAAGATCTACCTCAAGCGCGAAGAGCTGAACCACACCGGCGCGCACAAGATCAACAACTGCATTGGCCAGATTTTGCTGGCGCGGCGCATGGGCAAAAAACGCATCATCGCCGAGACCGGCGCGGGCATGCACGGCGTGGCCACCGCCACCGTGGCTGCGCGTTTTGGTCTGCAATGCGTGATCTACATGGGCACCACCGACATCGAGCGCCAACAGGCCAACGTGTTCCGCATGAAACTGCTGGGCGCCGAAGTGATCCCGGTCGTGGCCGGCACTGGCACCTTGAAAGACGCCATGAACGAAGCGCTGCGTGACTGGGTGACCAACGTCGACAGTACTTTCTACCTGATCGGCACCGTGGCTGGCCCGCACCCTTATCCTGCGATGGTCCGCGACTTCCAGGCCGTGATCGGCAAGGAAACCCGCGAGCAGATGCAAGCCCAGGAAGGCCGCCTGCCGGACAGCCTGGTGGCGTGCATTGGCGGCGGTTCCAACGCGATGGGCCTGTTCCATCCGTTCCTGGACGACACCAGCGTTGAAATCATCGGTGTAGAAGCGGCCGGTTACGGCATCGAAACCGGCAAGCACGCGGCCAGCCTCAACGGCGGCGAGCCGGGTGTGTTGCACGGTAACCGCACCTTCCTGCTGCAAGATGACGATGGCCAGATCATCGACGCCCACTCGATCTCGGCGGGCCTCGACTACCCTGGTATCGGCCCGGAACACGCGTGGTTGCACGACATTGGCCGTGTGCAATACACCTCGGTCACCGATGACGAAGCACTCAAAGCATTCCACACCTGCTGCCGCCTCGAAGGCATCATCCCGGCCCTGGAAAGCGCCCACGCGCTGGCCGAAGTCTTCAAGCGCGCACCGACCCTGCCCGCCGATCACCTGATGGTGGTCAACTTGTCTGGCCGAGGCGACAAAGACATGCAAACCGTCATGCACCACGTTGAACGCTCTCAGCAAGAGCAGTCCCAGCAGGAGAAACACTGATGAGCCGCCTGCAAACGCGTTTTGCCGAACTCAAAAAACAGAATCGTGCCGCGCTGGTGACCTTTATCACCGCCGGTGACCCGGATTACGCCACCTCGCTGGCCATCCTCAAAGGCCTGCCCGCTGCGGGCGCTGACGTGATCGAACTGGGCATGCCCTTCACCGATCCCATGGCCGACGGTCCGGCGATCCAGTTGGCCAACATCCGTGCGCTGGGTGCCAAGCAGAACCTGGCGAAAACCCTGCAAATGGTGCGCGAGTTCCGCGAAGGCAACAGCGACACGCCGCTGGTGCTGATGGGCTACTTCAACCCGATCCACCATTACGGTGTGCCTAAATTCATCGCTGACGCGAAGGCGGCGGGCGTAGACGGCATGATCGTGGTCGACATGCCGCCCGAGCACAATTCGGAACTGTGCGACCCAGCGCAGGCGGCGGGCCTGGATTTCATCCGCCTGACCACCCCGACCACCGACGATGCGCGGTTGCCTAAAGTGCTTAACGGCAGCTCGGGCTTTGTGTACTACGTTTCGGTGGCGGGCGTGACTGGCGCCGGTTCTGCGACCACCGACCAGGTGAGCGAAGCGATTGCGCGTCTGCGCCGTCATACCGACTTGCCGATCAGCGTGGGCTTCGGGATTCGCACGCCTGAGCAAGCGGCGGCGATTGCCCGCTTGGCGGATGGTGTTGTGGTGGGCTCGGCCTTGATCGACAAAATCGAAAATGCCGCTACCCCGGAGCAAGCGGTCGATGGCGTGCTGAGCTTGTGCGCCGCCCTGGCCGAAGGTGTGCGGACCGCTCGCGCGGTTTAACGCTAAAAACCTGTAGGAGCGAGCTCGTCTCGCGATCTGCTAAAGATCAAAAGATCGCGAGGCAAGCTCGCTCCTACAGGTGATGTGTGTCGTTTCCTGATGCTGATCGGCATCCAGTTTGTTGAGTCCTTTTGTGCCTAACGTGCGGTCCATCAAGCGACCAAGATTTCGTGCGCAACACCACACCTGATTCTCCCGCCACACCACCCGCAATTGCTGACGATGACGAACAAAGATTTGGCTTTCGAGTGCACGGGTGCCCTAGGTAACAAGGCGCGTCGTGTGGCCGTACATCGACCTGAGCCCCCAATCGGTTCCCTCTCCCTCCGGTAGAGGGCTAGGGTGAGGGCCAGGGCATCACGCGGTCTTATTTCTGCGAGCCGTCGTCATGCTGCAAATTGGCCTGGGTCAGGTTGCTGCCTGCCGGCACGCTTCGCGTCAGCCAGACGTTGCCGCCAATCGTCGAGCCCTTGCCGATGGTAATGCGCCCCAGAATGGTCGCTCCGGCATAGATCACCACGTCATCTTCCACAATCGGATGGCGCGGGTGGCCTTTCTGCAGTTGGCCCGACTCGTCCGCCGGGAAGCGCTTGGCGCCCAGGGTCACAGCCTGGTAGATACGTACGCGTTCGCCGATGATCGCAGTTTCTCCAATCACCACGCCTGTGCCATGGTCGATAAAGAAGCTGCGGCCGATCTGCGCGCCCGGATGGATGTCGATGCCAGTCGAGGAGTGGGCGATTTCCGCACTGATACGTGCCAGCAACGGCAAACCCGCACGGTACATGTGGTGGGCCAGGCGATGATGGATCACTGCCAGAATGCCCGGATAGCACAGCAAGACTTCATCAACACTGCGCGCCGCCGGGTCGCCGTGGTAGGCGGCCAGCACGTCGCTGTCCAGGATGCTGCGCAGGCGCGGCAAGGCCAGGGCAAAATCCTGGATCAACACAGTCGCGGTCTCGTCCACGCCGTCATCCGGCAGCCCGGCCTGGCGCGCGGCGTAACGCAGCTCCAGCCGTGCCTGGGCCAGCAGGGCATTCAACGCTACATCGAGGGTGTGGCCGACGTAAAAGTCTTCGCTCTCTTCGCGAAGATCGACCGGGCCCAGGCGCATCGGGAACAACGCCCCGCACAGGGCTTCAAGAATCTCGGCCATCGCGGCACGTGAAGGCAGCTCGCGGCCGCCCAGTTCACCACTCACACGGCCGTTTTGCGAACGCCACTGGTTACGTGCCGTGCGCAATTGGCTGACGATGGTTTGTAACTGCCAAGGGTTGGAACGTTCACTCACGCTGAATTCTCCGCACGCGGGCGGCTGATTGATCAGCCGCGAATAGGCAATGATTTTTACGGTATCAAACTGTTACAGGCTTAGCCAATCAACGCTTACCGTGACGCCAGAGTTGCCAGCCCACGATCAGGAGGACTAACACGCCGAACACCGCGGCCAGGGCCACACTCAGCCCGTTGTAACTGAACAGGGGTTTCTCGATACGCACGTAGCCCGGCTCGGCAAACACGGCGCGTACTGCGTGATTGGCGTGCTCCAGCGTCACGGCTTGCAAACGTTTGGAGGGGTCCGCAAAGCGACCGTCGTCGTAATCGCCCAAGGCGCTCCAGTAGTAGTCGGCCAGGGCGCTGTTGCCTTGAACGCCCCAGGCCTGACGCGCTACGGCTGCGTTCTTGAGGCGGGCAAAGGTTTCAGGGTCCAGGCCGTCCTTGAGCAACCGGTCTTTGAGCTCGCCCATGACCTGACGCGCCTGGGCGACGTCATCGCGGGCGAGGTCGGCATTGAGGCTCAGAAAGCTGACACCGCCGAAGACTTCGCGCTCGGCCCAAGGCCCGTAGGACAACCCGTTCTTGAGCCGCAGTTCGCTGTACAGCGACCATTCCAGGTAATCGCGCAACAGGTCCCAGGTTTCATCGTTCTGGTCTTCGATCACCGGCTCCGGCAATAGCCAGTGCAACGTGGCAGTATCACCGACCACGCTACGCACCAAAGTGCGCTCGCTCTGCGCCTTACCTTCAATGCCCGGCAGCGGTAGATGCTCGCTGGGCTCCACCGGGTCGAGGGCGCCGTAGGTGCGCTCCAGGTATGCCGGAAGCAGGCGATCCAGGTCGCCGACCATGATCAGCGTCATGTTGTTGGGGGCGTACCAGGTGTTGCGCACGGCTTCGAGTTCTTTGCCTGTGAGGTTTTGCACCTCGGCACGCTCGGCGCATTTAAGCCCCAGCTCCACGGCCAATTGGTTGCTGGCGCTGTGCCCCAGGTCCTGGCGGTCCAGCCAGCGCTGCAGGTGCGAGTAATGGCCGCCGTCTTCGCGCTCAACCACTTGCTTGGCCTCGCTGATGCGTTGTTCGGTCAGTTGCGTGCGGGTCAGCAGGCTCAGTAGCAGGTCGAGAATCTTGCGCTGATTTTTTGCCGGAGCTTCGATCACGAAGGTGGTGTCGGCATTGCTCGTGTAGGCATTCCACTCACCGCCCAGCGCTTGCATGCGCGCTTCCAGCCCGCCTTCGCCAGTGTCGTCGATGCCGCTGAACAGCAGGTGTTCGAGCAGGTGCGGCAGTTGTTGATCGGCGCAGGTGAAGTCATCCATGCCCACGCCGACCACCAGGCGAATGGCCACATGGTCACGTTCGTAGCCGGGCTTGAGGATCACTTGCAAGCCGTTGGGCAATTGATAGCCCTCAACGCTGTAGCGGTCGAGGGCAAAACTCTGAGCTGCTCCCAGCAGCGCGCAGATAAACAGCAGGCAACGCATAAAAATCCCTGGATCTCTGAATCCGTTTTGAGAGGGCAAGTGGCGTCTTGCACCTGCTTTAGCAGGTTAGACGCTGCTAACAGACTGACAACACACGGTCGTGCAACGTTCAGGATGATTGCAGGGTGTCGGTGTTGTCATCGGCCTCCAGGGCACCCGTATCGGTATTTTCCAGCACCACGTAGGCGCTGCCGCAAAACAGCGAGTTTAGGCGCTGCATGTCGGCGATCAGCTCCAGGTGTACGGAGCTGGTTTCGATGCTTTGGGTGATTTTGCGTTGCAGGCGGCTCACGTGGGCGTGGGCCAGACGCCGCTCTTGTGCGCGAAAGCGGCGTTTTTCGCGCAGCAGTTGGCGAGCACTTTGGGGGTCGGAGTTCAGGAACACGGTGAGGCCCAGGCGCAGGTTTTCGATGAGCTGGGTTTGCAGGTCGACCAGTTCTTCCAGCCCCGAGGCCGAGAACGAACGGCGTTGCGACGTTTTCTGTTGTTGGACTTTGCGCAGCATGCGTTCGATCAGGTCGCTGGCCAGTTTGAGGTTGATCGCCAGTTCGATGATCTCGGCCCAGCGCCGACTGTCGTGTTCACCCAGGTCTTCGCGAGGCATTTGTGCCAGGTACAGCTTGACCGCGCTATAGAGCACTTCGACCTCGTCGCTGAGGGTGCGCATTTCTTGGGTCATCGACGTTTGTTTGCCGCGCAGAACGTCGAGCATATTGACCAACATGGTGTCGATCAGGTCGCCAATGCGCAGGGTCTCGCGCACGGCGTTGGTCAGTGCAAGGGCAGGCGTATCGAGTGCCGTCATGTCGAGGTGGCGGGGTGTCACGCTGCCGTTGGCCAGCTCACGCTCGGGCAATAACCGGGCACATACACGCGCCATGATGCCGATGGTTGGCAGCATCAAGAAACAGCGCGTGGTGTTGTAGAGCAAGTGAAAGCCGATGACCAGTTCCTGGGCCCGGAAGTTGAGGCTGTCCATCCAGTGCACCAGCGGTGTGAGCACGGGCATGATCAGCAGCAGACCGATCAATTTGTAGAGCAGGCTACCCAGCGCCACTTGGCGCCCGGCGGTGTTTTGCATGCTGGTGCTGAGGAATGCCAGCACACCGCTGCCGATGTTGGCGCCGATCACCAGGCCAACGGCCACCGGCAGGCTGATGACGCTGGCCCCGGCCAGGGTCGCAGTCAGCAGCACGGCGGCGAGGCTGGAGTACGAGACCATCGCGAACACCGCGCCGACCAGCGCATCGAGCAACAGGTCGCCGGTCAGCGAGGCGAAAATCACCTTGACGCCTTGGGCATGGGTGATGGGCGAGGCGGCCTCGACGATCAGTTGCAGCGCCAGAATGATCAAGCCCAGGCCAATGGCGACCCGGCCCAGTTGCCCCGCACGGGTTTGCTTGCGCGACAGGAAGAAAATCACACCGAGAAAGATCAGCAGCGGTGACAGCCACGACAGGTCGAAGGTCAACACCCTGGCCATCAGCGCGGTCCCGACGTCGGCGCCGAGCATGGTCGCCAGTGCGGGTGTGAGCGCCATCAGGCCCTGGCCGACAAAGGAGGTCACCAGCAGGGCCGTGGCGTTGCTGCTTTGCACCATGGCGGTGACCACGATCCCGGCAATAAAGGCCAGGATCGGCCTGGACACGTTCTGCCCAATGACATGGCGCAATTGGGTGCCGTAGACCCGCAAGATGCCGGTTCGCACGATGTGCGTGCCCCAGATCAGCAGGGTCACGGCGGAGAGTAGATTGAGCAGGGTCAGCATGCTGGCTCCCTGTGTTGGATACTTTGAAGGATCAGATAGCTGCGGGCCGTTCTTACAGATGTTTCTTAAGCTGTAGTCGGCAATTGAGCAGAACGCCAGCATCGCACAGCTGGCGCAGCGTTGAAACATTTGTGAAACATTTGCATTTTCACCGTAGGAGCGAGCTTGCCTCGCGATCTTTTAAACGCTCAAAAGATCGCGAGGCAAGCCCGCTCCTACTGGAGGGCCGGGTTAGTTGAGCTTCAGCACTTTGGCCAGAACGATTTTCGGACCTTTCATCTTTTTGACGATGATGCGCAGGCCTTCCACTTCCAGTTGTTCTTCTTCCTCGGGCACGCGGTTAAGCGTGTCGTAGATCAGGCCCGCGATGGTTTCTGGCTCAACGTGGTCCAGGTCGACGCCCAGCAGGCGCTCGATCTTGAACAAAGGCGTGTCGCCGCGCACCAGCAGTTTGCCCGGCTGGTAGGAAAGGATGCCGCGTTCGGCCTTGCGGTGTTCGTCCTGAATGTCGCCCACCAGCACTTCGAGCACGTCCTCCATGGTCAGGTAACCCACCACTTTGCCGTCGGCTTCTTCCACCAGCGCAAAATGTGCGCCGCCCTTGCGGAACTGCTCCAGCAACTGGGCCAGCGGCATGTGGCGCGATACGCGTTCCAGCGGGCGGATCAGTTCTTCAAGATTGAAGGTTTCGGGCAGGTGATCGAGGTCGGCCAGTTCGAGCAGCAGGTCTTTGATGTGCAAGAGGCCGACAAAGGTGTTGGTGTCGGCGTCGTAGACCGGGTAGCGGCTGAATTTGTGGCGACGGAACAGTGCCAGGATTTCCTTGAGCGGGGCCTTGTAGTCCAGGGTCACCAGGTCTTCGCGCGAATTGGCCCAGTCGACCACTTCCAGCTCGCCCATTTCAACGGCCGAGGCCAGTACACGCATGCCTTGGTCGCTGGGGTCCTGGCCACGGCTGGAGTGCAGGATCAGCTTGAGTTCTTCACGGCTGTAAGCGTGATCGTGATGAGCGCCGGGTTCGCCTTGGCCGGCAATGCGCAAAATAGCGTTGGCGCTGGCGTTGAGCAGGTAAATCGCCGGGTACATGGTCCAGTAGAACAGGTACAGCGGCACGGCGGTCCACAGCGACAGGGTCTCGGGCTTGCGGATGGCCCAGGATTTAGGTGCCAGCTCTCCGACCACGATGTGCAGGTAAGAAATGATGAAGAAGGCGGTAAAGAACGATACGCCTTTGGCCACTTCCGGCGATTGGACACCGAGGGCGCCAAGCAGCGGCTCCAGCAAGTGGGCGAAAGCTGGCTCGCCGACCCAACCCAGACCCAGCGAGGCCAGGGTGATACCCAGCTGGCAGGCGGACAGGTAGGCGTCGAGTTGATTGTGCACGGTGCGCAGGATCTGGCCGCGCCAGCCGTTCACGTCTGCGATGGCTTCGACGCGGGTCGAACGCAGTTTGACCATGGCAAATTCGGCCGCAACGAAAAAGCCGTTGAGCAACACCAGGATCAGAGCAAAAAGAATCATGCCGAAGTCGGCGAAGAGTGTAGCGAGGGTCAAACCAGGGGAAGGGTCCATGATGGAGTTTTACGGGTTCCGATATTTCAACGAGTTGAGGGTTTCAGGGCCTGAAAAAACAGGCCCCGGCCAAGCAATGTAGCGGCTGATGCGGTGCTTGCCTAGTGGGCTTTTGCCACATGTGTCAGCTGGCGGACGCCTGAATCCTGGGTTTGATGACCTGTACCGGGGCGAATTGGCAGGTAAAAGTGCTGCCGTGTCCCAGTACGCTGCTGATGTCCAGATGCCCGTGATGGCGCAACAGTACATGCTTGACGATGGCCAGGCCCAGGCCCGTACCGCCGGTGCTGGCGTTGCGGCTGGAGTCCACACGGTAAAAGCGCTCGGTCAGGCGTGGCAGGTGTTTGTTGTCGATGCCTACACCGGAATCCTGCACGCTCAGGTGCGCGCCGAGGTGGTCTGCCCACCAGCGAATCCGAATAGAGCCACCGTCCGGGGTGTATTTGACGGCGTTGAACACCAGGTTGGAAAACGCGCTACGCAGCTCGGCTTCGCTGCCCTTGAGACCGATGTCGGTTTCGATGTCCAGAGTGATGGTCTGGTTGCGTTGCCCGGACAACGCCTGCGCGTCGCCCTTGATCGAGCGCAGCAAGGTGTCGATGGGCACCGGCTGGTTATCCGAGGGGTAATCCGTGGCTTCGAGCTTGGCCAACAACAGCAGGTCGTTGAGCAGTGTCTGCATGCGCTCACCTTGTTGCTGCATTTGTGACAGCGGGCGTTTCCAGCGCGGGTTCACGTCTTCGACGTTATCGAGCAGGGTTTCCAGGTAGCCACAGATCACCGTCAGGGGTGTACGCAGTTCGTGCGACACGTTGGCGATGAAGTCTTTGCGCATTTGTTCCAGATGATGGAGACGCGTGACGTCACGCACCAGCATCAGGTGCTCATTGTTGCCGTAGCGGGTGATGTAGAGCTGGATGCGCAGGTGATCGTTAACCGGCGAAGGAATTTCCAGCGGTTCGGCGTAGTTGCCTTTGTCGAAATATTCCTTGAAGCGTGGATGACGCACCAGGTTGGTGACCGGTTGCCCGCTGTCTTGCGGGGTCTTGAGGCCCAGCAGGGTTTCGGCGGCGCGGTTCCACCATTCGAGGTCGCCGTGGCTGTCGAGCATGATCACGGCGTCCTTGAGGGCTGCGGTCGACTCCTGCACGCGGTCAATCACCGCTTGCAAGCGCCCGCGTACCCGCTGGTCGCGGCGTTGCAGGTGGTAGATGTTGTCAAACACATCACCCCACAGACCGTAGCCGTCGGGCGGCGCTTCGTCGGGTTGGTGATTGCGCAGCCAGTCATGCAGGCGCAGCAGCTGCTTGAGCGTCCAGCCCAGATAGAGGCCAAGACCGACGACCAGACTCCAGCCGTAATAACCACTGATCAGCCCGATCAACAGGCAACCGGTAATCAGAAGCAATAGATGGCGAATCAGAGTGCCATGCCAGTTTTGGTTCAAGTCACACGTCCCGTGGTGAGCTGCACGTTGCACGCGTCAAGCAGCAAGCTGAAGCCGGGCGGCTCCAAGCTTGAAGCTGATAGCTTGCTGCTGCTTTTTAAGCCTTTGTAGAAAATCGATAACCAGTGCCGCGCACGGTTTGTACCAGATTTTCATACGCTTCGCCGAGGGCTTTGCGCAAGCGACGGATGTGGACGTCGACGGTGCGTTCTTCTACGTACACGTTGCCGCCCCACACTTGGTCGAGCAATTGGCCACGGGTGTAGGCGCGCTCCTGGTGGGTCATGAAGAATTGCAGCAGGCGGTATTCGGTAGGGCCCATGTCGGCAGGGGTGCCGTCGATGGTCACGCGGTGGCTGATGGGATCGAGCAGCAGGCCGCCGATTTCGATGGGTGATTCGTTATCGGCCGGGCCCGCACGGCGTAGCACGGCCTTGAGGCGAGCAACCAGCTCACGGGGAGAAAACGGTTTGGTGATGTAGTCGTCAGCGCCGACTTCCAGGCCCTGGATCTTGTTGTCCTCTTCGCCCTTGGCGGTGAGCATGATGATCGGAATATCGTTGGTCAGCTCTTCGCGCTTGAGGCGACGGGCCAGTTCGATGCCCGATGTGCCGCCAGGGAGCATCCAGTCCAGCAGGATCAAGTCAGGTTTGCGGTCCACGATGATGGCATGAGCGTCCTGGGCATTGTCAGCTTCCAGGCAGTCGTAGCCCGCCATTTCCAAGGCCACTGCGATCATTTCGCGGATCGGTGCCTCGTCATCTACGATCAAAATGCTCCTGCCAACCATGCCGTAATCCTCGTGTCATTTAACTGTCTTGTGGCGCATTAGATAACGGAATTATTGCAGTCGTGTGACAACTTTGGGGGTAAAAGCGCTGTACGGATTAGTGGACTACGCTTTGTTCTCAAATCGTACAACCACATAAAGGACGATTCCGATGACTTACCGCACTACTTCCCTGAAGGCATTGTTGGTCGCTACTGCGCTGGCACTGCCGGGTCTGGCCTTTGCGCAGGACCCGGCGATGGTCAAGGACGGCTTCCTCGTTGATCACGTCGGCTTGACGCTCTACACGTACGACAAGGATGCGGACGGTAAATCGATGTGCAATGACACCTGTGCCGTGAACTGGCCGCCACTGAAGGTGCAGGGCGAGCACAAGGACATGGGCGACTGGCAGATGATCAAGCGCGATGATGGCTCGATGCAGTGGGCCTATAAGGACAAGCCGCTGTACACCTTCAAAGGCGACACAAAGGCCGGTGACAAGACCGGCGACGGCAAAGGCGGTGTGTGGCACGTGGCCAAGCCATAGAGCCTGTCGTTTGGTCAGAAGCGCCCATAAAAAAACCTCGCCTCCCAGTTACGGGAGGCGAGGTTTTTTAGTGGGCTGTCTTACACCGCAGTAGGCGACTTTGGACGGCGTACATCGGGTTGTTTCCAGGACTCGGCAGCGGCTTCGTCGATGGCTTGCTGGATGGCTTTTTTGCGGTGCTCTTCGGCGCGGCGGCTGAAGAACCACACCAGGAAGGTCACCAACGACACCGCCAGCAGGATCAGGCTGGCCACGGCGTTGATCTCGGGTTTAACCCCCAGACGCACGGCCGAGAACACTTCCATCGGCAAGGTCGTGGAGCCCGGGCCGGACACGAAGCTGGCCAGTACCAGGTCGTCCAGCGACAGGGCAAAGGACATCATGGCGCCCGCCGCCAGGGACGGGGCGATCATCGGGATGGTGATCAGGAAGAACACCTTCCACGGCTTGGCACCCAGGTCCATGGCCGCTTCTTCGATGGACAGGTCCAGCTCACGCAGACGCGCCGACACCACCACCGCCACATAGGCCGCACAGAACGTGGTATGGGCGATCCAGATGGTGACGATGCCGCGCTCTTGCGGCCAGCCAATCATCTGCGCCATGGCCACGAACAGCAGCAACAGCGACAGACCGGTGATCACCTCAGGCATTACCAGTGGCGCCGTCACCAGGCCGCCGAACAATGTGCGGCCCTTGAAGTGGCTGATACGGGTGAGCACGAACGCCGCCAGGGTGCCCAGTGCGACCGCTGCAATGGCGGTGTAGCAGGCGATTTCCAGCGAGCGCATCACTGCGCCCATCAGTTGCGTGTTGTCGGTCAGGCCCATGTACCACTTCAGCGACCAGCCGCCCCACACCGTCACCAGTTTGGAAGCGTTGAAGGAGTAGATCACCAGGATCAGCATCGGCAGGTAGATGAACAACAGCCCTACCACCAACATAAAGCTAGAGAAACGGATGCGCTTCATATCTTGCCCTCCAGCTCTTTAGCCTGGCTGCGGTTGAACAGGATGATCGGCACGATCAGGATCGCCAGCATGACCACCGCCAGTGCAGACGCTACCGGCCAGTCACGGTTGTTGAAGAACTCTTGCCACAACACTTTACCGATCATCAGGGTTTCCGGGCCGCCTAGCAGTTCCGGAATCACGAACTCACCCACCACCGGGATAAACACCAGCATGCAGCCGGCGATGATGCCGTTTTTGGACAGCGGAACGGTGATTTTCCAGAAGCTGTTGAAGGTGCTCGAGCCCAAGTCAGACGCGGCTTCCAGCAAACTTTTGTCGTGTTTCACGAGGTTGGCGTACAGCGGCAGGATCATGAAGGGCAGGTACGAGTACACGATACCGATGTACACCGCGGTGTTGGTGTTGAGGATCTGCAGCGGTTGATCGATCCAGCCCATGGACATCAAAAAGCCGTTGAGCAGGCCGTTGTTGCTGAGAATGCCCATCCACGCGTAAACACGGATCAGGATCGCGGTCCAGGTCGGCATCATGATCAGCAGTACCAGAACGGTCTGCATCTCTTTGCGCGCATTGGCGATGGCGTAGGCCATCGGATAACCGATCAGCAGGCACAACACAGTGCTGATGAAGGCCATCTTCAGCGAGCCCAGGTAGGCGGCGATGTACAGCTCATCGTCGCCCAGCATGGCGTAGTTGCCCAGGTTCAGCAGGATCTCAAGCTTCTGGTCAACGTAGCTGAAGATCTCGGTGTATGGCGGGATCGCAACGTCGGCTTCAGCAAAGCTGATCTTCAGGACGATGAAGAACGGCAGCATGAAGAACAGAAACAGCCACAGGAATGGAATCCCGATGACCATATGACGGCCACCGGGGGTTATTCGTTGCAGTCGGCGTTTGAGCTTTCGCATGTTCATGAGCGCAGTACCACGCCGCTGTCGTCTTCCCACCAGACATAGACTTGATCGTCCCAGGTAGGGCGGGCGCCCTGGCGTTCAGCGTTGGCCACGAACGATTGCACCAGCTTGCCGCTCGGCAATTCGACGTAGAACACCGAGTGCCCGCCCAGGTAGGCGATGTCATGCACCTTGCCGCGCGACCAGTTGTGCTCATAGGTCGGCTTTTCGGTGGTGATCAGCATCTTTTCAGGGCGGATCGCGTAGGTGATGTGTTTGTCTTCTACCGAAGTGCTCACCCCATGCCCGACGTAAATGTCGTTCTCCAGCTCCGGGCTGTTGATGCGGGCGTAGCCTTCGGCGTCGTCGACCACTTCGCCTTCGAACAGGTTGACGTTACCGATGAACTCGCACACCAGGCGGCTGACCGGGGTTTCGTAGATGTCGATCGGGCTGCCGATCTGCGCGATCCAACCCAGGTGCATGATCGCGATGCGCTGGGCCATGGTCATGGCCTCTTCCTGGTCGTGGGTCACCATGACGCAGGTCACGCCGACGCGCTCGATGATTTCCACCAGCTCCAGTTGCATCTGCGAACGCAGTTTTTTGTCCAGCGCGCCCATGGGCTCGTCGAGCAGCAGCAATTTTGGACGCTTGGCCAGGGAACGGGCCAGTGCCACACGCTGGCGCTGACCGCCCGACAATTGGTGCGGCTTGCGCTTGGCGTACTGGGTCATGTGCACCAGTTTGAGCATTTCCCCGACGCGCGCATCAATTTCGGCGCTCGGCATTTTGTCCTGCTTGAGGCCGAAGGCGATGTTTTGCGCCACGGTCATGTGCGGGAACAAGGCATACGACTGGAACATCATGTTGATCGGCCGCTCGTAGGGCGGCAGGTCGGTGATGTCGACGCCATCGAGGAAAATACGACCCTCAGTTGGGCGCTCGAAACCGGCGAGCATGCGCAGCAAGGTAGATTTGCCCGATCCCGATCCGCCGAGCAAGGCGAAGATCTCGCCTTTGTTGATTTCCAGGGACACATCGTCCACTGCAACTGTCTCGTCGAATTTTTTCGTGACCCGGTCGATTTTGACCAGAACCTGTTTAGGGGTCTGATCGCCCTCGAGGGCTTTCTTATAGGCGCCGGAGGCAACAGCCATTTACGAAACTCCCAACAAATTTAGCAGCCCTAACAAGAGGCTAGGGCCTTGGATAGGTGGTCTTACGAGCTATTTGCCCGTTTTGACCTTAGTCCACGAACGCGTCATCAAACGCTGAATGTTCGGGGGTAGCTCGGTCGAAACGTAAGTTTTGTCCAGTACCGCCTGGGTTGGGTAAACCGCAGTGTCGGTACGGATGGACTCATCCATCACTTTGTCAGCCGCAGGATTGGGGTTGGCGTAGCCAACGTAGTCACTGATTTTGGCGATTACTTCGGGTTGGAGCAGGTAGTTGATGAACGCGTGAGCTTCCTTGACGTTGCTGGAGTCCTTTGGAATCGCCAGCATGTCAAACCACAGCGCGCCGCCTTCCTTGGGAACAACATAGGCGATGTTGACGCCTTTTTTGGCATCGTCGGCACGGGTCTTGGCCTGGAACACATCACCGGAGAAACCGATCGCTACGCAGATGTTGCCGTTGGCGAGGTCAGAGATGTATTTGGACGAGTGGAAGTAGGTGACGTATGGACGCACCTTCAACAGCACGTCTTCGGCTTTCTTATAGTCTTTTGGATCGGTGCTGTTGGCGTTCAGGCCCAGATAGTTAAGCACCGTCGGCATCATTTCATTGGCCGAATCCAGGAACGATACGCCGCACTTTTGCAGCTTCTGGATGTTCTCTGGCTTGAAGACCACGTCCCATGAGTCGATTTTGTCGACGCCCAGGACTTCTTTGACTTTATCGACGTTGTAACCAATGCCGTTGGTGCCCCACAGGTACGGTACGGCGTATTGGTTGCCCGGATCGTTCTGCTCAACGCGCTTGAGCAAGGCAGGATCGAGGTTGGAATAGTTGGTCAATTGCGATTTGTCGAGCTTCTGGAAAGCGCCCGCTTTGATCTGTATGCCCAGGAAGTGGTTAGACGGAACGACCACGTCATAACCTGTGTGGCCAGCCAGCAGCTTGCCTTCCAGGGTTTCGTTGGAATCGAAGACGTCATACAACGGTCTGATGCCGGTGGTTTTTTCAAAGTCGGCCAGCGTATCGGGTGCGATGTAGTCCGACCAGTTATAAATGTGCACGGTGGGGGCCGCTTGTACGCTGACTGCAAGCGCTAAACCGGCTCCGACCATCAAGGTCTTGCGAAACAAGGAAATAGACACGTGGTGGTCCTCTAAATAGTTGGGCCTGAGTTGCCCGTGTCTTGCGGCAGCTGAGCTACCAAAGACAAAACCGGCGCGCAACTTACCCTTGATAAACCTGCACAGCAAAGTTTTATGCGATTTATTGCGATAACACGCTGATTTCACATGAAATCTGCCTGTAGGAGCGGGCGTGTCTCGCGATCTTTTGATCGTTTAAAAGATCGCGAGGCAAGCTCGCTCCTACAGGATTGCCGTGTTACTTACCGGACTTGATCTTGGTCCAGCTGCGAGTCAGCAGGCGCAAGGTTGCAGGCGGCAGGTCACTGATCGCGTACAGATGCTCTTTGACTTCATCCGACGGATAGATGCTTGGGTCACCCGAGATGTCTTTATTCACCAACGGTGTTGCAGCCTTGTTACCGTTCGGGAAACGAACACTGTTAGTGATCTCGGCCATCACTTCCGGTTCCATCAGGAAGTTCATCCAGGCGTAAGCGGCATCAACGTTTTCGGCATCTTTAGGGATGGCGACCATGTCGTAGAAGCTGCCAGCACCTTCTTTAGGGATCACGTATTTGAGTTTGACCTTGTCACCGGCTTCTTTGGCGCGGGAGATGGATTGCTCCAGGTCGCCCGAGTAGCCCACGGCGACACAGATGTTGCCGTTAGCCAGGTCAGAGATGTACTTGGAGGAGTGGAAGTAAGCGATCGAAGGACGCACCTTGAGGAACAGGTCTTCGGCTTTCTGCAAATCATCCTTTTTCTGGGTGTTGGTCGGCAGGCCCAGGTAATGCAGCGCAACAGGCAGCATTTCGGTCGGCGAGTCGAGCACGCTCACGCCACAGCTTTTGAGTTTTTCAATGTTCTCTGGCTTGAAGATGATGTCCCAGGAGTCGATTTTGTCGACGCCCAGCGCGGCTTTGACCTTCTCAGGGTTATAGCCGATACCGATGGTGCCCCACATGTACGGGAACGCATATTTGTTGCCCGGGTCACTGGCATCGCCAACGGCTTTGAGCAGGGCAGGGTCGAGGTTTTTCCAGTTAGGCAGCTTGGACTTGTCCAGCTCCTGGTAAACACCGGCTTTGATCTGCTTGGCCAGGAAGTTGTTGGACGGCACGACGATGTCGTAGCCAGACTTGCCCGCCAGCAGCTTCGCCTCCAGGGTCTCGTTGCTGTCGAACACGTCGTAAACCACTTTGATACCGGTTTTGTCTTCAAACTTTTTGACGGTATCGGGTGCGATGTAATCGGACCAGTTGTAAACGTGCAGCACTTTGTCTGCTGCTTGTGCTGCCCCGGCCATCACACCCATCAAGGAAAGGGCGAGAAGGGTCTTGCCAGCTTTTTTAAAACCTGATGCCTTCATCTGTAATGCTCCAATTGTTCTTTTAAACCACCGATTCAGCGACCTGATGACAGGGCAACCAAAGCCGGCGGCTAGTCTGGCAAGTTCCAGGGCAGGCTTTCAAGGGAAGAGCCTTGATTCTTAAGGCTCTAAGCGTAATTGCCTACACAAGCGCCGCGTTTTTCTTGCGCCGAGAGCCTAGCAGTTAACCCTGCAATGCTTCCAAGGTTAGATCCAGGCACTTGCGGGCCTTGGCCACCAATTCATCGATTTCATCTTTGCTGATAACCAGCGGTGGCGCGATGATCATGGTGTCGCCAACGGCGCGCATGATCAGGCCGTTATCAAAGCAGAACTGGCGGCAGATCATGCCGACACCCCGGCCCTCATAACGTTTGCGAGTGGCTTTGTCCTGCACCAGTTCAATGGCGCCCAACAGGCCAACACCGCGCACTTCGCCCACCAACGGGTGATCGTTGAGTTCGCGTAAACGCTTTTGCAAATACGGTGCCGTTTCGGCGTTAGCCTTCTCGATGATTTTTTCTTCGCGCAGGATGCGGATGTTTTCCAGCGCAACGGCGGCCGCCACCGGGTGACCGGAGTAGGTGAAGCCGTGGTTGAAATCGCCGCCTTCGTTGAGCACAGCGACCACTTCGTCGCGCACGATCAGACCGCCCATCGGGATGTAGCCTGAGGTCAGGCCCTTGGCGATGGTCATCATGTCGGGCTTGAGGTCGTAGAAATCACTGCCGAACCACTCGGCGGTGCGACCAAAGCCGCAGATCACTTCGTCGGCCACGAACAGAATGTCGTATTTGGCGAGGATTTCCTTGATGCGCGGCCAGTAGGTTTCTGGCGGCACAATCACGCCGCCTGCACCCTGAATAGGCTCGGCAATAAAGGCACCGACGTTGTCGACGCCCAGCTCAAGGATTTTTTCTTCCAGTTGGTTGGCTGCCCAGATACCGAACTCTTCCGGGGACATGTCGCCGCCTTCACCGAACCAGTAAGGTTGCGGGATGTGGGCAATGCCCGGGATCGGCAAGTCGCCTTGTTCGTGCATGTAGGTCATGCCGCCCAGGCTGGCGCCGGCCACGGTCGAACCGTGGTAGCCGTTTTTACGGCTGATGATGGTTTTCTTGTTCGGCTGGCCTTTGATCGCCCAGTAGTGGCGAACCATGCGCAGCATGGTGTCGTTGCCTTCGGAGCCGGAGCCTGTGAAGAACACGTGGTTCATGCCTTCTGGCGCGATCTCGGCGATGACTTTTGACAGCTCAAGTACCGGCGGGTGAGCGGTCATGAAGAACAGGTTGTAGTAAGGCAGTTCGCGCATTTGCTTGCTGGCGGCATCGGCCAGCTCGTCACGGCCATAGCCAATGGCAACACACCACAGGCCGGCCATGCCGTCGAGAATCTTGTGACCTTCACTGTCCCAGAGGTACACGCCCTTGGCGTGAGTGATGATGCGCGGGCCGACTTCTTTCAATTGCTTGAAGTCACTGAAAGGGGCCAGGTGGTGATCGTTGCTCAGTTGTTGCCAGGCTTGCGTTTGCGGGTTCTTGCTTGTCATACAGCTCTCCTTTTATTCAGTTGGGAGGCCGCACCTTCCAGATGCGACCCCCGGCGTGTCAGACGGCGAACAGCAGGAATTCCCGCTCCCACGAACTGATGACGCGCTTGAAGTTCTCATGTTCGGCGCGTTTAACGGCGACGTAACCGGTGATGAACTTGCTGCCGAGGTACTTCTCGACAGTCTTGCTGTTTTCCATCCGCTCCAGGGCGTCTTCGATGGTCAACGGCAAGCGCAGGTTGCGGCGTTCATAGCCGCGCCCGACTACAGGCGCGCTTGGGTTGATGCCTTCGACCATGCCGATGTAGCCACACAGCAAGCTGGCAGCAATGGCCAGGTACGGGTTGGCATCGGCGCCCGGCAAGCGGTTTTCGACGCGGCGGTTTTGCGGGCCGGCATCCGGTACACGCAGGCCGACGGTGCGGTTCTCTTCGCCCCATTCAACGTTTACCGGCGCTGAGGTATCAGGCAGGAAGCGGCGGAAGGAGTTCACATTCGGTGCAAACAGTGGCAGCAATTCAGGGATGAACTTCTGCAGGCCGCCGATGTGGTTGAGGAACAACTGGCTCATGGTGCCGTCGTCGTTCGAGAAGATGTTCTTGCCGGTGGCGATATCGATGATGCTCTGGTGCAAATGCATCGCGCTGCCCGGCTCGCCGGTCATGGGCTTGGCCATAAAAGTGGCGGCCACGTTGTGCTTGAGCGCGGCTTCACGCATGGTGCGTTTGAAAATCAGGATCTGGTCGGCCAGCGACAGGGCATCGCCATGACGGAAGTTGATTTCCATCTGTGCGGTGCCGTCTTCGTGGATCAGGGTGTCCAGATCCAGTTCTTGCAGTTCGCACCAGTCGTACACGTCCTCGAACAGCGGGTCGAATTCGTTGGCCGCTTCAATAGAGAAGGACTGACGGCCGGTTTCCGGGCGACCGGAGCGGCCTACCGGCGGCTGCAACGGGTAGTCCGGGTCTTCGCTGCGCTTGGTCAGGTAAAACTCCATTTCAGGCGCCACGATCGGCTGCCAGCCGTGGTCGGCATAGAGTTTGAGGACCTTTTTAAGCACGTTGCGCGGTGACAACTCAATCGGGTTGCCCTGCTTGTCGTAAGTGTCGTGAATCACTTGAGCGGTTGGCTCAATGGCCCAAGGCACAACATATACGGCGTTCTGATCGGGACGGCAGACCATGTCGATGTCGGCCGGATCGAGGAGTTCGTAATAGATGTCGTCTTCGACGTAGTCGCCCGTAACGGTCTGCAGCAATACGCTCTCGGGCAGGCGCATGCCTTTTTCGGCAATGAATTTGTTGGTCGGCGAGATCTTACCGCGGGCAATGCCGGTAAGGTCGGCGATCATGCATTCGACTTCTGTGATCTTGTGGTCTTTCAACCAATCGGTGAGCTGGTCGAGGTTGTTACTCATAAATGCCTCTGGGCTGAGTTTCCTGACTTGAAATAAGTCAGGCGTTTACTGACGCGCCGGCGTCGCGTTGGTGCGCGCGCCGTCTGCAGGCATCTCCGAATGCCTTGAAGATTGCGAGGTAAATCGGATTAGAGCTTACCTGCCATTCAGGGTGCCATTGAACTGCTAAAGCAAAAGCCTTGCCGTCTTTTACTGATACCGCTTCTACCAGCCCGTCGGGAGCGGTGGCTTCAATGCGCAACCCTGGGGCCAATTGGTCAATGCCCTGGGTGTGAATCGAGTTGACGTCGAAGTCGCTCGGCAGCCCCAAACCTGCCAGCACACCGCCCGGTTGAACGTGCATGGCATGGCTGGGCCCGTATTGCACCTCGAGCGGTGCGCTGGGGTCCTCACGGTGCTCGATAAAACCTTCGACTTCGTGCAATTTCTGGTGAAGTGAGCCGCCCAAGGCTACATTTAGCTCTTGAAAACCCCGGCAAATGCCGAGCACCGGAACCCCTGCGGCCAGTGCGGCGCGGATCAGCGGGAGGGTGGTGCGATCACGTTCAGGGTCATGCAGCGTGCCGGGCGCGCTGGCAGGGCCGTGATACAAATGGGGCTCGATATTGGAGGGGGAACCGGTAAATAACAGACCGTCGAGGCCGTCCAGAATATCGGACGGTTTGATCAATTCGGCCAGTGACGGCAGGATCAGAGGCAAGCCTTTGGCTGCGACCGCGACTGCTCGCACGTACTTATCGCCAGTGATGTGATAAGGGTGCAAACCGATCTGTTTGGTGCAGGCTGTGACGCCGATTATTGGCAGGCGTGACATGTAACACCCCGGTATTATTGCTGTTATGGGTTTGAATCGAGCTTAGCCTCGTTCATTTTTTTACACAACACCCCCGTAAAAAATACAACACGGCCCGCTCAAGCCAGCGGGTAGTGGCGCGATATAAGGGCGAAAATCGCCCTAAAATGCGTCAAAAATGCCCTTCGAGCGCTTTTTTGGGGCAAAAAAGAGGTTGCTTGACTTCGGTATGCCGTTCGGGTTGACTGAAACCCGTAGCGCTCAATGATTGATATTTTTAACAACAAAGGTGTTGCATCATGTCGGTACCCCCGCGTGCCGTTCAGCTTAACGAAGCGAACGCGTTCCTTAAGGATCATCCTGAGGTTCTGTACGTAGACCTTCTAATTGCGGATATGAATGGTGTGGTGCGCGGTAAGCGCATCGAACGCACCAGCCTCCACAAGGTTTACGAGAAGGGCATTAACCTGCCTGCCTCCTTATTTGCCCTGGACATCAATGGCTCAACGGTGGAAAGCACCGGTCTGGGTCTGGACATCGGTGACGCAGACCGAATCTGTTATCCAATCCCTGACACCCTGTGCAATGAACCTTGGCAAAAGCGCCCAACCGCGCAACTGCTGATGACCATGCACGAACTTGAAGGCGAGCCTTTCTTCGCCGATCCGCGCGAAGTGTTGCGCCAAGTTGTTACAAAGTTTGACGAGCTGGGTTTGACCGTTTGTGCGGCGTTTGAACTGGAGTTCTACCTGATCGACCAGGAGAACGTAAACGGCCGTCCACAACCACCACGCTCACCGATTTCCGGCAAGCGTCCGCATTCGACTCAGGTTTACCTGATCGACGACCTCGACGAATACGTCGACTGCCTCCAGGACATTCTGGAAGGTGCCAAAGAGCAAGGCATTCCCGCCGACGCCATCGTCAAGGAAAGTGCCCCGGCGCAGTTCGAAGTGAACCTGCACCACGTTGCCGACCCCATCAAGGCCTGCGACTACGCGGTACTGCTCAAGCGTCTGATCAAGAACATCGCCTACGACCATGAGATGGACACCACCTTCATGGCCAAGCCTTACCCAGGCCAGGCGGGCAACGGGCTGCACGTCCATATTTCGATTCTGGACAAAGATGGCAAAAATATTTTTGCCAGCGAGGATCCCGAGCAGAACGCCGCATTGCGTCACGCGATCGGCGGTGTGCTCGAGACCCTACCGGCGCAGATGGCGTTCCTATGCCCTAACGTCAACTCCTACCGTCGTTTCGGTGCTCAGTTCTACGTGCCGAACTCGCCGTGCTGGGGTCTGGACAACCGTACGGTCGCCCTGCGCGTTCCGACGGGTTCGTCCGATGCCGTGCGTATCGAACACCGCGTAGCCGGTGCCGATGCCAACCCGTATTTGCTGATGGCGTCTGTGCTGGCCGGTGTACACCACGGTCTGACCAACAAAATCGAGCCAAATGCTCCGGTAGAAGGCAACAGCTACGAGCAAAACGAACAAAGCCTGCCGAACAACCTGCGTGATGCACTGCGTGAGTTGGACGACAGCGAGGTCATGGCCAAATACATCGATCCAAAATACATCGATATTTTTGTGGCCTGTAAAGAGAGCGAGCTGGAGGAGTTTGAACACTCCATCTCCGACCTCGAGTACAACTGGTACCTGCATACCGTATAAGCGATTGCGGTACTCAGAAAACGCCGCGGGCTTTACCGCCCGTGGCGTTTTTTTATGCCTGTGCAATCTGCAGACCCGGCTCGTACAATGCCTGCAGCCCCGCAGGAGACACCCATGACGCGCCTCGCCACCCCACGTGCCACCCCTCGCAAACCTCGCGCACGCAGCCAGGGCCGAATCGACTCGATCCTTGCCGCCGCCCGCACCTTGCTGGCGACACAAGGCGTGGCCAGCCTGTCGATCTACAGCGTGGCCGAGCGTGCCGATATCCCGCCTTCTTCGGTGTATCACTTCTTCGCCAGCGTGCCCGCCTTGCTGCAAGCACTCACCGAGGATGTGCACGGTGCTTTTCGTGCCTGCCTGCAAGCGCCCATCGATCATGACGCCTTGCTGACCTGGCGTGACCTGTCACGGGTTGTTGAGCAGCGCATGATGACCCTCTACAGCGAAGATGCGGCGGCCCGGCAGCTCATCCTGGCTCAGCACGGTCTCACCGAAGTGACGCAGGCTGATCGTCAGCACGACCTTGAATTGGGGCAACTGCTGCACGCGTTGTTTGCCCGGCATTTTGAATTGCCGGTCCTGCCGCAGGACGTGGACGTGTTTGCCTTGGCGATGGAATTGGGTGACCGCGTATACGCGCGGTCGATCCAGCTGCACGACAGCATCACCCCGCGCATGGCTGAAGAAGGCTTGCGCGTCGTGGATGCATATCTGGGGTTGTACCTGCCGCCGTTTTTGCCAAAACGACAATGCCCTCACCCTCAGCGAGAAGGCTAGGGTAAAGGGCTTCTCCATTCATTCGCACACCCAAAACCACAGCATTATTTACCACCCGCTTACCCAGCCGGTTTTGTACGTTCGCATGGCTATCTTTTCTTCAAGGATATTGTCATGCCCAGCTTTTTACACCAGCACACGCCTACGCTTGTGGCAATGGATCCGCGAGGTCTGGAGGTCCGCAGTGTGGCTTATCACCGTACGTCTTCCG
This sequence comes from Pseudomonas sp. 7P_10.2_Bac1, assembly GCF_025465935.1. Taxonomy (GTDB): domain Bacteria; phylum Pseudomonadota; class Gammaproteobacteria; order Pseudomonadales; family Pseudomonadaceae; genus Aquipseudomonas. Next base: position 14,787 of record NZ_JANLNV010000057.1, on the reverse strand, counting down.
CTACCCAGGCGCAGACTCGCACTTGGCACAGCCTCTTTGGGGCGACGGGTTTTTTGCAAGAGCAATGGGACCCGCGGCTCTATGCCTTGCATCTCGATCAGGCGCAAGCATCCCCCAACCAACGTACCCATTACACCCTGACCGGCCGGACCTTAAGCACGCAGAGTGTCGATGCGGGCAGGCGTTGGCTACTCAGGGGGGCGGGCGGGCAAGTGATGACGCGTTGGGACTCTCGTGGCGCGCAGCAACGCTATTATTTCGACGCGCTTCTCAGGCCGACGGATGTTTTCAAACAGGCGGCGCATGAGGCGTCGGCTCGTCATGTCGAACGGTTGACCTATGCGGGCAACGATGCGCCCGCCGGGCTGGCCAACTGCTGTGGGCGACTCATTCGCCACGAAGACCCTTCAGGGGTGCTGCTGTATGAGCAGTATTCGTTGCTGGGGCAGCTGATGAGCGAGCAGCGAATGTTTTACACCTCACTGACCGAGCCCGTGCTCAAGGGGGACTCGCCGCGCTACTCCACCCGCTGGCACTACAATGCGTTCGCCGACCTCATCGAGCAAACAGACGCTAAGGGCAACTTGCAACGCAATCAGTACGCCGTCGATGGCCAATTGCATCAAAGCTCTCTGACGCTCAAGGGCGATACAGAGCAGGTGCTGGTTGACCAGCGAGTATTCAACGCGCGGGGGCAACTGGAGTCTGAGCGGGCAGGCAACAATGTCATGACCACGATGCAGTATTCCCCTTTCGATGGCCGCTTGAAGCGCTTGGCCACGTATCGCCTGGGTCAGAGCAATACACCGTTGCAGGACTTGAACTACGACTACGACCGAGTGGGCAATGTGACGCGGGTCGGCGATGAGGCCCAGCCCATACAGTGGTCCAGTAACACGCAAGTGAACCCTGTCAGCCTCTATCGCTACGACTCGCTGTACCAACTCATCAGTGCCACGGGGCGGGAAAACGCGGCCAACATGCCGACCTCGGCGCTGCCAGGGCTCGTTCTGTTCGGCGCCACAGACAGCAGTGTGTGGCGCACCTACACCCAAACCTATACCCACGATGAGGGCGGCAATCTGGCGCAGTTAAAACACCAGGTAAGCGCAGGGCATGGGTACACCCGCACGATGCTGATAGCCAGCAACAGTAACCATGCCGTGGTGCGCGACTCCGACGCAGCCCCTGTACAACCTGGCTTGGGCCGTGATTTCGATTTAAACGGCAATCAGTTGGAGCGGGTTCGAGGGCAGGCATTGCAATGGGGTGTGAGCAATGAAGTGTCAGCCGTCGCGCTGGTGACTCGGGAGAACGGCCTTAATGACGATGAAATGTACGGGTATGACGGCATGGGGCAGCGCACGCGAAAAGTGCGGACCACCCGCAGCCATGGGCAGACCCATACTTACGAGGTGCTGTACTTACCCGGCCTGGAAATTCGCCGCGATACCGCCACCGGTGAGCAGCTCAATGTCATCAAGACGCCCGTGGGCAATAGCGATATCAAGGTCTTGCAGTGGGAGCAGGGGCGCCCGCACGGCATGCCCGATAACGACATTCGTTTCAGCCTGTCGGACCATCTGGGCAGCAGCATGCTGGAACTCAATGGCAAGGCCGAGTTGATCAGTCAGGAAAGTTACTACCCCTATGGCGGTACGGCCTGGTGGGCCGCAAAAAGTGCCTTGCAGGGCAAGTACAAGATTACCCGTTACTCAGGTAAGGAGCTGGACGCGAGCGGGCTGTACTACTTTGGGTTCAGATATTACGCACCGTGGCTTCAGCGTTGGGTAAGCCCGGACCCTGGCGGTGATGTGGGCGGCATGAACCTGTACGCGATGGTAGGCAACAACCCCATAACGTTTAAAGATCTGTGGGGCTTCAATGGCGGCAATCCCGATACCCGGCCCCTGCGTATCCAGGCCCTCGACACGTTTTTGCGAGAGAACCACCCGCATATCTATCCCTCCCCCCTGCATTACTTTGACCATCAGTACCACTTTGGACAGGCTCTGGACACGCCAATGGATGACACCATCCGGGCCGTGCGCGCTGCAGGATACAGCTACGGCGAGATGCACGATTACAACGAGTCGGTGAGCATTGACGCGCCCTATCCGGCCGATATATTCCGCGGTTTGACCGACGCCTATATTGCGTCGGCCAACTACTTTAATGAGACCGCTCGGGCAATGACCAACCCGTTCTTCAATCCTGAGCCAGGCGATTGGACGGGCGCCAACGTCGTCGATACGTTCACCTCAATGCAACACCAGGACGACCATCTATCTGAACCCCAGCGAGCTGGCCTCGATGCGGCGTTGAGCGTCAGCCGGTCAGAAGCAGTAAGTCTGCTGGATAGTCACGTCCGGTCTTACCCCAGTGGCCAATCCACCGGTTATCGCGGGCATCGTGTCACCGATGTGGGCTTGAAGGCATTGGCAGCCCATGCCAGACAGGGGGATGTGCTGCGTACAGAGCAGTTTCTGTCGGTCAGTGACATGCCCAGTGTCGCCAAGCGTTTTGCCAGCGGCGACTACGATACTCGGCACGGCACGTTCAACCCGGTCATGTTGACGGTCATCGGCAGCAGTGCACTGGAACTCGCTTCGCCTGTGAATGAAGCCGAGCGTATTTACCCGCTTCAGACGGCGTTCAAGGTAGAGAACCCGGGGCTGTCAAACCTGTTGGTGAGGGCTTATGCGCCCAGTGCTACGCATTTCACCTTGCGTGAAGTGCCGGTGACGGCGCAAAGGCGAAGTGCGTTGCCTTTCATGACCGACCCTGGCGGGCGCAGAGGCCGCTGACAGATGTGCCCGCACGGCAGTGCGTGCGGGCCAGGCATTTCAGGTCAGAACGGTGCATCACCCAAAATGGTCGCGCGGTGCATTACGCGGCGGTTCGGGCGGTAGTCGTCCACGGCGTAATGCTGGGTCACGCGGTTGTCCCAGAAGGCCACGTCGTTTTCCTGCCAGCGCCAGCGGATGGTGTACTCAGGGCGAGTTGCGTGGGCAAACAGCAGTTTCAGGATTGCCTCGCTTTCCAGCTCTGACAGCTCATTGATCTTGGTGGTAAAGCCTTCGTTGACGAACAGCGCTTTACGCCCGCTGACCGGGTGAGTACGCACCACCGGGTGCGACAGCGGCGGGTTGTTTTTGCGGGTCTGCTCCCAGCGCGCGAGGTCTTCGGGCGTTGAGCCAAAACGCTCCAGCGGGAACGATTTGGTGAAATCGTGAGTGGCGGTCAGGCCGTCGAGCAGCACTTGCAGAGGTTTGGACAAGCCCTCAAATGCCGCGATGCCGCTGGCCCACAAAGTATCGCCCCCAAAGGCCGGCAACTGCTTGGCACTCAACACCGCGCCCAGCGCCGGGGTCGGCAGGAAGGTCACGTCGGTGTGCCACACCGCGTTGTCACGCACGTCAGTCACGGCGGTGTCCAGGATCAGCACTTCAGGCTGCTCGGGCACGTTGGGGTAAATCGGGTGGATGTGCAGGTCACCAAAGTTGGCGGCAAAACGCGCCTGTTGTTCAGGGGTGATGACCTGGTTCTTGAAGAAAATCACCTGGTGCTCAAGCAGTGCCTGCTCGATGGCATCGCGCTGTTCCACACTCAGTGGTTGAGTCAGGTCAATGCCTTCAATCTGGGCACCCAGGGCAGAGCTAATTGGGGTAACGGTCAGGCTCATGGTCGTCTCGCTAGCAGCGCGCCGATGGGTCGGCGTCGTGTGATATTCGGTGTAATTAGTGAACCTGGCCGTGCCACGGCACCAGTTTGCGTTGCAGGGCGCGCAGGCCCATTTCCATGGCAAAGGCGATGATGGCAATGACCAGAATGCCCAGCACCACCACGTCCGTGACTAAAAACTGGGCGGCAGACTGCACCATGAAACCCAGGCCGCTGGTGGCAGCGATCAGTTCTGCGGCCACCAACGTCGACCAGCCCACTCCGAGGCCAATACGGATACCGGTCAGGATATCGGGCAGGGCGCTGGGCAGAATGACGTGGCGAATCAGTTGCCAGCGGCTCGCCCCAAGCGACTGTGCCGCACGGATCTTGGCCGGGTCGACGGTCCGTACGCCGGTTGCGGTTGCAATCGCAATCGGGGCAAAAATGGCCAAGTAAATCAGCAGGACTTTCGACAGTTCGCCGATGCCGCACCAGATCACGATCAGCGGCAAGTAAGCCAGTGGCGGGATCGGGCGGTAGAACTCGATCAGCGGGTCGAAAATGCCACGTGCAATGCGGTTATGACCGATGGCAATGCCGACCGGCACCGCTGTCAGAATCGCAAAACCCAGACCCAGGCCAATGCGGCTCAGGCTGGCGCTCAAGTGCTGCCACAGCGTGGAGTCCATGTAGCCTTTGGTCGCCAACAACCAGCCTTTCTCCAGCACGGCAGACGGTGGCGGCAAAAACAGCGGCTCGATCAAGCCCGCAGCGGTTACGCCCCACCAGGCGGCCAGCAATACGATCAGGGTAATGACGCTGATCCAGCGTGTACTCAAACTGCGCTTGACCGGGCGCGGTGCGTGGGGTGCAGCAACAGGGGCTGCGGCTGCTTCATAACTGCTCATGCGCGCTCCTGCCGCTGGGCGGCTCCGCGTTGTGAAAATACACGTTCAAGCACGTGCTCACGGGTTTCAATAAAGCGAGGGTCGGATTTGATCGAGCGCGCCGACTCGCCAGCGTTGTACCGCCGACCGAAATCCAGGGTCAGGCGCTCAACGATACGGCCTGGATTGGGGGCCAACAGAATCAGGTCGGTGGCCAGAAACACGGCTTCTTCGATGTCGTGAGTAATCAGGAACACCGGTTTGTCCGTACGTTTGCACACTTGCAGCAACAGCTCTTGCATCTGTTCACGGGTGAATGCATCCAGGGCGCCGAAGGGTTCATCCATCAGCAACACCCGCGGGTCGGCCGCCAAGGCGCGGGCCAGGCCCACGCGTTGCCGTTGACCGCCCGAAAGCTCCCAGACGCGGCGCTTTTCAAAACCCGACAGATCCACCAGTGCCAGCATTTCGCGGGCCCGTGCTTCACGCTTGCTGCGCTCAATGCCGGCCAGCTCAAGGCCGAAACCGACGTTGGCCAGCACGTCTTGCCAGGGCAGCAATACGTCGTCTTGGAACACCACGCCACGTTCGGCGCTAGGGCCTTTGACCGGGGCGCCATCCAGGGTGATGCGTCCGCCGCTGGGTTCAACAAAACCGGCAATCAGGTTGAGCAGCGAGGTTTTCCCGCTGCCCGAAGGACCAAGTGCGACCAACAGTTGCTGAGGTCCGAGATTGACGGAAATATCCGACAGCACCGGCTCAGCTGCGCCTGGGTACTGTGCGCTGATGCGCTCCAGTGATAACAAGGCCATGACGGTCGATTCCTCAGGTGGCGTACGTTATTGAGTGACAAAACTGTCGGTGACTGACGGTGCGTAGTCCGGCAGAACGGCGTCGACTTTGCCCTGTTCTTTCAGGAAGGCGGCGGTGTCAGTCAGAGCCTTGGTGGTCGGAGCCCCCAGCAGTTGTTTTTGCTCGGCAGTCACCGGGTAGACGTTGCCTTCCAGCAGGCCAGGAATGTCAGCAGCCTTGGCGCCGGAGAGCTTCTCAACCTTGGCGACGTTGCTTGGGTTGGCAACCCAGGCTTTAGGGTCTTTGTTGTAGTCGGCGTAGGCATCCAGAGTGACTTTGGCGAATTCCTTGACGATTTCCGGGTGCTTGGCCGCGTAGTCCTTGCGCACAATCCAGGCATCAAAGGTCGGAGCGCCCAGCTTGCCCAGTTCGCCCGAGGTGATCAGCACTTTGCCGCTGTCTTTGGCCACACCCAGTGCTGGGTCCCACACGTAGGTCGCGTCGATGTCACCGCGCTTCCAGGCCGCGATAATGGCGGGTGGCGCGAGGTTCAGGATGGTCACTTTCGACGGGTCGATGTTCCAGTGTTTCAACGCGGCCAGCAGGCTGTAGTGGCCGGTCGAGACAAACGGCAAGGCGACTTTTTTGCCTACCAGGTCTTGTGGGGTGTTGATGCCCGAGCCATTGCGGGCGACCAGGGCTTCAGCCCCGCCGATCTGGGTAGCGATCAAGAAGGTTTCGACCGGCACGCCGCGGGTGACCGCAGCGGTCAGCGGGCTCGAACCCAGGTAGCCGATCTGCACGTCGCCCGAGGCGATGGCAGCAATGATGTCGGCACCGTTATCAAACTTGCGCCAGTTGATTTTGGCGTCTGTGGCTTTTTCATAAGCGCCGTCGGCCTGGGCCACTTTGGCCGGGTCAACGGTGGTTTGGTAGGCCACGGTCACATCGTTCGCGGCTTGGGCAAAGAAACTGGCACCGGCCAGAGAGAGTGCTGCCAAAAGGCGGAGAGGGGTCTTCAGTTTCATCGGGGAATTCCTCGGCTGACGGCCGTTTATTGGCTGGGTGCGAGGTTAAATGATCTAAGAATGAGTAAATAAATAACTTTTAGGCATTAGCTTATAAAGTTATTGATCCTTCTATACGTGCGCGCGCACGAGCTTTAGTGGGATTTTGCGGTCACGGAAAATCGTTTCTGTGCCGCTACATAAACCGTTCTTAAAAATTTCATAAAAATCTATTTATAAATGCGACTAAAGGTCGATAGCATCCGCCCGCTAGAACGTAAGAAGTTTCCTTTCATATACCAATAGGTTATGAAGAATTTTGAAATAATTCTTTTTTGGTTTATGAAAAAGTCTTTAATCTAGGTAAAAAACGCAGATGACTAGACAAAGGTCGTAAACACGAAAAGTTACGATTGACTTGGCAGTCACTGTCTGGCGCTAATCGCGCATCTGTAGCACCGAGACGTCAGATTTCGGGCTAAAGAACTACAAAAATTAGAATTCAAAGGAGCAGCACCATGAAGAAGTCCACCGTTGCCGTGGCTGTAGCCCTCGGCTTGCTGGCGCAACAAGCGAGCGCTGAAGGGTTCATCGAAGACAGCAAAGCGACGCTGAAGCTGCGTAACTTTTACATCAACACTGACAACCGTGACGCAGGCACCAAAGCTGCAGGTGCACAGAGCAAGCAGGAAGAGTGGGGCCAAGGCTTCCAAGTGGATTACACCTCGGGCTTTACCGCGGGGACTGTTGGCTTTGGTCTGGACGCCATTGCTCTGCTGGGCGTACGTCTGGATTCGGGCGGTGGCACCAACGGCGCCAGCTCCACGTCGTACGGCGGCACTGTGTTCCCGAGCAAGTCCAACGGCAGAGCAGTCAATGACTTCTCAAGCCTGGGCGTGACTGCCAAAGCCAAGTTCTCCCAGACCGAACTGCGTTACGGCACCCTGATGCCGAAACTGCCGGTCATCTCCTATAACGATGGTCGTCTGCTGCCACAGACCTTTGAAGGTGGCCAGGTCACCTCCAACGAGATCAAGGACCTGACCCTGATCGCCGGTCAGATCGAGCACGTTAAAGGCCGTAACTCCAGCAACAACGAACAAATGTCGATTGGCGGCGCGAACGCTCGTACAGCCAACAGCAACAAGTTCGTCTACGCCGGTGGCGACTACAAGATCAACAAGGATCTGTTGGTTCAGTACTACTACGGCAACCTGGACAAGTTCTACAAACAGAACTTCCTGGGCCTGGTCCACAACTGGGCGATCGGCCCGGGCGTGTTGAAATCTGACCTGCGCTACTTCAACAGCAAAGACGACGGCCGAAACGGCTACGACCCTGCTTACTACAGCAGCGGTAACTACCAGAGCCTGGCTGGCGGCAAAGGCAAAGTCGACAACAACCTGTACAGCGCCTTGTTCCTGTACTCGGTTGAAGGTCACACCTTTGGTGGCGGTTACCAGGTCAGCAACGGCAGCAGCGACTTCCCTTGGCTGAACCAGGGTGATGGCTCGTCCAACTACACCATCACTGACTCGCAAATCCAGAAGTTCGGCCGTGCCGGCGAACGTACCTGGCAAGCGCGCTACTCCTATGACTTCGCCAAAGTTGGCGTACCTGGCCTGACCGCCGGTGCTGTGTACCTGCGCGGTAACAACATCGACACCTACAACGCCAGCAAAGTACAAACCAACGATGGCGCCACCGAGTGGGAGCGTGACATCACTGTTGCCTACGTTGTTCAGGAAGGCGCTCTGAAAAACCTGGGCTTCATGTGGAAAAACGCCATGTGGCGCAACACCATTGCTGGCCAGCGCAACCAGGACGAAAACCGTGTGATCGTCAGCTACTCGATCCCGTTGCTGTAAGCTGTATTTAGCGAAAAAAAGTAAGACGTAAAAGTAAGAAAAGTCCTGCCCGGCGCAATGCCGGGCAGGGTGTTTACCGAAGTGCCAGACGGCTGATTCGTAACACATTAAGTAGTCGCGGCTCCTTGCCGCTCCCCTTGCCTAAACCTGAATCCAGAGTGGACCTGGTGCCTGGTGGCGTCCAATGAAACAGTTTTTATTATTCTTTCTGGTTCTAATCAAATCGATATTTATTCTTTTTAATTCGCTTCTGACGTAGGCAAAGTAGCTCCATCACGCCCCGCCATTCACGATAAAAAGGAGCTGCACCATGAGCCTAAGACTCGGCGATATCGCCCCCGATTTCGAACAGGATTCCAGCGCTGGCACCATCAAGTTCCATGACTGGCTGGGCGACAGCTGGGGCATTCTGTTTTCGCATCCGGCAGACTTCACTCCCGTGTGCACGACCGAACTGGGCTTCACAGCCAAGCTCAAGGACGAATTTGCCAAGCGCGGCGTCAAAGCCATCGCACTGTCGGTCGACCCCGTGGACTCGCACCACAAGTGGATCGGCGACATCAACGAAACACAAAACACAGTCGTTAACTTCCCGATCCTGGCAGACGCCGATCGCAAGGTCAGCGACCTCTACGATCTGATCCACCCCAACGCCAACGACACCCTGACCGTGCGTTCGCTGTTCGTGATTGACCCGAACAAAAAGATTCGCCTGACCATTACCTACCCGGCCAGCACGGGACGTAACTTCAACGAAATCCTGCGGGTGGTTGATTCGCTGCAACTGACCGACAACTACAAAGTGGCCACGCCCGCCAACTGGCAGGACGGCGACGAAGTGGTGATCGTGCCGTCGCTCAAGGACGAAGACGAAATCAAAAAACGCTTCCCTAAAGGTTATCGCGCGGTCAAGCCCTACCTGCGCCTGACACCTCAGCCAAACAAGTAACGTTTGCAACCTGTAGCCGCTTACGTGGCTACAGGTGTTCCTCTTCAATGTCACAGGGTTTTGGCCGTTTCGACGGCCTTTTTTTTGTCTCGAAAACCATATTCATTTAAGGAATAAACAAATGAACAAATATGATTTATGGATATAAAAAACACCTGTTAATGTCAGTTCCATCTAAGCGAAAACGCTGACGGCAAATTGAAAAATTTCATTCAAGGAAATCTCTAAATGCTGGTTGTGACAATCGGAGGTAGCCCAAGCCAACGCTCCCGATCCGGGGTGTTGCTCGACCGCGCCAAACACTGGCTCAACCAGAAAGGCGTTGAAGTGGTGAGCTATCAGGTGCGTGATTTCCCGGCTGAAGACTTGCTGCACGCACGCTTCGACAGCCCAAAGATCATCGACCTGCTGCAGCAAATCGAGCAGGCAGACGGCCTGGTGATTGCGACCCCGGTGTACAAGGCCTCTTTTAGTGGCGCGCTTAAAACCATGCTCGACCTGCTTCCCGAACGCGCCCTGAGCCATAAGGTGGTTCTGCCGATTGCCACCGGTGGCAGCATCGCCCACATGCTGGCGGTGGACTACGCGCTCAAGCCCGTGCTGTCAGCACTCAAGGCCCAGGAAATGCTGCACGGCATCTTTGCCGAAGACAGCCAGATCGCCTACGGCGAAGGCAGCGCCCAGGCGCAGCTGGTACCGGTTCTGGAGCAACGCTTGAACGAGTCACTGGAGCACTTCTACTGCGCCCTGGCCCGCCGCCCGAAACCGCTGGACCCCAACATCCTCAACGAGCGCCTGCGCACGGCTCGCTGGAGCATCTGAATTTAAAACACGCTGCAGGCGCGAGCCGCCTCGCGATCTTTGGATCTTTTAAAAGATCGCGAGGCAAGCTCGCTCCTACAGAACAAGAACATAAAGGAGAGCGTCATGCGCCCTGTGATTTTGCGTCGTGGTTTGGCCACCCTGCTGGCCGCAGCCGTGTCTTTAGGTGTTGCCCTGCAAGCCCAGGCCGATACGGTGCGTATTGGCTATCAGAAGTACGGCACCCTGGTGCTGCTCAAAGCCAAAGGCACGCTGGAAAAGCGTCTGGCCGAGCAGGGCGTGGACGTGCAATGGACTGAGTTCCCCGGCGGCCCGCAACTGCTGGAAGGCCTGAACGTTGGCTCGATTGACTTCGGTGTGACCGGCGAAACCCCACCGGTATTTGCTCAGGCCGCCGGTGCAGATCTGCTCTACGTCGCCTACGAGCCGCCAGCGCCGACCAGCGAAGCGATTCTGGTGCCCAAAGACTCGACCATTACCTCGGTCAAAGACCTCAAAGGCAAAAAAGTCGCCCTCAACAAAGGCTCCAACGTGCACTACCTGCTGGTGCGTGCCCTTGAAGATGCCGGCTTGAAGTACTCCGATATCCAGACGGTTTTCCTGCCACCTGCCGATGCCCGTGCGGCCTTCGAGCGTGGCAGTGTCGATGCCTGGGTGATCTGGGACCCTTACCAGGCTGCTGCCGAACAACAGTTGCACGCCCGTACGCTGCGCGATGCGACCGGTATTGCGGACAACCACCAGTTCTACCTGGCCACCAAGCCGTTTGCTGAAAAGCACCCCAAAGTGATCGAAACCTTGGTCGATGAAGTGCGCAACGTCGGTGAGTGGGCCAAGGCTCACCCGGAAGAAGTGACCCAGCAGGTCGCTCCGTTGCTCGGCTTGCCGGCAGACATCACCGAGACTTCGGTGAAACGCCAAGGCTACGGCGCCCAGTTCCTGAACACGGACGTGGTCAATGCCCAGCAGAAGATTGCCGACAGCTTCTACCAGCTCAAGCTCATTCCAAAGCCGCTGACGATTAAAGATGTGATCTGGACGCCACCCGCCACCGCGGCCAAAGCCCCTTAACGCTTGCTGTACCCACTTAGGAGACCACTCCATGAGCCTCAACATTTTCTGGTTCCTGCCTACCCACGGTGACGGCCATTACCTTGGCACCTCCGAAGGCGCTCGCGCGGTTGATTACGGTTACCTGCAACAAGTGGCGCAAGCCGCTGACCGCCTGGGCTTTGGTGGGGTGTTGATTCCCACGGGGCGTTCCTGCGAAGACTCCTGGCTGGTGGCAGCCTCGCTGATCCCGGTGACTCAGCGCCTGAAATTCCTGGTGGCTCTGCGCCCTGGCATCGTGTCGCCGACCGTGGCGGCCCGCCAGGCGGCGACCCTGGACCGCCTGTCTGGCGGCCGCGCACTGTTCAACCTGGTGACCGGTGGTGACCCGGACGAACTGGCCGGTGACGGCCTGTTCCTGAGCCATGAAGAGCGCTACCAGGCCTCGGTGGAATTCACCCGTATCTGGCGCCGTGTGCTGGAAGGCGAAACCGTTGATTACGATGGCGAGCACATCAAGGTCAAAGGCGCCAAGTTGCTCTATCCGCCCATCCAGCAACCGCGTCCGCCGTTGTACTTCGGTGGCTCGTCTGAAGCGGCGCAAGACCTGGCCGCCGAACAGGTTGAAATGATCCTGACCTGGGGCGAGCCACCGGCCGCCGTTGCGGAAAAAATCCGCCAAGTGCGCGACAAGGCCGCCAAACTCGGCCGTACCGTGCGCTTCGGTATTCGCCTGCACGTGATCGTGCGTGAAACCAACGAAGAAGCATGGAAAGCCGCCGACAAACTGATCTCGCACCTGGACGACGACACCATCGCCCGTGCCCAGGCATCGCTGTCGCGCTTTGACTCGGTGGGCCAGCAACGCATGGCCGCCCTGCACGGTGGCAGCCGCGACAACCTCGAAGTCAGCCCTAACCTGTGGGCAGGCGTGGGCCTGGTTCGCGGCGGCGCGGGCACGGCGCTGGTCGGTGACGGCCCGACGGTTGCAGCGCGGGTCAAGGAATACGCCGACCTGGGCATCGACACCTTTATCTTCTCGGGTTATCCACACTTGGAAGAGTCGTACCGCGTGGCAGAACTGTTGTTCCCGCACCTGGATGTCGAGCGCCCGGAACTGCCGAAAAGCGCAGGCTATGTCAGCCCGTTCGGTGAAATGGTAGCCAACGACATTCTCCCTAAAGCCGCGTCGCAGAGCTGAGGCGGGCATGAGTACGGCAAAGGCTACAGGCCTTCATAAAATCGCTCACACGTTTGCCCCTTGGGCATTGCCGGTGTTGCTGCTGGCGGTGTGGCAGTTGTCGGTGTCGGCAGGCTGGCTGTCGACGCGGATCCTGCCCTCACCGCTGGCCGTGATCGAAGCGGGCGTAGAACTGGTGCGCAGTGGGGAGATCTGGAAACACTTGGCTATCAGCGGCTGGCGTGCCGGTGTGGGCTTTGCCATCGGCGGCAGCATCGGCCTGGCGCTGGGCTTTATCACTGGGCTGTCGAAGTGGGGCGAACGCCTGCTCGACAGCTCGGTGCAAATGATCCGCAACGTGCCGCATCTGGCGCTGATCCCGCTGGTGATCCTGTGGTTCGGCATCGACGAATCGGCCAAGATTTTCCTGGTGGCACTGGGGACGTTGTTCCCGATCTACCTCAACACGTACCACGGTATCCGCAACGTCGATCCGGCATTGGTGGAAATGGCGCGCAGCTACGGTTTGTCCGGGTTCGCCCTGTTCTGGCAAGTGATCCTGCCGGGTGCGTTGCCTTCGATTCTGGTGGGCGTGCGCTTTGCCCTGGGCTTTATGTGGTTGACGCTGATCGTGGCTGAAACCATCTCTGCCAGCTCAGGCATTGGCTACCTGGCAATGAACGCCCGGGAGTTTCTGCAAACCGACGTGGTGGTGCTGGCCATTGTGATGTACGCGATCCTCGGCAAGCTGGCAGACAGCGCCGCCCGGGGTCTGGAACGTGTCTGGTTGCGCTGGCATCCGGCTTATCAAGTGGCTAAAGGCGGTGCGGCATGACGGCTCAACAACCTCCGCATTTGCGTCAGGGCATTCCGCTGGTAATCAAGGGCCTGCAAAAAGCCTTTGGTGATCGTCTGGTGCTGCGCGACATCAATCTGCATATCCCGGCGGGCCAGTTTGTCGCCGTTGTGGGCCGCAGCGGATGTGGCAAAAGCACCCTGATGCGCCTGTTGGCCGGGCTGGATCTGCCCACGGGTGGCGAGCTGCTGGCCGGTAGCGCACCGCTGCAAGACGTACGTGAAGACACCCGGCTGATGTTCCAGGAAGCGCGTTTGTTGCCCTGGAAAAAAGTCATCGACAACGTGGGCCTGGGCCTCAAGGGCGACTGGCGGCCAAAAGCCCTCAAAGCGCTGGAAGAAGTGGGTCTGGCCGAGCGTGCCAATGACTGGCCAGCGGCCTTGTCGGGTGGGCAAAAGCAGCGTGTGGCCCTGGCGCGTGCCTTGATCCACCAACCGCGTTTGCTATTGCTGGATGAGCCGTTGGGTGCCCTGGATGCGCTGACCCGCATCGAGATGCAACAACTGATCGAACGCCTGTGGCGTCAGCATGGATTTACCGTATTGCTGGTGACCCATGACGTCAGCGAATCGGTGGCGATTGCCGATCGGGTGATCCTGATCGAAGACGGCGAAGTGGGGCTGGACCTCACCGTCGAACTGCCGCGCCCTCGCGTGAGGGGTTCACACCGACTGGCGGCACTGGAAACCGAAGTGCTTCACCGAGTGCTAGCTTTACCTGGTTCGCCTCCTGAGCCAGACCCTGTTGCACCGCTGCCCACGCAACTGCGTTGGGCACTTTAAACCTACTTTTCCCTCAAGACAGGAATCGACACCATGACTATCAAAGCCATCAACGTTCGTAACCAATTCAAAGGCCACATCAAAGAAATCGTACTGGGCGACGTCCTGTCCGAAATCGACGTACAAACCGCGTCCGGCATCGTCACCTCCGTGATCACCACCCGCTCGGTCAAAGAGCTGGAACTGGTGGTAGGCAGCGAAGTGATCGCATTCGTGAAATCCACCGAAGTGTCCATCGCCAAGTTGTAACTCATGCCAAGACCCACAACCCCGAAAGGCGCGAGCCCTTCGGGGTTTTTTATTGGGTGAAAAGATCGCGAGGCAAGCTCGCTCCTACAGTGTGGTGGTGTGTTTATAGCCAGGTGGCATCCCAGTGAGGGTAGTCACCCAATCGCTTGACCAAGCCTGCCCGCAGTGGGTTGGCAACGATGTAACGGGCAGCATGAACTACATCTTCGTCATAACGGATTGCTCGGTCGTGATAGCCCTTTTGCCAAAGCTTGAGCGTGCTTCCTTGTGCAACGCCAATGCTCATGGCCGCACGTGATTTTGTCCGTTGCATCACCGTTGAAAGACTGGCGTGTTTGAGCTCAATCAGCCAATGAAAGTGATCCGGCATCACGACCCATGCCAGTGATGTGACGTAACGCTCTTGATGGGTTCGCTTTAGTTCATTGACCAGTAAGCGGGCAACAAGAAAATCACTGAAGAACGGCTCACGATTCTTCACCACTGCAGTGACCAGATAAATACGGCCACTTTCGGAATATCTTCCTTTTCGTAACCGACATCCATGAGCCGAATCCGCCATTCCCTTTCCTTGTGAATATGCATCAAAAGAAAAAGGTTAGTGCCGTCTCGGCAATACCGGACCCCGCCAGTGGTTCTGAATATGTCTCCCTTGTGTAGGAGCGGGGGTGGGGGGGGG
>NZ_JANLNV010000012.1 GCF_025465935.1 Pseudomonas sp. 7P_10.2_Bac1 | reverse complement strand
TATCGCCCTGCCCTGCAACGCCCACCACCATGCAACAAAAAACAATGGGGATAACAATCATCTTCATCATTTTGATGAACAGATCGCCCGCCGGTTGCAGACAGTTAGTAACGAGCCAAGGGCGCGCGTCAGGGAAGTAATTAAGAAGGGCACCCAATGCGATGCCGGTTATCAGGCCGATCAGAATTTGAGCGACCAGCGGGATACGTGGTTTATGCATGTCCGTCTCACACGTTAATCAGTGGCAGGATCTTGTTTTAGAAAAAAGGGGGCTTGCGCCCCCGTGCCTTTCAGCGATCAAGTGCGTATCAACGCAACGATTCACAGGCACGACGAATGCGTGCGCAGCCGTCCTGGATCACCGCTTCGCCACTGGCAAAGGACAACCGGACATAAGGGCTGATGCCATACGCTTGACCCACGACCGTGGCGACGCCCGCCACCTCGAGCCAGTACTTGACGACATCGCCATCACTCTTGAGCACTTGCCCACCCGGTGTGGTCTTGCCCAGCAGGCCCTTGACGTTGACGAACAGGTAGAAAGCGCCGTCTGGCACGGTGCACGTCAGACCAGGCACGCCCTCAAGCGCAAGCAGCATGATGTCCCTGCGCCCCTTGTAGAGACTGGACATTGCCTGTACCGGGGTTTGGTCCCCTGAAAATGCGGCAACCGCCGCGGCCTGGCTGATCGAGCTAGGGCACGTGGTGCTCTGAGAAAGCAGCTTGCCAATCGCGGCAATCAGCCATTTTGGTCCCGCACCAAAGCCCAGGCGCCAGCCCGTCATGGCATAGCCTTTGGAAGCGCCATTGACAATCAGGGTACGCGCCTTCAAGTCCGGGGCCGCCGCCGGGAATGAAGTGTAGGGTTCGGCGCTGTAGACGAAGTGCTCGTAGATTTCGTCAGCCATGATCAACACGTGCGGGTGATCGCGAAGCACTTGGGCCAGCGCTTGAAGTTCTGCTGCGGTATACACAGCGCCACTCGGGTTGTTGGGGCTGTTGAGAATGACCCACTTGGTACGGGACGTGATCGCCTGTTCCAGTTCGCCGGGAGTCAGTTTGAATCCATTGCCTTCATGGCCGTGGATAACGACCGGTGTCCCACCATTCAGACGGGTGATGTCCGGGTAGGAAACCCAGTAAGGCGTATGAACGATGACTTCGTCACCAGGATTGAGTGTCGCTGCCAGCGCTTCATAAATAATTTGCTTGCCACCCGATCCGGCCACCACCTCTTCGAGGCTGTATTGCAGACCATTGTCACGAGCGAGTTTCGTGACGATGGCCGCGCGCAGGGCCGGCGTCCCAAGGGTACTGGTGTAATGCGTATCACCAGATTCCATCGCTTTGCGTGCGGCCTCAACGATATGAGCGGGGGTGTTGAGATCAGGTTCACCCACCGTGAAGTTCACGATGTCCTTGCCTTCTGCACGAAGCTGCGCAACCAGGGCATTGGCGGCCACACTCGGAGACGGGGCAATACTCAGCACCCGTTCTGACAAAAACGCGTTATCCATTTTATTTTTTTCTCGCAGCAAACTTATTTGAGCCAAAGCGGTGTTGATCTCAAGGGGTCACTAGACCCCTTCGATCACAGCCTTGAAGTATTTTCCAGAGCGCCGTGCTGTCCCGCCGTAAAACGGGAGGCATCCTGGATTTACGGTCATGCCGCCAACGCTGAGGCTCAATTTGCCGCGTGGAAGAACCGTGGGGGGAACGCTACTCAAAGGCAAAACTGAGCCTCTGGCGCTGGAGCATGATCACCGTAGAGTCGATCTTAGGCTCATCAGAAGAATACTTTTAGCGACATTTAATTATAGTTTTCCATCACCTTAAGTAATGTTTTTTAAAACAGGGATCGTGCTTGCACCTTAGTCCGCGGGGTGCAAGGATCCCCCACTTGCGCTTGTCCAGAGCGCTCCCACTGGCCGCCTTCGGCGCCATAAAGAGCAGGTTTCAATGACAACGCCGAGGGGCTATTCGCCACACTGTTCACAGCACTTCACTTAAACAAGGCTTCTCTAAATGGTAACTTTCAAACAATTGGAGGCTCTTTACTGGATTGCCCAGTTGGGCAGTTTCGAGGCGGCGGCGGCCAAGTTGAATATGTCCCAGTCGGCGATTTCCAAACGGATTGTTGAGCTCGAAGACACCTTCAGCGTGGCCATGTTTGACCGCACTCGGCGAACAGCCCGGCTCACTACCAAAGGCTTCTTGTTGTTGGAGCACGCGACCGAACTTCTGTATCGGCGCGATCAAATGCTCGGCGAGATCAGCGATAAAACCGCTCTGGTCGGTCGATATCGCATCGGTGTCACGGAGTTGACCGCCATGACCTGGCTGCCCTCACTGGTTGAGGCCGTGAATGAGGTCTACCCACGCTTGCAATTGGAACCCATCGTCGAGGTAGGGACCGAGCTGTTTCGAAAATTTGAACAAGACCATTTAGATCTCGTCGTGCTGCCCGATGTCTTCACCGACTCAAGGTCCATCGCAATCGCGTTGCAACCGGTCAATATTGTGTGGATGTGCGCGCCCCGATTACTGGACACCGAACGCGTCTGGAAACTGCATGAGCTGTCGAGTCAAAAACTACTCACGCAAGGCACGTCATCAGGCTCTGGCCTGCTCTATCAGAGATGGTTCGCGCAAGAGAATGTCAACTTCCCAAGGTCTGCCACTGTGAGTAACTTGCTCGCACAAGTCGGGCTGACCCTCTCTGGGATGGGCATTTCCTATTTGCCCAAGGACTGCTTGCAGCACCTGCTCGAAAGAGGCGATTTGGGCGAAATCAAATGCGATCCCCCACTCCCTCCCCTTAACTTCGTGGCCCTTTACAGACCCGGACGCTGGGTAGGTGTCAGTCAGGATATTGGAGCGATGGCGCAAAGGCTCAGTGATTTTTCCAAGCTGTTGATTGCGGGTTGAAGCGACGCTTTGTTGCGGCCTGAGGAGGCAGCCGTCGCTTTCAGTGTGAAGCCCGGCGACGGATGTACCCACTCGCGTCGCCGGGCCTTGTGCGTCAATAACGGCTCAAAAACTGCTGCACCCGCTCGTTATTAGCGCCCTTGAAGAACTCTTCAGCAGAACTGTCCACCACGACGTGGCCGCCTTCCATGAACACCACACGATTGGCCGCCTCCCGGGCGAAGCGCAGTTCGTGGGTCACCACCAGCATGGTGATCCCGGTGTTGGCCAGGTCGCGCATCACGCCCAGCACTTCATCGCGAAGTTCTGGGTCCAGCGCCGACGTCGGCTCGTCGAAGAAGATGACTTCCGGGTTCATGGCCAGGCCACGCGCGATGGCCACTCGCTGTTTTTGCCCTCCCGACAGCTTGGCCGGGTAACTGTCGGCCTTGTCGCTCAGGCCCACCTGGCCGAGCAGTTCCCTGCCCCGCTGCAACGCTTGCTCCTTGGGGACCTTTTTTACGCTGATCAAGCCTTCGATCACATTTTGCAGGGCCGTCATGTGTGGAAAGAGGTTGAACGACTGGAAAACCATCGCGGTTTTCTGCCGCAGCAAGGCCACTTCACGGCGCGAGTTGCGCTGCAGCTTGCCGCCTTCGGCAATCTCGACACAGTGGCCGCAGATTTCCAGCGCGCCACTGTCCGGCATTTCCAGAAGATTCATGGTTCTCAGCAAGGTGGTCTTGCCCGAGCCCGAAGGTCCGAGGATGACCACTACTTCGCCGGCCTGCACCTGCAAGTCGATGCCTTTGAGCACGGGCAGCTTGCCGAAGGATTTGGTCAGGGCCTTTACCTGTACTTTTGTCTGAGTCATAGCAAGTGCCTCGTCATGCGGCTTTCCAGCCAGGTCTGCAACAGGGTCAGCAGTTGGTTGATCAGCCAGTAGATAAGACCAACCATCAGGAACATTTCCATGTAGCGGAAGGTGCTGGCACCCACCTGATCAGCCACTCGCGTGAGCTCCATCACCGTGATGGTCGAGGCCAGTGAAGTGTCCTTGATCAACGCAATCAAACGGCTGCCCATGGTCGGTAACGCGACCCGGACGGCTTGCGGCAGAATGATGCGACGCAAGCAGGTCCAGCGCCCCATGCTCATTGAGTTCGCCGCCTCCCATTGCCCCGGATCGACCGAGTTGATGCCTGCACGAAAGTTTTCGCTCAGGTAAGCCGCCGAGAACAAGGTCAGCGCCAGCAACGCCGAAGGGATCGGCGACAGGACGATGCCGTAGCGCGGCAAGCCGAAGTAGATCAACAGGATCTGCACCAGCAACGGTGTACCGCGAAAGATCGAGACATAGGCGAAAGCGATCATGCGCAACACGCGGATCTGTGAGATGCGCATCAGTGCAATCCCCAGGCCCAGGCATGAGCCGAGCACGAAAGCACCCAGGCCCAGGCCCAATGTCACCACAATCGCTTTCTCCAGCAGCGGGAGGGAGCGTTGGAAAAGTTCCCACATGTCCATTACTGCTTCCCCTGAGCTGATTGCGCCACGGCTTCGGCCTTGGCTGCGTTGATGCCTTCGAGCATTTTGTAGTCTGGCCCGACCCACTGGCTGGAAAGGCGAGTGATCGTACCGTCGGCGGTCATGTCATCGACTGCCTTGCTCACGGCCTCGCGCAATGCATCCTGCCCTTTGGCCATGGCTGGGGCGCTGAGCATGTAGGTCAATGGCTGACCGATCGCCTTGATCGGCAGGTTGTTGGTGGTGCGGTTGTTCTCGCCGCTGAACAGCGAGGCCAGTACCGCATCCACCCGCCCAATGGCCAGGTCCTGATAGACCAGGCCGCCGTTTTCATAGGCGCGGATGTCCGAGCTGGTCATGTGCTGACGCGCCCAGTACTCATTGCTACTGCCGGCTGTGACCGCCACCGAATGCCCGGGCATGTCCTTGATATCGGTGATGTCAGCGCGGTGGTCACGCACAAACAGGTAGAACTCTTCCACGGCGTAAGGCGCTGCAAAGTCGACTTGCTTCAGGCGCTCCGGGGTGGGGGTCAAGTCGTTCATCACCAGGTCGTACTTGCCTGTCTTCAAGCCTTCAACGAAGTTCTTGTAGTTGTCGGCAACAAACTCGACCTTGGCGATACCAAGGCGCTTGGCCAATTCCTGGGCGACGGCCACGTCATATCCGGCGGGTTGATTGTCGCTGCCCAACTGGCTCCACGGCGGGCTGGTCTGGGTGTTGGCGATGCGTATGACGCCGCGTTCGCGCAACGTTTGCAGGCTGTTGTCCTGGGCCTGGGCGACGCCGCCAAGTGACAGCAGGACAAGCAATGACAGTGCGATTTTGATCTTGTTTTTCATTTCGCGTGTTCCTCAGTCGGTGTGGCGAACCCATGGGGTTCGCCGTGGGTGTTCAGAGCGCCCGGGCATAGGCATCGAGTGCCTGGAGCAAGTCGTTCTGAAGCATTGCCTGGTCTTCCAGGCCGATGGACAGGCGAACAATGGGCTGCTGAGTGGGCGAGAAGCGTCGGGCCTGCTGTTGCGCCGCCGGGTAATAGGCGACCAGGCTGTGGGTCCCGCCCCAGCTCGCGCCGATCGGGAAATGCCGCAACGCATTGAAGAACGCCCCAAAGGCACGCTCATCGACGGCAGGCTGCAGAACCATCGACAACAGACAGCCGTTACCCGTGAAATTGTCACGCCAGATCCGGTGGCCGGGGTTGCTCTCCAGCGCCGGGAACAACACTTGGCTGACCATTTCCTGGTCCTCCAGCCAACGCGCGATGTGCAGCGCCTTGCGACCTTGCTCGCGCACACGCAACTCCAGGGTTTCCAACCCGCGATGGACCAGGAAGCAGTCGTCCGGGCTGGTGGACTGGCCCAGGATGCTCTGGGTCTCGCGCAATACCGCGTACTGCTCGGCATCGTTCAAAGCGATGGACCCCATCAGCAGGTCCGAGTGGCCGCCAAAGAACTTGGTCGCCGCCTCGATAACGAAGTCCACGCCATGCTCCAGAGGCTTGAAGAACAGCGGGCTCGCCCAAGTGTTGTCCATCATGGTCAACACACCGTGGCGACGGGCGATGGCGGTGATTGCACCGACGTCCTGCATCTCCATGGTGATGGTGCCCGGCGCTTCCATACAAATCATCCGCGTGTTGGGGCGGATCAGCCCGGCGATGCCTGCGTCCAGGGTCGGTGGGTAAAACTCGACTTGCACGCCCATTTTCGCCAGCCACTGCTGAGCGAAGGTTTTCACCGCGCCGTAGCAGGACTCGCTGATGAGCAGGTGATCACCGCCGCGTACGAAGGCCATCAGCGTGGTCATCAACGCCGAAGCACCCGACGGCACCACCACCGCGTGGCGGGCGCCCTCAAGGTCAGCAATGCGTCGTTCCAGCAAGCGCGAAGTCGGCGTACCGGTCAGCCCATAGCTGTAGCCATCGGGCTGGCGCGACTTGCGAGCCATGAAGTCCTCGAAGGTGTCGAACACCACGGTCGAGCCCCGCCATACGGCTGGCGAAAGGCTTGCGTAGGGATTATCTGCGTGATCGCGAAAACTCATTGTGAGGCTCTCCAGCCATTGACGTTGTGAGGTCAATTCTTGAGCAATCTCCACACTTTCGCTACGCTGCAAATTACTAACTCAATAAGTAAAAGTTATACAGTCTATGGGCGTCCGCGAAATTGAAATCTTCCGAGTCGTAATGACGACCGGCAGCACCAGCAAGGCCGCTGGCATGCTGGGCATCTCCCAGCCCGCCGTCAGCCAGGCGATCCGCAAACTGGAAAGCAGCGCCGAGTTGCAACTGTTCGACCGCGTGCGCGGCAGGCTCATACCGACGCCCGAAGCCCAGGCACTGATGGTGGATGTCGACCAGTTTTTTGTGGGCTTCGAGATGATCGAGCATCGTCTCAAAAGCCTCAGCCATCACGGCACCGACCGTCTGGTGGTGGCTACTCACCCAGCGCTGGGGTACGCCTTCATGCCCAGGGCGCTGGCCGCATTCCATCCGGCGCAACGCGACTTGAGTGTGTCACTGCGCATTCTCAGTTCGCGTGAGGTGCATCAGCAGGTCACCTCCGGCCTGTGCGACTTTGGCCTGATGGCCGATGAAATGCCGGTGGCGGGCCTTGAGCATTCACACTTCATGAATGCCCCCGGCATTATTGCGATGGCCCCTTCGCACCCATTGGCAGCTCGCCCCATGATCACGCCCAATGACCTGAGTGACGTAGAGTTTCTGGCCCTCAACCCCGAGGACAGCAGCCGCAGGCGGCTCGAACAAGCGCTGCAGGCCAATGGGGTCAAACTCAAGATCCGCATCGAAACGGCCTATGCCCACACCTTGTGTGAAATGGCCATCCACGGCCTGGGGGTGGCCTTCGTCAATCCACTGGCCGCGTTTGACTTCATCGATCGAGGGCTGGTGATCAGGCCGTTTTCCCTGGACGTGCGCTTCAACAGCCTGCTGCTGTTCCGGCCCGGCCGGCCCCTGGGGGAAAACGCTCGTCTACTGATCCGTGGCTTGCGCATTCAGTTGGACAAAGACCTGCGGGCGCTGATGAACAGCATGGGCCAGCAGGCCTGACTACAAGACGGATGTTCAGGAAAAGTGCGAGACCAGCATATCTCGCACCGCGCCGACCAACGGCGCTTCGCCCGGGCGCGGCGGCAACAGGCTGAACTCGACATCGGGCAGCGCCGGCAGCGCCTGAGCCGGCCGGTAGGCTTCAGCCCCGGGCGGCACCGCCGAGCTGTTCAAGCACGCCACCCCCAGCCCCGCCAGCAGCGCCGATTGCAGGCCTGCCACCCCGGAAGCAGAATGCGCGATGACATACGCCACCCCGTGCGCATCCAGTCGGTCAACAGTGAACCGCTGCAAACTGCAGTCCTGAGGCAGCACCACCAAGGGCAGCGGCGCCGCGTGCTCGCGCTGCGCTTCAAAGCCGGTGAGCGCCACCCAGCGCAGCGCCTCGCGACGCACCGCAATCCCTTCGGGGAGGCTGCGCCCGTCAAGGATGCGCATCGACAGACCAATATCGAACTCGCCGCTGTTGGCACCCTTTTCGATCTGCAGGCTTTTGCGCACAGACACATGCAAGCGAAGTTGCGGGTAACGTGTGCGCAACCCTTTCAACATGCCCGCTATGGCACTTGGCAAGAAATAGTCGGTAATGGCCAGGCGTAATTCCCCGGTCAAGGTCACCCCGCGCATGTCCTCCAGCACGCAATCGCTCAGCGCCAGCAACTCTCGCGCCTGAGGTAACAACCGCTCGCCAGCGGGTGTCGGGCTCACGCCTTTTTTGCCGCGCTCCAGCAGCGCCACCCCGGTGAAGGTTTCCAGCTTGCGCAACTGCTCACTGAGCGCTGACTGCGAACGGTTGAGCTTAGGGGCCGCAGCCGAAAGGCTACCGGCCTCCAGAATGGTGACGAAGGAGCGCAATTGCTCAAGGTCAAAGGGGCGCATGGTTATCCTGCGTTTTTTCCGATAGATGCCATTCTATCTTCCCGTTTTTCAAAATCGAATAGTTTTCTTACGCTGGCTCCTCACCCTACCCTTGCGAGGAACTTCCCATGCCAGGCATCACTTTGAAAATCTCCGGCGAACGTAACCCTGAGCTGATCCGCCAGATCGTCCCGCAGCTCACTGCACTGACTTGCGAGGTGCTGGAAAAGCGCCCGGAACAGACCGTACTGATTGTCGATTTTGTTCCGCATGACCAATGGTTCATTCATAACCGCTCGCTGGTCGAACATGAACGCAATGCGTTCCGCCTGGAGGTAACCATCACCGATGAAACCAACACCAAAGCGCAAAAAGCCCGCTTCCATCGGGAGGCCTACGCGCTGCTGACCGAGTTGATCGGCAACCTGCACCCACACTCCAATGTGCACATCATCGACTGCAGGGCCAGTGCTTATGGCTATGGAGGGGTTACCCAGGAGTATCGTTACCAGCATGCTTGAAAGGGTGCGCTGAAGTGAGCATTGCCAGGTAAAAGCGCTCTGAGCTGTTAGGGTCTGTACGAATGTTTTCGGGCGAAGGTCAGGCGAGCCTGTTTTCAACACCGCATAACCGAGCGTAGATACATTTCGTACAGAGCCTAGTCCCGCTCCAGCCAGAGGCCTTTGGCAGTTCAACCCACTCAAATCAACAGCGGTTTCATAACCAAGCGCAGATGCCTAAAGTCCAGAGGCTGGCGCCGCTGTGATGAAACCCATGTTTTCCGGACTCCAAATACGTTCAAGTTAATTTCGCCAGTAGAACAAGATAATTCGCACACCAATATGCAGCGCATCACGTGTTTAAACACAGCGCCCTGCACTATTACTTAAATACAGCAATAGTGGATATTGCTTCCCTTATTAATGGACTAATAGAACATGAACATCATCAACCCCCTCCCCTTGGTCCTATCGCTGGGGATATTGGCATCCCTTGGCCCGACACTGGCAATCGCCCACGACACCTATGTGACATTTGAAGTGACCAACCACACCTCCAGGCCTGTTTCGCTCACGCGCTCAGACACCGGTAAATTCAACCCGGCATCCGATAACGAGCCCATAGCGCCCAATGAACAAAGAATCTATAAAGTTGTGTATGACACCCTCCCCGACTATTACCCACCCCACAGTCCGGAGAACTCAGATGGGCCAGTCATGCCGGTATTCCGACAAACGCTGACGTATTCAAGTGGCAATCATCATTGCGTCTTCGTCACCGGCATGGAGGTGTTCTTGCGCTTTCTTAATCGTGATGACTCAAGGCCACAAGATCCTGATTACGCCGTGACACCGATCAGAACTCTCGGCGCGAATTCGACCGGTTCCATGAAAGTAAAATGCACCGCAAAGTTTAGCCACATCAATAGAAAGTCCCCCTTCGACTTCCATGTTCACTTTGTGATGAGTGAATAAGCGTTCCGATTAACAGCCGCCTATTCACTACCCGGTCAACGCCGCGTTTTCGCCAGCATCAACAGCAACAAGCAGACCAGCAAGGCCGCGCCCCAGTTGTAGAGCATTCCCGCCACAAAGGCCGAGGTGTACTGGTCTGCTCGCAGCATGGGTTCATCACCTGCAACGAGTGCCCCGCTGAACAGCAGGCCCACCACGGCCACGCCCAATGCCGCGCCCACCTGCTGGAGTGTCGATATGACACCCGAGGCCATACCCGCCTGGGCTTCTTCGACAAAACCCAGCACCAGGTTCAACAGCGGCGTCATGATGAAGCCTTGGCCCGCGCCCACCACGATCAACACGGGAATCAGCCGCGCGGGCGCCAGCGCTGCGCCCGCCAGCCACACTTGCGCAATCAGCAGCCCGATCGAGACGGTGTAAACCACCGCCCCGCCGACGATAGCGCGCGTTCCCCAACGCGCCACCAGCTTTGGCGCAGCCAGTGATGCCAGGACGAATCCGACACTGCAGGGTGCGAAAATGCTGCCAGCCACGAAGGGATCAAGTCCTAGCCCGGTCTGCACCAACAAGGCGAAGCACAGGAAAAACGAGCTGGATGTGGAATACACCAATAGCACCAGCAGAGCACCCAGCGCGAAGCGGCGCTGGGCCAGCAGTCGCATGTCAACCAAGGGCAATCCGCCGGCAGCCCGTCGCTGTTCCTGCTGTCGATGGAACAGCACCAGCAACACCGCCGACATCCCCAGCGACATCAGGCTCCAGGCGGGCCAGCCGTGAGCAGGCCCCTCGATCAATGGCACCAGCAGCAATGCCAGCCCGCCACTGACCAGCGCAACACCTGTCCAGTCCAGCGCAGCACGCTGCGGCGCACGCGATTCAGGGATATAGCGCGCCACCGCGATGGCAAACAGCCCGATCGGCACATTGATAAGAAAGATGCTGCGCCAGCCCAGCCCAAACAGATCGGCGTACACCAGCCAGCCCCCCAATACCTGGCCTGCAATGGCGGCCAGCCCCAGCGTCATGCCCAGCAGGCCAAAGGCACGGCGGCTGTCGTTGCCATCAAAGCTGACACGAATCGAGGCATAGACCTGCGGGAACAGCAAGGCCGCCGCCAGACCCTGCAATACCCGCGCACCGATCAGAACGTTCGCACTAGGTGCCAGCCCGCACAGCGCAGAGGCCAGCGTGAATCCGGCCATGCCGACTACAAAAAGTCGACGGCGACCAAACAGATCGCCCAAGCGCCCGCCGCTAATCAACAGAACGCCAAACGCCAACTCGTAACCGGCCACGATAAAGCCAATCTGCGCGAAGCTGGCACCCAAGCCCGATTGCATGGAGGGGATGGCGACATTGACCACAAACAGATCGAAAATCGTGACAAATCCCGCCAACAGCAACACAGACAGCCCCGCCCAAGGCGGACTATTGACGGCGCGCTCAGGCAATACCGAAGCATGTGATTGTGAGTTCATCTTGTGTATCCAGGGTGAAGAGGCAATCATTCTTGAAGCCTTTTCAAACCATTACAATTTAACCACTTATGCTATTACTAAAAGCAACGAGATAAACGATGCGAACCTTGCAACGAACGCGCTCCGATCTGGCGGCTTTCCTGTTGGCACACCGTCAGCGACTGTCCCCCGACGAAGTAGGCCTGCCCAGCGGCGGACGCCGTCGCACACCGGGACTTCGACGTGAAGAAGTTGCCGCGCTCGCTGGCGTCGGATTGACCTGGTACACATGGCTCGAACAGGGTCGCGACATCGGTGTGTCGGCGAGCTTTCTGGACAATCTGGCGCGTGTACTGAAGTTGGACGCCGCCGAGCGGCGCCACCTGTTTCTGCTGGCTCACCAACGGCCGCCCGCCGAACCGGGCAAGACATGGTGCGTATTGCCGCCGCTGATACGGCGGCTGATGCACGACCTGCCGCACCCGGCCTTTGTACTTAACCTGCGCTGGGATGTGCTGGGCTTCAATGCCCACGCCGATCAGCTATTTGCCTTTGCTACGCACGCACCCGGACGGCGCAATTTGCTCTGGCTGCTGTTTACCGATCCGGTACTGCGTGAACGCCTGGACGCTTGGGATGAACAGGCACCGTTGATGCTGTCGAGCTTTCGCCGTGACTTCGCTCGCGCGACGCAAGAAGCTGACATTCACGAACTGGTGGACGAACTGGAACGGGTTTCGCCCGAGTTCAAAAATGGATGGCGCAAGCATGACGTACATGCCCCCTGCAACGGCCTGCGCACGCTGAACATCAACGGCAAAGCCATGCCTTTCGAGCACACCTCCCTGACCATCGATGAAGATCGCCACCTGCGCCTGATCGTCTATGTCGGGGCGCAAGATCCAGCGGATGAGGCGAATTGAGTACGACCATATCGGCTGCCTGGCAGGCAGCCGACAGGTTTTAAGGGGCACGCTCAGCTATCCGTACGTTTGAATACAGCCAAGTCTCTTCTGAGCCATGCACAACTCAAAGACGACGCAAAAAATCGACCACCAAACGCGTCGTTGCCAGCGGTTGCTCTTCAGTGATCCAGTGGCCGCACTCTGGAAGTATGACCTCCTCGACATTGTCGGCAGCACAGCGGATTACCTGACCTATCATGGGACCGAATGTAACTTCACCCCCGATAGCCAGGACGGGCATTTGGAGTTTGCCTTGAGAGAGCAGACACGTATTGTCGAGCGAATCCTGGGTAAACGCTAAAAACTGCTCAAAGCTCGCCCGCATCGCCCCAGGTAGCGCATAGAGCTCAGCATAGTGCTGCCGCTTTTTCTCATCAAAGCGCGCTGGATCATAAGAAAGTTCATTCCAGAATCGATCGAGATAAATACGCTCTCGACCGGCAACCAACCGCTCCATGTCCTGACCGCCAAAGCCGAAATGCCACATAGCCGGATCTTGAATTATGTGATCCCAAGGTCCGATACCCGGCAGCGGTGCATCGATGGCAACCCAGCGATTCACCCGCTCGGGGCAAGTAGCCGCGACGGCATAACCCACCATGATCCCGATATCATGCGTCACTAACTCGACAGTACGCACACCAAGGGCATCCAGAACCCCCACAATATCCGTAGCCTGCGTTTTCTTGTCATAGCCACTCTCAGGTTTGGCTGAAAGCCCAAGTCCGCGCAGATCAGGCACGATAATCATGTGATCGTCGATAAGTGCATGGGCTAAATGCCCCCACATATCACCAGTAGTACCAAAACCATGCAGCATGATGACTGCCGGCCCTTGACCGCCAACCCTTACATGAATGGAGGTACCGTTAACATCGATAGTCTGCGTCTTCATCGACGATGGGAAAGGATAAATCCCATTCATATCAATTTGTTCGTTCATCTTTTGGCTCCGTATTTAAGTATTCCGCGTCGCCGTTATGGCGTCGCGACTCCAGAAGAACTACAGGGCACACCAACAACAGGGTGGAATATCCACTTGTTAAACAATTGCCAGGATTAACAGCACAATAAATTCAATCAGTTTTCCGAAACGGCAAGTCGATTTGCGCAACCCCACGCCTGCAGTCGAGCCGCTATCAAGATCCGCCAAACCAGTTATAGCCCTGGTTTTCCCAGTAACCGCCTGGATATTCATTCGTCACACTGATCGCCACAATATGTTTTGGGTTTTTATAACCCAGCTTGGTTGGTACGCGTAACTTTATGGGAAAACCGTACTTCGGCGGCAGAACGTCCCCGTCGTATGTGAGTGCCAGCAGTGTCTGAGCATGCAAGGCACTGGCCATATCAATACTCGTCCAATAATTATCGGCACAATGCAGTGCAACATATTTTGCCGTGGTATCCGCTCCACAACGCCTCAAAAACTCCGAGAAACGCACCCCGCCCCATCGACCAATTGCACTCCACCCTTCAATACAGATATGTCGTGTAATTTGATTTACCTGCGGTATCGCTCGAAGTTCATCAAGTGTCCATAGCTTTTGTCCATTGACAAGACCACTGACGGCGAGCCGATAAGAAACGGGATCAATGACAGGCACGTCATCTATATCGTAAAACGCATTAAACGGAAACGGTCGCGCAATCATCGACTCTGGATAGGTCGGGGCCATAATACGCGGATCAAAAATCAGCCCTTGAGTGTCATCATTTAACAAGGACATTCTGCGCAACATTGTATTCACAGACAGATCACTGGACAGGTCACACCCTGAGAGCATGGCGATACCGCCCAAGGTGAGCATGTGTTTGCCAAAGATCCGGCGCGCCGGATTTTTTAACTCGCTGCGTGCATCCTTGATTATTGAATCAGCATGCGACGCGATAATTAGACTTGATTTACTTTTATCAGTTTTAAAAATCATATTATCGCCCACGTATCATCAGGAGCAATGTGCGCGGTACCAGCATGACCATAACCCCATGCACAACAATGAATATAAACATCACACCCATTGCAAAAAAATGGACCTCTCGAGAACGGTCATACCCGCCCATTAATGTGCGAAGCAGCGCAAACTGTACTGACTTCCATAGTGCCAATCCCGAAAGAATCAGTACTAACCCATCAACGATAGCAATAAGGTAGGCAAGTTTTTGAATCGAGTTATAGCGCGAGAGGTCCTGATGGGAAAATTTGCCACGCAACAGAGTACTTAAATCCGCAGCCAGTAGCTTGATGGTTATCGGTAACAGTCTATTTTGGAAGCGCCCTGACACGAACAACATGGCTGCATAGACTGAGAAGTTCGCAACCAGCGCCCACATAATTGCAAAATGCCATTGCAACGCTCCACCTAACCAAGCTCCCAAGGTAATAGAAGCAGGAAACTCTAACCCTGGAAAAATCGGTGAAGCATCATAGATCTGCCAACCGCTCAACATCATGAGAACAACCGCGACAGCATTTATCCAGTGCGTGACACGAACCCATACAGGCTGAAGCGTTATACGATTCAATTCAGCCTCCATCACTTGATCCTAATCCTGTAGGCGGACTAAAACCCTGGTCAATTGAGCATGGAAAAACAATTCAAACCGCCACTCCACCCAAGAAACACCCGCGATCAGAACGCCGGAACAATACCGTCTTTCTCAACGAATAACACTTGGGCTTCATACACGCCTTTATCTAAGGGTGTGACGACAGCAAATACTTTTTTGCCAACTGTCAGGTCGTCTTTACTCGCGGGAACAGGAGTCACAACAGGCACATTTTCAGGCACCGTAACTGTACTTGTGCCGCCTTTATAGGAGAGATGCAACTCTCGTCCAGCGGCGCCAGTGACCATCGAGACAACGTTGGCATTGGTCATTGTGCTGTTAGGACCGAAATCATATGGGAAATGGCCTTCAGCAGTACCACGCGCCGCCTCCGGAAAAACAATCATTGAAGTGGCTGTCATTTTTCCATCGCTGCCGGTAATCGCCGGCGTTCCGACATAAGACCCCACCTTGGCGTCTGAAAGCATGGCGGGCTTGAATGAAGAGACACCGATTTCAGGTTTGACATCAATTAAAACCGTGTCGCCACTTGCACGATGTACCGTTAAGGTTTCACCTTTAAACGATACGATATCACCGCGTATTCGTTCTGGTTTGGCACCGTGCATTTGCGCGAAAGACAAACCCGAAAAACCAACAGCTGCAAGCAACAAAGCCATCTTGCAATGATTCAACATAAGAAACCTGCCTCACGGAACAGTGCAACATTAATGCAAGCACTTACGCAGAGCGTAGAAACTTGCGCGGTTATAGCAACATCCGTATTCGAACGGATCAAGCCAATTCAATCTTCAAACCCAGCACATCAATACTTTCGATCAACGGAGGGCTTGCCAGCAGTTCATCAGCACGCGCACTCAACTTCTGCGCCAGAATTCCTTGCAGATGTATGTGACGATCTTCATCACTTGCAAATGCATCAAAAATACCAAAGGTTGTCGGCGACAACTTCAATGCAAACCAGATCGGCGTAGTCATTTCCTGCTTTGTTATTTCGAGTCCCATCGCCAAAAAATCTGCAACCGCCTGCTCTTTTCCGGGTTTGGCCTCAAGCCGGACAAACAAGGCTCGTTTAATCATCTCTCTTCTCCAGTTGCTCAAGCACCGTGTTAAGTGGAATTGACTATACGAACAGAAAAGGTCGATGTATGTTGTCGTTATCGACATTTTTGGTATCGATTCTGCCATGCGAATTTTTGTTCTCGCACTCGAAGGAGTGTTTGATACAGGCCTCACCACAGTGCTCGACAGCCTGACCATGGCCAACGGTCTGGCGCGCGCCAATGGGATTGCCACGCCGGGTTTCGAGATTACGGTGGTAGGAGTACGCCCTCAGGTGCGTACAGCGCTGGGCATGCAAGTTCCGGTCTTGGACATGACTGATGCGCCGCCCCCGGATTGGGTCGTCTTGCCGGCGCTTAATTACATCTGCGCAGAAACCCTGGTTCCTGTACTCGACCGAGACGATGTCGTCGAAGCGTTGAGTCTCTTGCGTAAATGGCACAAGGGCGGGGCCAAAATCGCAGCCGCTTGCACCGGCACCTTCGTGCTGGCAGAGAGCGGGCTGTTGGACAATCTTGCAGCCACTACCACCTGGTGGCTTTCATCTCTGTTTCGCCAGCGCTACCCCAACGTGCACCTGGATGCGCATCGTATTGTCGTCCCTGATAAACGCGCACTCACGGCTGGAGCTGCGCTCAGCCATCTGGATCTAACACTCTGGCTGATTCGCAACAGCAGTCCGGACTTGGCAGCGCTCGTCGCAAAGTATTTGGTGTTTGATACCCGGATGTCGCAATCGGTGTACGCGATTTCAGATCACATTGCTCATTCAGACCCACTGGTAGAACGTTTTGATCGTTGGGTGCGAGAACACCTGGGTGCGGCAATTTCACTGGATGCCGCCGCCCAAGCCCTGGCGACCAGCAAGCGAACCCTTACACGGCATTTAAATGCTGTGCTCGGTAAAACACCTGTCGAGTACATTCAGGATCTGAGGGTGGAGTGTGCGGTTCATCTGCTCAGGACGAGCAGCCTCACTGTCGATCGGATTGCCGAACAAGTCGGCTATGCGGACGGGGTCACCTTGCGCACATTGCTGCGGCGCAGGACAGGCCGAGGAGTACGCGAGTTGCGCGTGTCATAGGCCGCGGATTTCAGTGGCCATAAGAGCTTACCGGGCTCACACGGGCTCCGGCCCAGACTGCACAGCGCCCAAGGTTTCTGTCTGATTGATAACCTTGTGTAATGACTCATTATCTTCTTTGTGCATTTATTGCCTTTCTCGCAAGACGTATGGTTATCCCGAAGATTCGTAAAGACCTGAACATAATTAACGGGTTGAAACTTTACGGTCAGGCCGAATTGATAACGACATAACTTGAGCTGTTTCTATTCAGAAGTGGGGAACGTCATGAAGGCACACAAGAAGGCATCACGTGTCTGGTTAATTACAGGTGTCAGTTCTGGATTAGGTCTGGCGTTTTCTCTCGCTGCATTACTGCGCCAGCAAGTTTGCGTTGGAAGGGATCAGCGAGTCATTAGCCAAAGAAGTCGAGCCGTTTGGAATAAAAGTTATGGCGCTGGCACCGGGGTCTTTCAGGACTGAATGGGCTGGACGTTCGATGGTGCGCGCTAACCGCCATATCGCCGATTATGACGCAGTGTTTGATCCCATCCGTGAGGCGCGCAAGGCCAAGAGTGGCTTGCAAGCAGGGGCACCTGATAAAGCAGCGCAAGTGTTGTTGGAACTATTGGAGCTGGATGAACCGCCCTTGCATATGTTGCTGGGTAACGATGCGTTGAAATTAGTTCGCTCGCGCACTCAGGACTTTATTGCTCAGATCGATAAATGGGAGTCAATTTCGCGAACAACAGACAACTCAACGCCTCAAGCAACGTGAACACCCAGGCTTTGTGCAAGGCATTGGGACCACGTTAAACCACGCTAGCCTCAGCAGACCTTGAGACAACCTGCGCCTTGAATTGCTGTGCGGTGCAACCAAATGCGCGCTTGAACATCACGGTAAACGTACGCACGTCGGCGTACCCCAACTCCCGGGCTACATCACTGACCGACTGGCCCAGGGTCAGCCGCGATAGCGCGTCGGCCAGGCGCAGTTCTTCGCGCCACTGGCCGAAGGTCATGCCGGTTTCCTGTCGAAACAATCGGGCAAGGGTGCGCGCGCTGGCATGCACTCGTTCGCTCCAGCGCTCCAGCGTGTCGTTGTTGGCCGGTTGCTGAATCAGGGCGGTGCAGATGCTGCGCAAGCGTGGGTTCGCCGGTAACGGCAGTCGCCCGACCTGCGGATGAGCGTCGCTCTGTTGCAGCAGGCGCAATATCAGTGGCACCAGCAGCGTGTCTTTGCTGCCCTGTTCGTCATCGAGTTCCGTTTCAAACATCGCGCTGATCGCCGCATTGAGTAACTGCCCCACGGTGATGACCCGGCATTCGTCCAGCACGCCGCCCAAGGCTTCGGGGTTGATATAGAGCGTACGCATGGCCACCCGGCCGACCATCTGCAACTCGTGTTCGATCCGCGAACCGATCAGCAATGCGCTGCCCGGCGTCAGCGCCCATAAGCCCGAAGGAGTGATGACCCGTACGCTGCCGCTCAACGCGTAGACCAGTTGCGCTCGATGGTGCACGTGGGCGATTTCATGAGCTCCGTCGACGTAGTCGATGGCTTGGCCGATGACCGCCTTTGGCGCATTGGCGGCGCCATAGGTCTGCAATAACACAGGTTGCCTGTCCATCTCGAATGCCCTTTACCTCAAAACGACATAGATACGGACATTACTGACGGTTTTAGTGCGCAAGTTGTCCTGACGTGTGCAGGCTAGCCGAGTTAATTTCTGCGTATCAAGAAGTATTCGTATACGCATTTATTGAATCGGTGAATCACATGGCGACAAGGCAGGCGAAAACAGGCTATTGGCAAACGGTCGCGCTCCTGGGGGTGATGGGCATCGCCCCGCCCCTGCTCGCTCAAGCCGCCACCACGGACGTCGATCCTGACGTTGAATTACCGGCCACCAACATTTCCGCTGCGCGACAAGACAACCCCGCCGACGAGGGGCACGGCGTGGTCGCCAAACAAGCGCAAACCGCGACCAAAAGCGACACCGCGCTGATCGAAACGCCACAATCGGTGTCGGTGGTGACCAAAGAGCAGATCGCCCGCCAAGGTGCCAACAGCATTCCCGAGGCGCTGCGCTACACCGCCAGTGTCATTCCTGAACTGCGCGGCAATTCCAGCGCCGGGGCACCGTATCTCATCAGTCGCGGTTTTTACCTTGAGCAGTTTCTCGATGGCGCGCGCCTGCCCAGCGACAGCAGCTTTGGCTATGCGGTGCCCAGCTTCGACCCTTACGGGCTTGAGCGCATCGAGGTGCTGCACGGCCCGGCATCGGTGCTCTACGGTCAGGCCAATCCGGGCGGCGTCGCCAATCTGGTGAGCAAAAAACCGACCACCGAGCCACTCCATGAAGTGTTCGCCACCACGGGCAGTCACGGCCGGGTGGAATCAGGGTTCGACCTGGGTGGGCGGCTGGCCGACTCTGACACCCTGTCTTACCGGCTCACGGGGGTCGGCGTAGACACTGACACACAAGTTGACCATGCCCGGCAAAAACACCTGTACATCGCCCCGGCCCTGACCTGGCAGCCCAATGAAGATACTTCGCTGACAGTCATGGCCAAATATCAACGTGACCCGGATGTCGGGTATTACAACTTCGTCCCGGCCGTTGGCAGCTTGATCAGTGGCAGCAACGGCAAGATCCCGACCAGCCATTACCTGGGCGATCCTGGATTCGATCATCACAGTAAAACCCAGACCTCGGTGGGCTATGAATTCGAGCAGCACCTGGACTCTGTGTGGACCCTGCGGCAAAACATGCATTACACCGAGGTCAAGGATGAACTGAGCAATGTGTTCACCAATGGCTACGCCAGCGGCTCGAACAAAGTGCTCAACCGTTACGCCTTCTTTAATGATGAAAACGCCAAGTTTTTCTCGGTCGATAACCAGGCTCAGGCCCGCTTCAATACCGGCGAGCTGGCCCACACCGCGCTGATGGGCGTGGACTATCAGCGCGTGCTCTACGAAGAAAAGGTAGGTCTGGGCGGCGCACCTGCCCTTGATGCCTTTAACCCGATCTACCTGCCCGTGACCAGGCCGTCGACCAGTTCCGATGATTTGATCCGCCAACGCCAGACGGGCGTGTACGCACAGGACCAGATTGCCTACGGCCAGTGGCGTGTACTGGGTGGCGTGCGCGAAGACTGGGTGCGCTCCGATGACGACAACCCGGTGCAAGGCACTTATAGCGAGCAGTCCGAGCGTGCATTCAGTTGGCGCACCGGCGTGGTGTACCTGTTCGACAATGGCCTGGCGCCCTACTTCAGCGTCGCCAAGTCGTTCGACCCGCAAGCGGCTACGCGCTATGACGGCAGTGCCGCCAAGCCGACCACGGCCAAGCAGTATGAATTGGGCATCAAGTACCAGCCACCGGGCAGCGACAGCTTTGTAACGGCGGCGGTGTTTGACCTCAAGGAACAGAATGTCCTGACGTCGGACCCCTTGCATCCCGGTTTCAGCAACCAGGCGGGCGAAGTGTCAGCCCGTGGCATAGAACTCGAAGGCCACGCCAACCTGACGCATGATCTGGCACTGATCGGCTCGTACACCTACTTGCGCAACATCACCACAGACTCCAACGACAGTACCACCACCGTCGACGGCACCACCACTTCGCTGCAAGGCAAGCATCCGTGGGGCATCCCGTCTCACGTCGCTTCGACTTGGCTGGACTACACCGTGCACGAAGGGACGTTGAACGGTCTGGGGTTCGGTGCCGGTGTGCGCTACCTGGGCGCCAGCTACGATCAGTCCAACAGCCTGCGCGTGCCGTCGGTGACCCTGGCCGATGCTTCGGTGCACTACGACACCGGTCAGCACTGGCTACTGACCGTGACCGCGAAAAACCTGCTTGATCGCCGCTATGTATCGTCGTGCTTCAACAGCAACATCTGTACCTACGGCGACCGCGGCGAAGTGCTGGCCAGCGCCAGTTACCGCTGGTGATGAAACGACGGGATGTGCTCAACGGCCTGGCTGCGCTGACTGGCCTGGCCCTGCTGCCAACGGCCCGTGCCAGGGCCGCAACAGTGACCGGCCCGCGCACCGTGGTGCTCGATTGGGGCCTGGCCGAAACCCTGCTGGCCTTGGGCGCTACGCCTGTGGGCATGGCCGAAATCGAGGGTTATCAGGCCAGCGTGGTGGCACCCGCTGTTCCCGGCAACGTTACGGACGTGGGTCTGCGCCTGACGCCCAGCCTGGAGTTAATCCAGCAACTGAGGCCGGACCTGATCCTGATCAACGCCAGCCAGCATGAACAACGTGCAGTGCTGGAGCGCATTGCGCAGGTTCAGGCGCCGGCAATCTACACCGAAACCGGCGATCCTTATCGGCGCTCCGTGGCAATTACCCGAGCCTTGGGCCAATCACTGGGCTGCAGCGAACGCGCCGAAGCACTGATCGAACAAACCCGAGACTGTCTGGCGACCTGCGCTCGCCAGTTGCAGGGCCACCGGTCGCCGGTGTACCTGCTGCAATTTTTTGATCCGCTGCACATGGGTGTCTACGGCGCACGCAGCCTGTTCGGTGATGTGCTCACGCAACTGGGCCTGGATAACGCCTGGCAGAAACCGACCGATTATTGGGGGATCGCCGTGGCCGGGCTTGAAGACCTGGCCGCCCGACCCGACGCCAACGTGCTGTATTTCGGCAATCTGCCCCCTGCGTTGGCCAGCGGTTTGACGGCCAATCGAGTCTGGCAGGCCTTGCCTCAGGTTCGTTCGGGACGCGTTGGCGCTCTGCCACCCTTTTGGGGGTTTGGCATGCTACCTTCGGCGATGCGATTTGCCGAGTCCTTGAGCACTGCGCTGCAAAGGATGACGCGCCCATGATGGCCCCCTTGGCTAAGCCACGCGCCGGGCTTTATCCAACACCCACCGGGCCTCAAGCACACACGCGGTGGTGGCCGGTGCTGGGGATATTGGCGCTGCTGGTGCTGGCCCTGAGTGCCAGCAACCTGGCGATTCTGTTGCCCGTGGATCAATGGTGGGTCGCGTTGACGGCGCCCGATATCGCGCAAATCCATCAGGTGATTGTCCACGACAGTTGGTTGCCGCGACTGATGACGGGGGCGCTTGGCGGGGCTTTGCTTGGACTTTCCGGTTATCTGTTTCAACAGGTGTTGCGTAACCCGTTAGCAGAACCCATGACACTGGGGGTCTCGTGTGGCGCGCAATTGGCGTTGACCTGCGCCACGCTCTGGGCTCCGTCATTACTGGCCAGCAGTTTTGGATCGAGCCTGGGTGTCGCGCTTTTTGGCGCCGTGGCGTCGGCGGCACTGGTGCTCGGCATGGCCGGCACCGCTGGATTCACACCGGTGCGGATCAGCGTTTGCGGGCTGACCGTGACCCTGTTTCTCGGCGCGGTTACCACCACGCTGCAGTTGTTTCACGCGCCCTACTTGCGCAGCCTATTCATCTGGGGTGCCGGATCGCTGGCCCAGCAAGGCTGGAGCAATACGCAACTGTTGGCGATGCTGTTGAGCGTCGGACTCGTTGCCAGCGTCTTGCTGCACCGCGCCCTGGCACTGCTCGAACTGGGAGATGACTCGGCCCGCAACCTCGGTCTGGCACCGCAGCGCAGCCGGTTGCTGGTACTGGCCATTGCGGTCGGCCTGAGTGGCGCGGTGGTCAGCGCCATCGGTGTGATTGGCTTTATCGGGTTGGCCGCGCCAGCCTTGGCACGGCTGCTCGGCGCCCGACGGCTGACTCGCCGGTTGTGGTTGTCGCCGCTGTGTGGCGCGTTGCTGCTGGCCACTGCCGACCAAGGTGTGCAGGCGCTCAATCGGGTGTTGGGGATCGCCGTTCCCACGGGCGCCATTACCGCGCTGGTCGGTGCGCCCTTGATGTTGCTGTTGATGCTGCGCTTGCCGGCCGCCGCGCCAGGGGCTTCGCGTGGCACGGCGCTACTGATCTCCCTACGTCTTCAGCCTCACTTCAAACGCCACTGCCTGCTGGTGATGCTGAGCGTGCCCGTGGCGCTGGCCCTGTCTGCAACACTGAGCCCCGGGCCGCATGGCTGGCACGTGAGCACAGGGCATGAACTTCAAGCGCTGGTGACGTGGCGGCTGCCCCGCGCCATTGCGGCCATGGCGGCAGGCATGCTGTTGGCGGTGTCTGGCACCCTGTTGCAGCGCTTGACCCGCAACCCGTTGGCCAGCCCGGAAATGCTCGGCGTGAGCAGCGGAGCTTCGCTGGGCCTGGTGGTTTTGGTGCTGGGCGGCGCTCAGATGAGCCACCTGACACAGATGGCCGCCAGCGCTAGCGGTGCCCTGCTGGCGCTGGCGGCGGTGCTGTGGTTTACCCGCCGCGGGCATTTTGCCGGTGAAAGCGTGCTGCTGACCGGCATCACCCTGGGGGCTGTATTGCAGGCCGCCTTGAGCGCTGTGATTGCCAACGGCGGCGACCGCGCCACGGCTTTGCTAACCTGGATGGCCGGTTCGACCTACGGTTTGGACAACAGCGATGCAGGCTTCGCCGCAGGCATGGCGTTGCTACTGTGCGCTGCCACTCCGGCCTGCCACCGCGTACTGGGCTTGCTGGGCCTGGGGGAAACCACGGCACGGGCGCTCGGCCTGGGCACCCGCATTGCCCGCCTGCTGCTGTTGCTGTTGATCGCGCTGCAAACCGCTTGCGCCACCCTGGTGGTGGGCCCGCTGTCATTCATAGGCCTGATTGCACCGCACCTGGCGCTGTTGCTCGGCGCACGAACGCCGATGCAACAAGTCACCCTCGCCCTGCCCGTCGCCGCCAGCGCCATGCTACTGGCCGACTGGCTGGGACGTACAACGTTGATGCCCCGCGAAGTACCCGCCGGAATGATCGTGACCCTGATCGGCGCCCCCTACCTGCTGTGGCTGCTCAGCCGTCGCCAAGCCCGCTAACCAAGGACTCCGCCCCATGTTCGCCGAACTGTTTCGCCTGCTCCGCCGCCTCTGGCCCATCAGTCTGTTCGCCACGCTTATGGGCACCGCCAGTGGCGTGGCCACCGGCGCCCTGCTGGCAGTCACCAACTCAGCGCTACACAGCCCGGATATCGATCTTGCCAGTCTGGCGCTGAGCTTTGCCGGCCTGTGCTTGCTGACGGTCGCAGGCGAAGTGGTGTCCGACATCGGCAACAATATCGTCGGCCAGCGCGTGATCGCTTCATTGCGTAAAGACCTCTGCGCAAAGATCCTCCAGGCACCGTTGCTACAAATCGAACAGCTCAAAAGTCACCGACTGATCACCGCCTTGAACCAGGACATCGACACCCTCAGCGCCTTTTCGTTTTTGTTTTCAAGCCTGGCCATCGCCATTGCCACGCTGCTTGGATGCCTGGGCTATTTGCTGTATTTGTCGCCGATTCTGCTAGCCATCACTGCTCTGGCCATTCTTCTGGGGGCTTACATCCAGAGTGCCGCTAGGCGTCTTGGCCTGCGCCGCTTTGCCCGTGCCCGGGCACTCGAAGATGACTTGCAGCAACATTACCGCGCCATCACCGATGGTGCTAAAGAGCTTCGCCTTAATCATCAGCGCCGCGCGTACCTTCAAGAACAGCAACTGGCTAACACCATCAACGGTATCTATCGCCTGCGAGTACGCGCTGCCAATGTGTTCGTCAGCGCCAACGCCTTTGGCTCGGTGCTGTTTTTTCTGGTGATCGGGATCATTGTGCTGACACGCCAGTTCTGGCCTGGCCAGATTGACGGCGCGGTGGTCAGCGGTTTCGTTCTGGTGTTGCTCTACATCAAGGGGCCGATCCAGGAAATTGTCAGCGCCCTGCCCGCCATCGGCCGCGCACAAGTGGCTCTTGAACGGCTGACGGAGCTGTCGGCGCGCTTCGAGCGCGAGGCCTCTACTGCCTTGCATGGCGCTACACCGCAACCCGGCTACGCCGCCTTCGAGCGCCTGAACCTGATTGAAGCGTGCTACTGCCCGCCGCAGGCTGAAGACGTACCTTCACGCTTTGAACTGGGCCCGCTAAGCCTGGAGATTCGCCGGGGAGAAACTGTGTTCATCGTCGGCGAAAACGGCTGCGGTAAAACCACGCTGCTCAAGACCCTGTTAGGCCTTTACCCGCTTGGGGCAGGCGCTTTGCAAATTGATGGACAGCCACTGGAACCTGCGCGCCGGGATGAATATCGCCAATTATTCTCGGCGGTGTTTTCTGACTATTACCTGTTTGACACGCTGCTGTGCGGCGACAACCCGCACGCGAGCGTCCAGCAAGCGCAGTTTTACCTTCACCGGCTCGGCCTGGATCACCGCGTCACCCTCGACCACGGGCGCTTTTCAACCACGGACCTGAGCACCGGCCAACGCAAACGCCTGGCACTGGTCCACGCTTACCTCGAACGCCGGCCCGTGATGGTGTTGGATGAATGGGCTGCCGACCAGGACCCCACCTTTAGGCAGGTGTTCTACCGGGAGATACTCCCCGACCTCAAGCAACAAGGCACGACCCTGATTGTCGTGTCCCATGACGACCGTTATTTTGATTGCGCCGACAGGGTTATCCGGCTGCTCGAAGGCAAGCTGGCCCATGACGCTTGAAAATCCGCCACCTGACGACGTTAACGTTTACTCCCGGAAATCGCCCATGTTCGAGTTGCAGGCCGTCTCTTTTGATATTCCCGGGCGCACCCTGCTGCACCCGCTGGACCTGACCTTGGCGCAGGGACAGATCACCGGTTTGATCGGGCATAACGGCTCGGGGAAGTCGACGTTGATCAAGTTGCTGGCCCGTCAGCAAGCGGCGAGCCAAGGCACGATCAAACTGGACGGAGTGCCGTTGTCGTCCTGGAAAAACCGCGAATTTGCGCAGCAGGTGGCGTATTTGCCGCAACAACTGCCTTCATCCGAGGGGCTGACCGTGCGTGAGCTGGTGCGCTTTGGCCGCTACCCGTGGCACGGCGCCTTGGGGCGCATGAGCGCCCAAGATCACGCACAGGTTGATCGGGCCCTGGAAATGACGCACTCCACCGCTTATGCCAATTGCCTGGTGGACAACCTCTCTGGCGGCGAGCGCCAGCGGGTCTGGCTGGCCATGCTGCTGGCACAGAACAGCCGTTATCTGCTGCTCGATGAACCGACCTCGGCGCTGGACATTGCGCATCAGGTCGAGGTGCTGGGGTTGATTCGCGATTTGAGCCACACCCTGGAACTGGGCGTTGTCGTGGTGCTGCATGACATCAACATGGCTGCGCGTTATTGCGACCATCTGGTGGCCTTGCACAGCGGGCGGATGCTGCTCCAAGGCCCACCGGCGCAGTTGATGAACAGTGAAGTATTGGCCGCAATCTACGGCATCCGGATGGGGGTACTGCCGCACCCCGGCAATGGATCGGCGATCAGTTTTCACTATTGATCGCCCCTGAAAGAGCGGGCTTGGCATTAGCTTGGCGAGATGACGAAGCGAGTATTGATGAGGTGAAATCTCTTATACATTCAGGCGTTCAGCGCCTGCCAATTACGCTCTGTCACCGTGCGCCCGAGCCAGTGTTACTCACTGGACAGCAAGCGTTTTGCGATCTTCGGGACGGCTTGCAGCGGCGTTAAAATGCCTGCCTGAAATACCGCCGGGCCAGGTATAAAAATATTCATCTGGTTTCATTTGTTGATGGTCAGAGCTATCGCCTTAATGCTCCAACACGAACCGTGCAAAGGAGCTACCTATAATGAAAAAACGTCAACCGCAACTTCAGCTCAATACCTTGGCCGTGGCGCTGGCATTCGCCTTGCCGGCCATGAGCTATGCCAGCGATCAGTCCGACTCTGCGGGATTTGTCGAAGGCAGCAGTTTGAACATTCTCAACCGCAACGTGTTTTGGAACCAGACTCACACCGACAGTCACACCCGTGACTGGAGCCAGGCGCTGATGGCGACCTTCAGCTCGGGCTTCACCCAAGGCACCATCGGCGTGGGTATTGATGCGTTTGCCGACCTGGCGTTGCGCATCGACGGCAACACCGACCGCGCCGGCAGCCCGACCTTCCCGTCGGACGCCAATGGTCACCCGGACCATGGCTACGCGAAGGCGGGCGGTGACATCAAGGTCCGTATTTCCAATACCACCCTCAAGGCGGGCGACTTGCAGCCCACTGCACCGGTTTTCGCCACCGCTGATAACTACCTGATGCCACAGACCGCAACAGGCTTCCAGATCGACAGCCATGAAATCGCCGGCCTGAACCTGGAAGCCGGTCATTACACCTCCGGCACCGGCAACACCACCACCTCGCGCAGCGGCGACATTCTGGCCAGCTATGCCGGTATAGATGCTTCGTCGGCCAGCTTCGCCGGTGGCAAATACCAGTTCAGCAAGGAGTTCACCGCCTCGCTGTACGGTGCGCACCTGGAAGATGTGTGGAATCAGTACTACGTCAACATGAACCTGGCGCACCCATTGGCCGACAATCAATCCATCGCACTGGACTTCAACCTCTATCGCACACTGGATGATGGCAGCGCCAAGGCCGGTACCATCAACACCACCGCGACCTCGCTGGCAGCCGCCTACACCCTGGGCGCACAGACTTTCACCTTGGCCGGGCAAAAGATCAATGGTGACGAGCCGTTCGACTATGTCGGCTTTGGGGCGACCAACGCAGGTGTCGGCGCTGGCCGTTTTGGCAACTCGATCAACCTTGCTGACTCGGTGCAATACTCGGACTTCAACGGCCCGGGGGAAAAATCCTGGCAAGTGCGCTATGACCTGGACATGAGCACTTTAGGCACCCCAGGCCTGAGCTTCATGGCCCGCCACATCCGCGGTACCGGCATCGACGGTACGCATACCGGCCTCAACTCGGCCTACGCTGGGTTCTACGGCGCCAACGACCAAGAAAACGAAACCGACGCCGAAGTGAAATACGTCGTTCAGAGCGGTCCGGCCAAGCAGTTGAGCTTCCGCCTCAGAGAAGCCTGGCACAGCGGTGATGCGTCCACCGGCGGCCATTTGGTGCAGACGCGCCTGATTACCGAGTACCCGCTCAATATCCTCTAAATAGGCAAAGCGCCCGGTTATGGATCAACCGGGCACATGTAGGTCAGCCTTACGCCACCTTGAGCGCCGCAACGATAGCCTCATTGAAGGCCGGAATGTCTTTTGGCGTGCGCGACGTGATCAAGGTCCATCCATTGGCCTTGCATTGCTTGAGTTCGGCATCGACCCATCCGGCAGCACCGGCGTTTTCCAGGTCGAGCTTGACGCTGGCGTACGAGGTGAGGGTCTTGCCACGGATAACTCCGGCGTTGATCAGCACCCACGGCCCATGGCAAATCGCAGCGATGACTTTACCCGCATCGGCGAATGCCTTGACCAGGCGCAGTGCGTTTTCATCCAGCCGCAGCGTGTCGGCATTCAC
The DNA here is from genome assembly GCF_025465935.1 of Pseudomonas sp. 7P_10.2_Bac1. GTDB lineage: Bacteria > Pseudomonadota > Gammaproteobacteria > Pseudomonadales > Pseudomonadaceae > Aquipseudomonas. The sequence continues at coordinate 82,144 of NZ_JANLNV010000012.1, read as the reverse complement.
TGTCCCGCCAGGAATCACCAACGCATCGAACTCCGACGCTTTGAGCCCAGCCAATGCAGTCTGTGACTCAACGACGCGATCTTTCTCTGTGTCCTGGACAAAGGTCTGGACAGCCCCGCCATCACTTGAGCCGAAGGTCACCTGAGCCCCCTGGGCCTTGAGCGCTTCCAGCGGTTTGATCAGTTCGTCCCGTTCGATCCCCGTATTCGAGGTGATGAAAAGGATTTTTTTGCCCATCAATTGATTGCTCATAGTGGTCACTCCCTTTTCGTATCAAGGTCATCAAATCAAGCCTGCGGCGCTTGATTTATCCGACGCGTAAAAGATGGGAGGCCATGGTGGTCCGGAAAGTTCAGCTGGATTCGTTTTGATGGACATACGACCCGTTGCGGTCTAGCGTTCGACACCTGGCGAGTGGCCAAACCAGGCCTTGTAGGCATGGTTGAAGTTGGCGGGATTGGCATAACCTAGACGATAGGCAATCTGCGCCACTTGCCACTTGCCTTGACGAAGCAGATCGCGAGCAAGCTCCATGCGCTGCTGGCGCACGTATTCGAGCATCGATTGGCCGTAAACCCGACTGAACGCCCGGCGCAGCGTGGTTTCCCCTACCCCCAAGCTGCGCGCCAGCGCCTGAGTACCCGGAGGGTTAATGAGGTTGGCATCCAGTTGAAACCGCGCTTCATGCGCCAGATCTGCCTGACCGCGCACGGCTGGTATTGGTTTGGCCGAATGGGGAGCAAGATGCGCTGCCAGTTCCACCAGCACGGCCAGGCTCAGGCTCTCTTGATTGAGGCGCTCCAAAGCCCCCTGATAGGGAGAGTAATACATCCGCTCCAGCAAACGCCCCACCGCAGGGCAACTGCGAAGTTCGGAGAACTTGACCCCGTCACTGAGCAGTTTGAGCAACGCCTGAAACGATGGGTCTTCTTCGGCCAGTTCGCGCAGATAATCGCCTGCGATGCGTAGCCCGGCCATTCGCGCATGGCTACCGGCGGGCAGTTGATCTACGGTTTCCATGCTTTCACTCAGGCCTAGCGTATGCACTGAGCCAGACGTGTATTCATTGTGCATTCCATCGACGCGATGCTGCCACTGCCCGCCGAGCACCTGCACGATGCACAGGCTGTCAGGCAGGACCTTGTGGATAGTCAGCGGCTCGGGGAATTGCAAATCACAGTCGAAATACTGCAGGCCTGGGCGCACAGTGCGCGCGCGGTAGTGGCCAATGGCAGAACCGGTCACCTGAAGCGCGCTGTCATCGAATACACCGGCATGCTCCAGAGCCTGCGGGCGATCGAAGCAGAATTGCATATCGAGATAAGGATTCTGGCGTTTCATCGAGAAGGGTTGGATCTCGTCTTTGAGTGATCGCGGCATTTTACTCCGTCACCCGTCATTGTGAACCACTGTCTCTTTGTTGTGCGCAACGGCCTGCACGGTTGGCAGATCGCCAAGGGTGAATTTCAATGGTCGGCCGTAAAATTCAAGGAACCTGAGAATGCTGATTTATCGCAAATGGGCTGCCGTGCTAGGCATGGCACTGGCTGTCATGACGGGCAATGTCCACGCACAAGAACGCCCGGAAGTAGCCGATAAGGTGGCTGCGTATTCGGGTGAGGAAGGCGTGAAAGTCTGGACACTGCGTATCGGTGCGCGCGCCGATAACCAGGCACTGGTGCAAGTCGAAGGTGCTGACCACGACTGGAACATGAAGATTCAGAAGATGGCTGTCGAGAAGACTAGCAAGGACACGCGTTATTCCACCACGGTAGACGGACAGAAATTCGTCGTGCTGATCGTGCGTAACGGCTGGGGTGAGCTGTACTTGCCGGGCGAAACGAAAGCGCTGGCTGTCTACTATAACGAGGCCCTGTCGAGCCAGGGTAATGCACAAGCGTTCCTCACAGATTATCTCCAGGCGAACTGACCCATGAGCCTGTTGAGAAGATGGTCATGGGGTTTGATGATGTTTGTGCTGCCGCTAGTCCTGATGGGCTGGACTAGCGTTCAGAGCTGGCGTGCCAACAGCGCGCTGGAAGAAGCACACGTCATGCGCCAATGGATGGCCAGCCCCAGCGATGAATTAAGGCAGCAACTGCCCAAACAATGGCTCACAACGCCTCCCATGTCGGACGACAGCCTGCGTAAATACTTGCAGCGTGAAGTCGCTCAGGCCGATGCCGATACAGGCTCGGAGCACCTGCGTCAGGTCCTGGCGTTTCTCGGTTATTGGCTGGCCGTCGCCGCCATACTGGTCGGTGTTGCTACCTGGATAAAGCTGCGCCTGGATGCTTTGCGGGCCCTGCGTTCGCTGGACTATCTTCACGATCGCCTGCTCCAGAGCTGGCGATCGCTGGGCCAATGGCTGGCGACCTACACCGCATTGCTGACGGGGTCAGTGGCAATGGTCCTGTTTTATGAGATCAGCTGGGGCTGGAGTCACGCCAGTAACAACGGCTGGGTAGTGCTGCTGATCACGGTGCCCATGTTGACGATGCTGTACATGGGCATATTGTTGATCGGCCGCCTGCGTAAACAATGGCAGGCACTGGATGCGCCGACATCTGCGTTTCTGGGGCGTACTCTTACCCGGGCCAATGCTCCCGCCCTGTGGCAGTGGATCGAGAAACTCGCCGCCGTTACCGGCGCCCCGATACCCGACCACATTGTCATTGGTATTGATCAATCGTTTTTCGTGACCAGTGTCCCCGTGGCCCTGCAACCCTCTGGGGAGTTGCTGACAGGCCGCACGCTTTATCTTCCGCTGACCTTCCTCTCGACCATGAGCCAGGAAGAAACCGCCTCGATTATTGGCCATGAGCTGGGCCACTTCAGCAGCCGGGACACCGAGCGCGGCAGTGAATCCTCGGCGCTGTTCAGCTTGATGTACATGCATTTCCTGACTATCAGTGCCGGGGAAGACGACCCATACTTGATCGAGCGTCCTGCGATCTGGATGACGGGGCGCTTTCTGCATCACTTCCAGGTAGCCGTACACCACTGGAGCCGTGTGCAGGAGCTGGTGGCGGATCAGGCCGGTGCACAGATTTGCGGTAACCGGCTCTTTTGCCAGGCTCTGTTGCGCGTCATCGCCCTTGATGCCGAAGTCAACACGTTGCTCGGTCAACGCAGTCACACCAACTTGATCCAGGCCTTGGCCGAACACCTTCGCCAAGCGCCGGTGATCGTGAACGAAGCAGTGATGAACCACGCCATCGCTCATCCGTTCGATACCCATCCCCCGACTGCCGTGCGCCTGCAACAATTGAACGTGACCATCGATGAGCAGTTGCTGGCCCAGGCCACGCGGGCGCCCACTCCACATGACCGCCAGTGGTTCAGCCAACTCACAAATGACCCGCAGTCGCCTGCAGATGCCCCCCAAAATGGAGTACCGGCATGAACCACCCCGATGATCCACTTGCCAGTCTGGCCCAGTCTCTCACCGAGGACTTCAATCAGCACACCGGCGATCAGCTGCAGTCTGCCATTCAAGAACGCGAAGCATGGCTGGCCGAAGTGCCGGCAGTCACCGAACTCGCCTACCCACGCAAGGTGCGCCGCACCTTGGCCTACCTCTCTGTCTTCATGTTCCTGTTGGCTGCGGGGGTCGCATGGGATGGCTCGGGCGGTTTGATGGCAGGCATCTTTGTCATCGTGGGGCTGATCTTGATCAGCGGGGTGTGGCTGCACCGTCGGGCCGGTGAAGAACTCCTGATGCGCCTGACGCATACCCGCTTGTGGTTTCGCAACCTTGATGCAGAAATCGACCTGGTGGATGTTGAAGACATCCTCATCAAAAAAGACCGCGTCAATCTCTGGATCACACTGACATTGCGTGAGGGCGCGCCACTGCCCGGTTTCCACAACACCCTGGGCCCTCTGATGCCACGCATCAAGATCAAGCGCGCGAAAGCCCCTCAGATACGTCTGGTATTGGCCGGACTTGAACTGGACGGAAAAACCCTCACCGCTGAACAGCTGCTGGGCATGCTGCAAACTTATTGCACCGCAGCACGTGTAGAGGCTGAGTTGCGTACGTTGAAGGCTTCCTGAGCTTAGCGGTACTGACGCTGCAACCCGATACTTGCCGCCCGCCGTGCGACAAGTATCGGGTTGACAAGGCGTGGTTTCACTGCCCTTGGCGAGTTGATTGAGTGCGCCACAGGACCGGCCAGTAAACTGGATCCAGCCCCATGCAAACATTCATTTCGGCTGCATGCTTCAGCGCAAACGCCTTGCCATCGAAGCGCCAGCTCAACGAAGTGCCACAGCCTCCCATGCTCATCGCCAGCGCATAACTGTTCAGCTCACCCGTGGCCTGGTCAAAAGTGATGTCACCCAGGGGTTTCAAGTCCGGTAGGTGTGGCACCTCGGCCATCAATGCAGCGTGTGCTTGCTCAGGATGGTCCAAGGGCGCCTGATAAAGACTGTAAGAGCAGTTATAAGCCGCGCAGCTCGTCTCAATAATCACCAGCGCTTGATCTGCGCTCAAGGCAAAGGCTTGTGCTTTTGGCGCACTGCTTTCATCCAAGTCCTTCTCCCAATCCTTACGCGTTGCAACCATCACGGCGTCTGCGACCGCTTTGGCTTTCTCTGCGGTGAGAGGTGCGGGCGCTTGCCAGCTCGGCAATACCGGCGCGGCAGGCGGTTGCGGCACACTGCTGCCAGGCATTTGCCCCTTCGAGATCAGCGCGTCCTGGGTGCCAACCCGCCCCTGAACCGAGTCGATCAACAAAAGCGCCGCGCTCATACCGCTCAGTGAGGCCACCGAAGTGCCGCCCTTGAAAGGTAACCTCAACTCCTGCCCGTTACGTAACTCCGCAATCAAGGCGTCGGCTTTCTCTCCGGTTAGAGCAAAAACCTCCGGGACCTCGTCATCTTTAAGTGCGCCAGGCCCAAATGGATTTTTCAGCGGCTTGCCATCAAGCGTCGGCTGACCAAGAGGCGCGTTGAAGCTGAACACCCCTACCCGCAAATCTCCCTGCGGGCCGGCTTCACGCGTGACACGCAGGCTGAACGTCGAGATGCCGACATCGTCGCGCTCAGGCACAGCACCGATTGCCGTGCAATCACGCGTGTTATCACAGCCAATAGTCCAGTCCTTGATAGAGCGCTCCAAAGGGACATCTTCGGCGGCGTTCACGCTGGAAATGCCAGCAGCCATCAGGAGTATGAGGGGCAGTCGGATCATCAAACAGGGGCCTGTAGATTAGTAAAACGCTATTAGGACAGGGTTCTTCGTTAATACCTATTGCATGACCGTCAGCCACAATAGAAACACCGTCCGGGACAATTGCGGCGATTTCAACAACTCTGGTGCTCACTGGGCAACGTTTTGCGCAAGCTGTTGGACTCATCGAACTGCTTCAAGTTTGGTCGTGGCCGTCACATCCACCGCGACTTGATCGCTGCATAAGGCTTTATCCAGGCGTTTAACCAAACTCATCAACCCGCGTTTTGTGCTTGCTCGATGGCTCCTTTGCGGCTCCCACACGTTCAACGCGTGAATATTGAACGCCTACGTGCGGAATGTACCGGCATTGCAGTGGGCCAAATCTGAATCTGACTCACGGTAGAACTCAACCGACGGAGGAAGGCTATGGTCGCCACCGAAACGGCCGCGCAGACCGAAAAAAAGCCGCGTGGCCGAGGGCGATAACTGCTTGGACATTTGTCGAGGGCATTGCGGGTGCACGGATCAGTGATGAATTGGACCGGCGGACACCGCTCTTCCTGAGACTGGAGGCCGTCCGTAATGAGTGAGATACACAATGTGCGCGGAGTGAAGATGCACAGTGCAGGTTTCAGACCGGCTGTACGTGGATGGCGATGGCTGTTATTGGCGATGATCGCTGGCTGTAGTTCGTGCTCGATGATGGAAAAACCTGAAATCGCGCCTTCAGTATGGCAATCCGAGCCGACCTTGGGCGGGCCACTGCTGTACCGCCTGGATCTTGCCCGTCTGCAGTCTTACCTACGGGCATTGCCAGAGCCGGGGGCAGCGGCGCCCCCAGGGCTGTTGCTGTCATTGCCTCTACCTGAAGAAGGGCGTTGGAGCGAGTTCCGTGTGCACAATGCTGCAACGTTGCCGCCTGGCTTGGCGCGCCGGTATCCGCAGTTGCACAGTTTGCGCGGTGAAGATACTGCCGGACGGCAGGTCCGATTGGACCTGTCCAGCAACAAGTTCAGTGCCAAGGTCTGGGACGATGGCCACTACTGGTCGATCGAGCCAGACCCCAAGGCACCCTCATCTTTGCTTTACCGGGTAGTACGAGCCCGAGTGGAGACCGCACCCAACCAGGCACAACCGATCCCGGCAAGGCAGGCGTCAGCGAAAGGGCAAGACGATCGCTCACCGATACCAGGAACTATGGCAGACGGTATGCGCCATAATTTTCGTATCGCGGTCGTGGCCAGTAGCACCTATACAGCCTTGTTCGGTGGGCGCATCGAGGATGGCCTGTTCGGTGTGATGCGCACGATCAACCAGACCAACCAAATCTACGAAACCGATCTCGGCGTCCATTTCACGCTGGTTGAGGCCAGTGACCGCCTGGTTTTGACCGATACGGCCAACGATCCGTTCGAATCGATCTTTGCGCTCCGCCAAGCCGGGTTTGACCAGGCATTGTTCCGTACAAATGTCGAAATGCTGCGACGCGAACTGGGCCAGGAGGGCTACGATGTCGGCCACCTGCTGCTTGCCTCGCAATTGTTCGAAGGCGGGATCGGCGGGGCCGGAGCAACAGGCAATAGCTGCGTGATCGCTGCTGCAGATGAACCTATCGGAAATGACAAAGGGGCGGGATGGACAATCCACCCAGACCCGGTACACGACCCCGTGGCCATATCAATAACCTCGCACGAACTGGGCCACCAGTTCGGTGCCTGGCATACAAACAACGGTTGCAGTCGAGAAGCTAATCCTGCTGCGCGCGAGGAGTTCGCCTACGAGCCAGGCAGTGGCTCGACGGTCATGAGCTATGCCTCGACGCAGTGCAATGATCCAGGCCACCAACTGCAGAACCTCGGCGATGCGTATTTCCATGCTGCCAACCTGGCGCAGATCAATAGCTGGCTGGGATCACGGGGTGGCCAGTGCGCGGTCGGGCGCCTCTATCCCGGACCGGCCCCATGGATCGACCTGACGTCAATGCCATCGGCACCGACGATCCCCGCGCGCACCCCGTTCCTGCTGGACGCACATGTCGCCCATGCTGCCGTGGGCACGCACCTGCGATACACCTGGGAGCAAATGGATGCTGGTAGCGTGCAACTGGGGACGCTGCAGGACGACGGGCGTCGGCCAATTTTTCGCAGCTATGCGCCGCAGTCGAGCAGCCAACGCAGTTTCCCAAGGCTGGAGGTGATCCTCGGCGAGCAACCCTTGGGGCCGGGCGAAGCCTACCCGCAGACCAACCGGGACTTGCACTTTCGCCTGACCGTGCGTGACCAGCGAGGCCGCACCGATAACGCCGATACCAAGGTTCGTGTGGTCGATACCGGCCTGCCTTTCTCGGTGCTGCAGCCTCAGGGTGTTGCGCGATGGGTACAGGGCCAGAGGGAATCCGTACGTTGGCAGGTCGCCGCAACGGCGGCGGCGCCGATTAATTGCAGCACTGTCACTTTGGATCTGTCCGTGGATGGCGGCCATCACTTTCTGCCTACACCGTTGGCGGCATCGGTGCCCAACAACGGCAATGCCACGGTCGAGGTGCCGGTCTTACCTGAGGGCACCACACAGGCGCGGGTACGGGCTCGTTGCGATGGCAATATTTTCTTTGCCGTTTCGCCCGGCGATTTTACGATCATGCCCTAGCTTCACCGCTAGCCGTAAGTACTTGCACTCATGGCCGTTTTCGACTGCAAGTACTTACGGCTAATGACACGACAGTCGCCACAACTGATCCAGCCGGGTCGTATAGCTTTGACTCATCATTTCCCTGCGCATGCCCCAGTCCGGGTGACTGGGTACGCTTGCCGCACGCAGCGTGCCCCTGCCCCAGCGCGCATTGATTTGATCCAGAACGGCCATCACCCTGGTCGCCTCGGCCGGCTGATTGACCGCAAACAGATCATCCGAGAATTCGCCCGGTTGGCGTAGATCCATCAGCAACACTTCAGCTTTGCTGTATTTGAACCCAGGCTGAAAAACATGGGTCAGCGCTTCGACCGCAGCCTTGGTCAACAAGCGCACATCATCGGTCGGGTACGGCAGTGTCACTATCACGCCTTTGGCGTACTTCGCCTCATCCGGATTGAACATGCCAGTACGAATGCTGACCCTGACTTTCTTGCAGTAGGATTTTTGCGCGCGAAGCTTTTCCGAGGCGCGCATCATGTACGTGGCCACGGCCTCTTTGATCGGCACCAGTTCTGTCAGCCTTTTGCCGAACATGCGGCTGCAACAGATTTCCTGCTTGGGAGGGTCCGGCTCATCGAGTTCCAGGCAGGGCGTGCCGGCCAATTCGCGAGCGGTTTTCTCAATCACCACGCTGAATTTTTTGCGCAATGTCCACGGGTCAGCCTTGGCCAGGTCCATCGCGGTTTTGATGCCCATGCTGTCAAGGTGCGCGGTCATGCGCCGCCCTACTCCCCACACTTCAGACACGGCGGTATTGCGCAGCGTCCAGGCACGCTCAACATCCCCGCACAGATTGACCACCCCACCGGTGTGCGCCTGCAGGCGCTTGGCCGTGTGATTGGCCAGTTTAGCCAAGGTTTTGGTTGGCCCGATCCCCACCCCGACAGGAATACCCGTGCACTTCAGAACCCTGGAACGCAACATTCGCCCCATCGCAGAGGCATCCGCAAGGCCCGTAAAATCCGCGAACGACTCATCGATGCTGTACACCTCCACCGCTGGCACCATCGACTCAATCAGGCTCATGACCCGCTCGCTCATGTCGCCATACAGCGCATAGTTCGAGGAAAACGCGACGATACCGTGCTGCTCAAGGCGCTGCTTGACCTGAAAATATGGCTCGCCCATTTTCACAAACGGCTTGGCGTCATAACTGCGGGCGATCACACAGCCATCGTTATTGCTGAGCACCACGATAGGCACTTTGGCCAAATCCGGCCTGAACACCCGCTCACAACTGGCATAGAAACTGTTGCAGTCGATCAGCGCAAACACCGGGCTGGGCTTAGCGACCATGGCTGCGCACGCTGTGTGTAATCACACCCCAGATCGACAGATCATCCCCTTCCATCACGTGCCGGTCCGGGTATTTGGGGTTCTCTGACTTGAGGATGATGTCTTTGCCTCGTATACAAAGACGCTTGCAGATAGGGTCGTTGTTGAGCAGCGCCACCACAATGTGGCCATGGATGGGCTCGATCGAGCGATCGATCACCGCCAAATCCCCGGAAAAAATCCCGATCCCCTGCATGCTGTCGCCATCAATAGACGCCAGATAAACATGCGGCGCACGCACGTTGAGCACTTGATCCAGAGAAATCGCCTGTTCGATATGATCCGCCGCCGGAGACGGAAACCCGGCCGGAATCTTGAACAAACACAGCGGTATAGGAACTCCGCCCTCCACGAGAGGACCTAGAAGTGTGAAGCTCATGACGCACGCCTTTCAAAAACTGTATGAATATACAGTTAACAGCGTAGGACCGATCCGAGCAATACGTCCGCATGAGATTTAGACGAGAGGAACATCCCGTTTAATGCGTCTACGCTCCCTGCAGTCGCTACAGCCCTAAAGGCCCTCGCCATGTGCGGACGATTTGTGCAGTACCGAGGCATCGCTGATTACCTGGATGTATTGGCCAGCGACAGAAAGATCGTCAGCGGGTATGACAACCACCCCATTGGCCGCTACAACATCGCCCCCAGTACCCGGGTCAGCATTCTTCATAGCGTGGAAGACGGGTTACGCATTGATCCCGTGCACTGGGGCTGGGCGCTCTTCTGGGCAAAAGGAAAACGCCCGGATCCGATCAACGCCCGCGTAGAAACCGTCACCACCGGCAAATTCTTCAAACAACTGTGGCCCAATGGCCGTGCTTTGGTCATGGCAGATGGATGGTACGAGTAGGTCGAAGATCCGGACGATCCGAAGAAGAAACAGCCCTACTTCATACGACTGAAAAGTCAGGCACCGATGCTTTGTGCAGCACTTGCACAAGTGCATCAAGGGTTAGAGCCTCATGACGGGGATGGCTTTGATCATCACCGCAGCCGGTGACCAGGGGATGTTCTATATTCATGATCGACGGCCGTTCGCCGTTGAATCTAAGCGTCAGATTCTTTTTTTGCTAACCTGCTGGAGCCCTGTTCCCTCGGCCAAGCCGTGTCGCTACTATTTGGCCACCTGCTATTGTGTGCTTTTGGTACCGAAATGTTTGAAGGGATTCAGAATGATAAGAAGGTTCCGGCTTGAGCAAAAAGGCCGCTACGAGAAGCTGGTAATTGCTCAGCGTTTGTCGGACATGGTGGACAAATACCTGGATGGACGCACTGCACCGTTGCTGATCGGCGCCGAACAGGGCGGTATCGGCGAGTGGGATGACGTGGTCATTTACCATGCGGATGAGCATTACGAGCACTTCCAGATCAAGCGGCAGACGACCCCCTTCAGCGAGAAGCACATCGATAAAGCCGATTACATCAAGTCCTATAAACCCAGGGCCGACAGCAAGGCGGCAGCGAGTGCAACGCCAGTTGTCCCGCCCGATAAGACCATCGATTCTGAACTTGATAAGGCCATGAAGAGCTTGTCTGTCTGGAGTCTAAATCCGCAGTCTAAGCAGCCGCCAGCCCGTACCTTTTCACTCATCTTGCTCGGCCTGGAAGTCGTCATCAAGGGCAAACCGAGTGACTTCATCACTGCCAACCACTTGCATGAGTTTTGTCGACTCTGCAAGCAGGACGGCCTTGACTTAACTGCCCTCTCTAGCCGGCCCGATACCCCAACGCAAAATGTCTACAAATGGTTGACGACCTGGTGCGGTTTTACCGACTGGGATCATGTTCGACAAACGATGCGGACACTCACGATTCATGCCGTTGGGAGCGAAGAGAACCTTGAGGAGCGTGCGTGCGAATCGTTAGGACGGCACTTCAATGATTCGCGGGCAACACTTGAGAAGCTGGTGGGGTACATTTCTACAAGTACCACGGATGTTAACGCCATCAGCTGTCATGCCATGGCCAACCATCTCAAAGATGCACGCCGATCAGATGCTGTGACCTGGACGCAATACCTTATGAAGCCGCTGGCTGGGTCGAGTTGGATGGTCGCCGGTACCCATGACCTAAATGGTACGACGAGCTTGCTAGCGCCCCATGCTGCCACGGAAGTTGTCGGTCACCACTGGGCAGCGGGCGGTAACAACAGAAAGCTGCGACTGCACGCTACCTATTGCCTGCCCACGCCAAATACAGTGGCCCTCCCCTCCGCCATCCTTCGCTTGGCTCTGCACTTGAAAAGCGGGAGCCATTGCCTGCTTTTGGGTGAACAGCTCTGGCGTCAAGGCGCCGGGAACGAGCTGGGTAGAACGCTTGGTATCAGCGAAAGTGACCTTGATGAGCTTCCTTGGATAGACAATTCAGAGGCGCTGTCCTGCGCATCGGGTCGCGAGCTCGGGACAATCTTGGAGACGCGAGATGAATCTTCAGCACTTCACAGGGCAATGAACGATCTTGTGTGGGAGGAGCTACAAAGTAGTATCACGACCAGATTGAACTCAGTATCCGACACGCCATTACTGGCTGCATTAGAACCGAAGTGGCGCTCTTGGGCCGCTGAGCTTACAGCTGACGCCGCTGCGCGTGATTCGCTGTTTGAGCAACTGATGTACCCCAAAACAGAAGGTTTGGACGTGAAGCACGCGCTGCGCGTCGGGCCTCGTACTGCGGATCTGATGGAAAACGCCATTTTGATGCTGCTTCTGGTGTGCGTCGCGATCGGTAATGACGATGGCAATTGGCGCGAAATTCCAGATCTTGGGGAAGTTCTCAGCATCGCGTTGAAAAATTGGTCAGGCGCTACAGGCGATCACACCGGCGTCAGGCCTCTTGCCGATAACCTGATGGACGTTTTGGGGCCTTCACCGGCGCCGGTGGTCATTCTTGCAGGCGTCGAAGGGTCTCCCACGAGCCTGCTCGACTGCGGTATGGCTGATGATTTTGAAACCAGCAACAGTATGGCGGCTGAGCGACAGCCCAGGTTGCTGGTGACACGATTTGGGGTGCTCAAGTACCTGCGTACCGGGACACTCGTCCAGCTACAGGGGCAATTTAAACGTCATTGGGATGCTTGGCGCGACGCGCGCGAAGCAGCAATCAAAGCTTATGGGAAAGGACACTAATCATGCTGACAGTGCAGGAATTGGCTAGCGCAATCATTCAGCGTGTAGAGGGTCGGTATGACGTGTGTCCTAGGGACGTAACGGAGCTTATGCTGCCTGAGGTCGAGTACGACTCGCATGTTCTTCGACTCAAGCGCTCCCACATCGAAAGGGCGGGTTGGCGGACGGTTTTGCTCGTCGAGCTTCCATTAACGGCCCTGCAAGCTGCCAACCAATGGGCTGCCGACGTCCGGGATGTGCTACCGGAGCCTGAGACTGCCGACCTCTATATGTTTCTGATGATCAGCGATATCGCTAAAGATGACGCTGCGCGGATTGAGACTGATGACAGGTTCTGCCGCAAGGTCGTTGTGCGCGAATCTGAAGCATCTGGTGATTTTCTTAACCGGACATTTCTGGCGGCCTTGGATCCTGCTGGTGATGTCGAGACGCTGAGCGACCCTTTGGTATCGGCGCTGAACACGCTGTCCGCTGCACGCCCTTGGTCGGCGCCCCACATCGCTGCCTGGAGAGCGCAGCTTCTAACCAACAAAAACGGAGCTGATGTCGTGCGTGTACTCACCGATTCGCTGAGTGAAAGCGAGGTTCAGCCGTGAGCAAGTTGAATTCCATCACCCTGTCGAACCTGCGTAAATTCGGATCTGACGTCACCATTGAACTAAGCCCCGGGGCGACTATTTTGCTCGCTCCGAATGGTACGGGCAAAACAACGGTATTTGAGGCGATCGAGTTTGGTCTGACCGGGAAGATCGCACGGCTCCGTGACGACATTGCCCACATCATTCGTGATGATCAGACTGCAGCGGCAGTCAGTCTAAATTTTTCTGAGCTGACCGCAACATCACGCGTGACTGCGGCGGGCAAGGTCAGCCAAGATGGAGACTTAAGCAGCGTCTTCCCTAATGTCTCCGCAAGTGACATACCATTCTTACTGCGCCTAACCCACCTTTTGGATCAGAGGGAGAACGGGTGGATCGTCAATGCGGAAGAAAAGGAAGCCGGATCCCAGCTGGCCAAGCTGCCGATTGGTAGCGACGGCTCTAAAGCTCGCGCCACCCTTGCTGCTGTGCGACGGTCGCTGACGGAGCAAAAAGCCCGTGCGGAAGAAGTGTTGATCGGGCATGAGACTGATTTGAACGAGTGGACTCGCCTACTTCAGGAGCGTGACATCGCTGCTGCCGGTGCAGTAGGTGCATTACGCCCGCGCGATCGAATTGCTGACGTTCTCTCTGACGCTGCAAACCAGACGCAAAGCCTGAGCCAGATTCCACCTGGCTTGTTGAGCGGACCTGTAAGCCAGGAGGGGCTGACGCTTGCACACACTGCACTGTCCGAGATTTTGCAAGGAAAGGTCGAGCGAGCTCGGCAGCATATCTCAAGCCTCGCCTTGGTAAATGATCTTGTCGAAAGCTTTGTGGCGGCGCGGAAGCAGCTTGAAAAGCTCAATGCAGACCTCACGGCGGCGAGTGAGACGTTTGACCGTCACACAACTTCAAGGGCTCAAGGCAGTGCCGCATTGCAGGAGCATCAAGCCAGTATCCACTCTGCACAGCAAGAACTTATCAGTATCGGGCAGCAACTTGAGCGACTGGTTGGCGAAACCACAACCAAACAGGATGTCGATCACCGTAATGACACGTTGACGTCGGCGATTGCTGCCCTGCGTGAGGCTGAAAAAAATTCTCATGTACTTCGCGAGCAGCATGAGCACAACCAACGTGTTCGTAACCAGCATGCTCAGATTGACATTCAGCTTCAGGGAATCAGCCAGATCGAGCAGCGCCTGGACGCGGGTCAACTAATGCTTACCGACTGGCAGGCTACTGAGCAGCGGATCAGCGAGGTTGCCCAGCAAATCGCTGCTCTCGAAATGCTCATCGATAAACAGAGCATAGATCGGGATACCGAACGCTCCTCGTATGAGACGTGTAAAGCTGCGGAGGCCACTGCCCGATCACATTATGAGATGCTCAGTTCTTCCGCTGACGCAATCCGTCAGGCCGTTGCATCCATAGCACAACATCTTCCCGTTGACCAAGATCAATGCCCACTTTGCCTGGAGCCGCATGGTGCAGCCAAGCTTCAGTCCCGCGTGGCTCAAGCCCTTGAAGCGATCAATCCGAGTTTGACCGCAGCTGAGCAGCAATTGCGAGCTGCGGTGGAAGCGTTGATGGCCAGTGAGGTCGCGGTTGAGAAAGCGCAGCAAGCACTAGACCTCACCCGAGGGGAATTAGGTGCTTTGGAGTCCAGCCGCCAGGATCTGGGACGGCAAGTTACGCAGTTTCGTACCGATCCGATTTTGGCTAGTGACTCGCTCCCGTTGGCAAGGGAGGCGCTCAGGCAGCAAGTCGATAGCATTGCTCCTGCCCAAAAGCGTTTGGCTGATCAGCGAGCGGCATTGGACGCTCTCCCTACTCCTGAAGCATTTGAACAAACCGAGCGAGCTTTCAATTCGGCACAGTACATGCTTGACTTGGCCCGAATTCAACACAGCGAAGCGGCTACACGATTGGATCAAGCAGTCGCCGCACTAGCCGCGCTTACCTCTGGGGAACCGCTGGCTCGAACGCTCGAGCAACTTACAGCAGCAAAAGCTCAGCTGGAACAACAGATCAGCGACCTGAACGGTAAAGTCGGGACGGTGCAATCCGCCCTGGACACCCAACAACATCAGTTGCTTGAGTCATCAAACGTTGTCCAGGGGATTGAGGAAGAAATCAGAAAGGGGCAAACGCTCCTTCTTCAATACCGGGCAAGCTGGCAAGAACTGGAGTTGACCGGTGACCCACTTGCGGAAGCTGCGCAAGCCCGTGAAGCTACGCTGCGCTCTACGTTGACCCTCCTAGAGGACTATGTTTCAGCACTCGAAGGCATTGGGGTGGAAATTTCTGCTTGGGCCAAGTTGAATGAATCACAACTGGCCCAGCGGCTGATTGATGCTCAGCGTCTTGACCGTTCAGAAGAGGCCTTCGAAGCTTTCCTCAATGACAGCATCAACGCGGCAAGATCCAGCTTATTACGATTGACCTTGATCTCGGACGCGATGGATTTGCTGGATGGCTCGCTGAAGAAGGAAATTGAGAACGTTCAGAAGCATGTCGGCAAGGTGGTACCCCGCTGGCAGGCGCTGCTGAAACGAGTCGTGCGGGAGTCTAGGTTCCACGAGGCAAGCCTGAAGTTCTTCAGCTCGTATAACAAGGATCGTGCCGGTGTTTCTGTACCACTTGGCAATAAAGCGGTACCGGTACCTGATATCGCGAGTGAGGCACAGTTGACGGATCTTCAACTGACCTTCCTGCTCTCGATGGCCATTAGTCATCAGTGGTCTCCTTGGAAAGCACTGCTGTTGGATGACCCGACTCAGCACCACGATCTTGTGCATGCCTCTGCGGTTTTCGATTTGCTGCGTGACTACATCGTTGATCATGGTTTCCAGGTTGTGATCGCTACCCATGATGCTCTGCAGGCGCGTTACTTCCTGCGCAAGCTGCAAAACGACGGGATTGAGGCCAAGATCTGGACGCTCGTGCCGACTGAAAATGGTGTCACTGCGCAAGCAGGGAACTGGAAACAGCGCATTCAATAATGCAGATGCCTTTCGGGCGCCGATTTAAGTGCAAGTTGAGCGCGAGCCAAGCCCTAATGGAGGTTTGGTTTCGCGCAGCGGTAGGTACGCTTCTGTAGATTCGCCATCTTGAGGCCGAAAAAAGCTCTTGGGAATGACTGTTTTTGGCCGATTCCGTTGAAAAAGTAGCTCCCCTATTTGACCTGCGGCAAAATTGCTTCATTGGTCGGCGGGGGATCACAGAGCATGATGGGACAGTTATCGAGTGGGCAGGAGCGACTGTTTTACTCGTTCAACCTTGAAGATCACATCCCAGCCAATCACCTTCTGCGCAGCATTGATCGGTGTCTTGATCTGAGCGACCTGCGCCATTACCTAGCCGATTTCTATAGCCCGATTGGGCGTCCCTCGATTGATCCTGAACTGATGATCCGCATGTTGATCGTCGGCTACTGCTATGGCATCCGCTCCGAACGGCGGCTGTGCGAAGAGGTCCATTTGAACCTGGCGTATCGCTGGTTCTGCCGGTTAAGCCTTGAAGATGAAGTCCCCAACCACTCGACCTTTTCCAAAAATAGACACGGCCGTTTTCGGGACAGCGATCTGTTTCGCTGGTTGTTCAATGAAGTGCTGTGTCGTTGCATGGACGCAGGCTTGGTCAAAGGTGAAGGCTTTGCGGTGGACGCCAGCATCATCAAGGCGGAAGCGCAGTTCGACATCCATCCGGAACGCCTCATTGGCGATACCGCTTACGGTACCGCGCCGATGCTGGCCTGGATGGAGGAGGAAAAGAACATCGAGCCACATGTGCCGGTGTGGGACAAAACCGAACGCAAGAACGACAGTTTTTCGAGCAACGATTTCCGCTGGAATGAAGAGACTGAGGAGTACTGCTGCCCGACTGGCAATGCATTACGTAGCGAATTGCGAGCCTTCAAGAACGAGCGTTCGCACGTCACCAAAGCCAACACCATCATCTTCCGATCCAGGTAGAGCGATTGCGTTGCCTGCTTGATGAAAGCCAAGTGCTGCCCGAACACTGCGTTGCGCAAGATCGCCCGCAGCGTCCATGAAGCCGCGCGCGATGTGGCTCGGCGAATCGCAACGACACCTGCGTACGTGCGCTCTCGCTACGAATGTAAGAAGGTCGAAATGTTGTTTGCCCACCTCAAGCGCATCCTGAAATTGGATCGCTTGCGGCTACGTGGCATGAGTGACGCGACGGATGAATTCACGCTGGCCGCCGCGGTGCAGAACCTACGACGGCTAGCCAAATTTTCATCTCAAGGGCCACCAGTCACGGCATAGGTGCGCCTGCACCAAGCAAAAAACCTCAAATTAACCCAATAACAGAGCAGCAAAGGTCACCGAAGGGCCGAAAAACCACTCAATGTGGTGAGTAGGTTCTTCAGGGGGTGGTCGTGCCTAAGTTCAGGCGAGCTGAAAATCCGACTTTTTCAACAGAATCAGCCAGAAGCCAACATCTGAAGAGCCCCAATGCGAGGCACTAGACTTGGCGTTCCAACGCGCGGGGAAAGTCATGGGGCTCGGTTTACAGTAAGGCGTCTCAGGACTGGAGACGCCATGCGGTGTCCTGATTGCCACAGTCTTTCAGAGGCGGTACAGACTGCTGAAGCCAGCGCCATCCATCGCCGTGTTGTCCGTGTATCCGGTCAGCGGCAAACCCTGTGACCACCCTTGCGCCAAGGCCTGCACGTCATGCAAGGGATCGGACGCTTTGGCGCGTTCATTACGAATACGGCAGGTTTCAGGATCAGTGGCAAACAGCCCGCGAGCGAAGGCTCGACCTTGTTCGGCCAGCTTGGCGGTCTTGGGCCCACGTATCTGCGCGAAGTGCAGCAAGGCTTTATCAAGGCGGTCCTTTCCTTGCAAGCACCTGGCAAGATGCCAGGCGTCTTCCAACGCCTGACAAGCGCCCTGACCCGATGTCGGCAACGGCGCGTGCGCCGCATCGCCCACGAGCAGCACATTAGCCCGGCTCCATGTGTGCAACGGCTCCAAGTCGTGCACAGCAATCATTCGGATGGCGTGCGTCGGCGTCGCCTGGATGATACGGGCGATAGGCTCAGGCCATCCCGCGAACAGATCCTCAATCTCCTTGCGCATATCGGCCGCAGGAGTTGCCGCTGATAATGGCCGCGCCTGCGCCGCTGCCCAGTAGACCAAATCTGGCCGCACCGGCACGCAACCGAAGCGATTGCCCGCTCCCCAATAATCCTGAATCGCTATATCGCTCACCAACGCACGCTCCCCTTGCGCCACACCGATCCAGTTCACAAATCCCTGATAAACCGGTGAGTTGTCCCCTGCAACGAACTTGCGTGCCACCGATCCCATGCGGCCATCGGCGCCGATAAGCAGATCTGGGCGGATACTCACCCCGTTCTCGAAGCGCGCGACCGCTTTACCATCATCCTCCAGATCAATCCCCACCGCCCGATGGCCGAACTCCACCGGGATGCCGGCCTGTGCCGCATGGTTCAGCAGCACTGCCTGCAAGTCACCCCGCAAAATGGTATGAGTCGGATATCCCATGGTCTGGTCTAGCAGCGCGATATCGATGCCCCCCAACGAATTGCCCGCAGCGTCCTGGCGGCGCGCGACCCTTGGCCGGCCACTCACTGCTGCGATGTCCTGGAGGAGGCCCAGTTCCTCCAGCACAAAGCTGGCGTTGGGCCAGAGCGTCACGCCAGCCCCCATGGTGGCTGGTCCCGACCGGCGCTCATACACCCGGGGACTGTGGCCCTGTTTGCGCAAGGCAAGCGCCACGCTCAACCCCGCAATTGCGCCGCCTAGTATTCCGATTTCCACACTGGATCTCCTGTTCAATCCGTCCCGACGCGCCATCGGCGACAACCCATCGGACGAGACGGCATCTTAGATTCCGTCAATGTGGAGAACTATTGTGTGAATATGGGCGACTTTAATACCTTAATCGGGATAATCATGCGCAATGCCCTCGACCTGAACACCGTTCGTGTATATGTGGCGGTCGTCGACGCACAAAGCTTTGTCGGCGCGGCACGCTTACTGTCCCTGCCATCCTCGAACGTCAGCCGCCACGTCGCTTCGTTGGAACGCAGATTAGGCGTGCGCTTGCTGGAGCGCAGTACTCGTCACCTGCGCATGACTGAAGCCGGCAAACTTCTCTACGAACGAGCCAAACCTTTACTCGACTCCTTGCTCTGCACCGAGGAAGACCTTAGCGCGGTGCAGCGCGAACTGCGGGGCCCCATCAGGATGTGCATGCCAGGCGAAGCCCCCAGACTGCTAGCCCCTATCCTGGCTGAGTTTTGTAGCCTTCATCCCGGCGTCGAGCTGGAGTGCGACACGCGCCTGACCGGTATAGAAGCGCTCCGGGAGGACGTGGACCTTTCCATCCTCTTCCATCGTGGGCGCCAGGATGACAGCACCATTATCACCCGCGAACTCGCTACGCTACCCAGCATCGTGGTCGCGGCGCCCGCTCTGTTAGCCAAAACGGGAACGCCGCGCCAAGTGCGCGAACTTGAGTCTTTGCCGTGCATTACGACACTGAGCGCATTGAAGGGCCAGCCTTGGCAGTTTCTAGACGCCAAAGGCGAAATCGTGAAGGTATCTGTGCGTAGCCGCTATCGTGTCAACAGCGGAGAACTTGCGTTGGCGGGTGCACGGCAAGGCATCGGTTTCGCGATAGTGGCAGCCCATCCATGCCAGGAAGATCTGGCCGCGGGCCGATTGCAGGAAGTGTCGCTGGACCTGCGTCCTGCGCCGCTGCAATTGCTTGGCGCGTACAGCCACCGGCATTCCGTGACTGCGCGGGTTCGGGCGTTGCTGGAGTTTATACAACTGCGGTTGGAACAAGTTGGGAGCCGCTCAAGATGAAAGTCGAAATGGGGGCAGCCCAAGCATAGGCAGAAGATGCCTACGGTGCCGGGGGCAATTCAATTCTTGGAGGGGCTACTCCTACCCGACAGGAGTACCGGTGCATCTCAGGACTCTAGAGCGCAACGCCCGCCCCATCGCTGTAGCCTCCGGAAGGCCGGTAAATTCAGCTAATAACTCATTTATGCAAGGGCAAGTAGGTATCTATAGACATTTCTTTGCTACCACCTGAGTGGGCGTTCAATCGACACGTGGATGACCGCAGAGGGGCTATTGATACTCCGGCTACTTGAAAAATCCATACCATGTGCTCCATGTTGAGGGGGTAATTGGTGCGCAGAGTCAATTTAGACAGTCTCCGCTAATACCTTCGAAGGAAAATGGCAACAACATCGCTCCGGGTTTCGATCATATCTTGCTAGTGCGCGCCTCGCTGGGGGTCATTCCGAAGCGTACCTTGAAGGCCCGGGCGAAATGCGACTGGCTGGAGAACCCGTGACGATAGGCTATCTCGGCGATGTCCAAGCGGCTTGCGCTGGGCGAGGCGAGCAACTGGCGGGCGCGCTCAAGACGCTTCTCTTGCAAATAGCGATTGGGAGTCCCACCCTCCTGGGCGAACAGCCGCGCCAGGTGGCGACTGGAGATCCCTGCGGCGGCGGCCACGTGCTCACAACTCAGTGATGAGTCATCAAGGTGGTCCTTGATGTGCTGTTTGGCTGCCAGCAGGTATGAGGTGCTCAATGCACTGGCCCGATGCTCGCCGGTGCTGTCACTGATGATGCTCGCCAGCAGATTGTAAGCCTCTTCCTCGAAAAGTCCTGCTCTGTCTTCCCGTGGCGCGTCGAAAAAAACCTGGGTTCGCTCGGCAAAGGAGCGCACCAGCAAGCGCTGCGCCGGGGTTTCGGCACCAATCTTCAGTGGCCCCTTGAGGTCACGTAAACAGCGCTCGGAGAAGTCATCCTGGGGAATATCGAAAATGAACTGGCGCATCGGTCCCGAAAAACCGAATACGTAGGGTTTGTCGGTGCGGTAGATCACCAGTTCACCCGGCTGTACCAGGCTGCAAACGTTATCTTGGAAAAAGAACGACTGGTTGCCCAAGACCAGGGACACGAAGATAGACTCCTTGGGGATCGAGTGGACCATCGAGTAATTGCGTTCCACCGCGTGCTCGTTGCCAGAAATATGGGCTACCCGTAGGCGTTCGAGGCACAAGTTATCCTGGATTGCGGCGAAACCAGATTGAGAATATGACGAACATTTGAGGCCCACCAGGATAGAGGCGTTGTAATCCTCCCAAAACTCCAGGCGTTGCTCCAAAGGAATGTCCTGAGTGCTGGCCCGTCGGATGTCGAGCAAAGAGTTTACATTCATTTTTATTCTTCTCTTTGAATGGTACGTGAACCTCCCAGGTTCCAAGTAAGGCGCCCGGACCAAACCATCAACGATTTTCGATCAATCGGAACGTTCCGTAGTACACAGAAATTAAGAGCTTAATCATGGTTGCCGTCAATCGCCCGCATGATCGACGGCAGAGAGCTACATCGATTCCGTACCAGCTATGTCCGAAAAAGGGAAACATCCTGGCCGACAGGGTCAAACCCGCTCATCTGACTCTCGTTATATTCGCCTTTCCAATAACAACGTCAGATACCAATCATGCCCGAAGCTCCTAACCGTGAATTCTGGAAAGACCTGCAACCCATCCCTAACTGTTTCAAGCCCGACGCAAAACCGGAAGTCTACCTGCACAACGCGCCGACCGAGGATGAGACCCTCTACGCGCCCTTTACCGAAACCGTGAAATCCCGGCCGCTGTGGATCTCGCCAAGTGAGAACCGTTGGTGTGACATCTTGATGTCGACGACAGCGGGCTTGGTCAACCGACACTATCACCCTCATGAGGTGTTCGCCTACACCATCAGCGGCAAGTGGGGCTACTTGGAACATGACTGGACCGCCACCGCTGGCGACTTCGTCTACGAAACACCCGGCGAAGGTCATACCTTGGTTGCCTACGAGCACGAAGAGCCGATGCGCGCGTTCTTCATCGTCAAAGGTCCGCTGATCTGGCTCGACGAAAAGGGTAACCCTGATGGTGTCTTCGACGTCCACGACTACATCGCCATGTGCCGAGAGCACTACGAGAAGATCGGTGTTGGCGCCGCTTATATCGACTCCCTATTTCGCTGATCTGAGGCGCGCCGTCTCTTAACGACGCGCCCTCCCTGCTGGCCGGCCTACCCGGCCTGGAGACAGACATGGCACATAATAAAAAATCCGCCAGTTACGAAAACGTCCTCCTCAGCGTGTTGTTCCTGACCTTCGGATTCGTCTTCTTCGACCGTCTCGCGCTGTCGTTCCTTTTCCCCTTCATGCAGGATGAGCTGCAACTGAGCAACAGCCATCTAGGCATGCTTTCTTCAGTGCTCGCCCTGGCCTGGGCGGTGTCCGGCGCGCTGGTCAGTGCCTGGTCAGATCGTCGCGGTCATCGCAAGCCGTTGCTGGTTGCTGCGGTGATCCTGTTCTCATTGTGCTCAGCGCTGTCCGGCCTCGTTGGCGGTTTCCTCAGTCTGCTGCTGTTCCGCGGCATCATGGGCCTTGCCGAAGGGCCGATCCTGCCCCTCTCGCAATCTTTGATGGTGGAGGCCTCTTCACCGCATCGGCGCGGTTTGAATATGGGCCTGCTGCAGGGCTCGGCAGCCGGTCTGCTGGGAGCGGTCATTGGCCCGCCGTTGCTCGTAGCCTTGGCCCAGGCCTTCGGTTGGCGCCATGCCTTCATCATCTCATTGCTGCCTGGATTGATAATTGCCTGGTTGATCTGGCGCTATGTACGCCCGGACCCAGCCCGCGAAAAAGTGCCTGCAGTCAGCGCAGACGCTCCGAAAGGCAGTCGCCTGGCTCTATTGAAGAGCCGTAATATCCTGCTCTGCACCCTGATCAGTTGCGTGTTCGTCACGTGGTTCATCGTACTGATCTCCTTTACACCAATCTTCCTGGTTAATACCCGCGGATTCAGCCCGAGCACCATGGGCAACCTGATGAGCTGCCTGGGCGTCGCATGGGTAGTCTGGGGTTTTGCCGTGCCAGCGATCTCCGATCGCATCGGCCGCCGGCCGACCCTGATTATCTTCTCCCTGCTCGCTGCCTGCTGCCCGATGGCCATGCTCTACGCACCGGACGCCACCAGTCTTGGCCTGCTATTGCTGCTGACTTATACCGGGCTCGGCTGCTTCACCCTCTTCATGGCCACCATTCCGGCAGAGACCGTACCACGCACAATTGTTGCCACGGCCCTCGGCATGATCATGGGGTTGGGGGAACTGATCGGCGGCTTCGTCGCCCCCACCATCGCAGGCTTCGCGGCTGATCACTTCGGCCTGTCCATCGTCATGTGGATATCCTGCGGAGGCGCCCTGCTCTCCGCGCTCCTATCACTGTTCCTGCGAGAAACTGCGCCAGCCATACTAGCTCGCCGGGGTGCTCCGATTACTAACGCTATGCAAGGAGAGCAACCATGAAAGCGCTACGCTGGCATGCCGCTCGCGACCTGCGCCTGAGCGACCTAGAACTCCAAAAGCCCGGCACTGGTGAAGTCGAACTACGGGTCGCCTACTGCGGAATCTGCGGAAGCGATCTGCACGAATACCAAGACGGACCGCACTCAATTCCCCAAGTCGAGCCCCATCCCCTATCTTGCTGCCGCGCGCCGCTGACCCTCGGTCACGAGTTTTGCGGCGTAGTCAGCGCCTTAGGCGCCGACGTCGTGGACCTGAAGATCGGCGACCGGGTAGCGGTAGAGCCGGAATACCGCTGCGGCGAATGCCGCTACTGCCTGGAAGGCCGCTACAACCTCTGCGAGTCGATGGGCTTCATCGGCCTGATGGGAGACGGAGGATTCGCTGAGCGGGCACGGGTACCGGCCTATATGTTGCACCGCCTGCCGGAGACCGTGAGCTTGCGCCAGGCAGCCGTGCTCGAACCAGCTGCCGTCGCCCTGCACGCTTTGCGCCGCAGCAGCTTGATACCCGGGCAACGCTGCGTGGTGTTCGGCCTCGGCCCGATCGGTTTGCTGCTGGTGATGCTGGCACGACTTCGCGGCGTGGACGACATCACCGTCGTCGACCTCAGCCCGGAACGCCTAGCCATGGCCGGTAAATTCGGCGCCACTCAGTTGCTCGACGCCAGGGACGCAGACATGGCAGCGCAGTTGCGAGAAGGCGGTGCCATGGATTGTGCTTTTGAGGCTGCAGGCAGTCAGGCCAGTCTCAACGCCGCCCTGGCAAGCCTGCGCAAGGGCGGCGAATTGATCTTGGTAAGCCTTATGGGCGAGGTCCGGCTGAACGCCTTCGACCTTGTCAACCGCGAGCTGCGCCTGCTTGGCAGTGTCGGCTACCGGAACGTCTATCCCGAACTGATCGCCTTAATCGCCGACGGCCATCTCGACCTGACCCGTGCGGTGACTCGTAGCGTATCCCTGGACCAGGCGGTGATACACGGTTTCGAAGCGCTGATGCGTGATAAGTCGCAAATCAAAATATTGGTCAACCCCAATCCAGAACTGGCCGACGCCTAAGGAGCAACGTATGGTTTTTCAGGACAATCTCTATTCGCACCAGCAGGTGCTAGTCACCGGCGGCACCTCCGGCATCGGGGCCACGATTGCCGTCCATTTCGCAGAGCTCGGCGCCGAGGTCCTGGCTGTTGGCCTAGCCGCTGACGGCGAACACGCACTACGCCACCCACGGGTACGACACCTGGAACTGGACATCACCGACAGCCAACAACTGGAGCAGGTGTTCGCCGAACTGACTGGCCTGAACGTGCTAGTGAACTGCGCCGGCATCAGTCGCGACCGTGACGAATACAACTTGGCGACCTTCGAACGAGTGTTACGCCTTAATCTGACCGCCGCCATGCTCACTTGCCAGTTAGCGCGACCTCTGTTGGCGAGACAAGGCGGAAGCATCCTCAACATCGCGTCGATGTTCAGCACCTTCGGCTCAGCCGATCGCCCGGCCTACAGCGCCAGCAAAGGCGCCATCGTGCAACTGACGAAGTCACTGGCATGCGAATACGCTGCCGAAGGCATTCGAGTCAACGCCATCGCACCTGGCTGGATCGACACGCCGTTGGGTGCAGGCCTCAAGGCTGACGTCGAAGCCTCGGGCCGGATCATGCAACGTACACCGCTGGGCCGATGGGGCGAGTCAGTTGAAGTGGCCAGTGCCGCCGCGTTCCTTGGCAGCCATGGCGCCAGTTTCATCACTGGCGCCGTGCTGGCGGTGGACGGCGGCTACCTCTGCGTCTGACGCCTTATCGAAGCAGGCTGGCCACATCTTGGAATCGCCTGCATGGCGCAGGCGGATGTTCATAAAAAATAATAACAAGACGAGTACCTTTCCATGAAAACCCTTTGCATCATGCCAATCCTGTTCTGCACCAGCATCCTGAGTCTGTCTGCGTATTGCGCCGAGAATACCCGCACCGGGCCGCTGGCCGGACTCGGTGAACAACTCGAGCTGAACGGCGTTAATACTCACGTACAGTTCTGGAACCTGTCGATGAAGAACCTCAACATCGGACCAAGGCCTAACAGTTTTGGCAACAGTGGCGACCTGTTCATCGGCGCGGATATCAACCTCGGCACTCTGGCCGGGCTTGATGGTTCGGCATTGCATGTCGAAGAAACGGTCTACATCCTTGATAAGGGCACCGGACAACCGACCTCACGAAACTGGCAAGGTGCCGTCGGCAGTTATTTCGGCGGGGCACCGCTTCACAACGACATCACCAGCAACCAACTGAGTCTGCTCACCTTCGAACAAAAATGGCTCGACGGCCGGCTCGACCTGCAACTGGGACGCACCAATGCCCGGCGCTATTTCTACATCTACAACTGCGAAAGCGTGGTCACTTGCAATGACCCGATCATCGATACCTCCACCGGCATACTGCCACCGCCCTACGGCGCCTGGGGCGGTTACCTTAAATACCAGTTGAACCCAAGCCTGTACGTACATACGGGGGCGTTCGAGTCCAACCCGACGGACTACCTGAAAAAACGCAAGGGTCTGGACTTGAGCACCGACGACGCCAGCGGTACCAGCTTCCTGGTGGGGATCGGTAGCAAGCCGGGCGACGACACCACCCAGTACGAACTCAATGCTTACTTCAACTCCTCAAAGCAGGTCGATCCCTTGACCGGTGCCAGTGGCCACGGTACTTCCGGGGCGTTCTTCAAGTTCCGTCAAACACTGTGGCGCGCCAACATGCAAGGAGTGCAAGCATTCGGCTCGCTATCGGCGGCCGCGGATGATAAACAGCCCTTCAGCCATTTTGCCGAAGCCGGATTGACCTATCTCGCGCCCTTCGACCGGCCCCAGGACAAGCTCAACTTTAAGACCAGCTACCTGCGAATCAATCCGCACCAACTGGAATTTCAGCGGCGGGTGCGCACCGACAACAACGGCGACACGCGCCTGGGCGATCGGAATGTATTTGCGCTGGAAGCTAACGGTCACTTTGCCCTTAGCCGCAATCTGTCCATTGAGCCGAGCGTGCAGTACTTGATCAATCCGGACAACTTCTACAACCCTGGCGCCCGAGAGTTAAGTGGTAATGGCTTTGTTATTGGGCTGCAAGTGATGTTGGATGTCGGCTCAATGCTGGGGCTCTGAAGCGTTTACTATCGTCAACGCGGTAAATGTCATGACCTGAAGCGCTTCTTGGTTATGGACGACAAGCGCAGCAACACTGAAAGGACTGGCATTATTGTCAACAGCTTCTGGGCCAGCAATTAACTGACCAACTGAAGGTGCCGCTGCCTGCGCAACCTTTCTTCGAGACCTGCCCCGATGATTCGCATCGATTCCATCTGGCTCGCCACCGAGCCAATGGATATGCGCGCCGGTAACGAGACAGCGTTGGAAAGAGTGATCGCACTGTGCTTACCTATTCGCCAACCGCCGCGCCACTCGGATGAAAGTCTTGGTGCATGACGGGCTTGGCATCTGGCTGGCTGCTCGCCGGTTAAATCAAGGCAAGTTACACTGGCCAGGCGCTCGTCATGGTTCTGAAATGGAGCTGGATACCGAGCAACTCCAGGCTTTGGTGTTGGGCTTGCCTTGGCAACGCGTGGGCTTTGGTGCTGCGATCACAGTGCTGTAACGGTTGCCATTACCCCATCGGCCTATCGCCTCGAACTGCCTGCTTTAGCAAAATCTGCACCATGACTCTCCCCAATCTCGACCGCCTGAATCCTGAACAACTGCGCGCCTTGGCGTCGCAGTTGATACAGCGTGTCGAGACACTCGACCAGCAAGTCGAGACCATGGGCAAGAAGATCAACCTCGATCAAACGGTTATCGAGAAGCTGACTCACGAGATCGCACAACTCAAGCGTTTGAAGTTTGCCAAGCGCAGCGAGCAGTTGAGTCCGCAGCAGGCGAGCTTGCTCGATGATCTGATCGATACCGATATCGCGGCGATTGAAGCCGAGCTTCTGGCTTTGCAAACAGTGCCAGCGGCGACCGAGAAAAAGCAAAAGCCCAAACGCACTGCGTTGCCAGCCGAATTTCCACGCGCTTTGATCTATCACGAGCCTGGCAACACTCGTTGCCCATGTGGCTGCGCACTCAAGCGCATCGGTGAAGATGTCAGCGAGAGGCTGGACTACACGCCAGGCGTGTTTACCATTGAACGCCATGTCCGTGGCAAGTGGGTATGCGATGACTGCGAAACACTGATCCAGGTACCCGTTCCAGCGCAGGTCATCGACAAGGGCATCCCGACCGCAAGGTTGCTTGCCCACGTCATGATCGCTAAGTATTCCGATCATCTTCCGCTTTACCGCCAGGAGTCGATTTTCGGTCGAGCTGGCTTGGCGATTCCACGTTCAACGTTGGCTCAATGGGTTGGCATGACGGGCGTGCAGTTGCAGCTTCTGGTCGATGCACTACGCAACGTAGTGCTTGGACAGCAAGTCATCCACACCGATGAAACACCCGTACAGATGCTCGCTCCGAGCTCGAAGAAAACCCACCGTTCTTATGTTTGGGCCTACGCCACCAGCCAGTTCTCGGAATTGGCAGCGGTGGTTTACGACTTCAGCCCCAGCCGCGCCGGAGAGCATGCTCGCAACTTCCTGCAAGGCTGGAAGGGCAAGTTGGTCTGTGATGATTTTGGCGGCTACAAGGCCAGTTTCGAACTCGGCGTAACCGAGATCGGCTGCATGGCCCATGCGCGGCGCAAATTCTTCGAACTACATGCCACCAACAAGAGCATGCTCGCCGAGCAAGCCCTACTCTACATCCAGTTGCTTTACGAAATCGAGAGTGAAGTGCGCGACCTGGAGCCGGATTTACGGCGCCGAATACGGCAAGAAAAAGCCGTGCCGGTGATGACTAGGTTGCATGAGTGGATGATCGCCCAGCGTGCTGCTGTGCCCGAAGGTTCGGCTATCAGCAGGGCACTCGATTACAGCTTGAAACGCTGGGCAGCGCTGTCGCGCTACCTTGATGACGGCGCCGTTCCCATAGACAACAACTGGGCCGAGAACCAGATCCGACCGTGGGCTCTTGGGCGTAAGAACTGGCTCTTCGCCGGATCGCTACGCAGCGGAAAAAGGGCTGCGGCGATCATGAGTGTGATTCAGTCAGCGTGGCTGAATGGTCATGACCCGTACGCCTATCTAAAGGATGTGCTCACGCGCCTGCCGACGCAGCGAGCAAGTGAAATCGAGCAACTGCTACCGCATAAGTGGGTACACGCCTATCCACGCGAAAGTATCTTAGTCACAGAGAGGCCTTGAGCAAATGAACCGCCGAGAGCTGTTTTTCTGCTTCGCCAGCGGTAAGAGGTCTTTCACAGTATTCTCGACTTAGAAAAACAATTGCGTCATTACCGTCAGGATTGTCGGAATAACCGGGGTGTTTTGATATCTCTGCGAGCAAGTCTTCTGAGACTGGAGCGACATGAAAATGTGCGTTGAAACCAGGAGAAAATCCCAATTTGTAGAACATTACTTTGTAGGGGGAATACACCTTTGCCAACAGACGCTCCGAGGTTTTCATCACCAAACCGAGAGATGACATCGCTTCATCGCTCAAATCGCTGAGACCTGAAGCCGTCTCTTCAGATGAAATTATCAAATACCCGTCGTAACGTGAATCTCGCCGATGAGTCACTATCCAGTGGGTGTTGCTGAAAACTCTTAGCTCGTCCATGTAGCTCCTGCTAAACGACGTGTTTGTGTGAGTGTTAGGCCGACTGGTAAAACGTACATTTCTTGCCCGACGATATGCAACAAATTATCACAGCGGCCCAAAGTCGTCTGGTCAAGACGGGTTTGCCATACGCTTACTGCGGGTGCGGCCTGCCGATCGCTCATGCAGCGACCACCTCCACCTCTGAACACTCCAACCTGGCAATCATGATCCGCCAGCTCAATACTCTGGATGACACCGCTCGCCGCAGTGCTCAAGTCGCTGACGAGCCGGGTCAGCGCCACTTCATTGACTATCTGCGTTTGGCCGATGACATCGAGCGTATCCGCCACGGCCTGGAAAACTATCTGCCCCTCAGCCGTGCCCAACCACGAGATCCCGTTGAGCTGTTGGGGAGTTACTCGGCAGAGGGGCGCTCAGGCAACGGGTGGTTTCCCGGCATTCACCAGCTATCTGTTGTTGGTCGGCTTCACCGTGGCGATCAGTTTGCTGCCGCATAAGTGGGTGAAAAGCCGGAACTAACCCTCAAGCCGTTTTTCCATGACGACGGTGCGCTCAGCCCCGTGAAACTCGTCGCGAATTTTCTGAAAACCCAACGCAGCGTAAAACTTCTGCGCCGTAATCGACGACGGCACCCGCAACGCTCCAACACCAGCGCTGGCAGCAGTAGCATCAATGACATCCATCAACTGCCGACCGATACCGCCACCTTGGTAAGCAGGATCAACGAAAACGCTTCTAACAACATCACCGTCGAGGCTTGCAGTCCCAATAATAATTTTGCCTTGTACGGCTACGAAAACCTTGCGCTTATCGAGCAGTGCGCTGACGGCTTCAGGAGCAAAGCTGCGTTCCACCTGAGCGATAACGTCAGGTGAGTAATCCTGTGAATTTGACTCACGCAGAGCGGCGATCACTACACGGCTAATCGCTGCTGTATCTGCGCCTGTTGCGGGGCGAATCTGACACTTCATGTTGGGAACCTCAATCTTTAACGATCACAGCGTAGCCTCTTGAAATGTGCCTTCGCCGGACGCTTACGGCAAACCCTAAAAAGGGTCGTTACACTTTGCGGTATGCCCGGCCTGTGAGAATCCGATTCAGATCCTCGGCCTTTACAAAAAAACTGCATGAGCAAGTGATCGCCTTTGACCCCGATCACTTCCTGGCGCTTATTAACGTGTCTGAAGACCGGGCTAATCGCCCTCGTAAAATGGGGCTGATTGCCATGGCACATAAAATTCTCGGCGCTCACCCATAGGTGTAAGTGCTTGCGACGGAGAATATGCCGCGAAAGCCCGCAGCGCAGCAGAGGGGAACGCCCAAAGGCAGTGCGACAGCAACTCTTTCGTAATGAAAACACATGCCAGATGCACGGACGGCTTTTTACGAACCCGCTGTAGGTAGAGCAAACAAAATAGACATTCGGAATACTCCTACACCTTTAATGCTTAAGTGGAGTTACTATTTCTTTCAATTCCGAAGCCCGCGAGTATCAGTTTCCTCGCGTGATCGCAGCCAAACTCGCTATTGCCGATGAACTCGTGTAACCGTTATCTAAACTCTCGACCGAAAATCAAGCATTCATCCACGAGCTGCTGAGTGAAACCCTGAGACGCCGTGATGTCCCAGGTCGCATCAAAGCCTACTTGCGCCATAAAAGAGCAGGAGAAGAGCATGCGGTTTGAAGTGAAGCTCTATGGATTGACGTTACCTCTGAGCCAAGCCGGTTATGAGGCCGGTTACCTGACAGGCGAGAAACCTGTCTCGACGGAGCTGGTTGAATCGGTTCTGTCACGTAAACAGGATGACCTCGAACCAACCCTGACGCGCCATGGATACCATCTTAAAGATCTAGTAGAGCAATTTGACGCCAGGCACACTGAAATCAAAGCGTTGTTCAGCAACATACTCGATCCAGTAGAGCCGCTGAGCTGAGTTGCGCGACACAATACTGGCAGCGGGGTTGCCGATTTAATCTGGGAGGGCTGTGGAATATGTGCACGTCCCACCGGTTAATTGCAATTACTGGGACCTCAACAATCAATGTGATCTCAATTTAAACTGCGAGGCAAACTCCATAATTCACAGGGGACTGCTGATTAGTTTGAGTAGTCTGAATATAGCCATAGTAGCTCCTGGCCCGGCCCTGGATATTCAGCGTAATTAGCAGCCTATACTCCAACACCCCGTCATCCAAACAATAGTGCGGTGCCTGATCCCCATGAGAAAAACCACGCAGCAGCTAATGGTTCACGAGATTGCCGACTGGCAGCACCGAGGTTTGATCGATCTGCAAACCCAGGAGCGACTGAGCGCGCCTTATCAGCGTCCCGGCCAACTGTTATCGACGGTGTTGCAATGGCTGGGCATCGGAGCGGTACTGCTGATTGGCATGGCCATTCTAGGTGGCGTGAGCCTTCTCAGTGAATCGGTCACTCTCGGTGCGGTGCTGTTTTTTATCGCCGGTGGGGTGTTGTGGTGGGTGGGAGTGCGTCTGGCTCGTGATCCGGCGCGGCGTACGCCGGTGACCGGTGTGGCCATTTTGACCATCGGCCTGATGCTGATTGGTGGCAGTCTGTTACTCGGTGGCATTGGCGACGATACGGGCGGGCTGGATCGTATTCCTCTGGCGCTGCTGGTCACTGCCTTGCTGAGCGTGGTCACGGCCTATCGTTATCGCCTACGCTGGCCATTGTTTCTGGGACTACTGTGCACCTTTCACGGCCTGGGCTCCTGGGAGCAGTATGCCGGTGGCGGATCATATATGTTCAACATCCAGGACCCGCGCGCCATGGCGGTGATCGCCGGGCTAGCAGCGCTTCTAGGGCTTTGGCACCAGCAGGCGGAAGAAGGGCCGTTACGCCACTTCAGCGGTTTCGGGCGTTTGTATGTGATTTCCGGACTGCTCTACTTCAACTGCTCGCTGTGGTTTCTAAGCCTGGACAATTACACCTCGTCCCAATCGGGGTTCTGGATACTGCTATTCACCGTTGGGGCCATCAGCCAGTTGGTAATCGGCGCTCGTTTCAAGCACCCCAGCTTCACCGGGTTTGGTGTGGTGTTTTTGAGTATCGACCTGTACACGCGTTTTTATGAATACGCCTGGGACCGCCTGAGTGTCGCGGCTTTCTTCGCGGCGGCCGGGATAGTGGGGATTTTGTTGGGATGGGTCTTTGAGCGCGCGGCGCTACGTGCCAGGGAGAATCGCTCATGAGCCCGGATCGCCGCAATCGACAAGTCCACGATGCTCTTGATCAATGGCTTCGTGAGGGGCAAATCGATCCCGCTGCCCATAACCGCATCGGTGAGCTGTACCCCTTGACCCGATGGGACTGGCGCTCACTCGGGCGTTGGTTTATGACCTTCGGTGCCATTAGCCTGGCGGCCGGTCTGCTGATACTTCTGCGTGAGCACCTGACGTTCACCCTGCCCAAACTGGCGATCAGCCTGTCGGTGCTGACCCTGGGCCTGTTCGCCGTGGGTCGCTGGTTGCCCGGCAAAGGCTTGAGGATGTTGGGAAGCACCGCCGAGTTGCTGGGGGGCTTTGCGTTGATCGGTGTGAGCTTTGTGGTCGGCATGATCTATTCGGATGGCTCCGGCAACTGGCCGGCGCTGCTGCTGATCGATCTGCTAGTGCTGCTGGTGCTCAGCTATGCCTTGGGCAATGTGTTGCTGCTGACGTTGTGCAGCGTGTTGTTTTTTGTCTGGTTTGGTGGCCGCAGTGGCTATGTATCCGGCTGGGGCGCCTACTGGTTCGGCATGAACTATCCGCTGCGTTTTCTCGGCGCTGCAGCGCTGCTGGTGGCTGCGGGGGCCGTGCATCTTCGATGTGAGGCTGGGTTGCCGGGCCGCTATAGCGGGTTTGCCAAGGTTTGGATTTCCTGCGGTTTGTTTGTCGGTGAAATGTCCCTGTGGTTGCTGTCGCTGTTTGGCAGTTACGGCTTGATCGACGGGCCGTGGTATTTTGCCGAGGACGGTGAACTGCTGATGTTCAACTTGCTTTGGGCGCTGGTTAGCCTCGGCGTGTTAACAGTGGGACTGCGCCAGCGGTTCGGCATGTTGGTGGGGTATGGCTTAACGTTTTTGATCATACAGTTGTACACACTGTTCTTTACCCAACTAGCCGAAACCCTGGGTTGGCTGCTCAGCCTGCTAATCGCCGGCGGTGGTTTGCTGGCCTTGGTGATCTGGCTGGAGTCGCAACGCCAGAAGCGTCGGGCGACGATTTCAAAAGTCTGAGTGTGACCCAAAAGGCTCTGGGAATTGATGACCAGTAGGCAAAGCTGGAATACACACACAGGAAGGACTTACGCGGGTTTCGGTACTAACGGCTATAGCTCCCCCTGTAGAAGTGTGAATTTAGCGTCACCCCATCGCTGCTGGGTGGGGTTTTGTCCTTCGGCTAAACGCGCATTCCGTCGCAAATCAAAACAATCCAAGAGCATAGTCATGCCTAGCGGCACCTCCATTTACGTTGTAAGTGTCTGCTAATCGCACCTATCACCATGGATTTAACCGCTGCTACTCACAGCCCAATAAACGTTTGGTGACCATCGCTACCGCTTGCGCGGGTGAAGTCATAGCGGTATCTATGCAAAAAGGAGCTTCGGCCCAGGCTTCATATTCATGCTCCAGCACAGACTGCCAGTTGGGTGGGGTCAACCCCGGGATATCAACCTGCCTTGTTTCTACCCGCCGTCGATGCTCATTTTTATCCGAGCAAATCACTTGAATATTGACTAACGGAGCACCTGCCTTTGAGGCGGCCTCACTCCACGCTATTCGGCTCTCGGCCACAGGGTTTACACAGTCCGCGATGACCGTATGGCCTAGACGAAGATTACTCAGCGCAAGCTCATTCGCGACCATATAGCCACTGCGCCCCACGTCATGTGCAAGAGCACCGGAGTTTCTAATGGCTTGTTCAATCGTATCGATCCTCAGGTAGACGGCACCTATTGTATCTACGAGATCCTTGGCGATAGTGGTCTTCCCCGTGCCGGGAAGGCCGCTGAATACGATAAGCATTGTCTGTCCTTCGAAAAATTAATTAACCCGGTGTATGTTGCAGTCTATCAACGCAAGAAACCGTAATGGAGCTGGGCGCCCTTCTGGGCAAAAGGACGTCCCGAGATCGCCTCCTGAGGCGGCGATCTCCGGGCGTTGAGAGGATCCGGTGTCTGGAATTAATTGACCTCTACAAAACACATCGAAACTGGCGAGTGAGCACTCTAATATGATTTTTAACAAGTATTTTCGAGCCCACAATGACTAACTATCGTGGATTGATCTTTGACGACACCCGAGACGGCGCATCCGACCTTGCCATCGAGCATCTGGAGGCTCAACTCGGCGCGCGCCTGCCGGACGATTACCGGCAGTTTCTCAAGGAATGCAACGGAGGCACGTTGGATTACGACGTGCTGGCCACTATGAGCAATGGCGAAGAGGAATTGCTGAGTTTTATGCTGTACGGGCTGCAGCCCGGCGAAGCGTATGAATCCAACCCTTTTGAGCTGGAACAACTGCGCAAAGAACCTGGATTCCCGGCTACGGGGATGTTGCCGATCGGACGCGATGGCGGTGCGAGCATTTTGCTTCTCGATCTACGCGAAGGTCGCCAGGATGTTGGCGCAATGGTCGCGGGTTTACCTGCATGGACGGGGCGCCGCCAGCAAGGCGATGAATACGTTGTGTTGGCGAATACCTTCAATGCCTACCTGGACGCACTGCATCTGTCGCATGAACGGATCACAGAACATATCAAACACTTCATCATAAGCGCAGATACGATTGAGGCGACATTAGCGTGGCTGGATCAAGGCAGTCCGGGTTGGCGCGAACGTTATCGGGAAGTCTGGAATGCAAGGGTTGTGGACAGGCCAATTTGATACCTTCCGTGTGGGCGAAGCGAGCGATTCCCCCCACTATTAAGAGGCTGCGCATTAACCTTCTTGAAGGAAGTCTTTTAATGCAGCCTGATAAATAGTTAATGGTTGATTGCAGGTGATGTGACCGAGGCCGAATACAAACTGCTGAACAAGCGCGCGGCCGACGACACATCTTCTATGAGCAAAAACCTGCAACAACGGCATGGTTGCAACGCTTTTTCAATGCTATCGCCCCACCGAATTTCAAGCACAAAAAAGCCGGTAGACCCTGAGGTGCTTACCGGCTGTTTTGGTGTTGCATATGGTGGGTCGTGTAGGATTCGAACCTACGACCAATTGGTTAAAAGCCAACTGCTCTACCAACTGAGCTAACGACCCGCTTCGTTGTGGTGCGTATAATACTGATTTTTAACGAGAATTCAACACCTTGTTAAAAATAAATCTGAAATAATTCAAAAATAACGCGTTGGGTCCGAAACGCCGGCAGCGTGGAAGCCTTCTGCGCGCAGACGGCAGCTGTCACATTTCCCACAAGCTCGGCCCTCATTATCTGCCTGATAGCACGATACGGTCAGGGAGTAATCCACGCCGAGTTTCACACCAGCCTGGACGATTTGTGCCTTGCTCATGTTTTGCAACGGTGCCTTGATGTGGAACCCTTGCCCTTCGACGCCCGCTTTGGTCGCCAGGTTCGCCATGACTTCAAAGGCCTCGACGAATTCCGGACGGCAGTCCGGGTAGCCCGAGTAATCTACTGCGTTGACACCAATGAAGATGTCTCGCGCTTGCAGCACTTCTGCCCAGCCCAGGGCCAATGACAGGAAGACCGTGTTACGCGCTGGCACATAGGTGACCGGAATACCTTCGCTCGGTGCCTCAGGGACATCAATGGAGCTATCAGTCAGGGCCGAGCCACCAATACCATCCAGGTTCAAACCAATGACTTTGTGTTCAATTGCGCCCAGATCTCTTGCTACTCGCGCAGCAGCATTGAGTTCGGCACGATGTCGCTGACCGTAGTCAAAGCTCATGGTGTAGCAGCTGTAGCCTTGTGCACGAGCCATGGCAACGACCGTGGCTGAGTCCAGACCGCCGGACAGCAAGATCACCGCTCTTTTTTCAGTGACAACAGTTTGTTCAGTCATTTCAGCGCCCCGGCTCGTCATTCCAAAGATATTTGTGCAACTGCATTTGCAAACGTACAGGCAAGTTGTCCGCCACAATCCAGTCGGCCAAATCACGAGCCGGCAAGTCGTGGTGGCTCGGCGAAAACAGCACTTCACCTGCCCGTCGTTCCAAGCCGTATTCAATCAGCTTGGACACCGCCCAGTCGTAGTCCTCGCGTGAGCAGATCACGAACTTGACCTGATCATGCGGCGTCAACAAGGCGATGTTTTCGTAAAGGTTGCGATGGGACTCTTTGGAGCCAGGTGTTTTCAGGTCGAGTACGCGACTGACTCGCGAGTCGACGGCAGAAATATCCAGAGCTCCGCTGGTCTCGATGGACACTTCGTAACCCGCATCGCACAGCTGTTTAAGCAAGGGAATGGCATTGGGCTGTGCCAATGGCTCGCCACCGGTCACACACACGTAACGTGGCCGGAAGTCGGCAACTTGCTGAAGAATGCTGTCGAGTGAGCGCACTGTCCCGCCACTGAAGGCGTAGGCACTGTCGCAATATTGGCAGCGCAGGGGGCAGCCAGTCAGACGAACAAAAACGGTGGGCAGGCCAGCCGTTCGCGTTTCACCCTGTAAAGAGTAAAAAACTTCGGTAATTCTCAATGTGTCTTGCATATCCGCCACGGGCGTAACAGCTAAACAGGCTGTCCGCCTCCGTCAGGCACTCTAAAGGATCTGCACTCGCGGGACCCAGAAGAGCGTATTTCATAAAAGGGCGTGGATTCTAACGAAAAAACCCGCGACAAGTGCGGGTTTCTCGATAAAAGCTTCGTGTGACTTACATGCGCTGCAAATCACGCTGTGCCAACTGTGCCGCCGACGTACCCGGGTACTGTGCAACAACCTGCTGCAAGATACCTTTAACCTTGTCGGTATGGCCCAATCGACGTTCTACATCAGCCAGCTTGTAGAGCGAATCCGGCACCTTGGGGTGCTTGGGATACAACTGGCTCACTTTGGCGAACGCTTGACCCGCGCCTTGCAGGTCGCCTTTGGCCAAACTGACTTCACCTAGCCAATACTGGGCATTACCCGCGTACTGGCTGTTTGGATATTTGCGTAGAAAGGCGGCAAACGCCTGACTCGCCTTGTCGAAATCCTTGGCCTTGATCAGATCGAAAGCAGCATCGTAATAGAGCTTCTCTTTCGCCGGATCACCCGGTTCCGAGCTGGCAGCAGCCTGAGACGCAGGCGCTGCTGTATTACCGGCGGTAGCACCACCGGTAGCAGAATTATCAGGTGCGGCAGCAGCAGGCGCCGTGCCCGTACCAATACGCCGATCAAGTTCCTGGTAACGCTCCAGGCTTTCTTGCTTCATGCGTGAAATATCATTTTGCAAAACTTCGATCACACCCTGTTGGCGCGAGATCTGATCCTGCATTTGTTGCAACTGGTTGAACAGTTCGCCCTGTGCCGAGACAGGGGCCGAAGCCCCTCCCCCGGCATAGGCGCCGCTCGCACCATAACCCGGTGACGGATTACTCCCCCCGCTATTGTTATAGCCAGAGTTGTCATCAACCACAGGAACCGCAGCCCATGCCGCTAGCGGCATGAGGCTGAGAGTCAGAATAGTTACAGCACGACGGCACGTTCGCATGACGAATTACTTACGCAGTTCGACGCGACGGTTCTGAGCCCACGACTGCTCGTCGTTGCCAGTAGCAACTGGACGCTCTTTACCGTAGGACACCAGCTCCAGCTGTGCTGGAGAAACACCTTGCAGTACCAGGTAGCGTTGAACGGCTTTCGCACGACGCTCGCCCAGAGCCATGTTGTACTCACGAGTACCACGGGCGTCAGTGTTACCTTCCAGAACAACACGAGCGCCGCTCGCTTTCAGGTCTTTAGCGTGAACGTCCAGAGCGCGCATTGCTTCTGGTTTCAGGTCCGAAGAATCATATTCGAAGTAGAAAACAGTAATGGCGCGCAGAGCAGCTTCTTCGCTCAGGGAACCATCAACAGCGCCTGTGTTTGCGCCGTAACCAGCGTTTGGATCAACAGCAGCGCCTTCACCGGCATTGTCGCCGCCTTTGGACGAGCAACCTACAGCTACAGCCATGGCCAGTGCCAGCGCAGCGAATTTACCAAACTTCAGCATTTCCATCGTAAAACTCCTAATGAACCCCAAGTGTTATGTGCAACTTAAATCTTTCACCACGTCAGTTCAGGTAAGGGGACCAGGAAGGTTCTCTGACTTCGCCTTGAGCGGTAGGAAGAGGGAGCCTTACGCGTCCATTGATAGACACGAGCATCAAGACTCCCCGGCCCTGCTGGCGGGTGGCGTAGATTACCATGGTGCCGTTGGGCGCAACAGTAGCTGACTCATC
Source organism: Pseudomonas sp. 7P_10.2_Bac1 (assembly GCF_025465935.1). Classification (GTDB taxonomy): domain Bacteria; phylum Pseudomonadota; class Gammaproteobacteria; order Pseudomonadales; family Pseudomonadaceae; genus Aquipseudomonas. Next base: position 43,734 of record NZ_JANLNV010000012.1, on the reverse strand, counting down.
AAGGTTAGTATCTGTGAGGATTTTTACACTTCCTCTTTCCAAATCTTGAGCCGCAACACGGAAATTAGTAAATCCGTCCTGACGGTGAATCATCACCAGCGTCTTTTCATCCGCCGACAGCTTAGGGTTGGCATTGTAGTTACCGATAAAGGTCACACGCTCTGCAGCACCGCTACCCACGACAGTTTTGTAGACCTGCGGCTTGCCGCCACGGTCAGACGTGAAGTAGATGGTCGAACCATCCTTGCCCCAGAACGGCTCGGTGTTGATGCCAGGACCGTTGGTCACGCGAGTCAGTTGGCGCGAAGCCATGTTCATCACGTAGATGTCCGGGTTGCCGTCTTTAGACAGTACGAACGCCAGCTTCGAACCATCCGGCGACCACGCAGGGGCACCGTTCAGGCCTTCAAAGTTGGTGACCTGCTCGCGATGGCCGGTATCAATGTTCTGAACAAAGATACGCGGACGCTTCTGCTCAAACGATACGTAAGCGATGCGCTTGCCATCAGGGGCAAAGCGTGGCGACAGGATTGGCTCACGCGACTGCAACAGAGTGACCGCGCGCGCGCCATCATAGTCGGAGCGCTGCAAGGTGTAACGGGTGTTGTTGGTGCTGGCACGTTCAGCCGTCACGTACAGCAGACGGGTTGAGAATGCACCTCTGATACCGGTCAGTTTTTCGAATGACTGATCAGAAATGTAGTGCGCCATGTCACGCAGTTGCTCGGTGGTACCCGACACGCTGCCAGTCAATACCGGTTGCTCGGTCGACACGTTGAACAGGGCATATTGCACCTGCAGGCGACCGCCTGCCGGTACGATATTACCGACCATTACGTACTGAGCCCCCAGCGCTTTCCAGTCACGGAAAATGACTTCGCTGGCCTGGGTCGGCTGGCTGATCATGTTCTGCTTTGGAATAGGCGCGTAGTAACCGGAGTTACGCAAGTCGTTACCCACAATTTCAGCGATGTCGTCCGGCAGGACGGTACCGCCCTGCCAGCCGAACGGTACGACTGCAATAGGCGTTGCCCGGTCGCTACCACTGGTAACCAGGATGTTCTTTTCTTCAGCTACAGCCATGCCTGCCATGCAGCAGACGATGACGAGCAGTCCTCGAAAAAATTTAATCACAAGGCTAGATCCTCAGGTGTGAATGTCATCTTGAATGATCGGTAAGGATTAAAATCGCTAGGCTTCAAGCCTTGCATTTCTGTTAAACGACCAATGTTCTTGACCGCCGCCACAGCTGAACTGTCAAACGGCCCATCACCACTGGACTTGGCAACCGTCACAGACGTTACCGTGCCATCTGGCAACATGCCAATCTGCAGCACAACCTTCATGTTTTTCCGCGCTGACGGTGGGCGAGCCCAACCTTCTGCCGCTCGCGAGCGAATCAGGTCATCAAAGTTACCGGCGACCTCATCACCCTGCTCATCAGCCAAGGCTTGTTGCCGTTGCGGCGTATCAGAAAGCAGATCCGCCAAGGCCTGAGCCTTTTTCTCTTCGGCAGACTTACGCGCAGCCTCTACCGCCTTTTTCTTGGCAGCATCGGCAGTAGCTTTCTTCTTGGCATCTTCGGCAGCTTTCTTCTTCGCCTCGTCTGCTGCAGCCTTTTTCTTGGCATCTTCAGCCGCTTTTTTCTTAGCGTCTTCAGCGGCCTTTTTCTTGGCGTCTTCGGCAGCCTGTTTTTTAGCCTCTTCTTCAGCGGCTTTCTTGGCTTCGTCCTCAGCTTTCTTTTTGGCTATGTCAGCCAATTTTTTCTCTTCAGCCTTTTTAGCATCAGCAGCTTTTTTGGCATCGTCGGCCTTTTTGGCTTCATCGGCTTTTTTAGCCTCGTCGGCCTTCTTCGCCTCGTCTGCTTTCTTGGCCTCATCAGCTTTTTTGGCTTCAGCCGCCTTGTCGGCAGCCTCTTGTTTCTTTTGTTCCGCGGCTTTTACAGCTTCCTGCTCAACCTTCTTTTGCTCCATCTGTTCGACTTCAGTCTGGCGCGCAGCAGATTTCTTTGCCTCGCCCGCAATCTTTTGATTGGTTTGGGTCGTCGCCTGACTTTTTGACTTCAGTTGATACAAAGTAGCTTGAACAATCGGTTTTGCGGGCGGCAATTCTGGCGTCATGGCAAAGCTGGCGAACAGCATGCCGAAAATCAGGACGTGCAGCCCTACAGCCCAAACGGTAGGCCAAAAATAATTTTCAGAGGCGGACGGCTCCCGCTGGTCGCGCATCAGGGAGCCTCGGTAATCAAGCCAACGTTACCGACCCCGGCTTTTTGCAGGCCACCCATGGCACCCATTACAGCGCCGTAATCCACGGATTTGTCGCCGCGAATGAACACCTGCGTCTGCTTGCCGCCCTCGTTGCCCGCGCGAATGATCTTGGTCACCGCGTCAGTCATCTGAGGCAAGGTCATCGCCTTGTCCATTTGTTTTTCGGTATCAACTTCACTGCCAAGGTTCCAGTAGTAGGTCTTGTCAGCCTTGATCGAAATTGTCAGAACCTGGGTGTTATTGTCTTGCGGCAGGGCCTCGCTGGAGACCTTGGGCAAATCAACTTTCACACCCTGGTTGAGCATCGGTGCAGTCACCATGAAAATCACCAGCAGTACCAGCATCACGTCGATGTAAGGCACTACGTTCATTTCGGCAACCGGCTTGCGCTTCTTGCGAGCTCGAGCGATTAAAGCCATTGGAAATTACCTGCTTATTCTTCGCTGGTGTGCACTTTACGGTGCAGGATCGCCTGGAACTCATCGGCGAAGGTGTAGTAGCGGCTAATCAGCGTTTCGCTACGCGCAGAAAAACGGTTGTAAGCAATAACCGCAGGAATAGCAGCAAACAGACCAATCGCTGTCGCAACCAGTGCTTCGGCAATGCCCGGCGCAACGGTCGCAAGAGTCGCTTGCTGAGCAGTTGCCAGACCGCGGAAAGAGTTCATGATGCCCCATACGGTACCGAACAGACCGATATACGGGCTGACCGAACCAACGGTTGCCAGAAATGGCAGGCTTTGCTCAAGTTTTTCTTCTTCGCGCGAAATCGCGACACGCATGGCACGCGCTACGCCTTCCATCACCGCTTCCGGATCAACGCCCGGTTGTTGACGCAGACGAGAGAACTCTTTGAAACCGGCACGGAAGATTTGTTCAACGCCAGAATCAGGGTCCGGGTTGCTACCCGCCTGACGATACAGTTTTGACAAGTCGATTCCCGACCAGAAACGCTCCTCAAAGCTATCCAGGGCACGTCGACCGGCACGCAGCATGGTGCTGCGCTGAAAAATCATAATCCACGAGGTAACCGATGCAGCCAGCAAGGTCAACATTACCAACTGCACAACAATGCTGGCATTGCTGACCAAACTCCACATGGAGGAATGGTCGACGACGTTAGCTTCCACGCTTTATCTCCTGCTCTAAATGTTTACCCGCGCCGCTTGCGTCGGCAAAGGCCGTACGCAAGGCTTCGGGAATGGCCCGGGGTTTAAAACTATCGGCGCGCACACAGGCCACCAAAAACTGCCCTTCACAGAGCAATGTTGCATCCGCAGCCCGCCAGACCTGCTGCTTGAAACGCAGGCTGGCACGGTTGAGTTCTATTACTTGTGCGCTTATCAACAGTTCGTCGTCCAGTCGCGCCGGTGCGTGGTAGCGCGCCTCGCTGGAATGCACGACAAATAACAGGTTCTGGCCTGCCAGCTCGGATTGGGCAAAGCCCAGCTCCCGCAGCCTTTCGGTTCGAGCCCGCTCCATAAACTTAAGATAATTTACGTAATACACGACGCCACCCGCATCGGTGTCTTCGTAATAAACGCGACAGCGATGTGCGAACGGCTCAAGCCTGTTTTGCGCGCGCATACTCTAGTGCTTACTCCTCAGGTTGCCAATCCGCCCAACCACTGTTTTTTACGCTTCTTAGACTTTAATACCCAAGTTTTTTAACGCCAGCCCTTGAGACAGCAAAAAGCCTAAAAAAATCACCTGCAGAGCGCTTAATTAATCATCCCCAGCGTTCGGAAACTCATCCACCGCGGGGGTTTCGCCCAGACGCGATGGAATGTTCAGACCAAAGTGTAAGTAGGCATGTCGCGTCACCACCCGCCCCCTGGGCGTTCGCATGATGTAGCCCTGCTGAATCAGATAAGGCTCCAGCACATCTTCAATCGTGTGCCGCTCTTCACTGATGGCCGCAGCAAGGCTGTCAATACCCACCGGCCCGCCATCGAACTTCTCGATCATCGTCAACAGCAAGCGCCGGTCCTGATGATCGAAACCGTGCTCATCAACATCCAGCAGGTTCAACGCCAGGTCCGCTACCGAGCGGGTGATGTGCCCCTTGGCCCGTACTTCTGCGAAATCGCGCACTCGACGCAGCAGACGGTTGGCGATTCGCGGCGTACCTCGCGCCCGACGGGCAATCTCAAAGGCGCCCTCAGGATCCAGCGGCAAGCCAAAGATACCTGCTGAACGACTGACGATCGTTGCCAGGTCATCCGTACTATAGAACTCAAGACGCTGAACAATCCCGAAACGATCGCGCAATGGGTTGGTCAGCATCCCGGCACGGGTGGTTGCCCCCACCAGCGTAAAAGGCGGCAGGTCGAGCTTGATCGAGCGCGCTGCCGGCCCCTCGCCAATCATGATGTCGAGCTGAAAGTCCTCCATGGCCGGGTACAAGACTTCTTCCACGATCGGCGACAGTCGATGAATTTCATCAATAAACAGCACATCGTGAGGCTCAAGGTTGGTCAGCAACGCAGCCAGGTCGCCGGGCCGCTCAAGCACAGGGCCCGAGGTGCTTTTGATCGATACGCCCATCTCCTGAGCAATGATGTTGGCCAGGGTGGTCTTGCCCAGTCCGGGCGGGCCAAATATCAGCGTGTGATCCAGCGACTCTGCACGCCCGCGTGCCGCCTGGATAAACAGTTCCATCTGCTCACGGACAGCAGGCTGACCAATATAGTCCGCCAGACTCAAGGGGCGGATCGCACGATCCTGCACTTCTTCTCGGTCTCGCCCACTCGAGGCGGTTATCAAACGATCAGCTTCAATCACTTAAATCATTCCCTTAAGGGCACGGCGAATCATATCTTCACTGCTCAGCGTCTTGTCTTTGATAGCCGATACCGCCTTGCTCGCCTCCTGGGGCTTATACCCCAGCGAAATCAAGGCGCTGACCGCGTCGCTTTCGGCACTGGCCACTGGCACCGGCGCGTCAGGCTGGTTAGGCACCAGCGCAAACATGCTCGGCACTTGCTCCCAGGCCTTGAAGCGGTCTTTGAGTTCGACCAGCAATCGCTCGGCGGTCTTTTTGCCAACGCCCGGCACCTTGGTCAAGGCCGAGGTGTCCTGAGCCTGCACGCAACGCACCAGTTCATCAACTTCCAAACTGGACATCAGGGCCAGAGCCAGCTTGGGACCGACACCATTGAGCCGGATCAACTCTCGAAAAAAATCACGCTCACGCTTGCCGCTGAAACCATAGAGCAGTTGGGCATCTTCGCGAACCACCAGGTGCGTGTGCAGGGTCAGTGGTTCGCCAATCGAAGGCAAACGATACAGCGTGGTCATGGGGACCTCGACCTCATACCCCAGCCCATTTACATCAAGAATCAAGTGCGGCGGCTGCTTTTCAGCCAGAGTGCCACGCAAGCGTCCAATCACGTTCAGATCCTTTTCTCTGGCCAGATCAATGGCTGACAAGTAGAACAACAGAGCCGCATCATTGCAGGCGCAGCCCTGCAAACAAGTTTAATTCGGTTAAACAGTCTTGCTCAGAGCCGTAAACGCCCACCACGACGGCGGGCCGCGCCAAGACCGTGAGGCAAGAGGCTCGAGCGAGTGTGTGCATGACACAACGCAATAGCCAATGCATCGGAAGCATCGATTTGCGGTTTGGTGGTGAGCTTGAGCAAATGCATGACCATCATCATCACCTGCTCTTTATTTGCCCCGCCCGTCCCGGCCACGGCCTGCTTGATCTGGGTTGCCGAGTATTCAGCTATCTCCAGGCTTTCTTCGGCGCCAGCCACAATGGCCGCGCCTCTGGCCTGCCCCAGTTTCAGTGCAGAGTCGGCGTTGCGGGCCATGAACACCTTTTCAATACCCATCGTTATCGGGCCATAGGTTTGAATAACCTCACGCACCCCACGGTAGACGATCTGCAAACGTTCATGCAGTTCGCCGCTTCCCGTACGAATACACCCCGAAGCCACGTACACACAGCCACGCCCGGTGTCTTGCACCACGCCATAACCGGTGATTCGCGAACCCGGGTCGATACCAAGAATAAGAGTCATAACGCCTACAGCTTATGAAGTGACGCCTGCCGGCACATACCCGGACAGCTTAAAGGCAGAAGCCGGAGGTGCACAGCGCCACAAGCATCGTGACGTTGCACCTCCGGCCTCCTGTCGGATGGATTCGGATCAGGCCAACTGTTCCAGCACCGCATCCGGGATTTCAGCGTTGGAGTAGACGTTTTGCACGTCATCCAGGTCTTCCAACATGTCAATCAGCTTCAGAACCTTTTCGGCGCCCTCCAGGTCCAGCTCGGCACTGGTGGTCGGCAGCATGACGATTGCCGCATCGGCCGGGGTAAAACCCGCCGCTTCCAGCGCGTTGCGAACGGCGTAAAAGCTCGAGAACGAGGCAAAGACATCAACCGAACCGTCTTCATTGGTCACCACGTCATCGGCATCAGCCTCCATCGCAGCTTCCATCAAGGTGTCCTCATCAACGCCCGCGGCGAAGGAGATTTGCCCCTTGCGCTCGAACAGATAAGCCACGGAACCGTCAGTACCCAGGTTACCGCCACACTTGCTGAATGCGTGACGCACCGCAGCCGCCGTGCGATTGCGGTTATCGGTCATGCACTCGACCATCACCGCCACACCACCCGGACCGTAGCCCTCGTAGCTCAACTCGACCATATCGTCGGTATCGGCCGCGCCGGCACCACGAGCAATTGCGCGATCGATGATATCGCGACTCATGTTCGCGCCCAGCGCCTTGTCCAGCGCCAGACGCAGACGCGGGTTCGAGTTCGGATCACCACCGCCCTGACGGGCAGCAACGGTCAGTTCACGAATCCACTTGGTGAAAATCTTGCCTTTTTTGGCATCTTGACGCTCTTTGCGGTGCTTGATGTTCGCCCACTTAGAATGACCTGCCATAACCCACTCCGAATCCTTGATGAAACGTTGCCAGCCTCGGCATGCACCGCAGGCCCGCAATAAAAATGCTCGACCCAATGACAAAGGCGCATCCTAAGATGCGCCTTTGAAGGTCAGTCTCACTCTGCCTTAGGCTGCTCGCGCAAACGAATGTGCAGTTCACGCAACGCCTTGTTATCCACCAAGCCAGGTGCCTGAGTCATGACGCATGCAGCGCTCTGGGTTTTCGGGAAGGCAATCACTTCACGAATCGACTGAGCACCGGTCATCAGCATCACCAGACGGTCCAGACCGAAGGCCAGACCACCGTGCGGTGGAGCGCCGTACTTCAGGGCATCGAGCAGGAAGCCGAACTTCTCTTCTTGCTCGGCTTCGTTGATGCCCAGCAGACGGAATACAGCTTGCTGCATTTCCTTGCGATGGATACGGATCGAACCACCACCCAGTTCGGTACCGTTCAGGACCATGTCGTAAGCGCGCGACAGAGCGCCAGCCGGGTTGGCCTCCAGCTCTTCTGGCGAACATTTTGGCGCGGTGAACGGGTGGTGCAAGGCGCTGAAGCTACCGTCGTCGTTCTCCTCGAACATCGGGAAGTCAACCACCCACATCGGTGCCCACTCGCAGGTCAGCAGGTTCAGATCGTGACCGAGCTTGATCCGCAGAGCGCCCAAGGCCTCGCTGACAATCTTGGCTTTGTCGGCACCGAAGAACACGATGTCGCCATCAACCGCGCCAACGCGATCGAGGATCACGTTGAGGTTGGCCTCAGGAATGTTTTTAACGATCGGCGATTGCAGGCCTTCAACACCTTTGGCGCGCTCGTTGACCTTGATGTACGCCAGGCCTTTTGCACCATAGATGCTGACAAACTTGGTGTAGTCGTCGATCTGCTTGCGCGGCATGCTCGCAGCGCCAGGCACACGCAGGGCAGCAATACGGCACTTAGGATCGTTGGCCGGACCGCTGAACACCTTGAATTCCACGTCTTTGAGCTGATCGGCAACGTCTACCAGTTCCAGCGGGTTACGCAGGTCCGGCTTATCGGAACCATAGCGACGCATGGCTTCTTCGAAGGTCATGTGCGGGAATTCACCGAACTCCAGATCCAGCACTTCCTTGAACAGGTTGCGGATCATGCCTTCGGTCAGGCCCATGATGTCTTTTTCGTCAAGGAAGCTGGTTTCGATGTCGATCTGAGTGAACTCAGGCTGACGGTCGGCACGCAGGTCTTCGTCACGGAAGCACTTGGCGATCTGATAGTAGCGGTCGAAACCGGCAACCATCAGCAACTGTTTGAACAGTTGCGGCGATTGCGGCAAGGCAAAGAAAGAGCCCGCGTGGGTACGGCTAGGCACCAGGTAGTCACGCGCCCCTTCAGGAGTGGCACGGGTCAGGATAGGTGTTTCTACGTCCAGGAAGCCGTTCTCGTCCAGGTAGCGACGAATGCTGGTGGTCATGCGCGAACGCAGACGCAGCTTGTCGAGCATTTCTGGGCGACGCAGGTCGATAAAGCGATAACGCAGGCGGGTTTCTTCGCCAACGTCAGAGAATTCATTGAGCGGGAACGGCGGAGTCTCTGCTTCGTTGAGGACTTCCAGCTCGTAGCCCAATACTTCGATCATGCCCGAAGCCATGTTGGCGTTGACCGCACCGGCCGGACGCAGGCGAACCTTGCCGGTGACTTTGACAACATACTCACTGCGTACACGGTCGGCAGCAGCGAAGGTTTCAGCACGATCAGGATCGAACACAACCTGAGCCAGACCATCACGATCACGGATATCGAGGAAAATCACCCCGCCGTGGTCACGGCGACGATGAACCCATCCGCAAAGGGTAATTTCCTGGCCTTCCAGGCTTTCGTTGAGTTGGCCGCAATAATGGCTGCGCATCATGGTAGTGGTTTCACTTCTCGTAATTCGAAATTCGGTGGAGGTCTTGCGCACTGTCGGTGCTGATGTGACTGCAAGATCCCGCTTGTGTTCAGAGGGCTTTCGCTTAACCTCAGTCGGACTTGTCGCCGCCTGCCAGATTCTTTTTCGCGCCTGTCTTGAAGTCTGTTTCATACCAGCCTGTACCACTCAGGCGAAAGCCCGGCATGGACAGCATTTTCTTCAGCTCAGGTGCCTGACAGGCAGGACAATCAACCAGTGGCGAGTCACTGATCTTTTGGATGGCTTCCAGCTGATGACCACAGGAAGCACATTGGTAATCGTACATGGGCATTGGCGTGTCTCGACAATCCGTTAGCGGCAACCCGTCAGGGGCCACGCAGCAAAGCGCGAGATTATATCTGGTAAATCGAGCCAATGCAGCCGCAGGAACAGCCATGACACCTCAAAGAAAGCCTGAATTTTAAAAGATTGCAAGCCACCGAACACTTAACCACAGCCTCAAACAGCACATCACCCCGCCCATATCCGTTCCGGCACCACATCGCCGGAAGATTGTCCGGTCTTCATCAGATGCATCACACAGACAACCCGGATAAGCCCGCTGAAATTCTTGACCCCGCCATGACGCAAATGAATCTCTCTATCGATATACGACAGCAGTGCATTGATTGAACACGCGTTGCATTGCGAAATATCCGACAACACATCCCAATATATTTCTTCAAGCCGCAAACAAGTAGCAAAACCATTTAACCGGACAGACTTGGATAATGGCTGAGCCGACCCCATGCCAAAATCGAGGACCACCGGATCAATTCTGCCCCGCTGCAACAACCGCCCTCCACTGCCTTCTTGCCGAATCATACGACCCATATATAAAAGCCTCCTTCACAACATTAGAAACCAATTAATATTGATTCAAAAAACATACTTCATAAAACATTACGCAAAACTTCCCAGCCAGCAGACTTGCCCCGAATCTTTGTAGGAGGCCTCTCGGCATACACTCCGAATATCGCCAACACCCAAGCTAGACGCCTTGCGCCTCATAGCTCTCACCCTCACAGCCAACCGTTCAAGTTCGCATTTGGAAAACCCTGCGCTACTTTTCAACACACTCAGAAACTTCTCACTCAATCTGAAACAAAATGCCACACTGCAACAACGCGTACGCACCCATCACCACACCCAACAAGCAAGACCAGACCCGCATACACTACCAACTCTTCACAACAACATCCGCTTAAACCAGCCGCTACAAAAATATAGAAACAGATACGCGAGATCTATCCATCCCGCTTCAAACATATAAGCAATTGATCAACACCACCTTTATTGCGTAAAACTTGCAACTTAAAACTTATAGTCAACACACCCTTGTTCGCTAAAAAATCGACCAACGGTCATTGTTGATCCGACATCCGACACAAACTTTCAATTTCACGCCTTCCAACACGACACAAAGAAATGGACCACAGCCCTCTAAAACAAGGCCCTCATGGTAAATACGCATTTTCTGGAGCTTCGCGTTTAAACACAGCGTTCGACATCTTGTGACGCTTAATTTGAGAAGGCCCAAGCTTTGCTGTTAAATAGGCAGCGTGTCGCCTTCGCCAAGCCTCTGGCGACGGCGCATAGGCTGATATCACGTGCGTGTCCAGCGCCTCCATTTTTTTCAGAAGCGAACCGTGCGACATCAGCTCTTCCTTGCGATCCGTCTTAACGTGAGTTAATTGAAATGTTGAAAATCGTTCACCTGCTAACGGGCGCAGCTGCCTTGCTGCTGTCCTTCATTCCTAGCCTGCAATCCGACGCTGTCCCTTACCTCCAACATGCTGATGCTCTTTATTTAGCTTTTCTTGGTCTGCTTAACCTGGCACTGGCGCCAGTTATTCCATATTGGAATAAAGGCCCGCGCCATCAACTGCAAAATCTGGTCAGCGCCTTGCTGGTGTTGTCCGTAGTCCTGCAAACCCTCACCTTGTTCGGTCTGTTGTTGCCGATCGGCGATCAACCCGCAATCCTGATGAGCCTCGTGCCTGCCGTGATTGCCGTGGCCCTGCACTTGATCGTCAGTTTCTACAAATCGTCACCTGCGGCCACCGCACAAACCTACGACATGACCAACCGCGATACAGGCACTGTAAAGTGGTTCAACACTTCCAAGGGTTTCGGCTTTATCTCTCGAGATTCCGGCGATGATATTTTTGTCCACTTTCGCGCCATTCGTGGCGAAGGCCATCGCGTACTGGTGGAAGGACAACGTGTTGAGTTCTCGGTCATGAACCGTGACAAGGGCCTACAAGCTGAAGATGTGATCGCTGCCTTGCCGCGCCGCTGATATCAGCCTGAAAAAAAACCGCGGACAGCCTGACTGTTTCGCGGTTTTTTATGGCCTGCTGAAAATGCTAGTAATGCGGCGGTGGCGCCTCTTCTTCAAACGACTCGAACTGGCCGCCCATTTCTTCCTGCCGCTTGAGCAACGCGGCCATCTGCAACTGCAAACGATCCACCGCGTTTTGCTGTGACACCAGTACATCGTTAAGTGCCTGAATGGTGTCATCCTGAAAAGCCAGGCGGCTTTCCAGATCCATCACCCGCGCTTCAAGACTCACAGCCCACCCTCCGAAAAAATGAAATCGCTGCCCAGAACCCCTCTGAGCTTGTCCCGAAGCTCTTGCACATCCGCCTCACTATAGGGCCTGGCCGGGTGCCTGCCCCATACCGGAGCAGGCCAGGCCGCGTCCGATGAATAGCGGGCGATGACATGCATATGCATCTGACTGACCACATTACCCAAAGTAGCAACGTTCATCTTGTCTGCAGCGAACAGCGTTTTCAGTACATTCGCCAGTGTGGTGGTTTCACGCCACATGACTTGCTGATCATGGTCATCCAATTGAAACAGCTCGCTGATACCTTCACGACGTGGCACCAAAATGAACCAGGGATAATTCGAATCATTGGAAAGCAGCAAGCGGCACAAAGGGAAATCCCCAATCAGCCAGGTATCCTCTTGAAGACGTGTATCCAAAACGAACACGGGGTGCTCTCCTGTTTAACGGGTAATTTCAGCTCGGCTCTCGATCAGGCCAGATTCACCTGCCTGCGAGCGACAGATGTGCAGGATACCCTTGATTGACCTTCGCATCACACCGGCCTTGCGCCTGAACCCTGGCCGCCGGCGAATGGGGGACAAGGCGGCACCCGGCGATGCCACGCGCCAATATCCGATGCACCAAAAAAGCACAGACCGGGTGGTTTTAGTGCACGCAAACGTCACCTGCTACCCCAAACGGTGTGGACCGGTAACATTTCGCACACCTTTTATCCGGCGACCGCGCCTCAGGCTGCGAGCAACACGCCCCACGGGCCATGCTCGCAAATGTCTCACCCGAGCTAAACCGGGCCTATACGCCCGAAAAACACCAGATAATTTTTTTTCATACTCAAAACATGGTTTGAGCATGCTTGTTGCATACACACATTACTAGTCGACAGGGACGTAGCCGGGGGTGCCGCGACCCGACGATAAGTAAGCATTTTTTGTTGAGCCGTCTAAATGGGGAGTTTTAATAAGGGGTCAGCAGTAAGTTTGGCTGTCTCGCTCATAAAAAACAGCATGCACAACATGTCAGACACGACACATAGCTGCCAGAGAGCGGCATGTAGAGTGCTTTTCGTGGCATAGCTGTAAAGAAGCTGAAAGCTTTTGATGGCAAGTATCGCCAATACAGTCGGCGTGATATAAGTTTGCGCCGACACAAAAAGAAAGAGCCGCCCAGATAATAATTCAGGTGGGACGGCAGTACTCTTCCTAAAACCAAAGGAGCAAATCACGATGCGCGTGATGAAGTGGAGCATGATCGCCCTGGCTGTTTCAGCCGGAACTACACAGTTCGCAATGGCCTCGTCTCAAGACGATTCCAAAGGTTTTATTGAAGACAGCACGCTGACTTCCAAAACCCGCATGTTGTACATGAACCGCGACTTCCGTAACGGCGCCGGTAACATTGCAAAACCAGGTGGCGGCTATAAAAACGGCTACCGCGAAGACTGGGGCTTGAGCGAACTGCTCAACTACAACTCCGGCTTCACCCAAGGCACCATTGGTGTCGGTGTTGATGCATTCGCCATGGGCACTCTGCGCCTGGACGGCGGTGCCGGTCGTCAAGGTAACGGCCTGTTCGCCAGCAAGAGCGACGGTTCTCCGGAAGACTCCCAATCCAAGGCTGGTGGCGCTATCAAGTTCCGCCTGTCCGACACCGTACTCAAGTACGGTAACCAGTTTGTGGCCAGCCCGGTTCTGTCGACCGATGACAGCCGTTTGCTGCCAGAAGTCGCGACCGGTACCCTGATCACCTCCCACGAAATCAAAGGCCTGGAGCTGAGCGCAGGTCGCTTCACCGCCATGAGCTCGCAGACTGGCATGTACCATGACAGCCTGCACTTGCCAGTGGCCAACATCGCCGGTGCAACCTATCAGTTCACCGAAAACTTCGTCGGCGGCCTGGCAGCATCGGACATTGATGACTACTTCAAGAAGCAGTACATCAACCTGAACTACACCTACCCGATCGATGACGCTCAGGCCGTGAACTTCGACTTCAACGGCTACAGAACCTCGAGCCAAGGCCAGGAACTGGCTGGCAATGTCGACAACAAAATCTGGAGCTTGGCAGCAGCCTATAGCATTGGCGCCCACAAGTTCACCCTGGCTCACCAGCGCTCCACCGGTGACAGCGGTTACTACTACGGCGTAGACGGCGGCGGCACCATCTTCCTTGCCAACTCCGTGCAATACTCCGACTTTAACGGCAAGGACGAGCGCTCCTGGCAGGCTCGCTACGACCTGAACCTGGCCAGCTACGGCGTACCTGGTCTGAGCTTCATGGCCCGTTACGTTAAAGGTGACAACATCTCCACCGCCGAAGGTGAAGGTCGCGAACACGAATTCAACTTCGAGAGCAAATACGTTCTGCAAGAAGGCCCGGCCAAAGACCTGTCCTTCCGTCTGCGTAGCGCGATCTATCGCACTACCAGCAACTACGGTGTAGACACCAACGACGTACGCGTCATTGTTGAATACCCACTGAACATCTTGTAATTAGAGCCTTCGGGCTTTCATTACACAGAGACTGTTCAGTTAAAACCACGCCCTGTTCCAGGTGCGTGGTTTTTTATTGTCTGCGGCTTGATACGTTATATAGCAAGCTAACTAACAAGCTCTAATGCAAGCAATTATCACTCACTGAAATCTGACTCTAGAGTCCACCATCGGATAATTCTCACAAGGTATAAAACAATTAAAGAGGCCGAAGCCCCTTTAATTATTTTGTACGCCTATTAATAGCTGGCTATCGGGTTATCCCTTAACCAGCAGGCACTTCCTGCACCACACGTATGACACGTTGCGGGAATGGGATATCAACACCCTGTGCCTTTAAACGATCGCGCGCGTGTTCGTTAAACATGAACAACACATCCCAATAATCAGGGGTGTTGACCCACACACGCAGCGACATGGTGATTGCACTGTCGCCCAAAGCCGTCACAACCACGGCCGGAGCAGGATCTTTCAGCACGCGAGGATCATCCGCCAGCGCCAGCAGCACCTCACGCACCTTCTGCAAGTCGGCTTCGTAATCGACGCCCACATCAAACACCACCTTACGCGTCGGCTGACGGTTGTAGTTGGTGATGATGCCGTTGGACAGGTTGCCGTTAGGCACAATAACGGTTTTGTTGTCGCCGGTTCGCAGCACGGTGTGGAAGATCTGAATGCTGTCGACGGTCCCGCTTACGCTTTGTGCTTCGATCCAGTCACCGATCTTGAAAGGACGGAACAGCAAAATCAGCACTCCGCCGGCAAAGTTCGCAAGGCTGCCCTGCAACGCCAGGCCAATGGCCAAACCTGCGGCGCCGATAGCGGCCACGAATGACGTTGTCTGGATGCCAATCATCGAAGCGACACTGACAACCAGCAGCACTTTGAGAACGATGTTGACCAGGCTGCTGATAAAGCCTTGCAGCGCCAGATCAGCCTTGCGCAGCGCCAGCAACTGCGCCAGTTTTGCCGTCAATCGGTTAATCAACCACCAACCGATGGCCAGGGTTACAAGCGCCAGCAGCACACGACTGCCGTATTCCATAATCATTGGAATCCAGGCCTGCGAGGTCTTGATCAGATGATCAAATTCAGCGTTCAGATCCATTTATCTCTCCTAATACCGATTTCCGGTGACGTTTTTCAGGTTCTGCACTCAATGTATCCATGCTCCGTGATGCCGCGTGACAGCAAATTCGAAAACATTTCGTACAGACCCAAACGATCGAGCGGTCTCGCTCAATCGTTTAAGCCGCGCCCAGGAAAATCGGACGCCCATGATCGCCACAGGTTCCCTGGAGGGGATCAGTCGCGGAAATTATTGAACTGCAAAGGCAAGTCAAACGTCTTGGCGCGCAGCGTAGCAATAGCTTCTTGCAGGTCATCACGCTTCTTGCCAGTGATACGGACCTGCTCACCCTGAATGGCCGCTTGAACCTTCAGCTTGGCATCCTTGACGTGAGCAACGATTTTCTTCGCCAGCTCTTTATCGATGCCTTCTTTGAGCACAGCTTCTTGCTTCATCAGCTTGCCTGATGCATAAGCATCCTTGACCTCAAGGCATTGCACATCGATTTTGCGCTTGACCAATGCCAGCTTGAGAATCTCGATCATGGCTTCCAGCTGAAAATCCGCCTCTGCGGTCAGATTCACAGTGAGCTCTTTTTCCTTGAACTCGAAACTGCCTTTGCCTTTGAGGTCATACCGACGGTCCAGCTCCTTGACGGCGTTCTCGACTGCGTTGGTGACTTCGTGTTTGTCCAGTTCGGATACCACGTCGAACGACGGCATGTAATTTCTCCACTTTTTAAAGGGCGCGCTCAACACAGATGGAGCACGCCTGACCTGACAGTTAAAATGCGCGGGCATTATAGCGATTCTTCCACGTCATTCACTTGCGAGCGTACATGCCACACCCAGACTGCAGACCGACCGCGACACGCTGGCATATTCTCGGTGCTGGAAGCATGGGCACACTGTGGGCCGCTCGACTGGCCAGAGCAGGCCTGCCCGTCACCCTGATCGTGCGCAATGCGGCTCGTCTCCACGCGTTTAAAACTGCCTTAGGTATAACTCTAGTCGAAGGTGAGCAAACGCAACGTTTCGACGTAAATGCTCAACTGCCAGAGGCTCAAGAGCCCATCGAGCGTCTGCTGCTGACCTGCAAGGCCTATGACGCCGAGCACGCCATCAGCCTCATTGCCCATCGGCTCGCACCGGGGGCCGAGGTGATCTTGCTGCAGAATGGTCTGGGCAGTCAGCAGGCCGTGGCGGCGCGCGTTCCCCAAGCACGCTGCATTTTTGCGTCCAGCACTGAAGGCGCCTTCCGCGATGGCGACTGGCGCGTGGTATTTGCCGGGCAAGGCCATACCTGGCTGGGCGAACCCGATGCGGGCGAAGCGCCGCAATGGCTGGCAGAACTTCGCCTCAGCCATATTGGCCATGAATGGAGCCCAACTATTCTGAGCCGCCTGTGGCGCAAGCTGGCACTTAACTGCGCTATCAACCCGCTGACGGTTCTGTACGACTGCCAAAATGGCGGCTTGCAGGCACATCGCACAGAAGTCGACACGCTTTGCGACGAACTGGCCGCCTTGCTGATCCGGTGCGGCCAGGCAGCCGCCGCCGACGGCCTAGGCGCCGAGGTACATCGTGTGATCCAGGCCACAGCCAACAATTATTCCTCCATGCATCAGGATGTGGCCCAAGGCAGGCGTACCGAAATAAGCTACCTGCTGGGCTACGCGTGCGAAGCCGCTCGCCAGCAGAAATTCGCCGTGCCGCATTTGCATGCCGTGCATCAGCGACTCATCGAGCACTTGAGCCAACGCGGATTGCCCTGCAACTGAGCCCCGCGCTACCCTGCGGGCTGGTTCTCCCTTAAGCGGTCATGACGATGCCCTTGCGCCAGCGCCTCGAAAACCTTCCGGTCGGCCAGAAGTTGCTGGCCGCGCTCCTCGTGCTTCTAGCTACCGTTTTATTAGTAGCCAACCTGACATTCATCAGTGCCGCGTACTGGATTTCGCACGAAAGCACCGCGCCACAAGCCTTGCAAACCCTGGGGCGGCTGGCTTCAAACCCCACCCTTATCCTGCAATCGCTCGACTCCCAGCAAAATGCCGAAGCCTTGCTTGAAGAAATAGGCAGTTACGCCCCGCTGCGCGCTGCGGCGATTTACGACAGCGCAGGCAACCAACTGGCCCAATTGCAACATGGCGAGCGCCTGCCTCTACCCGAGTACTATCGCCAACTGGATGCCTGGAGCCTGACCGAGTTACGCAGCCACCTCATCACGCCTCTGCACCATGGCGACCAACCGCCTGGGCATTTGTTGCTGATCGCCAGCAGTGAACTGCCCATGGCGTTCTATACCGGCACCCTCACCGCGAGCCTGGGGATTCTGGTGTTCAGCATTCTGCTGTGGCTGGTGGTGGCGCGACAGATCAAGCGGCTGATCACGCACCCCATCCATCGCCTCGAAGAACTGTCTCGCCAGGTCACCCGCGAAGAAAACTACGCCTTGCGCGCAGCACCGGGTAATCACGATGAAATCGGCAGCCTTGCCGAAGCGTTCAACACCATGCTGTCGCGTATTGAAGCTCGCGAGCAGGAGCTCAAACGTGCCCGTGACGAAGCACAGGCGGCCTATGATCAAGCCCAGACACTGGCTGAAGAAACCCGTCATACCAACCGCAAGCTGGAACTCGAAGTGCAGGTTCGCAGCAAAATCGAGAAAAAACTGACGGGTTTTCAGAACTACCTCAACAACATCATCGATTCGATGCCATCGGCGCTCATCGCACTGGATGACCAGCTCTACGTCACCCAATGGAATCAGGAGGCCAGCGCCCTCTCCGGGACACAACTGGACGAGGCCTTAAACCAGCCGATCTACTTGGCCTTTGAGCCACTCAAGCCATTTTTGCCACAGCTCAAAGACACCATCGAAACCCACCGTGTGGCCAAAATTGAACGCGTGACCTGGGGCCAGAATGACGAAGTCCGACACTATGCCCTGACCTTTTACCCGCTGACCGGCAGTGGCGGACGTGGCGTGGTGATCCGCATCGATGACATTACCCAGCGTCTATCGCTGGAAGACATGATGGTGCAATCGGAAAAAATGCTCTCGGTTGGCGGGCTTGCGGCCGGCATGGCCCACGAAATCAACAACCCCTTGGGGGCGATCCTGCATAACGTGCAAAACATTCGTCGGCGCTTATCCACTGACTTGCCGAAAAACGTTGAGGTCGCCGAACAGACCGGCATTACGCTCGAGGCTATCAGCCACTACCTGCAGGCCCGAGAAGTGCCGCAGTTACTCGACGGCATACAACAGGCGGGAGCCCGCGCAGCCAAAATCGTCACCCATATGCTCAGCTTCAGTCGCCGCAGCAATCGCCAAATGAGCCCTTGCGATTTGTCCGCACTGATTGATCAAGCCGTGGACATTGCCAGCAATGACTTTGATCTGGCGCTGGGTTTCGATTTCAGAGGTCATGACATTGTGCGTCAGTTCGACCCGGAGCTTGGCCCGGTGCCGGGTATTCCCAACGAGCTCGAGCAAGTGTTGCTGAATCTGTTGAAAAATGCGGCTCAGGCCATTCACCAGCGCCCGACCAACTCCGAGCCTGGACGTATCATCCTTCGCACCAAATTGAACCCACCCTGGGCCGAAATCCAGGTGGAAGACAATGGCATCGGCATGCCAGAACACGTACGCAAACGCATTTTCGAGCCATTCTTCACCACCAAGGAAGTCGGTCAAGGCACCGGGCTGGGTCTGTCAGTGTCGTACTTCATCGTCACCAATAACCACAAAGGGCAAATGGAAGTGCACTCCACGCAAGGCCAAGGCACGTGCTTCACCTTGCGCCTGCCACTGGCCGGTAACCTGTTGCCCTCTCACGAATCAACCACAGTGGAACTGTAAACATGGGTTTTCGCTTGTCAAAGATCTACACCCGCACCGGCGACAAAGGCGAGACCGGCCTTGGCGATGGGCGTCGCGTGCCCAAGGACCATCCGCGGGTAGAAGCCATCGGCGAGGTCGATACGCTTAACAGCCAACTTGGCCTGCTATTGGCCGGGCTTAATGAGCAACGTGGCGAGTGCCCTGGGCTGAACGACATTATTGAGGTGCTCGAACCCTGTCAGCATCGGCTGTTCGACCTGGGCGGAGAATTGGCCATGCCGGAGTATCAGGCTCTCAACACCCATGAAGTCCTGCGACTGGAAGCAGCGATAGATCACTGGAACGAAGAAGTGGGCCCGCTGGAAAATTTCATCCTGCCAGGCGGCTCGACCTTGATCGCCCAAGCTCATGTCTGCCGCAGCGTGGCCCGCAGCGCGGAACGCCGCTGTCAGCAACTCAATACCATCGAGCCTCTGGCGGGCGTCGGCCTTGCCTATATAAACCGACTATCAGACTTGCTGTTTGTGGCCGCGCGCTTGATTGCCAAGCGCCAGGGGATAGCCGAGATTCTGTGGCAGGCCGCGCCCAAGCCAGCCGAGTAAACCGTATTCCCCATGGTGTAGTCGCTGATGAGGCACGTGGCTGCGAGCTTTTCTACGGCCGCTTAGCACCCGATCGCAGCCTTCGTGCCTCGGCAACGGCTATATAGATCACGCCCCTCTGTAGGCGCGAGCGTGACTCGCGATCTCTTGACCCGCCCCCACCTTTTGAAGCTACTGGAGCACAGAAGTCTAATCCTGAGGCCAGAATGCGCGTATCCCGGCAACCCCCTGCGCACCTATGCTCCACGCCTGCTGGCAATCATCCGGCCCCAGACCTCCCAGCAAAAACACCGGTTTGTTGAAATGGGCGATCATTTGCTGCGCCTGCTCCCAGCCCAAAGGCTGTGCATCCGGGTGAGTTTGAGTCGGCAGTACTGGTGACAACGTCACGAAATCAACGTCCATCTGCTCGGCCAACGCCAGTTCTTCAGCGTTGTGGCACGACGCCGCCAACCAGCGTTCTTTAGGCAGCGGTCGCCCCTTGGATGCGTATTTGCGCAGTTGCGCAGCGGTCAAATGCCAACCCGCCGAAGGAAAATCCCCCAGCCATTCCAGCGGCCCCTTGAGCATCAGTTGCGCCTTACCAGCACACAACCCTGCAGCATCAACCGCCAGATCGCGGTATTTAGGGTCGTAACCATTGGGCGCGCGCAATGAGACCAGCTTGATACCACCCGCAATGGCTTTCTGCAGCCCGCGCAACAGCTCTGGTGTTTCCAGACCGTCAGGGGTAATCAGGTACTGATCCGGCAGACGTGCTGCAGCGACAATCGGCTGATTCGCCGCCGGAAACTCATAACCGGACAAATCCCGCGATGAGGCCCAAACCAATGGCTGACCTTCTACGCCATGAGGTTCGCCTGTGAATGCAGACACTTCCCACACATCGAGCAGCACCTGTTTGTCCGGGTAGTCATGTTGAACCTTGATCAGCGGTCTGGCAGTGCTCACCGAGATCCCCAGCTCCTCTTGCAACTCACGATTCAACGCTGCCTCGACCGATTCCCCCGTCTCGACCTTGCCACCCGGAAACTCCCAGAGCCCGCCTTGGTGTTGAGTATCAGCGCGACGGGCAATCAGTACCTTGCCGCCTTCGCCACGGATAACGGCCGCAGCCACATGAATTCGTTTCACCCTGGTACTTCCTCCACTCCGGCCTGTTGCCAGGCTTTAAACGCCGGCCATTGGTGCATGGCCTTATCTTTCAAACCACCCAGCCTTGAGCTGCGGGAGCACACGCCCCCGCAGTAGCGAGATCAGGTACGGTATTCGGCGTTGATTTTCACGTACTCGTGGGACAAGTCTGTGGTCCAGATGGTCTCGCTGGCGGTACCGCGGCCCAGTTCGATGCGAATGGTGATCTCTTCACGGGCCATCACCGCCGAACCCTGTTCTTCGGTGTAAGTGGCCGAGCGAGCACCGCCGCTGGCGATACACACTTCACCCAGGTACACGTCGATCTTGCTCACGTCCAGATCCGCTACACCGGCACGCCCTACAGCGGCCAGGATACGCCCCCAGTTTGGATCAGAAGCAAACAATGCGGTCTTGATCAGTGGCGAGTGAGCCACGGTGTAACCCACGTCCAGGCATTCCTGGTGATTGCCGCCGCCATTCACTTCAACGGTCACGAACTTGGTCGCGCCTTCACCATCACGCACGATGGCCTGGGCCACGTCCATGCACACTTCAAACACCGCCTGCTTCAAGGCCGCGAACAGCGGGCCACTGGCTTCGGTGATTTCTGGCAGATTGGCTTTGCCGGTGGCGATCAACATGCAGCAATCGTTGGTCGACGTGTCGCCATCAATGGTGATGCGGTTGAACGACTTATTGGCTCCATCGAGCAGCAGGTTTTGCAGGACATCACGCGAGACTTTGGCGTCAGTTGCGATATAGCCCAGCATGGTGGCCATGTTCGGACGGATCATCCCGGCACCTTTACTGATGCCAGTCACGGTGATGGTCACACCTTCGTGCACGAACTGACGGCTGGCACCTTTAGGCAAGGTGTCAGTGGTCATGATGCCGGTGGCCGCTTCGGCCCAGTTGTTTTCCGACAGGTCGTCCAGTGCGGCTTGCAAAGCCCCTTCGATTTTCTCAACGGGCAGTGGCTCACCGATCACGCCGGTGGAGTACGGCAGTACGGCGCTGGCGTCCACTCCAGCCAGTTCAGCCAGCTTGGCGCACGTGCGAGTGGCCGCGATCAGGCCAGGCTCACCGGTACCGGCGTTGGCATTACCGGTGTTGGTCAACAGGTAGCGCACAGGGCCCTGAACGCGCTGCTTGGCCAGAATCACCGGCGCTGCACAAAAGGCATTCAAGGTAAACACGCCAGCAACGTTCGAACCTTCAGCGCAGCGCATGACCACCACATCCTTACGCCCGGGACGCTTGATGCCGGCGCTAGAGATACCCAGCTCAAAACCGGCCACCGGGTGCAAAGTAGGCAAAGGACCAAGACCAACAGCCATGACGCGCTCCTTAATAGAGATGACAGTTCCGCCAATGGGCGGGAATTCAATGGTAAAACGCCGCGACGGCTAATGCCGGTCGCGGCGCGGGTGTTTCAGTAGATGAAGCGGGCTTTAGTTGATTTGCCCGTGACAGTGCTTGTATTTCTTGCCCGAGCCGCAGTAGCACAGCTCGTTACGCCCCAGCTTCTGGTCATTGCGCACCGGCTCGGACGATGTATCGACGTCAGCGATGTCTGCACCTTCAAGCACCTGAGCCATGGCATCAGGCTGATCAAGACCTGGTGCTTCGGCGTGCTGGAATTGCAGGCGCGAAGCCAGCTCTTCAGCTTCTTGACGCAGGCGCGCCTCTTCTTCAACTGGATCTTCGCGACGAACCTGTACGTGGGACAGTACGCGGATCGAATCACGCTTAATCGAATCAAGCAGCTCGGAGAACAGGTTGTACGACTCGCGCTTGTACTCTTGCTTCGGGTTCTTCTGCGCATAGCCGCGCAAGTGGATACCGTGGCGCAAGTGGTCCATGGTCGACAGGTGGTCTTTCCACAGATCGTCCAGAACACGCAGCACAATTTGCTTCTCGAACGTGCGCAGGGCTTGTGCGCTGGCCTGTTCTTCTTTTTCGTTGTACGACGCCAACAGCTCGTTCAGCAGCTTCTCGCGCAGGGTTTCTTCGTACAGGTGATCGTCTTCGTCGAGCCATTGCTGGATCGGCAGTTTCACACCGAAGCCGCCTTCGATGGCCGCTTCCAGACCAGCAATGTCCCACTGCTCTGGCAACGATTGCGGCGGGATGTGTGCGCTCACGGTGCTGTCGAGTACGTCCTTGCGGAAGTCAGCGATGGTTTCGCCGATGTTTTCAGCCGCCAGCAACGAGTTACGCATGTGATAAATCACTTTACGCTGTTCGTTGTTAACGTCATCGAACTCAAGCAATTGCTTACGGATATCGAAGTTGCGGCCTTCAACCTTGCGCTGCGCCTTCTCGATCGCGTTGGTCACCATACGGTGCTCAATCGCTTCGCCGGACTGCATACCCAGGGCCTTCATGAAGTTCTTCACCCGGTCAGAGGCGAAGATACGCATCAGGCTGTCTTCCAGCGACAGGTAGAAGCGGCTGGAACCGGTATCACCCTGACGACCGGCACGACCACGCAACTGGTTGTCGATACGGCGCGACTCATGGCGCTCGGAAGCAATTACATGCAGACCGCCCGACTCCAGCACTTGCTGGTGGCGCTTCTGCCAATCGGCCTTGATCTGGGCAATTTGCTCTGGCGTCGGGTTCTCGAGCGAGGCAACTTCCACTTCCCAGTTACCGCCCAACAGGATGTCGGTACCACGACCGGCCATGTTGGTAGCGATGGTCAGTGCGCCCGGACGACCGGCCTGTGCAATGATTTCAGCTTCTTTTTCGTGAAACTTGGCGTTCAACACCTTGTGCTCGATGCCTTCCTGTTTCAACAGGTTGGACATGTGCTCAGAGGTTTCAATGGTGGCTGTACCGACCAGCACTGGACGGCCTTTTTCCATGCAGTCCTTGATGTCAGCCACGATGGCAGCGTACTTCTCGTCCGCCGTCAGGAACACCAAGTCGTTGTAATCCTTACGCGCCAGCGGCTTGTTCGGCGGGATAACCATCACCGACAGACCGTAGATCTGGTGGAATTCAAACGCTTCGGTGTCTGCAGTACCGGTCATACCGGACAGCTTGTTGTACAGACGGAAGTAGTTCTGGAAGGTCGTCGAGGCCAGGGTCTGGCTCTCTGCCTGAATGTTCAGGCCCTCTTTCGCTTCGATCGCCTGGTGCAAGCCTTCAGACAGACGGCGACCCGGCATGGTACGGCCGGTGTGTTCGTCGACCAGCAATACCTGACCATCTTCAACGATGTACTCAATGTTGCGATGGAACAGCTTGTGAGCGCGCAGCGCAGCGTACACGTGGGTCAAAAGACCCAGGTTGTGCGCCGAGTACAGGCTTTCACCCTCGGCCAGCAGCCCGATCTGGGTCAGCATGTCTTCTACAAACTGGTGACCGGATTCGTTGAGCTCGACCTGACGGGTCTTCTCGTCGATGGTGAAGTGGCCGGCCTTGGTGACCTGCCCTTCCACTTCTTCGACGTGCTGTTCAAGGCGCGGAATCAGCTTGTTGATTTCGGTGTACAGACGAGAGCTGTCTTCGGCCTGGCCAGAGATGATCAGCGGCGTACGGGCTTCGTCGATGAGGATGGAGTCGACTTCGTCGATTACAGCGAAATTAAGCTCGCGCTGGAATTTTTCTTCCATGCTGAAAGCCATGTTGTCGCGCAGGTAATCGAAGCCAAACTCGTTGTTGGTTCCGTAAGTGATGTCGGCGGCGTAGGCTTCACGCTTCTCTTGAGGTGGCTGGAATGGCGAAACCACACCTACCGTGAGCCCAAGGAACTCGTAGAGCGGACGCATCCAGTTGGCATCACGACGTGCCAGGTAGTCGTTCACGGTCACCACGTGCACGCCCTTGCCGGACAGTGCATTGAGGTAAACACCGAGGGTCGCTACCAGGGTTTTACCTTCACCGGTACGCATTTCTGCGATCTTGCCTTCGTGCAAGGTCATGCCACCGATCAACTGTACGTCGAAGTGGCGCATGCCCATGACGCGCTTACCGGCTTCACGGCAGACCGCGAAGGCTTCAGGCAGCAATTGATCGAGGGTCTCACCTTTAGCTATGCGGGCCTTGAACTCTTCGGTCTTGGCGCGCAATTGCTCATCACTCAGAGCAACCATTTGCTCTTCGAAGGCATTAACGACCTGTACCGTCTTGAGCATGCGTTTAACTTCGCGCTCGTTCTTGCTTCCAAAAAGTTTCTTTAACAAAGGCGCAAACATATCGGCAGGATCTTCCACACATAGGGATGGAGGGCGGCCCCGAGAGTCGCCCGAGCAGCCCTGATGGCCGCATGCGAGCGAGCATTCTACCCGGAAACGGCGGTGAGGAAAGTGGCGTTATTCCACGATACTGGTACAGCGTTGTGACGGGGCCTGACTAAAATAAGCCCTTTTTGCGGAACTTCAACCCATGCGGTGCAGAAGTTAGCTATTGATTTTGCAAATAAACTTAAGCGTTTCAGGTCTATGTCGAGGCAAATGGCGGTTTCTGCTAAGATTGCCGCTCAGTTTTCTCAGGTGTTTAAACATGGCATTTCGCCCACACCCAGCACGGGCACCCGCCGTTCTGCTTCGCGAGGCCAAGCCCCTAAGGGCCATTTTCGGCCACGCCAAACGCCTCGCCCATTTGCAGCGCCTGCTTGAAAGCCAGCTCCAGCCTGCTGCACGCGAACACTGCCATGTCGCCTCATGGCGTGAAGGTAGTTTGTTATTAATCGTTACAGATGGCCACTGGGCCACGCGCTTGCGCTATCAGCAGAAGCGCTTGCAGCGCCAGTTGCAGGCGTTTGATGAGTTCGCCAGCCTGACCCGGATTTTGTTTAAAGTGCAGCCGCCGACCGTGCAAGCCAAAGTCGGCGGGCACACCCATGACCTGTCAGTGGATGCCGGGCAAACCATCCAGGCGACCGCCGAGGGCATTAGCGATCCTGCGCTACGTGCAGCCCTGGAGCGACTGGCAAGCCATGCCAAGACAAAATGACTCCATACACCTGTAGCCGTTGGTAAGCTTTGCGAGGCTACCTGCGACTGCGGAGCAGCCGTAAAGCTGCACACTCTATCGATACGACAAGCCAAAAAATCGTAGCCTGCGCCAGCTTCTACACAAAAAACCGGCTTCTGTTGCATGCCCCCCCTTCATTTACGCTTGCCGTTACCCAACAACGACCCCAATAACCCGCGTACCAATTGACGGCCCATCTGGCTCGCGGCCTGGCGTGCCATGGATTGCAGGGCTTTGCCCGTACTTGTCCCCAAAAACTCCCCCGCCTGATCCAGCAAGCTCGGTTCATGGGGCGCCGCCGACGCCTGCCCTTCTGGCGCCTGGCCCTTGCGAGCCTGCAGCACCTCGTAAGCCGACTCACGGTCTATCGGCTTGTCGTAACGCCCCTGCAACGGCGAACTGGCAATCAAGGCCGCCCGCTCAGCCTCGCTCAGCGGTCCAATGCGCGACTGCGGTGGCGCAATCAACACACGCTGAACCATCGCTGGAGTGCCCTTTTCCTCAAGCATGCCCACCAAGGCCTCGCCCGTCCCCAACTCGGTCAGCACCGCCAACGCACTAAATGCCGGGTTTGGGCGAAAACCGTCGGCCACAGCCCTCAGCGACTTTTGCTCTTTGGCCGTGAACGCGCGCAATCCATGCTGGATACGCAAGCCCAATTGCGCCAGCACCGTGTCAGGCAAGTCCGCCGGTGATTGCGTGACAAAGTACACGCCCACCCCTTTCGAGCGAATCAGCCGAACCACTTGCTCCAGGCGGTCCTGCAGCGCCTTGGGCGTGCCTGCAAACAGCAAGTGCGCCTCGTCGAAAAACAACGCCAGCAAAGGCTTGTCGGCATCGCCACGCTCCGGCAATTGCTCAAACAGCTCAGCCAAAAGCCACAGCAGAAAAGTTGCATACACTTTGGGTGCCTCATGCACCAGTCTGCTGGCGTCCAGCAGGTGGATACGCCCACGACCATCGCTGGCGGGCTGCAGAAGGTCTTCGAGTTGCAGCGCCGGCTCACCAAACAACGATTCGGCACCCTGCTGCTCAAGCGTCGCCAAACGACGCAACAATGCCTGGCTGGACCCTGTTGTCATCAAGGCCGCGTCCTCGCCCAGCACTTGCGGGTTATCTCGCAAATGCCCGAGCAACGCTTTAAGGTCCTTGAGGTCAAGGAGCAACAACCCCTCGCGATCAGCCACTTTAAAGGCTGCATATAAGGCGGACTGCTGGCTGTCTGTCAGCTCAAGCAGGCTCCCGAGCAGCAATGGCCCCATCTCGCTCAAGGTGGTGCGTAACGGATGACCTGTTTTGCCCTGGATATCCCACAGGGTGACCGGGTAAGCCTTGGGCTGATAATTCAGCCACGGCATGCCGGCAATACGCTCTGCAATCTTGCCTTGCGGATTTCCGGCCGCGCCCAACCCACACAGGTCGCCCTTGATATCGGCAGCAAAGACAGCCACCCCCGCCTCACTGAACTGCTCAGCCAAACGTTGCAGGGTGACGGTTTTGCCGGTACCCGTGGCGCCCGCCACCAAGCCATGGCGATTGGCCAGGCGCAATGACTGGGCAATGGGCTGATCAGCGAGGTCAGCCCCCAGAACTAGTGCAGAAGAGTCAGGCATGTTGCCACCTTTGATTAGTCATTTGCGGACCCGGATTAATGCATTCCTTAATGCTAGACCAGAAAATTCCCGATTTAGTACGAGTCTGCCCACTTTAAAACGCGAACAGCAGCGCACCGGCCTGCGACCCGGGAGGGCCAGACCGTGTTCGTCGCGACAATCAAAGGGGCAGCCGGGAACGGCTAGAGGTCAGGGTCGATTTCAGCGTTTTGCTGCAGCTCATCCCAAAGCCTGGCAGCGTCAGGAAACTCAGTGCCGTCGTCTGGGCTGAGCGCGTCCGGGTCATAACGACTCAAACAACCTTCGCCCAAGGTGGCGGGCGCGCGGGATGTGGCCTTGTCGAGTGGATCGTTCATGGCGCGCCTCTCTGAATCATTGCCGTGGGCTGCAATGGGATTGCGGGGTTTTCAGAAAAAACAGGTTACTCCGCACCCATCGCAGCCTGCGGCAGCGACTACGGCTTAAAATACGACGGTTTTGTTGCCGTGCACCAACACACGGTCTTCGAGGTGATAACGCAGGCCACGGGCCAGCACCATCTTCTCGACATCACGGCCGAAACGCACCATGTCTTCAATGCTGTCGCTGTGGCTGACGCGCACCACGTCCTGCTCAATGATCGGACCAGCGTCCAGCTCTTCGGTGACGTAATGGCACGTTGCGCCAATCAGCTTCACGCCGCGCATGGATGCCTGGTGGTAAGGCTTGGCCCCCACGAAGGACGGCAAGAAGCTGTGGTGGATGTTGATGACCTGGCCCGCGTATTCGCTGCACAGGTCCGGCGGCAGAATCTGCATGTAGCGCGCCAAGACCACGACTTCAGCCTCGTGATGCTTGACCAGACGCGACACTTCGGCAAACGCTGGCTGCTTGTCTTTCGGATCAACCGGCACGTGATAGAAAGGAATACCGTGCCACTCGACCATGCTGCGCAAATCATTGTGGTTCGAAATGACGCAGGCAATATCGCAGTCCAGTTCATCGCTGTGCCAGCGATGCAGCAAATCTGCCAGGCAATGAGATTCACGGCTGGCCATCAACACCACGCGTTTTTTTTGCGCAGTGTCAGTAATACGCCACTGCATCGAAAACTCTTCAGCGATCGGGGCAAAGGCCTCACGAAAAGCTTCGAGTCCAAAGGGCAAAGAGTCGGCACGAATTTCGTGACGCATAAAGAACCAACCGCTTTGATCGTCCGAATGGTGGCTCGCTTCAGTGATCCAGCCATTGTGGGAAGCCAGGAAATTACTGACCTTGGCCACAATGCCGACGCCGTCGGGGCACGCAATCACCAACCGAAAAGTGCGCATGAGGGAAAAACTCCAAAACTTTACTAAGGCCGCCATTCTAGCGAGTGCGCAGCAAAACTACAGTATTCGTTGAGCCTTATTACCTGCGCCACGGGCGCGCGTTGCAAAAGGGCTGGCCCCCAACAGCGCCGTGGTCTGCATTGATTTTATCGATCCGTTGATACTATTTATTAATGACTTTGATAAAGCCAAGGCATCGACCCTATTTAACAGGCCTCATATTGCACACCGACAAAAGTTAATGAATAAAAATTTAAATTAATCCTTGATTGGATATTTACTTGCAGTAACTGTCTGACTATTATTGCCCCCACTGTATCCCTGTCATCACTTCAGCATAAGGTAAGCCTCATGTCCTTGATCAACGAATACCGCGCAACAGAAGAAGCCATCAAAGAACTGCAAGCTCGCCTGAAGAACCTGTCCGAAGACGACAAACTTCAAACCGAGCTGGAATTTGAAGGCAAACTGCGCACTCTGATGGGCGAATACCAAAAGTCGCTGCGCGACATCATTGCCCTGCTGGACCCAGAGTCCAAAGCAACCAAAGCACCGCGCGGTGTTGTTAAAACCACCGGCACCAAACGTGCTCGCAAGGTTAAACAATACAAAAACCCACACAACGGCGAAGTGATTGAAACCAAAGGTGGCAACCACAAAACTCTAAAAGAGTGGAAAGCCAAGTGGGGCAGCGACGTGGTTGAAGGCTGGGCAACTTTGCTCGGCTAAGTGATTGCGAACACCTCGCGTGTTCAGCAACTCCCATAAAAAACGCCAGCTTGCTGGCGTTTTTTTATTGCCGTGTATTTAGTCGGTAGTGTCGGCTGGAGCTTGCAGCCCTATCCGCTCGCTCAAGTTCTTGGCATAACGCTGCCACTGCTCCAGAAGCTTCAATTGGGCAGGCGTTGCATTACGCGCCAGGCCTTGTGCGGCCTCGGTGAACTGGCTCAGGGTTAAAGGCGCACCCAGCTCCGGATCCGTCAGCCGCTGCTGGCAAAACACTTGCCAACGAGCCTGTTCCTGCTCGTTCAAGGTATGTGGAAAGTTTCGCGCGCGG
Organism: Pseudomonas sp. 7P_10.2_Bac1; assembly: GCF_025465935.1. Taxonomy (GTDB): domain Bacteria; phylum Pseudomonadota; class Gammaproteobacteria; order Pseudomonadales; family Pseudomonadaceae; genus Aquipseudomonas. The sequence continues at coordinate 13,939 of NZ_JANLNV010000012.1, read as the reverse complement.
TAACGGAATAATAATTCGGGCAACCGTTCGTCATCAAAAGGCCACGCATCTTTTCCCAACTGTTCCGGGTCACTTAAGCGTACTTGCTCACACAGCCGCCGGTCACGGTCACCTAAAAAACCGTCATACAGTTGCTGTTCAGGGTCCTGGCTAGGAATGAAATCTTCGTGCGCATAAATAACATTTAACTTTTGCTTCCAAACTTCCTCGGCTGCCTTCAGCACCTGGGCCCGGGCCTGATATTCAGCCATGTCCAATTGCAAACGCTCTTGGTCCTGTGCCCGCACAACATTTAACGGCGCCACCACCGGACAACGATTAACGTGAATCAGCTTGAGCCCAATCGGCGCCTGCCCTTCAGGCAATTCTTCACGACGCGTATAAAGCAGTGCTCGCAGCGATTCAGCATCCATGTCCAATAAAGGCTGTGGATCAAAGTGCAGGTCGTAGACAATCAATGCATTGCGGTTTTTAGGATGCCACCCCAAGGGTAAAACGATCCCGAGATAATGCCGCGCCGCCGAGAAACGCCCTGAAATATGCAGCATCGGTTGCAACAGCCGAACTTGATCCAGCACCCGCTGTTTAGTTCGCAACTGAAATAACCAGTCATAAAGTTTTGGTTGTTTCTCACGAATCAAACGCGCCAATGCGATGGTTGCGCGCACATCGGACAACGCATCGTGCGCCTGACCATGATCAATCCCGTTGGCGGCCGTCAGACGCTCGAGCTTGAGCGTCACTCGCCCGTCCTCTTCGGGCCAAACAATGCCTTGCGGCCTTAGTGCATAAGTCGTACGCACAACATCGATCAGGTCCCAGCGACTGTTACCGCCTTGCCATTCGCGCGCGTAAGGATCGAAGAAGTTTCGGTACAGACTGTATCGCGTGACTTCGTCGTCAAAGCGCAAGGTGTTGTAGCCCGCGCCGCACGTGCCAGGCTGCGCCAATTGCGCATGGGTGCGCGTCATGAACTCGGCTTCCCCCAAGCCCTTGTCTTCAAGAATGCCCGGGGTAATGCCGGTCACCAGGCAAGCAATGGGGTGCGGCAGAATATCGTCGCTGGGCTGACAATACAGATTGACCGGCTGGTCAATCTCATTGAGGTCGAAATCGGTGCGGATACCGGCAACCTGCACCGCACGATCGCTGCGCGGATTGATGCCGGTGGTTTCGTAGTCGTACCAAAAAATGGAAGTCACGGGGTGTTCCTGAGCAATATTCGCGCTCAGTCTAGGCGTTCACAGCCCGGCTAGACCAGCACGAACCAGCACAGGCGAATACTGCCCACCTGCACCGGCTCATCAAACGGAGGCTTGCATCGGGTGGAAACTGAAGTAGTGGTGCAAATCGCCAATGAGAGCGAGGTACTCGTCTGGCGGCTGATAGAGAATAAAACCGGAGTCATAGAAGGTCGGGGTTACATCTTCACGGCACCACAGGCAGCGCGCGACAAGATCGACCAGTTGAAACTGGCCATTGCTGCACGGCAGCTTGAGCCGCAGTTGAAAATCGGCCCCCACCAGCAGTGGCAGTTGGCTGATCAACACCAGACCACCCTGCGACACATTGCCCAAATACCCCATGGGCTTGTCCGTGAATCGATTGAATACCTTCAAGAAAGAAGCTAATTCGTGACGCTGGATACGGCGTTCAGTAACCATGTTGAATCCACACTTTTAAAGGCCCGGGGTAACCGCCCGGAAGATCGCGCACTCAAGCGCTGCCAACCGGACACTGAGACACTTTGTGTTTCATGCACATCCGTTGAAAAGCATAGTAACAATCACGAAACAACATCAAAGAGCCACTACTGACTACTGCTATCACACCGCTGTGTGATCACACCCTTTCAAGGCGTGTTAAAACGTCCACCCGCCGGAATGGTCGCCGGCAGCGCTTGAGCTGTGCCTGGGCCCGGGATGAATTTAAGAATACGCAACGTCTCGATTCGGGCCTTCGCCCGGTAAGCATATTCGCTCTTCGGAAACTCATTAATGATGTATTGGTAAGTTTGGGCGGCATCCAGGTAGAACTTTGTACGCTCCAGACACAATCCACGCAACATTGCCGTTTGCGGCCAGATATAGGGCCGGCTGCGACTTTCACGGTCAACCTCAGACAACTCGAGCATCACGGCCTCGCAATTGCCGCGATCGTAGGCGCGGTAGGCGCTGTTCAAATGGTGGTTCATTGACCAGCGGGTACAGCCGGTGACACTGGCGAGCATCACTAAAACAAGCAAAAAGCGCATGGGTATCTCCTGTTCTCAACAGTGTATCGACCCCTGCTGCAAATTCTTCACATCCTGTGCACCACAACTTAAGTCGAAAGTAGTGCAGAGGAACAATGACTACAGCCAAAGACCATAGTAGCCTTTGGCAGCGCTTGAACTCAGGAGTCTATGCATGTCCGTTCGTCGTACTAAAATCGTTGCCACACTTGGCCCTGCCAGCAACTCACCGGAGATGCTTGAACAGCTGATCCTGGCTGGCCTGGACGTCGCCCGTCTGAACTTTTCCCATGGCACTCCCGATGAGCACAAGGCTCGCGCCAAGCTGGTGCGTGACATCGCAGCCAAGCACGGCCGTTTCGTTGCGTTGCTGGGTGACCTGCAAGGCCCGAAAATCCGTATCGCCAAATTCGCCAACAAACGCATCGAACTGAAAATCGGTGACCGTTTCACCTTCTCCACCAGCCACCCGCTGACAGAAGGCACTCAAGACATCGTCGGCATCGACTACCCGGATCTGGTCAAGGATTGCGGCGTCGGTGACGAACTGCTGCTCGATGATGGTCGCGTGGTCATGCGCGTTGAAACCGCCACTGAAGACGCCCTGCACTGCGTCGTCCTGATCGGCGGCCCACTGTCGGACCACAAAGGCATCAACCGTCGCGGTGGCGGCCTGACTGCACCTGCACTGACTGAAAAAGACAAGGCCGACATCAAGCTGGCTGCCGAAATGGAAGTCGACTACCTCGCCGTGTCGTTCCCGCGTGACGCCGCGGACATGGAATACGCCCGCCAACTGCGTGACGAAGCAGGCGGTGTAGCCTGGTTGGTCGCCAAGATTGAACGTGCCGAAGCCGTGGCCGACGACGAAACCCTCGACGCACTGATCAAAGCCAGCGACGCGGTCATGGTTGCCCGTGGCGACCTGGGCGTTGAAATCGGCGACGCAGAACTGGTCGGTATCCAGAAAAAGATCATCCTGCACGCTCGCCGTCACAACAAAGCGGTGATCGTTGCGACCCAGATGATGGAGTCGATGATCCAGAACCCGATGCCAACCCGTGCCGAAGTGTCTGACGTGGCCAACGCCGTGCTCGACTACACCGATGCCGTGATGCTGTCGGCTGAAAGTGCTGCCGGTGCCTACCCTCTGGAAGCCGTGCAGGCCATGGCGCGCATTTGCGCCGGTGCCGAAAAGCACCCGACCAGCAAAACCTCCAGCCACCGTATCGGCAAAACCTTCGAAAGCTGCGACCAGAGCATTGCCTTGGCGGCCATGTACACCGCCAACCACTTCCCTGGCGTCAAAGCGATCATCGCCCTGACTGAAAGCGGTTACACACCGTTGATCATGTCGCGTATCCGTTCTTCGGTGCCGATCTACGCGTTCTCCCCGCACCGCGAAACCCAGGCCCGCGCAGCCATGTTCCGTGGCGTTTACACCGTACCGTTCGACCCGGCTTCGCTGCCGCCAGAACAAGTCAGCCAGGCCGCCATTGACGAGCTGCTCAAGCGTGGCGTCGTCGAGAACGGTGACTGGGTCATCCTGACCAAGGGCGACAGCTACCACACCATCGGTGGCACCAACGGCATGAAGATCCTGCATGTCGGCGACAAAATGGTTTAAGCCTTAATCGGCCCACACCCAAAGCCCCGCCCGAGCAATCAGGCGGGGCTTTTTTGCAAGATTGCAGAAACTCTTGAAGTGGCTGCCGAGGAACGACGGCTGCGATGCGGGCCGAAAGATCGCCGCTCAGGTCCGCTACGCAGCCTCATGCTTGGGCAGCGACTACAGTTTTGCCAGTTCAGCCGCGGGTCAAAAAACGATCGGCCAGCAATTGATTGCGCGACAGCCCGGCCAGAAATAGACGCTTGGCAAACGCTTCAACCGTGTCCGGGTGGCCGCAGACCAAGGCGTGAGTCTGACGCGCCATCACCCGCAGTTGCGGTAGATAATCCGCCAATTGGCTGCGCAACACCCACTCGACCGTCAAGTTGGGATGCTCGGCGGCCAAGGCCTGCAACTCGGCGGCAAGATAAAACTCGCTGTCATCCCGAGCCACATGCACCACTCGGATTGGCCCCTGATGCTCCTGACGCAGCGCCTCGCGCAACACACCCGACAAAGGGGCCAGGCCAGTGCCCGCACCCAGTAGCCACAAAGGCTGCTCCTGCCAGTCCGGGTCATAGCGCAACGCCCCGCCGCGCAATTCGCCCAAACGCACCAGCTCGCCGACCTTGAACTGCCGCGCGGCATCGGCAAACTCACCGGGGTGCGCGCAATCAAGATGAAACTCCAGAAAGCGGTCTTCTTCCGGCAGGCTGGCCAACGAATAAGGCCGCGCAATACCGCCGGGCGTCCACAGCACCACATGCTGGCCAGCCCGATAACGCAAAGGGCGCTGCGTCACCAACCGCAGGCGCAGAACCGTAGGGCTGAGCCAGTCCAGTGCCGACACCTGGGCAGGCAGGCCGTCGCGCTCAGGGTCAAAGGCCTCAATCTGCAGATCTTCAACCACCTGGCACTGACACGCCAGGCGCCAGCCTTGCTCGTGCTGCGCCAGGGCCAACGCCTGTGGTTTGAGGTCCAGGGGTTCCCCTTGCACGCAACGCACCAGACAGGCATGGCAACTACCCGCCCGGCAACTGTACGGCACAGCAACGCCCGCCTGGTTCAAGGCATCCAGCAAGTTACTGCCCTGCTCGACTGACCAGCATTTATCGGCGACGTGTAACTCGGGCACTTCTGGCCTCCTGTGGGTAATTAGTCTTATAGACGCTACAGCACCGCTTACCACTTGAAGCACCTCTGTGCTCACAAGCCCCGTAAAGCGAAGGTCCTGCGGCCCTTATCGCAGCCTTCAGCAGCGGCTACAAGTTTTGCTTGCTCAGGTGTATCAAAGACAGCCTCGGGTTATACTGCCGCGCCTTTTTTGTGCCGGGCCTGCGTGCCCGGTGCATCTCTCAAGTTGTTTACGACAGACCGAAGCACCCAGGTCGCAAACACCTTATTGATTGAATGTTCCCGTCTTATAGAGGAGCGCGACCCATGACCGTGATCAAGCAAGACGATTTGATCCAGAGCGTTGCTGACGCCCTGCAATTCATTTCTTACTACCACCCCGTTGACTTCATTCAGTCCATGCACGAAGCCTACCTGCGCGAAGAATCGCCAGCGGCCCGTGACTCGATGGCGCAAATCCTGATCAACTCGCGCATGTGTGCCACTGGCCACCGCCCGATTTGCCAGGACACCGGCATCGTCACCGTATTCGTGCGTGTGGGCATGGATGTGCGCTGGACCGGCGCCACCATGAGCCTGGACGACATGATCAACGAAGGCGTGCGTCGCGCGTACAACCTGCCGGAAAACGTTCTGCGTGCTTCCATCCTGGCCGACCCGGCCGGTGCTCGCCGCAACACCAAGGACAACACCCCGGCGGTGATCCACTACTCCATCGTTCCAGGCAACACCGTGGAAGTGGACGTAGCAGCCAAGGGCGGCGGTTCCGAGAACAAGTCGAAAATGGCCATGCTCAACCCGTCCGACTCGATCGTTGACTGGGTGCTCAAGACCGTTCCGACCATGGGCGCGGGCTGGTGCCCACCGGGCATGCTCGGTATCGGCATCGGCGGTACGGCTGAAAAGGCGGCGGTGATGGCCAAGGAAGTGTTGATGGAGTCCATCGACATTCACGACCTGATCAAGCGCGGCCCGAGCAACCGTATCGAAGAAATGCGTATCGAACTGTTCGAGAAGGTCAACCAACTGGGCATCGGCGCCCAGGGCCTGGGCGGTCTGACCACCGTGCTCGACGTCAAGATCATGGACTACCCGACCCACGCGGCCTCGTTGCCGGTCTGCATGATCCCGAACTGCGCGGCCACCCGCCACGCACACTTTGTGCTCGACGGTTCGGGCCCTGCTGAACTCCAAGCGCCACCGCTCGATGCCTACCCGGAAATCGTCTGGGAAGCTGGCCCATCGGCCCGCCGTGTCAACCTCGACACCCTGACTCCGGAAGAAGTACAGAGCTGGAAGCCGGGCGAGACCGTCCTGCTGAACGGCAAAATGCTCACCGGTCGCGACGCAGCGCACAAGCGCATGGTCGAAATGCTCAACAAGGGTGAAACCTTGCCGGTCGACCTCAAGGGCCGCTTCATCTACTACGTTGGCCCGGTTGACCCGGTAGGCGACGAAGTGGTGGGGCCGGCGGGTCCGACCACTGCAACACGGATGGACAAGTTCACCCGCCAGATCCTCGACCAGACCGGCCTGCTGGGCATGATCGGTAAATCCGAGCGCGGCCCGACTGCCATCGAAGCGATCAAGGAACACAAAGCCGTGTACCTGATGGCCGTGGGTGGTGCTGCCTACCTGGTTGCCCAGGCGATCAAAAAATCCCGCGTGGTGGCGTTTGCCGAACTGGGCATGGAAGCGATCTACGAGTTCGACGTGAAAGACATGCCAGTCACTGTGGCAGTCGACAGCAAAGGCGAGTCGGTGCACATCACCGGCCCGGCCATCTGGCAACAAAAGATCCACGACAGCCTGGCCGTCGAAGTGCAATAAGCGCTTTCAAGCCAGACACAAAAACGGCCAGGTGAATAACCTGGCCGTTTTTTTATGCGCCCAACCTTGTAGGCGCGGGCTTTCAAAAGTCTAAACCCGCCAGTCGCTTAAAACGCGCTACGGAAGATCTCTTCGATCTGGTGTTGATCGGCTTGACGCGGGTTGGTAAACCCACACGCATCCTTCAACGCATTGCTTGCCAACACCGGGATGTCATCCAGTTTGGCGCCCAGGTCACGAAGTCCCGCCGGGATTTCGACGTCCTTGGCCAATGTGCGAATGGCCGCAATCGCCGCCTGTGCGCCCTCTTCCGGGCTCAAGCCACGAACATCAGCGCCCAGTGCATGCGCCACGTCAGTCAAACGCTGCGCGCAGACACTGGCGTTGAACGTTTGCACATGCGGCAGCAACACGGCGTTGCACACGCCGTGCGGCAAGTCATAGAAGCCGCCCAATTGGTGCGCCATGGCATGCACAAACCCCAGCGAAGCGTTGTTGAACGCCATCCCGGCCAAAAACTGGGCGTAGGCCATATTCTCGCGCGCAACCAAATCCTTGCCGTCACGGACCGCCTGGCGCAGGTTCTTGCTGATCAACTCCATGGCTTTAATCGCGCAGGCATCGGTAATTGGGTTCGCAGCCGTCGACACATACGCTTCGATCGCATGGGTCAACGCATCCATGCCAGTCGCCGCAGTCAGCCCTTTAGGCATTGCCACCATTAACTCAGGATCATTGACCGACAACAGCGGGGTCACGTTACGGTCGACGATGGCCATTTTTACGTGGCGTTCTTCGTCGGTGATGATGCAGAAACGCGTCATCTCACTGGCCGTACCCGCCGTGGTGTTGATCGACACCAATGGCAGTTGCTGCTTGGCCGACTGATCAACACCTTCATAGTCACGGATATGCCCACCGTTGGTGGCGCACAGTGCAATGCCCTTGGCGCAGTCATGGGGCGAGCCGCCGCCCAGTGACACTACGAAATCACACGCATGCTCCTTGAGGACTTTCAAACCGGCTTGCACGTTAGCAATGCTCGGGTTCGGCTTGGCACCGTCAAAAATCACCGACTCGATGTCCTGCTGTGCAAGTTTTTCAGCAATAAGCGTCGCTACACCGGCCTTGGCCAGCCCTGCGTCCGTGACAATCAAGGCCTTGCGAAATCCATAGTTGCGAATCGCGGTCATGGCTTCTTCAAGGCAGCCATTGCCCATGATGTTCACGGCAGGGATAAAAAAAGTGCTGGTCATGGTGAGTCCTTTTGGCGGGCACTACCCGCAACGCTTGTTGTGTGGGTCAAGCTAGCTTCCTCCAATCAAATGGCTCAGATGTTGATCTGGCTCAAGTCTTGGTCGTGATAAAGTCCCGCACCGCCCCAGTATCGAGAAACAAATAGACATGACTCCCTTCCAGGAATTTGATGCCGAACTAGAAGACTGGAACGCGCTCAGCGCCAGCCAACCCTGCACCGGGCTGCTGGTGGGTAACGGCGCGAGCATGGCCGTGTGGCATGACTTTTATTACGATTCGTTGTTTGAAAAAGCCAAGAGCGTCAGCGAAAAGCCCCTGAGCCCCACTGAACTCAGCGTGTTTGATGCCTTGGGCACGCGCAATTTCGAGCACGTGCTCAGCGCCTTGAAGACCGCCAGCAAGGTCAATAAAGCGCTGGCGATCAGCTCCGCGTCCCCGCGCAAACGTTATTACGCGATCAAGGAAGCCCTGATCAACTGTACTCAAGACGTGCACATCCCCTGGCGCCTGATGCAAGCCGACACCCTGGCCTGCTGGCAACAGGAACTGGCCCGGTATGCCACGGTGTACTGCTCCAACTACGACCTGCTTGCCCCTTGGGCCGTGATGCAGGCGCCCAAACAGTTCAATGACCTGTTCGATAACCAGAGCGCCACCTTTGAGCTGGGCAGCACCCGTGGCAAAAGCAAGGGCACTCGGGTCTTGTACCTGCACGGCGCCATGCACCTGGTGAAGAATCAGGAAGGCAAGGCTCGCAAGATCCACGCGAACGAGGCCTCCTTGCTCAGCAGTTTTGCGGTCAATCACTCCATCAGCGCGCTGGACGATGTGCCGCTGTTTGTCAGTGAAAGCAGCAGCGACGACAAACGCAAAACCATTCGCTACTGCGACTACCTGACCTTTTGCCATGAACAACTGATGGCTCACAAAGACGCGCTGTGCATCTTCGGCCACAGCCTGGGCGAGCAAGACCAGCACCTGATCGATGCCCTGCGCCAAGCACCGCTGAAAACCCTCTGCATCTCGATCTACCCGCGCAGCGAAGCGTTTATCCGTTTCCAGAAAAACCACTACGCCGCGCTGTTTGCCGATACGAAACTGACGTTGCGCTTCTTTAATTCCAAAACTCACCCGCTGGGCTACACCAAGCATTCAGTCCCGGTGGAGGTGTAACCCCCCATCACGACTGTAGGAGCCAACTGCCTCGCGATCTTTTGATCGTTTAAAAGCTCGCGAGACAAGCTCGCTCCTACAGGATTCAGAGACATCGCTAATAAAGCGAGACAAATAGCAATCATTCTCGATACCATTCGCGGCTTGACTGCAACAGTGTTCCTGGAAGGACCTACATGTCTCGCTTCAAACCCGATCCGTTGGCGGCCGAATCCTTTCGCGAGTTCTATACGCAAATTCTGCACTTCCTGCGCAAGCGTACCGACAACGCCAGCGATGCCGCTGACATGACCCAAGACGTATTCACCCAATGGCTGGGTTATCAGGACCGGGCCAAGGTCGAGCAACCGCGGGCGTTTCTGTTCCAGGTGGCGCGCAACCTGCTGCGCGATCATTGGCGCCGCCAGCAGGTGCGCCATGAGGCACACAGCGAACATCTGGAACCTGCCACCGAGCCTTTAAGCGATGAGAGGGATGAGCCGATGGCCGCTGCCCAGCGCCTGCAACGCCTTGAGCAACTCAAAAGCGTGCTCGCCGAACTCTCGCCCAGGCGTCGTGAAGCCCTTATGCTGCATCGCTTTGAAGGGTTAAGTCAGGCGCAAATCGCCGAACGCATGGGGATCTCCGTCAGCATGGTGGAAAAGCACATCGCCTTTGCCTTGTTGCACTGCAAGCAACATCTACAACGGGAAAACGGCAAGGTACAGCCACAATGAGCCCATTTGAAACGAGCGACATCGACAGCATTGACGCGCAGGCTGCCCAGTGGTTTACCCGCAACCGTGACGCGCACAACGCCCCGGCAGACCCCGCGTTCAGCGCCTGGTACGCGGTCCCGGCCCATGCCCGGGCCTACGCCGAATTCGAAGCATTGTGGGCCGACCTGGGTGAACTTGAACAACTGGACCAGCCCGTGCCTTTGCCCGTCAAAAAACCTTCTCGCAAGGGTTACGGCTTTGCCATGGCCACGGCGGCAGCGATTTTATGTGCCATCTTCGCCCTCAATATCGGCACGCCGGTGGCGCTCTATCAGCAGCAAGTGGCCACTACCTCCCAAGGGCCCAAAACCATACTCCTGCCCGATGGCAGCACGTTGAACGTCAACGCCAATACCCAACTGCGAATCGATTTCACGGCTCAGGTGCGCAACATTTACCTGGAGCATGGCCAGCTGTACATCGACGTCGCGCCCAATAAAGAACACCCGCTGGTGGTGCATGCCGGTGACGCGCAGATCAAAGTGGTGGGCACCGGTTTTGATGTACGCCGCAGCCCGCGCCAACTGGAAGTCAGCGTCGCCCACGGCCAAGTCGCGTTCATGCCCGATGCCAACACCTCGACCTTGCTTGGCGCTCAGCAACAGGCCACCTATTCCTACGCCAAAGGCACCCTGCAAGCACACACCCTCAACGCCAACGAAGCCGGCAACTGGCGCAGCGGCCACTTGTCGTTTCGCAATCGCGAGCTGGCCAGCCTGGTGGATGAGCTTGATCTGTATCGCCCAGGGATCATTGAGCTGGCGAGCGGGCCACTCGAACACTACAAGGTCTCGGGCAATCTCAACACCGCCGACCCACTGGCACTGGTCAAAGCCCTGCCCGCGCTGATCCCGGTCAAAACGGTGTTGCTGGACAGCGGGAAAATACGTATCGAACCGCGCTAAAAAAACATATGCGAATATTTTGCATTCGCATATGTGGATTTTCATTCGTGCTGCGTCTTCCTTCGGTCTGCGTTGCTAACGCATGTCTTTTTTGGCCTTTGTTGCCGCACTGGGGGATTTCATGTTTCGCGCACCACATCACTTCTCGTATTTGTGCACCCGTCCGACCTTGCTCGCCGCGTGCATGACGGTCAGCCTGTCTGCCCACGCCGAATCGATCCAACTGCAGCTGCCGGCGCAATCGCTGGCCAGCTCGTTGAGTGACATCGCGCAACAGGCAAATATCGCTCTGCTGTTCGACGAAGCGCTGCTGCGCAACATCAAAGCCCCTGCCCTGAGCGGCTCCTACAACGCGCAAGACGCCATCAGGCAGTTGCTCAAAGACACTGATTTCAGTTTGATCCAGGTGGACAGCACCTACGTCGTGCGCCCCAAAGAGCAAGGCACCACCACCAGCAACAGCCTTGAGCTGAGTGCACTCAGCGTGGTCGGTAACGGAAATGAAGTCGACTCCAGCAACGTCGGCAAATCGACCATGACCCAGGCCGAAATCAACCGCTATCAGGCCAACAATATCCCGAGCCTGCTGTCCACCCTGCCCGGCATCTACCTGGGCGGCTCGCTCAAACCTGGTGGCCAGACCATCAATATCTGGGGCCTGGGCGAAGCCGAAGACGTCCAGCTGACCGTCGACGGCGCGACCAAAAGCGGTTTTGAGCGCTACATGCAAGGCACGATCTTTGTTGAGCCGGAACTGATCAAGCGACTGGAAGTCGAGAAAGGCCCCCACGACGTGCGCACCGGCAACGGCGGCTTTGCCGGTGCCGTGCGCATGATCACCAAAGATGCGCCCGATCTGCTCGAAGACGGCAAAAACACCGGTGGCATGCTCAAGTACGGCTACAGCAGCAACGACCACCAACAGGTCTACAGCGGCGCCGTATACGGTCGCACCGACGATGGCCGCGCTGATGCGCTGGTGTATTACACCAAACGCGACGGCGACGACATGAAACTGGCCGGCCACATCCCCGACCCGAAAAACGAATACCCGATCAATCCCAAACGCCTGCCCAATACCGCCCAGGACCTGGACGCCCAACTGCTCAAGGTAAACCTGCACTTCAACGAAGAACACAGCGCGGGCATGACCTATTCCCATGTGAACAATGCCCTGTGGGTGCCCTTCTCGGCGATCAGCTACCCGGCTCCGCCCAGCCAGGCCACCATCGACAAATACGGTTATGACGGTGCTACCCGTCGCTACTTGTCCAACCGCTCGACCGTCGACAACACCTGGTCGGGCCAATACAAGTATCAGCCTGTGAATAACCCGCTGATTGACCTGGAAGTGAAGCTCTCGCATTCCAAAACCGAACAGACCGACAAGCGCGGCGAACAAGCTTACTTCCAGCCCTCCACCGGCGGCCGCAAAATGGATACCGCCTACACTGACGACATGCTCCAGGTCGAAAACGTCAGCTTGATTGCCACCGGCCCGCTGGACCATGCCATCACCACCGGTGTGCAAGTGCGCAAGCACAAACGCGATGTCGACATGTGGATGCCAGGCGGGATTTATGAGTCCGAGAAATACAACTGGGGTCATTACCAGCCAAGCTTTATGCCCAAGGGCAAAGTAGACACCAACAGCGCTTATATTCAGGACGCCATTACCTGGGGCGATTTCACCCTGACCCCGTCGCTGCGCTACGACCATGTGCGCAACCGGGGTGAAAAGAACGACGCACCGCTCTATAACCAGGCTGACCTGGGCCACGACTACAGCAACCAGACCTACACCGGTTGGTCGCCTCGTCTGTCAGCCTTCTGGAAAGTGACCCAGAACACTGCCTTGTTTGTCGACTACAGCAAAACCTGGCGTGCGCCGTTGATTGACGAGCAGTACGAAGTCCAGGGCTCAGGGAACCGCACGCCGACCAGCCTGGACCTCGATCCGGAGCGCATAACCGGCTGGCGCGCGGGCAACATCACCAACTTTGATCATATCTTCAGCGACAGCGACCACGCCCTGATCCGCACCACCTTGTTCCGCAACAAAATCGACAATGAGATTTTCAAAGCCACGGGTGTCGGCTGCGCGCAGCAAACCACCGCCGGCGGTATGTCCAAGGAATGTGCGGGGATGTTACCCATGCCCAACTACCGCAATATCGGCAGCGTGACCATCAAAGGCTTTGAAGTCGAAAGCTTCTACGACTCGACCTACGTATTTGGCTCACTGTCGTACGCATGGATGACGGGGAAACACGAAGGTGCTTACACCAACCCGTGGGGACCGGACGTGTGGGCGCGGGACATTCCGGCGCCGAAGTGGATTGCAGTGCTGGGTACCAAGATACCGAGCCTGGATGCTCGTGTCGGCTGGAAAGGCGAGTTCGTGCGTAAAACCGACCGTTTGCCTAGCGATAAATACGGGCCGGGTCCGCTGACAGTCCTGGGCGACCGCTACTACAACCAGTACGCCAACGATGGGTATAACGTGCAAGGCCTGTTTGCCGAATGGAAACCGCAACAGCCGTACCTCAAAGGCACAGAAGTCAATTTCACGCTGGATAACATGTTCAACAAAAGCTACCGGCCGATGCTCAGCGGCGCCAACGCTTACAGCCAAGGCCGCAACGCCAAAATCAGCGTGACCCGATTCTTCTAAACCCCTACGCATTAGCTGCCGTAGGATGCGATCTTTTGATCTTGAAAGATCGCGAGACAAGCTCGCTCCTACAGAGGTTTAGAGGGGCCTTAAATCTTTTCGTCGATGGCAACAAAATGCCCATCAACGCCGCACCGAGCACTGTCAACAGAAACGGTAGGAGCGAGCTTGCCTCGCGATCTTTTGATCTTGAAAGATCGCGAGACGAGCTCGCTCCTACAGGGGTTTAGAGGGGCCTTAAATCTTTTCGTCGATGGCAACAAAATGCCCATCAACGCCGCACCGAGCACTGTCAGCAGAAACCGTAGGAGCGAGCTTGCCTCGCGATCTTTTGATCTTGAAAGATCGCGAGACAAGCTCGCTACT